>NZ_FZPC01000016.1 GCF_900187975.1 Pseudomonas delhiensis | reverse complement strand
ATCTCGCCTTCGGCCAGGCCCGACTGCTTGAGGCCCTTCATCAGGTCTTCGGTGCTGATGGCCTTGTTGCCCTCGATCTCGATGCTGGAGATGGAGGGGCGCTCGACCACGTCCACCACCAGCACGTCGCCGTCGCGGCCGAGGTGGATGTCCTGGAAGAAACCGGTGCGGAACAGCGAGCGCGAGGCCTCCACCAGGGCGTGGTCGTCGGCCTGGTCGCCCACGTTCAGCGGCAGGGCGGCGAACACGCTGCCGGCGGAGACCCGCTGCAGGCCGTTGACGCGGATGTCGGCGATCTTGAAGCCTGCGGCATGGGCCAGGGTGGCGTTGAACAGCAGGATCGGGAACAGCAGGCGGGTAGGGCGCATCGTGACTTCCAGGCAGGCGGTGGCAGGGGGCGCGGACGGCTCGCACGGCGATCGTCCGGGCGCTGCCGCCCGGCCCGGGCTGGCGGCCGATGAGGATAAGAGCGGGCTGTGTTCGGCGCGGTTAACCCAGGGTAAAGATGTGTAAAGTTTGCCCATGCGGCGGTGACACGGCGGCCTGGCGGAAGGGATCATTGCGGCTTCCAGGCCTTGAACCGCGTGCCCTCCATGATTCCCGTACTGCTGGTCGACGACGACCGCGAACTCACCGAAATGCTCGGCCAGTACCTGGCCCGCGAGGGCTTCCGCGCCACCGCCGTGGGCACCGGCGAGGAGGGCGAGGCCGAGGCCCTCGGCGGCGCCTACGCGCTGGTGGTGCTGGACGTGATGCTGCCGGGCATCTCCGGCATCGAGGTGCTGCGGCGCATCCGCGCGCGTAGCCAGGTGCCGGTGCTGCTGCTCACCGCCCGGGGCGACAACATCGACCGCATCGCCGGCCTGGAGCTGGGCGCCGACGACTACGTGCCCAAGCCCAGTTCGCCCGGCGAGCTGGTCGCCCGGCTGCGCGCCATCCTGCGCCGGGTGCAGCCCCAGGCGCCGGCCGAGAGCGCCCCGGAGGCGGTCGGCAGCGGCGCCCTGCTGCTCTGGCCCGGCAAGCGCCAGGCGCAGTGGCGCGGCCAGCCGCTGGAGCTGACCGGCACCGAGTTCAGTCTGCTGGAGGTGCTGGCCCGCCAGGCCGGGCAGCTGGTCGGCAAGCAGGACCTGTCGCTGAATGCCCTGGGTCGCCCGCTGACCCGCTACGACCGGCGCATCGACGTGCACATCAGCAGCATCCGCCAGAAGCTCGGCCCGCGCGCCGACGGCAGCAGCTGGATCCAGAGCGTGCGCGGCATGGGCTACCTGCTGATCGTCGAATGAAGCGCGGACGCCTGTTCTGGAAGCTGTTCCTGGCCTTCTGGCTGGCCAACGGCCTGACCTTCCTGGTGGGCGCCGGCGCCTTCATGTTCGACGAGCTGCGCGGCGACACCCCGGCGCTGCGCTCGCTGCTGGCCACCGAGGTGCGCCTGCTGCAGCGCTTCGGCGAGGCGGCGGGGCGCCAGTTGCTGGAGGTGTCGCCGCAGCCGCCGGACGTCCAGGTGGGCCTCTACGATGCCCGGGGCGGGCTGCTCGCCGGGCGGGCGGTGGCCCCGGTGCGCTTCGAGCTGGCGGTCACCAGCCAGGACGGCCAGCGCCTGGTGCTGCGCGCCTCGGCCGCCAGCTCCCTGGACCAGGCGCCGCCGCCGCGCTCCCTCGGCCCGCTGCTCACCGGCACCCTGATGAGCGCGCTCTTCGCCCTGCTGCTCAGCCACTACCTGGCCCGGCCGCTGGCCTGGTTGCGCCAGGCCATGGGCGAGGTCGCCCAGGGCCGCTTCGAGGTGCGCGTCAGGCCGCGCCTGGGCCGGCGCCGCGACGAGATCGTCGACCTGGCCGAGGACTGCGATCGCATGGCCGGCCAGCTCAAGGCCCTGGTGGAGGCCCAGCAGCACCTGCTGCACGACATCTCCCACGAGTTGCGCTCGCCGTTGACGCGGATGAACGCCGCCATCGGCCTGCTGCGGCAGGTGCCCGGGCAGCCCGGCATGCTGGAGCGCATCGAGCGCGAGTCGCGGCGCATGGACGAGCTGATCGAGCAACTGCTCACCCTGGCGCGGGCGCAGTCGCGCCAGGACAACGGCGAGCGCCGCCTGCTGGACGTCGTCGAGCTGCTGGCGCAGATCGTCGAGGACGCCCGTTTCGAGGCGGCGGGCAAGGGCTGCCAGGTGCGCCTGGTGGCCGACCAGCCGTTCCTCGGTCGCGCCCACGAGGAGTTGCTCTACCGGGCCTTCGAGAACGTCATCCGTAATGCCGTGCGCTACACCGCGGCGGGCACAGAGGTGCGCGTCGGCGCGAGCCTGGTGGAGGGGGGCGAACGCCTGGTGGTGTGCATCAGCGACCATGGGCCGGGCGTCGACGGGAGCCGCCTGGGCCGCATCTTCGAGCCCTTCGAGCGCGGCCCCGACGCCGGCCCGGACGGCTTCGGCCTGGGCCTGGCCATCGCCAGCCGCGCGGTGCAGCTGCACCGCGGGCGGATCACCGCCGAGCCCGCCGAGGGCGGCGGGCTGCTGGTGCGCATCGAGTTGCCGCGGCTGTTCTGAGGGCGCTATTCACGATCTCGCGAGCTGGAGCAGAACAAGGCAGAAACCGGCGAGGAAGCCGCTGAATGAGCATTCCTCGCCTGTTTCCAACGCAGTCATGCCGGCGCGCGGCTGATCGTCAGCCCTGCCAGCCGCCGCCCAGCACCTTGTACAGGGTGACGCGGTTGACCTGCTCGGACAGCTCCAGGCTGATCAGCGTCTGCTGCGCCGAGTACAGCGAGCGTTGCGCGTCGAGCACTTCGAGGAAGCTCTGCGAACCCTGCCGGTACAGCGCCAGGGACAGCGCGTAGCTGCGGTCGGTGGCCTGGGTCAGGCTGCGCTGGGCGTCGAGCCGCTCGCTGATGTGGCTGCGCACGGAGAGGGCGTCGGCCACTTCGCTGAAGGCGGTCTGCAGGGTCTTCTCGTAGTTGGCCACGTCGATGTCGCGGGTGATCTTCGCGGCGTCGAGGCTGGCGCGGTTGCTGCCGGCGTCGAAGATCGGCAGGTTGATCGAGGGCGCGAAGCTCCAGGCGCGGCTGCCGGACTTGAACAGCCCGGACAGCTCGCTGCTGGCGCTGCCGCCGCTGGCGGTGAGCGTCACGCTGGGGAAGAAGGCCGCCCGCGCCGCGCCTATGTCGGCGTGGGCCGCCTTGAGCGTGTGCTCGGCGGCGAGTACGTCCGGCCGCCGTTGCAGCAGCGTCGAGGGCAGGCCGGCCGGCACGCCGACCAGCAGGGCGACATCCAGTTTGGCGTCGCCCGGCAGCAGGCTGTCGTCCAGGCGCTCGCCCACCAGCAGTTCCAGGGCGTTGCGGTCCTGTTCCACCTGGCTGGCGTAGTTGGCCACGTCGGCGCGGGCCGACTCCACCGTGCTGCGCGCCTGGGCCAGGCTCAGCCCGGACTCGCCGCCCAGGCCGTGGGCCTGTTGCACCAGCGCGTAGGTCTTCTGCTGGCTGGCGTAGGTGTCGCGGGCCAGCTCGAGCAGTTGCCGGTCGGCGGCCAGGGTCATCCAGGCGCTGGCGACTTCCGCCACCAGGCTGATCTGGGTGCTGCGGCGGGTCTGCTCCAGGGACAGGTAGTCCTCCAGGGCGGCGTCCTTGAGGTTGCCCAGGCGGCCGAACAGGTCCAGCTCGTAGCTGCTCACCCCCAGGCCGACGCTGTACTGGCTGCTGACCGTGTTGCCGCTGCCTTCGGCCACGCCGCGCTGGCGGGTGCCGTCGGCGGTGGCGGAAAGCGTCGGGAACAGCTCGGCGCGCTGGATGCGGTACTGCGCCTGCTGGTACTTGACGTTCAACGCGGCCACCCGCAGGTCGCGGTTGTTGGCCAGGGCGCGGGCCACGGTGTCGCGCAGGCGGGTGTCGACGAACAGCTCGCGCCAGGCGATGTCGGCGCTGGCCTGGCCGGCCGCGGTGGCGCCGGGCCACTGGGCGGCCACCGGCGCCTCGGGGCGCTGGTAGTCCGGGGCGAGGTTCACGCAGCCGCCCAGGGCCAGCACGAGAACCAGGGGTAGAGGCGTAAGGCGCATCAGGCTTCTCCTTGCGCGCTGGCGGCATGGTTGGCGGCGGCCAGGCGCCCGGCCAGGCGTTGCACCAGCACGTAGAACAGGGGGATGAAGAACAGGCCCAGCAGCGTGGCAGCGAGCATGCCGCCGAGCACGCCGGTGCCGATGGCCTGGCGCCCGCCGGCGCCGGCGCCGCTGCTCAGGGCCAGCGGCAGCACGCCGAGGATGAACGCCAGCGAGGTCATCAGCACCGGGCGCAGGCGCACGCGCACGGCTTCGAGGGTCGCCGCGAGCAGGTCCTGGCCGCGTTCGAGGTTCTCCTTGGCGAACTCGACGATGAGGATGGCGTTCTTCGCCGCCAGGCCCACGGTGGTCAGCAGGCCGACCTGGAAGTAGACGTCGTTGGACAGCCCGCGCACGCCGGTCAGCAGCAGCGCGCCGAGGATGCCCAGCGGCACCACCAGCATCACCGCGAAGGGCACCGACCAGCTTTCGTACAGCGCCGCCAGGCACAGGAACACGAACAGGATGGAGATGGCATAGAGCAGCGGCGCCTGGTTGCCGGCCAGGCGTTCCTGGTAGGACTGCCCGGTCCAGGCGTAGCCGATGCCCTCGGGCAGCTGCGCCATGATCTCTTCCACCGCCGCCATGGCCACGCCGGAGCTGACCCCGGCCGCCGGCTCGCCCACCAGCTCGTAGGCGCCGAAGCCGTTGTAGCGCTCCAGCAGCGGCGAGGCGGTGCTCCAGCGGGTGCTGACGAACGAGGACATCGGCACCATGGCGTCGTCGCTGTTGCGCACGTACCAGTCGCCGATGTCCTCGGCCTGCATGCGCTTGTCGACGTCGCCCTGCAGGTAGACCTTCTTCACCCGGCCGGCGTCGAGGAAGTCGTTCACGTAGCTGCCGCCCAGGGCCACGCTGAGGGTGTCGTTGATGTCGCTGGAGGACACGCCCATGGCGCCGGCCTTGCGGTCGTCGATGGCGATGTCGAGTTGCGGGGTGTCCTCCAGGCCCTGGGCTCGCACGTTGGCCAGGCGCGGGTCCTTGCCCGCCAGTTCGAGGAACCTGTCGCGGGCCTTGAGCAGCTCGGCGTGGCCGAGGCCGCCGAGGTCCTGCAGCTGCACGTCGAAGCCGGAGCTTTCGCCCAGGCCCATGATGGCCGGCGGGGACATGACGAAGACGTTGGCGTCGAGGATCTTCATCAGCGCCATGTTGGCCCGGCGCGCCACCGCCGCGGCGCCGTGCTCCTCGCCGCGGCGCTCGGACCAGTCCTTGAGCTTGACGAAGGCGCGCCCGGAGTTCTGCGCGTTGCCGCCGTTGCCCAGGCCGCGCACGGTGAGGATCGAGGCCACCTCCGGCTGCGCGAGCATGTATTCCCGCACCTGCCGGGTCACCGCCTGCAGGCGTTCGTCGGTGCCGCCCACCGGCAGGGTCATCTGCATCATCAGCATGCCCTGGTCCTCGTCGGGGAGGAACGCGGTGGGCAGCTTGTGGAACAGCAGCGCCACGCCGCCCAGCACCAGCGCGTACACCAGCAGGGCGCGCAGCGGGCGCGCCAGCACCGCCCTGACGCCGCGCCGGTAGCTCTGCGAGCCGCGCTCGAAGGTGCGGTTGAACCCGCCGAAGAAGCCGCGGCGCTCCCCGCCATGCGCCTTGCCCGGCTTGAGCACGGTGGCGCACAGCGCCGGGGTGAGCGTCATGGCCACCAGCACCGAGAGCGCCATGGCGGCGACCATGGTCACCGAGAACTGCCGGTAGATGACGCCGGTGGAGCCGCCGAAGAAGGCCATGGGCACGAACACCGCCGAGAGCACCACGGCGATGCCGACCAGCGCGCCGCTGATCTCGCCCATGGATTCGCGCGTGGCCTCGCGGGGCGACAGGCCCTTCTCGGCGATGATCCGCTCGACGTTCTCCACCACCACGATGGCGTCGTCCACCAGCAGGCCGATGGCCAGGACCATGCCGAACATCGTCAGGGTATTGATCGAGTAGCCCATCAGCGAGAGCACGCCGAAGGTGCCCAGCAGCACCACCGGCACGGCGACGGCCGGGATCAGGGTGGCGCGCCAGTTCTGCAGGAACAGGTACATGATCAGCACGACGAGGGCGATGGCCTCGAACAGCGTCATGACCACTTCCTCGATGGATATCTTCACGAAGGGCGCGGTGTTGTACGCCACCTCGGTGTGCAGTTGCAGCCTGCTGGGGAAGAACTTCTCCAGCTCGGCCATCTTCGCCTGCACCGCTTCGGAGACGTCCAGCGCATTGGCGCCGCTGGCCAGGCTCACCGCCATGCCGCCGGACTGCCGGCCGTTGTGCTCGGCCACCACGTCATAGCTTTCGCTGCCCAGCTCCACCCGGGCCACGTCGGCCAGGGTCACCACGGCGCCGTTGCTGGCGTGCTTGAGCACCAGGTCGCGGAACTGCGCGGCGGTCTGCAGCTTGCTGCGCGCGCTGATGGTGGCGTTGAGCTGCTGGCCGGGCCGCGCGGGGAGGGCGCCGAGCTGGCCGGCGGAGGTGTCGACGTTCTGCGCCTGCAGGGCGCTGCTGATGTCCGAGGGCATCAGCGCGTACTGCTTGAGCCTGTCCGGGTCGAGCCAGATGCGCATGGCGTAGCTGGAGCCCAGGGTGGTCACCTGGCCGACGCCGTCGACCCGGCTGATCTGGTCGTACAGCGTGCTGGAAATGAAATCGCTGATGTCGGTGGCGCTGACCTCGGGGTTGTCGGAGACCAGCGAGAGGATGATCAGGAAGTCGCTGGAGGAGTTGCGGATCTCGATGCCCTGCTGCTGCACCGCGTCGGGCAGCCGCGCCTTGGCCTGCTCCAGCTTGGTCTGCACCAGCATCTGCGCGGTGTTGACGTCGGTGCCGGCCTCGAAGGTCAGGGTGATGCTGGCGCTGCCCGCCGAGCTGCTGCTGGAGGACATGTAGGTGAGGCCGTCCAGGCCGGTCATCTGCTGCTCGATGACCTGGGTCACCGAGTCCTCCATGGTCTTGGCCGAGGCGCCGGTGTAGGTGGCGTTGAGGGTGATCTGCGGCGGCGCGATGTCGGGGTACTGCGCCAGCGGCAGCTGGACGATGGCCATGGCGCCGCCGAGCATCACCAGGATGGCGATGACCCAGGCGAAGATGGGGCGGTCGATGAAGAAACGTGCCATGGCGTGCCCTCAGTCGCGTGCGTCGTTCTGCGCGCTGAGCTGCGCGTCCAGTACCTTCACCTGCTGGCCGACGCGAACCTTCTGCGTGCCCTGGACGATGAGCTGGTCGCCCTCCTTCAGACCCTGGCCGACCCACCAGCGGTTGCCCACCGCGCGGGCCAGGCTCAGCTGGCGCTGCTCCACCTTGCCGTCGACCACCACCAGGGCGGTGGCCTCGCCGCGCTCGTCGCGGGCCACGCCCTGCTGCGGCACCAGGATGGCGTCCTGCTGCACGCCTTCCTGCAGCGTCGCCTTCAGGTACATGCCCGGCAGCAACAGGCCCTCGGGGTTGGGCACCAGGGCGCGCAGGGTCACGCTGCCGGTGCCCTCGTCGACGCTCACGCCGTTGAAGGTCAGGGTGCCTTCGTGGGCGTAGCGGCTGCCGTCCTCCAGCTCCAGGCTGATGCGCGTGGCGTCCTTGTCGTCGGCGGGGGCGAGCTTGCCCTCGGCCAGCTCGCGCTTGAGGCGCAGCAGGGTGGCGCTGGGCTGGGTGAAGTCGACGTAGATCGGGTCCAGTTGCTGCACGGTGGTCAGGGCGCTGGTCTGCTCGGCGGTGACCAGCGCGCCGGGGGTGACCGAGGAGGTGGCGGTGCGCCCGGAGATGGGCGCGTCTATCCGCGTGTAGCCCAGGTTGATGCGCGCCGTCTTCAGCGACGCCTGGGCCGACTGCAGGCTGGCGCGGGCCTCCAGCAGGGCGGCCTGGGCGCTCTCGTTGTCTTCCGCGCTGATGGCGTCGATCTTCACCAGCCGGGCGTCGCGCCGGGCCTTGAGCTCGGCCGCCTTCAGCGTGGCGCGGGCCGAGGTGACGCTGGCCTCGGCCTGGGCCAGGGCGGCCTCGTAGGGCTGCGGGTCGATCTGGTACAGCGCCTGGCCGGCCTTCACCGTCTGGCCTTCCTCGAACAGCCGTTTCTGGATGATGCCGCCGACCTGCGGGCGGATCTCCGCCACCAGGTGCGCGCTGGCGCGGCCGGGCAGGGTGAGGCTGAGCGCCTGGGGCGCGCTGCGCACCCGGTAGACGCCGACCTCCTGCAGGTCGGGCTGCGGCGGGGCCGCCCGGTCGTCGAGGCAGCCGCCCAGGGCGAGCAGGCCGGCGCCCAGCAGCAGGGCGCGGGCCAGGGTGGAAAGCGGGGGTACGAGCGAGGGCATCCGGGACTCCGATCCTGGGTTGGATTCAGTGTCCAGGGTGCTCGGCGAATGTGCAGGCAATGTGCAGAAATATGGGAGATTGCCCGCCGCGCCTTGAAGGACCGCGGGGGCCGCGCTTCAATGGCGGCATCCCGACAGCGGCGCGGCGGTGCCATGAAAATCAGCCTTTCCAGCAAGTTCTTCCTGGCCATGCTGGCGGTCTGCGCCTTCGCCGTGCTGGGCATGGTCTTCGCCGCCTACCTGAGCCTGAGGTACGGCTTCCTCGGCTACCTCAACCAGCAGGCCGAGGAGCGCATGGAGCTCATCGTCCCGCGCGCCGAGCGGGCCTTCGCCACCCACGGCAGCTGGGACTTCATCCGCAGCGACCGCGACCAGTGGTTCGACATGCTGCGCCCCGAGAAGGTGGAGCAGGACCGCGACTTCGACCCCAGCCACCTGACCGTCTCCGACCTCACCGGCGCCTTCGTCCGCTTCGCCCTGCTGGACGAGGCGCAGCGCCTGATCATCGGCTACAACGCCCCGCCGGCGGAGATGCTCCTGCGGCCGATCCACCACCAGGGCCGGGTGGTCGGCTGGATGGCTCTGGCGCCGCTGCAGTCGGTGACCAGCGTCGGCGACCGGCGCTTCCAGCTCAACCAGCTGCGCTCCAGCCTGCTCATCGGCCTGGCCTGCCTGCTGGCCACCGCGGTGATCGCCTGGTGGCTGACCCGCAGCCTGCTGCGGCCCATTCGCCAGGTGGCCGGCGCCACCCACCGCCTGGCCGCCGGCGACTACGCCATCCAACTGCCGGTGCGCTCGGCCGACGAGGCCGGCCAGCTGGCCGCCGACTTCAACCGCATGGCCGCCACCCTGGCCAGCAACGAACGCCTGCGCCGCGACTTCATGGCCGACATCTCCCACGAGCTGCGCACCCCGCTGGCGGTGATGCGCGCCGAGCTGGAAGCCATGGAGGACGGCATCCGTCCCCTGGACGGCACCGCCGTACGCTCGCTGCAGGCCGAGGTGGGGGCGCTGACCAAGCTGGTGGAGGACCTCTTCGACCTGTCCCTGGCCGAGGTCGGCGGGCCCACCTACCGCCGCGAGCGCATCGACCTGCGGGTGCTGCTGCCGGTGGTGGCCGACGCCTTCCGCGCCAGCTTCGCCGAACGCGGCCTGGGCCTGGACCTGGAGCTGCCGGACGAACCGCTGTGGGTGCTGGGCGACGAGTCGCGCCTGGGCCAACTGCTGCACAACCTGCTGGAGAACAGCCGGCGCTACACCGACCCTGGCGGCCGCACGGTGCTGCGCGCGCTGCGCGAGGGCGAACGGGTGCTGGTACAGTGCGAGGATTCCGCGCCGGGCGTGGATGCGGCGGCGCTGGAACGCCTGTTCGAGCGCTTCTACCGCGCCGAGCGCTCGCGCAACCGCGCCAGCGGCGGCACCGGCCTGGGCCTGGCGATCTGCCGCGGCATCGCCGAGGTGCACGGCGGGCGCCTGAGCGCCCGGGCTTCCAGCCTGGGAGGGCTGCTGATGACACTGGAACTGCCGCTGGCGGGAGACGCGCAATGAGCCAGGGCGAGATCCTGCTGGTGGAAGACGAACCCAAGCTGGCCGCGCTGGTGGGCGACTACCTGCGCGCCGCCGGCTACGACGTGGCGCACCTGGCCGACGGCAACGCGGTGATCCCGGCGCTGCGCGGCAAGGCCTACGACCTGCTGTTGCTCGACCTGATGCTGCCCGGCCGCGACGGCCTGGACATCTGCCGCGAACTGCGCGGCTTCAGCCGCATGCCGCTGATCATGATGACCGCGCGCGTAGAGGAAATCGACCGCCTGCTGGGCCTGGAACTGGGCGCCGACGACTACATCTGCAAACCCTTCTCTCCCCGCGAACTGGTGGCGCGGGTCAAGGCCGTGCTGCGGCGCAGCGGCGCCCAGGCGCCGAACCCGGGCCTGGAACTGGACCCGCGGGCCTTCCAGGCGCGCTACCTGGGCGTGGCGCTGGACCTCACGCCGGTGGAGTTCCGCATGCTCGTCGCCCTGGCCGCACGCCCCGGCCAGGTGCTGTCCCGCGACCAGCTGATGAACCACATCTACCAGGACCACCGCGTGGTCGCCGACCGCACCGTCGACAGCCACGTGAAGAACCTGCGGCGCAAGCTGGCGGCGGTGGCGCCGGGGCACGACCCGATCCGCTCGGTGTACGGGGTGGGTTATAGCCTGGAGGTGGGGTAGGGCGGCGTACACAACCATCCCTCCCCTGTAGGAGCGCTCCTACAGGTGGGCTCGGAGGTGGGTGAATTGTAGGAGCGAGCCGTGCTCGCCTGAAACGTCGCGATCCGGCCGCCAGGCCGGTGCCAGGCCTTATCGCGGATGAGGCGGATTGCTCCCATTCCCGGAACCTCGGCTAACTTCCCGATACACCTTCCTCCTCAAGGCCCAGGGCGGGAGGCCTATGCTCGACAACCCATGCAAAGGCCGGAGCCTCGAAGATGATCCATATTCGCCCCGCCACCGAGACGGACGTGGCGACCCTGTTCGCCATCCGCACCAGCGTGCGCCAGAACCACCTGTCCCACGAGCAGTTGGCCGAACTGGGCATCACCCCGGCCAGCGTGGCCGAGGCCATCCGCCTCGGCCCATGCTGCTGGCTGGCCGAGGCGGATGGGGTGGCCGCGGGCTTCGCCATGGTGGACGGGACGGCAGGGGAAGTCTTCGCCCTGTTCGTTCGCCCGGAATACGAAGGCCGCGGGGTAGGGCGCCTGCTGCTGGCGACGGCCGAGACGAGCCTGTTCCGCGAGCATGCGCGCATCTGGCTGGTCACCGACGGCTCGGACGGCATCCGCGCCAACGCCTTCTACCAGCGCCAGGGCTGGCGAAAGGTGGCCAGCCTCGATGCCCGTGACGTGCGCTACGAGAAACAGGCTGGCGCCGTCGACAGGCTGCTGCAGGACGTGCGCCTGGTCAGCGAGACGAACTTCCGGCTGCTCTGCCGGGTACGTGAACTGGCATTGGCGGTGGCCCCCGATGTCCACGACGAAGTGAAGTACGGCGGCGTACTGTTCTCCCGGGCACGGCCCTTCGGCGGCGTCTTCGCCTATGCGGGTCACGTCACGCTGGAACTCAGCCAGGGTGCCAGCCTGGATGACCCCCACGGGGTGCTGGAGGGGAGCGGCAAGCAGCGGCGGCACATCAAGCTGCGCACGCCCGATGACGTCGAGGCGCGCCAGGTGGCCTACTACCTGCGCAGCGCCGCAGCACTGGCCGGGTAACCCGCCGGCCGTCTTCCGGCAACACGGCCCCGGCAGACTGGCGCCAGCCACCCGACTCGCGCGGGGCTCACCCTGAACCGCAGAAGGACCTCGACCATGCGCCATACCTTGCTCAAGACCCTCGGCCTCGCCGGCCTGCTCGCCACCAGCTTCGCCGGCGCCGCCGCGGGACACCCCGGCCAGGCCCTGAGCGCCAGGGCCGGCATCCCCTGGCCGACGGTGATCGCCCACCGCGGCGCCTCCCACGACGCCCCGGAGGAAACCGCCCCGGCCTACCTGGCGGCCCGCGAACTGGGCGCCGACTACCTGGAGGCCGACCTGCAGCGCACTCGTGACGGCGTGCTGATCGCCCTGCACGACGACACCCTGGAACGCACCACCAACGTCGCCGAGGTCTTCCCCGCGCGGGCCAAGGACCCGGTCAGCAGCTTCACCCTCGCCGAACTCAAGCGCCTGGACGCCGGCAGCTGGTTCAACCAGGCCTACCCCGAACGCGCCCGGGCGAAGTTCGCCGGTCTGCGGATACTCACCCTGGACGAGCTGATCGACATCGCCGAAGGCGGCGCCCACAAGCCCGGCCTGTACCTGGAAACCAAGGGCCCGGCGCAGTTCCCTGGCATCGAGGAAGACCTGCGCAAGGCCCTGCAAAGACGGGGCTGGCTCAGCCCGCAAAGCCTGGCCCGCGGCGGCGTGGTGCTGCAGACCTTCGAGAAAGGCAGCCTGGAACTGCTGCAAAAGAGCATGCCGCAGGTGCCCAAGGTGCTGCTGCTGTGGGTGGGCGATGGCTACATGGCGCCGCGCTCGGAGGTGACCTTCAAGGACTCCGGCGCTCCGGACAAGGCCACCTTCTACGCCGCCCGGCAAGTGAAATCCAAGGAAGAGTTCAGCGCCTGGATCGACTGGGCCAAGGCCCACGGCGCCGCTGGCACCGGCCCCTCGGCCACCCTCAGCGAGCGCGGCGAGCAGAGCTACATGGACCTGGTGAAACCCTGGATGAACCAGCTGACCCACCAGCGCGGCCTGTTCATCCACGCCTATGCGGTGGATTCCGACGTGGACTTCAAGCGCCTGTCCGAGGCCGGCGTGGACGGCTTCTTCACCAACCGCGCCGACCGCCTGCTGGCCTTCTACGGGCGCCCGGCCGCCAAGTCGGTGGGGGCGATACTGACGGGGCTGGGCTACTGATAGAAATACCTTCGTATATACCCCCGCCACAGAGGTATAGCCCTGCCGTCCCGATGGAGAAGTGCGCCAGGAAGTACCCGCCAATAGCATGGATTCACAGCGGACGATTCGCTGCAACGGCCCTGCATTTCGGCTCTCGCCTACCGCCCAGTCGAGCCCGAAGGAACGACTTCCAGGTTATTGGCCACTTCTTCCGAGGAAACGTCATGAACATGCATCTGAACTATTCCTTTCAAAAGAATTCCACCCAAAAGAATGCACAACACCAGACGAGGGAGGAGTTGGTGCCTTCGCGCTATGCGCTGCGGGTTGGCGAGATCGACGTGCTGGTGGTCAGCGACGGGGTATTGCCGCTGCCGACCGCGACCATGTCCACCAATGCCGACCCGGCCGCCCGCGCAGCCTGGTTCAGGGACATGTTCCTGGGCCCGGAGGCGTTCGACTGGGCGCTGAACGTACTGGTGGTGCGCAGCGGCGAGCAGACCATACTCGTCGACGCCGGCCTGGGTGGGCAGTTCCCCGGCTTCCCGCGGGCCGGGCAGTTCCCCCGGCGCCTGGAGGCGGCCGGTATCGACCTGGCATCGGTGACCGACGTGGTGATCACCCACATGCACATGGACCATATCGGCGGGTTGCTCGTCGACGAAGTGAAGAACCGTCTGCGCCCGGATGTGCGCATCCACGTCGCGGCCACCGAGGTGGCGTTCTGGGCGGCGCCCGATTTCTCCCTCACTTCCATGCCGGCACCGGTGCCGGACGTCCTGCGCTCGACCGCCGAACAGTTCATGAAGGCATACCGCGATAAACTGCACACCTTCGAGAATGAACACGAGGTGGCGCCGGGCGTGGTCGCCAGGCTCACCGGCGGCCACACGCCGGGGCACAGCGTGGTCCATGTCACGTCCGCCGGCGAGCGCCTGACCTTCGCCGGCGACGCCCTGTTCCCGGTGGCCTTCGACCACCCCGACTGGCACAACGGCTTCGAGCACGACCCCGAGGAATCGGTGCGCGTGCGCGTCCGCCTTCTGCAGGAGGCGGCGGCCAGCGGCGAGCTGCTGGTGGCCACGCACCTGCCGTTCCCCTCCGTTGGCCGGGTGGCCGTCGACGGCGATGCCTTCCGTTGGATTGCGGCCTTCTGGGATTACTGACCGCTAGCTCGGTCTGGGCCTGCGTCCAAGCCAAGGTAGCCCGCTCGCATGGGGGGATTGGACGTAGGCCTGAGTCTGATATTCGTTTCGGATCGGCAGTAGATGTAGCTATTCAGTTTTCCCTCTTAATCGCGAAGCCTTTGATGACGATGTACAGAAGCGGGCCTATTGAAACGAAGACTGCCGTGACTATTAGGTACGGGAGCGTCTCAAGTAATGAACGTCCTCGCGAGCGGGCATCCTGATACATCCACACGCAAGCAAGCGCAGCCATTACATATAGGTCGATAACAACCTGGGCGGTGTCTGGCTGAGACATCAGTTCAATGCCAAACGCAAGGAGCGTCTGATCTGTGATCAACAAGGTCCAGCCGGTGTAGAGCGCAAAACCGATCAATACGGCGAGCGCGATGCAGGGGCCTCTCATCTTTTTCTCCTGGACAAGTCACCCCGGCAAGATAGTGGTATGGTTTTCCGCCTCTCAATGACCTGACAGGTCATGGACGCTTTTCGCATGGACAGCCAGAGTTGAAGCATGAGTAGCCGCCATTTCCATCGGACCCCTCTGATGTCAGCCACATCAGCTGGCACCTACCTTCGCCGGTTCCGGCAGCAGGCCGGATTGAGTCAGCTTGATCTTTCGCTCATCGCCGGCATTTCTCAACGCCACCTCAGTTGCATCGAAACGGGCCGCGCCAAAGCGAGCCCCACCACCTTGCACGCTCTCCTATCGGTTCTTGACGTACCACTGGAGCAGTGCAACGAAGTGTTCCTGGCGGCTGGTTATGCTCCTCGCTATGCGACGTCCTCACTGGATGCGCAGCCAATGGCGATGGTGCATGGCGCTATCGATCACATCTTGCAGGCCAACAATCCAGCTCCGGCGATTGTCCTCACCAGCAACTGGGACATCGTCGCTGCTAACGCCAGTGCAGGATTGCTGCTCGGGATGCTCGGGGTACCAGTGATAGGTGACTCAGGGATTAATCTGCTGGAGACGCTGCTTCGCCCTGGTGGCCTGGGTGATCATTTGGTCAATGCAGCCGAGGTCAGGGCTATCGCCTGGCAAAGAGCCCGCCGGGAGGCAGTGAACAATTCCGATCTCGCTCGTCTTTTGCGAGACATCCCCAGCCCAATGGGCCCATCGATAGGTGTCGATTCATCGCCGGTAGCGCTGACGCGGATTCGCTCTACATGGGGGGAATTGGCGTTCCTGTCGACTTTCACCACCTTCGGCATGCCCCTCGACATTACCGTTGCGTCCTTGCGCATCGAACATTTGATTCCCGCCGACAGCCAAACCTGGCAAACAATGACGACGCTCTACGAGCAATCTCTGACGGTCCGGGATTGAGATGCTGACCGGTCGGCTTCGGCAGCAATCAGTCCATTTCTCGAGTGTCGCTCTGAGTCATAAAGCTGTCGTGCGCTGGTAACGGCTTCCGCCGTCGTTACGCACAAGGGTGTTCTCAACGCGAAGCCATAGCTGCTGGGAGGCGAGTATGTTGGAGGCGAAGGACTTCTTCGCGATTGCCGAGGCGATGCTGCGTTCCGCTCAAGGCACTGAGATGACGGGTGAGGCCCTGAATGGGCTGCATGATGGAGACATCATCTTCAAGCGGACTACTGAGATGCTGATCGAGAACGTTTCAGCGATCCAGTTGCTGACTGCGAATGGCCTGATACGCCCCGCATTCTCGACACTCAGGACCACGATTGACCTTGTGGCTTCCTTCTGCTGGTTATGCCAGAAACCAGAAGATAGGCGAGTGGCCTACCTGGATCATGAGCAGAAGGCTCAAAGAACGATGAAGGCTCTGGGGTGGGAGGTGGAGTATGAACAGTTCTACCGCTTGCTGAGCAAGTTCACTCATGGTGATTTCCGCTTGAATGACCTCTACAAGGTTGTTCTGGATGCCGAGGAAGCATCCAGGGAAGTATCTGCCAATGCTGAATACCTGTTCATGGAGACCGAGAGCGGCAGAGAGCTTCATATCATCGAGGATATGACCGGTGAGAGGTTGAACCAGGAGTTCGGGCATTTCATCGCGTTTAAGACGTTCGATTACGTGCTGGCCATGCTGTTGAATGGTTCCGGTTCCTACGCCGACTCCCACATCTGGTGGCCAGGCAGGCCCTTCATGGAGAGGTTCGACCGCTTCGCTAATGAACTGGTGTCTTTTCCACGGTTACTTTGGTTGCAGGAGAAAGCCAAGCTGTCGGTGTACCAGATAGAGGGTTGGTGCCGGTGATGTAGTTGCCGTTTCTTCTAGAGTGTCCACTATTGGCCGGAAAGATTCGCTTGGCTTTGGCACTCTGACTCTGTCCGCAGAGCCTGTTTTGCGCGGAAACATTAAGTTCAGGGACAGGAAACAACCTCACCTGCATCGTTGTAATAGCAATACTTGCCAGCGCTACCGTTCCATTGGTAACTAGTCGCTCCCTTTTTCTGCTTGTCCTCGCGAAGGGCCCTGTCCAGTCGGTCACAGGACGGTGTTCCGTTGTTCGCGCGGAACATCGAACTGGCTTCCTTCGCGCATTTTGCTTTCAATTCGGTGATCTTGCTGGATTCCTCGGCAAACGAAGCCGTGGTAACCAGAAGCGTCAGAAGAAACAAAGGAAGTCGCATGCTCACGTCCTTCTTGTGCTGAAAGGTCTCGCCGTCATGAGGTGGAGTCGTTTGTCTTTTGATGGGGCAATACTTTCATCGTCCTTTCAGGGGGAACAGCGCCGAGGTGTGCAAAACATCCTTACAGCAACGGCGACAATGTCGAGCAATATCGAGAGGCTCTACGAAGGCGCCGCAGCGATCATGAACAGCGAAATTTCCCACCCACATCCTCCCTTGTGGGCCTATAAGCCCCCTCGCTAGATTCCCTTCCCGCCACGGTCAATCCCGTGGCCCGGATCGCAGTCCGGTCGAGTAGAGGAGTGCACGAAGCGCCGACGCACCTTGCACAGGCGCCTTTTCTTGCCTGCTGCGAGATGCAGTTATGGCGGGTCGTGCGGGGCGGGCTTCGGTCTGGCCGGTTCTTGCTTCTCTCGCCGGTACTGCGACCCCGCACGATCCGCCACCCATTCCCGGGTTGGCGGCTCCTTCCTCCATACAAGGAGCAATGGAAATGCCGTATCACTTCGTGTCTGTCGTGTATCCCCCGTTGTCCCATCCGTCCTTCGCCTTCCTCCGGGAGGTGCGCCATGGCTGATCGCAGGCTGGTTGCGTTGCAGGCCCAGGCGTCCGAGGGCGTGCTCTATGTCGATACCGCCGCGTCGGCGGAACATATCTACGATGTGGCCGAACGCCGGCTGAATGCGCTGGAGGACCTGTTGCGGGTGCTGGAAGTGCATGACGTTGGCGACGTGCTGATGCACGAGACGTCGCGCCTGGCCTCCGCCCTGGTGCCGCTGGTGGGCGAGGCGCGGCAGTTGTACGAGCTGGCGCGGGAGAAGGCCCAGGTGGTCGGCCGGTAGGCGCGGGCCCTGCCCGCGATTCGCGCGCAGGGCGCGCTCCTACAGGGGGCTGTGTCCGGCGTGGCCGGTGAATCCAATCGCGGACAGGCCTACGCCTTATCCATCCGTGGAACGGGTGGTGGTTTCCCAGGCCGCTATTTCCTCTTCCAGCGCCCCCAGTTTCTGGCGCACCAGGCCGAGGGCGTCGCTGCCCAGCAGCAGGTGGGCCGGGGGATTCGCCGAGCCGATCGCTTCCAGCATGGCGCGCGCCGCCTTCTTCGGGTCGCCGAGCTGCTTGCCGCTTTTTTCCTGCCGCGCCTGGCGGACGGGGTCGAAGAGGGCATCGTAGTCGGCGATGCTGCGGGGGCTTCGCACCATGGAGCGGCCGGCCCAGTCAGTGCGGAAGGAGCCGGGCGCGACCGCGGTCACGGCGATGCCGAAGCCTTCGACTTCCTTGCCCACCACTTCTGATATGCCCTCCAGCGCGAACTTGCTGCCGCAGTAGTAGGCGATGCCGGGCATGGTGATGAAGCCGCCCATGGAGGTGATGTTCAGGATGTGGCCGCGGCGGCGCTGGCGCATGTAGGGCAGCACGGCCTTCATCATCGCCACGGCGCCGAACACGTTCACCTCGAACTGCCGGCGCATCTCCGACAGCGGAGACTCTTCGAGGATGCCTTCGTGGCCGTACCCGGCGCTGTTCACCAGGACGTCCAGCGGGCCGAGGGTGCTTTCGACCTCGGCGACCATCGGCTCGATGGCCGCGAAGTCGGTCACGTCCAGCAGGCGGCCCGTTGCCCGGCCGGGGGCCAGCGCTTCGAGCGCGGCCTTTGCCTGCGCGGTACGCACCGTGCCCACCACGCGGTGCCCGTCGGCCAGTGCCTCCTGGGCGAGGGCGAGCCCGAAGCCGCTGCTGGCGCCGGTGATCAGCAAGGTTTTGGAAGATGACATGGCGATGGCTCCATTGCAGGGGGAATGAGTGCACAATACTCACCATTCGGCCCGCTTGAGAGACCTCATCTTCTGACTTCATTGCCTGATTCTATGAGCAGCATTGCATCCGACCGCAACCGGGCGCGCATGGTCGCCCTGCTGGAGGCGCTGGCCCCCAACGAGGGATACAACCTCACGTCCCTGGCCAGCGTGCGCATCCTCAGGTCGGATCGCCCGCTGGCCCGGACGCCGGTGCTCTACGACCCCGGTATCGTGATCGTCTGCCAGGGCTGCAAGCGCGGGTACTTCGGCGACCAGGTCTATGTGTACGACGAGCAGCATTACCTGGCCGTCGCGGTGCCCGTGCCCTTCACCATGGAAACGGACGCGACGGCCGAACGCCCGCTGCTGGCCCTCTACATGCACCTGGATTTCCAACTCGCCGCCGAACTGATGATCCAGATCGACCAGCAGCGGGCACCCGCGCCGGAGGATGCGCCGCGGAGCATGATGTCCAGCCCCATGGACGAGGCGCTGGCCGCTTCCGTCCTGCGCTTTCTGGCGGCGCTGAACGACCCCCTGGAGGCGAGGGTTCTCGGCCCCGCCCTGCTGCGCGAGCTGTATTTCCGAGTGCTGACCGGCGCCCAGGGCAATGCCATGCGCGCGGCGCTGGCCATGCAGGGGCGCTTCGGCAGGATCGCCAGGGCGCTGCGGCGCATCCACGCCGATTACGCGCAGCCGCTCGATCTGCCGCAGCTTGCCGACGAAGCCGGCATGAGCGTTCCGTCGTTCCACAGCCACTTCAAGGCGATCACCCAGACCTCGCCCATGCAGTACGTGAAGTGCACGCGCCTGCACCAGGCCCGGCTGCTGATCGTGCGCCAGGGCATGACGGCGCAGGCCGCCAGCCATGCCGTCGGCTATGCCAGCGCCTCGCAGTTCAACCGGGAGTTCAAGCGGCTGTTCGGCCGTTCGCCCCAGGCGGAAGCCAGGCGGATGCGCGAGAGTTTTGCGATTCCGCCGGTGCATGGGGAGGCGGTGTATGTGTCTTCCCATTAGGCCGTTCGGGGCAATCGCGGACGGAGTCCTACGTAGCCCGGCCCGCGCCATTCCCTTGTAGGAGCGCGCCCTGCGCGCGAATCGCGGGCAGGGCCCGCTCCTACAGGTTTACGCCGTTCCCTCTCCCTGAAGGGAGAGGGGGCTGTCCGGCGTGGGCGGCAGGTTCGGCGTCAACCTGCAGGAGCGGACTCCGTCCGCGATTTTCCTTTCAGACACCGCCCGCCTGCTCCACCGCGGCCAGCACCCGCGTGGAGTACACCAGGGCGGCGCCGGTGTTCATCGCCACCGCCACGCCCAGGGCCTCGGCGATTTCCGCCTTGCTGGCGCCTTCCTTCACCGCTTCGGCGGCGTGTACCGAAATGCAGCCGTCGCAGCGGGTGGTCACCGCCACGGCCAGGGAGATCAGCTGGCGCGTCTTGGCGTCCAGGTGGCCGGTTTCCTGGCCGGCGCCGCTGGCGGTGAGGTAGCCGTCGACGGTGCCCGGGGAGAGCTTCCCGAGCTCGCCCACGCCGGCCATCAGCTGATTGCGGTGTGCGTTCCAGTCCATCATGCGTCCATCCTCCGGGTGATGCTGCCTTGGCAGCCGACAGGTGCCGATGACGCTACCCACTGGCGCGGCGCGGGGCACTACGCCTTTGGCGGTGGATGGGCGGGACTTTGGGAGGAGGGCGCGGCATCACGCGCTTGTAACCTGCGGCCGCTACCCTGCGCCCCCGCATGCTGCCCGCCGTGCCGGGCAGTTCCTTGGCGTTGCCGGCAGAGGGGGCATGAAGGTGGACACAGGTACTGCGCGCAAGCCGTTTCTCATCCGTTCCGAGGACATGCACGCCGACGAGTTCGGCGCGCTTTTCACGCGGATGTTCGGCGACCTCTATGCCGGGCTGCCGCCGCCGCAGCGCAAGGTCGCCATCGCCGGCGTCTACGGGCGCTACGAGGGCGTCAGCTTCCGGCGCCTGAGCTTTCGCGGCGATTTCCTCACCGCGCTGCCCGACCTGGACGACGAGATCACCTTCGTCTTTCCCACCGCCGGGCGCATCGTCTTCAACCAGGCGGACCAGATCGTGGGCGTGCCCCAGGTGGGCCTTGCCATCGAGAAGGCCGCGGTGCGCTCGGTGGGCTTCGTCGATGGCCACTCGCAGCATGGGCTGTCGGTGCGCCGCGGGTTGTTCGCCCGGCGGCTGTCGCTGCTGCTCGGCCGGCCGGTCGTGCAGCCGGTGCGTTTCCAGCCGGTGGTGGACCTGAAGGTGGAGGCCTTCCAGGGGATCAAGGCCATCGTCGGCCTGGCCACCGGCGCGGAGTTCGACGCCCTGGTCGCCTCCAGCGCGCTGATGCCCGCCCGCCTGCAGGAGATGCTGGTGGATTCGGTGCTGGAAGCCTGGCCGCACAACTACAGCGAGGCGCTGCGCCGGCCGGGGCCGTCGATCGCGCCGCGCCACGTGAAGCTGGCCGTGGAGTACATCCGCGCGCATCCCGACGCCCTGGTCAGCGGCGGTGAGCTGGCCGCGCTGACGAACGTCAGCCTGCGCGCCCTGCAGGAGGGCTTCCGGCGCTTCGTCGGCAGCTCCATCGTCGCCTACCAGCGCCAGGTCCGCCTGGAGCGGGCGTACGACGCGCTGCGGCAGGACGCTTCGCCCTCGGTCAGCGAGATCGCCCTGGGCCTGGGCTTCAGCAACGTCGGCCGCTTCTGCCAGTACTTCCAGGGCGCCTTCGGGCTGAGCCCGGCGGAGGTGCGCAAGGGCATCCGCCACTAGCGATGCCCGGCCAGCCGGCCGGGCAGGGCGGGCGGTCAGAACTGGTAGCTGGCCTTGAGGCTGCCGCTGTAGCCATGGCTGCCGCTGCCGGCGAGGGCGCCGACCTCGGCGCCGACGCTCAAGTCGCCGAGGCTGGCCATGACGTTCACCGCGCCGCTGAACTGGTCGCGGCTGTCGAAGGCGGCGCGCTGGGCGACGTCCAGGCCCAGCAGGTGGCCTTCGCTGTCGACCTGGTAGTCGCCCAGCGCGTGGTCGTAGCCCAGGTCCAGGCCCGGCGCCAGTTGCCAGCCGCCGCGCAGCGCGATGGGCATGAAGCTCACCTTCAGGTTGGCGACGGCGCTGCGACGGGTCTGCTCGATGCCGTCGACGTCCAGGGCCAGTTCGCTGCCTTTCTCCTGGAAGCCGGACAGGTCCAGGTGGCTGATGCGCAGGCCCAGGCTCGGTTCGAGGATCGCGTCGCGCACCGGGACGCGGTAGCCCAGCGCCAGGCTGCCGCCGCTGAGGGTGCCGTGGGTGTCGCCCTTGGCGCTGCCCAGGCCGCCGCCCAGCTCGCGCTTGCTGTCGTAGTCGAGCCAGCCGGCGCTCAGGTTCGCGTCGACGAACAGGCCCCGTTCCAGGCTGCCTGGGGCGAAGCGCGCGCCGGCGCGGAGGAAGGTCAGCTCGGTGTCCACGTCGCCGCCCGCGCCGCCGACGCTGCCGCGGCTGTAGCCGAAGCCGGCGTTGGCGCTGAGCTGCTCGCTGAAGCGCTGGGTCAGGCCGATCATCAGGCCCTGGCTGTGCTCGTTGCTGCTGGCCGCCCGGGCCGAGCCGTCGTTGCCCTGGTAGCCGGCCAGGGCGGTGCTCCACAGGCGGCGCTGGCCGGCCTTGAGGTCGGTGCCGCTGGCGAAGGGCGCGGCGGCCCTGTCGATCAGCGCGTCCTGGCGCAGCAGGTAGCTGGCCGCATCGGCGTGCACCTGGCCGCCGACGGTGGCTTCGACGCCGCCGAGGCTGCCGGCGTCGATGGCCGATTGCAGGTAGTAGTTGTAGGCGCTGTAGGCGCCGGAGAGGCTGGTGTTCTGCAGTTGCTGCAGCAACTGCGCGCCGGCGGCGGCGTTGCCGGAAAGGCCCAGGGTGCCGGGCAGGCTGTTGTAGTAGACCATCTTGCCGCGCAGCACATAAATGGTTTCCTGGGACAGGCCCAGGCCTTCCTTCAGGTAGTTGTCCATGCTGCCGTACTGCGCCACCACCTCGTCCAGGCCGGCCTGCAGGTAGCTGGCCTGTACGCCGAGCAGGGGCGCGTAGATGGCGGCCATGCTCGGTGGCAGCGCCGCCAGGGTGGCGGCGACGCGGGCGGCGGTGTAGTCGTTGGTGGCCAGGTAGCTCTGCATGATGGTGGTGCTGTCCACCCCGGCGATGCTCAGCAGCACGGCGGCGGTCCAGCCGGTGCGGTCCTTGCCGGCGGTGCAGTGGAAGAGGGCGGCGCCGTCGGCCGCGGCCAGCTCGTTGAACAGCACGGCGAACTGGCTGCGCATGCCGGCGTCGCTGACGAAGGCGCGGTTGGTTTCTTCCATCATGGCCACCGCCTGGGCGGCGCTGCTGAAGGAAATGTTGGTGACGTTGGCGCCGGAGGTGGTGCTGCCGATGATGTCGATGTTCCGGTAGGCCGCGCCGGCCGGCAGGGTGTCGGGCGTGGCGGCGATTTCGCTGGGGGTGCGCAGGTCGAAGACGTTGCTGATCCCCAGGCCATCGAGCGTGGCCAGGTCCGAGGCCGTGGGCGTCAGCGCGTTGGAGCGGTAGAACACCCCGGCGCGCAGGGTGCCGTCGTTGGCGGTGGTGTAGGCGGTGGTGGTTCCGGCGATGTCGCGGAAATTGTCGATGCCGGTCAGCCGCGGGGTGTCGAGGGTATAGGTCTCGGCGGCGTGGGCGGCGATGGACAGGCTGAGGGCGGACAGGGAGAACAGGACACGATGCAGCACGATGTAGCCTCTTCGAGCGGGTTGGCGGGGGCTACTATCGGCATGCTTGCGAACCGGGATATTACAGTTCGCGGCGCCGGGAGAATCACGGCGCGATCTGTCCGTGGGCTGCGTTTTCCGTCCGTTGCGCCGCTTACTCCTCGAAGCGGCCGGTACCCTCGCGATCGCGCTCGTAGTGCCTGGCCAGCGGAAACGCCGGCAGCCAGGATTCGCGTCGAACGGTCCAGAGTTCGTAGGTCGGCACGAACTGGTCCGGGGCGTCCAGGGCGCCCAGGTTCACTTCCACTTCGTCCGCGCTGCGCAGGAACACCGAAGAGCCGCACCGCGGGCAGAAATGGCGCCCCGCGTAGTCGTGGGTCTCGCCTTCGATGGCCACCGCGGCCTCGGGGAATATCGCCGAGGCGTGGAACAGGGCGCCATGGTGCTTGCGGCAGTCTAGGCAGTGGCAGAGGCCGACCCGGTAGGGACGCCCCGATGCCACGAGACGGACGTTGCCGCACAGGCAACCGCCGGTGAACCGGTCCATGCTGCATCTCCTCTGCAATCGAACCCTTGGAATCTCTCCCGCCGGCCGGCGGTCGCCGTGAAAAAATAGCAGGCGGAGCGTTGGCGGGCCCGGGCTTCCGACGTTCGCGCGCCGCGGCGGGGCGGGCGCGCTAGGCTTCCAGGCCGGTCGCCTGGCGGTACTGCCGCGGGGTGAAGCCGGTCAACTGCTTGAACTGCCGGCTGAACGCGCTGTGGTCGGTGTAGCCGCATTGCAGGGCGACCTCGGTGATCGGCAGGTCGGTATGCAGCAGCCGGTGGGCGTGTTCCAGGCGCACCTTGTGGATCAGCTGCCGTGGCGTGAGGTGGAACACGCGCTTGCAGTAGCGCTCGAGCTGGGCCACCGAGAGGTCGCTGATCCGCGTCAGCTCGTCCAGGCTGATGGGCTGGTGGAAGTGCGCGCGGATGTACTCGTCCACCGCGGCGAGGCGCCGGTAGGCCGGATGGGTATCGCTGGCCGATTGCAGGTCCACCGAGATGCCCACCAGGCCGATGATCCCGCCGTTGCGGTTGTACAGGGGGCGCTTGTGCGTCAGGCACCAGCCCGGCTCGCGGCTGCCGTACAGGTGCAGCTCCAGCTTGTCCTCCAGTACCTGGCCCTGCTCCAGCACGCGGCGATCCTGCTCGGTATAGCCCGGGCCCAGTTGCGCCGGGAACACCTCGGCGCTGGTCTTGCCCAGCAGCGGCTGCAGGTGCTTCAGGCCGCAGCGCTGGACCAGCGTGCGGTTGGCCATGACGTAGCGCGCCTGGGTGTCCTTGATGAAGATCGCGGCATTGGGGATCACGTCCAGCATCGGCAGCAGCAGCGACACGCCCGCCAGCAGCGCTTCCATGGTCTCGGGCCGCTGCAGTCCGTGCCCCTGGCACAGCAGCGCGAGCAGGTTCTGCGTCATGGTTCCGTGCCTCCCGAAAGCCGCCTGGCAACAAGGTGGCGGGCAGCTTGCCGCAAGGCCCCTCGGCCTGTCGAGCGCATGCCGGGGCAGTGCGGGCGAGCCGCTGACGAGCGGCGCAATTGTGCCGATTTCGTCATCCGTGCTGAAGAAAACCATCAAGCGCGCGGGCGCCGCCCGGGTCCACTCTATGGCCGACGCGGGTAGCCGAGCTTCACAGAACAAGCGGTTGCCGCCGGCCGACTCGTCCCTGCGGGCAGCACCTGGGCCGCAGCCTCGAGTGGCAACGCATCTGCCTATCCAACAACGCACAAGAAGGCGACGCCATGTCAGGCAAGTTCAAGAAACAACTCTCGTTGATGGACCTCACGTTTATCGGGTTGGGAGCCATCTTCGGTTCCGGATGGCTGTTCGCGGCCAGTCACGTTTCCGCCATCGCCGGCCCGGCGGGCATCTTCTCCTGGCTGCTGGGCGGCTTCGCCGTGCTGCTGCTGGGCATCGTCTACTGCGAGCTGGGGGCGGCCCTGCCGCGCGCCGGCGGCGTGGTGCGCTACCCGGTGTACTCGCACGGCCCGCTGCTGGGCTACCTGATGGGCTTCATCACCCTGATCGCCTTTTCCAGCCTGGTGGCGATCGAGGTCGTCGCCTCCCGCCAGTACGCCGCCGCCTGGTTCCCCGGGTTGACCCAGGCCGGCTCCAGCGACCCCACGGCCGCTGGCTGGCTGGTGCAGTTCGGCCTGCTTTGCCTGTTCTTCCTGCTCAACTACCGCAGCGTGAAGACCTTCGCCAAGGCCAACAACCTGATCAGCCTGTTCAAGTTCGTCGTGCCGCTGCTGGTCATCGGCGTGCTGTTCAGCTTCTTCAAGCCGGAGAACTTCTCGGCCCAGGGCTTCGCGCCCTTCGGCCTGTCGGGCGTGGAGATGGCGGTTTCCGCCGGTGGCGTCATCTTCGCCTACCTGGGGCTGACGCCGATCATCTCGGTGGCCAGCGAGGTGAAGAACCCGCAGCGCACCATCCCCTTCGCGCTGATCCTTTCCGTGCTGCTCTCCACGGCCATCTACGTGCTGCTGCAAACGGCCTTCCTCGGCGGCGTGCCCACGGAAATGCTGGCCAACGGCTGGGCCGGCGTCTCCCGGGAACTGGCCCTGCCTTACCGCGACATCGCCCTGGCCCTGGGCGTGGGCTGGCTGGCCTACCTGGTGGTGGCCGACGCGGTCATTTCCCCCAGCGGCTGCGGCAACATCTACATGAACGCCACCCCGCGGGTGGTCTATGGCTGGGCGCAGACCGGGACCTTCTTCAAGGTGTTCACCCGCGTCGACGAGAAGTCCGGCATCCCGCGCCCGGCGCTGTGGCTGACCTTCGGCCTGTCGGTGTTCTGGACCCTGCCGTTCCCGTCCTGGGAAGCGCTGATCAACGTGGTCTCGGCGGCCCTGGTGCTCAGCTACGCCGTGGCGCCGGTATCCGTGGCGGCCCTGCGCCGCAGCGCGCCCGGCATGCCGCGCCCGTTCCAGGTCAAGGGCATGGGCGTGCTCGGCCCGCTGTCCTTCGTCATCGCCGCGCTGATCGTCTACTGGTCGGGCTGGGGCACCGTGTCCTGGCTGCTCGGCCTGCAGATCCTGATGTTCGTGGTGTACCTGCTGTGCGGCCGCTTCGTGCCGACCCGCCACCTGGACCTGCGCCGGCAGGTGCGTTCCTCGGCCTGGCTGATCGGCTTCTATGCCGTGACCATCGCGCTGTCCTGGCTCGGCAGCTTCGGCGGCATCGGCGTGCTCGCCCATCCGTTCGACACCCTGGCCGTGGCCGTCTGCGCCATGGGCATCTACTACTGGGGCGCGGCGACCGGCGTGCCCGCCCACCTGGTCCGCCTGACCGGCGACGACGAAAGCGACGCCGAGGCCGACGAGGCCGACGGCCGGCGCCCCCTGGGCGGCTACGCCCAGGCCTCGTCCTGACGCCGGGCGAGCGGAGCAGGGGACACGAGCGACCTCATCGCCTTCGGGCACTTTCAACGGACAGCTACATGAAACGCATACACATCATCGATTCCCACACCGGTGGCGAACCCACCCGCCTGGTGATGAAAGGCTTCCCCGAGCTGGCCAGCGCCAGCATGGCCGAGAAGCGCGATGCCCTGCGCGAGCGGCACGACCACTGGCGCCGCGCCTGCCTGCTGGAGCCGCGCGGCAACGACGTGCTGGTGGGCGCGCTCTATTGCGAGCCGGTGTCGGCCGACGCCACCTGCGGCGTGATCTTCTTCAACAACGCCGGCTACCTGAACATGTGCGGCCACGGCACCATCGGCCTGGTCGCCTCGCTGCACCACCTCGGGCTGATCGGCCCGGGCCTGCACAAGATCGACACCCCGGTGGGCCCGGTCAGCGCCACCCTGCACGAGGACGGCGCCGTCACCATCGGCAACGTGCCGGCCTACCGCTACCGCCGGCAGGTGCCGGTGGAGGTGCCCGGCCACGGCCGCGTGCACGGCGACATCGCCTGGGGCGGCAACTGGTTCTTCCTGGTGGCCGAGCATGGCCTGCGGCTGCAACTGGACAACGTCGAGGCCCTCACCGACTTCACCTGGGCGCTGCTCAAGGCGCTGGAGGCCCAGGGCATCCACGGCGAAGACGGCGCGCCGATCGACCACGTCGAGCTGTTCGCCGACGACGAGGAGGCCGACAGCCGCAACTTCGTCATGTGCCCGGGCAAGGCCTACGACCGTTCGCCCTGCGGCACCGGCACCAGCGCCAAGCTGGCCTGCCTGGCCGCCGATGGCAAGCTGGCCCCCGGGCAGGCCTGGGTGCAGGCCGGCATCACCGGCAGCCGTTTCGAGGGCCGCTACGAATGGGAAGGCGAGCGCATCCGCCCGTTCATCACCGGCCGCGCCTACATGACCGCCGACAGCACGCTGCTGATCGACGAGCAGGACCCCTTCGCGTGGGGCATCTGAGCCGCCACGCCCCTTCTCCCTACCCGAACGAGTGCTTCAAGGAGCCAGAACCATGAGCGACAACATCTTCACCGGCTGCATTCCCGCGCTGATGACCCCCTGCACCGCCGAGCGCAAGCCGGACTTCGACGCCCTGGTCGCCAAGGGCCGCGAGCTGATCGACATCGGCATGAGCGCGGTGGTGTACTGCGGCTCCATGGGTGACTGGCCGCTGCTCACCGGGGCCGAGCGCCAGGAGGGCGTGGCGCGCCTGGTGGCCGCCGGCGTGCCGACCATCGTCGGCACCGGCGCGGTCAACACCCGCGAGGCGGTGTCCCACGCGGCCCATGCCGCCAGGGTCGGCGCCCACGGCCTGATGGTGATCCCCCGCGTGCTCTCCCGCGGCGCCTCGCCGGTCGCGCAGAAGGCCCACTTCGCCGCCATCCTCAAGGCCGCGCCGGGCCTGCCGGCGGTGATCTACAACAGCCCCTACTACGGCTTCGCCACCCGTGCCGACCTGTTCTTCGAGCTGCGCCGCGAGTTCCCCAACCTGATCGGCTTCAAGGAGTTCGGCGGCGCGGCCGACCTGCGCTACGCGGCCGAGAACATCACCTCCCAGGACGACGAGGTGACCCTCATGGTCGGTGTCGACACCCAGGTGGTCCACGGCTTCGTCAACTGCAACGCCACCGGCGCCATCACCGGCATCGGCAACGCCCTGCCGCGCGAGGTGCTGCACCTGGTGGCCCTGAGCAAGCAGGCCGCCAGGGGCGATACCAGGGCGCGCCGCCTGGCCCGCGAGCTGGAGTCGGCGCTGGCGGTGCTTTCGTCCTTCGACGAGGGCTGCGACCTGGTGCTGTTCTACAAGCACCTGATGGTGCTCAACGGCGACAAGCAATACAGCCTGCACTTCAACGAGACCGACGTGCTCAGCGACGCCCAGCGCCGCTACGCCGAGAACCAGTACGCGCTGTTCCGCCAGTGGTACGCCAACTGGTCGGCCGAGCAGAACCTCGCCTGAGCCGGCCGGCAGGGCACAGCCATGACCGACGCCCCTGCGGGGCGCGCCCGTTCCGCAGCCGGGCCCACTGCATTCATCCAGGAAACACCATGAACCTGACAGGCAAGATGCTGATCGGCCAGCAGGCCGTGGCCGGCAGCCGCGAGGCGAGCCAGGCCATCGACCCGGCCACCGACGAACCCCTCCAGCCGCCATACGCCGGCGGCACCATCGAACAGGTGGATCAGGCCTGCGCCCTGGCCTGGGCCGCCTTCGACAGCTACCGCGAAACCTCCCTGGAAGTGCGCGCCGGCTTCCTCGAGACCATCGCCGAGGAGATCGAGGCCCTGGGCGAGCGACTGATCGAACGCGCCATGGCCGAGACCGGCCTGCCACGCCAGCGTATCCACGGCGAACGGGGCCGCACCTGCCAGCAGCTGCGCACCTTCGCCCGCACCGTGCGCGCCGGCGAGTGGCTGGACGTGCGGGTGGACAGGGCGCAGCCGGCGCGCCAGCCGCTGCCGCGCCCGGACCTGCGCCAGCGCCAGGTGCCGCTGGGGCCGGTGGCGGTGTTCGGCGCCAGCAATTTCCCGCTGGCCTTCTCCGTCGCCGGCGGCGACACCGCCTCGGCCCTGGCGGCCGGTTGCCCGGTGGTGGTCAAGGCCCACGGCGCACACCCCGGCACCAGCGAGCTGGTGGGGCGCGCGGTGGCCCGCGCCGTGGCCAGGTGCGCCTTGCCGGAAGGCGTCTTCTCGCTGTTGTATGGCTCCGGCCGCGAAGTGGGCACCGCCCTGGTGGCCGACCCGCGCATCAGGGCGGTGGGCTTCACCGGCTCGCGCAGCGGCGGCCTGGCCCTGTGCCAGGTGGCCCAGGCGCGCCCGGAACCCATCCCGGTGTACGCCGAGATGAGTTCGATCAACCCGGTGTTCCTCTTCCCCGCGGCCTTGCAGGCACGCGGCGAGGCACTGGCGCAGGGCTTCGTCGCCTCGCTGACCCAGGGCGCCGGCCAGTTCTGCACCAACCCGGGCCTGGTGATCGCCCGCCAGGGCCCGGCGCTGGAGCGCTTCGTCGCCGCGGCCGCCGAGCGGGTGCAACGCAGCCCGGCGCAGACCATGCTGACGCCGGGCATCTTCCAGGCCTTCGAGGCCGGCGTCGGCGCGCTGGCCGAACAGCCCCTGGCGCGGACGCTGGCCACGGGCCTGCCGGGCGAGGGGCCCAACCAGGGCCAGGCCCACCTGTTCGCGACCCAGGCGCAGGCGTTCCTCGCCGAGCCGGCGCTGCAGGCCGAGGTGTTCGGCGCCGCGTCGCTGATCGTGGCGTGCGCCGACGCCGAGCAGGTGCGCCAGGTCGCCGAGCACATGGAAGGCCAGCTCACCGCCACCCTGCACCTCGACGAGGCCGACCTGGACGAGGCCCGGGCGCTCCTGCCGACCCTGGAGCGCAAGGCCGGGCGCCTGCTGGTCAACGGCTGGCCGACGGGCGTCGAGGTGTGCGACGCGATGGTCCACGGCGGCCCGTTCCCGGCCACCTCGGACCCGCGCACCACCTCGGTCGGCACCGCGGCCATCCTGCGTTTCCTGCGCCCGGTCTGCTACCAGGACTTCCCCGACGCCCTGCTGCCCGCCGCGCTCCGGCACGGCAACCCGCTGCAGTTGCGCCGCCTGCTCGATGGCCAGAGGGAAGCCCGGCAACATGCTTGACGCCCAGGTTTCGAACGCACCGCAACCCCAGCTGGACATCGCCGTGGTCGGCGCCGGCATCGTCGGCGTCGCCTGCGCCCTGCAACTGGCGCGCCAGGGGCTGCGGGTGCTGGTCGTCGACCAGCAGGCGCCGGGGCAGGGCGCCTCGTTCGGCAATGCCGGGCACCTGGCCACCGAGCAGGTGTTCCCCATCGCCGACCTGTCGATCCTCAAGCGCCTGCCGGCCATGCTCATGGACCCCATGGGCCCGCTGCGCCTGGACTGGAAGTACCTGCCGCGCGCCCTGCCATGGTTCGTGCGGCTGCTGCTGAACCTGCGCCCGGCGCCGTTCCGGCGCACCGTCGCCGGCATCCGTGCGCTCAACGAGGGCAGCCTGGAGGCCTGGCGGCGGCTGTTGGCGAGCCTCGACCGCCCGGGCCTGCTGAAGGAGGACGGCTCGCTGCTGGTGTACGAGCGCGCCGGGTCGCGCCAGGCGCTCGACGCGCTGCAGGCGCGCCTGCGCGAACAGGCGGTGGCGGTCGACTTCTGGCCTGCGCAGGCGGTACGCGACGCCGCTCCGCAGCTCAGCGAGCGCCTGCTGGGCGGGCTGTTCTTCCCGCGCACGGGGCATTTCATCGACCCCTACCGGGTGGTCCGCGAGCTGGTGGACGCCGCCCGCGCCCTGGGCGTGCAGTTCCTCCGGCGCAAGGTCCTCGGCGGCCAGCTGCTCCCGGACGGCGTGGCCCTGGCTACGGAAGAGGGCGGCCTGCGGGCCCGCCAGGTGCTGGTCGCCTGTGGCGCCCACTCGGCCGGGCTCACCGCGGCGCTGACCGGCAGGAAGGTGCCCCTGGACACCGAGCGCGGCTACCACCTGATGCTGCCCCATGAGCACGATCGCCTGCCGTTCGCCGTCACCTCGCTGGAGCGCAGGTTCATCATGACGCCCATGGCCGATGGCCTCAGGCTGGCCGGCACCGTGGAGTTCGCCGGCCTGGAGAGCCCGCCGAACATGGAGCGCGCCTGGCAACTGCACCGGCTCAGCCAGGGCCTGTTCGGCCGCGGCCTGGATGCCGAGGCGGCCACGCCCTGGATGGGCATGCGCCCGTCGCTGCCGGACTCGCTGCCGATCATCGACCGGGTGTGCGGGGGCAGGGTGCTGCTCGCCTTCGGCCACCAGCACCTCGGCCTGACCCAGGCGGCGATTACCGCCGAGCACATCGCCCGGCTGGCGGCCGCGCCGGCAACGGGCGGCGCGCCGCAGGGCCTGCCGGGGCTCGAGGCCTACAGGCTGGATCGCTTCTGAACCCTGGCCGGGGCGCGCAAGGGCGGTGGCTTCGCCAGCATGGCCTGGCGAAGGGGCTATGCTCCCGGGAGCATGTCGCGGCCCATCGCGGGCATCCGGGCGCTTCCCGTCGGCAGGGGCGGGGAGGGCCCTGCGAAAAAGCGCCGCGAACGCTTAGAATCCGCCCCCCACCGCTAGGCAGCCCCGTTCAGAAGTCATGGCGCTCGATCCTCCCACGATGTTGACCCTCTCGATCGCCCTGGCAGCGGCGGCCGCGCTGTACCTGGCGATCGAGTGGCACGGCGTTCGCGAACCCTCGCTGCTGTCCTGGAGCGCGGGCTTCGCCATCATCACCGTCGGCTCGACCCTCGCCCTGCTGCGCATGCGCGGCTTCCCGCTCATCGGCATCTGGTTCGCCAACGGCCTGCTGGTCACCGCCCACTGGCTGTTCCTGCTGGGCGTCGCGCGCTTCACCGAGGCGCGCCTGTCCCGCGCCTGGTACCTGATCTTCGTCGCCTGGGCGGGCATGTTGCTGCTGCCGGACGGGCAGGCCTGGTCGAAGGTGATGCTGCTGGCCAACTCGCTGCTGGTGGCGTTGCCGACGCTGCGCGCCAGCGCGCTGCTGCGGCCCCATGGCAAGTCGCTGAGCGTGGGCGCGGTGCAGCTGCGCTACGTGCTGCTGGTGCACGGGCTGTTCTACCTGGCCAAGGCGCTGACGGCGGTGCTGCCGGGCACGCTGATCGACCTCACGGCCTTGCGCGGCGAGATCATCCAGGTCTCGCTGGTGGAGGGGGCGATGGCGATCATGCTGATCGCGCTGTCGATGACCGGCACCGAGCGCTACCGCCGCGAGAAGCGCATGGCCCGGCTGGCCGCCCGCGACCCGCTGACCGCCCTGTACAACCGCCGCGCCCTCGAAGTGCGCGCCCCGCGGCTGCTGGAGGAAGTCTCCAGCGTGCGGCCGGGCGCCCTGCTGCTGATCGACATCGACAACTTCAAGCTGGTCAACGACCTGCACGGCCACATCGCCGGCGACCGGCTGCTGGTGACGCTGAGCGAGATGATCCGCTCGCTGCTGCCCGAGGGCGCGCTCGCGGCCCGGCTGGGCGGCGACGAGTTCGTCATCCTGCTGAGCGACGTGACCCCCGAGCGCGTCGTGGCGCTGGGCGGCGCGCTGCGCGAGCAGTTCCACAAGGCCGCCGAGCAGGCCTTCGCCACCCCTGCGGCGGTGACCCTGAGCATCGGCGCCAGCCTGTTCGACCAGCCGCCGGCGAGCCTGGCGGCGCTGATCGAGCAGGGCGACGCCGCGCTCTACGAATCCAAGCGCGGCGGGCGCGACAGCATCCGCCTGGTGGACCGCAGCTTTTCGTAGGAGCGAGGGGGGCGCCTAGCTCTGGCTCGCGAACCCTGGGTTTCCGCGTTCGCGATAGGTCGTAGGGCGCATAACGCCTACGGCGTTATCCGCCAAATCGCGGACAGAGTCCGCTCCTACGCGGGCCGAGCCATGCCATTCCCCTGTAGGAGCGCGCCCTGCGCGCGAATCGCGGGCAGGGCCCGCTCCTACAGCTCCAGGAAGCACCGTCGCAGGAGCGGACTCCGTCCGCGATTGGATTCACCGGCCACGCCGGACGCCCCGGTAGCACGGCCAACGGCGGATAACCGCGAACGGTTATTCGCCCTACGGTCGGGCACTGTCGTAAGGACTCTGTCCGCGATTGGAGATGCCCCTACCGGATGTCCGGCCCGCCACCGGAGCCGCGCGTTTGGCGGGACAATCCACCGATGGCCCGTCCGGGCCACGAGCCACCCATCCCGACCGGCAGGGCTTCGCGGCACGGCATGTCGCGGTGCCGGCCCGCCGGCGCGAACGCCAGGAGGTCAACCCCATGAGCGCGATTCACATTCACCCCTCGCTGGACAACGGTATCCGCCCGGAACAGCCCGGTTTCGCCGGCGGCACCCTGCAATGCCTGTGCGCGACCGACAAGGTGGAAGTCGCGGTCGGCGCCCAGACGCTGCACAACCACGCCTGCGGCTGCACCAAGTGCTGGAAGCCCGCGGGGGCGACCTTCTCGGTGGTCGCGGTGGTGCCGCGGGACAAGGTCAGCGTGCGCGCCCACCCCGAGAAGCTGCACATCGTCGACGAGAGCGCCGTCATCCAGCGCCATGCCTGCCGCGAGTGCGGCGCGCACCTGTTCGGCCGCATAGAGAACCAGGGACATGCCTTCTACGGCCTGGACTTCGTACACACCGAGCTGTCCCCGCAGGAGGGCTGGTCGGCGCCGGGCTTCGCCGCGTTCGTCTCCTCGGTGATCGAGAGCGGCACCCCGCCGGCGCAGATGGAGGCGATCCGCCGGCGCCTGCGCGAACTGAACCTGGAACCCTATGACTGCCTGTCGCCGCCGCTGATGGACGCGCTGGCCACCCACGCCGCCAAGCAGAAGGGTACCTACCGCGAGGCTTGACGGCGGCGGGGCGGAGCCCACCCACCCGATCGAGGCTCTCGGATAGCGCGGGCCTCGTCAGGCATACTGCCGGGCAACAGAGCACCGAGTCCGTCCCCATGCCCCACAGCAAGCCCTCCGTTTGCGCCCCCGGCGCCAGCGGTTTCGTCGAAGTGCGCGGCGCGCGCGAGCACAACCTCAAGGACGTGGATGTCGCCATCCCGCGCGATGCGCTGGTGGTGTTCTCCGGCGTATCGGGTTCCGGCAAGTCCTCGCTGGCGTTCGGCACCCTCTATGCCGAGGCGCAGCGGCGCTACTTCGAGTCGGTGGCGCCCTATGCCCGGCGGCTGATCGACCAGGTGGGCGTGCCGGACGTCGACGCCATCGACGGCCTGCCGCCGGCGGTGGCGTTGCAGCAGCAGCGCGGCGCCAGCAACGCGCGCTCCTCGGTGGGCAGCGTGACCACCCTGTCCAGCCTGGTGCGGATGATGTACTCGCGCGCCGGCACCTACCCGGCGGGCCAGCCGCTGCTGTACGCCGAGGACTTCTCGCCGAACACGCCGCAGGGCGCCTGCCCGGCCTGCCATGGCCTGGGCCACGTGTACGAGGTGACCGAGGCGCTGATGGTGCCGGACCCGTCGCTGAGCATCCGCGACCGGGCCATCGCCGCCTGGCCGCCGGCCTGGCACGGGCAGAACCTGCGCGACATCCTGGTCACCCTGGGCTACGACGTCGACCGCCCCTGGCGCGACCTGCCGAAGAAGGACCGCGACTGGATCCTGTTCACCGAGGAAACGCCGACGGCGCCGGTGTACGCCGGCTTCACCCCCGCCGAGACCCGCGCGGCGCTCAAGCGCAAGCTGGAGCCCAGCTACATGGGTACCTTCACCGGTGCGCGGCGCTACGTGCTGCACACCTTCGCCAGCACCCAGAGCGCCCTGATGAGAAGGCGCGTATCGCGCTTCATGGAAGGCCGGCCGTGCCCGGCCTGCGGCGGCAAGCGGCTCAAGGCCGAGGCGCTGGCGGTGACCTTCGGCGGGGTGGACATAGGCGCGCTGGCGCAGATGCCGCTGGACCAGGTGGCGGCGCTGCTGGAGCCCATCGCCCGGGGCGACTTCCGCGCCCGGCCCGGCGGCGCGCTCTCGGAGGAGAAGCAGCTGGCGGCGCGGCGCCTGGCCGAGGGCGTGGTGGCGCGGCTGCGCACCCTGCAGCAGCTGGGCCTGGGCTACCTGAGCCTGGACCGCGCCACGCCGACGCTGTCCACCGGGGAACTGCAGCGCCTGCGCCTGGCCACGCAGCTGAGCTCCATGCTGTTCGGCGTGGTCTACGTGCTCGACGAGCCCTCGGCCGGGCTGCACCCCTCCGACAGCCAGGCCCTGTACGATGCCCTGGACAAGCTGCGCGACGCGGGCAACTCGGTGTTCGTGGTGGAGCACGACCTGGAGCTGATGCGCCGCGCGCAATGGCTGGTGGACGTCGGGCCCGACGCCGGGGAGCGTGGCGGCCGGGTGCTCTACAGCGGCGCGCCGGCCGGCCTGCGCGAGGTGGCGCAGTCGCACACCGCCCGCTACCTGTTCGACGAGCTGCCCGCGCCGCCCAGCCGCGGGCGCGAGGCCGCCGGCTGGCTGGAGCTGCGCGGCATCCACAGGCACAACCTGCGCGGGGTGGACGCGCGCATCCCGCTGGGCGTGCTCACCGCGGTCACCGGCATCTCCGGTTCGGGCAAGTCCAGCCTCATCGCCCAGGCGCTGCCCGAGCTGATGCTGGCGCACCTGGGGCACGAGCCCGAGGACGATGCCGCCCAGGGCGGCGACGAGGGCCCGGCGATCCTCGAAAGCACCGGCGGCCACCTGGCCGGCGATGTCGACGCCGTGCAGCGCGTGGTGCAGGTGGACCAGAAGCCCATCGGCCGCACGCCGCGCTCCAACCTGGCCACCTACACCGGCCTGTTCGACCACGTGCGCAAGCTGTTCGCCGCCACCCCCGACGCGCGCCGCCGCCGCTACGACGCCGGGCGCTTCTCGTTCAACGTGGCCAAGGGGCGCTGCGACACCTGCGAGGGCGAGGGCTTCGTCAGCGTGGAGCTGTTGTTCATGCCCAGCGTCTACGCGCCATGCCCCACCTGCCACGGCGCCCGCTACAACGAGGCCACGCTGCAGGTGCGCTGGAACGGGCGCAACATCGCCGAGGTGCTGCGCATGACGGTGGAGGAGGCCTGCGACTTCTTCGCCGCCGAGGAAGCGGTGGCGCGCCCGCTGCGCCTGCTGCGCGAGATCGGCCTGGGCTACCTGCGCCTGGGCCAGCCGGCCACCGAGCTGTCCGGCGGCGAGGCGCAGCGCATCAAGCTGGCCACCGAGCTGCAGCGCAGCCAGCGCGGCCGCACCCTGTACGTGCTGGACGAGCCCACCACCGGCCTGCACGTGGCGGATGCCGACCGCCTGATGGTGCAGTTGCAGCGGCTGGCCGACGCCGGCAACAGCGTGGTGATGATCGAGCACGACATGCGCGTGGTGGCCCAGGCCGACTGGGTGATGGACGTGGGCCCGGGCGCCGGCCAGGCCGGCGGCCGCCTGGTGGCCTGCGGCACCCCGCGGCAACTGGCGAAGGCGAAGGGCAGCCGGACCGCGCCCTACCTCGCCGCGGAACTGGCCCGCCACGCGCCGCGCCCGCGCCGCGGCAAGCGCTGAGGGCGGATGGCGACAGGCGCTCGTGCGAGCGCCCGGGGCCGGTCAGGCCCGTTTGGTAGACGGCAGCAGGATGGTCAGGCAGCCCAGCAGCGGCAGGTAGGAGCACAGCTTGTACACGTACTCGATGCCGTGGATGTCGGCCAGGTGGCCGAGCAGGGCGGCGCCGATGCCGCCGAAGCCGAACATCAGGCCGAAGAACACCCCGGCGATCATGCCGACGTTGCCGGGCACCAGTTCCTGGGCGAAGACCACGATGGCGGAGAACGCCGAGGCGAGGACGAAGCCGATGACCATGCTCAGCACGCCGGTCCAGAACAGGTCGACGTAGGGCAGGGCCAGGGTGAAGGGGGCCACGCCGAGGATGGAGAACCAGATCACCGCCTTGCGCCCGATCCTGTCGCCCACCGGGCCGCCGAAGAAGGTGCCGGCGGCCACGGCGCCGAGGAACAGGAACAGGTACAGCTGCGAGCTGGCCACCGAGAGGTGGAACTTCTCGATCAGGTAGAAGGTGAAGTAGCTGGTGAAGCTGGCCATGTAGAAGTACTTGGAGAACACCAGCAGCGCCAGCACCACCAGCGCGGCGTTCACCCGGCCCCTGGACAGGCCGTGGGTGGCCTTGCTGCCCTGCTTGAGCCTGAACAGGTTCAGGTGGTTGCGGTACCAGCGGCTGAGGCCGTAGAGCACGCCGATGGCGAAGACCGCGAACAGGCCGAACCAGGCCACGTTGCCCTGGCCGTAGGGCACGATGATGGCCGCGGCCAGCAGCGGGCCGAAGGCGCTGCCGGCGTTGCCGCCGACCTGGAAGCTGGATTGCGCCAGTCCATAGCGCCCGCCCGAGGCCAGGCGCGCGATGCGCGAGGTTTCCGGGTGGAAGGTCGAGGAGCCTATGCCCACCAGCGCCGAGGCCAGGAGGATCGCCGGGAAGCTGCCGACGAAGGCCAGCAGGAGGATGCCGACCAGGGTGCAGACGCTGCCCGCCGGCGCCAGCCAGGGCTTGGGATGGCGGTCGGTGTGGTAGCCCACCCAGGGCTGCAGCAGCGAGGCGGTCAGCTGGAAGGTCAGGGTGATCAGGCCGACCTGGGTGAAGCTCAGCCCGTAGTTGGCCTTGAGCACCGGGTAGATCGACGGCAGAACGGCCTGGATCAGGTCGTTGATCAGGTGGGCCAGGGCGCAGGCGCCGATCACGCGCATGACCAGGGGGCTTGCTTGGCTGGCGACGGAAGCGGCAGCCGTGGGGGCGGCGATAGTGGACATGGTACTCCGGGCAGCAAGGTGCGGCCGGCGCGCGGGCGCGGCCATCGTTATTGATTGGCGGGGTCCTATCCTAGGCAGTGCCGGGCCGCCCGTCTTGCGAGTTTCGGACGTCGGGTATCGAGAAACGGGCAATTCGCACCGGGAAGGCCCTGGGCGGGAGCGCTTGGCCGTGGCCAGGCCCCCGCACCGGGCATCGAGGCCCGCCTTGCGCGGGCCACAAGGCGAAACGGGACGCCAGGCGTCCCGTTCCATCATCGCCGGCCGCTCAGGCCAGGGCGGCGAGGTCGTTGCGCAGCTCGCGGGCCGCCGCCACCATGTTCACCAGCGCGGCCTCGGTCTCCGGCCAGGCGCGGGTCTTCAGGCCGCAGTCCGGGTTCACCCACAGGCGCTCGGCGGGGATGCGCTGGGCCGCCTTGCGCAGCAGCTTGACCATCTCTTCCCGGCTCGGCACCCGCGGCGAGTGGATGTCGTAGACGCCCGGGCCGATCTCGTTCGGGTAGTCGAACTTCTCGAAGGCCTCCAGCAGCTCCATGTCCGACCGCGAGGTCTCGATGGTGATGACGTCGGCGTCCATGGCGGCGATGGATTCGATCACGTCGTTGAACTCGCTGTAGCACATGTGGGTGTGGATCTGGGTTTCGTCGCGCACGCCCGAGGCGCACAGGCGGAAGGCCTCGGTGGCCCACTCCAGGTAGGGTGCCCAGGCGCTCCTGCGCAGCGGCAGGCCTTCGCGGAAGGCCGCCTCGTCGATCTGCACGATCCTGATGCCGGCCGCTTCCAGGTCGACCACTTCGTCGCGGATGGCCAGCGCCAGCTGGCGCGCCTGCACCTCGCGGGGCACGTCCTCGCGCGGGAAGGACCACATCAGCATGGTCACCGGGCCGGTCAGCATGCCTTTCATCACCTTGTCGGTCAGGCTCTGGGCGTAGGTGATCCACTCCACGGTCATGGCCTTCGGGCGGCTCAGGTCGCCATAGATCACCGCCGGTTTCACGCAGCGCGAACCGTAGCTCTGCACCCAGCCGAAGCGGGTGAAGGCGTAGCCGTCGAGCTGCTCGGCGAAGTACTCGACCATGTCGTTGCGCTCGGCCTCGCCGTGCACCAGCACGTCCAGGCCCAGGTTCTCCTGGATCTGCACGGCATGGCGGATCTCGCTGTGCATGGCCTCGGTGTACTCGGCCTGGCTCAGCTTGCCCTGCCTGAACGACTGGCGCGCCAGGCGGATGGCCGAGGTCTGCGGGAAGGAACCGATGGTGGTGGTGGGGAATGCCGGCAGGTCGAGGCCGGCGCGCTGCTTGGCGATGCGCTCGGCGAACGGGGAGTGGCGCTGGGCATCGCTCGGCTCGATGGCGGCCAGGCGGGCCTGCACGGCCGGCTTGTGGATGCGCGGCGAGGCGGCGCGGCTGGCCTGCACGGCGCGGCTTCGTTCCAGGGCGGCAACGACGTCGGTGGCCTGCGGCTCGGTGGCGGCGCGGGCCAGCACGGCCACTTCGGCGCACTTCTGCACGGCGAAGGCCAGCCAGCTCTTCAGCTCGGCGTCGAGCTGGTCTTCGCGTTCCAGGTCGACCGGGCTGTGCAGCAGCGAGCAGGACGGTGCGAGCCACAGGCGCTCGCCGAGGCGTTCCTGGGCGTGGCGCACGACGTCCAGGGCCTTCTCCAGGTCGCAGCGCCAGACGTTGCGGCCGTTGACCAGGCCCAGGGACACGACCTTGTAGGCCGGCAGGCGGTCGAGGATGCTCGGGTACTGTTCCGGGGCGCGCACCAGGTCGATGTGCAGGCCGTCCACCGGCAGGCCGGCGGCCAGGCCGAGGTTGTCTTCCAGGCCGCCGAAGTAGGTGGCGACCAGTTTCTTCAGCGGCTCGCTCTGCAGCAGGTTGTAGGCGCGCTCGAAGGCGTTCTTCCAGTCCTGCGGCAGGTCGAGCACCAGGATCGGCTCGTCGATCTGCACCCATTCCACGCCCTGGGCGGCCAGGCGGCGGAAGATCTGGCCGTAGAGCGGCAGCAGGCGCTCCAGCAGGTCGAGCTTGTCGAAAGCGGAGCCTTTGGCCTTGCCCAGCCAGAGGTAGGTCAGCGGGCCGATCAGCACGGGCTTCACATTGTGGCCCAGGGCCTTGGCCTCATCGACCTCTTCGAACAGCTGTTCCCAGCTCAGCTCGAACCGCTGGTCGGCAGTGAATTCGGGGACCAGGTAGTGGTAGTTGGTGTCGAACCACTTGGTCAGCTCTTGTGCGAGAAGGGGCTGGGCATGGGCACCGCCGCAGCAGCTGTCGCTGCTCTTCGTTCCAACGGCGCCACGGGCCATGCCGAAGAGCGTCTGCAGGGTCGGCTTGGCATCGCCATGGCCACGGAAGCGCTCGGGGATGACGCCGAAGGTCAGCGAGTGGGTCAGCACCTGGTCGTACCAGGCGAAGTCGCCCACCGGCAGCAGCTCGATGCCGGCGTCCTTCTGTACCTGCCAGTGGGCGGCGCGCAGCTGCTTGCCGACGGCACGCAGGCCGGCCTCGTCCAGTTCACCCTTCCAGAAGGCCTCCAGGGCTTTCTTCAGTTCGCGGTCCCGGCCGATGCGCGGGAAGCCGAGGTTGTGGGCCAATGCCATGGGTAAATCTCTCCATTGAAAAACCAGTGGAGGGATTTTCGGGATCGGCGATGCATGAGACAAACTCAATTTATTTACGATGAAATCAAGTTTTACTCATGATTGAACTTCGTCATCTACCTCGGCGCTCGGGCTTTCCCCCCGGATCGCGGATGAGTCCGCTCCTACAGTTTGGCCTCTTGCGCCGAGTCTCCCTGTAGGAGCGGGCCCTGCCCGCGATTCGCGCGCAGGGCGCGCTCCTACAGGGGAATGGCGTGGATGGGGATAGCCGTAGGAGCGGACTCCGTCCGCGATTTTCGGCAACCGGCGAACACCCTTGGCGAGCAGGAACCCGCTAGGCGTCCCGCAATTCGAATCGCGGGAACAGCGCTTCCAGCTCGCCCCACAATGCCGCTGCGCCCTGCGGGGCCGGCGTTGCAATGAGCTGCGGATCAAGCTGCCGTCCACTGCGGGCCAACTGCACCACGAAGCTTTCCACGCCCATCCCGCGCAGCCGCATGGCCAGGCGCCGGAGGCGCGCCAGGTCGAACAGTTGCCAATGCACCGTGGTCCGGCATTCGTGGTCCACGCCACTCTCCAGCAGCAGTTCCAGGCTGCGCCAGTTGGCGCGGCCGCTGCGGGGCACGCCGGTGATGGCGTCCATGTCCTCGGCCAGCGCCTTCACGTCGAACCCCACCCAGTCCGTGTGCGGCAGCGCCCGGGCGAAGGCGCGCGGCTGGATGCCGGCGCTGTGCAGGCCGACGTGAAAGCCCAGTTCGCGGACGGCGGCCATGGCCCCGGGCAGCGCGGCCTGCAGCGTCGCTTCGCCGCCGCTGAACACCGCGGCCTGCAGCAGGCCCTGGCGCCGGCGGAGGAAGGCGAGGATGTCTTCCCAGGGGAGCTGCGCCTCGCCGCGAGCCGGGATCAGCTGCGGGTTGTGGCAGTAGCGGCAGCGCCAGGCGCAGCCCTGGCAGAACAGCACGCAGGCCAGCAGGCCAGGGTAGTCGAGGGTGGTCAGGGGCACCAGGCCCCCGACCCTGAGCGTAGCGCTCATCGCGTCTCGCGGAAGTGGCGGCGCTCGCGGTGCTCGGACTGCTTGCCGGCGTTGAAGGCCGACACCGGGCGGTGGTAGCCCATCACGCGGGTCCAGACTTCGCAGCGCTGGCGCTGGCTTTCGGGCAGTTGGTTCGCTTTCATCGGTAGAGCTCCTTTCTTGCGGTTGGTGAAGCGGAGGGCCGCCGGCTCAGCCGCCGCAGCTGCCGCAGCAACTGGCGGCGCGTTGTTGCAGCAGGGCTTCGTCGCACCTGGGGCAGAACTCGTGTTCGCCGGCGAGGTAGCCGTGCACCGGGCAGATGGAGAAGGTCGGCGTGACGGTGAGGTAGGGCAGGCGGAAGCGCCCGAGGGCGCTGCGCACCAGGGTCTTGCAGGCCTCGGCGCTGGAGATGCGCTCGGCCATGTACAGGTGCAGCACGGTGCCGCCGGTGTACTTGCATTGCAGGGCGTCCTGCAGTTCCAGCGCCTCGAAGGGGTCGTCGGTGAGGCCCACCGGCAGCTGCGAGGAGTTGGTGTAGTAGGGCGCATCCGGCGTGCCGGCCTGGAGGATGTCCGGGTGGCGCTTGCGGTCCTCGCGGGCGAAGCGGTAGGTGGTGCCCTCGGCGGGCGTCGCCTCCAGGTTGTAGAGGTGGCCGCTGTCTTCCTGGAAGCCCACCAGCCGCGCCCGCACGTGGTCCAGCAACGCCAGCGCCATCTGCCGGCCGGCCTCGGTGTGCAGGCCCTCGCGGTCGTCGGTGAAGTTGCGCACCATCTCGTGCAGGCCGTTCACGCCGATGGTGGAGAAGTGGTTGCGCAGGGTGCCCAGGTAGCGCTTGGTGTAGGGGTAGAGGCCGGCGTCCATGTGCTGCTGGATGACCTTGCGCTTCACCTCCAGGCTGTCGAAGGCCAGGGCCAGCAGGTAGTCCAGCTGGCGGTAGAGCCCGGCGAGGTCGCCGCGGTGGCGATGGCCCAGGCGCGCGCAGTTGAGCGTCACCACGCCCAGCGAGCCAGTCTGTTCCGCCGAGCCGAACAGGCCGTTGCCGCGCTTGAGCAGCTCGCGCACGTCCAGCTGCAGGCGGCAGCACATGGAGCGCACCTGGTTGGGCTGCATGTCCGAGTTGAGGAAGTTCTGGAAGTACGGCAGGCCGTAGCGCGCGGTCATCTCGAACAGGCGCGTGGCGTTGTCGCTGTCCCAGGGGAAGTCGTGGGTGATGTTGTAGGTGGGGATGGGGAAGGTGAACACCCGGCCATGGGCGTCGCCGGCCTGCATCACCTCGATGTAGGCGCGGTTGATCAGGTCCATCTCCGCCTGCAGCTCGCCATAGGCGAAGGGCATTTCCTCGCCGCCGACGTAGGGGACCTGCTCGCGCAGGTCCTCCGGGCAGACCCAGTCGAAGGTCAGGTTGGTGAAGGGCGTCTGGGTGCCCCAGCGCGACGGCACGTTGAGGTTGTAGATGAACTCCTGGATGGCCTGGCGCACCGCGTCGTAGCCCAGCCGGTCCTTGCGCACGTAGGGGGCGAGGTAGGTGTCGAAGGAGCTGAACGCCTGGGCGCCAGCCCACTCGTTCTGCAGGGTGCCGAGGAAATTCACCATCTGCCCGAGGGCGCTGGACAGGTGCTTCGGCGGCCCGGCCTCGACCCGCCCCGGCACGCCGTTGAGGCCCTCGTTGAGCAGCGTGCGCAGCGACCAGCCGGCGCAGTAGCCGGCCAGCATGTCGAGGTCGTGGATGTGCAGGTCGGCTTCGCGGTGGGCGGCGGCGATGGCTTCGTCGTACACCTCGTCCAGCCAGTAGTTGGCGGTGACCTTGCCGGAGACGTTGAGGATCAGCCCGCCCAGGGAGTAGCCCTGGTTGGCGTTGGCGCGCACCCGCCAGTCTTCCCGCGAGAGGTATTCGTTCATCGAGGCGGCGACGTCCACCAGCGTCTTGCGCTCGCGGCGCAGGCGGCCGTGGCGTTCGCGGTAGACGATGTAGGCCCGCGCGGTGGGGTAGTGGCCGGCCTCCATCAGGCTGCGCTCGACCAGGTCCTGCACCTGCTCCACGTCCAGCTCGCCCTGCATCGGCAGGCGCGCCAGCACGCGGCGCGTCAGTTCCTGCGCATGGGGCGCGGCGAACTCGCCGCTGGCCTCGCCGGCGGCGGCGATGGCGCGTTCGATCTTGCTCGGGTCGAAGGGGACGGCGGCGCCGTTGCGCTTGCGCAGGCGGCCGGGAAACGGGGCATTCCGTGGCTGGGTCATTTGGCTGGATTCCACAACATGATGTGTTTTGAATTTTCAAGACAACAAGATGTTGTGGAATCTAACGGCGTCGGCCGAGGAAGGATTGACCTCGGTCAATGTTCGGTGCCAGGCGGTTCCGGCCATCGGAGGTATTGACCGACCGGGCCCTGCGCCCTACGTAGGGCGGCTTCGGCGGGGATATCCATCCGCCGTTTCCGGCGACGGAGTTCGCTCCTACGCCCGTGCTTCCTGGAACTGTAGGAGCGGACCTTGTCCGCGATAACCGGATGGCCCGGCGCGATTCGCGGATGAGATCCGCTCCTGCGCTGCCCCACCACACCGTGCCCATGTAGGAGCGCGCCCTGCGCGCGAATCGCGGGCAGGGCCCGCTCCTACAGGTTGCCGGTGGTCATGGCATATCCGTAGGGCTCCGTCCGCGATCGAACCCGCGGGCCAACCCACGCCCGGCGTGATCAACCCGCCGGCCGGCCCCGCGCCGCATTCGGCTTGCGGATCGCCAGGCGCCGCGGCTTGAGGCCGCTGCCGGGGCCGTTCGCGCCAGCATCCGCCACGGGCTGCAGCCTGGCCCGCGCCGCGTGAAGCTTCCGGTAGCTGTCGATCAGCCGCAGGTGCCTGTCGAGGCCCTCCAGCTTCATGCTGGTCGGCGTCAGGCCGTAAAAGCGCACGCTGCCGTCCACCGAACCCAGCGCCGCGTCCATCCGCTCGTCGCCGAACATGCGGCGGAAATTGGCCTCGTAGTCGGCGATTTCCAGTTCGTCGTCCAGCACCACCTCCAGCACCACGTTCAGGGCCTGGTAGAACAGGCCGCGCTCGACCGTGTTGTCGTTGTACTGGAGGAAGGCCTCCACCAGCTCCTTGGCGTCTTCGAAGCGCTGCAGGGCGAGGTGGATCAGCAGTTTCAGTTCGAGAATGGTCAACTGGCCCCAGACCGTGTTGTCGTCGAACTCGATGCCGATCAGGGTGGTGATGTCGGTGTAGTCGTCCACCTCGCAGTCTTCCAGGCGGTCGAGCAGCGCCTCGAGGCGGGCGTCGTCCAGGCGGTGCAGGTCGAGGATGTCCTCGCGGAACGCCAGCGCCTTGTTGGTGTTGTCCCAGACCAGGTCCTCCACCGGGTAGATTTCCGAGTAGCCCGGCACCAGGATGCGGCAGGCCGTCGCCCCCAGGTGCTCGTACACCGCCATGTACACTTCCTTGCCCAGGTCTTCGAGGATGCCGAACAGGGTGGCGGCTTCCTCGGCGTTGGACTCCTTGCCCTGGCCGGAGAAGTCCCATTCGACGAACGCGAAGTCGGCCCGGGCGCTGAAGAAGCGCCACGACACCACGCCGCTGGAGTCGATGAAGTGCTCGACGAAGTTGTTCGGCTCGGTCAGCGCCTGGCTTTCGAAGGTGGGCTGCGGCAGGTCGTTCAGGCCTTCGAAGCTGCGGCCCTGGAGCAGCTCGGTCAGGCTGCGCTCCAGCGCCACCTCCAGGCTGGGGTGGGCGCCGAACGAGGCGAACACGCCGCCGGTGCGCGGGTTCATCAAGGTCACGCACATCACCGGGAACCGGCCGCCCAGGGACGCATCCTTGACCAGCACCGGGAAGCCCTGTTCCTCCAGGCCTCGGATGCCGGCCAGGATGCCCGGGTACTTCGCCAGCACCTCCTGCGGCACGTCCGGCAGCGCCAGTTCGTTCTCGAGGATTTCGCGCTTCACCGCGCGCTCGAAGATTTCCGACAGGCACTGCACCTGCGCTTCGGCCAGGGTGTTGCCGGCGCTCATGCCGTTGCTGAGGTAGAGGTTCTCGATCAGGTTGGACGGGAAGTACACCACCTTGCCGTCGGACTGGCGCACGAACGGCAGCGAGCAGATGCCGCGCCGCACGTTGCCGGAGTTGGTGTCGTACAGGTGCGAGCCGCGCAGTTCGCCGTCGGGATCGTAGATGGCCAGGCAGTGCGCATCGAGGATTTCCGCCGGCAGCGCGTCCTTGTGGCCGGGCCTGAACCAGCGCTCGTCGGGGTAGTGCACGAAGGGCGCGTTGGCGATCTCCTCGCCCCAGAACTGGTCGTTGTAGAAGAAGTTGCAGTTCAGGCGCTCGATGAACTCGCCCAGGGCCGAGGCCAGCGCGCTTTCCTTGGTCGCGCCCTTGCCGTTGGTGAAGCACATCGGCGACTGCGCATCGCGGATGTGCAGCGACCAGACGTTGGGCACGATGTTGCGCCAGGAGGCGATCTCGATCTTCATGCCCAGGCCGGCGAGGATGCCTGACATGTTGGCGATGGTCTGCTCCAGCGGCAGGTCCTTGCCCGGGATGCAGGTGCGCGCGCCCGCGTCGGCACCGGGCATCAGCAGCGCCTGGGCATCGGCGTCGAGGTTCTCCACTTCCTCGATGACGAACTCGGGCCCGGTCTGCACCACCTTCTTCACCGTGCAGCGGTCGATGGAGCGCAGGATGCCCTGGCGGTCCTTTTCCGAGATGTCCGCCGGCAGCTCCACCTGGATCTTGAAGATCTGCTTGTAGCGGTTCTCCGGGTCGACGATGTTGTTCTGCGACAGGCGGATGTTGTCGGTGGGGATGTTGCGCGTCTGGCAGTAGAGTTTCACGAAGTAAGCCGCGCACAGCGCCGACGAAGCCAGGAAGTAGTCGAACGGACCCGGCGCGGAGCCGTCGCCCTTGTAGCGGATCGGCTGGTCGGCTATCACCGTGAAGTCGTCGAACCTGGCTTCGAGCCGAAGGTTATCGAGAAAATTGACCTTGATTTCCATGCGGGTTTACCACGGCAAAAAATAAAATGAATAACCCGCCATTATAAGCATTGCGCAAATCTATCCGCCCATTTAACCGCCCGGCGCGCCAGGGCCTCGGCCGGAACGCTAGTTCCCGCTCGCCGCCTGGTAGCGCCAGGCCGCCCGTTGCACCCAGCCCTCGTCGAGCATCTGCCGCAGGGCGCCTTCGATCAGCTGGCGCTCGGCCGTCAGCGGGCGCTGGTGGGAGAAGCCGAGATAGAGGTCGGTGCGGCTGTCCGGCTGGAAGCGGGTGCGCACGATCTGCCGGGCCAGCTGCGGGTCGCGCAGTTCGTAGTCCACCTGGCAGTCGGTGCCTATCACCAGTTGCAGGCGGCCGAGGGCGAGCATCTGCAGCAGCTGCGTCTCGTTGTTCACGCCGAACTTCTTCAGGCGCTTGTCGGAGTCGAAGGGTTCGAAGTAGGCGGACTCCAGCACGTAGCCGATGGTGGGGCCGAGCAGGTCGTCGTAGCGGGCGATGGCCGGCGCCACCTGCGGCGAGGCATACAGGCGCGGCGCGCAGGAGTAGTAGGGCAGGGGCAGGTAGTCGATGTAGTGCTCGCGCTCCGGGGTGCGCGCAAGGCCGGTCATCAGGTCCGCCGCGCCGCTCTGCAGGGCGGCCAGGCCGCGGGCCCAGGGCGCGCGGTGCACCTCGAAGCGCAGGCCGGTGCGCCTTTCCAGCTCGGCCAGCAGGTCCATGTCCAGGCCGCTGATGCGGCCGTCGGCGCCCTCGATGCGGAAGGGCGGCCAGTAGTCGGTCATCACCCGCAGCGGCGCGTGTTCGTCAGCACCGGCGGCGCCTGTCAGCGCGAGCAGGCCGATGCCCAGCCAGCGGCGAGCGGACGCGACGAACCTGGTGAAGGGCTGGCAAGGCATACCGGCTCCCGGTGATGAAAGGGGTGAGGTCGGCGGCTCCCTTGCCGAGGGGCGCTGCAGGCCCCGGAGCATTCGGTCGGCGGACGTTCCATGGGGTGGAGACGTCGCAGAATCCTTACGAATTATCTGAAGGATAGCTTTCTGCCGCCATCTTGCGGAATGCCGATGGAATAGGGCGAAAAGGCGTAGGCGTCCGGGCCGGTATGCAGTCCGAAGTACCTCGTGTGCAGTCGAAAGCACTCGCTTTGCGGCGAGTCATGATGACTCCTTTGTATTTCAAGCTATTGATAATAAAACGGTTAAGCCCTGGCATGGAAGTTGTTGACGGCTCCTGGCGCCGGTGTGTGGAACGCCACGCGCCAGGCGCATCCCACTGAAGACCATCAGGAGCATGTACATGCCAAGCAATGATTCCAGGTCCCCCCTGGCGGTGATCACCGGTGCCGGTTCGGGCATCGGTCTGGCCGTGGCCCGGCGGCTGTTGCGCGAAGGCACCAGGGTAGTGGCCATGGCCCGGCGCGAGGTGCCGCCGGCCGAACTCGACGAGGCCGGCGGCCATCTGTGCTGGCTGAGCGGCGACGTCACCCGCGCCGATGATCTCCAATGCCTGGCGGACCTGGCCCGGGAACTGGGGCCGGTGGACTACCTGCTGCCCAACGCCGGCATCGCGCAACTGGCCGACGGCCTGGACGAGGCGGCGTTCCAGCGGCAGTGGGCGGTGAACGGCGCCGGCGCGCTGAACACCCTGGCCGCCCTGCGCGGGCAGATGGCGCGGCCATCTTCGGTGGTGTTCATCGGCACCTTCCTGTCCCAGGTCACCTTCCCGGGGCTGGCGGCCTACATCGCCTCGAAGTCGGCGCTCAAGGCCCGGGCCCGCACCCTGGCGGTGGAGCTGGCGGCCGAGGGCATCCGTGTCAACATCGTGTCCCCCGGGCCCACGGCGACACCGATCTGGGGCACCCTGGGGCTGGACGACGAGGCCCTGGGCAAGGTCGCCGCCACCGTCAGCGTGCGCCTGCTGGATGGCCGTTTCCTGGAGGCGGAGGCGGTCGCCGATGCGGTCCTCTTCATGCTCTCGGAGCGGGCCCGCGGCATCCACGGCCAGGACCTGGTCGTCGACAACGGCTACACCCTGCGCTGAAGCCTGCCTGCGCCGCCTTCGCGGCGCAGGCCGCGGGCTTGTGCCGCGCCCGCCGCTCTGCTTGCATGTCCGCCCAGGGCTGCATGGCCCGGTCGACGTACACCCAGGAGCCCGCAATGGCGCAGAACATCTACGACAACCCCGATTTCTTCGCCGGCTACACCCGGCTGCCGCGCCAGGTGCATGGCCTGGACGGCGCGCCGGAGTGGCCGCAACTGCGCGCCATGCTGCCGGCGCTGGCCGGGGCGCGGGTGCTGGACCTGGGCTGCGGCTTCGGCTGGGCCGCGCGCTGGATGCGCGAGCAGGGCGCGGCCTCGGTGCTGGGCATCGACCTGTCGGAGAGGATGATCGAGCGCGCCCGCGCCGACACGCCGGACGCGGCCATCGAGTATCGCCGGGCCGACCTTGAGACCCTGGAGCTGCCGGCGGCCGCCTTCGAGCTGGCCTACAGCTCGCTGACCTTCCACTACCTGCGCGACTTCCCGCGCCTGGTGCGCATGCTCCAGCGGGCCCTGGTGCCGGGCGGCGAGCTGGTGTTCAGCATCGAGCACCCGATCTACATGGCCGCCGCGCACGCCGGCTGGCTGGCGGACCAGGGCGGCCGCAAGACCTGGCCGGTGAACCAGTACGCGCTGGAGGGCGAGCGCCGCACCGACTGGTTCGCCAAGGGCGTGCTGAAGTACCACCGCACCCTGGCCACCACCCTCAACACGCTGATCGGCAACGGCTTCGCCATTGGCGAGGTGCACGAGTTCGCGCCCAGCGCGGAGCAGCTGGCGGCGCAGCCCGCGCTGGCCGAGGAGCTGGAGCGGCCGATGCTGCTGCTGGTGGGCGCCCGGCGCCTGGGTGATTAACGCGTCGCTCAGGGCTCCTGCGGCCAGCGGTCGTCGATGTCGTACCAGGGCGCCTTGGAGGCGGTGTAGATGTGCTTCTGGCTGGACGGCCGGAAGTCGCTGTCCAGGGTGCCCAGGGCCACCGCGATCCAGTCCGGGTAGTCGCCCTGGCTGTCCGACCAGAACAGCGTGGCGCCGCACTGGCCGCAGAACTGGCGGCTGACCGTGGGCGTGGAGTGGAAGGTCTTCAGCTGCTCGGCGCCCTGCAGGCTCAGGGCGCTGCGCGGCACGCTGCCGTAGGTGGCGAAGGCGGCGCCATGGCCCTTGCGGCACTGGCTGCAGTGGCAGTGCGAGACCGCCTTGGGCGGCGTCGCCAGTTGGTAGCGGATGTGGCCGCAGAGGCAACTGCCGTGGAGAGGGTCGCTCATGTTCGCAAATCCCGGAGTCGGTGGGTGGCCTGGCGTTGGACCGCCGGCCGGCCCGGCATCATAGCCCGGCCGGCCCCGGCGTGCCCGCTAGGCGCTTTCCGCCGGTTCCTTCAGCGCTTCCTGCACCAGCGGGTGCAGGTCGGCCTCCGGGTGCTGCGCCAGCCAGGCCGCCAGTTCGCGGCGCATGGCCGGTGTCCAGAAGCTGCGCAGGTGCTGGCGCACGCCGCTCACGGCCAATTCGCGGTCCGGCTCGCTGGCGAAGTACTGGCCGATCTGGTTGGCCATCTTGACCAGGTTGTCGATGCTCATCGGCGCACCTCGGCTTTCTCGGCGTGGCGGCGTTCGCGCAGCAGGCGGCGTTGTTCGTCGCTGAAGGCCTGGTAGCGCTTCTGCCATTCGGAGGGCTGGTAGACGTGCACCACTTCCACCGCGGTGACCTTGTATTCCGGGCAGTTGGTGGCCCAGTCGGAGTTGTCGGTGGTGATCACGTTGGCGCCGGATTCCGGGAAGTGGAAGGTGGTGTACACCACCCCCGGGGCCACCCGCTCGCTGACCTTGGCGCGCAGCACCGTCTGCCCGGAGCGGCTGCCCACCCCGACCCAGTCGCCGTCGGCGATGCCGCGGGCCTCGGCGTCGCTGGGGTGGATCTCCAGGCGGTCCTCGGGGTGCCAGGCGACGTTGCCGGTGCGCCGCGTCTGGGCGCCGACGTTGTACTGGCTGAGGATGCGCCCAGTGGTCAGCAGCAGCGGATAGCGGCTGTTGACCTTCTCGTCGGTGGGCACGTAGCCGGTGAGCATGAAGCGCCCCTTGCCGCGCACGAACTGCTCGATGTGCATGGTCGGGGTGCCGTCGGGCGCGGCGTCGTTGCACGGCCACTGCAGGCTGCCGTGGCGATCCAGCTCGGCGTAGCTGACGCGGGCGAAGGTGGGCGTCAGGCGGGCGATCTCGTCCATGATCTCGGACGGGTGCCCGTAGTGCATCGGGTAGCCCAGGGCGTTGGACAGCGCCATGGTGGCTTCCCAGTCGGCCTTGCCGCCCAGCGGCTCCATCACCTTGCGCACCCGCGAGATGCGCCGCTCGGCGTTGGTGAAGGTGCCGTCCTTCTCGAGGAAGGAGCTGCCCGGCAGGAACACGTGGGCGAACTTGGCCGTCTCGTTGAGGAAGATGTCCTGCACCACCACGCATTCCATGGCCGACAGGGCGGCGGTGACGTGCTGGGTGTTGGGGTCGCTCTGGGCGATGTCCTCGCCCTGGCAGTACAGCGCCTTGAAGCTGCCGTCCAGGGCCGCCTCGAACATGTTGGGGATGCGCAGGCCCGGCTCGGGCTGCAGGGTCACGTTCCAGGCCTGCTCGAACTGGCTGCGCACCTGGGCGTTGGAGATGTGCCGGTAGCCGGGCAGCTCGTGGGGGAAGGAGCCCATGTCGCAGGAGCCCTGGACGTTGTTCTGGCCGCGCAGCGGGTTCACCCCCACGCCCTCGCGGCCGATGTTGCCGGTGGCCATGGCGAGGTTGGCGATGCCCATCACCGCGGTGCTGCCCTGGCTGTGCTCGGTGACGCCCAGACCGTAGTAGATGGCCGCGTTGCCGCCGGTGGCGTAGAGCCGCGCGGCGGCGCGGATCTGCCCGGCGGGCACGCCGCACACCGGGCCGAGCACCTCGGGGGCGTTCTGCGGCTGGCTGACGAAGTCGCGCCAGTGGGCGAAGTCCGCCGCCTCGCAGCGCGCCTCGACGAAGGCCTGGTCGACCAGGCCCTCGGTGACGATGACGTGGGCCAGGGCGTTGAGCATGGCCACGTTGGTGCCCGGGCGCAGCTGCAGGTGCAGCTCGGCGCGGGCGTGGGGCGAGTCCACCAGGTCGATGCGCCGCGGGTCGATGACGATCAGCCGCGCGCCCTGGCGCAGGCGGCGCTTGAGCTGGGAGCCGAACACCGGGTGGGCGTCGGTGGGGTTGGCGCCCATCACCAGGATGACGTCGGCCTGCATCACCGAGTCGAAGCTCTGGGTGCCGGCGGACTCGCCCAGGGTCTGCTTCAGGCCGTAGCCGGTGGGCGAGTGGCAGACGCGCGCGCAGGTGTCGACGTTGTTGTTGCCGAAGGCGGCGCGCACCAGCTTCTGCACCAGGTAGGTCTCTTCGTTGGTGCAGCGGCTGGAGGTGATGCCGCCGATGGAGTCGCGCCCGTACTTGAGCTGGATGCGGCGGAATTCGCCGGCGGCGTAGGCGAGCGCTTCTTCCCAGCTGACTTCCTGCCAGGGGTCGCTGATGCGCTGGCGGATCATCGGCTTGGTGATGCGCTCGGGGTGGGTGGCGTAGCCCCAGGCGAAGCGGCCCTTGACGCAGGCGTGGCCGTGGTTGGCCTGGCCGTTCCTGTCCGGGACCATGCGCACCAGTTGCTCGCCCTTGAGTTCGGCGCGGAAGGAGCAGCCCACGCCGCAGTAGGCGCAGGTGGTGATGACGCTGCGCTCCGGCTGGCCCAGCTGCACCACGCTCTTCTCCATCAGCGTGGCGGTGGGGCAGGCCTGCACGCAGGCGCCGCAGGACACGCACTCGGAGTCGAGGAAGTCGTCGCCGCCGGCCGCCGCCACCCGCGAGTCGAAGCCGCGGCCGGCGATGGTCAGGGCGAAGGTGCCCTGGATTTCCTCGCAGGCGCGCACGCAGCGGTTACAGACGATGCACTTGCTCGGGTCGTAGTCGAAGTAGGGGTTGGAGACGTCCTTGGCCTCGTCCAGGTGGTTGGCCCCGGCGTAGCCGTAGCGCACCTCGCGCAGGCCCACCTGGCCGGCCACCGTCTGCAGCTCGCAGTTGCCGTTGGCCGGGCAGGTCAGGCAGTCCAGCGGGTGGTCGGAGATGTACAGCTCCATGACGTTGCGCCGCAGCGTCGCCAGCTTCGGCGTCTGCGTGCGCACCACCATGCCCTCGGCCACCGGCGTGGTGCAGGAGGCGGGGTAGCCGCGCATGCCGTCGATTTCCACCAGGCACATGCGGCAGGAGCCGAAGGCTTCCAGGCTGTCGGTGGCGCAGAGCTTGGGAATGCTGGTGCCCAGCAGCGCCGCGGCGCGCATCACCGAGGTGCCGGCGGGCACGCTGATCTCGCGGCCGTCGATGCTCAGGCTGACCTGCGCCTCGCTGTCGCGGGGCGGGGTGCCGAGGTCGACGATGTCGCTGGAGGGGTCGAAGAGGTTGATCACTGGTCGGCCTCCGTGGTCGCCAGACCGAAGTCGGCGGGGAAGTGCTTGAGGGCGCTGGTCACCGGGTAGGAAGTCATTCCGCCCAGGGCGCAGAGCGAGCCGTATTGCATGGTGTCGCAGAGGTCGGTCAGCAGCCGCGCCTGTTCCTCGCGGGCGGTGACGTCGGTGGCGGCGATCAGCCGGTCCACCACCTCCACGCCGCGGGTGGAGCCGAGCCGGCAGGGCGTGCACTTGCCGCAGGATTCCTCGGCGCAGAACTGCAGGGCGAAGCGGGCCATGCGCGCCATGTCCAGGCTGTCGTCGGCCACCACCACGCCGCCGTGGCCGAGCATGGCGCCCATGGCGGCGAAGGCCTCGTAGTCCAGCGGCGTGTCGAACTGCGCCGGCGGCACCCAGGCGCCCAGCGGGCCGCCCACCTGCGCCGCCTTCAGCGGCCGGCCGCTGGCGGTGCCGCCGCCGTAGCCTTCCACCAGCTCGCGCAGGGTCAGGCCGAAGGCGCGTTCCACCAGGCCGCCGTGGCGCACGTTGCCGGCCAGCTGGAAGGGCATGGTGCCCAGCGAACGGCCCATGCCGAAGTCGCGGTAGAAGGTAGCGCCGCGGGCCAGGATCACCGGCACCGAGGCCAGGGTGAGCACGTTGTGCACCAGCGTCGGCTGGCCGAACAGGCCCTGCAGGGCCGGCAGCGGCGGCTTGGCGCGGACCACGCCGCGCTTGCCCTCCAGGGAGTCGAGCAGGGCGGTTTCCTCGCCGCAGATGTAGGCGCCGGCGCCCACCCGCACCTGCAGGTCGAAGGCGCGGCCGCTGCCGAGCACGTCGGCGCCCAGGTAGCCGGCCGCGCGGGCGATGGCCAGGGCCTGGTCGAGGGTGGCGATGGCGTCCGGGTATTCCGAGCGCACGTAGATGTAGCCCAGGCTGGCGCCCACGGCGAGGCCGGCGATGGCCATGCCCTCGACCAGCAGGAAGGGGTCGCCCTCCATCAGCATGCGGTCGGCGAAGGTGCCGGAGTCGCCCTCGTCGGCGTTGCACACCACGTATTTCTGCGTGGCCGGCGCCTCGCGCACGGTGCGCCACTTGATGCCGGCGGGGAAGGCCGCGCCGCCGCGGCCGCGCAGGCCGGAGTCGAGCACGGCGGCGACCACGTCCGCGGTGTCCATCGCCATGGCCCGTTCCAGGCCGGCGAAGCCGCCCTGGGCGCGGTAGTCCTCCAGGGACAGCGGCCGGGTGATGCCGGCGCGGGCGAACAGCAGGCGCTGCTGGCTCTTCAGGTAGGGGATGTCCTCCACCGGCCCCAGGGCCAGCGGGTGGCCGGCGGGGTCGGCGGCCAGGGCGTCGAGCAGGCCGGGCACGTCCTGCTCGGCGAGCGGGCCGAAGCCCAGGCGGCGGCCGTCGGCGTCTTCCAGCTCGACCAGCGGCTCCAGCCAGTACAGGCCGCGGGAGCTGGTGCGGCGCAGCTCCAGCGGCAGTTGCCGGCGTTCGGCCTCGCGGGCCAGCGCGGCGGCCACCTGTTCCGCGCCCACGGCGCGGGCCACGGAGTCGCGGGGGACGCAGAGCCTCAGCATGGGTCGTCCTCCACGCAGCCGCTCACCAGCTCGCGCAGGCGCTCGGCGGTGAGCCGGGCGTGCAGCCGGCCATCCAGCTCCAGGGCCGGCGAGCAGGCGCAGGCGCCCAGGCAGTACACCGGCCGCAGGCTGATGCGCCCGTCGGCGCTGGTGCCGTGGTCGTCCAGCGCCAGCTGTTCGCGCAACTGCGCGGCCAGGCGCTCGGCGCCCATGCTCTGGCAGGATTCGGCGCGGCACAGGCGCAGGGTATGGCGCGCCGGCGGCGTGGTGCGGAAGTCGTGGTAGAAGCTGATCACCCCGCGCACCTCGGCCTGGCTGAGGTTGAGGGCATGGGCGATTTCCGCGACGGCGAGGTCGGGAACGTACCCGCAGCCGTCCTGGATGGCGTGGAGGATCGGCAGCAGGGCGCCGGGGGCGTCCTTCTCGCGCGCCAGCACGTCGTGGATCAGCGGCAGGTGAAGCGTCTCATCAGGCATACAGCGTACCTCGGCATCGCGGACCGGCCTGCCTGGGCGGCAAGCCTCCGGTGTCTTCGGCTGCGGCGTACCGTCCACGTCACGGCTGCGTGGTCCATCCGGTCGCCATCCCTGCCGCCGGCCGGCGTCTTCACGCACCGGTCCGGGGGCATCGTGCAAGCTTGCCATTCTGCTCGCCCGGGGTTTGCACCCAAGCGACCCGGCGCATCCTGAAACCGACCTGCGCGCGTCGCCGCGGCTGCGTCGCGCGCCGTCCCTATAAGCGGGTGTAGCCGGTAGCGATGCGCTGCGCCAGGGGTTGCCGATCGGCGGAGGGGCCGGGGCAACAGTGAATCAACAGTTGTTGCTCAGATAACAACAAGCGGCCCGCGCCAGGCCGGGGAAACCGCCCGGCGGACGCTGGAATGGTTATTGCTCGGCTCCACTGTGCAGTTCAATTTCGCCGGTCGGGCCCATGGCGGCCGCGGCCGAAGGTTCATTGCCGGGGCGCTGACCGCGTGAGGGCCGCCCCGACCGACGAGGGATACCGTGTGAGCGTCAACCAGCCCAGCCGCATTCTCAATCCTCTGCAGATCGCCCGCCAGCTGGCCGCCGGCTTCGCCGAGAACGCCGCCGAACGCGACGAGCGCGGCGGCACGCCCAAGGCCGAGCGCGACGCCATCCGCCGCAGCGGCCTGCTGGCCCTGAGTATTCCCGGCACCTTCGGCGGCCATGGCGCGGACTGGTCGCTGACCCTCGAGGTGGTCCGCGAGTTCGCCCGGGCCGACAGTTCCGTGGCCCACGTGTTCGGCTTCCACCACCTGATGCTGGCCACCGTGCGCCTGTTCTCCCGCCCCGAGCAGTGGCAGCCGTGGTTCGAGTTGACCGCACGCAAGAACTGGTTCTGGGGCAATGCCCTGAACCCGCTGGACACCCGTACCCAGGTGAAGTGGTTCGACGGCTGGTGCGAGTTCTCCGGCAAGAAGAGCTTCTGTTCCGGCGCCAGCGACTCGGAGATGCTGATCGCCTCGGCGGTGGACGAGGGCGCCGGCGGCAAGCTGCTGATCGCCGCGCTGCCCAGCGGACGCAGCGGCATCGGCGTGCACGACGACTGGGACAACATGGGCCAGCGCCAGACCGACAGCGGCAGCGTGACCTTCGAACGGGTGCGGGTGGAGCAGTCCGAGCTGCTGCTGGACCCGGGCCCGCTGAGCACGCCCTTCGCCTGCCTGCGCCCGCTGCTGGCGCAGCTGATCTTCGCCCACGTGTTCCTCGGCATCGCCGAGGGCGCCTTCGAGGAGTTTCGCGGCTACACCCTCAAGGAAGCGCGGCCCTGGTTCCGTTCCAGCGCCGAAAGCATCACCGGGGACCCGTACGTGCTGCGCCACTACGGCGACTTCTGGGTCGGCCTGGAAGGTGTGCGCCTGCTGGTGGAGCGCGCCGCCGCGCAGTTCGACGCGGCCTGGCGCAAGGAGCAGCGCCTGGGCGCCGAGGAGCGCGCCGAGCTGGCCATCGCCATCGGCACCGCCAAGGTGGCTGCCACCCGCGTCGGCCTGGAGCTCTGTAGCCGCCTCTTCGAAGTCACCGGCGCCCGCGCCACCCACGCCGCGCTGCGGCTCGACCGGCACTGGCGCAACCTGCGCACCCAGAGCCTGCACGACCCCCTCGACTACCGTGTCCAGGAGCTCGGCGCCTGGGCGCTCAACCGGCAGCGACCTTCGCCCACGTTCTACTCGTAAGGAAGCCCATGCAACTGCTGACCCTCCCACCCAACCCGACACTGGCCACCTCGATCCGGGCAACCGCACAGGTCTTCGAAGACCCGAAATCGCGGGCGCTTCTCACCCATCTGCAACAGGTCGCCCCCAGCGAGGCCAGCGTCCTGATCATCGGTGAGACCGGCACGGGTAAGGAGCTGGTCGCGCGCCACATCCACAACCTCAGCGGCCGGCGCGACCGGCCCTTCGTCGCGGTGAACTGCGGCGCCTTCTCCGAATCCCTGGTGGAGGCCGAGCTGTTCGGCCATGAAAAGGGCGCCTTCACCGGCGCCCTGGGCGCCAAGGCCGGCTGGTTCGAGGCGGCCGACGGCGGCACCCTGTTCCTCGACGAGATCGGCGACCTGCCCATGGCCATCCAGGTCAAGCTGCTGCGCGTGCTGCAGGAGCGCGAAGTAGTGCGCCTGGGCTCGCGCAAGGGCATCCCCATCGACGTGCGGGTGCTGGCGGCCACCAACGTGCAGCTGGAGAAGGCGATCAACGCCGGGCACTTCCGCGAGGACCTGTACTACCGCCTGAACGTCGTCACCCTGCAGCTGCCCGCGCTGCGCGAACGGCGCGGCGACATCCTGCCGCTGGTGCGGCACTTCATCGGCACCTACGGCCGCAGGCTCGGCTTCGAGACGGTGGGCCTCTCCGACGCGGCGGCGCGAAAGCTGGCGGAATACGACTGGCCGGGCAACATCCGCGAGCTGGAGAACGTCATCCACCACACCCTGCTGGTGTGCCAGGACGAACGCATCGAGGCCGCCGACCTGCGCCTGCCGGGGCTGCGCCCGGAGCGCCTGGACGGCGGGGCCGCCGCCGACGAGCCGCTGGAGGCGCAACTGGAGCGCGCCTTCCTGCGCCTGTTCAGCGAACGTCGCAGTCACGTCCACGAGCAGGTGGAAAGCCTGCTGGTGCGCGAGGCCTACCAGTTCTGCCATGCCAACCAGGTGCACACCTCCGACCTGCTGGGGCTCAGCCGCAACATCGTCAGGGCACGGCTGATCGCCGCCGGCGAACTGGTGGTGAACAAGCGCCGCACGCCAGCGCCGTTGGCCAGCCGGATCGTGCGGCTATCGATCTGAGCCGGGCGGCGGCGGACGGGCGAGCACGGCTTTTCGTAGGAGCGAGCTTGCTCGCGAATGGGGCTTCCCGGTTGTGCCGGTGCATCGGGCTGACTCCGCCCCTCTCCCTAACCCTCTCCCTGAAGGGAGAGGGGACCGTTCGGAGTACGCTGATATTTCAGCGTTAGCCGGCTTGCACCGAGTAGCCGGCTGACACCAAATCCTTTCTCGGCACGGACTGGCCCCCTCTCCCTTCAGGGAGAGGGCTGGGGAGAGGGTGCTCTTGGTCTTGGCACCGAAGTCCCTGGGAGCCTCGTTCGCGAGCAAGCTCGCTCCTACGAAGAGCATTTCGGCGCGGCTGGCGGGACAGTCGCTCCCGTCACGCACCGCGCGGGCGGCGCCCGGGGACGAAGTGCGTCGGGTCGTTGTAGCCCGGCGTGGAGGCGTGGCCGGGGGTGACCAGGGCGTCGACGAAGGCCTCGTCCTCGGCGTCCAGGCGCACGTCCAGCGCCTTCAGGTAGTCCTGCCACTGCTCCTCGGTGCGCGGGCCGACGATGGCCGCGCTGACCAGGGCGTTGTTCAGCACCCAGGCGATGGCGAACTGCACCACGCCGACGCCGCGCGCCTGGGCGTGGGCCTTCACCTTCTGCGCGATCTCCAGGGATTCGGCGCGCCATTCGGTCTCCAGGATGCGCTTGTCCTGGCGCCCGGCGCGGCTGTCGGCGGCCGGTTCCATCCCCGGCAGGTACTTGCCGCTGAGCACGCCGCGGGCCAGCGGGCTGTAGGGCACCATGCCCAGGCCGTGGTACGCGGCAGCGGTGAACTGCTCGGTCTCGGCCTGGCGGTTGACCAGGTTGTACAGCGGCTGGCTGGCGATGGGCCGGGGCACGCCCAGGCGCTCGGCCAGGTGGACCACCTCGGCGATGCGCCAGCCGCGGTAGTTGGACAGCCCCCAGTGGCGCACCTTGCCCTGGCCGATGGCGTCGCCGATGGCCGAGATGCTTTCCTCCAGGGGCGTCTGCTGGTCCTCGCGGTGCAGGTAGTACAGGTCCAGGTAGTCGGTGCCCAGGCGTTTCAGGCTGGCGTCCAGGGCCGCGGCGATGTGCTTGCGGCCCAGGCCGCGGCGGTTCGGCCAGGCGTCCGCCGGGCCCATGCCGACCTTGGAGGCCAGCACCCAGTCGTCGCGGCGCGCGGCGATGGCCTGGCCGACGATCTGTTCCGAGCGCCCGTCGTTGTATACGTCAGCGGTGTCGATGAAGTTGATCCCGCGCTCCAGCGCCTGGTCGACGATGCGCCGCGAGGTGGCGGCGTCGGTCTGGCCGCCGAACATCATGCTGCCCAGCGCCAGGGGGGATACCTGCAGGCCGGAGCGGCCCAGGGTTCGGTAGTTCATGTCGCTCTCCGGTTGGGGAATTCAGACCGCCTCGGCCTCTTCCTGGAACAGCCCGTCGGACTGCCGGCTCCACAGGCGGTAGTACTGGCCGCGTTTCTTCAGCAGCTCCTGGTGGCTGCCGTCCTCGACCACGCGGCCCTTGTCGAAGACGATGATGCGGTCAAGGTGCGCCACCGTCGACAGGCGGTGGGCCACCACGATCACGGTCTTGCCCTGCATGATGCTGTCCAGCTGGTCCTGGATGAAGCGCTCGGTGATGGAGTCCAGGCTCGAGGTGGCCTCGTCCATCACCAGGATGGGCGCGTTCTTCAGCAGCACCCGGGCGATGGCGATGCGCTGCCGCTGGCCGCCGGAGAGCTTGACGCCGCGCTCGCCCACCAGGGAATCGTAGCCGTGCTCCATGCGCTCGATGAAGGCGCTGGCGCCGGCGCCGTGGATGGCCGCGGCCAGTTCCTCGGCGCTGGCCTCCAGGCGCCCGTAGTGGATGTTCTCGCGGATGCTGCGGTGGAACAGCCCCGGCTCCTGGGGGATCAGGCCGATCTGCCGGTGCAGCGAGTGCTGCGTCACCTCGCGGATGTCCTGGCCGTCGATCAGCACCTGGCCGCCGTCGACGTCGTACAGGCGCAACAGCAGGTTGAGCAGGGTCGACTTGCCGGAGCCGGAGAAGCCCACCAGGCCGACGCGCTGGCCGGCCGGGATGCGCAGGTCGAGCTGCTCGAAGATCGGCTGGCCGGGGTGGTAGCCGAAGCGCACGCCGCGGAACTCGACGTTGCCCTGGCGCACTTCCAGGCGCCGGGCGTCGGGGCGGTCGACCACCTCGTGGGGGCGGATCAGGGTGCGCACGCCGTTGGCGATGTTGCCGGTGGCCTCGAACAGTTCGAGGAAGCGCCGCGACAGGCTGGCCACGTCGTTGATGATCAGCAGCGCCATGCTGGTGGCCATGACGAAGGCGGCGATGCTGATGGCGCCGCTGCGCCACAGCCACAGGGTGAGCAGCAGCATGCCGATCTTCAGGGCCATGCCGCAGCTGTTCTGGAACCAGCGGATCTTCTCCATGTAGCCGAGCGAGCGGCGGGCCGCCGCCAGCTCGCCGTCCAGGTAGCCGGACAGGTACTCCAGCTCGTGGGAATGCCGGGCGAACAGGCGCACGTTGCTCAGGTTGGTCACCGCGTCCACCACCTTGCCGGTGCTGATGCTGCGCGCCGCGGAGTACTTCTGCGCCAGCGGGTGGCTGCGCCGGGCGAGCAGGAAGGAAATGCCGATGAACAGCACCGACCAGGCCAGCATGAACACCGCCAGCAGGCCCGAGGCGCTGGCCAGCACCAGGCTCGCCAGGCTCAGGGTGACCAGCAGCGGGATCAGGTCGAAGAGCAGGATGTTCATGGTCTGGTTCACCCCCATGGCGACTTCCGAGACCTTGTGCGCCAGGGCGCCGGCGAACTCGTTGCTGACGAAGCGGTGCGAGTGCTGCTGCAGGTAGGCGTAGACGGTATAGGTGACGCGCGCCCGCTGGCGCGGCAGCACGCGGATGTTGATGGTGTTGGCGCTGCGGCTGAAGACCACCTCCAGGGCCACCAGCACGGCGAAGCCGGCCACTGGCCAGAGCAGCGCCTGGGGGGCGGAGCCGGCGTTCACCAGGCGGGTGACCTGGCCCAGGCTCCAGGGGATCAGCACGGTGCAGACCACCGCGGTGATCTGCAGCAGCAGGATCGCCAGGTAGGCCCAGCGGTACTGGCTGACGAAGTGGATGACGAAAGGTACCGGCGCCTCCGGCAGGTAGCGGATGTTCCAGGCGGGGGCCTGGCGTTCGCCGGCGGTGTCGTCCGGGGTATGGCTCATGGTGGGTCGGGTCCTTCAGGCGTGGGTCAGGGGCAGCAGGTAGCGGGTCACCGGGAAGGCCGTGCCGTCCTCCTCGAAGACCCGCGAGGCGTTGCCTTGCGGGGTGAAGCCGGCGGCGCGGTAGAAGCGTTCGGCGCGGGCGTTGCCGTCCAGCGCCCAGAGGGTGACGCGGGCGAAGCCCGCGGCCTCCAGGGCCTGGCGCGAGGCCAGCCAGAGCGCGCGGCCGATGCCGGCGGACCAGGCCGACGGCACCAGGTAGATGGAATAGAGCTCGCCGGTGCCGGGCTCGACGTCGGGGTCGCGGCTGGCGCCGAAGGAGCTCCAGCCGACCACCGCGCCGCCGCGCTCGGCCACGCGGATGTCGCGGCCGCCATTGCGGATGGCGTTGTCGAGGAAGTCGACGCGGCGCTGCAGGTTGTCGGCCAGGCCCTGCAGGTAGCTGTCCGGCAGCAGCCCGCGGTAGGTCGCCTGCCAGCTCTGCACGTGGGCTTCGGCGATGGGCCGGGCGTCGCCTGGGCGAACGGTGCGGATCAGCGCGGGAATGGGCTCAGCCATGGGCGGCCTCCTTGGGGCATGCGGCGTCGGTGATCGAGGGGCTGGCGCGGCCGCTGACCGAGGCGCCGGCGGCCTCGCCCAGGCGACGGAACGACAGCGCCGAGGCGGCGCACAGCAGCGCCCCGGCGAGCATCGCCAGGGACAGGTCCCCGACCTGCGGCCGGGCGTGCCCCTGGGCGTGCATGACCAGCCCCAGCAGGCTGGCGGCCAGGCCCACCGCCAGGCTCATGGCCAGCTGCATGGACATCGCCGACAGGCTGCTGGCGCGGCTGGCCAGCTCGCGCGGCACCTCGCAGAAGGTCAGCGCGCCCAGGGTGCTGAACTGCAGCGAGCGCAGCAGGCCGCTGACGTACAGCAGCGCCACCAGCAGCCACCAGGGCGTGTCGGCGCGCAGCAGGGCGCAGCCGACGATGGACAGGGCGCAGAGCAGGGCGTTGCCGACCAGGGTGCGGCGCAAGCCCAGGCGCTGGACGATGCGCACCGAGAGGAACTTCACGCTCAGCGCGCCGGCGCCGCCGGCCAGGGTCAGCAGGCCGGCGTCCAGCGCCCCGTGGCCGAAGCCCAGTTGCAGCATCAGCACCATCAGGAACGGCTGCGCGGCGCTGCCCAGGCGGAACAGGTTGCCGCCCCAGATGGCCGTGGCGAAGGTGGGGATGCGCAGCAGGCCGAGGTCGATCAGCGGCGCCGCGTGGCGCCGGGCATGGCGCAGGTAGGCCAGGGCCGCCAGGGCGCCGACGGCCAGCAGGGCGGCCACCAGCGGCAACGGCAGCAGGCGGTGGCCCAGGGCCTCGAAGCCGAACACCAGCGCCGCCAGGGCGCAGCCGCTGAGCAGGAAGCCGCGGCGGTCCAGGCGCCTTTGCCCATCGCCCGGGAAGTCCGGGACGAAGCGCAGGATCAGGGCGATGCCCAGCGCGCCTATGGGCAGGTTGACCAGGAAGATCCAGTGCCACGACAGCAGGTCCACCAGCAGCCCGCCCACGGGCGGGCCGAGCAGCGGCCCGACCAGCGCCGGGATGGCCAGCGCGGCCATGTTGCGCAGCAGGGTGTCCGGCGTCGACCAGCGCAACAGCAGCACCTGGCCCACCGGCGCCATCAGCGCCCCGGCGGCGCCCTGGAACAGGCGCGCCAGGGACAGCTGCAGCAGCGAGGTGGAGGCCGCGCAGGCCAGCGAGGCGAGCATGAACAGGCCGATGGCCGCCAGCAGCACCCGGCGCGGGCCGAAGCGGTCGGCCACCCAGCCGCTGACCGGCACGAACAGCGCCACCGCCAGCAGGTACAGCGACACCACCAGGTTCATGCGCACCGCGGCCTCGCCGAAGTCGGCGGCCATCTGCGGCAGCGCGGTGAGCACCGCGGTGCTGTCCAGCAGCTCCATGAACAGCGCGGCGCCGGTGATCATCGGCACCAGGCGGCCGCCGCGCGCCGGGGCATCGGTAACGCAGGGCAGGGGGCGCATGGCTGCGCCCATCAGAACAGCCCCGAGGTCGGCGGCTCGCTGCCCTTCAGGTGCCAGGCGCCGACCACCGCGGCCTTCCAGTGGCGCGGGTTGTGGTTGGCCAGGGTGCGGGCGTTGCGCCAGTGGCGGTCGAGGTTGTGCTGGCGGCCGGTGGTGGAGGCGCCGCCGACGTCGAACAGCAGCTCGGCGGCCTTGAGCGCCGATTCCACGGCGATGTACTGGGCCTGGGCCACTTCCACGGCGGCCAGGTTGACCGCGTCGTGGGCCAGGCCCGCCGACCAGGCCTGGTCGATGCGTTCGGCGGCGCGCAGGATCACCGCCTCGGCGGCCAGGGCGCGGGCGGAAATCTCGCCCACGGCGAATTCCACGTAGGGGTCGTCCACCGAGCGCTGCGCGCTGCTGTGCTTGATCGGCCGGGCGTGGTTACGGGCGAAGGCCACGGCGTCGGTCAGCGCGTTGCGGGCGATGCCGGCCTCCACCGCGCCGAGGAACAGTTGCAGGAAGGGCGTGACGATGGAGCGCTGGCCTTCCTCCACCACCCGCGGGCGGATCTCCCCCGGTTGCACCAGCAGGTCGTTGAGGCGGGTGGTGCCGCTGGCGGTGAGGCGCTGGCCCATGGCGTCGAAGTCGTCCAGCAGTTCCAGTCCCTCGCGGTCGCGCGGGACCACGAAGGACACCGGCCTGTCGTCCTCGTCCAGGGCCACCGCGCTGACCCAGTCCGCATATAGCGAGCCGGTGCTGTAGTACTTGCTGCCGCTGGCGCGGAAGGCTTCGCCGTCGCGGCGCAGGCGCGCGCTCACCGCGCCGTTGGCGCCGCCGACTTCCCAGCCGGCGTTGCCGAACACCTCGCCGGCGAGGAAGCGCGGGAACCAGCGCCGCTGCTCGGCCTCGTCGCCGCGGGCGAGCAGGCCCTCGATGAAGGCGAAGCTGGGGCGCAGCGACTGGGCGACGTTGGAATCCACCGCCGCCAGGTCGATGACGAACTGCACGGTGTCGCGCACGCTGGCGCCGGCGCCGCCGTATGCGGCCGGGATGCGGAAGCACAGCAGGCGGTCGGCGGCCAGGGCGCGCACCTGCTCGTGGGGCAGCTGGCGCAGGCGCTCGCGTTCGGCGGCGCCCTCGGCGATGGTGGCCAGGCGCGGCACGGCGCGGCGGCGCAGTTCGGCCAGGTCGAGGGCGTTCAGCTCAGGGTTGGCAGGGGGCAGGGCGGTTGCAGCGGTAGTCGACATCTTCGGGTCCATCAGCTGAAGGGGGTCAGGCCGGCGCCTGGGCGAAGCGCAGTGGCTGGGCGGCCTGGCGCAGGGCCGCCGGGTCGCGGTAGCGGGCGCCGTGGTGGTCGGCGGGCAGGCGCGCGTGGCCGGCGCCGAACAGGCGCTCGCGCAGCGTCTCGCCGTCGTCGTAGGCCTCGCGGAAGCGGCCGCGGCGGCGCAGTTCGGGCACCACCAGTTCGATGAAGTCGCGGGCGGTATGCGGGGTGAGGAACTGGCGCAGGTTGATGCCGTCGATGCCGTCCTCGTCCAGCCACTTCTCGATCTCGTCGGCCACCACCTTCGGCGTGCCGGCGACGAAGAAGCGGCCCTCGTCGAAGCCGCCCAGGCGCTTCACCAGCTGGCCGACGGTGGCCTGCGGGTCGCTGGCCAGCAGCGCCGCCCAGGGCCCGCCGCTGGGCAGCTCGGTCAGCGGGGTGTGCGCCGGGTAGGCGGCCAGGTCCAGGCCCGACTGCATGTGCGCCAGGGCACCGTCGAGGCTCTGCAGGCGCCGGTAGTCCTCAAGCTTGGCCTGCACTTCCAGGTCGTTGCGGCCGACGATCACCGCCGCCTGGACGATGAACTTGATCCCCGCCGGGTCGCGGCCGTGGGCGCGGGCGCGTTCGCGCATGTGGGCGATGTTGCGGCGCACCGCGGCCGGCGTCGGGCCGCCGGTGAACACCACTTCGGCGTGGCGCCCGGCGAACTCGGTGCCGGCCGGCGAGCCGGTGGCCTGGAACAGCACCGGGGTGCGCTGCCGCGAGGGCTGGCAGAGGTGCGGCCCGGCGACCTTGAAGTGCTCGCCGACGTGGTCGATGTAGCGCACCTTGGCCGGGTCGGTGTAGATGCGCAGCTGTGGGTCGGCGATCACCGCGTCGTCGTCCCAGGAGCCTTCCCAGAGCTTGTAGAGCACGTCCAGGTACTCGTCGGCGATCTCGTAGCGGCGGTCGTGGGGCACCTCGTCGTCCAGGCCGAAGTTGCGCGCGGCGTTGGGCAGGTAGGAGGTGACGATGTTCCAGCCGACGCGGCCGCGGGTCAGGTGGTCGAGGGTGCTCATGCGCCGGGCGAAGGCGAAGGGCGGCTCGTAGGTGGTGGAGAAGGTGGCGCCGAAGCCCAGGTTGCGGGTCACCGCGGCCATCGCCGGGATGACCATCAGCGGGTCGTTGCTGGGCACCTGCACGGCCTCGCGCAGGGCCGTCTCGGGGCCGCCGCGGAAGCGGTCGTAGACGCCCACCACGTCGGCCAGGAAGACGCCGTCGAAGGTGCCGTGCTCCAGCAGTTGCGCCAGTTCCGTCCAGTAGTCGATGTCGTTGAAGCGGTGGCGCTGGTTCTCCGGGTGCGCCCAGAGCCCGTGGACGATGTGGCTGACGCAGTTCATCTCGAACAGGTTAACGTGCAATGGCTTCGACACGGATGCGGCGCTCCCGGGGTTGCGGCAGGTGGGGGATGGCGCCCAGCAGGGCGCGGGTGTAGGCGTGCTGCGGGCGGGCGAAGACCTCGCGCACCGGGCCGGTCTCGACGATGTCGCCGTCCTTCATCACCAGCACGCGGTCGCTGACGTGGCGCACCACGCCCAGGTCGTGGGAGATGAACAGGCAGGCCAGGCCCAGGCGCTGCTTGAGGTCGGCGAGCAGGTCGAGGATTTGCGCCTGCACCGACACGTCCAGCGCCGATACCGGCTCGTCGCACACCAGGATTTCCGGCTGCGCCGCCAGGGCGCGGGCGATGGCGATGCGCTGCCGTTGGCCGCCGGACAGCTCGATGGGCCGGCGCGCCAGCATGCCCGCCGGCAGGCGCACCAGTTCCAGCAGTTCGCGCGCCCGCTGCTGGCGCTCGGCGCGGCTGCCGCCGGCCTGGGCCAGGGCCTCGTCGAGCACGCGGGCCACGGTGTAGCGCGGGTCGAAGGAGGCCAGCGGGTCCTGGAACACCACCTGCACGCGGCGCCGTTCGCGGCGTTGGGCGAGGGCGTCGAGGGCGCTCCAGGCCTGGCCGCGCAGGTATACCTCGCCGCTGTCGGGGCGCTCCAGGCCGAGCACCATGCGCGTGAGGGTGGTCTTGCCCGAGCCGGATTCGCCGACGATGCCCAGGGTCTCGCCGGCGCGCAGGGTGAAGGAGGCCGCGGCCACCGCCTGGCGCGGCGCGCCGTCGGGGCCGGCGAAGCTCTTGGCCAGCTGGCGCGCCTCCAGCACCACCGGCCGGGCGCCGAGGCTGGCCGGCGGCGGCTCGCTGGCGGCGGGCTGCGGCGCATGGCTGATGTGCACCGCCGAGGCGGCGCGCAGCAGCGAGCGGGTGTAGGGGTGGCGCGGGTCTTCCAGCACCTGGTCGACCGGGCCTTCCTCGACTATCACGCCGTGCTGCATCACCGCCACGCGGTGGGCCAGGCGCGCCACCACCGCCAGGTCGTGGCTCACCACCAGCATGGCGCGGTCGCGCTGGCGCAGGCTCTGCAGCAGGTCGAGCACCTGCGCCTGGACGGTGGCGTCCAGCGCCGTGGTGGGCTCGTCGGCGATCAGCAGGTCGGGGTCGCAGGCGATGGCCGAGGCGATCAGCGCGCGCTGGCGCAGGCCGCCGGAGAGCTGGTGCGGGTACTGGCGGGCACGCAGCTCGGCCTCGGGCACGCCCACCGCGCGCAGCAGGTCGAGGACCTTCTGCTGGCGCTGCTCGCGCGCCAGGGCCGTGTGCAGGCGCAGCGGCTCGTCGATCTCGCGGCCCACCGGGCGCAGCGGGTCGAGCGAGCCGAGGGCGTCCTGCATCACGAAGCCGATGCGCGAGCCGCGCAGCTCGCGCCACTGGCGCGTGCCCAGGCCCAGCAGGTCGAGGCCGTCGAAGGCCAGGCGCCGCGCGCGGACCTGGGCGCCGGCGCCGGTGAGCCCGGCCAGGGTGCGCGAGGTGACGCTCTTGCCCGAGCCGGACTCGCCGACCAGGGCCAGGCATTCGCCGGGGTAGAGGCTGAAGGAGACCTGCTGCAGCACCGGCTGGGCGCGGCCGAAGGCGACGTCCAGGTCGGCCACTTCCAGCAGCGGGCGGAACGGGTTGATCAGGGTGGTCATGGGCGTTTGCCCTCGCTGTAGCGCAGCAGGGCGCGGCCGAGCACGGTGACGGCGACCACGGTGAGGGTCACCGCCGTGCCCGGGGCCGCGACCAGCCACCAGGCGTTGGAAAGGAAGTTGCGGCCGACCGAGAGCATCGCGCCCCACTCGGGCGCCGGCGGCGGCGCGCCGAAGCCGAGGAAGCTCAGCGAGGCGCCGGCGGCGATGTTCGCGCCTATGCCCAGGGTGGCCAGGATCAGCACCGGGCGGATGGCGTTGGGCAGCAGGTGGCGCCAGATCACCGCCGGCCGCGACAGGCCCAGGGTGACCGCCGCCTCGACGTAGGCGGCGCCGCGCACCACCTTCGCCTGGGCCCGCACCAGGCGGGCGTAGCGCGGGATGCCGGCGATGCCCACGGCGAGCATGGCGTTGACCAGGCCCTGGCCCCAGAAGGTGATGATCACCAGGGCCAGCAGCAGCTCGGGGAAGGCCAGCAGCACGTCGATGCAGCGCATGGCGGCGGCGTCCAGCCAGCGCGGCCCGAGGCCCGCCAGCAGGCCCACGGCGATGCCGCCGAGCAGGCCGATGGCGGTGGCCGCCAGGCCCATCAGCAGCGACGGCCGGGCGCCGTGGACCAGCCGCGCGAGCACGTCGCGGCCGTTCTCGTCGGTGCCCAGCCAGTGCGCCGCGCCGGGTGCCTGGAAGGCGTGGCGGGCGCTGGCCGCCAGCGGGTCGGTGGCCACCAGCCAGGTCGGCACCAGGCTGGCGAGCACCAGCAGCACCAGGAACACCCCGGCCAGCGTCAGCCCCGGGCGGGCCAGGGCCGCGCCGAGGAAGGCGGGCAGCCGGCGGCGCCGCGAGGTCGCGGGCAACAGGCGGGGCAGTGCGGTCGACGGACTGGCCATGGGCGTTCTCCTGTCAGGGCGCCGGGTTCGGCAGGCGCGCGTGGATGGCGTCGATGGCGGCGAGGGCCTCCGGCGTCAGCTGCAGCTCGGCGGCGTCGAGGTTCTGCGCCAGCTGTTCGAGGCTGGTGGCGCCGTTCAGCGCGCTGGCCACGAAGGGCTTGCCGATGACGAAGGCCAGGGCCAGTTGCGCCGGCGCCAGGCCCAGCTCGCGGGCCAGTTCCACGTAGGCGCGGGTGGCCTGCTGCGCCTCGGCGCTGGCGTAGCGGGCGAAGCGGCCGTAGGCGGAACCGGCGCTCAGGCGCGCGCCGGCCGGCTGGGCGCCGTCCAGGTACTTGCCGGTGAGCACGCCGAAGGCCAGCGGCGAGTAGGCCAGCAGGCCGATGCGCTCGCGGTGGCTGAATTCCGCCAGGCCCGTCTCGTACTGGCGGTTGAGCAGGCTGTAGGGGTTCTGCACGCTGAGGATGCGCGGCAGGCCCAGGCGCTCGGACTGCCTGAGGAACTCCGCCACGCCCCAGGGCGTTTCGTTGGACAGGCCGATGTGGCGCACCCGCCCGGACTTCACCAGCTCGGCCAGGGCGGCGAGGGTTTCGCCGATGTCGTCGCTTTCCTCGTCGTCCACCCAGGGGTAGTCGCGGGTGCCGAAGAAGTTGCTGCTGCGGCTGGGCCAGTGCAGCTGGTAGAGGTCCAGGTAGTCGGTCTGCAGGCGGTCGAGGCTGCCGTCCAGGGCGCTGCGCAGGGTGGCCAGGTCGAAGCGCGTGGCGCCGTCGCGGATGTGCTGCATGTGCCCGCTCTGGCGCGGCGGGCCGACGATCTTGCTGGCCAGGACGATGTCCTGGCGGCGCTTGCTGCGCGCAAGCCAGGTGCCGATGAAGCGTTCGGTGTCGCCCCAGGTGTCGGCCCGGGACGGGGTGGGGTACATCTCGGCCGCGTCCACCAGGTTGACCCCGCGCGAAAGCGCGTAGTCGAGCTGGGCGTGGGCGTCGGCCTCGCTGTTCTGGTGGCCCCAGGTCATGCTGCCGAGGCCGATGACGCTGACCTTCAGGTCGCTGTTGCCGAGTGGGCGGTATTTCATGCTGGTGGTCTCTCGCAAGGGCTCAGGCCGAGGCGGCCGCGGGGTGTTCGTACTGGCTGGCCGGGTAGGGCAGGCCGAGGTGTTCGCGCAGGGTGCTGCCCTGGTACTCATGGCGGAACAGCCCGCGCTTGCGCAGGCGCGGCACCACTTCGTCGACGAAGATCTCCACGCCCGAGGGGAAGCTGTCGGGCATGATGTTGAAGCCGTCGGCGGCGCCGGCCAGGAACCATTCCTCCAGGCTGGCGGCGACCTGCTCGGGGGTGCCCACCAGCAGCCGGTGGCCGACCAGGATGCGGCGCGACAGCTGGCGCACGCTGAGGTTCTCGGCGCGGGCCAGGTTCAGCTGGGCCTCGAGGAAGCCGTGGGAGCCCTTCTCGAACTCGTTGACCGGGCCGATGCGCTGCCAGGGCAGCGGCGCGTCCGGGTCCAGCTCGCTGGCGTCGACGCCGATGCGCTGGGCGATCTGGCGCAGCAGGCCGCCCTCGCCGAGGTAGCTGTTCAGCCGCTCGAAGCGCTCCAGCGCCTCGGCCTCGGTGCTGCCGAGCACCGTCGACAGGCCGGGCATGATCTTCAGGTGCTCGGGGTTGCGCCCCCACTGGCGGGCGCGTTGCTTCATCTCGCGGTAGAAGGCCTGGCCGTCGGCGAGGGTGGTCTGGGTGGTGAAGATGGCGTCGGCGAAGCGCGAACCCAGGGCCTTGCCGCCCTCCGAGGAGCCGGCCTGGACCAGCACCGGGCGGCCCTGGGGCGAGCGCGGCACGTTGAGCGGCCCCTTGACCGAGAAGTGCCTGCCGACGTGGTCGATGGCGTGCACCCGGGCCGGGTCGGCGAAGCGCCCGGAGGCGGCGTCGCCGATGATGGCGCCGTCTTCCCAGCTGTCCCACAGCTTGAGGGTGACGTCGACGAACTCCTCGGCGCGGGCATAGCGGTCCACGTGCAGCGGCGCGCCGGCCAGGCCGAAGTTCTGCGCGGCGGCGTCGCCGGCGTTGGTCACCACGTTCCAGGCCGCGCGGCCGCCGCTGATGTGGTCGAGGGAGGCGATGCGCCGGGCCAGGTTGAACGGCTCGTTGTAGGAGCTGGAGGCGGTGGCGATCACGCCGATGCGCTGGGTGGCCGCGGCCACCGCGGTGAGCAGCACGGTGGGCTCCAGGCGCCCGGCCGGCTGGCGGCCGACGTCGCCGGCCAGGGCCGGGCCGTCGGCGAGGAAGATGGCGTCGAGGGTGCCGCGCTCGGAAATGCGCGCGATGTTCTGGTAATAGCCGACGTCCAGGTAGGCGGTGGGCGGGACCTCGCCGGTGCGCCAGGCCGCGGCGTGGGCGCCGAAGCCGAGGATGTTCATGCCGATGCTCATTTGCCGCTGTGCGTTGCTCATGCCGGGGTCTCCTCGGTGCTGGGGGCTTGCTGTTGCGTGGCCTTGGCGGCGGCGAAGCGCTCGCTCCAGGCCTCGCTGGGAAGGGTGCCGTTGAGGTGGTAGTCGCCCAGGTAGGCCTCGCGCAGGATCGCCGGGTTGTGCGAGGCCAGGGTGCGGGCGTTGCGCCAGTGCCGGTCCAGGCGCCGGCCGCTGCTGGTGGCCGAGGCGCCGCCGACCTCGAAGAGCAGGGTGGCGGCCTCCAGCACCTGGGGCAGGACGACCTGCTGCGCCTGGTAGGCGCGGATGTCCGCCTCGCCGTACAGCTCGCGGCTGGCGGTGCCCGCGCGGTGGGCCTGCCAGGTGCGTTCGAGGGTGGCCGAGACGGCTTCCACCAGCGCCTCGGCGGAGAACGCCAGGCTGCCCAGGCGGCCCACCACGCGCTGCACCAGCGGGTCCTGGCGCGGGCTGGAGCGGCCGGGGATGCCGAAGGCGCGGGTGCGGCCCTGGACGAACTCGACGGCGTCGCGCAGCACCGCCTGGGCGATGCCGGCCAGGGTGGCCAGGTGCACCTGCTGGTAGAAGGCGGTGATGTAGCTGTCGCTGCGGCCCTCGCCGACCTTGAAGCGGCGGAACAGTTGGTGCTCCTCCACGTGTACGCCTTCGAAGCGGGTGGTGCCGCTGCCGGTCAGGCGCTGGCCGAAGCCGTCCCAGTCGTCCAGGCGGGTGACGCCGGGCGCGGCGGTGGACACGGCCACGGCGACGTGCTCGTCGCCATCGCTGGCCGACACGGCGATCCAGTCGGCGTAGAGGGTGCCGGTGCAGTAGTACTTCTCGCCGTCCAGCAGCCAGTGGCCGTCCTGGCGGGTGAGGGTGACGCTGTTGCCGGTGACTTCGCTGCGTTCGGCCATGGCCGCGCCGAACAGCTCGCCGCCGACGATGCGCGGGAACCAGTGCTGGCGGCTGGCCTCGTCGTCGTCGTTGAGGCGGCCTTCGACGAAGCCGAAGTGCGCGCGGAAGATCTGCGGCAGGTTGGAGTCGGCGGCGCCGAGCCGGCGGACCAGGCGGAACAGCTGCGGCAGGCTGGCGCCCAGGCCGCCGTAGGCCAGCGGCACGCGCAGCGCGCCGAAGCCGGCCTCGCGCAGCCAGGCCACCGGCTCGTAGGCCAGCTCGCGCTGCTGTTCGCGGTCGATGGCGCCGGCGGCGATGCGCTCGAATACCGGTTCGAAGCGCTGCAGCAGGGCGGTGTCGTCGGGGTGCGCCGGCGCGCCGGCGGCGGCGGGAAGGTCGTCGGGGAAGATCATCGCGGTGTCCTCGGGGCGGGCGATGGAAGGAAGCGGCGCCTCGCGGGCGTCGAACAGTTGGCGCAGGTTGGCCAGGGCGATGCTCGCGGTCATGCTCATGCCTCGCTCACCCGCGGGTCGACCAGGGCGTTGAGCAGGTCCACGGCCAGGTTCACCAGCACGTAGATCAACGCCGCCAGCAGGGTGATGCCGAGCACCACGGGCACGTCCTTGTCGTTCACCGCGTTGAGCATCAGGCGGCCGATGCCCTGGCGGGCGAACAGGTTCTCGGCGATCACCGCGCCGCCCAGCAACGCGGCGAAGACGAAGCCGGACAGGGTGATCAGCGGCGTCAGCGCATGGCGCAGGGCGTGGCCCAGGCGCACGCCGGCCTCGGACAGGCCGCGGGCGCGGGCCATGGCGATGAAGGGCTGCTCGAGGATTTCCTCCAGCTCCTGGCGCAGCACCTGGGCCAGCACCGCGGCCACCGGCAGGGCCAGGGTGAGGATCGGCAGCACCAGGCTCTTCCAGCCCCGCGAGCCGGTAGGCGGCAGCCAGTGCAGCTGGAAGGAGAACACCAGCAGCAGGAGGATGCCGAGCACGAAGCTGGGCATGGACGACAGCAGCAGTTCGCCGCCGGAGGCCAGGCCGCGGACCCAGGGCGCGCGGTTGGCGGTCAGCACCGCCGCGGCCACCGCCAGCAGCACCGCCGCCAGCGCCGCCCACAGGGCCAACTGGGCGGTGGCGCCGATCTGCCCGGCGATGGCCTGGGCAACCGGGATGCGCAGGCGGTAGGACTCGCCCAGGTCGCCCTGGACCAGGCGCCCCAGGTAGTGGGTGTACTGCACCGGCAGCGGCTGGTCCAGGCCGTAGTCGCGGCGCACCTGGGCGATGGCCTCGGCGGTGGGCATGGCGTCGGGCCCGCCGAGGATCGCCAGGGCCGGGTCGCCGCCGCTGACGTTGAGGGCGACGAAGGTCAGGCTGGCGGCGCCCCAGAGCACCGCCAGGCCGCCGAGGAAACGCCAGAGCACGCGGCGCAGGGCTTTCATGGTTGCGGCTCCCGGTCCAGCCAGACGCTGGTGAAGAAGGGCACGTTGTGCGAGCTGTCGAACACCACGCCCTTGACGTTGCGGCGGTAGGCGATGGTCAGCTGGCTTTCGTACACCGGCACCGCCGGCACCACCTCGGTGAGGCGCTGCTGGGCGGCGCTGTACAGGCGCTGCTGCTCGGCGGCGTCGGTGCTGCGGCGGGCGCGGGCGAGCAGGTCGTCGAGCTGGGCGTCGCGCAGGCGCGCGCTGTTCTGCCCGATCAGCTTCGGCGTGGCGATGGAGTTGCTGTGGTAGAGGATGTACAGCCCGTCCGGGGTGTTGGTGTGCCAGTAGCCGCCCACCAGCGCCTGGTAGTCGCCGGCGTAGCGCAGGTCGTTGACCTGGGCCTGGGGCAGCACGCGCAGGCCCAGGTCGATGCCGACCTTCTTCGCGTCGGCCTGCATGGCCACCGCCACGCTCGCCGGCAGCGCCGGGCTGTCGATCATCAGCAGGGTGGCGGCCAGGCGCTGGCCGTCGCGGGTGCGGTAGCCCCCGGCATCGCGCCCGGTCCAGCCGGCCTCGTCGAGCAGGGCGCCGGCCGCGGCCACGTCGTAGCTCAGCGCGTCGCGCCAGGCCGGGTCGTAGAAGCGGGTGTTGGCGGCGAGGAAGTCGGCCTTGACCTGGAACTCGCCGAAGCCGGTGATCCAGGCCAGGCCGTCGCGGTCGATGGCGCGGGCCAGGGCCTTGCGCACGCGCACGTCGTCGAAGGGGAAGCGCTCGACGTTGAAGGTCAGGCTGCGCACCGGGTTGCCCTTGCGGATGCGGCTGCGCAGCACCAGTTGCGGGTCCTTGCGGATGGCCTGGGCGTTCTGCGTCGGCGCGTCCAGGGTGAAGTCGTACTGCCCGGAGACCAGCGAGCTGTAGCGGATCAGCGCCTCGGGCACGAAGCTCAGCTCCAGGCGCTCCAGGTAGGCCGGGCCCTGGTGCCGCAGCACCGGCGGCGCCCAGTGGTAGCCGGCGCGGCGGACGAAGGCGGCGCCCTGGTCGCGGGTGTAGCTTTCCAGCACGAAGGGGCCGGAGCCCACCGGGTGGGCGGCGATGGATTTCGGGTCTTCGAGGATCTGCTTCGGCGAGATCATCCCCAGCCAGGACTGCGCCAGCACGTCGAGGAAGGGCGAGTAGGGTTCGCGCAGGGTGGCCTGGAAGGTGTACTCGTCGAGCACCTTGCCCGACTGGTAGGGCGCGATGTAGGCCGCGGCCAGCGGCGACTTGGTCGCCGGGTCGCGCATGTGTTCGAGGTTGATGCGCACGGCCTCGGCGTTGAATTTCGTGCCGTCGCTGAAGCTGACGTCGTCGCGCAGGTGGAAGGTGTAGGTCAGGCCGTCGGGGGAAATCTCCCAGGACCTGGCCAGCCAGGGCGACACCTTGCCCTGTTCGTCCTGGTACACCAGGCAGTCGTAGAGGATGCGCCCCAGCCACTGCACGTTGCCGTGGGACAGCGCGTGGATGTCGAAGGAGTAGGTGTCCAGCGCCGCGGTGGCGCGCAGGGTGCCGCCGGGCTTGCCGGGGGCCTGCTCGTGGAAGTCCTCGGCCGGGTAGCTGAGCTGGCCGTCCTTGAGGGTGCCGGTGTCGAGGGCGGCGCCGCTGGCGCCGGGTGTGTCGTCGGCGGCCGGCGAGCAGCCGGCCAGAACGGCGGCCAGCAGGGCGCCGGCCGCCAGGGGCAGGAGTCTGTCGATCATGCCGGCCTCCGCGAGGCGGCCGGTGGGGCTTGCAGTGTCGATGGCATCTACGGGGTCCTGTTGCCAGGCGGGCGGCGGATCGCACCGCCCGCGTCAGTGCGCGCCGCCCCGGTCGGGCGGCGCGGCCGGTCAGTAGCGCAGTTCGAGGCCGACGTAGGCGCCGATGCCGTCGCCCGGGTAGAGGGCGGCGACGTCCTTGCCCTTGGCGTCGTACTGCGGCGACACGGCGGTCACGTACTTCTCGTTGGCGAGGTTCTTGAGGTCGAGGGAGACCTTCCAGTCCTTCTTCGGTGCCTCGTAGCCGACCCCCGCACCGAAGATGGTGTAGGAGGGGGCGTAGAAGCTGTTGGCGTAGTCCACCGCGGTGCGCGAGGCGGAGGTCACGTTGACGCCGCCATAGAAGCCGCTGGGGTGCTGGTACTGCAGCTCGCCCTGGTAGACGTGCTTGGGAATGCCCGGCAGTTGGTTGTCGCCGAAGGTGTCGTCGTGGCGGTAGTAGAAGTCGTTGTAGGTGTACGCCTGGCGCCAGCTGATCTTCTCGCCGACGCTGTTCTCCCAGAGCAGGGTGTTCAGCCCGGCCTCGACGCCCTGGTGGATGGTCGGGCTCTCGGCGTTGAAGGCCGAGGTGACCGCGGCGGTGGTGGCGGTGGCGGGAATGATCTGCACGTTCAGCAGCTCGTCGCGGATCCACGAGCGGTACAGCGCCAGGCTGCCGTCGAAGATGCCGTGGGAGCCCTTGATGCCGACTTCCAGGGTGTTGGCCTTCTGTTCCACCAGCGGCTTGACGAAAGGCGTGGCGGCCGCCGAGTTGGAGTACTGCCAGGACGCCGGCGGGTCGATGGAACGGCTGAAGTTGCCGAACAGCTGCAGGTCCGGGGTCAACTGGTAGCGCAGGCCGATGCGCGGCGCGGCGCTCCAGTTCTCGTAGGTGTCCTTGCTCGGGTAGCCGCTGGTGTTGGCGGTGTTCACGTACTTGATGTCGGTGCTGCGGCGCACGTTGATGAAGGACAGGCCGGTGGTCAGCCAGAGGTCCTCGGTCAGCTCGAGGTCGTTGCCGAAGGAGAAGACATGGTCGAAGGACGAGCCGTAGTCCACTACCTTCACCGGCTGCTTGTTGGCCCGTGTCGAGTCGACTCCGCCCTTGAGGTGTTCGGTGGAGGTGAAGGCCGCGCTGGAGCGGCTTTCATGGCCGAACCACTGGTCGGTGCGCGAGTAGTTGAGGACGAAGCTCAGGTCGTGCCAGTCCCAGTAGCTGGGGTTGGTCGGGCTGTCCGGGCTGTTGTTGTGCGGGTAGTCGTAGTAGACCAGGCCGACGTCCAGCTTGGCGTCGTCGTCGAAGGTATAGGTGGTCTTGCTGCCGACCCAGGTGCTGCCCGGCCGGCGGCTGCCGGCGCCGCTGCTGGCGGCGGTGGAGCTGGCCTTGTCCGGGTCGTGCTTGAGCTGCTTGAGGGTGATGGCGCTGGGGTCGTTGTGGTACTCGTCGCGGTAGCGCACCAGCAGGCGCGTCTGCAGCTTCGGGTTGAAGCTGTAGCCGAGGTTGAGCACCACGCCCTGGCTCTTCGACAGGCTGTAGTCGCGGTAGCCGTCGTTGCGGTAGTTGTCGACGTTGGCGTAGTAGTCGAAGCCGCCGGCCACGCCGCCGGCGCTCAGCACTTCCTTCTGGTAGCCATAGCTGCCGGCCTCCACCCGCAGGCGGGTGCCGGGCGCGGTGTAGCCGGTCTGGTTGACGAAGTTCACCGCGCCGCCGAGCGTCAGTGCGCCGTACTGGAAGGCGTTGGCGCCGCGCAGGATCTCGGTGTAGTTCACCCCCGAGCCGTTGAGGAACTCGTAGGGCGTGCCCCCCGGGCCGGTCAGCGGCAGGCCGTCGAAGAGGAACTTGATGCCCTCGCGGAAGTAGCCCGGCGAGGTGTTGGCGCCCGAACCGCGGATGGAAATCTTCGCCGCGTCGTTGCCGCCGGTGGACTGCACGAACACGCCGGGCTGGTAGGCCAGGGTGTCCTGCAGGTTGGCGGTGCGGCCCTTGGAGAGCTGCTCGCTGTCCACCACGCTGACGCCGCCGGGGACGTCGGCGAGCTGGCTGCGCGCCGCCTCCACCGGGCTTTCCTTCTGCGCCTGCACCACCACCGTCTGCAGGCGGGTGCCGCTGCTTTGCTTGTCGCCGTCGCTGGCGTCGCCGCCCGACGTTTCGGCCATTGCCTGGCTCCCCACCAGCAATACCGCCGAACCTATGCTTGCCGACCAGAACGTTGCCCGACGGATCGCCAAGGCAAGTTTCCCCCATTCACCCCCAACATAATTAACAGCCAACTTCAAAGTCCTCGTGGGATAGACAAGATGTTCAGCTTTCTATTCGTATAGTCATGCTCCGTTTCTACTTGAGCAGAAGTCGTGCCAATTCAATAATTTGTTTAAATTCAATGAGTTGTAGTTTGTTTGAATTTTCTGTCTGCTTGCGCTGGATCAACAGGTGCTGATGTTCTGTTGGTTTGTGCGCAGTGCTTGGGTTATATGCAAATAACGTGATGTTGGATGGCGGAAAGTTGTATTGCGCCGGGCGGGGAAAGTTGGGGTGTTTTTTCGTAGGAGCGAGCTTGCTCGCGAACGGCTTCAGCCGGTGGGGCTGGCGTGGGAGGTTGACGCCGTACCCTCTCCCCAGCCCTCTCCCGCAAGCGGGAGAGGGGGCCGTTCGGCATGGCTGAGAAGTCAGGCGTTAGCCGGAAGCTACAGGATTACGCGGAGGCCTCGGCAGGCAGAGGACAGTCCCCTCTCCCTTCAGGGAGAGGGTTAGGGAGAGGGTGCTCTTCAGGACAGGCACCGCCTCCGACCGGCAAACCCCGTTCGCGAGCAAGCTCGCTCCTACAACAGCAGTGCCCGCCCCCGCGCGCCCTTCAGACCGCCAGCCCCCACAGCCAGCGCTCCTCGAACGGCGGCGCCAGGTCGACGCTGGCGGGCGCCAGGCGTGGCGGCAGCGGGCGGCCCTCGGCCGGCAGCTGCGGCACCGAGGCCAGCAGGCGCCGGGTGTAGGGGTGTTGCGGGGCCTGCAGCAGCGCTTCGGTGGGGCCGGATTCGACGACCTTGCCCTGCAGCATCACCAGCACCTCGTCGCTGAGGTGGCGAATCACCCCCAGGTCGTGGGAGATGAACAGGTAGGCCAGGCCCAGCTCGTCCTGCAGGTCGGCCAGCAGGTCGAGCACCTGGGCCTGCACCGAGACGTCCAGCGCCGACACCGGCTCGTCGCAGATGATCACCTTCGGCTGGCTGGCCAGGGCGCGGGCGATGGCCACCCGTTGCCGCTGCCCGCCGGAGAGCTGCAGCGGGCGGCGCTGCGCCAGTTCCGCCGGCAGGCGCACCTGGCGCAGCAGTTCGGCGATGCGCGCCGGGCGCAGGGCGGCGTCCAGGCCGCCGGCCTGGAGTGCGTCGTCGAGCACCTGGCCGACGCTCCAGCGCGGGTCGAAGGAGCTCAGCGGGTCCTGGTAGATCACGCTGATGTCGCGTCGCCGCGGGCGCCGTTCGCGCTCGCTCACGCGTTGCGCGGGCGCGGCGTTCCAGGGCTGGCCGGCGAATTCGACGCTGCCGGCGTCCGGCTCCAGCAGGCCGAGGGCGATGCGCGCGGCGGTGCTCTTGCCCGAGCCGGATTCGCCGACGATGCCCAGGGTGCGCCCGGCGTGCAGGCGGAAGCTGACGTCGTCGAGCACCTGTCGCCACTGCTGGTCGGGGCCGCGATAGCGCTTGCCCAGGCCGCGGGCCTCCAGCAGCACCTCGGGTTGCGCGGCAGCCTCGCGGCGTGCGGCCGGCGCCGCGCCGGGCGTCAGCCGGGTGCCGCGCGGGCGGTTGGCGGGGATCGCCTCCAGCAGGCTGCGGGTGTACGGGTGGCGCGGGGCGTGGAGGATCTGCTCGATCGGGCCCTGTTCCACCACCTCGCCGTGGCGCAGCACCAGCACCTCGTCGGCGAGCTGGGCGACCACCGCCAGGTCGTGGCTGATCAGCAGCAGCGAGTCGCCGCGCTCCTTGACCTGCTGCAGCACGCCGAGGATCTGCGCCTGCACGGTGGCGTCCAGGGCGGTGGTCGGTTCGTCGGCGATCACCAGGCCCGGGTCCAGGGCCAGGGCGCTGGCGATCAGCGCGCGCTGGCGCAGGCCGCCGGAGAGTTGCTCGGAACGCTGCCGGGCGCGCAGCGCCGGTTCCGGCACGCCGACCTTCTCCAGCAGCTCCAGCACCCGCTGCTGGCGGCTGTGGCGGTCGCCCCAGCGGTGGGTGGCGAGCACTTCGAGGATTTCCTGGCCCACCGGGCGCAGCGGGTCCAGCGACACCAGGGCATCCTGCAGCACGAAGCCGATCTCGCGGCCACGCAGCTCGCGCCAGCGCCGCTCGTCCAGGGCCAGCAGGTCGCGCCCGGCGTATTCCAGGCGCCGCGCCTGGACGCGCGCGCCAACCCCGGCCAGGCCGACCAGGCTGCGCGCCAGCACGCTCTTGCCCGAGCCGGACTCGCCGACCAGGGCCAGCGCGCGGCCTGGCTGCAGGGTGAAGGACAGGCGGTCGAGCACGCGGTGCTCGCCGAAATGCACGGACAGGTCTTCGACTATCAGCGGTTGGCGCGGCATCAGCGGCGGCCCTCCAGGCGTCGTTGCAGGTAGCGCCCGGCGACCGTGGTCGACAGGGTGGTGAGGACGATGAACAGGCCGGGGAAGAAGGTCAGCCACCAGGCGTTGACGATGAAGTCGCGGCCCATGGACAGCATGGTCCCCCATTCCGGCGCCGGCGGCCGCGCGCCCAGGCCGAGGAAGCTCAGCGCCGAGGCCCAGACGATGGCGTGGCCCACGCCCATGGTCAGGGTGACGATCAGCGGGCGCATGGCGTTGGGCAGTATCTGCCGGACGATGGTGCGCCAGGGGCCGTGGCCCAGCGCCCGGGCCGCCTCGATGTAGCCGGCGCCGCGCACCGCCAGCACCTGGCCGCGGACCATGCGCGCGTAGCCCGGCGCGCTGCCGATGCCGGTGGCGACGATCAGCGGGCCGATGCCGCTACCGAAGATGGCGACGAAGAGCAGGGCGAGGATCAGGCTGGGGAAGGCGAACAGCACTTCCAGCAGCCAGCCGATGCCGCGGTCCACGGCGCCGCCGGCCAACCCTGCCGCCAGCCCCAGGCCGATGGCGATGCTCATCGCCAGGGCGGTGGCGGCCAGGCCGATGGTCAGCGACTGGCGCGCACCGTGGATGACCCGCGCGTAGATGTCGCGGCCGGACTGGTCGGTGCCGAACCAGTGGGCCCAGCCCGGCGCGCTGAACGCCTCGCGCGGCTGGATGGCCAGCGGGTCGCCGTGGGCGAACAGCTGCGGGAACAGCGCCGCGGCCACCAGCAGCGCCAGGAAGGTCGTGGCCAGCAGCGCTGGCCAGGGTAGCGGGCGGGCCTGGCGGCGTGGCGCCAGGGGCAGCTCGAGGGGCGGGGCCAGTTCGCTCATGGCGCACTCCTTTGCAGGCGCGGGTCGACCAGCTCGTACAGCAGGTCGACCAGGATGTTGGCCAGCACGTAGCCGGCGGCGACCACCAGGGTGATGCCCAGCACCAGCGGCAGGTCCTGGCTCTGCACGGCCTGGAACAGCTGGCGGCCCAGGCCCTTGCGGGAAAAGATCACTTCCACCACCACCGAGCCGCTGAGCAGCGCGCCCAGCGCCCAGCCCGACAGCGAGATGGCCGGCAGCACCGAATGGCGCAGGGCGTGGCGGTAGCGCACGGCGCGGTCGCTCAGGCCGCGGGTGCGCGCGGAAAGGATGAAGGGCTGTTCCAGGGTGATCTCCAGGGCCTCGCGGGTGACCTGGCCGATGAACCCGGCCAGCGGCACCGCCAGCGCCAGGGCCGGCAGCACCAGGCTGCGCAGGCCGTCGCTGCCGGCCGGGGGGAACAACTGCAGGCCGAAGGCGAAGGCGGCCAGCAGCAGGATCGCCAGCCAGAACTGTGGCAGCGCCGCGGCCAGGGTCTCCAGCAGCGAGGCCAGGCCGCCGAACCAGTGGCGGCGGCCGGCGCTGAGCAGCGTCCAGGCCAGCACCATGAGCCAGGCCAGGGCCAGGGCGGCGAAGGTCAGCTGCAGGGTGGCGCCGGTCTGCTCGGCGAGGATGCGCGTCACCGGCAGGTGCTGCGAGTAGGAGGTGCCGAGGTCGCCGCGCAGCAGGTGGCCCAGGTGGATCGCGTACTGCACCGCCAGGGGCCGGTCCAGGCCGTATTCGCGGGTGGCCTCGGCGATGGTTTCGGGCGTGGGGTTGCCGCTGGGGCCGCCGAGGATCGCCAGCACCGGGTCGCCGGGCATCAGGCGCAGGGCGAAGAAGGTCAGGCTGGCGGCGGCCCACAACACCAGCAGGCCGCCGAGCAGGCGCCAGGCGGCGTGGCGGGCCAGGCGCAGCAGGCGTTCGCGGCGTGGATCGGGTGCGGAAAGTGTCATGGGTTCACCCAGGCGTCATAGAGGGAAGTGACCGCCAGCGACGGCTCCAGGCGCACCCCGTGGGCGCGCTTGTAGATGCCCAGACGGGTGCTCTGCGGGTAGGTGGTCAGCTGCAGGTACTGGCTGGAGGCGAGGGCCTGGGCCTGGTGGTACAGCTCGCGGCGGCGCGCCGCGTCCTGGGTGGCCAGGGCCTGCTCCATCAGGGCGTCGAAGCGCGGGTCGTCGAAACCGGCGGTGTTCTGGTGGTAGCCGCGCACCCCGGCCGGGCGCAGGAAGGCCGAGCCGAAGATGATCCGCAGCACGTCCGGGGTGTTGGTGTTCCAGTAGCCCAGGCGGATGTCGTAGTCCCAGTCGGCCTGGCGCTGCTGGGCGAGCACGTCGCTCATCTGCTCGATGATCACCTCGAAGCCGGCGCTGCGGGCGGTGGCCTGCACCTGCTCCCACAGGCTGAACTCCGAGGGCGGCGTGCGGTTGCCCATGATCACGTGGACCTGCAGGCGCCTGCCGTCGCGGGTGCGGTAGCCCTCGGCGTCGCGCCCGGTCCAGCCGGTGGCGTCGAGCAGTTGCTCGGCGCGCAGCGGGTCGTAGTCCTGGGCGTGCTCGAAGTCCGCGCTGTAGAAGGGCGTGGCCGGGCTGAGCGGGCCGCCGGCGCGGGGGAACTCGCCGAAGTACACGCTCCTGAGCGCCGCGTCTATGTCGGCCGAGCGGATGAAGGCCTCGCGCACGCGGATGTCGTCGAAGGGCGCGCGGGTCATGTTGAGGGTGCCGTTGGTGGGGTTGCCGGGGCGCTGGGCGACCAGCAGCGACACCTCCGGGTTGGCCCGCGCGGCGGCGTGGGATTCCGGCGGCACGCTCTCGATCACGTCCACCTCGCCGGCCTGCAGCGAGGCGAAGCGCACCGAGGGCTCCTGGATGAACTTCCAGACGATGCGCTCGAGGTACGCCGGGCCCTGGTGCGCCGCGGTGGGCGGCGCCCAGTGGTAGTCGGGGTTGCGCTCCAGCAGCACCTGGTTCTGCCGGTCCCAGCGCAGCACCTTGAACGGGCCGCTGCCCACCGGGCTTTCGCAGTTCTCGTCGCGCGGGCGGCGCAGCGCGGCGGGCGACTGGATGCCGAGGAAACCCTGGGCCAGCACTTCGAGGAAGGCCGCGTAGGGCGTGGCCAGGTGCACCACCGCGGTGTGCGCGTCCACCACGTCGGTGCCGCGGTACTGGCGCACGTAGCCGCCGGCGGTGCTGGACTGGGTGCGCGGGTCGACCATGTGGTCGAGGTTGGCCTTCACCGCGCTGGCGTCGAACGGGGTGCCGTCGCTGAAGCGCACGTCGTCGCGCAGGTGGAAGGTGTAGCTCAGGCCGTCGGCGGAGACTTCCCAGCTTTTCGCCAGCCAGGGGCCGATGCGGCCGTTGGCGTCCATGGACACCAGCGAGTCGAGGAACTGCCGGGCGAGGAACACCTGGGGCATGTCGCCGGCGACGTGGGGGTCGAGGCAGATGGGTTCGCGGTCGGTGGCGTAGGTCAGGGTGCCGCCGCTGACCGGGGTGTCGCCGTGGGCCTGGTGCTCCTGCGCCTCGCGGCAGCCGCCGAGCAGCGCGGCCAGCAACAGGGGCAGGGCGAGGGCCAGGGAATGTGGGGTAGGGCGTCTGGGCTTCAAGCGTGGGCAGCCTTCTGCAGGTGGAAGACGGGGCGGCCTGCGCTCGCCGAGCGCGGCCGCCCAGGCTGCGTTGCACAAGCCATGCCCGGCCTGGAAGGCGCATTCCAGTGGGTTTTCGCCCCGGTTTCGCGCTGCTGCGCGGGCAGTTTGTCGATTCGCTGTTGCTGGCTGAGCAGTTGGCGGCCGGGGCGGTTGTGGAGCGATCAACAGCGCGGCAACAGATGTTCGTTCGAGTACACCGCTGTCATTTCGCAACTTGCTGATTCACAAGGAATTACCGCTTGGCATGGATTCTGCGCGGGCGCTGTGGAGCACGACTATGCGCATAGAGGCTCATCCACTCATCGGAGGACCATAGGAGCCTTGCCGTGCATTCGAAAAAAACCAGAACCCATGTCACCCCCGCCGGCCTGGGGGGCCGGCTGCTGAGCCTCGGCGCCGGCCTGTGCCTGGCCGGCGGCCCGTTGTGGGCCGCCCAGGCGGAGGACGGGGCGGCCGACGCCCGCCTGGCCACCGTGGTGGTCGAGGGCGCCGCGCGCAGCGAGGCGCAGAAGGCCGCGGAGCAATTGAAGAAGGTGCCCGGCGCAGCCGTGGTGGTGGACAACAAGGAGGTGGAGAAGGGCCGCGCGACCAACGCCGAGGACGTCTTCGCGCTGCAGCCGGGGATATTCGCCCAGGCCACCAGCGGCAGCGGGGCGAACAAGATTTCCATCCGCGGCTCGGGCCTGAACACCTTCTACCAGGGCTACGCGCTGGGCATCAAATACCTGTTCGACGGCCTGCCCATCACCGGCCCGGGCGGCACCCAGGAAGACTACCTGAGCATGAACGGCATCGATCACACCGAGGTGCTCTACGGCGCCAACGCCTTCGACTACGCGGCCACCAGCCTGGGCGGCGCCATCAACTTCGTCACCCACAGCGGCTACACCGCGCCGGGCAACTACCTGCGCCTGGAGGCCGGCAGCTTCGGCTACCGCAAGCAGCAGCTGAGCACCGGCGGGGTGGTGGACGACAGCGACTACTACGTGTCGATCTTCCACAACGAGCGCGACGGCTACCAGCACGACACCCCGAACAAGGGCCAGGAACTGGTGGCCAACCTCGGCCACCGCTTCAACGACAGGCTGGATACCCGGCTGATCGTGCGCTACCGCGAGGAGACGCTGACCCAGGGCAACACCCTGACCCGCGAGCAGATCAAGCACGACTCCAACTCCAACAAGGTGCCCACCGGGCGCAAGAAGGACGGTTCCACCTGGGTGGGCAGCACCACCACCTACCGCTTCGACGACGACTCGCGGCTGCAGGTGGGCCTGAGCGTCAACGACTACCCGCTGCTCAACGGCTGGCGCTACTCGGCCACGCCGCAGGACTGGCGCTCCACCGACACCAACCTGACGCTGCGCTACCTGCGCCGCCAGGACCGCCTGTTCGGCCTGCCCAGCGACACCACCCTGACCTTCAGCAGCACCCGCTCGCAGTTCGCCGACGTGAAGTCCCACAGCCGCGCCACTGGCCAGTTGCTGCAGCACACCGACTACACCGGCTCGCGGGATACCGTGTTCGCCTTCGGCAACGAGCTGCAGCTGGACGAGCGGCTGTGGCTGGTGAGCGGGCTCTCGGCGATCAACATCGACCGCGACGTGAGCATCGAGTACAGCACCAGCGCCAACACCAGCGAGTTCCCCGGCGAGGTCAGCTACAACAAGTGGTACGCGGCGCCGCGCCTGGGTCTGCGCTACCAGCTGACGCCGGACGTCCAGTTGTTCGGCAACGCCAGCCGCTCCATCGACCCGCCGGTGACCTGGCAACTGGGCAGCACCGGCGTGCCCTACGTCCGCCCGCTCACCCCGCAGAAGGCCGACACCCTGGAAGTGGGCATCCGCGGCAGCGTCGGCGTGGTGGACGGCAGCCTGGCGCTGTACCGCTCCTGGGTGAAGGACGAGCTGCTCTCGGTGGTGGTGCGCCAGGCCACCGCCACGGCGGACGCGCTGGTGGCCAACTCCAACGCCAGCCCGACCATCCACCAGGGCATCGAGGCGGGGCTGGGCATCCAGCTCTGGGAGGGCGCCAACGGCGACCGCCTGGACCTGCGCCAGGCCTGGACGCTGAACGACTTCCACTACCGCGGCGACAGCACCTTCGGCGACAACGAGCTGCCCAGCCTGCCGCGCCAGGTGTACCAGGCGCAGCTGAACTACCAGCGGCACGACGGCTACTACGCCGAACTCAACGCGCGGGCGGCCTCCAGCTACTACGTGGACTACGCCAACACCCTGGGCGCGCCGTCGTACACACTGTGGGGCGCCAAGCTGGGCTACCAGGCGCCGGGCCGGCGCTGGGAAGTCTTCCTCGACCTGCGCAACCTGACCAACGAGCACTACGCCACCGCGGCCAACACCGCCTACGACGCCAAGGGCCGGGACTCGGCCAACTTCTACCCGGGCGACCCGTTCAACGTCACCGCCGGGGTGGCCGTGCGCTTCTGATGCGCTTCTGAGCCGCCTCGGGGCCGGCAGCCTGCCGGCCCCGAGGCTTCAACCGGCAGGCGCCAGAGCGGCGGTCAGCGAGCGCAGCAGGGTGGCGCAGCGCTGCTCGCGGTCCTGCGGGTAGCGGGCGAGCCACAGGGGCAGGTGCTCGAACAGCTCCAGGGTGGGCTGGCAGGCCTGGCCGGGGCTGGCGTAGCCGGCCGCGCCCAGCAGCGCATCGAGCTTCTGGCCGAGCTGCCGGCGCAGCCGCTCGACGCACTGGCGCTGTTCGTCGGTGAGGCAGCCGGCGTCGCGGGTCGCCAGCTGGAAGTGCAGGGGGTTGCTCTCGTACAACGCCAGCAGCCCTTCGACCACCCGTTGCAGGGCGGCCCTGGGGCAGCCGCGCAGCTGGCGCCGGTCGAACAGCGAAAGCAGCGCCAGGTAGTGTTCCTCGATGAACTCCAGCAGCAGCTCTTCCTTGCTCGCGCAATGACTGTAGAGCGAGCCCGCGGTCAGCTCCAGGTGGCGCGCCAGTTCGCGCAGGCTGACCTGGGCGAAGCCGCGCCGGGCGAAGAGTTCCAGGGCCTTGGGGCGGTTGCGCGCGAAGCGCGAGCCGGAAGTGGCGGTCATCTGGGCACCTGTACGTCGTATCGGGCTGCTTGCCGGGAAGGCGCGCCGAAAGGGCGGCCGGCCGGCGCGGGGCCCGCTTCGTGGGTTGGGCCCCGCCCCTGGCCGGCCGGCCCGATCAGACGCGTTCGAAGATCACGGCGATGCCCTGGCCGCCGCCGATGCACATGGTGGCCAGCGCGTAGCGGCCCTGAATGCGCTGCAGCTCGTGGATGGCCTTGGTTGCGATGATGGCGCCGGAGGCGCCGATGGGGTGGCCCAGGGAGATGCCGGAACCGTTGGGGTTCACCTTCTGCGGGTCGAAGCCCAGCTCGCGGCTGACCGCGCAGGCCTGGGCGGCGAAGGCCTCGTTGGACTCGATCACGTCCAGGTCGGCCACGCTCAGGCCGGCGCGCTGCAGGGCCAGGCGGGTGGCCGGGATGGGGCCCAGGCCCATCAGGGTGGGCTCGACGCCGGCGTGGGCATAGGCCACCACCCGCGCGATGGGTTGCAGGTTCTCGCTCTTCACCGCCTCGGCGGTGGCCAGCAGCAGGGCGCTGGCGCCGTCGTTCAAGCCCGAGGCGTTGCCGGCGGTGACGCTGCCGCCCTCGGTGAAGGCCGGCTTCATCTTCGCCAGTTGCTCCAGGCTGGACTCGGCGCGCACGTGCTCGTCCACCTCGAACAGGCTGGTGCCCTTGCGGCTGCGGATCTCCACCGGCACGATCTGCCCGGCGAAGCGGCCTTCGGCGATGGCGCGGGCGGCGCGCTGCTGGCTCTGCAGGGCCAGGGCGTCCTGGTCCTCGCGGGTGATGCCGTGCTGCCTGGCGATGTTCTCGGCGGTGATGCCCATGTGGATGCCGTGCAGCGGGTCCTGCAGGGCGCCGAGCATGTAGTCGAGCATCTTCACGTCGCCCATGCGCGCGCCCCAGCGGGCGCTGGGCACCAGGTAGCCGGACTGGCTCATGCACTCGGCGCCGCCGGCGAGGGCGATGCGCGAGTCGCCCAGCATCAGGCCCTGGGCGGCGCTGACGATGGCCTGCAGGCCCGAGCCGCACAGGCGGTTGACGGTGAAGGCCGGGGCCTCCTTGGGAATGCCGGCCTGCAGCGCCGCCACGCGGCTGATGTAGGCGTCCTTGGGCGTGGTGGGGATGACGTGGCCGAACACCACGTGCTCGACCCGCTGCGCGTCGCAGTTGGCGCGCGCCAGCGCGGCCTGGGCGACCAGGGTGGCGAGCTGGGCGGGCGGGGTGTCCTTGAGGGTGCCGCCGAAGGTACCGATGGCGGTGCGCACCGCGCTGACGACGAAGACTTCAGGTCTGTGCATGGGAAGGGCTCCTGGCAGAATGGCGAGCAGTCTAGAAGGCGATGCCACGGCGTCCTATGCCAGAATTGAGCAGTCCCGGCTGACGGATTTGGACATATCGGATGATGAAAACCGCCCAGGGCCCTGCGGAAGAGACCGGCACCCGGCGCCGGCGCGACTCGGTGGCGGCCTACTTCGTGAAGGCCGCGCTGCACCGCCTGGCCGACCGCCCGCAACGCGCCGGCGAACTGCTGGCGCAGGCCGGCATCGAGCCGCACTGGCTCGACGACCCGCTGCACCGCGTGCCGGCGGACGCGGTGACGCGCCTGTGGCTGCTGCTCACCGAGGAGCTGGGCGACGAGTTCTTCGCCTTCGATTCCGCCGGCCTGCCGCGCGGCGCCTTCGCCCTGGTCTGCCGCAGCGTGCTGCACGAGCCGGACCTGGGCCACGCCCTGCGCCAGTGCCTGGCCGGCTTCAACCTGTTCCTGCGCGATATCCGCGCGCACCTGGAGCTGCGCGGCAACCGCGCGGCCATCGTGCTGCAGACGCGCATCGACGACGCCACCCTGCGCGGCGTCGCCGAGGAAATCTACCTGAGCATGGTCATCGGCGTGGCCTGCTGGCTGGTGGGGCGGCGCATCAACCCCGACCGCGCCCGCTTCGGCCACCCGTAACCGCCCCACGGCGCCGAGCCGCTGCTGTGGGGGCCGTGGATCCGCTTCGACGCCGAGCGCACCGAACTGGAGTTCAACGCCCAGCAGCTGGCGCTGCCGGTGATCCGCAACTTCGCCAGCCTCAAGCAGTTCCTGCGCCAGGCCCCGGAGGGCGTGGTGGTGCGCTTCCGCAACCGCTCCGGGCTGTCGGCCAAGGTCTACCGCCGGCTGAAGGCCTGCAGTGACCTGGACTGGCCATCCCAGGCGCAGATGGCCGCGCAGCTGACGCTGAGCGAGTCGGCCTTCCGCCGCCAGCTGGAGCGCGAAGGCTTCTCCTACCAGATGATCAAGCACGAGGTGCGCCGGGCGCTGGCCTTCGAGTGCCTCGACGACGCGCGCCTGAGCATCGCCGAGATCGCCGCGCGCTGCGGCTTCCAGGAGCCCAGCGCGTTCCACCGGGCGTTCCGCCAGTGGACGGGCATGAGCCCCGGGCGCTACCGCGCGGCCCGCGCCAAGGATGGGGGCTGAGCGGCTCCCGGCGGCGCTGAACCTTGGCCGTCGGCGGCAGTCTGAGGCTGGCCGCGGTGCCCCAGTGGGCGCCGCCCGTGTCGTCCACCCAGCCCGAGTCCAGCGTTGTTCATGCGCTCCATCGCCCGCCGTCTGCCGTCGTGCCTGTCGTTCCTGCTCTGCCTTTCGCCCCTGCTGGCCCACGCTGGCGAGGAAAGCCGCCTGCTGGCGGCCATCAACGCCTACCGCGCCCACCCCTCGGGGTGCGCCGGGAGCACGCCGCGGCGCCTGCCGCCGCTGAGGGCGCAGGCCAGCCTGGCGTTGCCGGTGGGCTTCGGCGGCGGCCTGCGCGAAGCAGTGCGGGCAGCCGGCTACCAGGCGCAGGTGGTGCGCAGTGTCCGCCTGGTGGGCGCGGCCGATGCCGATGAAGCCTTCGGCATGCTGCGTGAGCGCTATTGCTCGGCGCTGCTGGACCCGCAGTTCGCCGACGCCGGCGTGAGCCGCGCCCGCGGCGAGTGGCGCCTGGTGCTGGCGCGCTCGATGGGCGGCGGCACCCTGGAGGACCCGCGCGCGGCGGGCCGGGCGCTGCTGGCCGAGGTCAACGCGGCGCGCTCGCGGGCAAGGCTGTGCGGCGGCCAGCGCTTCGCCGCGGCCCGCCCGCTGAGCTGGAGCCCGGCGCTGGGCGCGGCGGCGCAGGCGCACAGCCGGGCCATGGCGCGCGGCAACTACTTCGCCCACCGCGACCCCGACGGCGACACCCCGGCCGACCGCGCCCGCGCCGCCGGCTACCGCGGCCGCCAGATCGGCGAGAACATCGCCGCCGGGCAAGGCTCGACGAGCCAGGCCATGGCGAGCTGGCTGGCCAGCCCCGGGCATTGCGCCAACCTGATGAACCCGATGTTCACCCAGGTCGGCGCGGCCTACGCCAGCGAGGCGCGCAGCGACCAGGGGGTGTACTGGACCATGCTGTTCGGAGCGCCTTGAGAGAGTGGGCGGTAGGGCGCGCTTGCTCCTGCGCGGCCCACCGCTGCATTCCCCTGTAGGAGCGCGCCCTGCGCGCGAAATCGCGGGCAGGGCCCGCTCCTACAAGGTGTATCGGCTCAGGCAGCAGGACAGTGGCTCCTGCATGGGGCGATGTGGGTGGCGGAGCGGATTTCATCCGCGAACCGAGCCGACAGGACCGGCTATCGCGGAAAAGTTCCGCTCCTACGGGGGAATGCCATACCTCGCAGTGACCTGTAGGAGCGGGCCCTGCCCGCGAATCGCGCGCGCTCCTACATGGGGTGGTGCGGGTGGGGCGGCGAGCGGATCTTATCCGCGATTTGCGCCGATATTTCCGGCTATCGCGGATAAGGTCCCACAGGGAGATACCGTGCCTCGGCGGTGACGCCTATTGGCTGAAACTGACGCTGCCGTTCCGGGGGGAGGGGCCCGCCGCGTCACTGCGGCGGGCGCTGGCAGTCCTTGAGCAGGCGCTTGATGGCCTTGTTGACGTTGCGCTTGGCCAGTTCGTCCAGGGAGAACCAGCGGCAATCGGCGATCTCGTTCTGCGGGCGGGGGTTCTGCGGCTCGGGCAGGGCGGCCTCGAACACGTAGTGGAGGGTCTGGTACAGCTCCAGCGGGGCGAGGTAGGCCATGGCCTCCACCTGAAGGCCGGTCTCTTCGGCCAGTTCGCGCTGCGCTGCCTGGCTCGGTGCCTCGTCGGCCTCGATGCGGCCGCCGGGCAGGTTCCATTTGCGCCGGGCCTTGCGCACGAAAAGGATCTTGTCGTCCTGGCGGCAGATGATTGTCGCCCGTTCCTTGATCGCACTACCCATGGGCACCCCCTGATACTGCTTGCCGCATATACCTGTAATAGCAGACAACGCTTGTCATGAATTTGTCACAAAAAAGATGAAGCAAGAACGACGCCAGTTGCAGCCGGGCCCCGCGGGCACCGGTGCCGACCGCTGCGGGCGCGCAGGATACGTGGCCGGGTACGCACCGCTCCAGTTGGAACTATTGAATCCGGTAATGGAAATTTCTGATTGATCGGTAGGAAAGATGAGTGGTTTCGGGGCGCGCATCGCGTAGGGCGGATAACCGTTCGCGGTTATCCGCCGCCGGCCGGCACGCCGGGTGCCGGGGGCGACGGCGTGGGAGCTCTTCGTAGGATGGAGGGGGCGCCTGGCTCTTGCGCGTGAATGAGCCACGCTGCGGAATCCGTTCGCGAGCAAGCTCGCTCCTACGAAAAGCCGTCCTTCTGCGAGGCGGGGCCCGCAGCCGCGGGGCTCAGCGGAATTTCTCCAGCATCTGGTAGTACCACATGCCGGCCGCCAGCATCGGGTTGCCGAAGACGTCGCCCAGGGGCACTTTCACGTGCTTGCACTGGGCGAAGGTGTCGAATTTCTCCAGGTCGCCGCTCATGGCCGTGGCCATGATCTCGCCCATGATGTGGGTGGTGGCCACGCCGTGGCCGGAGTAGCCCTGGCAGTACCAGACGTTGTCCGAGAGCTTGCCCAACTGCGGGATGCGGTTCATCACGATGCCCATGGCGCAGCTCCACTGGAACTCGATTTCCACGCCCTTGAGCACCGGGAAGGTGCGCTCGATGCACGGGCGCAGTTCGCCGGCGATGTCCCGCGAGTCGCGCCCGGAGTAGTTGGCGCCGCCACCGAACAGCAGGCGGCCGTCGGCGGTCAGGCGGTAGTAGTCGAGCACGAAGCGGCAGTCGTACACCGCCAGGTCCTGCGGGTTGATGCGCCTGGCCAGCTCGCCCAGCGGCTTCGTGGTGACGATGCCGCCCATGGCAGGGAAGATCATGCCCTTGAGCCGCTTGCGCTCCAGCTTGTGGTAGACGTCGCCGGCCAGCAGCACCTGGGCGGCATTGATCCGCCCGCCGCTGGTGACCACGGCCGGGCGCGGGCCGTGGACGATGTCCAGCACCTCGGAATGCTCGAAGATCAGCCCGCCCAGGCTTTCCAGGGCCTTGGCCTCGCCGATGCACAGGTTCAGCGGGTGCAGGTGCATGTTGCGCAGGTTCTTGATGGCGCCGCAGTAGAGGTCGCTCTCCAGGTGCTGGCGCACATCGTTGGCGTCGAGCAGGCTGACCTCGTCGCCCATGCCGCGGCGCACGGCCTCGTCATAGGAGGCTTCCAGCTCGGCCATGTGCGAGGGCTTCATGGCCGCGTGCAGGTGGCCGAACTTGAGGTCGCAGTCGATGCCGTACTTGGCTACACGGTTCCTGATGATCTCGTGGCCGCGCCAGCGCAGGTGCCAGATGAAGTCGTCGACGTCCTGGCCCAGCCACTGCTGCATCTGCTTGCGCATGGCGGCGTCGCCGGACAGGCTGCCGGTGACCTGGCCGCCGTTGCGCCCGCTGGCGCCCCAGCCGACCTTGTTGGTCTCGACGATGGCCACCTTGTAGCCGCGCTCGGCCAGCTCCACGGCGGTGGTCACGCCGGTGAAGCCGCCGCCGATGATGGCGATGTCGACGTTCACCTCGCCCTGCAGGCTGGGGTAGTCGGTTTCCACGGCGAGGCTGGCGGAGTAGTAGGAGGGGGCGCGCTCGGGGGCGGGCCTGGCGGGTTTCAGTGCGGCGTTCATTTTTGTGTTTTTCCTGTTGTCTGGGTTCCCTCTCCCTAGCCCTCTCCCTGAAGGGAGAGGGGACTGGATCGGAGCGGGCTTGTGATTCGGTTTCAGCCGGTTGCGCTGGTATTTCCGGAGGGCACGATTCCCATCTCGGCACGGATGCTCCCTCTCCCTTTAGGGAGAGGGCTGGGGAGAGGGGCTCTTGGCTCTCAGCTTCATGCTCAAGCCTGATGCAGATACCAGCGCCAATCCTGCTCCCCGACCTCGCCCATGAACTGCCGGTACTCCGCCTGCTTCACCTTGAGGTACACGCCGAGGAATTCCTGCCCCAGCGCGTCCCGCGCCCAGCTGGAGCGCTCCAGCGCGCGCAGCGAGGTGAGCCAGTCGGTGGGCAGCAGTTCCTTGGCCTGGGCGTAGCCGTTGCCTTCCACCGGCGCGCCCGGGTCGATGTCTTCGCGGATGCCGCGGTGGATGCCGGCGAGGATGGCCGCCGCCGCCAGGTAGGGGTTGGCGTCGGCGCCGCAGATGCGGTGCTCGATGTGCCGGGTGTGGGCCGGCCCGCCCGGTACGCGCAGGCTGACGGTGCGGTTGTCGCAGCCCCAGGTCGGCGCCAGCGGCGCATAGCTGTTGGCCTGGAAGCGCCGGTAGGAGTTGGCGTTGGGGCAGAACAGCAGCAGCGAGTCGAGCAGGCTGGCGAGCATGCCGCCCACCGCCTGGCGCAGTAGCGGCGTGCCGGCCGGGTCTTCGCTGGCGAAGAGGTTTTCGCCCTCGGCATCGGCCAGGGACACGTGCATGTGCATGCCGGTGCCGGCCAGGTCGTCGAAGGGCTTGGCCATGAAGCAGGCCTGCATCCCGTGCTTGTGCGCCACGCCTTTCACCAGGCGCTTGTAGCGCACGGCCTGGTCCATGGCGGTGAGGGCGTCGCCATGCTCCAGGGTGATCTCCACCTGGCCGGGGGCGTACTCGGAGATGGCGGTGCGCGCCGGGATGCCCTGGGCCTTGCAGGCGGCATAGAGGTCGGCGAGGAAGGGTTCGATCTGCTCCAGCTCGCGCAGGCCGTAGACCTGGGTGGAGCGCGGCCGGCCGCCGTCGGCGTCCAGCGCCGGTTGCGGGCGGCCGTTGGCGTCGCGCCTGGCGTCCAGCAGGTAGAACTCCAGCTCGCAGGCCATCACCGGGTGGTAGCCGGCGGCCTTCAGCTCGTCGATCACCTTGACCAGCACGTGGCGCGGGTCGGCGATGTCCGCCGGCTTGCCTTCGACCGGGTGCATGCTGACTTGCACCGCGGCGGTGGGGATCTGCCGCCAGGGCAGGCGCACCAGGCTGCCTTCCAGCGGGTAGGCGCGGCAGTCGATGTCGCCGACGTCCCACACCAGCCCGGAATCCTCCACGTCCTCGCCATGCAGGGTGAGGCCGAGGATGGTGCTCGGCAAGGGCCGGCCGGACGCGTACACCGCCAGTAGTTCCTCGCGGTGCAGCAGCTTGCCGCGGGGCACGCCGTTGGCGTCGAGGATGAACAGCTCGACCATCTCGATGTCGGGGTTGGCGGCCAGGAAGGCCTGGGCCTCTTGCACGGGAGCGAATTTCATTGGTGTTCTCGCATAGCGCCGAGGGGCGCGCTGATGACCTGCACGGCCGGGCTGCGGCGGGGCAGGCGATGCTATGGCTACGGCTGGACGCGGCGCGTGTGTCGCTTGCGTTCAGCGTAGTGCCGGCGAAGGGCCGGGCGCGGGGCGCCCGTCAGCGTGCGGCGCTATCCGGTGGACGCGCGTGGCGGCAGTGCCAGAGCGCCCAGAAGGCCAGCTCCAGCGGCAGCGAGAGGGGTTGCAGGCGCAGCCAGCGGCAGCGTTCGCGCGCCAGGCGCAGGGGCTCTGCCCGGGGGGCGGAGGCGCTGGCGGCGGCGAAGTGCTGTTGCAGAAGGTGCATGGGTGGCTGCGTGGAGGACGATGCCCGGAGACTGGCACAGGCGATGGATGCTTTAAATGTGAATCTAGTGGAACTCGGTTGAGCGAAATCGAAACTGATTGCCGCCCGGTCGATCCGCGCCGCCGGCGCCGGCCATGCCGCCTAAACTGAGCGAAACCCGTCAAGCCGCGCAGCCCATGGCCCACATCGTCTTCGCCCCGTCCATCCAGCGTCACGTCGAGGTACCCGAGCAGGACCTGCCCGGCGCCACCCTCGGCGGCCTGCTGGAAGGCGTGTTCGCCCGGTATCCGCGCCTGCGCGGCTACCTGCTGGACGACCAGGGCGGCCTGCGCCGGCATGTCACCGTGTTCATCGACGGCCTGCGCCTGCGCGACCGCCATGGCCTGGGCGATGCCCTGGCGGCCGACAGCGAGGTGTACGTGGTGCAGGCGCTGTCGGGCGGCTGAAGGAGGAAGCATGGACGATCGACTGCTGGTGGCCACGCGCAAGGGCCTGTTCACCTTTATCAACGACCGCGGCGCCTGGCACGAGGCGGGCCAGGACTTCCTCGGCGAGCCGGTGAACATGCTGCTGGCCGACCCCCGCGACGACACCCTCTACGCGGCGCTGGACCTGGGCCACTTCGGCTGCAAGCTGTGGCGCAAGCCCAGCGGCGGCGACTGGCAGGAATGCGCGGTGCCGGTCTACCCGCCGCAGCCGGACGCCTTGCCCGAGCCGGCCGAAGGCGATGCCCCCCAGGCGCCCTGGAGCCTGCAACTGATCTGGTGCCTGGAGACCGGCGGCACCGACCAGGCCGGCACCCTCTGGGCCGGGACCATTCCCGGCGGCCTGTTCCGCAGCGACGACCGCGGCGACAGCTGGACGCTCAACCGCCCGCTGTGGGACCGCCCCGAGCGTGCCCGCTGGTTCGGCGGCGGCTACGACTGGCCGGGCATCCACTCCGTCAGCGTCGACCCGCGTGACAGCCGCCACCTCACCGTCGGCGTGTCCTGCGGCGGCGTCTGGCAGAGCCACGACGAAGGCGCCAGCTGGCGCAACACCACCGCCGGCATGTACGCCGACTACATGCCGCCGGAGCTGCGCGAGGAGGGCGCCATCCAGGACCCGCACCGCCTGGTGCATTGCCCGGCGCAGCCGGACCGGCTGTGGGTGCAGCACCACAACGGCATATTCGTTTCCAGCGATGGCGGCGTTCACTGGCACGACGTGCCGGCCCGGCCTTCCAGCTTCGGCTTCGCCGTGGCCGTGCACCCCACCCGGCCGGACACCGCCTGGTTCGTCCCGGCGACGAAGGACGTATGCCGCATCCCGGTGGCCGGGCGATTCTTGGTCAACCGCACGGAGGATGGCGGCAAGAGCTTCCAGGCCCTGGGCCAGGGCCTGCCCCAGGGCCCGTGCTACGACCTGGTGTACCGCCACGGCCTGGCCGTGGACGACGATGGCGAACGCCTGGCCATGGGCTCGACCACCGGCGGCCTGTGGCTGTCGGAGGATGGCGGCGAGCGCTGGGAATGCCTGTCCGCGCACCTGCCGCCGATCTACTGCGTGCGTTTCGGCTAGGGCCGGCCGTCGCGTTCGTCCTGCTTCTGGTAGTGCGCCAGGACCATCCGCGCCGGGATCAGCGCCGCCAGGCCCAATACCCCGCAAAGGGTGATGATGCTCGTGCCGGTGGGGTCGTCCAGGCTGTCGCCCAGGGCTGCCAGGCCAATGGTCAGCAGGATCATCACCAGGCCGAACCATTGGGCCATCTGCGCCCAGCGCAGCAGCATGGCGCGGCGCGCCTCGTGCAGGTGGAAGTCCGGGTGGCTGTGCTGCCGCATGCTCGTGTCCTCCTCTTGTTCTCGCACCAGCCTACGCCGCTGAGGGCGTCGGCGGCGGCGGCCAGCCGAGCGGTAGGCCGTCACACCGCCGCGGCGATGAACCCCCGCAGCCACTGGTGCGCCGGGTCGCGGTGCGCGCGCTCGTGCCAGAGCATCGACATCTCGTACCCCGGCACCTCCAGCGGCGCTTCCACCATGCGCAGGCCGCTGTCCGGGCGCACCAGGCGTTGCGGCAGCATGGCCACCAGGTCGGTGCTGGCCAGCACCGGGGCGACGAACTGGAAGTGCGGCACCGACAGCACCACCCGGCGCTCGCGGCCCAGCTCGGCCAGGGCCTTGTCGGTGGGGCCGTGGAAGCCGCCGCCGTCCGGCGAGACGATCACCTGCTCCAGCTGGCAGAACCGATCCAGGCTCGGCCGCCGATTCAGCCGCGGGTGGCCGGCGCGGCCGACCAGCACGTAGCGCTCCTGGAACAGCGGGCGCCGGCGCAGCCCTTCGGGGGCGTCCTCGGTGGTGTGGAACACCAGGTCGGCGTCGCCCTGTTCCAGCTGCCGGACGATCAGCGCCGGCTGCAGCGGCAACAGCGCCAGGCGCGTGCCCGGCGCCGCCTCGCGCAGGCCGCGCAGGGCCGGCAGCACCACGGTGGCCTCGCTGTAGTCGGAGGCCACCAGGCGCCAGGTGTTGTTCGCGGTGCCGGGGTCGAACGGCTCGCTCGGCGCCACCGCCCGCTCCAGTGCCGCCAGGGCCTGGCGCAGGGGCTCGCGCAGCGCCTCGGCGCGGGCGGTGGGGCGCATGCCGCGGGGGCCGGGCAGCAGCAGCGGGTCGTCGAACAGCTCGCGCAGCCTGGCCAGTTGCACGCTCACCGAGGGCTGGGAGAAGTGCAGGCGCTGCGCGGCGCGGGTGACGTTGTGCTCGGCCAGCAGCACGTCGAGGGTCACCAGCAGGTTCAGGTCCAGGGTGCGCAGATTGGTCATGACTATACCTGGTGTAATGGATATTCATTTCCACTATACCGTGGGCAACGCCATGCTGCGGCCATCCACCCATTGGAGGCCCTTCATGAATATCCTCATCGTCTATGCCCACCCCGAACCCCGCTCGCTCAACGGCTCGCTCAAGGACTTCGCCGTGCGCCGCCTGCAGGCCGCCGGCCACCAGGTGCAGGTCTCAGACCTATACGCCATGGGCTGGAAGGCCCCGCTGGATGCCGCCGACAGCCTGGACGGCGCGGCCGCCGGGCGCTTCGACCCCTCCGAGGATTCCCGCCGCGCCTATGCCGGCGGCCGGCAGAGCGCCGACATCGCCGCCGAGCAGGCCAAGCTGCGCTGGGCCGACGCGCTGATCCTGCAGTTCCCGCTGTGGTGGTTCTCCATGCCGGCCATCCTCAAGGGCTGGGTCGAGCGCGTGTACGCCTATGGCTTCGCCTACGGCGTGGGCGAGCACTCCGATGCGCGCTGGGGCGACCGCTACGGCGAGGGCAGCCTGGCCGGCAAGCGCGCCATGCTGGTGGTCACCACCGGCGGCTGGGAATCGCACTACAGCGCCCGCGGCATCAACGGGCCGATCGACGACCTGCTGTTCCCCATCCACCACGGCATCCTCTACTACCCGGGCTTCGAGGTGCTGCCGGCGTTCCTGGTGTACCGCGCCGGGCGCATGGATGAGGCCCGCTACGCCGCCATCGAGCAGGCCTATGGCGAGCGCCTGGACAGGCTGTTCAGCACCGCGCCCCTCCCGTTCCGCCGGCAGAACGCAGGGGACTACGAGATACCCGCGTTGACCTTGCGTGAGGACATCGCCCCGCAGCTGACAGGCTTTGCTGCGCATCTGGGGTGACAGTCTCGATGGGGGCGGTGCACCGCTTTTCGTAGGAGCGAGCAAGCTCGCTCCTACGAAAAGCAACTCACACCCCCGCAATTCACTTCAACAGAACCTTGCACGTATCCCGCCTGTCAGAGGTCCGTATCGGAAAACATACAAAAGGATCACGGACCCATGTTGAAGAGCTGGCGCAACAGCCGCTGGAAGCACTGGCTGGAAGAGCACGACATCGAATTCCGCAGCGGCGTCAGCCGCCTGGGGCGCGGCAAGCGCCTGCTGGTCGAGGCGCCCGGCAGCATCGGCGAGGCGGAGTTCAAGATCTACCGCGACGAGATGCGCATCGGCGCCTTCTCCACCATCCGCGCCACCAGCTTCCATCGCATCTCGCACATCGGCCGCTTCAGCTCCACCGGCCAGCACTGCCGTGTCGGCCTGGCCGCCCGGGCGCACCCGATGGACTGGCTGAGCACCAGCTCGGTGCAGTACGAGCCGGGTGTGTTCGACCGCTACGACACGCCGCGCCAGCGCTACGAGGACACCGACGCCGACACCTGGATCGGCAACGACGCCTTCATCGGCGAGGGGGCGGTGGTGATGAGCGGGGTGAAGATCCACGATGGCGCCGTGGTGGCGGCCATGTCCGTGGTGACCCGCGACGTGCCGCCCTATGCCATAGTCGCCGGTTCGCCGGCGAAGGTGGTGCGCTACCGCTTCCCGCCGGAAATCTGCGAGCGCCTGCTGGCCAGCCGCTGGTGGGACCTGGCGCCGGCGCAGATCGCCGCCTTGCCGTTGTCGCGCATCGAAGAAGCGTTGGAGCGTGTGGAGGCCCTGCGCGCCAGCGGCGAGGCGCGCTCGCCGGTCTACCCGAACATCGAAATCCGCCGCCAGGGCTGCCGCCTGCTGTCCGAGGGCGCCGGCTAGCCCGGTACGGAGCGGCAGCGCTGCGCCGCCCCGTACGGAACGCCGGGGCGCTCAGCGCCGGTCCTGGGCCAACTGGTAGAGCTGCCGCGCTTCCGCCGCCATCGGCAGCAGGGCCGAGACCAGGCGGGCCTGGCCCTGCACCAGCGGCATTTCGTCGGGGCAGTCGGCCAGCAGGCACAGCAGGTCCTCCAGGGCCACCAGGCGGCGCTCGGCGGCTTCGAACAGGTGCTGGGCGGGGGCGCCGGCGTCGACGAACAGCACGTCGTCGTGGAGCTGGGCCAGGCTGGTGAGGGGTTGCAGGTCAGACATGGCGCGCCTCCTGGGTGTGGAGGGCGAAGTGCGGAGAGTGCATGTTCCATTGCTCCTGAGCGGGATCAAGAGCCGCCTCCCGGAAAAGGGAGGCGGACCGTACGGGGGTAGGATCACCGGGTATGAGGAAAACGGCAGGCCGAAGCCTCCCCGCACGGTCCGCCACGGAACGCGAATACAGACGGCGATGGATCACTTGTAATCGCGATATGACGCACCACTCCTCGTACCAACGGGATCCTACCCCCGGCCACAGCAAGGTTGCGGCAGGGCGGAATCTATCCAGCGCCCTCGTAGGACCTCAAGGCGAATTCAGCGTGGGAATTTTTACGCGGTGTAGGGGCGCCGCCCGCGGCGAATCGCTATGCTCGATGCCATGAACGGCCAGCTCCCCCTCCGCCAACCCTGCCCGCCGGGTGCCTGCGATTGCGGGCGCGAGGCGCTGCTGGCCGACCCCCATGGCGACGTCCGCATCCTCCTGCTCACCCGCCAGGAGGAGCAGCGCCTGTTGCAGCGCCTGGAGCAGCTCAAGGACCTGGCCGACCTGCAGCACATGCAGCAGCGCATGTACGAACAGCTCGGCCTGCGCCTGAGCATTGCCCCCGGTTTCAACGAGGTGCGCAGCATGCGCGGCCTGGACATCCGCATCGCCGGGCAGCCCGGCCTGTGCCGCAAGACCCGCCAGGCCATCCCCGCGGCCATCCGCCGGGGCCTGGAGCGCACCCCGGAAATCGCCTGGCGCCTGCTGGATTCCTTCGACCTGCTGGGTGGCAGCCACTAGGCCAGGCCTGCGCGGCCGTCGCCGACCGCGTGCATTTTTCCAAGGCTTTGCTAATGTCGTTAACCAGGAGATGGCATTCCTCCTCTAACCGCCCCCCGGCTGATGATGCCTACGCATAACCCTCCATGGGCGGCGTAGGCATTGTTCTGCTGTCCATGGTCTGCCCATGGACAGCGCACATGCCCGACCCGTCCCGTTCCGCCGCCTTCCGCACCCCGCTCCCGCAAGCCGGTACGCCGTGCTGGGCGGGGGAGGGTGCGCCATGAAGGGCTACCAGCTGACCTTCTTCACCCAGCAGGACCGCAAGGTCCACCACCAGCCCGTCGCCGAGTGGCTGATGGCCGAGGCGCTGCGCCTGGGCGTGCATGGCGCCACCCTGCTGGCCGCCAGGGAGGGGTTCGGCCACCACCAGCGGATGCATGCCGCGCGCTTCTTCGAGCTGGCCGACCAGCCCCTGGAAGTGGTGATGATGGTCACCGAGGCGGAAATGCAGCGGATCTTCACGCGCCTGGCCGAGGAATACCTGAAGCTGGTGTACGTGAAGACCCCCGTCGAGTTCGGCGTACTGGGCGAGGACGACGAGCCCGCCAACGGAGGCCGCCATGACTGAGATATGGGCCCAGGCCGCCCTGTGGCTGGGGCTGGCGTTGCTGGCGACGCTGGTGTCGATCTTCCTGCGCATCGCCACGGCGCTGTCGGAGATCGTCGTCGGGACCATCGCCCAGCTGATCCTCGGGGCGCTGCTGGGCTCGGTGGCGCGCCAGGTGATCGACCACGCGCCCTGCGCGGTCACGGTCATCCGCGGCTGAGCGGCCGGAGGAGGAAACGACATGCTGCAGATCGACATTCCCGGCGTGGGCAGCTTGCAGTTGAAACACATGATCTGCGACTACAACGGCACCCTGGCCGTGGATGGCCGGCTGATCGACGGGGTGGCCGAGCGCCTGGAGGTGCTCGGCCGGAAGCTGGCCCTGCACGTGGTCACCGGCGATACCTTCGGCAGCGCCGAGGCGGAACTGGCGGCGCTGGAGGTGAACCTGCTGGTGCTGTCCGAGAAGGACCAGGCCATTTCCAAGGAGGACTACCTGCGCACCCTGGGCCTGCACGGCGTGGTGGCCATCGGCAACGGCAGCAACGACCGCTACATGTTGCAGCAGTCGGCCCTGGGCATCGCGGTGATCGGCCCGGAGGGCGCTTCCTCGGTGGCCATCGGCTCGGCGGACCTGGTCGCCCTGGACATCCTCGGCGCCCTGGATATGCTGAGCCACCCGCAGCGCATCATTGCCAGCCTGCGCTGCTGAACCTGACAGGAGCAGGACGATGACAAGGATCATTCTGACCCGCCACGGCCACGTGGACTGGATCGCCCCGGAGCGCTTCCGCGGCCGCGCCGAACTGCCGCTGTCGGCGCCGGGCCGGCGCCAGGCCGAGGCGGTGGCCCGGCGCATCGCGGAAAGCTGGCAGCCGGTGGCGATCTACACCAGCCCGCTGTCGCGCTGCATCGACACCGGCGCCGCCATCGCCCGCGCCACCGGCGCCCCGGCGCAGGCCCTGGAAGGCCTGGCCGACACCGACTACGGCCAGTGGCAGGGCCTGACCCACGACGAAGTGCGCGCCCGCTGGCCGGAGGAGCACCGCATCTGGCTGGAGGCGCCGGACCTGGCGGCCATCCCCGATGGCGAGAGCCTGGCCGACGTGCTGGCCCGCGGCACCCGCGTGCTGCGCGAGGTGCTGCGGCAGCATGCCGGGCAGACCCTGGTGCTGGTGGGGCACGACAGTATCAATCGGGTTCTGTTGCTGCAGGCGCTGGGCCTGCCGCTGGCGCGCTACTGGCGGCTGAAGCAGGAGCCCTGCTGCGTCAACGAACTGGTCGTGGAGGATGACCTCTTCACGCTGCACCGGCTCAACGAGACCTACCATCTGGCCGGGGTGAAGGCTGAGGGTTGAGGCTGTTTTCAACGACGGATGATCGCGGACGGAGTCCTACCCCGCCACCGCTGTCCCACCTGTAGGAGCGCGCCCTGCGCGCGATTCGCGGGCAGGGCCCGCTCCTACGAAGAGCACCTCGGCGCGGCCTCCCTGGAACCGTAGGAGCGAACTCCGTCCGCGATTGGATTCGCCGGCTGCGCCTGACGCCCCGGTGGCACGGTCGGCGGCGCTCATGCGTCACCTCTGCTCGGGTGGCGTGGGCGCGCGAGGCACCCCCTCTGCCCCTGTGCGGGTCTCCGTGGTCGTCAGGTGGCGGGGGTGTCGCGGTCGGCCTTGCGCTTGCCGACGGTGCCCATTTCCACGGGCGTCTTCACGTAGAACAGCGCCAGGTCCTCGGCTTCCAGGCGCTCGAACAGGCGCTCGCACTCCTCCTCGGAGACGGCCAGGCAGATTTCCACCGGCTGGTCGGCCAGTTCGAAGAAGTGGTAGGAGTGCACCCGCCCGGCATGGCCGAAGCCTTCCGCGCCGACCACCAGGGTGGCGCCCTTGAGCTTCATGCCGCGGGCCAGGTCGACCATCCAGTCGGTGATCAGCTTGCCGCCGTGGCGGCGGCTCTGTTGGGTGAAGAAGGTCACCAGGTAGCCTTTCATGATTACGCCTCCGTCAGCGTGCGCCCAGCAAGGTGTAGGTTAGAACGCCCGCGGCCGTCGCCAGCAGCGAACCTGCGACGTGCACCGCGATTTCCCCCAGCGCCCAGGCCACGCGTCCGGTCTGCAGCAGCGAGAAGGTTTCCGCGGAGAAGGTCGAGAAGGTGGTCAGGCCGCCGCAGAAGCCGGTGATCAGCAGCAGGCGCCATTCCGGGCTGAGAGTGGGGTTGGCGGCGAAGAAGGCCACGGCCAGGCCGACGACGTAGCCGCCGATCATGTTGGCCGCCCAGGTGCCCGGGGGAATGGTGGTGAACAGGGCGTTGAGCTGCAGGCCGAGGAACCAGCGCAGCAGGCAGCCGATGGAGCCGCCCAGGACGATCACCAGGATGGATTTCAGCATGCCAGCGGGCCTCCGTCGGAGGAGGGTGGGGGCAATGCCGGGGAGGGGAGTGGGTGGGGTGTCGCGGTCACGGTCCGGTCCTTTTGCAAAAGGACAGGACGCACACCTACGCACCCTGTCCAGGGTTCACGCAGGCATCATCAGCACGGGGGGCGGTTAAAGGAGGAATGCCATCTCCTGCGGCGAAAGCTAGCATTTTACCCCCATGGGGGGAACCCCTTTCGCTGGCTGAGCGAGGCGCCCGGGGCCGGGCCGGCGGACTGGCCGCCGCCGTTTCCATTCGGCGCAGGAGCTGTAACCATGTGGCGGAAGTCGCAGGACGAACCGGGAGGCATGATGCACCCATCGCAGCAGCAGGCGCCGGAAACGGCCGGCAAGGCGGGCCGCACGGCCTGGCTCAACGGCACGGTGGTGGGGGCGGGGGTGACCAGCGCCCTGGGCGATTTCTGCTACGAGACCACCACCGTGATACTGCCCGGGTTCCTCGCGGTGCTGGGGATTCCCGCCGCCGCGCTGGGCATCATCGAGGGGATCGCCGACGCCCTGGCCGCCTACACCAAGATGTTCTCCGGCTACATCGCCGACAAGCTGGGGCATCGCAAGCTGCTGGTGGTGATCGGCTACGGGCTGACGCCGGTCGGGCAGGTGCTGCTGGCCCTTGCCCTGGGCTGGCCGCTGATCCTCCTCGGGCGGCTGGTCTCCTGGTTCGGCAAGGGGCTGCGCGGCCCGCTGCGCGACGCCATCGTGGTCCAGGCGGTGACGGCCGAGAGCCGCGGCCGGGCCTTCGGTTTCCACCGCGCGATGGATACCCTGGGCGCCGTGGCCGGGCCCCTGCTGGGCGTCGCGCTGCTGGGCTGGGCCCAGCGGCTGCCCTGGGATGATGCCAGCGGGCCGTTCCGCCTGGTGCTGTGGCTGAGCGTGATTCCCGGCGTGCTGGCCGTGCTGGCGTTCCTGACCCTGGTCAGGGACCCGCAGCACTCGGCGAACCCCGGGCTGAAGTTCTTCCAGACGCTGAAGGGCCTGCCGCTGCGCTTCAAGCGCTACCTGGGGGCCGTCGGGCTGTTCGGCATCGGCGATTTCAGCCACAGCCTGCTCATCCTCGCCGCCACGCAGTTGCTGGCCGGCAGCCTGGGCGTGGTCCAGGCGGCGCAGGTCGCCGGCCTGCTGTATGTCTGGCGCAACCTGGTGCAGGTGCTGACGTCCTATCCCATCGGCGCGCTGGCCGACCGCCTGGGCTCCCTGCCGGTGCTGGTCGCCGGCTATGCCCTGGGCGCCCTGACGGCGCTGCTGGCGGCCCTGGCCTTCTGGCTGCGGGTGGACAGCCTGCCGCTGCTGGCGCTGCTGTTCACCGTCGCCGGCCTGTACGTGTCGGTGCAGGAGGCCCTGGAGTCCACCGTGACCGCCGACATGGTGCAGCCGCAGACGCTGGCCCTGAGCTATGGCGCGCTCGGCACCGTGAACGGCACCGCCAAGTTCGTTTCCAGCGCGACGGTCGGCCTGCTCTGGAGCGCCGTCTCGCCGGTGCTGGCGTTCGTCTGCGCCGCCGTGCTGATGGCCGCGGGCACCGCCGCGCTGGCCCGGCTGCGGGCCCGCGGCGGCTAGCCGGCGGCCGCGGGCTCGGTGAAGACCTGCGCGTACAGGTCGGTGCCGAACGCGGTGGCCAGCGGGGCGCCCTCGGTGATGCGGAAGGTCCGCCCGCCGTCGTCGCGGCGCTCGGCGCGGAGGAACAGGCTGCCCGCTGGCGGCGCTTCGTAAAGGCTGTGGGCGAAGTCGTGGAGGTGGGTGACGAAGAAGGTCTTCACCCCGGCCTCGGCCAGCGCGCGCACCACCTGGCGGGCGATTTCCGAGCCCTCGCGCTCGTTGGTGGCGGCGAAGGATTCGTTGCACAGCAGGATCGAGCGCGGGCTCAGGTGGTCGACGATGTCGCTCATGCGGGCGAGTTCCTCGTCCAGCTTGCCGCGCTTCATGCTGGCGTCCTCCTCGCGCTTGTAGTGGGTGTACAGGCCGTCGCAGAGGTTGGCGCGCAGCTGCCGCGCCGGCACGAACAGGCCGCACTGCAGCATCAGTTGGGCGATGCCGATGCTGCGCAGGAAGGTCGACTTGCCGCCCTGGTTGGCGCCGGTGATGACGAACAGCTGGCGGTCGTCGCCGGCCAGGTCGTTGCCGACCACCGCGCGCCGCATGTTCAGCGCCAGGCAGATGTCGTAGAGGCCTTCGAAGGCCTGCCGGTACTGCCCGGCGGGGCTGACGTCGGCGAAGCAGATGTCGCCGCGCAGCTCGCTCAGGTGTTCGCGCAGGTTGAGGCAGCCGATGTAGAACGCCAGCTCGGTGCGCAGCATGGCGAAGAAGCCGGTGATGTGCTCGGCGGCCTGGGCGAGGGCGTTGGCCACCTCGTTGGCGCCCCTGTCCTGCAGCTCCGACAGCGCCGTGGCGCCGGTCTCGTCGCGCTCGGCGATCTCGTAGACGTAGCTCTCCGGCTTCTTGCTCAGCAGGCGCTTGAGCCAGGAGCCCTGGGGCCTGGGGTAGCGCCGCAGGCAGTAGGCCACGCCGCGGTTCAGCGGGCCCAGGCGGGCGCTGACGAGAAAGCCCTTGCGCAGCTTGAGCTGCTCGAAGTGGTCCTGCAGTTCGGCGAAGTACTGGTCGCTGATCTCCTCGCGGATCAGGGCGAACAGCTTGCCGAAGCCCTCCGAGGCGAAGCGCCCGGCCTGCTCGTCGGCCATCCGCCGCAGGCGCCGGAGCAGGTCGATCTGCAGGTGCAGCAGCTTCAGCGAGCGGTGCATGATGCTGCTGGGGTACTTGGTCATGAAGCTCAGGTAGATGTTCTGCTCCAGCCCCAGCACGTCCAGGGCGAGGCGGTACAGGTCGCGCACCACCGCCTGGTTGGCCAGGCAGTCGCGCAGCACCGCCTGGCGGTAGCGGACCACCTCCGGGGTGCTGTCGAAGGCGGTCAGCAGCGCGCAGCGGGCGACCTGGCGGAGGTACTTGTCGTCGCCGGCCATGGCGTCGAACAGGGTGTCCAGGGCCAGGTCCTGGACCAGGTCCTCGGCGTGCAGCGGCGGCGGCTTGTCCAGGTCGAAGTCGGCCTGCGGGTACATGAGGTGGGCTTTCATGGCCGGATGCGCTCCTTCACGCTGTCGTAGGCGAGGCGGTGCTTGCGGGCGATGGAGAGGGCGTAGGACAGCCGGTCCGCGGGCTTGCGCAGGACCTTGAAGGTGCGCCGGGACGGGTCGTCGGGGTCGACGCAGCTCATCATGCTGACGATGCTCTGGCCCATCTGCGTCAGCTCGTGGATGAAGGTGACGCACACGCAGAGGGCGTCCAGGGCGATGATCCGCGCGAGGATCTTCTGGCCGAGGAAGGCGGCGTCGCTGGCGGTGGTCGAGGAGAAGATCTCGTTGATCAGGATCAGGCTGCGGCCGCTGGCGCCCTCGAGTATCCCGCGGGCGCGGAGCAGGTCGTCCTGCAGCTTGCCGCGCAGGTCGCCGGGGCGCTCCTGTTTCTCGAACAGGGTGTAGAGGCGGTCGAAGAGGAACAGCTCGGCGGCCTCGGCCGGCACCCGGCAGCCGATGCAGGCCAGGTAGTGCAGCTGGCCGACCAGGCGGGCGAAGGTGGTCTTGCCGCCCTGGTTGGGGCCGGAGACCACCAGGATGCGCTCGCGCCCGGCCAGCTCGAAGTCGTTGCACACCACCTCCAGGCGGTTGCTGTTGCGCACCAGGCGGCTGGCCAGGGCGAGGTCGAAGGCGTTGCGGGCGAACACGGCCTTGCTGTCGGTGCGCACGCCGGGGAAGCAGAAGGGCATGCCGGCGTCCACCAGCGGCTGGATGTAGGCCAGGTAGGCCAGGTAGAACTGCACCTCGCGGTCGAAGTCCTGGACGGTCGCGTCGATGAAGTCCGCGTGCTTCTCGCAGAATCCGGCCTGCTCGGCGAAGACCTCCGGGTAGAGCTGCGCCACCCTGTCCAGCACGGCCGCCTCGACGTGGTTCATGCCCGGCCATTCGTTGAACCTGGCGTGGTAGTCGCGCACGTCGCCCTGGCGGAATTTCGCGAAGGTCCTGTCGATGGCCTCGCTGATGTCCTCGGTCGGCTCGTAGCGCTGGACGCGGACCTGGTTGTCCCTGATCAGCATCGAGTAGGTGACGGCGCCGAGCCCGTCGAGCAGGTGGCGGGTGTCCCCGGCCAGGCCGACGAAGCGCTCCGCGGCCAGGTAGCGCCCCAGGTACGCCAGCAGCCCGCGCAGGCCGCGCGACGCGAAGGGGCGGGCGGCCAGGGCCCGCGCCAGCTGCGTGAGCGTGTCGCAATACACCCGCACCGCCTCGACGAAGCTGCGCTGCTGCTGGCGCGCGTAGTAGAGCTTCTCTTCCGGCACCAGGTGCCGGCGCACGGCGCGCATGCCGGCGGCGAAGGCCTGGAGGTCGGCGAGCAGGCCGGGGTCCAGCAGGTCGTGCATCACCTCCTGGCGGTAGACGATGGCGTCGAGGTCGTCCAGGTGGGTGTAGAAGAACGGCTCCAGGTCGTACTCGTGGCGGTCCGCGGTGATGGCGTCGACCACCTGGTCGAGGTTCAGGTCCCTGAAGCAGGGCGGCGGCGCGCTGGCCAGGGTTGGCCGGCGAGCGCCGGGGAAGAGGATGCTGTGGAAGTCGCCGGGGGGCGTGTCCGCGACGTGCGGATCGAGCGCGGCGGTGCCGGAAAGCGGCTGCATGGCTGATGACATGATCCATTCCTCCGGGGGGCGGATGTCGTCCGGGGTCATGCAGGCATCATCAGCACGGGGGCGGTTAAAGGAGGAATGCCATCTCCTGGTTCCTACCCTAGCAGAATATCCGCGGAAGGCCCATTGCGTCCGCCGGTGCTTGACGGCATGCTCCATCCCTGATTTATTGAAACCGGTTTCATAGCCCTCCGGCACAAGTGAATACAAAAGGATCGACAGGGTGAACGACATGCTTCCGCCTGCCCGCGGGCGGGTCACCATCAGCGAGGTGGCCCGTGCTGCCGGCGTCTCCAAGGCCACGGTGTCGCGCTACATCGGCGGCGACCGGCAACTGCTCGCCGACGCCACCGCCCAGCGTATCGAGGCGGTGATCGAGCAGCTCGGCTACCGCCCCAGCCGCATGGCCAGTGGCCTCAAGCGTGGCCGCACGCGCCTGGTGGGCATGCTCCTGGCGGACATCCGCAACCCTTACTCCGTCGCCGTGATGCATGGCGTGGAGACCGCTTGCCGCCAGCACGGCTACAGCCTGGTGGTGTGCAACACCGACCGCGACGACGAGCAGGAGCGCCTGCACCTGCAGGCGCTGCAGTCGTACAACGTCGAAGGCCTGATCGTGAACACCCTCGGCCACCATGCCGGCGAGCTGGCCAGCCTAGCCCGCGAGCTGCCCATGGTGCTGGTGGACCGCCAGTTGGAAGAGCTGCGCTCCGACCTGGTGGGGCTGGACAACGCCGATGCCGTGGAGCAGGCCCTGGACCACCTGCAGGCCCGCGGCTACCGCGACATCCTGGCGGTCAGCGAGCCGCTGGACGGCACCAGCTCGCGGCAGGAGCGGGTAGCCGCCTTCCAGGCTTCCATCGCCCGCCGGCCCGGCCTGCGCGGCCAGGTGCTGGAGACCGGCGACGACCTGCGCGAACGCCTGGCCGCCTTCCTCGCCAGCGCCGGGCATGGCCCCCAGGCCCTGTTCACCTGCAACGGCGTGGCCACCCTGTGCGCCACCCGCACCCTGCACCAGATGGGCGTGCGCCTGTTCGACGACCTGGGCCTGGTCGCCCTCGACGAACTGGACTGGTACCCCCTGGTCGGCGGCGGCATCACCGCCCTGGCCCAACCCACCGAACGCATCGGCCAGGCGGCCTTCCAGTGCCTGCTGGAACGCCTGCAGGGCGCCACGCAACCGGCGCGGCGCCTGGACCTGCGCGCCGAACTCATCGTCCGAGGTTCCACCCCAGTACGCGGCTGAAGCCGCTGCGGCCCAGGCCGCAGCGGTTTTCGGCTGAAAATGAAACCGGTTTCATCCCGGCTGAACGAGAAGGACAAGAACAATGCACGCGAACCCCGTATCCATCAGCCTGTCCAGCTTCGGCGCCGATGCCGTGCGGCAGCGGGGCCAGGCCGCCTACCTGGAACTGCTGGCCGAGGCCGGCGCGAGCCGCGTCGAATGGCGCGAAGAACTCTTCGACGCGCTGCCCGACGCCGCCGCCCTGGCCGCGGCCAGCGCCGCCCAGGGCCTGGAAAGCCTGTACTCGGCGCCGCTGGAGCTGTGGCGCGCCGATGGCCGCCTGGAGCCGGCGCTGGCCGGGCGCCTGCGCCTGGCAGGGGAGGCCGGTGCGGTGGCGCTGAAGGTTTCCCTCGGTCACTACCGCGACGAGTGCGACCTCGAAGCCCTGCGCCCCTTGCTCGGGCAGGGGCCGGTGCTGCTGGTGGAGAACGACCAGACCGTCCAGGGCGGCCGCGTCGAGCCGCTGCTGCGCTTCTTCCGCCGCGCCGGCGAACTGGGCCTGCCGCTGGCCATGACCTTCGACATCGGCAACTGGCACTGGCAGGGCGAGTCGCCGCAGCAGGCGGCGCGCCTGCTCGGGCCCTGGGTGCGCTACGTGCACTGCAAGGCGGTGCGCCGCCGCGAGGACGGGCGCCTGGTGGCGGTGCCGCCGCAGGCCGCCGACCTCGACGAGTGGGAGGCGCTGCTGGCGCGCTTCGCCCCCGGGGTGCCGCGCGCCATCGAATACCCGCTGGCCGGCGACGACCTGGCCAGCCTGACCCGCGAGCAGGTCGAGCAACTGGCGCAGCTGGGCCGCGCCCCGGAGGTGCGCCATGGCTGAACACGACGTGCTCTGCTTCGGCGAGACCATGGCCATGTTCGTCGCCGAGCAGTGCGGCGACCTGGCCGAGGTGGAGGGCTTCGGCAAGCGCATCGCCGGCGCCGACAGCAACGTGGCCATCGGCCTGGCGCGCCTGGGCTTGCGGGTGAACTGGCTGAGCCGGGTGGGCGACGACTCCCTGGGCCGCTTCGTGCTCGCCAGCCTGCGCCGCGAGGGGCTGGACTGCGACGGCGTCGAGATCGACGCCGAGCACCCCACCGGCTTCCAGCTCAAGGCCCGCTGCGACGACGGCAGCGACCCGCGGGTGGAGTACTTCCGCCGCAACTCGGCGGCCAGCCGCCTGTCCCCGGCGCTGCTGCGCCCGGGCCTGCTGCGGGCGCGCCACCTGCACGCCACGGGCATCCCGCCGGCGCTGTCGGCGAGCTGCCGCGAACTCTCCCGGCAATTGCTGGACGCCATGTGCGCCGCCGGCCGCAGCGTCTCCTTCGACCCCAACCTGCGCCCCTCGCTGTGGCCGGACCGCGCGACCATGGTGCGCGAGGTCAACGCCCTGGCGTTCAAGGCCCACTGGGTGCTGCCGGGCCTGGAGGAGGGCCGCCTGCTGAGCGGGCGCCAGTCGCCCGAGGCCATCGCCGGCTTCTACCTTGAGCAGGGCGTGGAATGCGTGGCCATCAAGCTCGGCGCCGAGGGCGCCTACTTCCGCGACGCCGACGGCCGCGAAGGCGTGGTGCCGCCGCAGCCGGTGGCGCGGGTGGTGGACACCGTGGGCGCCGGCGACGCCTTCGCCGTCGGCGTGATCAGTGCCCTGCTGGAAGGCCGCGACCTGCGCCAGGCGGTGGCCCGCGGCAACTGGTGCGGCAGCCGCGCGGTGCAGTCGCGCGGCGACATGGAGGGCCTGCCGCAGCGCCACGAACTGGAAGCCCACGACGCGCGCCTGCGTGCCTGAACCCCGAAACCCGCCGGCCCGGCCGGCACCTGTTGCGACAAGAACAACAAGCTCAGGAGAAACGCCATGCAGATCGACCGACTCGCCCCACGCCGCTGGTGGCACATCATGCCCATCGTCTTCGTCACCTACAGCCTGGCCTACCTGGACCGCGCCAACTACGGCTTCGCCGCCGCCTCCGGGATGGCCGAGGACCTGAACATCACCCCGGCGCTGTCGTCGCTGCTGGGCGCGCTGTTCTTCCTCGGCTACTTCTTCTTCCAGGTGCCCGGGGCCATCTACGCCGAGAAGCGCAGCGTGAAGAAGCTGATCTTCGCCAGCCTGATCCTCTGGGGCGGCCTGGCCACGCTGACCGGCATGGTCCGCGACGTCTACCTGCTGGTGGGCATCCGCTTCCTGCTCGGCGTGGTCGAGGCGGCGGTGATGCCGGCCATGCTCATCTACCTCTGCCACTGGTTCACCCGCGCCGAACGCTCGCGGGCCAATACCTTCCTGATCCTCGGCAACCCGGTGACCATCCTCTGGATGTCGGTGCTCTCCGGCTACCTGGTGAGCCGGTTCGACTGGCGCTGGATGTTCATCATCGAGGGCCTGCCGGCGGTGCTCTGGGCCTTCATCTGGTGGCGCCTGGTGGATGACCGCCCGGCCCAGGCCAAGTGGCTCGACGAGGCCGAGAAGGCCGCGCTGCAGCGCGCCCTGGCCGCCGAGCAGCAGGGCATCGCGCCGATGAAGAACTACCGCGAGGCGTTCCGCTCGCCGAAGGTGATCATCCTCTGCCTGCAGTACTTCTGCTGGAGCATCGGCGTCTACGGCTTCGTGCTCTGGCTGCCGTCGATCCTCAAGCAGGCCTCGGGCCTGGACATCGTCAGCGCCGGCTGGCTGTCGGCGCTGCCGTACCTGGTGGCGGTGCTGGCCATGCTCGGGGTGTCCTGGGCCTCGGACCGCCTGCAGAAGCGCAAGCGCTTCGTCTGGCCGCCGCTGCTGGTCGCCGCGCTGGCCTTCTACGGCTCCTACGCCCTGGGCAGTCAGCACTTCTGGGCCTCCTACGCGCTGCTGGTGCTCGCCGGGGCCTGCATGTACGCGCCCTACGGGCCGTTCTTCGCCATCGTCCCGGAGGTGCTGCCGAGCAACGTCGCCGGCGGCGCCATGGCGCTGATCAACAGCATGGGCGCGCTGGGCTCGTTCTCCGGTTCCTGGCTGGTGGGCTACCTCAACGGCGCCACCGGCGGGCCCGGCGCCTCCTACCTGTTCATGTGCGGCTCGCTGCTGGCGGCCGTGGCCCTGACCGCCGTCCTCAACCCCTCGCAGAAAGCCGAGCGCCTTCGACCGGCGCTGGGCCACTAGGAAGACACGACCATGAAGAAACGCATCGTCCTCTACAAGCGCCTGTCCGACGCGCTGATGCAGCGCCTGCAGGCCCACGCCGACGTGACCCTGGTCGAGGACCCGGCCGCCGACGGCCTGGCCCGCCTGCGCGCGGCGCTGCCCGGCGCCCGGGGCCTGCTGGGCGCCAGCCTGCGCCTGGACGCCGGGCTGCTGGACCTGGCGCCGCAGCTGGAGGTGGTGTCCAGCGTCTCGGTGGGCGTGGACAACTACGACATCGCCGAGCTGGACCGCCGCGGCGTGCTGCTCACCAACACCCCCGACGTGCTGACCGAGACCACCGCCGACACCGGCTTCGCCCTGCTGCTGGCCAGCGCCCGGCGGGTGGCCGAGCTGGACCGCTGGATCCGCGCCGGCCACTGGCAGGCCGGCATAGGCCCAGCGCAGTTCGGCTGCGACGTGCACGGCAAGACCCTCGGCATCGTCGGCATGGGCCGCATCGGCGAGGCCCTGGCGCGCCGCGCCCAGGCCGGCTTCGGCATGCGCGTGCTGTACAGCGCGCGGCGGCCGCGGCCGGAAGTGGAGGCCCGCCACGGCGCGCGCCACCTGCCGCTGGAGGCGCTGCTGGGCGAGGCCGACTTCGTCTGCCTGTGCGTGCCGCTGAGTGCTGAAACGGAAGGGCTGATCGGCGAGCGCGAGCTGGCGCTGATGAAGCCCTCGGCCATCCTGGTGAACATCTCCCGCGGCCGCGTGGTGGACGAAGAGGCGCTGTTGCGGGCCCTGGGCGAGCGGCGCATCCGCGGCGCCGGGCTGGACGTGTTCGTCCGCGAGCCGCTGCCGGCGGATTCGCCGCTGCTGCAACTGGACAACCTGGTGGCGACGCCGCACATCGGCTCGGCCACCGGGGATACCCGCGAGGCCATGGCCCGCTGCGCGGTCGACAACCTGCTGGCCGCGCTGGCCGGCGAGCGCCCGGCGAACCTGGTCAACCCCGGCGCCTGGGCCCGTCGATCCGGCTGAACCACCCCCCATGAGGCCGGTCCCACCCAGATGGACCCCCGTTGCCAAGGACACACTGCCATGTTCAAACCTGCCGCCCTGACCCTGCTACTGTGCGCCAGCACCGGCCTGTTCGCCGGCCCGGCCGGCGCCGCCCAGTACTACGACCTGCTGGTCGGCACCTACACCGGTGCCGGCAGCCAGGGCATCTACCGTTACCGCTTCGACAGCGCCAATGGCCGGATCCAGGCCAGGCCGCTGCAGGTGGTGCCCGGCGAGAACCCCTCCTGGCTGACCCTGGGCCCCGACCAGACGCGCCTGTACGCCGTCAACGAGAACGGCCCCGGCGGCAGGGACGTGGTCGGCAAGGTCAGCGCCTTCGCCATCGACCCGGCCAGCCACCAGCTGAGCCCGCTGAACCAGGTGGAAAGCCGCGGCGACGAGCCCACCCATTCCAGCCTGGCGGCCGGCGGAAGGCACCTGTTCGTGGCCAACTACGCGGTGCACCCCGACCCCGGCGGCAACCTCGCGGTGCTGGGCATCGACGAGCAGGGCCAGCTGACCGGGGTGGTGCAGCAGGAGCGCCACGGCGCCTCCCGCGTCAACCCCGAGCGCCAGGCCAGCAGCCACGTGCACTCGGTGGTGTCCGGGGTGGACGGGCGCCATGTGTACGTGCAGGACCTGGGGGCGGACAAGGTCTTCGTCTACCGCTACGACGCCGCCAACCGCGAGCACCCGCTGAGCCCGGCGCAGCCGCCGGCGGTGGACCTGCCGCCGGGCAGCGGCCCGCGCCACCTGCTGTTCAGCCGCGACGGCCGCTACGCCTACCTGACCCTGGAGATGGCGGGGCAGATCGCCATGTTCGAGGTGCGCGACGGCCAGCTGCAGCGCAAGCAACTGGTGGACATGGCCGCCGGCCAGGACGCCGCGCACAAGGCCGCCGCCGCCGTGCACCTGTCGCCGGACGGGCGCTTCCTCTACGCCAGCAACCGCGGCAAGGCCAGCGAACTGCTGGTGTACGCGGTGGACCCGGCCAGCGGCCAGTTGAAGGAATTGCAGCGGCGCCCGGTGGAAGGCGTCGAGCCGCGCGAGTTCAGCCTGGACCCCAGCGGCCGCTTCCTGCTGGTGGCCAACCAGAAGAGCAACCAGGTCGTGGTCATGCGCCGCGACCCGGCCAGCGGCAAGCTGGGCGAGACGCTGCAGAAGCTCGCCATCGATGCGCCCTCGGACCTCAAGTTCCTGCGCTGAATGCGGGAGGCCAATGGCGTAGGGCGAATAACCGTTCGCGGTTATCCGCCGTTGGCCGCTCCTGCGCTGCCCGAGCCATGCCATTCCCCTGTAGGAGCGCGCCCTGCGCGCGAATCGCGGGCAGGGCCCGCTCCTACGACCGTGCTCCCTGTAACCGTAGGAGCGGACTCCGTCCGCGATCATGGCGGATAACGCCGTGGGCGTTATGCGCCCTACGGGTTTCCACAGAAACCTCCGGGCCCGCCGTCGCCACCTATGCTTACCGCCACGAACCTACAACAGCCCCGAACGCCTTGCAGCCACGGCGGGAGAGGGGCGCCAAGCCTTACACGACCTGATTGACCTGTTGGAAAAAGGAGATACCCAGCCATGTCCAACGAAGACCCCAGCGCCGCGCAACCGGCGCGGCGCGAGTTCCTGCGCAAGTCCCTGACGCTGATCCCGGTGGCCACCCTGGCCGGCGCCGGGGTGGGCAACGTGGTGCTCGGCGAGCCGGCCCAGCCCGCGCCTGCCCCGCAACCCGCCGCCGAGCCGGGGCAGGGTGGGGCGCGCGCCTACCAGCCGACCTTCTTCACCGCCCGGGAATGGGCATTCGTCCAGGCCGCCGTGGCCGTGCTCATCCCCACCGACGGGCTGGGGCCGGGGGCGGCGGACGCCGGCGTGCCGGAGTTCATCGACCGCCAGCTGAACACCCGCTACGGCAGCGGCGGGCTCTGGTACATGCAGGGGCCCTTCCACCCGGACGCCCCGGCGGAACTGGGCTACCAGCTCAAGCTCAGCCCGCAGGAGATCTACCGCCTGGGCATCCAGGAAACCGACGCCTGGTGCCAGGCGCAGTGGGGCAAGCCCTTCGCCGGACTGGACGCCGCGCAGCAACAGCAGGCGCTGGAGACCCTGGACGCCGGCAAGGCCGCGTTCCAGTCGGTGCCGGCGGCGACCTTCTTCGCCATGCTCTGGCTGAACACCCGCGAAGGCTTCTTCAGCGACCCGCTCCACGGTGGCAACCAGGGCCTGGCCGGCTGGAAGCTGATCGGCTTCCCCGGCGCCCGCGCCGACTTCATGGACTGGGTGGAGCGCGACGAGCGCTATCCCTTCCCCCCGGTTTCCATCAGCGGCGAGCGAGGTTGAGGCGATGGCCCAGGTATTGAAGAAAGTCGACGCGGTCATCGTCGGGTTCGGCTGGACCGGCGCCATCATGGCCAAGGAGCTGACCGAGGCGGGCCTGCAGGTGGTGGCCCTGGAGCGCGGCCCGGCCCGCGACACCTACCCCGACGGCGTCTACCCGCAGACCATGGACGAGCTGACCTACAACTCGCGCAAGAAGCTGTTCATGGACATCTCCCGCGAGACCGTGACCCTGCGCCATGGCCTGAACGACATGGCCGTGCCCTACCGGCAGTTCGGCGCCTTCCTGCCCGGCACCGGTACCGGCGGGGCGGGGCTGCACTGGTCGGGCGTGCATTTCCGCGTCGACCCGGTGGAGCTGCGCCTGCGCAGCCACTACGAGGAACGCTACGGCAAGGCCTTCATCCCCGAGGGCATGACCATCCAGGACTTCGGCGTCGGCTACGACGAGCTGGAGCCGTACTTCGACTTCGCCGAGAAGGTCTTCGGCACCTCCGGCACGGCCTGGTCGGTCAAGGGCCAGGTGGTGGGCCGCGACAAGGGCGGCAACCCCTTCGCCGCCGACCGTTCCAGCGACTTCCCGCTGCCGGCGCAGAAGAACACCGTGTCCGCGCAGCTGTTCGAGAAGGCCGCCCGCGAGGTCGGCTACCACCCCTACAACCTGCCGTCGGCCAACACCTCCGGGCCCTACACCAACCCCTACGGCGCGCAGATGGGGCCGTGCAACTTCTGCGGCTTCTGCAGCGGCTATGCCTGCTACATGTACTCCAAGGCCTCGCCCAACGTGAACATCCTGCCGGCGCTGCGCCAGGTGCCGAACTTCGAGCTGCGCAACAACGCCCACGTGCTGCGGGTGAACCTCAACGCCGAGAAGGACCTGGCCACCGGCGTGACCTACGTCGACGCCCAGGGCCGCGAAGTGGAGCAGCCGGCGGACCTGGTGATCCTCGGCGCCTTCCAGTTCAACAACGTGCGCCTGATGCTGCTCTCGGGCATCGGCAAGCCCTACGACCCGCTGAAGAACGAGGGCGTGGTGGGGCGCAACTTCGCCTTCCAGAACATCTCCACGGTGAGCGCCTTCTTCGACAAGGCCAGCCACCACACCAACCCCTTCATCGGCGCCGGCGGCAACGGCGTGGCGGTGGACGACTTCAACGCCGACAACTTCGACCACGGCCCCCACGGCTTCGTCGGCGGCTCGCCGTTCTGGGTCAACCAGGCCGGCACCAAGCCCATCGCCGGGGCCAAGGTGCCGCCGGGCACGCCCAAGTGGGGCAGCGCCTGGAAGGCCGCCCTGGCCGACAGCTACCGGCACATGCTGGCGATGGACACCCACGGCGCGCACCAGTCCTACCGCGACAACTACCTGGACCTCGACCCGGTCTACAAGGACGCCTACGGCCAGCCGCTGCTGCGCATGACCTTCGACTGGAAGGACAACGACGTGAAGATGAACCGCTTCATGGTCGCGCAGATGCGCAAGATCGCCGATGCCATGGGCGCCAAGGTGGTCACCGCGCCCATGAAGGAATTCGGCCAGCACTTCGACGCCACCGTGTACCAGACCACCCACCTCAACGGCGGGGCGATCATGGGCACCGACCCCAAGACCAGCGCGCTGAACCGCTACCTGCAGGTGTGGGACGTGCACAACGTGTTCGTGCCCGGCGCCTCGGCCTTCCCCCAGGGCCTGGGCTACAACCCCACCGGGCTGGTGGCGGCGCTGACCTACTGGTCGGCGCGGGCCATCCGCGAGGTGTACCTGAAGAACCCGGGCCCGCTGGTGCAGGCATAGGAGGCTGGAGCATGAAGAGATTCCCCATCGCCGCCCTGGCCCTGGCCGCCAGCACCGCGCTGCACGCCGCCGACGCCGCCGACCCGGCACAGGTGAAGCAGGGCGAATACCTGGCCCGCGCCGGCGACTGCGTGGCCTGCCACACCGCCAAGGGCGGCCAGCCGTTCGCCGGCGGCCTGCCGATGGCGACGCCCATCGGCACCATTTACTCGACCAACATCACCCCGGACAAGACCGGCATCGGCAACTACAGCTACGAGGACTTCGAGCGCGCGGTGCGCCAGGGTATCGGCAAGGGTGGCAGCACCCTGTACCCGGCCATGCCGTACCCCTCCTACGCCCGCGTCAGCGACGAGGACATGCGCGCGCTCTACGCCTACTTCATGCACGGCGTGGCGCCGGTGGTGCAGGAGAACAAGGACAGCGACATCCCCTGGCCGTTGAGCATGCGCTGGCCGCTGGCGATCTGGCGCAACCTGTTCGCCCCGGAGGTGAAGCCCTTCGCGGCCGCCGGCAACGACCCGGCCGTGGCCCGCGGCGCCTACCTGGTGGAGGGCCTGGGCCACTGCGGCGCCTGCCACACGCCACGGGCGCCGACCATGCAGGAGAAGGCGCTGAGCGCCGCCGACGGCCCGGCCTACCTGGCCGGCAGCGCGCCGCTGGAGGGCTGGATCGCCAAGAACCTGCGCGGCGACCACAAGGACGGCCTGGGCAGCTGGAGCGAGGCGGAGATCGTCGCCTTCCTCAAGACCGGGCGCACCGAGCGCACCGCGGTGTTCGGCGGCATGGGCGACGTGGTGGAGCACAGCATGCAGTACATGACCGATGCCGACCTGACCGCCATCGCCCGCTACCTCAAGACGCTGTCGCCGGTGAACCCGGACGACAAGCCGTTCCAGGAGGACCGCCAGGTCGCCGAGGCGCTGTGGAAGGGCGACGACGGCAAGGCCGGCGCCGCGCTCTACGTCGACAACTGCGCCGCCTGCCACCGCACCGACGGCAAGGGCTACGCCCGGGTGTTCCCGGCGCTGGCCGGCAACCCAGTGCTGCAGAGCGCGGACGCCACCTCGCTGATCCACATCGTGCTCGACGGCCACACCCTGCCGGCCACGGCGACGGCGCCGTCCACCTTCAGCATGCCCGGCTTCGCCTGGCGGCTGTCGGACCAGCAGGTGGCCGAGGTGGTCAACTTCATCCGCAGCAGCTGGGGCAACCAGGCCGAAGCGGTGGACGCCGGCCAGGTGAAGGCCCTGCGCAGCCAGCCCAGGCCGGAGTTGAAGGCGGCGACGCTGATCCGCGATACCACGGGGGCGCAGGAGGAACCGTAGGGCGCCACCGGTGGGGCCAATCGCGGACGGAGTCCGCTCCTACGAAAAGCGCTGCCAGCCGGTGATGTAGGAGCGGGCCCTGCCCGCGATTTCGCGCGCAGGGCGCGCTCCTACAGGGGAGTGCAGCGGTGGGGCCGCGTAGGAGCGGACTCCGTCCGCGATGGGGCTATCCGTGCCAGCGGAAATCATCGCGTTCGCCGGCAACTCCGGCGTAACCGGCGGGCTCTACGATTGCGCCTCATGCCGAACGGCTCCCTCTCCCGCTTGCGGGAGAGGGCGGGGGGAGAGGGCAAGCGGACTTCCCCCCGACACTCCAGCCAACCCCCCTCTCAATACCTGGGCAACGATTGCACCCGCGGATCGATCTGCTGCCGGGGTATCTGCTGGCGGCTGGTGCGGTCCTTGCTGTCCGTCTGCTGCCCGGGGGTACAGTCCTGGCTGCTGCAGGCGGCCGTGCCCAGGGCCAGGGTGATCAGCGTGGCAAGCGGGAAAAGGAACTGCCGTCGCATGGCGGACCCTCCGCGAAGGTGATGCTTACAGCAAACACGCGAATACCCGCCGGCGCCCGGGCAGGCGACGAGCGGGGCCCGGCCGACCACCCATCCCCCTGTCGCCGTGGCCGGTGAACTCATCGTGCCGTTGCGCTGTCTGTCTGCTGTCGGCCCACCCGGGCGGCGGGCCAGGGCCCGCGCCACCCGGGTGACTGCGCTGCCCTGATTCCCCAGTTCGTAGCGTCCCTGACCATTTGCCTGGCCGGCTTTTTACCGCGCCCGCTCGCCGGGGTTCGTTCATCGCCATGTGAAGATTGCCCATGTCCCTATCCCGTCATTTCCCCGCCTCCGTATCCCTTCCCACCCGCGCCCTGGGCGCCTGCCTGCTGGGTGGCCTGCTGGCGGCCGGCGCCGCGGCGCAGGCCGAGGAGGGCGCCGGCAATGCGCGCTGGGTGAGCGACAGCCTGACGACCTACGTGCGCAGCGGCCCCACCGACGGCTACCGCATCGTCGGCACCCTGACCTCGGGGCAGAAGGTCGAGCTGCTGAACACCCAGGGCGACTACAGCCAGGTGCGCGCCGAGAGCGGCAACAGCGTCTGGATTCCCAGCCGCGACCTGCAGGACAAGCCCGGCCAGGCCGAGCGCCTGCCGCAGCTGGAACAGAAGGTGAGCGAGCTGAGCGCCGAACTGGCGGGCATCGACGACAGCTGGAAGCGCCGCGTGCAGGGCATGCAGGAAACCCTGGACTCGCGCAAGAAACTCATCGACGAGCTGCAGGCGGCCCGCGCCGGCCTCGACGACGAACTCACCAAGGCCCGCTCCGAGCTGCGCGCGGCGCAGGCGCAACTGGGCGACGAGAACAAGCAGGTGCTGATGCGCTACATGGCCTACGGCGGCAGCATCGCCGGCGCCGGCCTGCTGGTCGGGCTGATCCTGCCCACCCTGCTGCGGGTGCGGCGCAAGCGCAACGACCAGTGGATCTGAGGCGGCGGCGCCGCGCACGCTGCGTTGAGGCGCTGGAACCGGCCGCGATAACGGCTATGCGAAAGCCATCTCAAGGCCGGCAGGGGGCGGTCAGCGCCCTGGCCTAGGCTTGCTCAGAGTCCGTTCGCAACGCCTTCTGCGCCGATGCGATGCCGCCTCCGGCCATGCCGGGGCGGCGCCGCGCAGGGGCTGGCCGACGGCTGACGGAGCATCGCAGCGCCTCCCTCTGCGCGGCCGCGGAGAAACGGCCCGCCGTCGTCTAGGCTGTCTGCAGGCCCTGTCGTCTTCCCATAGGGACCAGGCACAGACCGCGACCAGCACTGCAAGGAGACTCTCCCGTGAAAAACGCCGTCGTTTTCATCGGCAGGTGCGTGCTGGCCGGCCTGCTGGTCGTCCTGCCGATCTACCTGGCGCTCCTGCTGCTGCTCAAGGGCATGGCTTCGGCCGGCCAGTTGGTGCGGCCCTTCACCCGGCTGCTGCCGGAGAGCCTGCCGGCCCAGGAGATTCTGTCCGTCCTGCTGGTGCTGGTGGTCTGCTTCGTCCTGGGGCTGGCCGTGCGCACCCGGTTGGGGCGGGCGGCCCGTGGCCGGCTGGAGACGTCGGTGTTCGGCAGGATCCCGGGCTACGAGCTGCTGCGCAACCTGACGCTGCAGGTGGCGGGCGAGAAGAACGACGGCATCTGGAAGCCGGCGCTGGTGGAGATCGAGGAGGCGCTGGTGCCCGGGTTCATCATCGAGGCGTTCGAGGACGGCCGCTACACCGTGTTCGTGCCCTCGGTGCCGACGCCCTTCGCTGGCGCCGTCTACGTGCTGGACGGGCCCCGGGTGCACCCCATCGACGTGCCCTTCACCCAGGCGGTCAAGGTCATCACCAAATGGGGCTCGGGCGCCCGGGAGCTGGTGCTGGCCATGGAGTCCGCCCGCGGCCGCGACGGCGCCCCGGCGGCCGCGCCAGGCGAGCGCTGATTTCGCTTACAGCCGCCCGAGCCGCATGTTGATGGGCCAGGCCACCGGCTGCCGGCTGGCGGGGTCGCCCCAGCGCTCGGCGAGGTCGGCCGCGAACCGCTGGAGCAGCTCCTCCCGCCCGGCCTGCCTGGCGCTACGCACCGCCGACCAGGTGGAGACGTAGCCGAGGAACGCGTCGAGGCTCCATTCCAGCCGGATGGCTAGCGAAGGGCCCTCCAGTTCCGCGAAGGGAAAATCGAGGGTGGCGTAGCCGCTGTCCACCAGCTTGCGTTCGGCGGGCCAGTAGGGGCCGATCTCGTTCCAGTAGAACTGTTCGAAGCGCGCCCCCAGCTCGTCCTCCAGGCGCAGCACGCCGTAGCTGACCAGCGCGAGCAGCGCGCCTGGCTTCGCCACCCGGCGAACCTCGCTGTAGAACCTGGGCAGGTCGAACCAGTGCGCTGCCTGGGCGGCGGTGACCAGGCTGGCGCTGTGGCTGGCTAGCGGCAATTCCTCGGCCCGGGCGCAGCCGTAGTGGACGTTCGCCTGCGGCGTGGCGTGGGCGATCTGGTCCGCACTCGGGTCGAACCCGAGCACCGCGCTGAAATGCGCGGCAAGCTGGCGGGTCAACTGGCCGTTGCCACAGCCGACATCGACCGCGAGAAACCGGTCGGGCGCCACCGAGGCCAGGTAGGCGGCAAGCTCCGGCGGGTACTCCGGCCTGAACTGCGCGTAGGCCTGGCCGCCCTGGTCGAACCAGTTCTTCGGTTCCGTGGTGGCGTCATTCATCGTGGGAGGCTCCCGTCGCGAGGTTTTGCTTGATGTGGCTCAGGCGTTGCGAAAAGCCCTGGCGCTGCAGTGCCCTGGCCGCGTCTTCCAGCACGCGGCGCAGTGGGTGGCCGATTTCCTCTTCGAGCTGTTCGATGGCCTCGAAGGTCGCGGCCCAGTGCGAGTCCAGCTTGCCCAGCAGCTTCTTGCCGGCCGGCGTCAGCTGGATGAGGCTCTTGCGGCCATCCTCGCCGCGCTGGCGGAAGATCACCCCGTCGGCCTCCATGTGGCCGACCGTCTGGCTGATGGCGCCCTGGGTCAGGTGGCTGCGCGCGGTGATCTCCGTGACCGTCTGCGCGCCGGCACGCAGGGCGCGCAGCACAGGGGTGTAGCGCGCCCGGTAGTCCAGGCCCATCTGCCGGTAGTGTTCCTCGGCGCCCAGCTCCACCAGTTCCGACACATGGCGCAGCAGTTCGCCCAGGCCGGGCTCGTTCTTTCCGCTCATGGCGGGTCTCCCTGGAGGTTGGCGGCAAATTACATTAGCACTAATGGAACTTGCAAGCCGGCCTGCCCGTTGGAGGGCGTCGCTATCCGGAGCTTCGCCGCCGCCTAGGGCATCAGCTCGCCGGAAATGGCCGTCGCGGTTTCCTGCAGCAGCCGCAGGTAGCGGCCTTCGGCTCCGGGGGACTCCAGCACCGCTTCCGGGCCGGACAGGTTGATGGCGGCGACCACCTGGCCGCTGCGGTCGCGGATGCCGGTGGCGATGGCCGTGGAGTAGTCCGAGCGGTGCAGCACCCAGCCGCGTTCGCGGTCCTCGGCGATGGTGTGCTGCAGCTCCAGCAGGGTGCGCGGCGCTGGTGGCGGGTAGTCGTCCAAGCGTACCTGCTGGTAGAGCTGGGCCAGGCCTTCCTCGTCCAGGGCGGTGAGCAGCACCCGGCCCAGGGCGGTGACGTGGCAGGGCAGGCGGGTGCCCACGGGGATGTTCACCGTCAGCCGCTGCGGGGCGAAGGCGCGGTAGATGTAGAGGCTGTCGGTCTGCTCGCGGATGCTCAGGTGGCACGACAGCGAGGTGCTGTCGCGCAGGGCGTTGAGGTGGGGCAGGGCGATTTCCACGATGTCGCGGCTGCACAGGTAGGCGAAGCCGTCGGAGATCACCCGCGCGCCCAGCTCGTACTGGTTGCGCTCCAGGCGGTTCAGGTAGCCCATGTCCTGCAGCGTCTGGACGATGCGGTAGAGCGCCGAGGGGCTCACCCCCAGGCGCTCGGCCATCTCGTTCATGCCCAGGCTGCGCTGGCGGGCGTTGAACAGCCCGAGCAGGTTCAGGCCGCGTTCCAGGGCCGGTACGCGGTAGTCGCTTTCACTCATGGGGCCTCCACGGCGGCGCCCCTCGCGGGGCGCCGCCGGCCGGTCAGTCGAGCAGGGCGTCGATGCCCACCGGGCGGCCGTCGAACTCGGCCATGGCGTCGAGCAGCGCTTCCCAGAAGTACTGCACCGAGGCGCGGTCGCAGAGGATCTGCAGGTTGGGCAGGTCGTCGCCGCCGGCGTTGATGACGATGACGTTGATCCGCGCCGCCGAGGTCTGCGCCACCGCGCCGGAGCCGAAGGCCTGCGGGCGCAGGTCGACGCCGCAGAGCTTGGCCATCACCGCCGCGTAGTGCTCGCCGCTCAGCTGCAGCCAGGCGTGGCTGTCCTGGCGCGGCAGCAGGTAGTTGGCGCTGTCGTCCAGCTGCCAGGCGGCCTCTTCGCCGGCGACGCGCGCGCCGCCGTCGTGGAGGCTGCCCAGCAGCAGGTACTCGGTCTGCGACAGGCGCGCCACCAGGCCGCCGTCGGCCTGGCGCAGGGCGCGGTTGGGCGCTTCCGGCAAGGCGTAGCCGCGGGCTTGCAGGTAGGCGGCGGCATCGGCCCCGCGGAAACCGGCGCGCGGCAGGTTGCTCAGGTCGATCAGCGCGCAGCTGCGCAGTTGCGCGTGTTCTTCCTGCTCGCCGTAGCGGGCGACTATGGCGGCGCTGCCCAGGGCAGCCAGGCGCGCGCCCCGGTGCAGCGGGTACAGCGGGCTGCGTTCGATGAAGTCTTCGGCTTTCAGGCTGGACATGGCTCAGAGCTCCTGGCGCAGGTTCTGCGGGTCGTAGAAGGGCAGCTGGACGACGGTGGCGCGCACCATCTCGCCGCCCTCCACGCGGATCGGGATCTGCATCCCCGGGGTGGCCTGGTGGGCGCCGGCATAGGCCAGGCCGACGATCTGGCCGAGGCTCTGCGAGTACTCGCAGGAGGTGACGTTGCCGCTGATGTCGGCGCCGTCCAGCACCAGGTGGCCCTCCAGCGGCTGGGTGCTGCCCCTGGGCAGGGTGAAGCCCACCAGCTTGCGCTTGAGCGGCTGCGCCTCGAGGATCTCGATGGAGCGCTTGCCGACGAAGAACGGCTTCTTGCGGCCGATGGCCCACTGCATGTCGATCTCCGCCGGGTGGGTCATGCCGTCGGTGTCCTGGCTGATGATCACGTGGCCTTTCTCCAGGCGCAGCAGGCGCTGGGTCTCCACGCCGAAGGGGCGGATGCCGTGCTCGGCGCCGGCTTCCATCAGCGCGTCCCACAGGCGCTCGGCGAAGCGCGCCGGCACGTGGACTTCGTAGCCCAGTTCGCCGACGAAGCCCACCCGCAGGATGCGAGCCGGGATGCCGGCCACGCTGCCGCTGCGCACGCCCAGGTAGGGGAAGGCCGTGGCGGACAGGTCGACGTCCTCGCAGACTTTCTCCAGCACCTGGCGCGACAGCGGGCCGGCCAGGTTCACCGCGGCCAGGGCGGCGGTGACGTTGGTGATGTCGACGTTGAGCCGCCACTGCGCGTTCCACTTGAGCATCTGCTGGTAGATGCGGTCGACGCCGCTGGTGGTGGCGGTGACATAGAAGTGCCGCTCGCCCAGGCGCGCGCAGACGCCGTCGTCGATCACCACGCCGTGCTCGTTGGTCATCAGCGCGTAGCGGGTGCGGCCGATGGCCAGCTTGGCGAAGCCGAAGGTGTACAGGCGCTCCAGCAGTTCGGCGGCGTCCGGGCCGCGCACGTCCAGGCCGCCGAGGGTGGAGACGTCGATCAGGCCGACCTTCTCGCGTACGTGGCGGGCCTCTTCCTGCATGCAGCGCTCGCGGTCCTCGGCCTTGCCGTAGAAGGCCGGGCGCTGCCAGATGCCGGCGGGCATCATCTTCGCCCCGGCTTCCAGGTGACGGCGGTGCATGGGCGTCTGCCGGTAGGGGTCGAAGGCGCGGCCGGCGACGTGGGCGAGTTTCTCCGCCTCGAACGGCGGGCGCGCGGTGGTCACGCCGGTTTCGCCGATGCCGCGGCCGGTGGCCTGGGCCACCAGGCGCGCGGTGGGCAGCGCCGAGTGGCGGCCCTGGGACGGGCCCATGCCGACGGTGGAGAAGCGCTTGACCAGCTGCACGTCGCGGTAGCCGCTGCGGGTGGCGTTGACGATGTCGCGCACCTGCAGGTCCTCGTCGAAGTCGACGAAGTCCTTGCCCTTGGGGTGGGGGAAGATCGGCCAGGCGAAGTTCACCCGTGCCTCGCTGGTGAAGGTCCGCGGCGCCGGCGCTTCCAGGCCCAGGGCGGCGAGGGCGGCGGCGGCCGCGCGGGCGCCGTCGGCGAGCACGTTGACCAGGGCGTGGCGGCCGTTCACCGAGCCGGCGATGTCCAGCCCGGCGGGCAGGCCGCTGATGGCGAACTCGGCGCGCTCCTCCTCGTAGGCCAGCTTGCCGCCGGCCTGGCACAGCAGCTGGTAGACCGGCATGTAGCCGGCGGACATGCACAGCAGGTCGCAGGCCAGTTGGGTGCCTTCGCCGGCGACGCTGCCCTGGCCGCTGATGCGGCGGATGTCGACGCCGCTGACGTGGCGCATGCCGGGCTCGTGCAGGGCTTCGTAGACGGTGCTGCCGGTGTGCAGCGCAATGCCGCGGTACTTCAGCTCGTCCGCCAGCCGGGCATCGGCCGGGGCGTCGCGCATGTCGACCACGGCGGCCACGCTCACGCCCTGTTCCTGCAGGTCTAGGGCGGCCAGGTAGCCGTCGTCGTTGCCGGTCAGGACCACGGCGCGGTTGCCCGGTTTCACCGCGTAGAGCTTCATCGCCCGTTGCGCGGCGCTGGTCAGCAGCACGCCGGGCAGGTCGTTGTTGCGGAACACCACCGGCTGGTCGAAGGAGCCGGCGGCCACCAGGCAGCGGGTGGCGCGCACCTTGTACAGGCGCTTGTGCTGGATCACCGGCAGGTAGTTGTCGGTGAACCAGGCGTTGCAGGTGGCCTGGGTCAGCACCTGGATGTTCGGGTGGCCCTCGACGGCGGCCACCAGTTCGGCGCGCAGTTCGCCGGCGCGCTTGCCGGCGATGTCGAAGCGCGCGTAGTTCAACGAGCCACCGAGCACCGGCTGCTGCTCCACCAGCAGTACCTTGGCCCCGGCGTTGGCGGCGTCCAGCGCGGCGCGCAGGCCGGCGGGGCCGGCGCCGATCACCGCCAGGTCGACGAACAGGTAGGCCTTGTCGTAGTACTGCGGCTTGAAGTCGAGGTCGAGCACGCCGAGGCCGGCCTTCTTGCGGATCAGCGGTTCCCAGACCTTCCACATGCCCTTGGGCTTGTAGAAGGCGCGGTAGTAGAAGCCCACCGGCATGAAGCGCGAGAACTTGCCCAGGTAGGCGTCGCGGTCGTGCTCGAGGCTGCCGGAGAAGTTCTGGCCTTCCACGGCCAGGCCTTCGCGGGCGGGGTGCATGTCGGCCAGCACGTTGGGTTCGTCGGGCAGCTGCACCAGGGTGTTGGCGTCCTGCCCGGCGAGGGTCAGGGGGCCACGCGGGCGGTGGTACTTGAACGAGCGCGAGAGCAGCCAGCGGCCGTTGCCGAGCAGGGCGCTGGCGATGCTGTCGCCCTCGAAGCCCTGGTAGTCGCGGCCGTCGAAGGAGAAGCGCAGCGGCTTCTCGCGGTCGATCAGCAGGCCCATGGGGGCGGGCAGGCGGTTGAGGGCGCTCATTGGGCGGTCTCCTGCGGGGCGACGGCGAAGTCGATGCGGCGGTCGAAGATTTCCTTCGGGTCGAAGGTGCGGATCACCTGGTCGGTGACCGTGTGGCGCTCGGCCAGGAACCAGTAGCTGGAGGCGTTGTGCAGCCACCACTCGAGCACGATGCCGGCGGCGTTGTCGCTGTTGAACACGTAGTCGGCCCACTCGGCATCGGAGCAGCTGGCCGGGTCGGGCATGCGCTTGAACTCGCCGCCGTAGGTGAATTCGCTGATGTTGCGCGGCCCGTTGAGCGGGCAGGTCAGGATCTTCATCGCTGGTTCCTCAGTGGCTGGCCGCGGTGGCGCCCATCTCGTTGACCTGCTGGAAGCGGCTGAAGCGCTCCAGGGCGAAGGGCGCGATCAGCGCCGGCACCTTGCCGCCGCTGGCCACCAGTTCCGCCATGGTCTTGCCGCAGATGGGCGTGGCCTTGAAGCCCCAGGTGCCCCAGCCGGCGTCGAGGTAGTAGTTCTCCACCGGCGACAGGCCCATGATCGGGCTGTAGTCGGGGGTCATGTCGGTGATCCCGGCCCACTGGCGCATCAGCTTGGCGTTGGCCATGAACGGGAACATCTCGATGGCGTGGGCCAGCAGGCTTTCCTTCAGGTCCAGGGTGGAGCGGGTGTTGTACAGCGGGTAGGGGTCGGAGCCGCCGCCGAAGACGATCTCGCCGCGGCTGGTCTGCTGCACGTAGCAGTGCAGCGCCGAGGAGCTCACCAGCGGGTCTAGGAACGGCTTGAACGGCTGGGTGACCATGGCTTGCAGCGGGTAGGTGTGGATGGGCGCGCGGATGCCGGCCTTGGCCATCAGCAGCGAGCTGGCCCCGGCGATGGCCTGGACCACGCAGCCGCACTGCACGGTGCCGCGGTTGGTCTTCACCGCCTCGATGCGGCCGTCTCGCACCACCAGGTCCTGCACTTCGGTGAGCTGGTGGATTTCCACGCCGCGCTTGGCCGCCTGCTTGGCGTAGCCCCAGGCCACGGCGTCGTGGCGCGCGGTGGCGCCGTCGATGTGCCACAGGCCGGCGAGCACCGGCAGGTGGCCGGGGTCGAGGTTGAGCGTGGGCACCAGCTCGCGGATCTGCTGGCGGTCGATCATCTCGGTGCGCCCGCCGAAGTGCCTGTTCACTTCGGCGCGCTGGCGGAAGGCGCGCACCGTGGCGTCGGTGTGGGCCAGGGTCAGCTGGCCGCGCTCGGAGTACATGATGTTGAAGTCGAACTCGTTGGACAGGCCCTGGAACATCCGCACCGACTCGGCGTAGAACTTCACGCCCTCGCTGGTGAGGTAGTTGGAGCGGATCACCGCGGTGTTGCGCGCGGTGTTGCCGCCGCCCAGGTAGGCCTTCTCCAGCACCGCCACGTTGGTCACGCCGTGGTACTTGGCCAGGTAGTAGGCGGTGGCCAGGCCGTGGCCACCGCCGCCGATGATCACCACGTCGTAGCGCGGCTTCAGCTCGCAGGGCGGCGGCAGGTCGACTTCCACCGGGTAGTCGGCGCTCAGGCCGTATTTCAGGAGGGCGAAAGGCATGCTGCTTACTCCGCGGTGGCGCCGGCGCGTTGCAGGCGCGCGGCGGCCAGGGTGTTCTTCATCAGGTAGGCGATGGTCATCGGCCCGACGCCGCCGGGCACCGGGGTGATGGCCGCGGCCTGGGCCAGGGCGCTGTCGAAGTCGACGTCGCCGACCAGCTTGCTGCGGCCGTCCTCGTCGATGCGGTTGATGCCCACGTCTATCACCACGGCGCCGGGCTTCAGCCAACTGGCGTCGACCAGGCGCGGCTTGCCGACGGCGGCGACGACTATGTCGGCCTGGCGGCACAGCTCACGCAGGTTGGCGCTGCGCGAATGCACCACGGTCACCGTGCAGTGGGCCTTGAGCAGCAGCGCGGCCATGGGCTTGCCGACGATGTTGGAGCGGCCGATCACCACCGCGTGCTTGCCGGAGAGGTCGCCGCAGGTGTCGTGCAGCAGGCGCATGCAGCCGGCCGGCGTGCAGGGCGTGAGCACGTCGCGGCCCTGGCTGAGGCCGCCGACGTTCTCGCTGTGGAAGCCGTCGACGTCCTTCAGCGGGTCGATGGCCTGGAGCACGCGGTTCTCGTCGATGTGCCCGGGCAGCGGCAGTTGCACGAGGATGCCGTTCACCGCCGGGTCGTCGTTCAGCTCGGCGATGAGCTGGAGCAGGGCGCTTTCGCCGGTGTCGGCCGGCAGCTTGTGCTCCAGCGAGCGGATGCCGACTTCCTCGGCGCGCAGCACTTTATTGCGCACGTAGACCTGGCTGGCCGGGTCGCTGCCCACCAGCACCACGGCGAGACCCGGCTGGATGCCGTGCTCGCGCAGGGCCAGGACTTCCTCGCGGACCTCGGCGAGCACCCGTGCCGAGGTGGCCTTGCCGTCGATGAGCTTGACGCTGGGAATGGCATTCATTTGAAGATCACCGTGCGGTCGTGGTTGAGGAAGACGCGGTGTTCCAGGTGGTACTTCACCGCGCGGGAGAGGGCGATGGTCTCGGTGTCACGGCCGATGGCCACCAGGTCGTCGGGGGCGTAGGCGTGGTCCACGCGCTGCACTTCCTGCTCGATGATCGGGCCCTCGTCGAGGTCGCTGGTGACGTAGTGGGCGGTGGCGCCGATCAGCTTCACGCCGCGCTCGTAGGCCTGGTGGTAGGGCTTGGCGCCCTTGAAGCCGGGGAGGAAGGAGTGGTGGATGTTGATGGCCTTGCCGGAGAGCTGCCTGCACAGGTCGTCGGAGAGGATCTGCATGTAGCGGGCGAGCACCACCAGTTCGGTGCCGGTCTCGGCGACGATCTTCAGCAGCTCGGCTTCCTGCTGGGCCTTGGTGTCTTTCGTCACCGGCAGGTAGATGAAGCGGATGCCCTCGCGCTCGGCCATGGGGCGCAGGTCGAGGTGGTTGGAGACGATGGCGGTGATGGTCATGTCCAGCTCGCCCTTGGCGTGGCGGTAGAGCAGGTCGGCCAGGCAATGGTCGAACTTGCTGACCATCAGCAGCACGCGCATGGGCTTGGCGCTGCTGTGCAGGCTCCAGTCCATGTCGAAGCGGCTGGCCACGTCGGCGAAACCGGATTCGATATTGCCGATGTCGCCATCCAGGCCCTGGTTGAAGCGGAACACGGCGCGCATGAAGAAGCGGCCGTTGCCTTCGTCGTCGAACTGCGCCATCTCGCTGATGTAGCAACCCTGCTCGGCCAGGTAGGTGGTCACCGCCGCGACTATCCCGGACACCGCCGGGCAACTGATGCGGATGATGAAGTGGCTGGGGGCGTGGTGCATGTCGGGTCCTCGAAGTGAGTGGGAGGCAGCTCGGCGCGCAAGGGCGGAAGGTTCGCCGGTGAAAGGGGCTTTCGCCGGCGAAGGATTTTTTACTGTTGGGAATATAAATTTCCTTTCGCGCTTTTATAGGCGAAGCGAATCCGTGGGTCCATACCCTTGGGAAAATTTTTATCCTGTCAGGAAAGTTTTCGGCCGAATGGTCGAGGGGAAGGAAGGACGCAGGGCATTGGTGCCACGGCCATCGGCGGATAACCGCGAACGGTTATGCGCCCTACGGGATACCGTGCCTCATGGCAATTGTAGGAGCGGGCCCTGCCCGCGAAATCGCGCGCAGGGCGCGCTCCTACAGGGGATGGTGCGATGGGGTCTTATCCGCGATAGGCCGAGCCCCGCTGGGAAATCGCCGATGAATCCGCTCCTGCGGAGGAAGGCCGTTCCCGGCTTCCCGGCGCCTCAGTCGTTGCCGTAGTTCATGATCGACAACAGCCGTATCGGCACCTGCACCAGCTTCTCCGGGCCGTGGGGCGTCTCGCCGTCGAAGGTCAGGCTGTCGCCGGCCTGCATGGGGTAGAGCTGGTTGCCGTGGCGGTACACCAGCTCGCCCTCGAGCAGGTGGAGGAACTCGGTGCCGGGGTGGGAGAAGGTCGGGAACTCCTCGCTGGCGTCGTCCATGCTGACCATGTAGGCCTCGAAGTTCTTCTTCGGCCCGCGGGTGTGGTTGAGCAACTGGTAGGTGTGACCTTTCTCGGTGCCCCGGCGCACCACTTCCAGGCCGTCGCCGGCCTTCACCAGCAGGGCGTTGCCGTCGGGCTGGTCGTACTGGCTGAAGAGTTTCGACATCGGCATGCCGAGCACGTCGCACAGGCGGCTCAGGGTGTCGAGGCTGGTGGAGACCTGGGCGTTCTCGATCTTGCTCAGCATGCCCTGGCTGATCCCCGCGATGCGCGCCACGTCCGCCAGCTTGAGCTCCTGCGCCTGGCGCTGGCGCTTGATCTGCATGCCCAGGTACTGCTCCAGGCGGAGGCGCGGTTGGGTCTCGGTCGACATTCAGGGTTCCTGCACGGTTTAGGTTCAAGAATATTAGTTTCGCACTGAGAAAGTGCGGAAGGGCGAGTGGTGCGTTGCCACTTTCCCACAGTGAAAGCTAGTTTCCCATATATACAGAAGAAAAGCCGCCGTGGCTGCCATCCATCATGGTGCACCGGACTTGGCACTGGCATTGCATTCCTAATGGGAAAGTAAGTTTCCTGAGCGGAATTCGACGGGCGAAACCCCCGGCGCAAACCGCCCCAGGCATCGACAACGCCTTGCCCATTCAACCGGAGAGCTCCCCCATGTTGCCACCCGAAACCCAGCGCACCATCGACCAGCACGGCATCAAGTACGTGCTGGCGCAGTTCGTCGACATCCACGGCGCCGCGAAGACCAAGTCGGTGCCGGTGTCCGGCCTCAAGGCGGTGGCCGAGGAGGGCGCCGGGTTCGCCGGGTTCGCCATCTGCGGCATGGGCATGGAGCCCCACGGCCCGGACTTCATGGCCCGCGGCGACCTTGCCACGCTGATCCCGGTGCCCTGGCAGCCGGGCTACGGCCGGGTGGTCTGCATCGGCCACGTCGACGGCAAGCCGCACCCCTACGACAGCCGCTTCGTGCTGCAGCAGCAGGTGCAGCGCCTGGCCGACAAGGGCTGGGTGCTGAACACTGGTCTTGAGCCGGAATTCAGCCTGTTCCGCCGCGACGCCCAGGGCAAGCTGCAGCTGGTGGACGCCTCGGACAACCTCGACAAGCCCTGCTACGACTACAAGGGCCTGTCGCGCTCCCGCGAGTTCCTCGAACGCCTGACCGAGGCCCTGCAGCCGGTGGGCTTCGACATCTACCAGATCGACCACGAGGACGCCAACGGCCAGTTCGAGATCAACTACACCTACAGCGACGCCATGGAGTCGGCCGACCGCTTCACCTTCTTCCGCATGGCCGCCGGCGAGATCGCCAACGACCTGGGCATGATCTGCTCGTTCATGCCCAAGCCCGACCCCAGGCGCGCCGGCAACGGCATGCACTTCCACCTGTCGATCGCCAGCGCGACCAACAAGAACCTCTTCCACGACCCGTCCGACCCCAGCGGCATGGGCCTGTCGAAGCTGGCCTACCACTTCGCCGCCGGCCTGCTGGCCCACGGCCCGGCCCTGTGCGCCTTCGCCGCGCCCACGGTCAACTCCTACAAGCGCCTGGTGGTGGGCCGCTCGCTGTCCGGCGCCACCTGGGCCCCGGCGTTCATCGCCTACGGCGCCAACAACCGCTCGGCGATGGTGCGCATCCCCTACGGCCGCCTGGAGTTCCGCCTGCCCGACGCCGGCTGCAACCCCTACCTGGTGACCGCCGCCATCATCGCCGCGGGCCTGGATGGCATCGACCGCCAGTTGGAACCGGGCGAGATGTGCAACGAGAACCTCTACAACCTCAGCCTGGAGGCGATCGCCGCGCGCGGCATCAAGACCCTGCCGCAGTCGCTGAAGGAGGCCACCGACGCCCTGGAGGCCGACCCGCTGTTCCGCGAGGTGCTCGGCGCCGAGATCGTCGACGAGTTCATCAAGCTCAAGCGCATGGAGTGGGTGGAATACAGCCGCCACGTCTCCGACTGGGAGATCCAGCGCTACACCGAATTCTTCTGACCGCCGCGCCCGCCGGGCGCACCTCATTTACCCCTCTGGGCGACCGTGAACACCACGCGGCGGTCGCCTGCTGCCTCGAAGGAGACGAACCATGTGCGGAATCGTAGGCCTCTACCTGAAGAAAACCGAGCTGGAGAGCCAGCTCGGCAAACTCTTCGAACCCATGCTGCAAGCCATGACCGACCGCGGCCCGGACAGCGCCGGCTTCGCCATCTACGGTGACGAGGTGGCCGACGGCTGGGTCAAGCTGACCCTGCAGGCCAGCGACGCCGGCTACCCCTGGGCCGAGCTGATGGGCGCCCTGGAAGCGCGCCTGGGCTGCTCGCTGGACTGGTTCCAGAACGCCAGCGCCGCGGTGCTGAAGATCCACTGCGACGAAGCCGCGGTGCGCGAGGCCCTGGCCGAGCTGGCCCCGGCGGTGCGCATCATGAGCGCCGGGCAGAGCATCGAGATCCTCAAGGGCATGGGTCTGCCGCAGGAAATCTCCCAGCGTTTCGGCCTGGCCGGCATGAAGGGCAGCCACATCATCGGCCACACCCGCATGGCCACCGAGAGCGCGGTGACCATGGAGGGCAGCCACCCGTTCTCCACCGGCGCCGACCTGTGCCTGGTGCACAACGGCTCGCTGTCCAACCACTTCCGCCTGCGCCAGGAACTCAAGCGCCAGGGCATCGCCTTCGAGACCGACAACGACAGCGAAGTGGCCGCCGGCTACCTGACCTGGCGCCTGCGCCAGGGCGACAGCCTGGCCCAGGCCCTGGACGGCGCGCTGAACGACCTGGACGGTTTCTTCACCTTCGCCATCGGCACCCGCAACGGCTTCGCGGTGATCCGCGACCCCATCGCCTGCAAGCCGGCGGTACTGGCCGAGACCGACGACTACGTGGCCATGGCCTCGGAATACCAGGCCCTGGCCAGCCTGCCGGGCATCGACAAGGCGCGCGTCTGGGAGCCGGAGCCGGCCACCCTCTACGTCTGGGAGCGCGAGAGCGCCTGATCCGCACCGAGCAGAACATTCTGGAGACCTTTGCATGAAGACCATCGACCTTTCCAGCGCCTCGGTGCGCGAACTGAACCAGGCCCTGCACGGCGAAGTGCAGGACCGCGAATGGCTGGTGACCCACCCTGACGGCAAGCACAACCTGGCCGTGGGCATCGACCAGGCGGTGTCCGTGGATATCCAGGGCCACGCCGGCTACTACTGCGCGGGCATGAACCAGAAGGCCAGCGTCACCGTGCACGGCAACGTCGGCGTGGGCGTGGCGGAGAACATGATGTCCGGCAGCGTGCGGGTGAAGGGCAGCGCCTCACAGGCCGCCGGCGCCACCGCCCATGGCGGGCTGCTGGTGATCGAGGGCGACGCCGGGGCGCGCTGCGGCATCTCGATGAAGGGCGTGGACATCGTGGTCGGCGGCAGCATCGGCCACATGAGCTGCTTCATGGGCCAGGCCGGGCGCCTGGTGGTCTGCGGCGACGCCGGCGACGCCCTGGGCGACTCGCTGTACGAGGTGCGCATCTACGTCAAGGGCGAGGTGAAGTCCCTGGGCTCGGACTGCATCGAGAAGGAAATGCGCGCCGAGCACCTGGAAGAACTCAGGGAACTGCTCAACCGCGCCGGCTTCGACGAGGACCCGGCCGCCTTCAAGCGCTACGGCTCGGCCCGCCAGCTGTACAACTTCAAAGTCGACAACGCATCCGCGTACTGATCCGCAGCGAGGAATCCCCCATGAGCGAGAAGAACACCCCGGTGCTGCGCGAGTCCGCCACCTTCGACCGCCTGACCATCCAGGAAATCCAGCGCGCCGCCGAGACCGGCATCTACGACATCCGCGGCGGCGGCACCAAGCGCAAGCTGCCGCACTTCGACGACCTGCTGCTGCTGGGCGCCAGCGTCTCGCGCTACCCGCTGGAAGGCTACCGCGAGAAATGCGGCACCGACGTGGTGCTGGGCACCCGCTTCGCCAAGAAGCCGATCCACCTGAAGATCCCGGTGACCATCGCCGGCATGAGCTTCGGCGCGCTCTCGGCCAACGCCAAGGAAGCCCTGGGCCGCGGCGCCAGCATCGCCGGCACCAGCACCACCACCGGCGACGGCGGCATGACCCCGGAAGAGCGTGGCCAGTCCCGGCACCTGGTGTACCAGTACCTGCCCTCGCGCTACGGCATGAACCCCGACGACCTGCGCAAGGCCGACGCCATCGAGATCGTCCTGGGGCAGGGCGCCAAGCCGGGCGGCGGCGGCATGCTGCTGGGCATGAAGGTCACCGAGCGCGTGGCCGGCATGCGCACCCTGCCGATCGGCGTCGACCAGCGCAGCGCCTGCCGCCACCCGGACTGGACCGGCCCGGACGACCTGGCGATCAAGATCGCCGAGCTGCGCGAGATCACCGACTGGGAGAAGCCCATCTACGTGAAGATCGGCGCCAGCCGCCCGTACTACGACGTCAAGCTGGCGGTGAAGGCCGGCGCCGACGTGATCGTCCTCGACGGCATGCAGGGCGGCACCGCGGCCACCCAGGAAGTGTTCATCGAGCACGTCGGCATCCCCATCCTGCCGGCCATTCCCCAGGCGGTGCAGGCGCTGCAGGAGATGGGCATGCACCGCCAGGTTCAGCTGATCGTCTCCGGCGGCATCCGCAACGGCGCCGACGTGGCCAAGGCCATGGCCCTGGGCGCCGACGCGGTGGCCATCGGCACCGCCGCGCTGGTGGCCCTGGGCGACAACCACCCGCGCCTGGACGAGGAGCTGAGGAAGATCGGCTCGGCCGCCGGTTTCTACGACGACTGGCAGAACGGCCGCGACCCGGCCGGCATCACCACCCAGGACCCGGAGCTGTCCAGGCGCCTGGACCCGGTGGAAGCCGGCCGCCGCCTGGCCAACTACCTGCGGGTGCTGGTGCTGGAGGCCCAGACCATGGCTCGCGCCTGCGGCAAGTCGCACCTGCACAACCTCGACCCCGAGGACCTGGTGGCCCTGACCGTGGAAGCCGCGGCCATGGCCCGCGTGCCGCTGGCCGGCACCAGCTGGGTGCCGGGGCAGGTGCAGTACTGAGCCCCAGCGGGTGATACCGAAGGCCGGCGAGCGATCGCCGGCCTTTTTGTTTTCTCCGGCAGGGGACATCGCGGACGGAGTCCGCTCCTACGGTTCCTGGGCGCTCGGTGGCGTTTTCCGCAGGATGGGTATCGCTTCGCTCCACCCATCCTGCGAGGAGCCGTATTCGTCGGCAGCCCCGGGCACCGGTGTTCCGGTCAACGGCGGATAACCGCGAACGGTTATGCGCCCTACGGGGTACCGTGCCTCATGGCAATTGTAGGAGCGGGCCCTGCCCGCGAAATCGCGCGCAGGGCGCGCTCCTACAGGGGATGGTGCGGTGGGGTGGCGGAGCGGATCTTATCCGCGATTTGCCGAGCCCCGCACCAACGCCAGACAGGGCTGCCATATTGCCTGGCAGGAAATTCAAATTCGCACCAAGAAAATGCGCGACCTGCCGATCAGGGCCTCGGCCCGCTTACCCGCCTGCCAAAACAAACCCTTTCCATTCAGCCACATAGCAGAAATTGGCCGCCCCCGACGGGCCTTGGCAGGCCAATTGCTATGCCTACAAGGAAATAAAATTGCCCTACAGGAAGGCACTGGCTGCGGCCCGTCCACCTGTCCAGGGCGCTCGAAACGCCGGCCCGTGCATCCGACCGCGGGCCGGCCCCGTCCCCGTCGGTTGGAGGCAACAGGCAATGATCCGGTTTTCACATGTGAGCCGCAGTATGTTGGGCCTTTCCCTGCTGTTCGGCAGTGTCGCCGCCCTGGCGGACGAGGCGCCGCCGGCGATCAACAGCGGCGACACCGCCTTCGTCGCGCTCTGCTCGCTGGTGGTGCTGCTGATGACCCTGCCGGGCCTGGCGCTGTTCTACGGCGGCATGGCGCGGACCAAGAACGTGCTGTCGATCCTCATGCAGGTGTTCTGCACCGCGTCGCTGATGTCGGTGTTGTTCGCCGTCTACGGCTACAGCCTGACCTTCACCGACGGCGGCGTGCTGCAGTCGGTGATCGGCGGCCTGGACAAGCTGTTCATGGTCGGCATCACCAAGGACTCGGTGGTCGGCACCATCCCCGAGTACCTGTACTTCCTGTTCATGCTGCTGTTCGCCGCCATCACCCCGGCGATCATCGTCGGCGCCTTCGCCGAGCGCATGAAGTTCGGTGCGGTCATGGTGTTCATGGCGGTGTGGCTGACCATCAACTACATCCCCATGGCGCACATGGCCTGGGGCGGCGGCTGGGTGTTCAACCTGGGCGTGCAGGACTTCGCCGGCGGCAACGTGGTGCACCTCAACGTCGGCATCGCCTCGCTGGTGGGCGCCTGGCTGCTGGGCCGCCGCCGCGGCTTCGGCACCGCCACCCTGGCGCCGCACAACATGACCATGACGCTCACCGGCGGCTCGCTGCTGTGGGTGGGCTGGCTGGGCTTCTGCGGCGGCTGCGCGCTGGCCGCCAGCGGCTTCGCCATGCTGGTGATGGTCAACACCATGCTCGCCAGCTGCGCCGGCGCCCTGGCCTGGATGCTGGTGGAGTGGCAGCACAAGGGCCGGCCGAGCCTGTTCGGCGCGGTCTCCGGCGCCATCGCCGGGCTGGTGGCGATCACCCCGGCCTGCGGCTACGTCGGCCCCATGGGCGCCATCCTGCTCGGCCTGATCGCAGGCCCGGTGTGCGTCTGGTCGGTGGACAAGCTCAAGCCGATGATCGGCCTGGACGACGCCTTCGACGTGTTCGGCGTGCACGGCGTGGCCGGCATCCTCGGCGGCCTGCTGACCCCGGTGTTCGCCCTCGGCGCCATCGGCGGCCAGGGCTTCCCCGAGGGCCGCGGGCTGTTCGACCAGCTGCTGGTCAATGGCGGCGTGCTGCTGTTCAGCATCGGCTTCTCGGCCATCACCAGCCTGGTCGCCTTCAAGGTGGCCGCGGCGCTGTGCGGCGGGCTGCGCGTGGACGAGGAAGCCGAGGTGGACGGGCTGGACCTCTCTGCCCACGGCGAAGTCGGCTACAAGTACTCCAACTGAGGATCGCTGCCATGAAACTCATCACCGCGATCATCAAGCCGTTCCGCCTGGACGACGTGCGCCTGGCGCTGACCGAGGCCGGCGTGCATGGCGTGACCGCCACCGAGGTCAAGGGCTACGGCCGGCAGAAGGGCCATTCGGAGGTCTACCGGGGCGCCGAGTACGTCGTGGAGCTGCTGCCCAAGGTGAAGCTGGAAGTGGTGGTCGCCGACGCCCTGTGCCAGGCCGCCGTCGACGCCATCCTCAAGGCGGCGCGCACCGGCAAGATCGGCGACGGCAAGGTGTTCGTCCAGGACCTGGAGAGCATCGTGCGCATCCGCACCGGCGAGCTGGGCGAAGACGCCGTCTGAGCCCCTAGTGCCACCCTGCGCCGACGCCCCCGCGTCGGCGTTCTTTTTGGGAAAGGAGAAATGACCGATGGCCTGGTTGAACGGCTGGGGCTACCTGGTCCTGGCGGGGCTCTGCGAAGTGCTCTACGCCTCGATCATCCCCCGCACCGAGGGCTTCACCCGGCTCGGGCCGAGCCTGTACTGCGGGGTGTTCCTGGCGCTGAGCATCTACCTGCTGAGCCTGTCCGTGCGCGAGCTGCCGCTGGGCCTGGCCTACGCCGTGTGGGTGGGCATCGGCACCCTGGGCACGGTGGCCTACGGCAGCCTGTTCCTCGGCGAGCCGCTGGGGGCGTTGAAGGCGTTGTGCCTGGTGATGATCGTGGGTGGGATCGTCGGGCTGAAGCTGGCGGGGGGAGGGCAGGTGGCGTAGGGGCCATCGTGGATGCTGTCCCATTCGCGCCATTGCCATGTAGGAGCGCGCCCTGCGCGCGAAATCGCGGGCAGGGCCCGCTCCTACAGGGGGATAGAGGTGTTGGGGTTGAGAGCCCCCTCTCCCCAGCCCTCTCCCTGAAGGGAGAGGGCTGGGGAGAGGGGGCGGCGTTCATCTCAAGCACAGCTGCTGCCGGCGAGCACCGTTCGCGAGCAAGCTCGCTCCTACGAGTACGAGAAGCGTGCGTCCTGCTGGTTCAGTGCTGCTGCAGCATCGCCTGGATCTGCTGCACCGATTCCTGGGTGCGCCGCGCCAGGTTGCGCACCTCGTCGGCCACCACGGCGAAGCCGCGGCCCTGGTCGCCGGCGCGGGCGGCTTCGATGGCGGCGTTGAGGGCCAGCAGGTTGGTCTGTTCGGCGATGCCGCGGATCACCCCGGCGACCTGGGCGATCTGCCCGTAGGTGGCCTGGATGTTCGCCTGCTCGCGTTCGTGCAGGGCCGCGGCGGCTTTCTCGTCGCTGATCTCGCGCACCGCGCCGGTGACGTACAGCAGCCGGCCGCGGCCGTCGCGCAGGCAGCGGCCGCGTTCGCGGAACCAGACCTCGCCGCGGGTCTTGTGGCGCATGCGGTATTCCACGGCGTAGGAACCGTCGCCGCTGGCGTCGGCCATGGCGGCGTTGAAGGTCTGCATGACCGTCTTCAGGTCGTCCGGGTTGACCACGCCGAAGTAGCTGTCCCAGCCGTCGGGGAATTCCTCGCGCCTGTAGCCGATCAGCTCGCGGAACTGCTCGGACCAGCGGATCAGGTTGTGCGGGTGGTCGGGGTCGCCGTTGACCACGTTCATCGCCCAGCAGCCCTCGGTGAGGGTGCGCTGGGTCAGCTCCCAGACCTCGCGTTCCTCCTGCCATTGGCGGCGCTCGGCCTCCAGGGCCGTCAGCTGACCCTGCTGCTGTTCCAGCTCGCCGCGCAATTGCAGGTTCTGCTGTTCGGCCTGGGCCAGGCGTTTCGTCAGCGCGGCGTATTCCTCGGCGCTGCAGGGCGGCGGCGCCTGGCGTTCGGCGTGCTGGCGGAAGCTCAACAGTTCGTGCCAGCCGCTCTGCAGGCGCTCCAGGCTGCTACGCAGGCGCGGTTCGCAGTGCCGCGGGGGCGCCGTGTCCGGTGCGCTGGGAAGCTGGTCGAGCCACTGGCCGAGTTCCTCGGCCAGGTTGCGGGATGCCTTGCTGAACCACATCGGCCTTTCCTCCTGGGGCTGCGAGCGACGTGTCTGGCTGCAGCCTTGCAAAAGCCACTCCAGAAAGCGCCTCAGGCGCGCACGCGGCTCTTCTGCGGGTCGTAGGCCACGGTGCCGGCGGCCACCCGCGCGGGGATGCGCTTCTGCTGGCCGTCGAGCTTGCCGACCTGCACCGGCGTGCCCGGCTCGCAGTAACCCACGTCCAGCCTGCACAGGGCGATGTTCCTGCCCAGCAGCGGCGAGCGGGTGGCGCTGGTGATTACGCCCACCTGGGCGCGGCCGACGTGCACGCAGTCGCCGTGGTGCGCCGTCTCGTTACCCTCCAGTTCCAGCCCCACCAGGCGGCGTTGCGGGTTGGCGCTGCGCCTTAGCAGGGCATCCTTGCCGATGAAGTCGGCCTGCTTGGTCTTCAGCGGCACGCAGAAGCCGATGCCGGCCTCGAAGGGGTCGGTCTGGTCGTCGAACTCGTAGCCGGCGAACACCAGCCCGGCCTCGATGCGCAGCGTGTCCAGCGCGTGCAGGCCCAGGGGCACCAGGCCCAGGGGCTCGCCCAGTTGCCACAGGCGGTTCCACACGGCCATGGCGTCGCTCGGGTGGCACCACAGCTCGTAGCCCAGCTCGCCGGTGTAGCCGGTGCGCGAGACCATCAGCGGCGGGCCGTTGTAGTCGTCCAGGCGGCCGCTGAGGAAGCGGAACCAGCCCAGGTCCTCCAGCTTCGGCTGGGTGCCCGGCGTCCACACCATGCCCTTGAGCAGTTCGCGGGCCAGCGGGCCCTGCACGGCGATGTTGTGGATCTGCTCGGAAGCGCTCTTCACCCACACCTTCATGCCCAGCTTCTGCGCCTGCTCGCGCAGCCAGTCGCCGGCGTAGTCCTCGCCGCCGATCCAGCGGAAGGCGTCCGGCCCCAGGCGCAGCAGGGTGCCGTCGTCGAGCATGCCGCCGTGCTCGTAGCACATGGCCGAGTAGACCACCTGACCCACCGCGAGCTTGCGCACGTCGCGGGTCAGGCAGTAGTCCAGCAGTGCCTCGGCGTCGGGGCCCAGCACCTCGAACTTGCGCAGGGCGGAAAGGTCCATCACCGCCACCTTCTCGCGGCAGCCGTGGTACTCCTCGATGGCGCCGTAGCCGTCGAAGTGGGTCGGCGTCCAGAAGCCGCGGTAGTCGACGAACTGCCGGGTGAGGGCGGAGGTGCCGGGGTGGAAGCCGCTTTCGCGGGTCAGCACCGGGTCGGCGTCGGGCGTCTTGCGGTTGGCCATGGCGATACTGAAACGCTCCTTTTCGCTGTACACGCGGACGTGGATGTCGGTGGGCTGCCAGCCGTTGGCCGGGTCGATGTCGTCGGGGCAGGAGCTACTGGCGCAGACCAGGTCGGTCATGGCGCGCAGCAGCACGTAGTCGCCGGGGCGCGACCAGGGCTCGTCGAGGGTCAGCTGCTGGTGCGCGTCCACCCCGGTGTTGAAGAAGAAGTTGATCGCCGGCCAGCCGGCGCGGCCGCGCACGCCGTGGGCGGCGAGGGCGCGGCTGAGATTGTCGCTGCAGTTGGCGTGGCCGAAGTAGCCCTGGGCCTCGTAGTAGCGCGCGGTGCAGGCCAGGGCGAAGGTGTCGTGGCGGCCCACGGTGTCGCGCAGCACCTCCAGCATCGGCTGCAGGTCGCGGTCGTAGAAGCGGCTGTACAGGCCCGGGCCGGGGTAGGCGTTGCCGTTGAGGGTGCGGGTGACGGTGGGGTCGAGGTCGATCTCGCGGCCGGCGTCCAGGCCGCGGCGGACGAAGGCGACGAAGTCCGAGCACTGCCGGCCGGCGACGTCGAGCACCTGGATGTATTGCCCGGCGGCGACTGTGTAGGCGTTGGCTGTGCCGGGGCGGATGGTGAATTCGTCCAGCACCTCGCCCAACGGCGCCGGCAGCGGCGGGGCGAGCACCTGGCGCGGGTTGGCGCGGTGCACCAGCAGGCGCAGTTCGCTGGCCCGCGCCTGGCTGTCCACCGCCGTGCGTCCGCCGGGGGCGGCGACCAGCACCAGCAGCGCCGCACCGGCGTCGAGTGTGCGGCTGTAGCCGGCCGGCGTACCGCTCTCCCACAGCCGCGCGGGGCTCGGCAAGTGGCGGCAGTCGACGCCGCGCCGCGCCAGGCCGGCGCTGACGTGGGCGGCCTCGCGGCTGCCGTCGTGCAGCAGGTGGTGGATGAAGGCGGCGCCGGGGCTGGGCGCCAGGCCGAGTTCGGCCAGCGCCGGCCGGCCGTCGGTGGTGAAGGCCAGCAGCTCGGCGGCCTGGTCGCCTTCCAGGTCGACGACCTGCAGGCGGTCGCCGGCTTCCAGGGCCAGCACGGTCAGGCCGCCGGGGGCGACGCGGTGGCGCTCCAGCGCCGGGGCGCGGGCGAACAGGGCCGGCTCCAGGGGGCGGCTCGTCACGGGCAGGTTCATGGTCGTGCTCCACGCAAGGCGGGGCGGCGGGGCCGCCCCGGGAGAGGGCTCAGAGGGCTTTCCTGAGCTGGTCCACCGGCTGGTCGGCGAGGTAGGCCTCCAGCGAATCGTCCAGGGCCTGCAGCCAGGGCGTGTGGTGCGGCGTGGCCAGGGTGCCGGTGATCAGCGAGCGGTGGCACTTGTCGCGGTAGCCCATGATGTTTTCGTACTTGTCCTGCTTCCATTGCAGGAAGGTGTTGTTCACCTCGGCGATGTCGAAGCTGGGGTAGTCGGTGGCCTCGATCAGCTGGCGGATGTACTCGCCCTGGAACTCGAACATCTGCCGGGCGTTCTCCAGGGTTTCCTCCTCCTGGCGCCAGGCCAGGTCCTCGGCGCGCATCAGCGCCGGCTCCGGCAGGGCGATGCGCCCGAGGATGACGTCGCGGGCGTACCAGGCCTGGGCGTCGAACATGTTGAAGCTGTACCACTGGTCCTGCATGCCGAGGTAGATCAGCCGCGGGTTCTGCTCCCAGAACACGCCCTTGTAGAGGTTCAGCGGCCACAGGCGGTTGTCGGTCTTCAGCCGCAGCTCCTCGGGCAGGAAGGGGAAGTGGTGCCTGTAGCCGGTGCACAGGATGATGGCGTCGACGCGCTTGCTGCTGCCGTCGGCGAAGAAGGCGGTGCTGCCCTTGACGCGGGTGAGCAGCGGCTTTTCCTCCCAGTTCTCCGGCCACTTGTAGCCCATCGGGGCGCTGCGGTAGCAGCTGGTGATGGAGCGCGCGCCGTACTTGAAGCACTGCGAGCCGATGTCCTCGGCCGAGTAGCTGCCGCCGACGATGAGCACGTCCTTGCCCTGGAACTCCAGGGCGTCGCGGAAGTCGTGGGCGTGCAGCACGCGCCCGGCGAAGCTCTCGAAGCCGTCGAAGTAGGGCACGTTGGGCGTGGAGAAGTGGCCGCTGGCGACCACCACGTAGTCGAAGGCCTCGCTGTAGGTGCGGTCGTCGTCGTAGCTGTGGGCGGTGACCTCGAAGGTGCCGCTGGCCTCGTCCCAGGTGACGTTGCGCACCGTGGTGTTGAAGCGGATGTAGGGGCGCACGCCGGCCTTGACCACGCGGCCCTTGATGTAGTCCCAGAGCACCTCGCGCGGCGGGTAGGAGCCCATGGGCCGGCCGAAGTGCTCGTCGAAGCTGTAGTCGGCGAACTCCAGGCATTCCTTCGGCCCGTTGGACCAGAGGTAGCGGTACATGCTGCCGTGCACCGGCTCGCCGTGCTCGTCCAGGCCGGTGCGCCAGGTGTAGTTCCACATGCCGCCCCAGTCGGCCTGCTTCTCGAAGCAGACCAGTTCGGGAATGTCGGCGCCTTTTTCCTTCGCCGACTGGAAGGCGCGCAGCTGGGCCAGGCCGCTGGGGCCGGCGCCGATGATGGCGACTCTTTGCTTCATGTCCGGTGCTCCACGTTCGTAGTTGTCAGGAGAAGATCACGGTCTTGTCGCGGTTGATGAACACGCGGTGCTGCAGGTGGTACTTGAGCGCCCGGGAGAGGGCGACGGTCTCGGTGGCGCGGCCGATGGCCACCAGCGCCTCGGGGCTGTAGGCGTGGTCCACGCGCTGCACTTCCTGCTCGATGATCGGGCCCTCGTCGAGGTCGCTGGTGACGTAGTGCGCGGTGGCGCCGATCAGCTTCACGCCGCGCTCGTAGGCCTGGTGGTAGGGCTTGGCGCCCTTGAAGCCGGGCAGGAAGGAGTGGTGGATGTTGATGGCCTTGCCGGAGAGCTGCCTGCACAGGTCGTCGGAGAGGATCTGCATGTAGCGGGCGAGCACCACCAGTTCGGTGCCGGTCTCCGCGACTATCTTCAGCAGCTCGGCTTCCTGCTGGGCCTTGGTGTCCTTGGTCACCGGCAGGTAGATGAAGCGGATGCCCTCGCGTTCGGCCATGGGGCGCAGGTCGAGGTGGTTGGAAACGATGGCGGTGATCTGCATGTCCAGTTCGCCCTTGGCGTGGCGGTAGAGCAGGTCGGCCAGGCAGTGGTCGAACTTGCTGACCATCAGCAGCACGCGCATCGGCCGCTGGCTGTCGAACAGCTGCCAGTGCATGTCGAAGGGCACGGCGACGTCCTCGAAGCCGTCGCGCAGGGCCTGGATGTCGCCCTTGGCGTCGGCGTCGAAGCGGAACACGGCGCGCATGAAGAAGCGCCCGGTGATCTCGTCGTCGAACTGCGACAGCTCGCTGATGTAGCACTGCCGCCCGGCCAGGTAGGTGCTGACGGCGGCGACTATCCCGGAGCGCGCCGGGCAGTCGATGGTGAGGATGTAGTGGGTGTCCATTTGCGTTCTCGCGGCGTGGTGGAAGGCCGCCCGGCGGGCCGGGCGGAGGCGCTCAGCCCTTGGCGGTGCGCTTTTTCTTCTCGGGGTCGTCGAAGGGCAGGGTGTGGGCGATGGCGCCGGCCTGCAGGCTGCCGCGCACCTGCAGCGGCACGCCCTGCTCGGCGCAGTTGGTGCTCAGGCGGGCGATGGCCATGGAGCGGCCGGTGAGGCGCGAGTACATGGCGCAGGTGATCAGCCCCACCTCCTGGCCGGCGTGCCACAGGGTGTCGCCGGCCTGGGCCGCCTGCTCGCCGTCGAGCAGCACGCCGAAGATGCGGAAGCGCTCCTGGCCCTTGAGCCGGTAGTGCTCGCCGGCGCCGCGGAAGTCCTGCTTGCCGGGCGACACGGTGAAGTCCAGGCCCAGCTCCCAGAGGCTGTCGCCGGCCTTCTCGTCGGCGAAGGGGTACATCTGCGAGTTGTCGTAGGGGTAGAACAGCAGGTAGCTCTCCACCCGCAGCCAGTCCAGGGCGGTGAAGGCGCAGGGGATGATGCCCAGGTCCTTGCCCTTTTCCAGGATGCCGTCCCAGATCGCCGGGGCGTCGGCGGCCTTGCAGAAGATCTCGTAGCCGCGCTCGCCGGTGTAGCCGGTGCGCGAGATCATCACCGGGTGCCCGAACAGCTTGCCCTGCAGGTGGTGGAAGTAGGGCAGCTCGCGGATGCCCGGCACGTGCTCGGCGAGGAAGTCCACCGCCAGCGGGCCCTGCAGCGACAGGTCGTGCAGGTCGTCGTCGAACAGCACCGCGACCTGCCGGCCCTGGGCCGAGCGGATCAGCATCTCGTGGCCGCCGCCGGCGCCGTGCACCACCATGAAGGCGTTGGGCCCGGTGCGGTAGACGATGCAGTCGTCGGCGAACTTGCCGTCCTCGTCGAGCATGCAGGCGTACACCGACTTGCCCGGGTACAGCTTGGAAATGTCGCGGGTGGTGGCCCAGTCCAGCAGGCTCTCGGCGTGGGGGCCGACGTAGTGCACCTTCTTCAGCCCGGACACGTCCATGAGGCCCGCGCGGGTGCGGATCGCCTCGTGGTGGTCGGCGAGGTCGCTGGCGTAGGTCCAGGCGGTGCCCATGCCGTTCCAGTCCTCGAGTTTGGAGCCAAGTGCCAGGTGGCGTTCACGCAGGGCGCTGATGCGCCAGGAATTGGCCATGGGGTGATCCTCTTGTAGTGGGTGGCGGTTCTTCAGGCTTGCGGATCGAACGGCCGCAGCCAGTCGAGCAGGGCGCCGCGGTAGCGGGTCAGGCCCTTGTAGTCGGCGATCGGCTCGGGCAGGTCGCGCAGCACGCGGTACAGGCGCCGGGCCCAGTGCGGCTGGGTGGCCAGCTCGTTCATGCCGATCAGGTAGGTGCGGATGCTGAACATCAGCGCATGGCTGCGCGGCAGGCGCGCCATCACCTGCAGCTCCACGCGCAGGTGCACCAGCTCGCCTGCGTTCTGCGCGGTGACGGTGCCGCGGTCGGCGCCCCACTCGTGGTAGGTCTCGGGCGAGGTGTCCAGGCGCGGGTTGATGGTCATGGTCCAGTTCAGCCGGCGCATCGGCTGGCCCACCTGCAGGTTCAGCAGGTACTTCAGGGCGCGGTCGAAAATGCCCATCTGGTGCGCCATGGGCACCGGCGAATGCCACTGCTTGAAGCTCATGCCGGCGTCGAAGGCCAGCGACCAGTCGGCCGGCCCGGTGACCATGCCGGCGTCCATGAACAGGTCGCCGTCGCGCTGGTCGAGCAGCGCGAAGTCGCCCTGCACCTGGCGGGTGATGTATTCCAGCGGCTCGCAGGGCAGGGTGGCGGCGTCGCCGTAGGTGAAGTGCTGGTGGATGCCCAGGGCCAGGTTGCGCCACTCCCAGCGCTCGCCGTCGCGGCGCAGCTGGAAGTACTGCGGGTAGTCGCTGGCCAGGCGCTCCATCAGCAGCGCCAGGGCGTCCCAGGCGGCCGGCTGCATGTGCGGCATCACCAGGCAGCGCGACGGGTCGCGCTCCAGCACCAGGGCGCGCTCGGCCACCTCGGAGCGGTAGTGCTCGTCGATGTCGAACAGGTGCTCGAACACCGAGCCCGGGTCGCGCGGCACCGCCGGCTCGATGTTCACCGAGTACTGGTACTGGTCCTCCGGGAAGGGGAACGGGAAGCGGCGGATGGCCTCCGGGCTGTTGGCGAAGCTGAAGGATTCGCGGTAGCGCTCCACCGGCTTGAGGGTCGTGGGCATGGCGTCGGGTCTCCTAGAGGTCGAGCAGGATCGGGCCGCAGCCGCGGGATACGCAGGGCATCAGGCTGCCTTCGCGTTCGCGGCTGTCGAGGAAGTGGTCGCGGTGCTCCACCTCGCCCTTGAGGTAGGGCGTGCGGCACTGGCCGCAGACCCCGCCGTGGCACAGGCTGGGCACTTCCACGCCGGCGCCTTCCAGGGCTTCGAGCAGGCTCTGCTCGGCGCCCACGTCCAGCTGGCGGCCGCTGCGCGCCAGCTCCACGCGGAACGGCTGGCCGGGTTCGGGGGCGGCGAAGGCTTCCCAGTGCACCCGCGAGTCGCTCCAGCCCAGCGCCGCGGCCTGCTCGCGCAGGGCCAGCAGCAGGCGCTGCGGGCCGCAGGCATAGACGTGGCTGCCCAGCGGGCGGTGGCGCAGCACCTGGTTGAGGTCCAGCGCGCGCTGCACGCCGTCGTATTCGTGCAGGCGCTCGCCCAGCAGCTCGCGCAACTCGCCCAGGTAGGCGTCGCTCAGGCCGGCGCGGTAGGCGTAGTGCAGTTCGAAGTCCGCGCCGCGGCGCAGCAGCTCGCGGCAGTGGGCGAGGAAGGGCGTGATGCCGATGCCGCCGGCCACCAGGATGTGCCGGCGCGCCTCGCCGTGCAGGGCGAACAGGTTGGCCGGCGCGCCGACGCGCAGCCGGTCGCCCACCCGGAGCTGTTCGTGCAGGTAGCGCGAGCCGCCGCGGGACTTCTCCTGGCGGCGCACGGCGATGCGGTAGTGGCTGGCGTCGGCCGGGTCGCCCAGCAGCGAGTAGGCGTTGCGCAGGCCGTTGGGCAGGCACAGCTGCACGTGGCTGCCGGCGGAGAAACCGGGCAGCGCGCCGTCCATGGCCTCGAAGGTGAATTCGCGGATCACCGGGGTGATGGCGCGCACGGCGCTCACCCGCACGTCGAAGAAGGCGCTCATGGGCGGGCCTCCGCATAGGGCTGGTCGGCATCGGCGCACACACCCAGGTAGGCGCCCAGGCGCTGGGAGAAATGCCGCCGTACTTCGAGATGCACGCCGCAGTGCTGGCAGTCGTGGCGGTCGCCGCTGCCGGTGCCCTGCAAGGTGCCGCAGTGCACGCAGTACAGCGTGCGGGTGTCCTCGCCGCGGCGCAGCAGGTGGATCTCGTCGGGGCGCAGGCCGGCCTGGCGGGCCAGGGCGTGCAGCGGCCAGAGGAAGGCCTCGTCGCCGCACAGCAGCAACTGCAGGCCGACGCTGGCGCTGTCCAGGCGTTCCAGCAGGGCGCGCTGCGGGCCCTGCGGGCCGCTGGCCAGCAGTTCCAGCTCGCCGGGGGCCAGGCCGAGGCGGCTGGCCAGGGCATGGGCGTAGTCGGCGTCGGCCCGCTGCATCACCAGCAGCGCGTGGCCGCCGGCCAGGCGCGGCAGGGCGTCGTAGCGGGGCAGGCTGGGCAGCGGCGGGGCGCTGCCGGAGAGAGCGGTATCGGTCATGGCTTCCTCGCTGGGTGGGCCGCCGCCGTGCCCGATCCTGAGGCGCGGGGCCTTGAGTTGGTGCGCATCCGGGCGCTGGCGGCGGCGAACTTTCGTGTTTCGCGTTGGGGAAGATATTTTCCTGATGCGAATAACCGCTCAATCCGCAGGAGGTGATATCTCCAAAGGGGTAAGGGCCGCGGGGAGGCCGCGCCGGGGGCATGAAAGTTGCTGCCTGTATGGCACTTGCGAACGAGGGCTGGGCATGGGTGCACGGCGTGCGGGGTGGCTGGATCTCTGGCGGCAACGATGGCTTGCAGGCGCCGTCGCGGCCGCGCCGCGGCGCGCCGAGGCCGAGCTGCTGCGGGGCCTGCTGGAGGAACCGGGCAGTTGGGCGCCGCTGGCGCGCCTGCTCGCCGACCTGGCGGCGGCCCATCCGGAGGCGGCGCCGTGCCTGCTGCTGGACGAGCCCGGCCTGGCGGAGCCGCTGCGGCGCCCGGCGGCCTTCTGCGCCGAGGCCGACTGCCCGCTGCGCGACCTGCCGGCCCTGCGCGCCGGCCCGTGCCGCCCCTGCCGGGCGCGCGGCGAGCCGCGCCAGCTCTGGCCGCTGGAGCAGGGCGGCCAGGCCGCGCTGGCGCTGCAGGACTTCACCGGCCGCCAGCACCGGGCGCTGCTGGCCTGGCTGCCGCTGCTGGCCGTCAGCGTCCACGGCATCGCCCGGCAGCGTGCGCGGCTGCGCCTGGAGCGCCACGGCCAGGACACCCTGCTGGCCCGCGAGCTGCACGATTCGGTGGCCCAGCAGCTGGGCTTCCTGGCCTTCCAGGCGAACCGCCTGCAGGGCCAGCTGCAACGCCCGCAACAGGCCGCGCCGCTGCTGGAGGAACTGCGCCACGGCCTGCAGGCGGTGCAGCGCCAGGTCCGCGAGCTGATCGGCAACGCCCGCCTGAGCCTGGACGGGCGCAGCCTGCGCCAGTCGCTGCTGGATTCGGTGGAGGAATTCGGCCGGCGCAGCACCATCGTCTTCGAGCTGGACAACCGCCTGCCCGACGGCCTGCTCGACGACGAGCAGGCCCTGCAGGTGCTGCAGATCGTCCGCGAGGCGCTGGCCAACATCGTCCGCCACTCCCATGCGCGCACCGCGCGCATCGACCTGCGCCTGGCCCGGGGCGAGCTGCGGGTGGCGGTCGAGGACGACGGCATCGGCCTGCAGGCCAGCGGCGAGACCGGCCACTTCGGCCTGTCGATCATGCGCGAGCGGGCCCTGGCCATCGGCGCCAGCCTGAGCGTGAAGACCATCCCGCCACGGGGCACGCGGGTCGCGTTGCGGCTACCCGGCGTGGCCGCCCAACCGGAGGAGAAAGCCGATGCACAACGCCACCTTGCTGCTGATCGATGACCACCCGCTGTTCCGCCGCGGCCTGGCCGAGCTGTTCGGCGAAAGCGGCGAGTTCACCGTGGTCGGCCAGGCCTCCAGCGGCCGCGAGGGCATCAGCCTGGCCTGCCAGCTGAGCCCGGAGCTGATCCTGCTGGACCTGCACATGCCCGGCCTGGGCGGCCTGCAGGTGCTCGACGAGCTGCGCCAACTGGAGCTGGACAGCCAGGTGATAGTACTCACCGCCTCGGCCGAGCGCACCGAGCTGGCCGCCGCCCTGCGCCTGGGTGCCGAGGGCTACCTGCTCAAGGACACCGAGCCGGAGGCGCTGCTGGCCTACGTGCGTGGCTGCAGCCGCGGCTCGGTGCAGCTGGACGACAGCCTGGTGGCGCTGCTCGCCGAGCCCGCGCCGGCCGCGGCGCCGGCAGCGGACGAGCTCACCGCCCGCGAGGGCCAGACCCTGGCGCTGATCGCCCAGGGCCTGAGCAACAAGCGCATCGCCCGCGAGCTGGGCATCAGCGACGGCACCGTGAAGATCTACGTGAAGAACCTGCTGCGCAAGTTCCACCTGGGCTCGCGCCTGGAACTGGCCGCCTGGGTCCACCGCGGCGGCGGCCTGCAATGAGGAGGACGAGCATGGCGACCCCGCCCGCCGACACCCGCGACGACGGCGACCGCTACCCGGTGGCGCTGCTGCACCTGGACGGCCGCGGCCGCATCCGCCGGGCCAACCGCGCCTGGCGCACGCTGATGGGCGACAGCGGCCTGGGCGAGGAACTGGCCGCCTGCCTGCACCAGGAGGACCTGCCCGGCTGGCGCGCGGTGCTGAGCCAGGCCCGCCAGGGCCAAGGCGCGCGGCAGTGCCTGCGCTTCATCGACGCCCACGGGCGCCTGCGCTGGTTCGACGTGCAGCTGGACGGTGACGCCGAGGCGCTCTACCTGTCGCTCAGCGACGCCACCAGCCAGCGCCGCCAGGACGCCCGCCTGGAGGCCAGCCGGCGCGGTGCCGCCAGCCTGCTCGACGGCCTGCCCGGGCTGATCTACCGCGGGCGCAACAACCGCCAGTGGACCATGGAATTCGTCAGCGCCGGCTGCCTGCAGCTCACCGGCTACCCGGCGCAGTACCTGACCGACACCTACGAGCACAGCTACAGCACGCTGATCCTCGAGGAATACGCCGAATACGTCTGGGCCGGCGTGCAGCAGGCGCTGCTGCGCCGCGAGCCCTACGAGCTGACCTACCGCATCCGCTGCGCCGACGGGCGCATCAAGAACGTCTGGGAGAAGGGCGTGGGCATCTATGCCGACACCGGCGAGGTGCTCGGCATCGAAGGGGCCATCTTCGAGGTGGCAGCGGAGCCGCCGGCAACGCTCCCCTGACGATCTGTCCTGCCGCGACCGCGCGCCTGGTCGATACTCAAGCGGTCATGCCGGCAACCGCCGGCGCGCGGGAGGACGAGTGCGATGACGAAAGAAGAGGACGACGCTGCTGCCCTGATCACGGCGCGGATCGCCGAGCTGGGCGACTGGCGCGGCGAGGTGCTGGCGCGGGTGCGGGCGCTGGTGCACGAGGCGGAGCCTGAGGTGGTCGAGCAGTGGAAGTGGCGGGGCGTGCCTGTGTGGTCCCGGGCCGGCATCCTCTGCACCGGCGAGACCTACAGGCAGGTGGTGAAGCTGACCTTCGCCAGGGGCGCGGCGCTGGAGGACCCGGCGGGGCTGTTCAATGCCAGCCTCGAAGGCACGACGCGGCGGGCCATCGACATCCACCAGGGCGACGTGCTGGACGAGGCGGCGCTGCGCGCGCTGATCCGCGCGGCCGTGGCGCTGAACCTGGCGAAGCGCCGCGGCTAGCGGCGCGTCAGTGGCTGTTCATGCCGGCGGCGGCCATGGCCAGGCGGATCAGCTCGGCGGCCAGCAGGACGCTGCCGACGCCGCCCAGCCACAGGGCGGCCAGCCACAGCAGTTGCCGGCGCAGGGGCCGGCTGGGTTCGGCGTTCGGCTGCTGCGTCGGCAGCGTGGGGTTCGGGGGGGGGTCATGCGGGCTCCGGGGTGCCGGGCGGCACCTGGGTTTCAGTGGCTCATTCGCTCGGGTCTTCCCCGGCGAGGATGGTGCGCGCCTCGGCGAAGCATTTTTCCGCCAGGGCCGAGCGCGGCTCGGTGCGCCGCTGCAGAAGGCCGATGGGGCTGTGGATGCTGGCGCCGGCGATGGGGGTGATCTTCAGGTGCTCGCTGAGGGTTTCCAGGCCGCAGTTCAGCGGCATGATGGCGCAGCACATGCCTTCGCCGATGGCCTGGATCAGCTGGAAGCTGGAGTCGCTCTCCAGCACCGGCAGCGGGTCCATGCCGCGGCTGCGGAAGCTCAGGTCGACGGACTGGCGGTAGTGCATGCCCTTGCTCAGCAGCCCCAGGGGGATGTCGTTGAGCCTGTCCCAGCGCAGCTCGCCGTCGTCGAACTGGAAGTGCCGCACGTCGTGCAGCAGGCCCATGGTGGTGGTGGCCAGTTCCAGCACCTCGAAGTAGCTGGTGTTGACCTGGTCGAGGTAGCAGATGCCCAGGTCCAGCTGGTTGCGGCTGAGGCCGTCGATGATCTGCTCCGAGCTCAGCGACGACAGCTGGAACTGCAGCTCCGGGTAGCGCTGGGACAGCGGCTTGAGCACCTGCATGGGGTTGAAGCTGGACAGCGGCACCAGGCCCAGGCGCAGGCTGCCCACCAGTTGCCCGCGGCAGCTGGCGGCCTCGGCCAACAGGCCGTCGTAGGCGGCCAGCAGGGTGCGGGCCCAGGCCAGGATGCGCTCGCCGGCCTCGGTGAAGCCCTCGAAGCGCTGGCCGCGGGTCACCAGCACCAGGTCCAGCTCGTCCTCGAGGTTGCGCAGGCGCATGGACAGCGTGGGCTGGGTGATGTGGCAGAGCGCGGCAGCCTGCCCGAAGTGCCGGGTCTGGTCCAGGGCGATGAGGAACTTGAGCTGCTTGATGTCCATGGGAGCTGCCTGTCGGGTGGTGGGGGCGAAGGCCTGGCCGGTGTCGTTCTAGTGTGTAGCCGAACGTGCGGCGCTGCGCCGTCGGTCTCGTCGTGGGGCTGCTCGTCCGGCCCGGATGAACGGCACGTTACCGGGCGTTGCGGGCGGCGTCCAATCGTTGCTGCCGACCGCCCGATAGGCCGGTCCCATCATGCGTGAAAGCAGGCCGCGAAAGGCCGGAAGCGCCGATAGAGAGCGTCGATCGTTCAGTCTGCCATATCGATTGGACGGGGTATGGGGTTGTCTCTAGCGTGGCTGCGAATTCCCTGTTCGGAGATGAAGGCGTGAGCGTCAAACCCAATGCGGAATTCGTTCCGCTGAATATCGCCGTGCTGACCGTCAGCGATACCCGCACGTTCGACAACGACACGTCCGGCGAGCTGCTGGCCAGCCGCTCGGTGGAGATCGGCCACCGCCTGGCCGCCCGCGTGCTGCTCAAGGACGACCTGTACAGGATCCGCGCCCAGGTCGCCACCTGGATCGCCGACGATGACGTCCAGGTGGTGCTGGTCACCGGCGGCACCGGCTTCACCGCCCGCGACAGCACCCCCGAGGCGGTCGCCTGCCTGCTGGACAAGCAGGTCGAGGGCTTCGGCGAGCTGTTCCGCGCGCTGTCGATCCTCGACATCGGCACCTCCACCGTGCAGACCCGCGCCCTGGCCGGCCTGGCCAACGGCACCCTGGTGTGCTGCCTGCCGGGCTCCACCAATGCCTGCCGCACCGCCTGGGAAGGCATCCTCGCCGAGCAGCTAGACGCCCGCCACCGGCCCTGCAACTTCGTCGCCCACCTCAAGCCCGGCAAGCCCTGCGAATCGCGGCAATGAACCGCGCCTCGCCCTTCAGCTGAGGATGCAGTCCACCGGCGCCAGCGGCGGCGGCAGCGAGCGCTCGCCCAGGGCGCCGAGGATGTCGCGCTCGATGACGCGGACCATGGCGTCGGTGGGCAGGTCGTTCTCGTCGCGGCCGAAGGGGTCTTCCAGCTCGTTGCTGATGGCGTCCAGGCCGAAGAAGGTGTAGCTGACGATGGTGGTGAACAGCGGCGCCATCCAGCCCAGCGGCTCGGCCATGGCGAAGGGCAGCAGGATGCAGAAGATGTAGATGGTGCGGTGCAGCAGCAGGGTGTAGGGGAAGGGCAGCGGCGTGCCCTTGATCCGCTCGCACACCGCCTGCGCCTCGCTGAGCCCCACCAGGCGCTGTTCCAGGGTGACGTAGCGCCACTCGCCGAGGGCGTTGCAGCGGGCCTGCGCCGAGCAGGCCCCGCCGACCTGCTGGAGAATGCCGTCGCTGACGTTGTGCAGTGCCACCGGCGCATCGGCCGCCAGCCACGGCCGCGCCGCCTGCAGTTCGTCCTCGCCCCGCAGCCGCGCGTTGAGCGCGTGGGCATAGCCGCAGAGCGCGCGCAGCAGCTTCTCGCGCAGCGCCTGGTCGCCGATGGCGACGCTCTCGCGGATGAACGAGCGCATCTCTACGACCACCTTGCCCCAGGCCTTGCGGCCCTCCCACCAGCGGTCGTAGCAGGCGTTGTTGCGGAAGCTCATGAAGATCGACAGCGACAGCCCCAGCAGGGTGAAGGGCGTGGCGTTGACCCGCGCGAAGAACGCCGGGTGACGGGTCTCGACCAGCACGATCAGCGCCGCCAGCAGGGTGACCATCAGGCTGCGCCAGGCGATGCGCCTGGCAATGGACCCCTTGAGCGTGAACAGCACGCTGAACATGTTGGGGTGGGGGTGAACGATCATGCTGCGTCCGTGGACAGGGGGAGGGGCGACGAAGCGCCCCGCCATGGGGGGCGGCTCGTCTGCCGGGGCATCTCTGGAAGCGTCGGAAGTTCGTTTCCAAGGCTGTGGCTACAGCCTTGCGCCGAGGCTAGAGAGCCACTCGAAGAGCGTCAAATCGCTTTTGATTACCAGCCGATAAGTGTGCTCTATCGGCATGGGAATTCGCGTTGTTGAATTGTCCATCCGGTAACCCGGTATTCAATACAGTGGACCGGACGCGTTGTTCTGCAGATATCGGAAGCGGTAGCGCAGGCGTAATCCCATCAGCACGGTAATTGCGCAGAGCCCGATGGCCAGCCCTATCCAGATTCCGGCTATCCCGAGATCCAACGTGAAGCCGAAGAGGTATCCACATCCGAGCCCCACGATCCAGTATCCGAAGAATGCGATCAGAACAGGGATATATTCATCGCGAGTTGCACGTACGGCATGGTAAAGGACTGTTTGAGCCGCATCGAAAAACAACGACAGACTGGCGGCGACAACGAAAGTGCCGAGTACGATATCTACGTCATCCGCATTGACGTTGCCATCTTCCGATAGAAAGATGGCGGAAACCAGGTCCGGCGAAAAGATCAGGCCGCTTGAGATGAACGCTGCAATTACAAAACTGAAGGCAAGGGCGATTCCACAGACTCTGTAAGCGATTGAGTAGTTCTTGAGCCCTATGTTTTTTGCAACGCGGATCATCGTGCCTTCGCCAAACCCGAGCACGACGAGAATGCCCAGCTCCAGCACCGCGTACACCATGTTGTGAGCGGCCAGGGCCTCCACGGACAATGACCCCACCAGAATGGCGACGACGGCAAACATGCCGTTCTCAAGCAGGGCAATCACACCCTGGCCGCCACCCACGCGCAGGATATGTACGAGAATTCTGCGTTCCATCTTGAGGATATTGGCCATCAGGGCGGCATGGATGCCCGGCATCCACCGGTAGACGTAGACTGCCAGCGCTACAAACATCGCGAGGTTCACAAGGGCGGTCGCGTACCCGGCACCTGCAACGCCATGCCTGGGCAATGGACCAAAACCGAAGACGAAAATGATGCTGAGCGCCAGGTTGGCCGGCACAGCCATGAGTGCAATCCCGGTTATGGGGGCCGAAACTTCGAGGCCGATCAGGAGGCTTCTCAGCCAGGCGAACAGAAGTGCTGGCGGCAGTGCCCAGACTATGGCGTGGGTATAGGCTTCGATGATCGGCAGTAACTCGCGTTGCAAGCCGGTCAAGGCCAGGAGATTCGACATGAACCCTATTACCGGCGCGATGAGCACGATCATCATGATGCACACCCAGAAACCCTGTGCGCCGTAACGACCGACTTCATTCTCCTGCACCGAGCCGGCGCATTTTTCCGCGACCAGGACGCCCACCACCGAAATGACGGAAATCCCGACGACCACGAATACCCAGAAGAACGTGATCGCCAGTCCGACCGCCGCAAATTCCAGTGCACCGAGTCTGCCGACGACAATCAGATCGGTCAGGACCAGGAAATGGCCTACCACTTCGATCACCCCGATCGGAATGGCAAGGTTGAGCAGTTTTCTGGTCTGGTCGAAGGGGCGTGCATGCGTCAAGGTCTATATCTCTTGTTGAACTGATGTATGGAACTTGGCGCTGCGACTCGACAACCCTTCCTTTGCCTGCATCCAATGCGTTCCTGATGCAGGCAACCATGGACTCGGCCGGCCGCCAATCCGCAATTCCTGTAGGAATATCGGGGATGCCGGAAATAGCTGCTTTCCGGCTGGGCGAAGTGTTGACCATTTATTTCGGGCAATAGGGGATGTGGCAAGTTGTTGCGCTGCCGGCTTTCAGCCGCTGATCAATGCCTCTGCTTTGCGCAGCGGCATACTTCATCAGGGATTTACTCTGGTCGGAGTTCCCCGGATTGGAACCCTGGAAAGTTCGGCTTGAGCCTGTTCTTACTGATTATCCTGGCCAGGGTTTCCCCTGCGCGTCAGCCCTCGGCCAGGCACACCCGGTCGCGGCCCTGCTGCTTGGCCTGGTAGAGCAGGCGGTCGCAGCGGGCTAGCAGTTCGTCCGGCCCGGCGGCGCCGTCGGACAGCCCGCCGCCCAGGCTGATGGTCAGGCGGCAGAGGCGGTCGGGGCGGTGCAGGTGCTCGATGTCCAGTTCCGCCACCCGCTCGCGCAGGCGTTCGGCGACCTGGCGCAGTTCCTGCGGGCTGGCCACCTGGAGGAGGATGACGAATTCCTCGCCGCCGTAGCGGAACAGCTGCGCCTGGCCGCTGCGCAGGGCCTCGGCCATGCAGGTGGCCACCTCGCACAGGCAGCGGTCGCCGGCCGGGTGGCCGTAGTGGTCGTTGTAGGGCTTGAAGTAGTCGATGTCGGCCAGCAGCAGGGCGAAGGGCCGGCCGTGGCTGCGCATCTGCCGCCAGCTCTGCTCCAGGCGCAGGTCGAAGGCGCGGCGGTTGCCGATGCCGGTGAGGGCGTCGGTGGCGGCCAGCTCCTGCAGGCGCTGGTTCAGCTCGGCCAGCTCGGCGCGCTGGCGCTGGCCTTCCAGGTCGGCGAGGAAGGCCCGGCGCACGCCATGGATGTTGGTCCAGCTGATGAACAGGCTGAACACCAGCACCGGCAGGTAGACCAGGGTGAACACCAGCACCGCCTTGGGCTCGCCGGCGTGGATCAGCGCCACGTTGCCGAGGATCACCGCCGAGATCGCCAGGGAGCAGGCGAGGATGCCGGCGAAGGAATAGCGCACGCCCAGGTTGGCGAGCACGATGAACACCACCGAGGCGTAGAGGAAGGTGGGCACGTCCGGCGAGGCGCTGCGCTTGAGCAGTTCGAACCAGGCGATGGCCGAGACGATGTCGTGCAGCGGCATCAGCAGGTCCATCAGCAGCACGCTGCGGCTGTGGCGGAACACCAGGTAGATGTTCAGCAGGCCGACCAGGCTGAGCAGGCCGCGCACCAGCAGCGACTGCAGCGCCATGTCCGGGATCAGCGCGGCGTCGGCGAAGACGTAGGCGTCGTAGGCCGCCATGGCGATGAAGTTGATCGCCAGCAGGAAACCGCGGTAGTGCTGCAGCACGTAGGCGCGCAGGGCCGGCCGCAGGTGCGCGGGGATCTGCCGTTCGCCGCTGGCCGCGGGGTACTCGGGTAGGCTCATGGTTCCCGCCTGTGGCCGTTCCATCGGTATGTCGCACGCAGGGCCACGCCCGACAAGTTGTCGCAGGAATGTGTCGGCAGCCCGTGCAGCGACTTGAGCGGGCGTGCGCGTGGGCTGCCGTGCGGCTCACAGTTCATCGAGCATCTCCCGGCCCACCTGCAGCGCACCCTTGAAGTCCAGGGCCTGGACCAGGTCGTTGAAGCGCAGGAAATGCCGCGGCCAGGCGTGCTGGTGGCGGGCCAGCGCCTCCAGGCGGTCGAGGGCGTCGAGGTTGCCCGATTCCAGCAGGGCGAGGATTTCCTCCAGCCGTTCGCGCACCTGCGGGCGGCTGAGCTGCGCGGCCGTGCCTTCGGCCAGGCCCGGCGGTTCGGCGAACAGCGCCTGCAGTTCGCCCAACGTCACCGCCAGCAGCTGGCGCAGCTCGTCCACCGGCAGGGCGGCCAGCGCGTCCGCCTGGGCCTCGGCCGGGGCGCGCAGCAGCTCGGCCTCCAGGGCCGCGCAGCGTTCGGCCAGGGCGCTGGCGCCCATGGTCCCGGCGCTGCCCTTGAGGGTGTGCAGCAGGCCGGCGCCGGCCTTCACGTCGCCGCTGCCGCGCAGCCGGTCGAGGCGCTCCAGCAGCTTGTCCATCTCCGGCTCGAAGCTGCGCAGCACGCGGTGGATCAGCTTCTCCTCGCCGCCGAAGCGCCCCAGCACGCTGTCGCGGCTCTCGACGATGGCGTCCGCCGCTGGTGCCTGCGGCGGCGCTTCGCGGACGGGCTGCCGCGCTTCCAGGTGGGCCAGCAGGCAACCGACCAGGCGCTCCTTGTCGATCGGCTTGGCGATGTGGTCGTCCATGCCCGCCAGCAGGCAGGCCTCGCGGTCGGACTGGGCGGCGTTGGCGGTCATGGCGAGGATCGGCAGGGCGGCGAAGCGGCCGTCGGCGCGGATCCGCCGGGTGGCTTCCAGGCCGTCGATGTCCGGCATCTGCACGTCCATCAGCACCGCGTCCAGGGGCACGCCGCCGTGGCACACCTGCTCGACGCCTTCCAGGCCGCCCTCGGCCAGCAGCACCTCGGCGCCCTCGCTGGCCAGCAGCTCGGCGGCCACCTGGCGGTTCAGCGCGTTGTCCTCCACCACCAGCAGGCGCCGCCCGGCCAGGCGGCGGGCGCTGGCCACGGGGGCGGCGGGCGCTTCGGCGGGTTCGCCGCCCAGGGCCTGCTGCACGCTGTCGGCCAGCTGCCGCGGGGTGACCGGCTTGGTCAGGAAGTCGATGAAGGGCGGGGTGTCGCCGTCGCGCACGTCGGCCAGCACCTCGCGGCCGTAGGCGGTGATCATGATGATGGTCGGCGGCGTGCGCGCCCCGGCCTCGCGCTGGATCAGGCGCGCGGCGCGCAGGCCGTCGAGGTCGGGCATGCGCCAGTCCATCAGCACCACGTCGTAGTGCTGGCCCTGGCGCGTCGCCTCGCGGTAGCGCGCCACCGCCTGCATGCCGCCGCTGACCTGGTCGGCGTGCCAGCCCAGGGACTCGCAGGTGCGCAGCAGCAGCTCGGCGGCGCTGGGGTTGTCGTCCACCACCAACAGCCGCAGCGGCCGGTCGATGACGGCGCAGCCGGCCTTCAGCGGGCGCTCGCCGACCACCGCCAGGTCCAGGTCGAACCAGAAGTGGCTGCCGTTGCCCAGCCGGCTCTCCACCTGCAGCCGGCCGCCCATCAGTTCCACCAGGCGCTTGCAGATGAACAGGCCCAGGCCGGTGCCGCCGAAGCGCCGGGTGGTGGAGGCCTCGGCCTGGGTGAAGCTGTCGAAGATGCTCTGCAGCTGCGCCGGGCCGATGCCGATGCCGCTGTCGCGCACGCCGATGCGCAGGCGCAGGCGCTCGCCCGTGCGGCCCAGCTGCTGGACGCTGACCACCACCTGGCCGTGGTCGGTGAATTTGATGGCGTTGCCGGCCAGGTTGATGAGGATCTGCTGCAGGCGCAGCGGATCGCCGAGCAGGCTGCCGGGCAGGTTGGGGTCGATGTCGAAGAGCATCTCCACGTCCTTGCTGCCGAGGTTGCCGGAGAGCACCACGGCGAGGTCGCGCATCAGCGCCTCCAGCTCGAAGGGGTGTTCCTCCAGCAGCAGCTTGCCGGCCTCGATCTTGGAGTAGTCGAGGATGTCGTTGAGCAGGCCGAGCAGGGCGTTGGCGGCGGAGTGGGCCTTGTCGATGTAGTCGCGCTGGCGCGGGTTCAGCTCGGTCTGGCGGGCGAGGAAGAGCATGCCCAGCACGGCGTTCATCGGCGTGCGGATCTCGTGGCTCATGTTGGCCAGGAAGCTGGACTTGGCCGCGCTGGCGGCGTCGGCCTGTTCCTTGGCCTGGCGCAGCGAGGCCTGCATCTCGCGCTCGCGGGTGATGTCCAGGTTGATGCCGGTGACGCGCAGCGGCGTGCCGTCGGCGTCGTACTCGACGCGGGCGGCGGCCTGGATGTAGCGCACCTGGCCGTCGGGGCGATTGATGCGGAAGGTCGGCTCGTAGTGGCCGCGGCCTTCCACCGCGTCCGCCAGGCTGGCGAGGGTGGCGTCGACGTCCTCCGGGTGCAGGCGCTCGCGCCAGTGCTCCAGACACAGGCCGTTGCCGTTCAGCGCCGGCGGCTGCTGGTACAGCTCGAACATGCGCTCGTTCCAGTGCAGGGTGTCGTCCGCCGGGCGCCACCACCAGATGCCCAGGCCGGCCGCCTCGGCGGCCAGGGCGAGCTGGTCGTGGGCCAGGCGCAGGCGGTCCTCGGCGGCCCTGCGCTCGGTGATGTCGACGGCGATGCCGAGGTAGCCGCTGACCTGGCCGGCCTCGTCGCGGATGGCGGTGACCACCAGGCTCATCGGCACCCGGCTGCCGTCCTTGCGCACGTAGGTCCACTCGCGGGTCTCGGCGCCCTGGTCCTCGGCCTTCTGCACCAGGGCGCGGAAGCCCGGCACCGGGCGGCCGTATTCCTCGCTCAGCTGGGCGGCGCGGGCGGCCAGTTCTTCCTCCAGGTGCAGGTGCTGCGGCGTGACCTGGCCGACCACTTCCTCGGCACGGTAGCCGAGCAGGCGCTCGGCGCCGCGGTTGAAGATGCGGATGACGCCGCCGGCGTCGGTGGCGATGATCGACACCTCCGAGGCCGAGCGCAGCACGTTGGTCAGCAGGCGGTTCGCCTCGGCCAGTTCCGCGGTGCGCTCGGCCACCTGGCGCTCCAGGCCGCTGTTGAGTTCGCGGATGCGCGCCTCGGCGGCCTTCTGCGCGGTGATGTCGCGCACCGTGGTCGAGGTGCCCACCACCTCGCCGCGCGGGCCGAGGATGGGCGAGGCGGTCAGCGACACCTCGATCAGCCGGCCGTCCTTGTGCCGGCGCTGGGTGTCGAAGGGCGGCAGGCGCTCGCCCCGGGCCACGCGCCTGAGCAGGGGCTCCTCTTCCGCCGCCCGCTCGGCGGGCACCAGCAGCCCGTTGGCCTGGCGCCCGAGCACCTCCTCGGCGGCGTAGCCGAACAGCTTCTGCGCGCCGGCGTTCCAGCTGGTGATCTCGCCCTGCAGGTTCTTGCCGGCGATGGCGTCGGCGGAGGATTCGACGATCGCCGCCAGCCGCGCCTGCTGCTCCTGCACCTGGCCGCGGCGCTGGCGGCTGACCGCCGTGGCTCCCAGCAGCGCGGCCAGCAGCAGGCTGCCCAGGCAGCCGGCGCCGAACACCAGGGGCGGGGAGAGCGGGTGCAGGCGCTGGACGAAGGCCGGGTGGGCGCTGAAGTCGATCTGCCAGCGGCGGCCGAACACGTCGCGCTGCAGGCTCTGCGGGTACAGCCGCGGCGCCTTGGCATCGTCGCCGCTGCTGTAGAAGGTGTCGCCGGGGATGCCGTCGGTCACGTCGGCGAGCTGGAAGTGCACCGCGGGGTCGTCCAGGTGCAGGTCGTCCAGCACGTCGCGCATCAGCAGCGGCGCGTAGCTCAGGCCGATGGCCTGGGCCTGGCGCCGCTCGATGTCGGCGGGCGTCGCGCCGCCGCGGTAGATGGGCAGCAGCATGAGGAAGGACTGCTGCGAGGCGCCCGAGGCCTGCACCAGGGTGATGGGCGCGCTCAGCCGCGGCAGCCCGGTGCGCAGCGCGGCCTGGGCGGCCTGGCGGCGGCGCGGCTCGGAGGCCACGTCCAGGCCGATGGCGGCCAGGTTCGCCGGCTCCGGCTCCAGGTACTGGATGACGTAGCGCTCGCCGGGGTTGGGCGTCACTTCGCGCACGGCGAAGTCCGGCCGGCCCTCGGCGCGGGCGCTGCGCAGGAAGTCGTCCAGCGCCTCGGCCGGCACCCGGCGGATGAAGCCGAAGCCGCGCGCGCCGGGGAATTCGCTGGCGATGTCGCGGGTCTGGGCGTAGCGGTGGAAGACCTCGCGGCTGATGTGCGCCTCGCCCGCGGTCAGCACCGCCCCGCGGGCGCCGCGCAGGCCGTACTGGTACAGCTCGATGCGCGCCAGCACGGTGTCGGCCAGGCGCCTGGCCTCCTGCGCCACGGCGGCGCTGGCCTGCTGCTCGTTGCCGCGCTGCACCAGCCAGGCGCCCAGCGCCGAGCAGAACACGCCCAGGGCCAGCGCGGCCCAGGACCAGCGGTTGAACCTGAGGTTGCCCGGTGTCGTCTTCACCCGATCCTTCCCGTTGCGCTCGTGCCTGTGGTCATGGCTGCAGGCCGTCGGCCAGCAGGCGGCTCATGTCGTCGCGGGGCACCGGGCGGCAGTAGAGGTAGCCCTGCATCACCGGGCAGCCCAGCGCCACCAGCGCGCTCTCCTGGTTCGGGCATTCCACCCCTTCTGCCACCAGCTCCAGGTCCAGGGCCTGGGCGAGCTTGATGATGGCCTCGATGATCGCCGAGTCGCTGCGGTCCTGGAGCATGTCGCGGACGAAGCTCTGGTCGATCTTCAGGACGTTCACCGGGAAGCGCTTGAGGTAGGCCAGGCTGGAGTAGCCGGTGCCGAAGTCGTCGATGGCGATGCGCACCCCCAGGTCGCGCAGCGCCGCCAGTGTCTGGCGCGAGGCGTAGCGGTCGCTGGCCAGCACGCCCTCGGTGATCTCCAGCTCCAGGTTGCCCGGCTGCATGCGCGTCTGGGCGAGGATCTCGGCCACCTGGCCGACGAAGTTCTCGTTGCGGAACTGCACCGCCGAGATGTTCACGCTGACCGTCAGCGGGTGGCCGGCGTCGTTCCAGGCGCGCGCGTCCTGGCAGGCGCGCAGGAGGATCTGCTGGCCGATGGGCACGATCAGCCCGGTTTCCTCGGCCAGGGGGATGAACTCCGCCGGCGGCACCAGGCGGCCCTCGCCGTCGCGCCAGCGGATCAGCGCCTCGACGCCGACGATGGCGCGCGTGGCGGCGTGCACCTTGGCCTGGTAGAACACCTCGAACACGCCCATCTCCAGGGCCAGGCGCATGTGCCGCTCGAGCAGGTGGCGGGCGCGCATGCGGCTCTCGATGTCCGCCGAGAAGAAGCTGTATCCGTTGCGCCCGGCGGCCTTGGCCTGGTACATGGCGGCGTCGGCGTGGCGGTAGAGGTCCTCGGCGCCGTCGCTGTCGTCGGGGTAGAGGCTGATGCCGATGCTGGCGGTGAGGTGGTAGCTGGTGCCGCGGATGACGTAGGGCTCGCCGAGGGCCGCCTGCACCCGCGCGGCGAAATCGCCGATGGCCTCCAGGCTGTGCACCTCCGGCAGCAGCACGGCGAACTCGTCGCCGCCGGGCCGGCACACGGTGTCCATGGCCCGGCAGTGCCGGCTGAGGCGCAGCGCGGTCTCCTGCAGGATGGCGTCGCCCAGGGAGTGGCCCTCGGCGTCGTTGATCGCCTTGAAGTTGTCCAGGTCCAGCAACAGCAGGCCGACGCGCTGCTGGTTGCAGCGCGCGCCCTCGATGGCCTGGGCCATGCGGTCGCCGAGCAGGGCGCGGTTGGGCAGGTTGGTCAGCGGGTCCTGGTTGGCGAGGATCTTCGCCATGTGCCGCAGGCGCGCGTGGGTGCGGATGCGCGCGCGGGCCACCGGCAGGTTCATCGGCTTGGTGATGAAGTCCACGCCGCCCATCTGCAGGGCGCGCAGTTCGTGGGCCACCTGGTCGTAGGCGGTGACGAAGATCACCGCGGCGTCGCTGAGCTTGGCGTCGGCCATCAGCGCCTGGCACACCTCGAAGCCGTCCATGCCGGGCATCTCGATGTCCAGCAGGACCACGTCCGGGCGGATGCGCCGGGCCAGCTCGAGGGCCTGGCGGCCGTCGGCGGCGAAGTGCGTCACGCCCAGCCCCCTGGCCGCCTCGCCCAGCAGCTGTATGTCGCTGACCTGGTCGTCGACGATCAGGATGACCGAGTCGAAGTTACGCGGATCTTCCGGCATTCCCTTGCTCCAGCGGAAAACTTCTGTAGGAGAATTCTGGCATGAGGCTAGCCTAGATCATGAGGGCCCACCCCTGCATGATGTCAAATTGATATTCCTTGTCGGGGACGCTCCGTGGCCGGCGGGCGATAAGCTGTGCCTGCCAGCCGATGGGTAGCCATGACGTCAGAACGCCATTATGGATAGACTCAGGGCAATGGCCGACTTTCCTGGCGGCATCCGTGGATGCCTGAGCGAGCAGTGTGCAGATGCAGTCCGTGAGTACTGGGTGCGCGATGGAGAGTGTGGGCGAGCGACATCATGCCGGGCTGCTGCGCCTGGCGCTGGGGCACCTGGCCCTGGACGCGGCGGCGCTGACCTGCGACGGCGGCGGCGCCTGGCGGCTGTGCGCCTGCCTGGGCCTGGGCGCGGAGGACAGGGCCTGGCTCGAATGCCTGGGCGGGCCCTTCGACGGCGGCGTCGCGGGGTTGGCCGCGCGCTGGGCGTTCCTGCGCATCTGCCCGGTGCGCGCGGCCGACGGCCAGTTGCTGGGGCAGCTCTGGCTGCTGGGCGAGCGCCCGCGTGAACTGGACGCCAGGCAGGGCGAGGCCCTGGCCGAGTACGCCGGCATGGCCGCCGCGCTGCTGGAGCTGGAGCGCGGCGCCGAGCGCACCCGCGCCACCGAGCGGCGCCTGGCGCTGGCGGTGGAGGGCAGCGGCACCGGCATCTGGGACCGCCACGTGCCCAGCGGCACCATCCACTATTCCCGCGGCTGGAAAGCCCTGCTCGGCTACGCCGAGGAGGAGATCGGCGAGCGCATCGAGGAAAGCTACACGCGGGTGCACCCCGACGACCTGGCCTACGTCAGGGCGACCCTGGAGGCGCACTTCGCCGGGCGGACCCATGCCTACGAGGTGGAGCACCGCCTGCGCCGCAAGGACGGCAGCTACATGTGGGTGTGCAGCCGCGGCAAGGTGGTCGAGCGCGACGACCAGGGGCGGCCGCTGCGCATGCTCGGCACCACCACCGACATCACCGCCCAGCGCGTGCTGGCCGAGCGCCTGCGGCAGAACCTGGAGCTGCTCACCAACCTGACCAACGAGATTCCCGGCATGGTCTTCCAGTTCCGCCGCCTGCCCGATGGCTCGGCGCGCTTCCCCTACGTCAGCGCCGGCTGCCGGGAAATCTACGGCATGGCCCCGGAGGACCTGGCCGACGGCCCCGTCGAGCGCATCCGCGGGATCATCCATGCCGAGGACCTGCCGCGCTACCTGGCCGCCCTGGAGGTCTCGGCGCGGACCCTGGTGCCCTGGGAGATGGAGTACCGGGTGCAGTTGCCGGGGCAGGGCGTGCGCTGGCGCCAGGGCCATGCCCACCCGCGCCTGCAGGCCGACGGCAGCGTGCTCTGGCACGGCTTCATCACCGACATCACCGAGCGCAAGCGCATCGAGGCCGAGCTGCAGGTGCTGGCCACCACCGACTTCCTCACCCAGTTGCCCAATCGGCGCTGCTTCATGCACCAGCTGCAGGCCGAGCTGGGCCGCGTGCAGCGCGGCGGCGAACGCAGCGCCGCGGTGCTGATGTGCGACCTGGACCACTTCAAGGCCATCAACGACCGCTGGGGCCACGCGGTGGGCGACCTGGCCCTGCGCCACTTCGCCGACATCCTCGCCGGCCTCGTGCGGCGCAGCGACAGCGTCGGGCGCATGGGCGGCGAGGAATTCGCCGTGCTGCTCAGCGACGCCAGCCGCGAGAACGCGGTGGCCTTCGCCCAGCGCCTGCAGGAGCACCTGGCGCAGACCCCGCTGGTGCACGCCGGCGAGCGCATCCCGCTGACGCTGAGCATCGGCGTCGCCGACATGCTCGCCGGCGACGCCACGGCCGAGGCGGTGCTGTCGCGCAGCGACCTGGCGCTGTACCGCGCCAAGCAGGCCGGGCGCAACCGCATCGAGTACCTCTAGGGGGCCACGGCGGGCCGGATGACGGCCCGATGGGCTATGGTGCATGGACCACTGCCCAGGGGAGGCCACCGTGAACCCGCAAGTCGAAGTGCAGGTCGCCGGCATGGACGAGGAGCCGCTGCTGGCGGCCATGCTGCCGGGCTACCTGCGCGAGCTCGGCGTCGAGTCGGACCTGTACCCCTACCTGGCGCTGTACTGGGTGGAGCCCGGTCGCCGGCCCTACCTGATCCGCGTCGACGGCCAGGTCGCCGGCTTCGCCCTGGTGCGCGCCCTGGAGCGGCCGGGCCTGCACGAGCTGGCCGAGTTCTACGTCGGCCAGGCGTTCCGCCGCCGGGGCGTGGGCCGTGCCGCGGCCCGGGCGTTGTTCGCCCGCCAGCCCGGCGACTGGCAGCTCAACGTGCTGACCGGCAACCGCGACGCCCTGGCATTCTGGCTGCGGGTGGTGCCGCGCGGCACCGTGCCGCTGCCGGTGGACGACCCCGACGCCTGGCCGCACCTGCGCTTTCGCTTTCACGTCGGCTGACCCTTGCCAGGCGCCGCCGCGCCGGGCAGATTGGCGCCCGTATTCATTCCCCGAGCCCTGGAGCCCCCCATGCCGCACTTCACCGCCACCGTCACCGTCAGCGCCGAGCACCGGGGGCGCGAAGCCGAGGCCGTGGACAACCCGGCCATTGCCGTCGAGCTGCGTACCCTGGAGCCGGGGGTGATGGAGCTGGTGTTCCAGGGGCAGTTGGATGCGCCGGACGAGCCGACTCACGTCTGTGTGAGCCTGGACAACGGCCTCAACTACTATGGCCCGATCACTGGTGGCAGTGCGGACGAGAAGGGGGGGCGGATCAGTTTCGAATGCGACATGGTCGAGCCGGAACTGCTGGTCTGATCGCTTCACCCCCTGTAGGAGCGAGCTTGCTCGCGAACGGAGTGTCCCGGTGGCTTCGGTGTTTGAGGTCAACTCCGTTCCCTCTCCCCAACCCTCGCCTACGCGGCCCGCCCTGAAGGGAGAGGGGGCTGTCCTGAGCGATGTGTCGGTCAGGCGCCATCCTCCTACCCCTAACCTCAACCCCGTCATTCCCGCGAACGCGGGAACCCAGAGACTTTTGCGTTGGGCTCGGCGTAGCGCGCCGCTCCGAGTGTTCGGATATCTCTTGTTTCGCCCCCTCGGGCGAGTCACTTTTGTCAAACGCCACAAAAGTAACCAAAAAGGCTTGCCGGTACGACTCACCCACATAGGTGACAAATCGGTTCAGGCACATGGGTAACAGTTTCTAACCTGCAG
>NZ_FZPC01000015.1 GCF_900187975.1 Pseudomonas delhiensis | reverse complement strand
CGGATTTTCATCAGGGCTCGGGAGCGGATGTATCGCTCCATGAAGCCGGATATACGGCAGCAGTCGTACCCAAGTTCGAAAAAGCACGTCGGTCGCTGGCAAAACGGGAGGAGTCCATATACGTATAAAGCGGAACGCTTTATCCGCCGAAAAGCGGCCCAGCCAATCCACGAAGCCGGCCATGAGGCATGGTGTAGCGGCGGATAACCGCGAACGGTTATCCGCCCTACGCTCCGCCCGCCTTCGCGACACAACCGAACACGAGGTCACTATGCCCCTGCCCCAACACGTCCGCCTGGTCGAAGTCGGCCCGCGCGACGGCCTGCAGAACGAGAAACAGCCCATCAGCGTCGCCGACAAGGTGCGCCTGGTCGACGACCTGAGCGCCGCCGGCCTGGCCTACGTCGAGGTCGGCAGCTTCGTCTCGCCCAAGTGGGTGCCGCAGATGGCCGGCTCCGCCGAGGTGTTCGCCGGCATCCGGCAGAAGCCGGGCGTGACCTACGCGGCCCTTACACCCAACCTCAAGGGCTTCGAGGCGGCGCTGGAGGCCGGGGTGAAGGAGGTCGCGGTGTTCGCCGCCGCTTCCGAGGCCTTCTCGCAGAAGAACATCAACTGCTCGATCAAGGAGAGCCTGGAACGCTTCGTGCCGGTGCTGGACGCCGCCCGCGAGCACGGCATCCGCGTGCGGGGCTACGTCTCCTGCGTGCTCGGCTGCCCCTACCAGGGCGAGGTGGACGTGCAGCAGGTGACCGCCGTGGCCGCCGAACTGGACGCCATGGGCTGCTATGAGGTCTCCCTGGGCGACACCATCGGCGTCGGCACCGCCGGCGCCACCCGCGCCATGTTCGAGGTGGTCGGCGCCCGCGTGCCCCGCGAGCGCCTGGCCGGGCACTTCCACGACACCTACGGCCAGGCCCTGGCGAACATCTACGCAAGCCTGCTGGAAGGCATCGCGGTGTTCGACAGCTCGGTCGCAGGCCTCGGCGGCTGCCCCTACGCCAAGGGCGCCACCGGCAACGTGGCCAGCGAGGACGTGCTCTACCTGCTGAACGGCCTGGGCATCCACACCGGCATCGACCTCGACGCCCTGATCGCCGCCGGCCAGCGCATCTGCCAGGTGCTCGGCAAGGAAAACGGCTCCCGCGTGGCCAGGGCCCGCCTGGCCAAGGCCTGACACGGCGGCGGCTCTCCTGCATCGTAGGGCGCATAACGCCCCAGGCATATCAGGATGACTCCAGCTTCGCCGCCCGCTCCGAACGGCCCCCTCTCCCTCTGGGAGAGGGCTGGGGTGAGGGTTGCGGACTTCGCCGACACTCCACTGCCAAACCTGTACTCCGCTCCCCCACCCTAACCCTCCCCCGCAAGCGGGAGAGGGGACCGTTCGGCATGAAGCGAAACCTGGAAGCTCCCTGAATCCATGTACGCAAACGTCCCGCCACAAGACCCACCGCATAGCGGGTAGCAGAAAATCCCCCATCGATTGATACGGATAATGCAACAGGGTTTATCACTGGCCGTGATAATAAGAATGCTCCCGTTCGATTAGCGACTTAGAGGCTTCGAACGCAGACTCCGCTGCATTAGATCAAAAATGCCGGAGTCTTCCCCATGGAGCGTTCACCCCACCCCTTGCGTATTCCCCTGGCACTGGCCGCCATCCTGGTGCTCGGCGCCTGCGGCAAGACCCAGGACGCCGCGCAGAACATGCCCGCGCCCAAGGTCAGCGTCGCCGAAGTCATCGAACAGCCGGTCAACGAGTGGGACGAGTTCACCGGCCGCCTGGAGGCGCCGGAATCCGTCGAGCTGCGCCCGCGCGTCTCCGGCTACATCGACAAGGTGACCTTCCGCGAAGGCGCCCTGGTGAAGAAAGGCGACCTGCTGTTCCAGATCGACCCCCGGCCCTTCCAGGCCGAGGTCCATCGCCTGGAGGCGCAACTGGCGCAGGCCCGCGCCAACCAGGTGCGCACCGCCAACGAGGCGGCCCGCGGCGACCGCCTGCGCGCCACCAACGCCATCTCCGCCGAACTGGCCGACGCCCGCAGCGCCGCCGCCACCGAGGCCCGCGCCCAGGTCGCGGCGACCCAGGCCGAGCTGGACAACGCCCGCCTCAACCTGTCGTTCACCCAGATCACCGCGCCCATCGACGGCCGCGTCTCGCGCGCCGAGGTGACCGCCGGCAACCTGGTCAACGCCGGGCAGAGCCTGCTCACCACCCTGGTCTCCACCGACAAGGTCTACGCCTACTTCGACGCCGACGAGCGCGTCTACCTGAAGTACGTGGCCATGGCCCGCGCCGGCGGCCCGGACGCCCGCGGCAGCACCCCGGTGTACCTCGGCCTGACCGGCGAGGACGGCTTCCCGCACCTGGGCCGCCTGGACTTCCTCGACAACCAGGTCAACCCCAAGACCGGCACCATCCGCGGCCGCGCCGTGTTCGACAACAAGGACGGCTTCTACACCCCCGGCCTCTACGCCCGCATCAAGCTGGTCGGCTCCGGCACCTACCCGGCGGCGCTGATCAAGGACGAGGCGGTCGGCACCGACCTGGGCAAGAAGTTCGTGCTGGTGCTGGGCGCCGACAAGAAGGTCGCCTACCGCGGCATCGAGCTGGGGCCGAAGCTGGAAGGCCTGCGCATCGTCCGCAGCGGCCTGGCCAAGGGCGACCGCATCGTGGTCAACGGCCTGCAGCGCGTGCGCCCCGGCGCCGAGGTGGATGCCGAGGGCGTGCCCATGGCCAGCCCGGCCACCCTCGCCGCCCTCGCCCGCTCGCGCCAGGCGGTGGAGGACAGCGAGCCGCCGAAGGTCGCCGAGCAGTCGCCGGGCAAGCCCAGCCGCATCTGACGACGACCCGCCCCTGACCGGGGCCAGTAGACAACGCAGTACCCGGCCCTGGCCCCACCCAGGGCCGCGGGTGACCTTTGCCCAGGGTTTAGCGCCCCGCGCGCCAGGAACGAACCATGAACTTCTCGCAATTCTTCGTGCAGCGGCCGATCTTCGCCGCCGTGCTCTCGCTGATCATCCTGATCGGCGGGGCCATCTCGCTGTTCCAGCTACCGATCAGCGAATACCCCGAAGTGGTGCCGCCCACCGTGGTGGTGCGCGCCAACTTCCCCGGCGCCAACCCCAAGGTGATCGGCGAGACCGTCGCAGCTCCCCTGGAGCAGGCCATCACCGGCGTCGAGAACATGCTCTACATGTCCTCGCAGTCCACCGCCGACGGCAAGATGACCCTGACCATCACCTTCGCCCTGGGCACCGACCTGGACAACGCCCAGGTGCAGGTGCAGAACCGCGTGACGCGCACCGAGCCGAAGCTGCCCGAAGAGGTCACCCACATCGGCATCACCGTCGACAAGGCCTCGCCCGACCTGACCATGGTCGTGCACCTGACCTCGCCGGACAACCGCTACGACATGCTCTACCTGTCCAACTACGCCATCCTCAACATCAAGGACGAGCTGGCGCGCCTGGACGGCGTGGGCGACGTGCAGCTGTTCGGCATGGGCGACTACTCGCTGCGCGTGTGGCTGGACCCGAACAAGGTGGCCTCGCGCAACCTCACCGCCAGCGACGTGGTCGCGGCCATCCGCGAGCAGAACCGCCAGGTCGCCGCCGGCGCCCTGGGCGCGCCGCCCGCGCCCAACGCCACCAGCTTCCAGCTGTCGATCAACACCCAGGGCCGCCTGGTCAGCGAGGAAGAGTTCGAGAACATCATCATCCGCAGCGGCCCGGACGGCGAGATCACCCGCCTGAAGGACATCGCCCGCATCGAGCTGGGCTCCAGCCAGTACGCCCTGCGCTCGCTGCTGGACAACCAGCCGGCAGTGGCCATCCCGATCTTTCAGCGCCCCGGCTCCAACGCCATCGCCATCTCCAACGAGGTGCGGGCGAAGATGGCCGAGCTGAAGAAGGAATTCCCCCAGGGCGTGGACTACTCCATCGTCTATGACCCGACCATCTTCGTCCGCGGCTCCATCGAGGCGGTGGTGCACACCCTGTTCGAGGCCCTGGTGCTGGTGGTGCTGGTGGTGGTGCTGTTCCTGCAGACCTGGCGCGCCTCGATCATCCCGCTGGCAGCGGTGCCGGTGTCGCTGATCGGCACCTTCGCGGTGATGCACTTCTTCGGCTTCTCGCTCAACGCGCTGTCGCTGTTCGGCCTGGTGCTGGCCATCGGCATCGTGGTGGACGACGCCATCGTGGTGGTGGAGAACGTCGAACGCAACATCGGCCTGGGCCTCACGCCCATCGAGGCGACCAAGCGCGCCATGAAGGAAGTGACCGGGCCGATCATCGCCACCGCCCTGGTGCTGTGCGCGGTGTTCGTGCCGACCGCGTTCATCTCCGGCCTCACCGGGCAGTTCTACCGGCAGTTCGCGCTGACCATCGCGATCTCCACGGTGATCTCGGCGTTCAACTCGCTGACCCTGTCGCCGGCGCTGGCCGCGGTGCTGCTCAAGGGCCACGACGAGCCCAAGGACCGCTTCTCGCGGATCCTCGACGCGCTGCTGGGCAGCTGGCTGTTCCGCCCCTTCAACCGCTTCTTCGACCGCGCCAGCCATGGCTACGTCGGCACCGTCACCCGCGTGCTGCGCGGCAGCTCCATCGCCCTGTTCCTCTACGCCGGGCTGATCGCCCTGACCTACCTGGGCTTCTCCAGCACCCCCACCGGCTTCGTGCCGCAGCAGGACAAGCAGTACCTGGTGGCCTTCGCCCAGTTGCCCGACGCGGCCACGCTGGACCGCACCGAGGCGGTGATCAAGCGCATGTCGGAAATCGCCGGCAAGCACCCGGGCATCGAGCACACCGTGTCCTTCCCCGGCCTGTCGATCAACGGCTTCACCAACAGCCCCAACAGCGGCATCGTCTTCACCCCGCTGAAGGACTTCGACCAGCGCAAGGGCCCGGGCATGTCCGCCGGCGAGATCGCCGCGCAGCTGAACCAGGAATTCGCCGGCATCCAGGACGCCTACATCGCCATCTTCCCGCCGCCACCGGTACAGGGGCTGGGGACCATCGGCGGCTTCCGGGTGCAGGTCGAGGACCGCGGCAGCCTGGGCTACGAGGAGCTGTACAAGCAGACCCAGAACATCCTGGCCAAGGCCCGCGCGCTGCCCGAGCTGAACCCCATGTCGGTGTTCACCAGCTACCAGGTGAACGTGCCGCAGGTGGACGCCGCCATCGACCGCGAGAAGGCCAAGACCCACGGCGTGGCCATCAGCGACATCTTCGACACCCTGCAGGTGTACCTGGGCTCGCTGTACGCCAACGACTTCAACCGCTTCGGCCGCACCTACCAGGTGAACATCCAGGCCGACCAGAACTTCCGCCTGGAGCCCGAGCAGATCGGCCAGCTGAAGGTGCGCAACAACCTCGGCGAGATGGTGCCCCTGGCCACCTTCATCAAGATCAGCGACACCTCCGGCCCCGACCGGGTGATGCACTACAACGGCTTCATCACCGCCGAGATCAACGGCGCCGCGGCCCCCGGCTACAGCTCCGGCCAGGCCGAGGCGGCGATGGAGAAACTGCTCAAGCAGGAACTGCCCAACGGCATGACCTACGAGTGGACCGACCTGACCTACCAGCAGATCCTCGCCGGCAACACCGCGGTGTTCGTCTTCCCGCTCTGCGTGCTGCTCGCCTTCCTGGTGCTGGCCGCGCTGTACGAGAGCTGGGGCCTGCCGCTGGCGGTGATCCTGATCGTGCCGATGACGCTGCTGTCGGCCATCGGCGGGGTGATCCTCTCCGGCGGCGACAACAACATCTTCACCCAGATCGGCCTGATCGTGCTGGTGGGCCTGGCGTGCAAGAACGCCATCCTCATCGTCGAGTTCGCCAAGGACAAGCAGGAAGAAGGCATGGACCGCCTCAGCGCCGTGCTGGAAGCCTGCCGCCTGCGCCTGCGGCCGATCCTGATGACCTCCATCGCCTTCATCATGGGCGTGGTGCCGCTGGTGCTCTCCACCGGCGCCGGCGCCGAGATGCGCCGCGCCATGGGCGTGGCGGTGTTCTCCGGGATGCTCGGGGTGACCTTCTTCGGCCTGCTGCTGACGCCGGTGTTCTACGTCCTCATCCGCCGCTTCATGGAAGCCCGCGAAGCGAAGAAACAAGCGCGCCTGACCCACGAGGCTCACCACGCATGAAACTGCAACTCTTCGCCCCGGCGCTGCTGGCCCTTAGCCTCAGCGCCTGCATGGTCGGCCCTGACTACAAACAGCCGGACACCGCGCCGGCCAAGCTCGACACCAGCGCCACGTCCTTCGACCGCAGCCGCTTCGAAGACGCCTGGTGGAAGCAGTTCGACGACCCGGTGCTGACCCAACTGGTCGACCAGGCCCTGAAGGAAAACCGTGAGCTGCGCGTGGCCTACGACCGCGTGCTGGCCTCGCGGGCGATCCGCGACGACGTTTCCAACGACCGCTTCCCCACCGTGACCAGCCGGGTGTCCTCCGAGGTCGGCAAGGGCCAGGTGCCGGGGCAGACCGAGGACCGCGTCAACCAGGAGCGCTACGACCTGGGCCTGGACATGATCTGGGAAGTCGACCTGTTCGGCCGCGTGCGCCGCGAGCTGGAATCGGCCGACGCCCAGAGCCAGGCCGCCCAGGCCGACCTGCAGCAGCTGCAGGTCAGCCTGGTCGCCGAACTGGCCGACGCCTACGGGCAGTTGCGCGGCGCCCAGCTGCGCGAAGGCATCGCCCGCGACAACCTGAAGAACCAGCGCGAATCCCGTGACCTGACCCTCCAGCTGCGCGACAACGGCGTGGGCAACGAACTGGACGTGCAGCGCGCCGAAGCGCGCCTGGCCGCCACCGAAGCCACCCTGCCGCAACTGCAGGCCGAGGAAGTGCGCCAGCGCAACCGCATCGCCACCCTCCTCGGCCAGCGCCCGGACCAGTTGAGCGTGGACCTGGCGCCCAAGCAGTTGCCGGCCATCGCCAAGGCCCTGCCGATCGGCGACCCGGCCGAACTGCTGCGCCGCCGCGCCGATGTCGCCGCCGCCGAACGCCGCCTGGCCGCCGCCACCGCCGACGTCGGCGTGGCCACCGCGGACCTGTTCCCCCGCGTGAGCCTTGGCGGCTTCCTCGGCTACACCGCCGGGCGCGGTTCGCAGATAGGCTCCGGCGCCGCCCGCGCCTGGGGCGTGTCGCCGACCATCAGTTGGGCCACCTTCGACTTGGGCAGCGTGCGCGCCCGCCTGCGCGCCGCCAAGGCCGACGCCGACGCCGCGCTGGCCAGCTACGAGCAGCAGGTGCTGCTGGCCCTGGAGGAATCCTCCAACGCCTTCAGCGACTACGGCAAGCGCCAGCAGCGCATGCTGGTGCTGGTGCGCCAGTCCGAGGCCAGCCGCAAGGCCGCCGAACTGGCCGGCGTGCAGTACCGCGAGGGCACCCTGGACTTCCTCAACCTGCTGGACGCCGAGCGCGAGCAACTGGCCGCCGAAGACGCCCAGGCCCTGGCCGAAGTCGACGTGTACCGCGGCATAGTCGCCATCTACAAGGCACTGGGGGGCGGCTGGCAGCCACAGCCCCAGGCCTGAAGGTTCCTCCCTGGCCACTCTCCGGCCACTTGGCCCCGCGGAGCACGCTGCTGACCGCGGGGCTTTTTTATGTCCGGCATGGGCACCGAGGTGCTTTTCGTCGGATGGGTCGAGCTTGCGAAACCCATGGAACCGCGGTGATGGGTATCGCTTCGCCCCACCCATCCTACGATGGCGTTTGTCCTGCACCGGAGCGGATCTCATCCGCGATTTCGCAGCGGGGTTCGGCCTATCGCGGACGGAGTCCTCCTACGCGGGCCGAGCCATGCCATTCCCCTGTAGGAGCGCGCCCTGCGCGCGAATCGCGGGCAGGGCCCGCTCCTACAATGGGGCGACATGGGAGACGCGAATTTTGATCCAGTCACCCCCGCGAACGGGGGAGCCCAGAAGACAGTTGCTCCTACGATCGTGCTTCCCTGGAGCTGAAGCGGGCCAGCCGGCGGCAGACACCATCTTCGATCTCATTCAGTTGGAATGGCGTATTCCATCACACAGCAACGGCCGTCCTTCAGAACGGTTACTTCAAGGGTTCGGTTCACGAGATCGTCAGGGAGGTTGGCGAGGAGGACCGCGAAGGCTGCAAATTGCTTCTTGAAGTCAAGCACTCCCCCCTCGGCGTTGAGGCATACCAGGCCGGCATGAAGCTCCTCGAGAGCGTACAACCCTCCTGCGGCGGGCGGAGAATCCCCCCGGAAGTCGACCGAGTTATTAGTGACCAGGGTGAAGTTGTTATCCATGGCATGCCGAATGATTTCTCGATCCTTCAACCCACACCAGCCCCTATCACGAACAGAGGTTGCTGCGTATCCCATCTTGTGAGCTTCTTGGGCAAGCCTGGGGGAGAGGCACTCGTCAATCAGAAAGCTATAGCTCATTTCAGCCCCGGCTTGCCGGGGGGGTCGACGCTACGCATAACAGCGCGATTGTCTTTACTGGACGCTTTTCGGGGCCGCCCGGCGCGGGGGTGCAAGCGGGCATACAACCGGGCTTGATCAATGCTCGCCTCGGTCAATGCCGGATAATCGTCGATTATCTCTGCCACTGGTACGCCCGCATCGATAGAGGCCAGTACCGTTTCAATCGGCAACCGCGTTCCCTTGAAGACTGGTTTCCCTCCCATGATCTCGGGATCACTGACGATTGAGCCCTCAGCAGCGTAGAGGAGACGAATCCGCTCACCGATTTTATTCATTTCATGGGTGAGATCGAATGAGAGATCCTTCACCTCAACCACCCAAGTGGTTTGCCTTATCAAATTATCGACGACTATAGGGCGCTGATTACTCTCGCAGGCGTTCAGGATCACGGTGAACGAATGGAGATGATCCGCCTCCAGCTTCACCATGAAGTCCTTCCGGGCCTGTTTGGTGAGCATGTCCTTCCACTTGCGGTTGAAGCGCAGAGCAGCTGCCGTGCCCAGCAGGTCGTATTCTCTACGCTCGGCTGCCTTGTAAAAGAAGCCAGGAGGCAAAAGGTCATCATCGACCAAGCGATTCACTTCGACCTCGGTGCCCTCACCGACGAAGGCGACGGCACGGCCTGAAGCCTTCAACAGTTCAATATTGGTGGATGCCATGCTCATTAACTCTTCCGGAATTACGGAAGGATTTTTGCCAGGGAAACCATGGAAATGCAACCAGCGCCCGATCAAGGGTGGCTCGGCATCGGCAAGGGGTCGTTGCACGGACTCAATAGCCTTAGCCCGAACCACTGAAGTTACCGGCTGATACCCCAACCCCCACGATCATTGACAACCACCTCCAATCCCCGCGAAACCTCCCCGATCCTGTGCCATCTTCATAAGGCCCAGGCCCCCGGAGCCCGCCCGCATGCCCGCCCTTCTCACCGCCCACCCGCTGTTCGTCGCCCCTGTCCTGCTGCTGCTCGACCTGGCGCTCTGGCGGCTGCTGGCCGAGCAGCCGCACGGCTGGCGGGTGGCGCTGCGCCTGGGGTTCTTCCTGCTGTTCAGCCTGCTGCTGTTCAACGCCGGCATCAGCCCGCTGCAGAAGGCGCCCTGGCCGGAGGACCTGCCCAGCCACCTGGTGGCCACCGCGCTGCAGATCCTCTGGTGGCTGTTCGGCGCGCGCTGCCTGACGGTGCTGATCGGCGCCCTGCTGCTGCAGCGGGTGGGCCATGCCGGGCGGCTGTTGCAGGAAGTGATAGGCGCGCTGATCTTCCTCGCCGCCATCATCGCCGCCGCCGGCTATGCCCTGGACCTGCCGGTGAAGGGCCTGCTGGCTACCTCCGGGGTGGTCGCCATCGTGCTCGGCCTGGCCTTGCAGAGCACCCTCAGCGACGTGTTCTCCGGGATCATCCTCAACACCACCAAGCCCTACCAGCTGGACGACTGGATTTCCATCGACGGCACCGAGGGCAAGGTGGTGGAGATCGACTGGCGCTCCACCTACCTGCAGACCGCCCAGGGCAGCCTGGCGGTGATCCCCAACTCCCTGGCGGCCAAGGCCAAGCTGCTCAACCTGAGCCGCCCGGCCAACCTCTACGGCGTCAGCGTGGTGCTGGAGATCAGCCCGCTGGTGCGCCCGCGCCCGGTCATCGAGGCCCTGGAGCGCGCCCTGCGCGGCTGCCGCACCCTGTTGCCCAATCCAGCGCCGAGCGTGAGCATCCGCAAGGCCGGCGGCAGCGGCGTGGAGTACGAGATGAGCGGCTACGTGGCCGCCATGGGCGAGAAGCGCGAGGTGCGCAACCAGCTCCACGACCTGGCCTTCCGCCACCTGCAGGCCGCCGGCATCAGCCTGCTCAGCGTGCCCGAGGTGCAGGCGGCGCACGCCCTGCTGTCGCGGGCGCGGCGCCTGCTCGGCGAATCGCCGCTGTTCGCCGCGCTGAACGACGAAGAGAAGGACGCCCTGGCCGAGCACATGCGCCCGCAGGCGTTCAAGGCCGGCGAGGTGCTGCTGGAGGTCGGCGAGGTCAGCGACGACCTGCTGATCCTCGAATCCGGCGTGGTCAGCGTGACCCTGCCGCGCGAGGACGGCAGCGTCGAGGCCGGGCGCATGGGCCCGGGCGAGGTCATAGGCGAGGCCGGGGTGCTCAGCCACAGCGGCTGGCAGGCACGCTTCGCCGCCCTGAGCGACGGCCGCCTGTACCGCATCGACGGCCAGGCCCTGCAGCCCTGCCTGGAAGCGAGCCAGGAGATCGCCGAAGCCATGGCCCGGCTGCTCGACTACCGCCAGCAGGCCAGCGCGGCGCTGCTGGTGGAAACGCCGGTGCACGCACCGCGCCGCGGCCTGCTGCAGTGGCTGTCGGGGCTGCGCCGCCATTCGTAGGCGCGGAGCTTGTCCGTGATTCGTGCCGCGCGAATGGCGCTACCCGGCGGCGGCTGTGCTTCGGATCGACGCCGCCCCCTCTCCCACAGGCGGGAGAGGGACTGTCCGGCATGGGCGGGGAATCCGGCGCCGACCTGTAGGAGCGGGCCCTGCCCGCGATTCGCGCGCAGGGCGCGCTCCTACATGGGAATGGCGTGGGTGGGGGCGTAGGATCCTATCCGCGAATCGCGCCGGTGGATCCGGCTATCGCGGACAAGGTCCTACGATCGTGCCTCTCGGCGGCGGCTGTGCTTCGGATCGACGCCGCCCCCTCTCCCACAGGCGGGAGAGGGGCTGTCCGGCATGGGCGGGGAATCCGGCGCCGACCTGTAGGAGCGGGCCCTGCCCGCGATTCGCGCGCAGGGCGCGCTCCTACATGGGAATGGCGTGGGTGGGGGCGTAGGATCCTATCCGCGAATCGCGCCGGTGGATCCGGCTATCGCGGACAAGGTCCTACGATCGTGCCTCCCGGCGGCGGCTGTGCTTCGGATCGACGCCGCCCCCTCTCCGGCACGGGCGGGGAATCCTGCGTTGGCCTGCAGGAGCGGGTAAAGGCTGTGGCGCCGTAGGATGGCGTTGAGCGCAGCGATACCCATCGCCATGGCCGCATGGGGCTCGCCCCATCCTACGAAGGGCGGCCCGGTGCCTGCATGGGGGTAGTGCCTGGCGGGCCTCAGCCCTCCAGGCGTTCCACTTCCAGGCGGTTGCGGCCGTCGGCCTTGGCGCGGTACAGGGCGCGGTCGGCGGCGTTCACCAGTTGCCATTCCCGGCCGCCGGCCGCCCTGGCCGGGGCGGTGGCCAGGCCGAGGCTGGCGGTGACCACGCCGAAGGGGCTTTCGCGGTGTTCCAGGCGCTCGGCCGCCAGGCGCTGCAGGAAGCCGCGGGCCACCGCCTCGGCGCCGGCTTCGTCGGTGCTGGGCAGGATCACCGCCAGTTCCTCGCCGCCATAGCGCGCCACCAGGTCGCCGGGGCGGCGCACGCAGGCGCCGAGCAGCCCGGCCACCACCTTCAGGCAGTCGTCGCCGGCCTGGTGGCCGTAGCTGTCGTTGTAGCGCTTGAAGTGGTCGATATCGATCAGCAGCAGCGACAGCGGCGCGCCTTCGCGGGCGCAGCGGCGGGCCTCGGTGGCCAGGGTCTCGTCGAAGCAGCGGCGGTTGGCCAGGCCGGTCAGCGCATCCTGGGTGGCCAGCACGCGCAGCTGGTCGTTGGCCCGCAGCAGGTCCTCGCGGGCGCTGGCGAGCTGGCGGCTGACGCGGGTGCGCCGGCGAATTCCGACGAGCAGGCGCTGGCCGGTCAAGCCGAGCACCACCAGCAGCGCCAGGGCGATGCCGGCGTTGAGTTCGGCCTGGGTGCGCCAGTCCTGCAGGACCTCCTCCTTGCTCAGCGCCACCGTGGTCACCAGCGGGTAGTGGTCGTTGCGGCGGAACACGTAGAGCCGCTCCACGCCGTCGAAGCGCGAGGTGGTGGTGGCGCTGCCGGAGTCGGCGTGGCGCAGGTAGTCGGAGAACAGCGGCGAGTCCGACAGGTCGCGGCCCATGTCGGCCTCGCGGAAGGGATGGCGCACCAGTAGCTGGCCGTTGTCGCGGGTCAGGCTCATGGCGCCGTGGCGGCCGATGTCGAGGCGGCCGAACAGGCCGAGGAAGTTCTCGATGCTCAGGGTCGCCACCACCACGCCGGCGAAGCTTCCGTCCGGGTGGTCGAGGCGGCGGCTGACGGTGATCACCCACTGGCCGGTGGAGCGGCCGCGGATCGGCGGGCCGATGAAGATATCCCGCGAGGGGTCGTCGCGGTGGTGGATGAAGAAGGCGCGGTCCGCGCTGCTCGCCCCCGGCGGGACGTTGCCGCTGGACACCAGCAGCCAGCGGCCGCGCGCGTCGAACAGGGAAATGCCGAGCACCTGGCTGAGCACCTTCTGCTGGCGCCCCAGCAACCCCTGCAGGTGTTCCAGCTGCAGGGGGCCCAGGCCATCGCTCTCGATGCGGTCGGCCAGGTCCAGCAGCAGCACCTCGCACTGGCGGATGACACCCTCGGTGTAGGAGTCCAGCGCCTGGGTGAGGTTGAGCATGTCGGTGTTGACGTCACGCAGGGTGCGCTCGCGCGAAGACCAGGTCTGCCAGGCGGTCAGCAGTGCCAGGGAGACGCAGGTCATGAACAGCAGGAGGGACGCTACGCGGGTATCACGCTTCACGGCATCACGGGCTCAACACGGGGAAAACCGTTGCCGGACGGCGCGGCCCCCTGTCGGGACCGGTACCGGCGATCGGGCGCAGCCGTCGGCGCGCCGGGTATTCTAGCCCGCTGGTGCGAATCCGCCCATGACCGGCCGGTCACGCCGGCGCGTCGAGCAAGGCGCTGAGCACCGCGCGCAGCTTGCCCGGCTTCACCGGCTTGTTCAGCAGCGGGATGCCCAGGCGCTGCAGGGCGCGGCGGCAGTCGTCGCTGCGGTCGGCGCTGATCATCACCGCGGGGATCTCGCGGCCGTAGTGGCGGCGCAGGTCGCGCACCAGTTCGCAGCCGGTGGCGCCGTGGTCCAGGTGGTAGTCGGCGAGTATCGCCTCCGGCGGCCGCCGCCCGAGCAGCGCCAGGGCGGCGTCGCGGTCGGTGGCGGTGAGCACCTCGCAACCCCACTGGCCGAGCAGCGCGGCCATGCTGAAGAGGATCGAGGTCTCGTTGTCCACCACCAGCAGGCGCCGCCCCGGCAGCGGGTCGCCGGTGCTAGGGCGTGGCGCGGCATCGCCGCCGGCGCGCGGCGGCAGGGCCTCGGCCAGGGGCACTTCGAGGGCGAACAGCGAGCCGCGACCGGGCACCGAGCGCACCTGCACCGCGCAGCCGAGCAGCCCGGCGATGCGGTCGACGATGGCCAGGCCCAGGCCCACGCCCTGGCGCTCGGCGGCGCGGCCGGTATCGAGCTGGTTGAATTCGAGGAAGATCGCCTGCAACTGGTCCGCCGGGATGCCGCGGCCGGTGTCCCACACCTCCAGGCGCACGCTGGCGCCGCGCCGTCGCGCGGCCAGCAGCACGCCACCACGGCCGGTGTAGCGGCAGGCGTTGCTGAGGAAGTTGCGCAGGATGCGCGACAGCAGGCGGGCGTCGGTGCGCACCGACAGGTTGGGGATGCGCACCCGCAGTTGCAGGCCGGACGACAACGCCACGCTTTCGAACTCCGAGGCCAGCGGGCCGAGCAGTTCATCCAGGCCGTGCACGTCCAGGTCCGGGCGGATGGCGCTCTGGTCCAGGCGGGCGATCTCCAGCAGGTCGGTGAGCAGGTTCTCGGCGCCTTCCAGGGCCTGGTGGGTGCGCTCCACCAGTTGCTGCTCGGCGCCCGGCAGCTGCCGTTCGCGCAGGGTGGCCACCAGCAGCCGCGCGGCGTTGAGCGGCTGCAGCAGGTCGTGGCTGGCCGCCGCCAGGTACTTGTCCTTGCTGTGGTTGGCCGCCTCGGCGGCGTCACGGGCCTCGCGCAGCTGGTGGTTCAGCGCTTCCAGCTCGCCGGTGCGCTCGGCCACCCGCTGCTCCAGCTCCTCGTTGAGGGTCTGCAGGCGCTGCTGGGCCTGGATGCGCTCGGTGATGTCGGCGACGAAGCCTTCCACCAGGCCTTCCTCGTCGGGCTTGAGCAGCAGGTTCATGAGCACGTCGACGTGGCTGCCGTCCTTGCGCAGCAGGCGCGTCTCGTAGCCGAACAGCCCACCCTGCTCGCGCAGCAGGTCGCGGATGCGGCGCATCTCCGTCTCGCCGCCGGCGAACAGCTGCGTGGCCATGTCCTGCAGGTTCCACAGCACCTGCTGCGGGTCGGCGTAGCCGAGCATCCGCGCCAGGGCCGGGTTGGCCGCGCGCAGGCCGTCGCTGAGGCTGGCCTGGAAGATGCCGTGCACGGCGTGCTCGAACAGCCACTTGTAGCGGTTGCGCTCGGTTTCCAGTTCCTCCAGGCGCGCCAGCAGCTCGGGGTAGTGGCTCTTGCGCGTGGAGTGGCTGCCCAGGCCGAGCAGCGCCGCCAGGGCGTCCTGCTGGGGCTCAGAGGGCCTCGCCATAGACCACCTCGACGTCGCGCTGGCTGGACTCGCGCGGGTTGGTGAGGATGCACGGGTCCTGCATGGCGTGGCGCGACAGGAAGGGGATGTCGGAGATGCCCACGCCGTGCGGGCCGAGGGTCTCGTGGAAGCCCACGGCGCGCTTGAGGGCGATCAGGTGCTCGACCAGGCGCTGGCGGATCTGCGCGTGGGTCAGGCCGCGGCAGTCGATGCCAAAGGTCTCGGCGATCACCTTGAAGCGCTCGGGCGCGGCGTTGTAGTTGAAGGCCACCACGTGCTCCACCAGCACCGCGTTGCACAGCCCATGGGGCAGGTCGAGGTAGCCGCCCAGGCTGTGGGACATGGCGTGCACCGCGCCGAGGATGGCGTTGGAGAAGGCCAGCCCGGCCTGCATGCTGCCGAGCATGATCTTCTCGCGCAGGGCGATGTCGTCGGGGTTGGCGATCATCTGCACCAGGTTGCCGTCGATCAGGCGCATGGCCTCCAGCGCGTGGCTGTCGGTGAGCGGGCCGTGGCCGGTGGAGACGAAGGCCTCGATGGCGTGCACCAGGGCGTCGATGCCGGTGCAGGCGGAGAGGAAGCGGTCCATGCTCAGGGTGGTTTCCGGGTCGATCAGCGACACGTCGGGCACCACCGCCTTGCTCACCACCGAGAACTTCATGCGCTCGTCCTGGTTGGAGATGATGACGAACTGCGAGACGTCGGCCGAGGTGCCGGCGGTGGTGGGGATGAGGATCAGCGGCGGGCTGGGCACGCGCAGCTTGTCCACGCCCTCGAACTCGAGGATGTTGCGGCCGTGGGCGGCGACGATGCCGATGCCCTTGGCGCAGTCCATGGGGCTGCCGCCGCCGACCGCGACTATCACGTTGCAGCCTTCGCTGCGGTAGATGTCGGCGCCGCGCATCACTTCTTCCACGCGCGGGTTTGGGGATACGTCGGTGTACAGGCAATGGTCAATGCCCTGCCCGGCCAGGCTGGCCTGCACGTCGGCCACCCAGCCGGCGGCGAGCACGCCGGGGTCGGACACCAGCAGCACCTTGCGGGCGCCGAAGGTCTTGGCGTAGTTGGCGACGGTGTGCCGGCAACCGGCCCCGAAGATGATCTCTGGCGAGACGAATTTGCGCAGCAGGCTGAGGTCGTGGCTCATGGGGTGCTTGTTCTTGTTATGAAATGTTTCCGCGAGCCTACTGCATCCGCCGGCGATTGCAATGCGACCTTGGCCCGGCCGTCAGCCGCCCAGCAGCGCGCGGTAGAAGCGCCACTCGGCATCCAGCGCGTGGGCCAGGTTGGCCGCCTGTCGGAAGCCGTGGCGCTCGCCGGGGTACAGGTGGCATTCCACGGCCAGGCCGCGCTGGCGCAGGCTGGCGACCATGGCGCGGGTCTGCTCGGGCACCACCACCGCGTCCAGCTCGCCCTGGAAGAAGATCACCGGCGCCTGGATGCGCGCGGCGTGCAGCAGCGGCGTGCGCGCCCGGTAGCGGCGGGCGTCGCGCTGCGGGTCGCCGATCAGCCAGCCGAGGTAGTCGGCCTCGAACTTGTGCGTCACCCGCCCCAGCGCCAGCGGGTCGCTGACGCCATAGAGGCTGGCGCCGCCGCGGAAGCCGCCGACGAAGGCCAGGGCGCAGAGCGCGCTGTAGCCGCCGGCGCTGGCGCCGCGGACGAACACCCGCTGGCGGTCGATCTGCCCGTCGGCGGCCAGCCGCACCACCGCCGCCCAGATGTCCTGCACCTCCACCCTGCCCCATTCGCCGCGCAGCCGCTCGCGGTAGGCGCGGCCGAAGTTGGCGCTGCCGCGGTGGTTGAGGTCGGCCACGGCGAAGCCGCGCTGGGTCCAGAACTGGATGCGCGCATCGAACGCCGGGTAGCAGGCCGAGGTCGGCCCGCCATGCAGGAACACCACCAGCGGCGGCCGCCGCCCCGCCGGGCCGCGGCACTGGGCATTGCGCGGCGGGTAGAAGAAGCCGTGGCCGCGCTCGTTGCCGGCCACCGGGTAGGCGAAGGGCTGCGGGCGCGACAGCTCGGCGTCCTGCAGCGGGCGCTCACCGCCGCAGAGCAGCTGTACGTGGCCATCGTCGCGGCCGATGGCCAGCACCGCCGGCAGGCGGTCCTCGGCGGCGGCGATGCAATAGAAATGCGTGGCGTCGGCGGCCAGGGCGCGGAAGCGCGAGAAGTCCGGGGCCAGCCGCCGTTCGCTGCCCTCGGCGGCACGCAGGACCAGCAGGCCGCGACCCTCCTCGAAGCGGCTCAGCAGCATCTCGCCATTGGCCAGCGGCAGGTAGCTGCGCCCGCCCAGTTGCCAGGGCGCCGGGGCATGGTCGGCGGCGGCGAAGGCACCGGCTTGTCCATCCTCGAGCTCGGGGCGCCACCAGCCGCTGCGGTCGCTCAGCCAGTGCAGGCGGCCCTGGCCGTCGAAGCGTGGCTGCTGGATCGACTCGCCGCCGCCCTCGCCCGCCAGGCAGCGGCGCAGGCCGTCCTGCAGCAGGCACAGGCGGGTCGCGGTCCAGGGTTGTTGCGGGCGGTCCCATTCCACCCAGGCGATGCGCGCCCCGTCGGGCGCGGCTACCGGCGCGGTGTAGAAGTCCGCGCCCTCGGCAACGACCTGGCGCGCGCCGTCGACCGCCAGGCGCACGATGCGGTGGATCACGGCATCGCCCTCGCGGCTTTCCTCCACCGCCAGCAGCGCGTTCCAGGCCGCCACGTAGTGCAGGTCGCCATAGCGGCACTGCGGGCGCCCGGTCAGTTGCCGGGGCGGCTCGCCGAAGCGCAGCCAGCGCACCTGCTGGTCGCCCTCCTCCACCCAGGCCGCGCCGTCGGCGGTGGCGCAGCAGGCGCCGCCGCCGTACTCGTAGACGCGGCTGCGCGCCGAGGCCCCGGGGGGCGTCAGTTCCTGCAGCTCGCCGGCGCGCCACAGGTACAGGCGGCAGCGCGCGCTGCGCGGCTCGAACGCCAGCCACAGCAGCCCGCCATGGGCCGCATGCAGTTCGGCGAAGTCGCGCCCCGCCGCCACCGCGCGCTCGGCGCTCCAGGCGCTGGGCCAGTCGCCATGGGCCAGGCTGCGCACCCTCAGGCCTTGCAGATCAGTTGCGAGGCACGCTGGTTGCGCCAGGTGAGCTGGTCCAGGCCCTGCGGCGCTTCCTCGGCCTGGCGCCGGGCGTCGAGGATCAGCCCGTGGTGCTCCGACTTGGCGCACACCGGGTCGGTGGCGTCGGCGTTGCCGGTGAGCATGTAGGCCTGGCAGCGGCAGCCGCCGTGGTCCCGCTCCTTCTCCGAGCAGGAGCGGCACGGCTCGGGCATCCAGGCATCGCCGCGGTAGCGGTTGAAGCCGAAGGACTCGTACCAGATGTGCTGGAGGCTGTGCTCACGCACGTTGGGGAATTTGACCGGCAACTGCCGCGCGCTGTGGCACGGCAGCGCGGTGCCGTCGGGGGTGACGTCGAGGAACACGCTGGCCCAGCCGCCCATGCAGGCCTTGGGCCGCTCCTCGTAGTAGTCCGGGGTGACGAAGATCAGCTTGCAGGGGTTGCCGGCGGCGGCCAGGCGCTCGCGGTACTCGTTGGTGATGCGCTCGGCGCGCTCCAGCTGCGCGCGGGTGGGCAGCAGGCCGGCGCGGTTGAGTTCGGCCCAGCCGTAGAACTGGCAGGTGGCGAGTTCGACGAAGTCCGCCTCCAGTTCGATGCACAGCTCGATGATGCGCCCGATGTTGTCGATGTTGTGCCGGTGGGTGACGAAGTTGAGCACCATCGGGTAGCCGTGGGCCTTCACCGCGCGGGCCATCGCCAGCTTCTGGGCGAAGGCCTTGCGCGAGCCGGCGAGCAGGTTGTTCACCTCCTCGTCGGCGGCCTGGAAGCTGATTTGGATGTGGTCCAGCCCGGCCTCGGCGAACTGCGCCAGGCGCGCTTCGGTGAGGCCGATGCCGGAGGTGATCAGGTTGGTGTAGAAGCCCAGCCCGCGGGCCGCGCCGATCAGTTCGGCGAGGTCCTGGCGCAGCAGCGGCTCGCCGCCGGAGAAGCCCAGCTGCGCGGCGCCCAGCTCGCGGGCCTGGCGGAACACCTCGATCCACTCGGCGGTGGAAAGCTCGCCGCCCTGTTTGGCGAAGTCCAGCGGGTTGGAGCAGTACGGGCACTGCAGCGGGCAGCGGTAGGTCAGCTCGGCCAGCAGCCACAGCGGCGGGCCGGCGCCTTCAGTGCAGCTCGATCCAGAATTGCGCATGGGCCACCTCGAGGAACGCCAGGATGTCTTCGTCGATGCCCGGCACGCCGGGGAAGCTCTTGCTCAGCTCGGCGATGATCGCCGCCACGTCGCGGCTGCCATCGACGCGCTGGAGGATTTCCCCGGCGCTGTCGTTGAGCTTGACCATGCCCTCCGGGTAGAGCAGCACGTGGCAGCCCTGGGCCGGTTCGAACTGCAGGCGGAAGCCGCGGCGAATGCGCGGCACGCTGTCCAGCGATGGCAGGCTCATCACAGCAGCCCCCGGTGCCAGATGCGCTCGCGGGTGACCGTGTGGTACGGCGGGCGCTCCAGCTCGTAGGCCATGCTCATGGCGTCGAGCATGCTCCAGAGCACGTCGAGCTTGAACTGCAGGATCTCCAGCATGCGTTCCTGGGCCTCGCGGGTGCGGTAGTGGCCGAGGGTGATGCGCAGGCCGTGCTCGACGTCGCGGCGCGCCTGGGACAGGCGGCTACGGAAGTAGTCGTAGCCGGCCGCGTCTATCCACGGGTAGTGCTGCGGCCAGGCATCCAGCCGCGACTGGTGGATCTGCGGGGCGAACAGTTCGGTCAGCGAGCTGCTGGCGGCCTCCTGCCAGTTGGCGCGGCGGGCGAAGTTGACGTAGGCGTCCACCGCGAAGCGCACGCCGGGCAGCACCAGTTCCTGGGACAGCACCTGCTCGCGCTCCAGCCCCACCGCCTCGGCCAGGCGCAGCCAGGCCTCGATGCCGCCGGGCTCGCCGGGGCGGCCGTCGTGGTCGAGGATGCGCTGCACCCACTCGCGGCGGGTGTCGCAGTCCGGGCAGTTGGCGAGGATGGCGGCGTCCTTCAGCGGGATGTTCATCTGGTAGTAGAAGCGGTTGGCCACCCAGCCCTGGATCTGCTCGCGGGTGGAGCGGCCCTCGTACATGGCCACGTGGAACGGGTGGTGGATGTGGTAGCAGGCGCCCTTGGCGCGCAGCGCCTGCTCGAATTCGGCGGGGCTCATGGCGGCGTTCATCGCGTGCTCCCTCTACAGGTGGATGGCCATGCCGTCCCAGGCCACTTCGACGCCGCGGGCGTCCAGCTGGGCGCGCTCGGGCGAGGCCGGGTCGAGGATGGGGTTGGTGTTGTTGATGTGGATGAGCACCTTGCGCGGCCCGGGCACGCCGTCCAGCACTTCGAGCATGCCGCCGGGGCCGCTCTGGGCCAGGTGGCCCATCTCGCTGCCGAGCTTGTCGCCCACCTCGCAGCGGCGCATCTCGTCGTCGCGCCACAGGGTGCCGTCCACCAGCAGGCAGTCGGCGCGGCGCATCCAGCCCAGCAGGGCGTCGTCCACCTGGCCCAGGCCGGGGGCGTAGAACAGCTTGCCGCCGCTGCCCAGGTCCTCGACGAACAGGCCGATGTTGTCGCCCGGGTGCGGGTCGTGGCGGTGCGGCGAATACGGCGGCGCGGCGCTGCGCAGGGGGATGGCGGTGAAGCGCAGGTTCGGGCAGGCGGGCACGCTGAAGGGTGCGCCGTCCAGCTCGATCAGGTGGTGGCGCAGGCCGCCGTTCCAGTGCTGCAGCATGCTGAACAGCGGGAAGCCGGTGGAGAGGTCCTGGTGGACCATGCGCGTGCACCAGACATCGTGCGGGCAGCCCTCGCGCAGGCTGAGCAGGCCGGTGCAATGGTCGATCTGGCTGTCCAGCAGGAGGATGCCGGCGATCGCCGTGTCGCGGACCTTGCGTGCCGGCTGCAGGGCCGGGAAGGCGGCGAGCTGGGCGCGGATGTCGGGCGAGGCGTTGCAGAGGATCCAGCGCTCGCCGTCGTCGGACAGGGCGATGGAGGATTGCGTGCGCGGTTGCGCCAGCACCTGGCCGGTGCGCACGCCGTGGCAGTTGCGGCAGTTGCAGTTCCACTGGGGGAAGCCGCCGCCGGCGGCCGAACCGAGAATACGGATGTGCATGACAGTGCCCCGTGGGCAGGGGCCCCGGAAGACCGGGGCCGGGTGGATCAGCGGTTGGCGAAGTACAGGGTCACTTCGAAGCCAAGGCGCAGGTCGGTGAAGCTAGGCTTGGTCCACATGGGTCTGTCCTCTTCTTGTTGGCCGGCGATTCCGGCAGGTCGAGTTAAACACCGGGGGTGGGTCCTCCGAATGATACTTTCGAAGGAGTTTTCCCCCTGATTTGGTAGGGAGGGGGGGGACGGCCTTTTTGTGGATGTGCCTCCCGGTTGCAGGGGTGCGAGTGTTGACGCCGTTCCCTCTCCCTAACCCTCTCCCTGAAGGGAGAGGGGACCGTTCGGCGTGCGCGGGTGTTTCGGCGTTAGCCGGCAACTGCGGGATTCCCAACTGACTCCATTTCCCTTCTCGGCACGGACTGGCCCCCTCTCCCTTCAGGGAGAGGGCTGGGGAGAGGGAGCGGAGTCACACCAAGAACACCGCGATATCCGTGAGGCACCCAAGCCTCCTCCCCCCAAAAACAAAAAACGCGGCCGAAGCCGCGCTCGACAGTCCCGCCGCGCCCGGAAGTGGGAGGGACGCACGGGTCGCCCACGGACGGGCGCATCGAAAAGGTGGCCCGGTGGAGCGCCGGGCGCGGGTGTTGAACACGCTTGCCGGAACCGGCCCGCGCCCCCGGATGGGGACGGGTGCGCGGGCGGCCGGTCTACCTCAGAAGAAGCCCAGCGGGTTGACGTCGTAGCTCACCAGCAGGTTCTTGGTCTGCTGGTAGTGGTCGAGCATCATCTTGTGGGTCTCGCGGCCCACGCCGGATTTCTTGTAGCCGCCGAAGGCGGCGTGCGCCGGGTACAGGTGGTAGCAGTTGGTCCACACGCGGCCGGCCTTGATGCCGCGGCCCATGCGCCAGGCGCGGTTGATGTCGCGGGTCCAGACGCCGGCGCCCAGGCCGAACTCGGTGTCGTTGGCGATGGCCAGGGCCTCGGCTTCGTCCCTGAAGGTGGTGACGCCCACCACCGGGCCGAAGATTTCCTCCTGGAACACGCGCATGCCGTTGTGGCCCTTGAGCAGCGTGGGCTGGATGTAGTAGCCGCTGGCGAGGTCGCCGGACAGGCGCTCGCTCTGGCCGCCGGCCAGCAGCTGGGCGCCCTCGTTCTGGGCGATGTCGAGGTAGGAGAGGATCTTCTCGTACTGCTGCTGCGAGGCCTGGGCGCCGACCATGGTCTCGGTGTCCAGCGGGTTGCCGCGCTTGATCTGGGCGATCTTCTTCTGCACCTCGGCCATGAACGGCTCGAAGATGGATTCCTGCACCAGCGCGCGGGACGGGCAGGTGCACACCTCGCCCTGGTTGAAGAAGGCCAGCACCAGGCCTTCGGCGGCCTTCTCGATGAAGCTCGGCTCGGCGCGCATGATGTCGTCGAAGAAGATGTTCGGGCTCTTGCCGCCCAGCTCCACGGTGGACGGGATGATGTTCTCCGCGGCGCAGTGGAGGATGTGCGAACCCACCGGGGTGGAGCCGGTGAAGGCGATCTTGGCGATGCGCTTGCTGGTGGCCAGGGCCTGCCCCGCCTCCCTGCCGAAGCCCTGGACGATGTTGAGCACGCCCGGCGGCAGCAGGTCGCCGGCGATCTCGGCCAGCAGCATGATCGACAGCGGCGTCTGCTCGGCCGGCTTGAGCACCACGCAGTTGCCGGCGGCCAGGGCCGGGGCCAGCTTCCAGGCGGCCATCAGCAGCGGGAAGTTCCACGGGATGATCTGCCCGACCACGCCCAGCGGCTCATGGATGTGGTAGGCCACGGTGCTGTCGTTGATCTCGGCGGCGCCGCCTTCCTGGGCGCGGATGCAGCCAGCGAAGTAGCGGAAGTGGTCGGCGGCCAGGGGCACGTCGGCGTTGAGCGTCTCGCGCACGGCCTTGCCGTTGTCCCAGGTCTCGGCCACGGCCAGCTGTTCCAGGTGCTGCTCGATGCGGTCGGCGATCTTCAGCAGGATCAGCGAGCGCTCCTGCACCGAGGTGCGGCCCCAGGCATCGGCGGCGGCATGGGCGGCGTCCAGCGCGCGCTCCACGTCCTCGGCGGTGGAACGGGGGAACTCGGCGATCGGCTGGCCGTTCACCGGCGAGGTGTTGGTGAAGTACTGGCCGAGCACCGGCGGCACGAATTCACCGCCGATGTAGTTGCCGTAGCGCGGCTTGAGGGTGACGACGGCACCGGGGGTTCCGGGTGGGGCGTAGATCATGGCGAAGCTCTCCTGTGGCGTCCCGGCGCACCAAGCCCGGGCCTTGCGGCGATCTTAGGCAGCGCCCGCGCCGGCCAGGAATGCGCCCATGGGCGTGAGGGGGTAGTTATTTGGTAGTAGAGGGGGGGTGTTCGTAGGAGCGAGCTTACGAATGGAGTTACCCGGTGGCTGCGGTGCAAGCGTTGACGCCGGCCCCTCTCCCTAACCCTCTCCCTGAAGGGAGAGGGGACCGTTCGGCGTGCGCTGATGCTTCGGCGTTAGCCGGCTTGCGCCGAGTGGCCGGCTGAAACCATCACTTTTCTCAGCACGGACTAGCCCCCTCTCCCTTCAGGGAGAGGGCTGGGGAGAGGGTTGCAGATTCCAATCACGCTCCGTAGCTAAACCTGACACTGCTGTTCGCGAGCAAGCTCGCTCCTACAAAAAGCAAAAAGCCAAAAAGCAAAGGGCCGGCACCAGGCCAGCCCCCTGCCCTCACCCCAGCGAACTCAGCGCTTGCTCACCAGGTCCTTCGGCAGCTTGAAGGTCCAGATCATCCCGCCCTGGTCCAGGTCCTTGATGCGCTTGGCCACCTCGCCGCCCCACAGTGGCACGGCGCCGCCCCAGCCGGAAAGCACGGTGACGTACTGCTCGCCGTCCATCTCCCAGGTGATCGGCGAGGCGATCACGCCCGAGCCGGTGTTGAACTCGTAGAGCTTCTTGCCGGTCTTGGCGTCGAAGGCCATCAGGTAGCCCTCGGGGTTGCCGGTGAACACCAGGTTGCCGTGGGTGGCCAGCACGCCGCCCCACAGCGGCGCGTAGTTCTCGTAGCGCCAGACCTGCTTGCCGGTCTTGGGGTCGATGGCGCGCAGCACGCCGATGTACTTCTCGTTCAGCGGCTTGATGGTGAAGCCGGCGCCCAGGTAGGCCGCGCCCTTCTTGTAGGTCACGTTCTCGTTCCACATGTCCATGCCCCACTCGTTGGAGGGCACGTAGAACAGGCCGGTGTCCTGGCTGTAGGCCATGGGCATCCAGTTCTTGCCGCCGAGGAACGACGGCGAGACGAACACCGAGGTGCCCTTGGTAGCGTCGCCCGGCGCGCCGGGGCGGTGGGCGTCGTCGTAGATCGGCCGGCCGTTCTCATCCAGGCCCTTGGCCCAGGTGACCTTGTCGACGAAGGGGAAGCCGCGGATGAACTTGCCGTTGGTGCGGTCCAGCACGTAGAAGAAACCGTTGCGGTCGGCGGTGGCCGCGGCCTTGATGGTCTTGCCGCCATCCTTGTAGTCGAAGGACACCAGCTCGTTGACGCCGTCGAAGTCCCAGCCGTCGTGGGGGGTGGTCTGGAAGTGCCACTTGATCGAGCCGTCCTCCGGGTTCAGCGCCAGGCGCGAGGAGGAGAACAGGTTGTCGCCCGGGCGCAGGTGCGAGTTCCACGGCGACGGGTTGCCGGTGCCGATGAACAGCGAATCGGTGCTCGGGTCGTAGTAGCCGCCCAGCCAGGGCGCGGCGCCGCCGGTCTTCCACAGGTCGCCCGGCCAGGTCTTGCCGGCCTCGCCGCCGGAGATGCCGTTCTCGATGGCCTTGCCGTCCTTGTACACGTAGCCCATGTGGCCTTCGACGGTCGGGCGGCTCCACAGCAGCTCGCCGTTGCTGGGGTCGTACGCCTCGATCTTGCCGACCACGCCGAACTCGCCGCCGGCCACGCCGGTGATCAGCTTGCCCTTGGCGATCAGCGGCGCGGCGGAGATGGAGTAGCCGGCCTTGTAGTCGGCCACGGTCTTCTTCCACACCACCTTGCCGGTGTCCTTGTTCAGCGCCACCAGCTTGGCGTCCAGGGTGCCGAAGATCACCAGGTCGCCGTACAGGGCCACGCCGCGGTTGATCACGTCGCAGCAGGGCATGATGCCGTCGGGCAGGCGCGCATCGTACTGCCAGAGCTTGCGCCCGGTGCGCGCGTCCACGGCGAACACCCGCGAGTAGGAGGCGGTGACGTACATCACGCCGTCCTTCACCAGCGGCTGGGCCTGCTGGCCGCGCTGCTTCTCGCCGCCGAACGACAATGCCCACACCGGGCGCAGCTCCTTGACGTTGTCGCTGTTGAGGGTCTTCAGCGGGCTGAAGCGCTGGCCCTGCTGGTTGATGCCGTTGACCACGATCTGGTCGGTGCGCTTGGCGCTGTCACTGATGTCCTGGTCGGTAACCGCGGCCTGGGCGCCCAGGCTGGCCAGGGCGAGTGCGGCGAAGAGCGCGCTGCGCGCGAAGGAAGGGGTGGGACCTGCATGTCTCATTGCGGCTACCTCTGCGGATTTGTTGTTGTACCCGGGAAGTTTTCCCGGTCTGCCGCAGATTCTTGGCCCGGTGCGGTGGGCCAACAATTGACCGCTTTACCGAATTCCCTAGTTCCTTGGTAGCAATACCCGAACCTCGGCGCAGGTGTAGGAGCGGGCCCTGCCCGCGATTCGCGCGCAGGGCGCGCTCCTACAGGGGGATACCGTGGCCCGGGGCAACGGCGTATAACCGCGAACGGTTATACGCCCTACGCGACTACGAAGGGCCGGGGCGGCTCATTGTTGGTCGATACGCGGCAGGGCCTGCTGCTCGTAGCGCGGGTACAGGTGGGTGACGCTGCGGATCAGCTCGTAGCGCGTCAGGCTGATGCCGGCGAAGCGTTCGGGGATGGGGGTGCGCAGCAGGTCGTTCATGTCCGCGCCTTCGCGGGTGCCTTCGCGCATCACGCCGTCGAGCCAGCCGAGGTAGTCGCGCATCTGGGCGAAAGGCCTGGTGTCTGTGGCGATGGGCCCGTGGCCGGGGACGATCAGCTTCCAGGGCAGCGCCTGCAGGGTATCGAGGTCGGCCAGCCAGACGTCCAGGCCGGGGCTGTTGGGCGTGGTCAGGGCGCGTTCGTAGAACACCAGGTCACCGGCGAACAGCACCCCGGTGGTCTCGTCGAGGATCGCCAGGTCCGCCCCGGTATGCCCGCGCAGGCCGAGCAGACGGAAACGATGCGTGCCGACCTGCAGCTCGCCCGGCTCCACCGCCTGCGTCGGCAACACCACCTCGGTGCCGCGCATCCAGTCGCCCACCAGGCGGTACATGTTCTCCGCCATGGCGTTGCCCTGCTCCTTCAGCAGCTTGCTGGTACCGGCCAGCGCGCCGATGGGCACGTCGGTGAAGGCCTGGTTGCCCAGCACGTGGTCCGGGTGGTGGTGGGTCAGCAGCACCTGCTTCACCGGCTTGCCGGTGGTCTGCTGGATGACCGCGCGCAGCGCCTCGCCATAGCGCCGCGAGGGGCCGGTGTCGATCACCAGGATGCCGTCGCCGGTGTCGATGAAGGCGACGTTGACGATGTTGCCGCCGTTGTCCTTGGCGAAGTTCCCGGTGCTGCCCTCCACCAGCCAGGTGCCGGCGGCGATCTGCCGGGGTTGCAGGTGGTACTGCAGGTCGGCGAGGACCTGGGTGCAGAGCAGCAGCAGGAAGGTCAGCAGGTAACGCATGGGCACCTCGCGGGCGGGCCGGCCGCCTCAGAGGGCGGCCTCGACCTCGTTGCCGTTGTTGTCGTGCAGGAACAGCCGCGCGTGGGGATGGCCGCGCAGTTCGAAGCTGAAGCTGGGGTTCTCGCTCACCGCCGGGAACAGGTCCAGGCGCGCCAACACCTCGCCCTCGGGCGTGCGCAGTTCGGCGTGGTCGAGGTAGAACTCCGGAATGCCGCCGACCAGGCCGTTGTCCATCGGGTGGTCCACCTTCAGGCGCAGGCGCGTGTTCGGCCCGCGGGAGAAGGCGCCGCCGTGCACCTGGCCCAGGCGCTGCTCCCAGCCGGCCTGGGCGCGCACCACGCTGGGCGCGGTGCAGCCGCCGCCGGCGGCGTCGACCCAGGCCGAGCCCACGCGCCACACACCGTCCTCGCCGCGCAGGGCGGCGCGGATGGCGGTGGCCTGCTCGATGCGGATGCGCACCGCCAGCAGCGCCTCCAGGTCCTTGCCCGGGTAGAGCGTCAGCACGTGGGGGATGGGGTTCAGCTCGGCCCACAGCACCAGGCGCTCGTAGCGCCCGGGCAGCTGCCGCGCGTCCACCTCCACCGGCACCTGCCGCGAGTCCTCGGCGAAGGGCGGCACGCTCAGCTTCACCCGCTCGTCGAAGACGAAGGGCTCGCCGCCGAGCAGGCGCTTGTGGTGGTAGTCCCACATCACCGAGGGCACCGGGTCGCCCTCCACCGCCGCGGCCAGCAGCGGCAGGCCGCACAGGCCCAACAGCAGGCTACGTCTGCGCATCCCTCCTCCTCGTGCTATTGCACGTCCTGGTACAGCCCCGGCAACTCGTAGCGCACGCCGTAGCCGGCGTACAGCTTGGCCAGCTCGCCGCTGCGCACCAGCTCCTCCAGCTCGCCGTCGAGGGCGTTGGACAGCTGGCGGTTGCTCTCGTGCACCGCCATGCCGATGTCCCAGTCCGGCTGGCCGAGGCTGGGGTAGGTGTTCTCGGCGTTCTTCAGCTGCTCGTCATGGGCCTGGGCGCGCATCCAGTCCAGCTCGCCGCGCAGCGCCATCACCGCGTCCACCTTGCCGCCGCGCATGGCGTCGAAGGCCGCCTGGGTGCTGGGGAAATGCACGGTCATGGCGCTGAGCTGGCCGCCCAGCACCGAGGTCAGGTAGAACGAGGGCACGCTGTCCAGCTCCACGCCGATGCGGTGCTCGCGGAACGCCGCGATGGTGTCCACCTGCGGCAGCCGGCGGGCGTCGTTGACCACCTGCCAGCGTTCGCGCTGGTAGGGGCCGAACATCACCACCTGGTCGTTGGCCAGCTCGCCGACGTCGTTGCGCTTGTTCGAGTAGTCGCGGTCGTAGGGTACCCGCAGCATCACGTCGGCGACCACGCCCGGGCGCAGGTAGTGGCCCTTCCAGATGAAGTTGCGCAGGTCGTCGTCCAGGCGCTCGCCGGGGATCACCCAGAGGAACTCCGCGCGCAGCCCCAGGCCCTGGGCCAGGCGCGTGGCCAGGTCGACGTCGATGCCGCGGGGCTGGCCGCCCTGCATGTAGCTGTAGGGCGGGAAGTTCTGGTAGACCGCCACCCGCAATACGCCGGAAGCGACCATGTCTTCGTAGGGCCGGACCTTGGCCTCGGCCTGCCCCAGCATCAGGAGCAGGCCGCACAGCAGGCTGAGCAGGCGCATGGCGGCGTCACTCGTCCACGTGGACGCTTTCCAGGTAGCTGCGAATCGCCCACAGGCCTTCCTGGCTGATGAAGTCGGCCATCTTCGGCATGTACACGGCGCCATCGCGCACCGCGCCGTTGATCACCCGCTCCTTGAACCACTCGTCGCCCTCGGCGCCCAGGTCGAGCTTGCGCAGGTCGGGGGCGATGCCGCCGGACTTGGCTTCCAGCCCGTGGCAGCGCGCGCAGTTCTGGTTGTAGGCGGAGGAGCCGATCTCCACCGCCAGCTTGTGGTTGGCGTAGGGCTCGCGGTACGGGTTGGTGTCGCGCCACTCCTTGCCCAGGGGCTCCAGGCCCTTGGTATCCACCGCTTGCGGGGTCACGTTGCCATGGGCCAGGGCCAGGGCCGAGACACTGAGGCCGGCCAGCACCAGCAGGCCGCGCAAGGAGTTCTTCTTGTTCATCACTTCATTCCTCTGGGGTAGGACAAGGCACGGGCGCCACCAGGGGGCGCTCCTCGACCATGTTAGGAAGCCCCGCCCGCGCCCCGAATGCTGCTTTGGATGCCCCCGCCTACTCCCTTCGTACTAGGGCGCAGGGCTGCCGCGCCAGGGCCTTCGGCAGCAAGCCCAAGTCATGCCCCGGCCGGGAACTTGTCCCGGCCGATGCGGGAGCTTTTCCGTTTCCGCCACCGCCGCCGGCTCCCACCATGGAACCGCCGCGGCCCGAGCAGCGGCCCGCCGTTTCTCGACCCAACACAAAAACGGGAACCCGAAGATGACAACAAGAACCTCACCCGCCTCTTCACCCAGCTCTGCCGGCCCCCTGCGCCTCGCCCTGCACGGCCTGACCCTCGCCATCGCCCTGGGCGCCGGCGGCGCGGCGCTGGCCAAGGACGTCAGCTGGGACGACATCGCCAACGACCACAAGACCACCGGCGACGTGCTGCAGTACGGCATGGGCACCAACGCCCAGCGCTGGAGCCCGCTCAGGCAGGTCAACGCCGACAACGTGTTCAAGCTGACCCCGGCCTGGTCCTACTCCTTCGGCGACGAGAAGCAGCGCGGCCAGGAATCCCAGGCCATCGTCAGCGACGGGGTGATCTACGTCACCGCCTCCTACTCGCGGCTGTTCGCCCTCGACGCCAGGACCGGCAAGCGCCTGTGGACCTACAACCACCGCCTGCCCGACGACATCCGCCCGTGCTGCGACGTGGTCAACCGCGGCGCCGCCATCTACGGCGACAAGATCTTCTTCGGCACCCTCGACGCCTCGGTCGTGGCGCTGAACAAGAACACCGGCAAGGTGGTATGGAAGAAGAAGTTCGGCGAACACGGCGCCGGCTACACCATGACCGGCGCGCCAACCATCGTGAAGGACCAGAAGACCGGCAAGGTGCTGCTCATCCACGGCAGCTCGGGCGACGAGTTCGGCGTGGTCGGCCGCCTGTTCGCCCGCGACCCGGACACCGGCGAGGAAATCTGGATGCGGCCCTTCGTCGAAGGCCACATGGGCCGCCTGAACGGCAAGGACAGCAGCGTCACCGGCAACGTCAAGGCGCCGTCCTGGCCGGACGACCCCAACTCCCCCACCGGCAAGGTCGAGTCCTGGAACCACGGCGGCGGCGCGCCCTGGCAGAGCGCCAGCTTCGACGCCGAGACCAACACCATCATCGTCGGCGCCGGCAACCCCGGCCCGTGGAACACCTGGGCGCGCACCGCCAAGGGCGGCAGCCCGCACGACTACGACAGCCTGTACACCTCCGGCCAGGTCGGCGTGGACCCGAGCACCGGCGAGGTGAAATGGTTCTACCAGCACACCCCGAACGACGCCTGGGACTTCTCCGGCAACAACGAGCTGGTGCTGTTCGACTACAAGGCCAAGGACGGCAAGATCGTCAAGGCCACCGCCCACGCCGACCGCAACGGCTTCTTCTACGTGGTGGACCGCAGCAACGGCAAGCTGCAGAACGCCTTCCCCTTCGTCGACAACATCACCTGGGCCAGCCACATCGACCTGAAGACCGGCCGCCCGGTGGAACGCGAAGGCCAGCGCCCGCCGCTGCCGGAACCGGGGCAGAAACACGGCAAGGCGGTGGAAGTCTCGCCGCCCTTCCTCGGCGGCAAGAACTGGAACCCCATGGCCTACAGCCAGGACACCGGCCTGTTCTACGTGCCGGCCAACCACTGGAAGGAGGACTACTGGACCGAGGAAGTCAGCTACACCAAGGGCAGCGCCTACCTGGGCATGGGCTTCCGCATCAAGCGCATGTACGACGACCACGTCGGCAGCCTGCGCGCCATGGACCCCACCAGCGGCAAGGTGGTGTGGGAACACAAGGAGCACCTGCCGCTGTGGGCCGGCGTGCTGGCCACCGCCGGCAACCTGGTGTTCACCGGCACCGGCGACGGCTTCCTCAAGGCCTTCGACGCGAAGAACGGCAAGGAGCTGTGGAAGTTCCAGACCGGCAGCGGCATCGTCTCCCCGCCCATCACCTGGGAACAGGACGGCGAGCAGTACATCGGCGTGACCGTCGGCTACGGCGGCGCCGTACCGCTGTGGGGCGGCGACATGGCCGACCTGACGCGCCCGGTGGCCCAGGGCGGTTCCTTCTGGGTGTTCAAGCTGCCCAGCTGGGACAACAAGACCGCCAGCCGCTGAGCCCATCGACCGCGCCCCCAGGGGCGCGGTTTTCCATGCCCCGGGAGAACGCCATGAAAACCACCACCCTGCTCGCCGCCCTGCTGCTGGCCGGCCCGGCCCACGCCAACGACGAATCCGCCGACACCGACGCCACCGTCATCGCCCACTGCCGCATAGAGCCCGGCAGCCAGTGCCCCGGCGCCGACCTGCGTGGCGCCGATCTGAAAGGCCAGGACCTCAGCCGCATGAACCTCGCCGGCGCGGACCTGTCGGGCGCCGACCTGCGCCACGCCACCCTGGACCTGGCCAACCTGGAAAAAGCCAACCTGCGCGGCGCCAACCTCACCCGCGCCAGCCTGCAACAAGCCAACCTGCGCGCCGCCGACCTCTCCGGCGCCAGCCTGGTGGCCATCCAGGCCTGGGGCCTGTTCGCCCAGGGCGCCCAATGGCAAGGCGCCGACCTCACCGCCGCCTACCTCGAATTCGCCCGCCTGAGCGGCGGCAAACTGCACCAGGCCAACCTGCGCGCGGCGGACCTGGAGATGACCTGGCTGTCCCGAGCGGACCTCAAGGGGGCGGATTTGCGCGATGCGAACCTGCAGGAGGTGAAGCTGGCGGAGGCGAACCTGGAGGATGCGGACCTGCGGGGCAGCAAGCCGAGGTTCGGGAATTTCCAGGGGACGAATATGCAGGGGTGCAAGGGCTGTCCCGGTGGCTGGGATTGAGCGCTACGCTCGGCACCGACTGTAGGAGCGAGCTTGTTCGCGAATGGGGTTTTCCGGTTAGAAACGTGTGCAAGCGTTGCTCCGTGCCCTCTTCTAACCAGAGGGGGAGCAACCAATTGGCGCATACCGCATCTTGTTCGTTGAGGGGAACAGACAAAACATCACCGAAAATCAATTCGGCAATACCTGCGTCTGCTCGAAGCCGTCATTAGGAAAAATCCTACACGACAGAGAGAAATGGCCGAGATGACTGCCAGCGATGTCCTTCCAGAATCAGGACATCTCCCCCTTACTCTAGGAACTGGCCATGCGTCCGCCTTCCGCGCTCAATCTGCAAACCCCTAGCCTTCATCGCACCATTGCCACGACGCTCTTGCGGCAGCTTGGCTATGCCACTGTCCTGGAGATGTCCGACGACGTTGTCGCGTTACGGCAAATGCGCGAGGCTGGAGGCGTGCACTTGCTGCTCTGTGATCTGCGCGTCAACCCTGCTGCGCGACTGGACTTCCTCCAGGCCGTTGCGCGCGAGCGGCTGACCCATGGCGTGGCCATCATTGGCGAACTGGCGAAGGGCACCTGGCCGGCACTCGCCAAACTGCTGCGCCTTCAAGGTTTGCAAGTAATGCACTTGAGCAACGAGACAGCGACCCATGATCAGATGGCTGCCTTGCTCGATGGTTTCCCCAGGCACGGTCTGGACTTGCCGGGTCTACCCACGCTCCAGGAAATTCCCTCCGAGCACGAAGTGATTGCAGCCTTGAGTCGAGGCGAGATACGTCCGGCGATGCAACCCAAGTTTTCCCTGAAGACCGGCGGCATCGCTGGCTTCGAAGTCCTGGCGCGCTGGCAACGAGCATACGACGATATCCTCCTACCCGGCCATTTCCTACCGGCACTGCGCCGCCAGGGGTTGCTTGATGCGCTGTTATTTTCCCTGATAGATCAGGCAGCAAGTGTGTTACAGGCTTATGGCGGCCGCCACTTTCACTTTGCGTTCAACCTGGAAGCTGCACAACTGGCGCAACCCGGTTTCGCGGTGCGAGTATCCCATTGCCTGGCGCGCCTTGGTATCGATCCACGACACATCACTTTCGAACTGAGCGAAATGGGCAGCATTCAGATGCCGACGTTTTGCCTCAAGAACCTGCTACGCCTACGTACGATTGGTTGTGGGCTGGCCATCGACGACTTCGGCTCCGACCAGTCCACACTCGAACGTCTGGTTGAGCTGCCATTCACCGAAATGAAACTGAACGCGCGCTTCCTTGATGATCTAGAGGAGAATCCCCGCCGCAGAGCGGTGCTATCCGGCACCCTCGCTCTCGGCCGAGCGTTGGGCCTGCCGGTAGTGGCCCAAGGCGTGGAATGCAAGAGCCAGTTTCAACACTTGCAGCAGTTGGGTTGTGAAATAGCGCAGGGGCACTACCTCTGCAAGCCGGTCATGGGGCACGCACTGACTCGCCTGCTGCACAGGGAAGCGCCAGGCATGCTCGTCGAGAACCTGCCTGCCCCCACCGACCTGATGGGTTCGCGTTGGCATGTCCGTAGCGATGCCTGGCAGCCGGGCACCTGCCTATACGGCCAGTGAGGAACGCCGCATGGCCAGCAAGGCACTACGCATCCTGATCGCTGATAGCCGGCACCATCAGCTGTTACTGGTGGAGCGCCTGCTCAACCAGCTGGGCTACCACCGCATCGCCACGGCTTCATCCTTGGAAGAAGCGCAGATATTGGGCCGCTGCGGCCATCCCTTCGATGTGCTGATCATCAATGGTCCGCTCATCGCCAGCAGGTCACTCGATCGCATGTTCCTGGCCGGCGTGTGCCTGAACGGATTGATCTACCAGGGCCAGTTCCTGCCGGAACAGTTTGTCCCCCTCCCCCCAGAAGGCACCTGCATATGCCTCCCTGGCTCCCTGGAGCTCCCCGATCTCAGGGCATTCATGGGACGGGTCGATCCTCAAGCGGCACGTCATATCGAGCGGCGCCTCGCTCTGCAGCCCTGACGCCGACCTGTCAGCGTCCGCCTCCATCCGGTGGACGCCGCCACGCACGAACACCGCGAAATGATGCGGCACTTGCCCCGCCAGATGATCGATGACGCGCTGGGCGCACATGCCTCATGAGCGCTTTGCCGGTGTCGAACCGGGCCTGCCCAGCATCAGCATCCGGCGCTGCTGCCGAATATCATGATCGGGCGGACTTCATAGGCGCCAAGAAATAGCTTATTTCCGAACCGAAGACGCGTGCCTTTGAAACAAAGCGCCCAATGAGGGCGCTATGTATTCTCCGCACAAATATTCGAAGGCAAGGCGATATCCGGTCGGAACGTCTGGAATCAATTGATCCGAGCGATCTCGCTGTGCCTCAGTAATAGATCAACTGGACCACCATGGTCGCTTCGAACGGCCCCACCCGGGGATCGCCCAGAGAAACCACACTGGCGCTGAAGGGCACATCGATGCGATTTATATCCGCGGCAAAATTGGCCAACGGGAAAGGCTCGTTGATCGGCACCAAGTTGCTGTGCCTATCCCGGATCTGGATACCGAACTGACTGTCACCCGCCGGCAGGACGGTGTAATCCCCATGTTGGTTCGCAGTGACGAAGGTCGCGCCGATGTTGATGGCGCTACTGCACTTCTTCTCCAGCGCCAAGCTGAAGGGCTTTGTCGGTTGGGGTGGCGAGAAACCAGTGGTGGTCTTCTGGATTACACCAAAATCGACGGTGCCCGGTTCCGGAGTCACGGTCACATCGACCGTGCAGGCCGTGCCGACAATGTTCTGCAGGCCCGTGAGCTGGAAACGGAAATTGCCGAAAGGGTTGCTCGGGCCGCCGTTTAGCCCGTACAAACCGTCGAACTGGAATACGTCGTAGGTATCCTGCGATGGGCGTTGCAACGGCAGGAGTCCGCGCTTGCGGATCACCACCTGGAACGCAATGGTCGGGTACACCTCCGAGCAACTCATATCCCCTGTTCCAGCCGCGCTGGGACAGCCGCGCGAGATGAAACCACTGTTCACGCCCTGGGTCGGGTTGGCGCTCCAGTCGCCATCCCAGGCCGTCACTCGCTTGTACACCAGGCCGAACTCGATTCCCCAGGAAGTGGCATCAAGTCCGGCGGGGTTGCCGTAGAAGTAGATAGGATCATCTTCGGCAAAGTGCTGGTCGTAGGCTTTCCAGCACTTGGCCGGCACGACATGGGTCCTCGACCGCCAGATGATAGTTCCATCCGGTACAGTGTCCGGCACCGAGACCGGGCCGATCGCCTCCCTCAGGTAGGTGCCGCCATCCATCGACTTGCACTGCATCGAAAAGGACGCCTGCGAAAGAGCCAGCAACAAGGCAGTGAGGCAGAGTTTGATCCAGCGACGGTATTTCATGGGTTCTCCGCCTTGCACTGGATTGCCGAGCAGGTGAACGGGGTATCGGTCTGGCCGCCGAAGTCATTCATGTGGGACACCCGCAGCGTAGTGATCGATGTGCTGGCTAGCGCAAACCGGGCAGAGCCATGGGGATCGATCATGACAGCCTCGATCGGCAGCCTCCTCTTCTCCTCGCCCGCCAACAGGCCGACCACGGTGATATGGAAAGGCGTCGGGTTGGCGACCAGCAATTGCTTGCCGGCATGGTCGATTTTGATTTCCAGCCCTCGCGCGACATCCTGACCACGCTCACGCTTTACCGAAGCCGGGCGGTAGAACAGCTTTATCTTCGATTGCAACGCGATCTGTATCGAGTTGGCCGCATCGCTCTTGGGTGGAATCTCCCGCACGTTGAGGTAGAACACCGACTCCCTGTCCGCGGGCAAGGCCGTTTCCGGCAACTTGACGATTCGAATCATGCTGCGCTCATTGGCCTCGATGCGTTGCAGGGGCGGCAGCACCATAAAGGGGCTGGTGATCCTTTTGCCCTGCTCGTTTTCGATCCAGGACTGCACCACGAACGGCAACTGCGGATTCTTGTTGCTGAGGGTGACGCTGACTGCTTGAGAGCCCTCCTCGAAAATGACACGCGTGCGATCTGGCATCACAGCGGCCTGGGCCAGCAATGGGGCAAGGAAAGCGGCCATCAGGCCGCTACGAAGCGCCTGATGGCGCAGAATGAAAGCATGGGACATGAATGGCTCTCCAAATTGAGCGATTGAGAAAGGACACAGCCTGCCTAGCGGCATGGCAGCGGTCTGGCAACGTTGGTCATGCTGGCCTCTTCCGGCAATTCAGCCAGCGTGCAACTGCCCGCATTTCCCCAACGGGCTACCAGCTCCGCCCCCACCTTCGCCCCGAGCAGGTAGACCACCCCCTCTTCACCCACGATGCCCACCTCCTTGCTGGTCTGTTTGTCCTGGACCGAGGCGCCGAAGGGCACAGCCCTGCCATTGGCCTGGGTCAGCGCGACATAGGCGTTTCGACCGCGCCCTGTGGTGAAGTTGACGTAGCCGATGGCTCCCTCGGTCAGCGCCAGGCGTTGCACCGGGTTGCTCACATCGATGTCCAGCGGCAGCTTTTCCATGTTCACGCGGGCCTCATAGGCCTGGAACGAGGGCAATCCGTCCATGACCGCGTAACCCCGGGCATCGGAGCGTGTCTGCCCGCCAAAGGCCACATCCGGCACGCCATCGGTGGAAACCAATAACCGCGTATCGCCGTTGGAACCGTTCCCATGAGCCGACACCCCATGGCGCGTAGCCACCAGCGAGCTGTCGACCTCAGCTGTGAAGGAGCGGTAAGTATTGCCATCGGTAGTAACAGACGCGTTTGCCCTGTAGATGGAGCCGCGCTTGGCCACATAAGCGTTGGCGTACTTGTTGTCGCCTATGCCGCCATAGAGCTGGTAGCTCAGCCCGTCGCCATAGTCGTGGCTATAGCCGACGCTGGTTGAGGAAGAGCTGGAACTGGAGTGCTGTACGTTGCTCGACATGATCGAACTGCTACTCAAGGGAATACTCACGCTCAGGAGTATCTGCGAGTCGTTGTTCTGTGAGTTCTTCGTCTGGAAAGCCGACAGGTTGACGTTGACGTTTTTGAGCTTGCCTACCGAGAAACTGCGCGCCAGGGACAAACCAAAACGATCCGTGGACGGCACATCCCAGTAAGTTGAGTGATCATAGGAAAGGCTTGCAGAGAGCCAGGAGAAATGTTTAGCGAGCATCACCGAGTAACGCTGCTTGCTCGAATTCAGCGAGTAAGACTCGGGGTCGCCGACAAACTGAGAGAAGTTGGTGAAGGTCCGATCCGAAAAGCGGTAGCCGAGAAAGCGCAGGTCGGTGTCGATGGCGTCGAAACGCTTGGAATAGTTAAGCCGATAAGAGTTGCCCACCCTCGTCTTGTCGTTCCAGCGCAGCTTCGCACGGGAGTTGGTTACATCCGCAGACAGCGCGCCGAACGCGCCAAGGTCCTTGCCGATGCCCACGGCGCTGGACAGGTAGTCCTGCGCCGCCAGCATGCCGCCATACATGGTTACGTCCCTGGGCAGGCCATAGGCAAACTCCGAGGCGATGAAGTTCGGCTCGATGCCGCCGCTGCCGGTCAAGCGCGGCTGGCCGGCCGATACCTTGTAGCGCAACTCACCCTCGCGAGAGAGAAACGGGACAGCTGCGGTGGTGACGGTGAAGGCCTGTTCGGTGCCATCCTCTTCACGCACCGTCACATCCAGAGTGCCCTGCACGCTACTGCTCAGGTCCTGGATACTGAAGGCGCCCGGCGTCACCGTGGTTGAATACAGCACGCGCCCTTGCTGGGAAACCGTGACCGTCGCATTGGTGCGTGCCAGCCCACTGATCAGCGGCGCGTAGCCGCGCAGATTGGGCGGCAGCATGCGGTCATCACTGCTCAGACTTACACCACGCAGGGCGAAGGTGTCGAAGATGTCCGAGTTAAGGTAGTCCTCACCCACCGACAGCTTCGAGCGGATCGAGGGTAGCGCTCGGTAGGCGTATAAACGGTTAAGTTGGAAACCTTGGTCGTTGAACGTATTGTCCTGGCCGCCACTTTCCTGCTGAGCCTGGTAGTCCGCTCGAACTCTCCACGCATCGATATTCAGGCCGGCGGTGCCATAGCTCTGAAGGAGGGTGGAATCACCTGAGGCGCTGGAAGCGGTGGATTGGCGATGGTTGGCTATGACCCGGTAATCCAGCAGAGCACCGTCGAGGCCATTGCTCCAGGCCGCCGGCGGCATGTAACTCGGATCATCATATTCGAGCGAGGCCTGGGGCAGGCTGATGGAGAGTCGACCGAGGTTCTGCTCGTATCTGACAGTGGCGCCGTCGATGGCGCGCACGTCCATGCACTGGCCGCCCGCCAAGCGCGGCAACGTCTTGAGCAGTTCGGCCTTGAGGCCAAACATAGCCACCAGTTCTTCCGGCAGGCAAGCGTAGCTGCTCTGCCCATCATCGCTGCTCCTGAACTCAATGGAGCGTGTTCCGAAGTAACGTTGGTTCACCATGATATCCAGCAGGTAACTTCCCGGCTCCGCGTATTGGGCCCGGGCAAATTTCTCTAGGCTTACACCGTCGTTATCATCAATGTTCAGGAACTCCGAATTGAATTCCACCGCACACGAATAACGCGCACAGGAAATCAACACGCAAGACAAAAGAAGTTTGCGACGACGCACGAAAACCACCTGTTGATCCGGAAGAAGACAAACAAGAAAAAAGGGGCTACCGCCCCTTTTTTCTACAACAGCCGATAAGGGCGGATTAGTTGTAAGCGACGGTGAAGTTGGCGACGCTGTCGGCCTCACCGGTGGTGACGTTCGCTGCGGTGGCTTCGTACATGGCGGCGAAGCTGACGGTATTGGTGCCGTCCTGCAGGACTACCGGGGCAACCTGCTCCTTGCCGTTCTCCAGCATTTCGCCAGCGCTGGCCTGCAGACGGATACCTACGTTCTTGGCCAAGCCAGTGGTGGCGAACAGAGCAGGAACCGCAGGGTCCTGCACGCCACTGAAGGTGAAGCGGGCGTTCTTTTGGGTGGTGGTATCGCACTCGGTCAGCACGATGTCGAACTTGGTCGGAGTGGAACGATCACCAACGGCCTTGAACTGGCTGGCCGGAACCTGCCCCAGGGACACAGTCTGGTCCAGGGACTTGGCATCGATACCGCAAGCGCCGGAGACGATCTCACCGATAAAGCGCACGGTGCCCGGGTTACCACTGGCCGGGGTGGCAGCATTTGCGAAGGTGGTCAGCCCCATGACGACGGAAGCGGCAGAAATAGCAACGAACTTTTTCATTGAATGGCATCTCAATAGATAGTTGTTTGTCTTGCGCCAGCCGTCCTGCGTCCATACTTCGCACCACCCGCCTCTGTCCTATCAGAGACATCGCCCCCTCTCCCACTTCAGATCGCATCGATTACTTATCCGATTCAGCTGTATGTAGGAAAAGCTTGCAGGCAATGAACTTGTTGAACGCCAGACATGTCTGACGCAGGAGCCATGTTGCTCAATGCCATCCTCCAGAAATGTCAGATAAATCCCCGCGACTCGTAGGACATTTCCCAGCGAAGACCATGATGTTTTTCGTTCGGCTTGATATCGCGGTGACGACGCGCACACCTCGGCAATGGGACCCACCCTCCCCTGGCTACCCCTTGCATCAACATGAAGCTGGCACCCGAACAGAGCGATGAGTCCCCGTATGAGACCGATCGAGCAGTTCACACAGCCATTACGGAGTAGACCAATCGCTACGCTGCGATTACTGAATTTGTGTAGGAAACGTCTATTTTACTCGTGAGACCTTGCCACTACACTGTGAGAAATGATGAAGTATGACTCTTATAACAAAACGAACTTATAAGGAAGAGGTCATGGCTAAGGTAGTGCTAGTAGATGATCATCCAGCGATCCGCTTGGCTATCAAGGTTCTGCTGCAACAAGAGGGGCACGAGATCGTTGGCGAAACAGGCAATGGCGTTGAAGCAGTATCGATTGTCCGCGCTCATGCGCCAGAGATTGTCATTCTCGACATTGGGATTCCTCAACTAAACGGACTGGAGGTTATATCAAGAGTCAAGACAATGTCTCCAAAACCAAGAATCCTGATTTTGACGTCTCAACCTGCCGAGCTATTCGCTGCGCGTTGTCTGAAGGCTGGCGCAAACGGCTTTATTACTAAAGACGAAAGCCTGACCGAACTTCAGCGAGCAATAAAAGCACTCATATCCGGCTATAGCTTCTTCCCTGATATCGTATTAAACACCGACAATCCCTCGTCCACGAATAGCTCAGAGAGCGAGCTACTCAAGTCATTATCAAATAGAGAAATCATGGTTTTGAAAAGATTGGTTATCGGCCAAAGCAATATCGAAATAGCGCGCGACCTGTTGCTGAGCAACAAAACGGTAAGCACCTATAAGACAAGGCTAATAATGAAGCTCAATGCCACCTCCCTTGTCGACCTCATTGAAATCGCAAAGCGGAATAATATTTAGCCCGCCGCTAGGCGATCAATTTCCATTGCAAGGGCGGCTATCACCTCCTCGGCTTCGTCCTTGACAACGTCAACAGCCAGTTCCAAATCGTCAAAATCAGTTGCGACATCACGCGCTAGAATTTCGACAGCCTGACATGCCTCTATTAAGTCTAAAGCATGGAGAAACTTAGCACCTCCCTTTAGCTTATGCGCAATTTCGGACAAACCTGACAGATCACGAGCCCTCCAGCAAGCCAGTAGCTTTTCCAGGTCTTCCCGATTAGTCTTGAGAAATTCAACCAGCATCAACCGCAGAACTTCATTATTTTCCTTCGCGACTCTTCTAAGCGGGGCCAAATCGAATTTGGCCTCGCCGGCCTCACCCTTTAAGTGACGACCAGGCTCGATCGGCAGAACACCTACCCTTGAGACCTGCGCAGAATCACTTATAGAGGCCATCCACTTCCGGATAACTTTATCGAGATCATCTATGGTAACCGGTTTGAAAAGGCAATCGTTCATACCAGCGGCAACGCAACGCTGTACTTCCTCAGGCTGTGCATTAGCGGTAAAACCAAAAACCACCACCGGTTTGGCACCACGCTTGAATTCGGCATCACGAATATTACGGGTAAACTCATACCCATTCATTACCGGCATGTTGCAGTCAGTAATTACAATGTCAAAATCACCGCTACGCCATATCCGAAAAGCTTCGGCGCCATCTGCGGCACTGATAACGTCATGCTGCAAATATGACAACTGCTGGGAAAGAACCAAACGATTTGCGGAGTTATCGTCTACCACAAGTATATTCAAGCTTTTCAGATCACCTTGAAAGAGAGGTGATTCATCTACCTGCTCTGATATCTCTTGCGACTCAAGAGCACTAAGGCATAGCTTTAGACTCACACAGGTACCAACCCCAAGCTTACTGCTGAGTGAGAGCGACCCTCCCATCAGTTCCGCGAGCGAGCGACATATCGCCAACCCCAGCCCGGTTCCACCTCTCGCAGCGTGCTCCTGAGCCTCCACCTGTTCAAAGGGCTCGAACAACTTGCTTTGGTCCACCTCTGTTATCCCAATGCCAGTATCCTCTACAGTAACTTCAACCTCCACCATGGAGTTTCCCTTACTAACCCCACTTAAATTTACTACAACCCCCCCCACATCCGTGAACTTTATGGAGTTACCCACTAGATTGGAGAGAATCTGTTTGTAGCGAACTGGGTCGACCATGAATTCGCCAGCCACGGCCTCGTTGCAGTGCAAGGACAGCGATAGGTTTTTTTGCCGCGCTAAACCATTGAAAACCCGCAGGACAGATTCGGACAACTCAATGATGCTTGCTCGCCGAGGCAGAATAGCCAAGCTCCCTGACTCGATCCTCACTACATCCAGAATATCCCCAATCAACTCCAGAAGGCTAATGGCAGAATCATGAGCCACTTCGATAAGTGTTCGGTCTATGGTTTCCGACCCTCTGATGGAGAGTTCCAGCAAACCTATTATGGCATTCATAGGCGTTCTGATTTCATGACTCATCGTGGCTAGAAAGGTCGTTTTAGCTCGACTAGCCGCGTCAGCCAGATCTTTTGCAGTCTTTAACTCCTCAATCAAACGGCGTCGCTCACTGATGTCTATCCAACCACAGATCACACCCTGGGTATCACCATTGGATGCCTTGTATGGATATATCCAGTGATAGACTGTCGTAGCCCCACCTCTCAGATGAAGTGTTCTATCCATTTCAAAGGGGGTATCGGTGCGCATGACTCTCAAATAATCGGAATGTAGTGCACTCGCCTCCTTGTGGTTGGCCTTCACGCCTTCGAATGAATACTTTCCAACAACGTCTTCAAGCTCTCTACCAATGGCCTGCAGATAGTATTTATTGCATGACAGCAGCCGCCCTTCCTTATCTCTAACATATATGGGATGCGGAGTACCATTGATAAGCGCCTGCATAAAAAGCAACTGCTCATCCAAAGCCTGCTTTGCCTGATTCTTCTGCGCGATCTGGCGACGCAAATAGGCATTCCACACAAAGGAAACCGCGAGTAGAAGAATGGCAACGCTCACAATCTGGATAATTAAAGGACGATAGTCCTTCCAACTCTTTATGCGAACAGCCGGGTTACCTCTCCAGCGACTGCTGATAACATTCAATTCATCCGGCGGAATGTCAGCCAAAACCTTATCAAGTATTGACTGCAACTCCACATCGGACCGTTTCATTACAAATGGGAATCTTGCTCCGTCGACGTCAATGACATTATTTATAGATATATTGAGACCTTCCACACGATCCGAGTAGAATCGCGCAATCCCCATTGGCGCAATAGTCGCCAACACCTCTCCTGAAGAGACAGCATCCATGGATTCGAACAAATTCGATGTTTCGACAATATCTATATCGGGATAAAAGCGCCTAAGCTTCTCTATTACCACATGCCCTTTAGGGATGGCCACCCGTTTACCACGCAACTGCTCAAGAGAGATGATATTGGTATTCTTATTGTTCGTCATGACCACGAAAGGAGAATAAGCAAAATTCTCGGTGAACCGCAAGAACTCCTCCCGACTTGGTATTTTCGTAAGGCATGCCAGCTCGGCCTTGCCATCCAATACAGCACTCTGCAAATCGCTAACCCTGTCCAGATAGACTGGCTCGAATTTTATTCCTGTATTGAAACTGGCTATCTTAAGAATATCCGATGCAATACCACTGAAATTTCCATCACTATCCATGAATGCTATTGGAGCTTGATCCAGGCTGACGGCAATACGAACAATGGGGTGTTTGGAAATCCACTCCCGCTCGCCATCGGTAAGCTCTATCTTCTTCGCCGTGATCGCTTGAGTACCACCGGCCCACCGCCTTAATATCTCATCGTAGTCCTTGCGATCTATAGCCTTGATGGCGGAATTGACTATGCCTAGCAATAGTTCATCATTTCTTCTGATGGCAAAGCTCGTCCCTCGCGTATTAATATCGACCATCCTCTCGATCTTTACGAAATTGAAATAATTTTCATTGATAAGAAGATTAGAGGAGAGAATATCACCAAGGTAAAGGTCGGCACGCCCGAATGCCAGGGCAGCAAGAGCTTCCTGCCTGGACTTATAGAACTCCACCAGCGAGCCTTGGAAATTATTCAATACGACATCGCGAGTAATATAGTCATAGGGGACAGCTACCCTGACACCGTCAAGCTGACCGTTGAAAATACGCGAGTCATTGAGCCGGCTAAAGAGGGCCGGCTGGTCAGGAGCATAAGGAGTCGTCAGTAGAATAGACACATCAGTCGCGTCATATCCATTTGCACTGGCAAGCAGGTCGGTTTCTCCTGACTTGAGTGCTTCTATTGCTTTGTTTCGGTCAGGAAATGAGCGAATGACAACATTGACCCCCAAGTACCTCGAAATCAGACCGAGAACATCCGCAGTAATCCCCTCATACCTATCATCATTGATCGTTATGTCGAATGGTCTATAGTCAGGCTCCGACACGCCAACGACTAGCCTTCCCTTCTTCCTCAGCCATTTCCACTGCTCCGACCCTAAATCCAACTCTTTATGTTCCGAATTGGCCCGAGAGTAGAGTTCCAATTGCACATCACTCTCATACGGCGCACAATATCCTGTCCGTATCCATGCAAGTACGCAAACAAGAAAAACAATGCAGATGCGCATCTGATCTAAACTCCACCGTTAGCAAGAGCTGCCCTCTGCGTACTGCTGAATATCGCTTACATTTTCAAGCTCCAACTTTTCCAGTAATTTTGTTCTGTAGGCGTAAACGGCTGAAACACTCAGATATTTTTCCTCAGCTATCTGCCTAACCGTCTTACCCTCTACCAGGCACCTAAAGATACTCAACTCTTTTCTGGTAAGCCTGCCAAGAAGCTCGATAGTGGTAGGTATAGCAGCACCCAGTGTTTCTTCAAGCTCTATTACTGGAAATATTTTATGTCCGGACAGGACACTTCTAACCACCTCACAGAAGTCATCTACTCCCTGATCTTTCTTCACGACAGCGGAAGCGCCAAATCTAATGGCACCTTTGATCTCACCAATTGAATCGGCTGAGCAGTACACTATTATCTTAGAGGAAGGAGAAAATGACACTATCCGGGAAATCAACTCAAGTCCGCGTATAGTCGGGGCAACCAACCCAATAACTACAGCATCGGGCTTTCTATTTGCTATCAGGTCAACAGCACCATCTCCCCCTTCCGCTTCGCCAATCACCGTGAATCCACCGCCCTCCAGGACCCCTCGTAAAGCAGTCCGCACCATGGAACGCTCATCCACAACAACGAACCTAGCCATCCTGCCCCCGCTGAACAGTGCTGTTTATGAAGGAGATAGTGATATAGCCTTATACATATAAGCTGCTCACGGTCATGAGCAGCTTATAGCCTCGATCTGACTATTGATAATCGATGGTAAACATAACAGATGAGTTTGCTGGCCCAGGAGTAACCTTGCTTTCGGTCTGAACATATCTGGCACGCAGCGGAATCTTATAGGTCGCACCGTCAACGCCCGTCACTCCAGGTCCATAAACAAAGGTTCCTATAGGTACAACCGACCCTCCGGCAGGGCGAGAAATCTCGATACCAACACCTGTGGCCGAACCCTCAACTCCATCCAGCTTTACAATTCCCTTTGTAGGAAAATCGGATCCATACATCGGATCTAATCTGAAACGCAGCGAATTAGTTGCCGACATCCCACTTGGCATACATGCTTTTTCTTGGCATATTTGGCCTGTGCCGGCACTAGACCATTGCTCTGCAGCATACCCGGCAAACGCTGGACAATTACTAAGGACGATGTCAAACGCCACAAATGGTGTAGTTTTTTCGGGCCCAAGTGTCCCTGCCCCAATCTGATGCGAGCCTAAATTAACCGGAACGTCCGGTGTCAAGCATGTGGCTGAGACCACGTTTACAGCGCCTACATAACTAAAACTACCCAGCGTAATCCTATTCCCACTTTCCTTTTCAGTCACGTCTACTCTTATAGTGGGCAAACTTGCGCCAGAAATAGTAGACGGTGCAACTTCTCCAATTTTAATGAATGACAAAACTATAGGATTTACGAAAGACGTGATGGTATTTGTGCACTGACTGACATTCCCACTACAAAGGACCATATCTCTATTACTGGGCATGACGGTTCCAAGGTGCGTAATGGCTACCCCTATGCCTGGAACGTCTGTCTTATAGACATTTCCTGCATATGGGCTTCCGACCCAACTAGATTTTCCCAAAGGAATTGTAGGAAGAGCATATTGAATATTCGCCCATACCTCTCGATCACATTGCAAGTCAATTTTCCCAGAAACCTGAAAGGTCTGTCTGAGCACTTCCTTTCCTAAAGGCACATCTCGCCCCACAGTTATAGTTGACGCCTGCAATGGTATGGAAGCGACAAGAGGGCCATTCCCTGACGAGTTACTGGGGGCGTACCCGCACATAGCCGACCATGCAAGGCTCGAAGAAGTTAAACAAAAAACCGCAATCAACGTGCTGATTATATTTCGCTTGATCATCTTTTCCCTCCGCAACCCCATTGCATAACTTTCATTGTGGTTTATGCCTGCTTACAAACCACCTCGGTTGCCGGCTTTTTTTCCTTTTCGACGGGCAAAATCAGAACACAACTTTGGTGAGCTTGATCTCCCCAGCTGACATTCAGCACACGGTTCTCATCTTGCAGCCGCGCATAGAGCTGTCCAGCCTGCCCCACTACGCCAATGGAGGCTCCCTTGGAGTCGGTAACGCTCGCTCCGAACGGAACCGGGCTACCATCCTTCTGAGAAGCAATAACGAAGACAGCATCGCCTTTCACAGCGGCATACTTGAGAAGAACCACTGCACCGGCTCGCGGAGCAACCTGCTGGCTGGTTTCCTGGAGTTCCAAGTCCATGGAAGTGCCACTGGGATCAATGGATACTTCATTCAGTTCGTACGGCTGCAAATGGGGCACTACGGCGTACCCATTGGAGTCCAGCTCGAGACCCGGGAAGCCAGCCACCTTTGCGCCAGCCGCGCCCTCGGCGCCGACGAGTGCCATGGTTTCACCCTGATAGGGGGTCAGCGTTACGCCTCCCCGATGGGCAATCACACTGCCGCTCATGTTCAAGGAAACGCTTTGGTAGCCGTCACCTTGGCTCAGGGTGCCGCCGGCAATAGCCTTGGAACCGATATACTGCCCGTTCACGGAGGTACTGGTGCCGTTACTCGCGCCTTGGTGGCTACCAGTGATGCCGTAGCTGACCTGGCGGGCCTTGCCAGCAGTCCCGCTGAGGGTGACTTGCTCGTTGTACTCGCCACTTGCGTCACGCCCTACACTTGCACTGAGCTGCGGTCGATAGGTGCTGTCACCGAACTTGAGCGGCATGCTGACAGTGAGCATCAGGCTGTTCTGCATGTCTCCCTCACTCATTCGTGTGCGGTTTGCGCTCAGGCTGAAGCTGACATCGCCAAACTGCTTGCTGTATGCCGCTTGGTACTGCAGATCGGTTCCCGGGATGTTCCAGTAGTTCTGTCGTATGGCAGTGGCGGACAAATGGCCGAAACGCCCCAGGCTTTGATCTGCCGTGAAAGACAAACGATTGCGCGGGCGGCCAATGGTGCTGGCATCAAGGCCGGCGCTTTCGGCGTCGATCGTCTGTAAAGCATTGCTGAAGTCCATGTAACCGCTAGTGGAAAAGCGATAGGCGGCCAACGCAAAATTGCTGCCAGTGCTGAGGATGTTCTTGTTGTAGGTCAGCCGTACGCTCTGGCCGTTCTCCTTCCCACTCTCCAGGTTCGTCTGGGCATGTGTCACATCCGCCGCCAGAGCCCCGATGGGGGTGCTGAAGGCGAGGCCGGTCATGACCGCCATGTAGTCGTCGCTACCCTGGCCGCCGGTGTAGCCAGTAAGGCTATTGGTCAGGCCGCGCTGGACGGTTCCTTGGACAAACTTCGCCTGCTTGTCGACAAAGTTGTCGCGGGTTTCACCTGCAGTCACGCTGAAGCGAGTGGTACCCGGGCGAAGCAGTTGGCCCACAGCGGCGTAGGGAACCTTGAAGTTCTGTTCGCTACCATCCGCTTCGTGGACCGTCACATCGAGGTCGCCGCCGTACCCTGTCGGATAGAGGTCATCGATGACGAAAGCGCCCGGCGCAACGTTGGTTTCATACAGGAGATTGCCAGCCTGTCGAACCTCAACGCGCGCACTGGTCCGGGCGATTCCCCGGATGACCGGTGCGTAGCCGCGAAGCGATTCAGGTTGCATGCGTTCATCACTGGAAATCGAGACACCACGGTATGCAACGGTGTCAAAGAGCTCACCGCCGGTATTGGCTTCACCAAGGGTCAATTGGCTTTTGAGCGAGGTGAGGTCGCGCTGAGCATAAGTGTTGATGACTTGATAGTCGTACCCGAGCTCTTTCTGCCACGTCGTCGAGCCATTGTGGCGCAAGCGCCAATCGCCCAGATTCAGTCCGGCTGCAAGCCCCAGATATGCAGAATCATAATTACCAAAATCGGTTTGGTTATGGTTGGCGTTGAGGTTATACCCCAGAGTGGCTGCGGTGATTCCGCGGTCCCATAGCTCCGGGCTGACGTAGCCACGCGCACCACGGCGCATGAATGCCTGCGGTATGCTGATCTCAAGACGCTGCTCACTAAGGTTGTATGCTGCACTGGCCCCCTCGATGAGCTCAGGCAGGGAAGTGCAACCTTTTGCCTGCTCCAGGAGTTCGAGTGCCTTGGCCGACAGTTTATTTACATCGACACCGACCAGTTCAAGCAGCGCACGCTCGAAGCAGACATACGTATTGCCTTTACCCGCGGCGGCAACAATCCGGATATCCTGGCGACTTATGAGTTTTCCATTGACTTCGATATCGGCACGATATTCACCCGGCAATGCCGGATTACCCTTTTCGTAGTGGCTAAGATCAAGCCCACGCGAACTTTGCGGCAGAAAGGCCTCGTTGAAGATGACTCCCTTGTCTTCGACATTTTCGGCTGCGGATGCAGTCTCCAGGCCACCCATCACGGCACCGAGAAGAAATGCAGTCAGCGAACTTTGGGCAAAAGAACTCCGGGTCGCCAGGATTGCTCCTGCAACAGGGGAAACAGTCATGAAAACCTCAACGAAGCGGTAAAAGCTGAGCGAGCACGCCTTGTAAGGGATGCTGAAGAGGAACTAGGAAATCAGCGGGCTAGCGATGCGTTGTGCTTGACCAATGCACCATAGTCATTGATGGCTTCGAACTCGACCTGGGCCGAGCCCGGTTCGGATCGAAGCGTAGGCAGCGGGTAATCATGGCTTTCACCGGGAGCGACCATGCCATCCTCGCTGGGATAACGAGTGGCACCCGCAACCAGCGCCACGCCTACCGTGGATACGTAGTAGGGGGAAGAGTTGCGTGCCCGCAGTGCGAACCCCGAACCGACCTTCACCACGCTCCACTGCAGCTGTGCAGGAGCGTCCAGGGACTTGCCCGGCAGCTGCGCCGGACGGTAGAAAATCTTGATGCGCGAGCGAAACGCCATCTGCAGCACATTTGCATCGCCACCGCCCTGCGCTTTCGGCGGAATCTCCAGTACGTTGAGCCAGAATACCGACTCCTTGCTTGTCGGCAGGTCGGCGCCGAGGAACATCAGCCGTAGGGTCTGCCCTTTACCGGGATCAATGCGCGAAACCGGCGGCGAGAGCATGAACGGCGCTTTGGAGTTCGTCGGATCGGCCTTGGCATCCCCCGTATCGATCCAGGACTGAACCAATGCCGGCAGCGAGCCGTTATTGTTCAATTTTACGGACACTTCCTTTTGTCCGGCCGGATAAACAATCCGAGTTCCGGTGATTACCACACCTGCCATTGCTTGGCTGCAGAACAGAGAAACCACAGCCACTACCAGCGCGTTCCGTGCATTGATCCAGAAAGTCATGATGCGCCTCACGTAGTTGGGCGATGCCTCGCACGACGCGAGGCATCGTGATAGCCATTACTGGTAATCGATAGAATAGGTCACCGAGCTTTCCACGGTGCCAGGGGTGGGGGCGGCGGCGGTTGCCACATACTCCACGGCATACGACAGTACGGCATTGCCGCTTCCATCAATGGCGCTGCGGGAGGTCAAGGTCTTCTGGTTGGTGTTGCCAGCCTTGATGACACTGCCGTTCTGGGCATCGATCAGTCGCAGGTTCACATTCGACGCAGTGCCACTGGCGTTACGCAGATACCCGCTAACCGGATCGACCGTAGAGCCCGACTCGAAGAAAGCAGCAGCAGTCGTTGCCGCACCGGCGCAATTGCTCAGTTGGATATTGAAGCCCGTGCGACCAGCACTATCACCGCTGTTCGGCAGCGCGCCGGCGGAAACAGAAGGAAGCGTTACGCTGGCAATGGACGGGGATACCACGCCATCCACCGCTACAGTGCAGGTTTGGCCTACCAGTTCACCGCTGAAATTGATTTTGCCGTCTGCAGCATTGGCGACTTGACCTACAGCAGCGGCGCCCAGCAGGGTGACGATTCCAACAACATTACGCATTACATTGCTCCACATGAATAAGAAATTTCCTCGCCACCGAAGAGAAATCTCCTAGGCCTCATCGTGGCGACGGAGCGTATGATTACGCGCTTCGCACTGAGATTCTGTAGGCCATGCCCTTGCAGCGCGTAGGACAATTCCTACAAATAAAGTGAAGTCAGTTATAGGAATCGCATTTTGTGGCGCGCAAAGAGAGGCCTGATGCAGCCGGCTCCATCCATTCAGAAATGTTCGCTATTGACCGGCTTTGCCTTCTCCAACTGGCGGCAATGGGTGACTCTGCCGGCTCCCACCAACAGCACTGGGTCGGAAGCGGTTCGTCGCCAACGGCTGTAATGCACACCAGTTGTGCGGTCAGCCCTTCTTATCGCCCCTTCCAATTGACAGCCAGCCCCACGACAACGCCCTAACGTGGCCCACCCGCCCCACAGGGCGGTACGGGATTGGCGTCCCGTAATTCTGGAAGGTGTCTGAGGCTATCTCCGACACCGTGCATGGCTGCACCCGTGTTATGGGCGGGCCGTGCGGGGCATCTTCGGATGCGCCGGTTCCCAGATTCCGGTACGCCAACCTGTACGGTCCGCCCTCCCCGATTGGCGTCGGGAGGCGGAAGCCTGAATCAATCTGGGAGATTTTCATGAGCCTTGCAGCCCAAGTTCTACCCCATCCCCTGACGAGCACCTCCCCGTCGGAACTCTACGACGCAGCCCCATCCCGCCAATCGGCCCTGGTCAACCTGCTGCGCCTGCTGGCCGGCGCGCCGGACCTGGGGGCGCCCGGCGAAGAGGTGCTGGATGGCACCTTCTGCGCATTGGAGTACCTGGCGGCCGATGCAGAGCGGTTGTATGCCGCCGCTGAGGAACGTGGGCGGGTATAGGGCGCATAATCGTTCGCGGTTATCCGCCGCTACACCTTCCTTGTCGGTAACGCCGTGGTTGAGCCTGGCGTGGCTCCGACAGCGGCTCCGTGCACGGCACCGAGCGGAATGCGGCCAAGGCCAAACGGCGGATAACGCGGAGCGTTATTCGCCCTACGCCAGGCCCACCCGTAGGGCGAATAACCGTTCGCGGTTATCCGCCGCCTCACCCATCGCCACGCCGGAATCGACCTTCGGCGACCTCAAATGGTCCGCGAGAAGCGCTCCCGCTGCTCGCCGCCCAGGTAGGCGTCGAAGGCCATCGCCACGCTGCGCATCATCAGCTGGCCCTGGGGCAGCAACAGCAGCCCGTCGTCATGCAGCTCCACCAGCCCGTCGTCGACCTGCTCCCGCAACTGCCGCAGCGAGTCCTCGAAGTACTCGGTGAAGCGGATGCCGTGGCGTGCCTCCAGCGGTGCGTAGTCGACCCGGCCGTGGCACATCAGCTCGCCTATCACCTCGCGGCGCAGGCGGTCGTCGTCGCTCAGGCGGTAGCCCTTGTGCACCGGCAGCAGGCCCTCGTCGAGGCGGGCGTAGTACTGGGAGAGTTCCTTCACGTTCTGCCCGTAGGTGTCGTCGACCTTGCTGATGGACGACACGCCCAGCGCGATCAGGTCGCAATCGGCGTGGGTCGAGTAGCCCTGGAAGTTGCGCTGCAGCGTGCCCTTGGCGCGGGCCACGGTCAGTTCGTCGTCGGGCAGGGCGAAGTGGTCCATGCCGATGTAGGCGTAGCCCTCCCCGGTCAGCCGGCCGATGGTCAGCTCCAGCAGCTCCAGCTTGCGCTCGGGCGGCGGCATGTCCTCGCGGCGGATCAGGCGCTGGGCGCGCACCCGCTCGGGTAGGTGGGCATAGCTGTAGGCGGCGATGCGGTCGGGGCGCAGCGCGACTATCTTGCCCAGCGTGGTATCGAAGCTCTCCACCGTCTGCAGCGGCAGGCCGTAGATCAGGTCCACGGACACCGACTTGAAGCGCGCCTCGCGGGCGGCCTGAACGAGGTCGAAGATCTGCTGCTCGCTCTGCACGCGGTTGACCGCGGCCTGGACCTTCCCGTCGAAGTCCTGCACGCCGAAGCTCAGGCGGTTGAAGCCCTGGGCGCGCAGCTCGGCAATGCGCTCGCGGCTGATGGTGCGCGGGTCGACCTCGATGGAGAACTCGTGGTCGTCGCTCTCGTCGAGGTTGAAATGCTCGCGCAGGCAGTCCATCAGCTCGGCCAGCTGTTCGCTGGTCAGGTAGGTCGGCGTGCCGCCGCCCAGGTGCAGCTGGGTGAGCTTGCGCTGGCCGTCGAACAGCGCCGCCTGCATGGCGATCTCGCGCTTGAGGTAGGCCAGGTACTCGACGGCGCGGTGGGTCTTCTGGGTGATGATCTTGTTGCAGGCGCAGTAGTAGCAGAGGCTCTTGCAGAACGGGATGTGGATGTACACCGAGAGCGGCTTGGCCGGTGCCTGGTTGCTGCGCCGGGCCGCCGCGCGGTAGTCGTCGGCGGCGAAGGCGCCATGGAACTGCGGCGCGGTGGGATAGGACGTATAGCGCGGCCCCGGGCGGTCGTACTTCTCCACCAGGGCGCGGTTGAAACTCATCGACTCAGGCATGACACGGCTCCTCTGGCTCGCCGTCCATTGCGGCGGGCTTCGCGGGCAACGATACACCCGACCGGCTGCGTTGCTCCTGAGTGGGATCAAGAACCGCTCAGGCGCGCACGGTGGTTTCGTCCGTTCAGGATAGGCCTTTCCAGGATGGCGGGCGCCCGGGTCCTCGACGAGGCGACGGATGCCACGGGCGAACCCCATGGGCCATGGCGATGGGTATCGCTTCGCTCCACGCCATCCTGCGGTCCCTACGCTGCGGCCCCCCCACGTCATTACCCTGTAGGCGCGCGTCCTGGCAGGGCCTGCGCCTGCATGGTTTGGCATACGCCGCCGACGGCTAGCAAAGCTTCTGCGCCAACTCGCCGACGAACTGACGCAGCCATTCGTGGTGGGGTTTGCTGTGCCTGGCGATGTCCCAGACCATGAAGCAGCGGAAGGACGGCACCGGTAGCGGCGCCGGGCTTACGCTCAGGTGGGTCATGGCCGCATAGCTCTCGGCGGCGAATGTCGGGATGGTGGCTATCGCCTCGCTGTTCATCAGCGTCGTCAATGCGCCGCTGAAGTGGGTGAAGGAGGCGATGACACGCCGTGCATAGCCGGCGGCCTCGAACATGTCGTCGATGAAGCCGCGTCGGCCGTCGTAGGAGATGCGTACATGGTCCGCCGCGAAGTACTCCTCCAGGCCGATGGGCCGGCCCGCCGCGCGCCCATGTGGGCGAAACAGGCAGGAGTAGGAGGAAGAGAACAGGACCTGGGAGGAATAGCTGGTGTTGAAGTCCTTCGGTTCGCTGCAGATCACCAGGTCCATGTCCGGGTCCTGCAGCGACTGTTTCCATAGCGAGCTGTTGCTCTGGTGGAAGGCGAAGCTCACGCCCAGCCCCAGCTCCGCCGCCGTGTTCACGATGCGCGGTGCCAGGTAGGACTCGATATCGTCGGACAGGCCGATGTTGAACACGTAGCTGGAATCGCGCGGGGAGAACTCCGGCTCGGCGCCGAGCACGCCGGAAATGGAGGTCAGCGCCTCGGCGATCTTCGGTGCCAGTTCCATGGCCCTGCGCGTGGGCTGCATGCCGGAGGCGGTGCGGATGAACAGTTCGTCACCGAAATGCTCGCGCAACCGGCGCAGCGCGGCGCTCACCGCCCCCTGGGTCACGTGCAGCATCGCCGAGGCCCGGGTGGCGCTGCGCTCGGTCATCAGGCAGTGGAAGGTGAGCAGAAGGTTGAGGTCGATCCGCGAGATATTACGTACGTTAATCCGGCTCATATTTCCTAATCGTTTGCCCCGTGCCCAGGGAGATTCCTAGTCTGGCGTCCACAACAACATAACAAGGGATGGAGAGTCCTGTGGACGCGATTCAGCAAAGCCTGGGTGCAAGCAGCATCCATACCAAGCGTGGGCAGTCGGACATCCGCAAGCGGGCCATCGCGGTCGGCATCGGCAACTTCATGGAGTGGTTCGACTTCGCGATCTACGGTTACTTCGCCGCGGTGATCGGCATGCTGTTCTTCCCGTCCAGCGCATCGGGCGTATCGCTGCTTTCGTCGCTGGCGGTATTCGCCGTCGGCTTCCTCTCGCGGCCCTTCGGCGCCCTGATCCTCGGGCCCATCGGCGATCGCTTCGGCCGCCGTTCGGTGCTGATCATCACGGTGTTCGGCATGGGTGTCTGTACCACTATCATCGGCCTGCTGCCTTCCTACGAGGCGATCGGCATAACCGCGCCCATCCTGCTCATCGCCATGCGCTTCATCCAGGGCATGATGGTCGGCGGCGAGTGGTCCAGCGCCGGCATCTACATCGTCGAGAGCGCGCCGTCCAACCGCCGGGCCACCGCCGCCAGCGTGATCACCGGTACGGCAGGGCTCGCCTTCCTGTTCGGCACCTTCACCGCCGCGAGCATTTCCTCGGCGCTGGATGACCAGCAGCTGGCGGCCTGGGGCTGGCGCCTGCCGTTCGTGGCCTCCATCGTGATGACCGGCATCGCCGTGTTCATCCGCCGCAAGCTGGGCGACACCCCGGTGTACGAAGAAATGGTCCGCCAGCGCGGCTCGCACCAGGCCCAGGTACCGAGCCGTGCCGTGCGCCGCCGCGCTTTCATCACCACGTTCGCGTTTTCCGCGCTGTTCGGCGTCTCGCTCTACTACTTCATCACCTACGCCAACAACCACCTGGTCTCCACCGTCGGCCTGCCACGCAGCAGCGCGCTGTGGCTGTGCAGCCTGGCGCTGGTGGTCTACGTGATCGTCAACCCCTTGATCGGCCGCCTCAGCGACCGCATCGGCCGGCGCAAACTGCTGCTGGGCGCCGCCGCTGCGCTCACGCTGCTGGCCTACCCGATCTTCCTGTTGCTCAACAGCGGCAACCCGCTGGCAATCCTTGCCGGGCTGGTGGTGATGGGTGTGCTGGTGGCGGTCACAGCAGTCATGGACGTGGTGCTGTTGGTGGAAGTCTTCCCGGCCTCGATCCGCTCCACCGGAGCGGCCCTGGGCCACAACCTGGCGCTGGCGATCCTCGCCGGCCCCGGCCCCTTCATCGCCGCCGCGCTGATCCGCCAGACCGGCGATGCGAATCTTCCAGCGGCCTACCTGGCGGCAGTCTCCCTGGCATGCCTGGTGGTGCTGTGGAAGACGCTGCCGGAAACCCGTGACAACGACATCAGCCGTTTCTAGACCTTTTCACCAGCTGTCAGGAGTTCCCATGACCCGTGTAGCGATCATCCAGGCCGCCTCCGTTCCCTACGAGCCAATGGCCAGCGTCGAGAAGGCCTGCGCCATCCTGCGCCGCGTGGCGGAACAGGGTGCGAAGCTGGCGGTATTCCCCGAGGCCTTCATCGGCGGCTACCCGAAAGGCGCGGCCTTCGGCAGCGTGGTGGGCAACCGTAGCGCCGCCGGGCGCGAACTTTACCAACGCTACGTAGAGGGCGCCGTCGAACTGGCGGGGCCAGAACTGGCGCGACTCGCCGAAAGCGTGGAACAGACCGGGGTGACCGTGGTGGTGGGCATCATCGAGCGCTTCGGCCGCACCCTGTACTGCACCGCGGTGACCCTCACGCCAGAGCACGGCATCGCCGGCTACCACCGCAAGCTGATGCCCACCGGGCAGGAGCGGCTGATCTGGGGCTTCGGTGACGGCTCCACGATAGAGCCGGTGGACACCGGGTTCGGCGTGCTGGGCAGCGTTATCTGCTGGGAGAACTACATGCCGGCGCTACGCCAGGCCATGTACGCCCAGGGCGTGCAGCTGTACTGCGCACCTACCGCCGACGACCGCCCTTCCTGGGCCAGCTCCATGGTCCACATCGCCCTGGAGGGCCGGGTGTTCGTGCTCTCGGCCTGCCAGGCGATCCGCCTGGGCGAGTACCCGCAACAACACCGCAAGGCGTTCGGCCTGGACTTCCAGGAGGACGAGTACGTGATGCGCGGCGGCAGCATGATCGTCAGCCCCTTGGGCGAAGTGCTGGCCGGGCCGGTATTCGATTGCGAGACGGAGCTGTACGCCGACCTCGACATGACACTGCTGAGCAAAGGCAACCTCGACTTCGACGCCTGCGGCCACTATGCAAGGCCGGATGTGTTCGAGCTGAAGGTGAATACCGCACCGCTGCGGCCGGTGACTTTCGAGGGCTGAGCCGAAGCGATCTCCATAGGATGGGTCGAGCTTGCGATACCTATCTGGCCATGGCGATGGGTATCGCTTCACGCCATCCTGCGAAGTCGCGCGCCGGACGCTGCAGAAATGGAAAACCCCGCATCGCGGCAGGGCTTTCGAGCTTCAGGCGATATCGGCGAAACGCTCGATATGTGGCTGCTCGCGGTGCCTGGCCTGCCAGATGTCATAGTCGGCCTGCACGCCGAGCCAGGTCCGCGCCGTGCCTATGCCGGCCAGCTCCAGGCGCACGGCCAGGTCCGGGCTGATGGGTGCGCGGCCGTGCAGGACGCGCGACAGGGTTTCACGTGCGAAGCCCAGGCGGCGGGCCAGTTCGGTGACGCTGATGGCAAGTGCCGGCAGCACGTCTTCGCGCAGGGTTTCGCCAGGATGTGGTGGATTGAACATGACCATGGGCGCCCCCTCCTGTTCAGTGGTAATCAAGATAGTCGACGAAGCGTGATGCAATACATCACACCGATCAACAGGCAGATAGAAAACCCAATGGCGCAGGGCTGGTTATGCGTGGGGGAAGATGGGTATCGCTTCGCTCCACGCCATCCTGCGGTGGCGTTGCCCATGCAGCCGTAGGAGCGCGCCCTGCCCGCGAATCGCGCGCAGGGCGCGCTCCTACAGGTGGGACAGCGGTGTCGGGGTAGGAGCACTCCGTCCGCGATCGGATTCACCGGCCATGCCGGACGCCCCGGTGGCACGGCCGGCGGCGGATAACCGCGAACGGTTATTCCCTACGGTCCCATCCACGCCATTGCCCTGCACGGGCCGCCCTACCCGGCCAGTGCCTCGCCGCTCACGCGCAATACCCCGCTGTCGATTGCCAGGTGCACCAGCTCCGCGTGGGAACTGACCTGCAGCTTCTGCTTCAGCAGCGTCACATGGTTGGACACGGTCTTGGCGCTTACGCACAGGTGTTCGGCCACCTGGCGTACCGGCAGGCCGCGGGCGAGCATGACGAAGATTTCGAATTCGCGGCGGGTCAGGCCGTGCAGGCGCGGGTCGCCCTGCTCCAGGCCGCGGGGCTGGCAGGCCAGGCGGGTGGCCAGGGGTTGCTCGATGTAGAGCTGGCCGGCCAGCACCCGGCGCACCGCTTCCAGCAGCACTGCCGGGGCCGCGCCCTTGGTCACGTAGCCGGCGGCGCCGGCGTCCAGGGCCTGGCGGACCAGGGGCAGTTCGTCGTGCATGCTGAAGAACAGCACGCGCAGTTGCGGCAGGCGCTGGCGCAGGCGGCGGGTGACTTCCAGGCCGCTGATGCCCGGCAGGCCGATGTCGAGGATGACCAGCGCGGGGATTTCCCGCTGCACCGCCTGCAGCGCTTCCTCGCCGTCGGCCGCCTCCAGCACTTCCGCTTCCGGCAGCAGGCCGCGCAGCAGGGCGGCTATGCCTTCGCGCACCACGAAATGGTCGTCCACCAGCAGGATCTTCATCGCTTTTCTCCTCTCATGCCGCTGCCGGCAGCGGCACCCGCAGGCGCAGCGCCAGGCCCAGGCCGGGCTGGCTGCGCAGTTGCAGCTCGCCGCCCAGGCAGCGGGCGCGCTCGCGCATGGAGCGCAGGCCGATGCCGGCGCGTGGCGGGCCGTCGCTGCCGCGGCCGTCGTCGCGCACGCCCAGGTACAGGTAGCCGCCGCGCGCTTGCAGGCGCACCCACACGCGGCTGGCGCCGGCGTGGCGGGCGACGTTGGTCAGGGCTTCCTGCAGCAGGCGGTACAGGTTCGCCTTGGCCGCGTCGTCGAGGGCCGGCAGGCGCTCGGCCAGGTGCAGGGTGCAGGCGATGCCCTGGCTGGCCTGCCAGTCCTCGACGTAGGCGCGCACCGCTTCGTCCAGGGCCAGGTGTTCCAGCACCACCGGGTAGAGGTCGCGGATCAGAGCCCGGAAGCTGTCGTTGAGGCCGCGGCAGTGCTGGTCCATGCGTTCCAGGGTGGGTTGCGCGGCGGGTTGGTCGTGGAGGCTGTGCAGCAGGAAGAGTTGCGCGCGGATGCCGGCCAGGTACTGGCCGATGTCGTCGTGCAGGGCCTGGGCCAGTTCCTGGCGCTCGCGCTCCTGCACGGCCAGCAGCGAGCGGGTCAGCTCGGCGTTTTCCTGGCAGGCGCGCTCCAGGGCCTCGGCCATGCCGTTGAAGCGCCCGGCCAGGCGCTGCGCCTCCGGCAGCGAATGGCCGGGCAGGCGCACCTGCAGGCGGCCCTGGGCGATCTCGCCGAACGCGGCCTGCAACTGCTCCACCACCCGCAGCCCACCATGCACCGCCCAGCGGATGGCCAGCAGGCTGACCGCCAGGGCTACGCCGAACAGCGCCAGCAACTGCACCAGGGAGTCGCGGACCTCGTCGATCTCGTCGCGCGGGTCCACGCTCAGCTGCACGCGGCGGCCGTCGGCCAGCTGCAGTGGCTCGGCGCGGTACACGTCCGGGTACAGGCGCGCCGCCAGCCATTCGTCCAGCCAGCCGCGGGGCGCCGGCGGCGGCTGGTCGAGCCAGTGCACGCGCACGTGGCGCAGGCCGCCGGTCAGGCTCTGGTCGAGGCTGGCCGGGTCGCGCAGGGCCGCCTCGCGCAGGTATTCCACCACCGCGCGGGCGGCGTCCAGCTCGCGGCGCACGTCCTCGTCGCCCTGGTGCAGCAGCACGGCCACGCACAGCGCGGCCACCAGGGCGAAGAACAGCCCGACCAACAGGTTGATCCGCCACAGCGCCGACATGGCCGCGCCTCACGGCCCCACGCGGCAGGGCTGGCCGGCGATGCAGACGGTGGGCACGCCGGGGCGGGTGTGCAGGCTGTACATGAAGTCGAAGCCCAGCAGGCTGAGGATCAGCAGGATGGGCAGTACCAGGGTGACGGCGATACGCATGGCTCGGCTCCCGTTGTCTTTGTTGTTGTAGGGCCATGCTAGGGCGCGGCCGCGGGCGGCGATCTACTACCTTGGTACTGCCCCGGCGGTACTTTCTGCATATTTCCCGGCCCCTGACGCGTTCCTATGCTGGCGACACAACAACAATGGAGTCGCCCATGCGCCAGTTCGCCCTGCACGGCGTGGCCTACCTGCTGGCGGTCGCCTGCGCCGCCCTGCTCTGCCTGGACGTGCGTGCCGAGGAGGCCCCGGCCGAGCTGCAGGTGCGCATCGCCTACCTCGGCTACACGCCCGACCCCGGCCCGCTGCTGTCGAACGTCATCCCCGAGCCCACCGACGCCGGCCTGCGCGGCGCCGAGCTGGCCATCGACGACAGCAACACCACCGGGCGCTTCCTCAGGCAGCGCTACAGCCTGGTCACGGCCACCAGCGCCGATGCGCAGCAGTTGCTGGCCGAGGCGCGCAAGCTGCACGACGACGGCCTGCGCCTGTTCGTGGTCAACGCCCCGGCCGACAGCCTGCGCCAGCTGGCCGCCGCGCTGCCGGACAGCCTGCTGTTCAACGCCGGCGCCGCCGACGACGAGCTGCGCGCCGACCAGTGCCCGGCCAACGTGCTGCACACCCTGCCCAGCCGGCTGATGCTGACCGACGCCCTCACCCAGTTCCTGGTGCTGCGCAAGTGGACGCGCTGGTTGCTGGTGGTCGGCCAGCGCCCCGAGGACCAGGCCTACGCCGCCGCCCTGCGCCGCTCGGCCAGGCGCTTCGGGGCGAAGATCGTCGAGGAGAAGGCCTTCACCTTCGCCAACGACCAGCGCCGCAGCGCCCAGGCCGACATGCCGCTGTTCACCCAGGCCGACGACTACGACGCGGTGCTGGTGGCCGACGAGCACGGCGACTTCGGCGAGTACGTGCCCTACAACACCTGGCTGCCGCGCCCGGTGGCCGGCACCCAGGGCCTGGTGGCCACGGGCTGGCACAAGACGGTGGAGACCTTCGGCGCGGCGCAGCTGCAGAAGCGCTTCGAGGAACACGCCAGGCGCTGGATGAACGACCGCGATTTCGCCGCCTGGGTCGCCGTGCGCAGCGTGGCCAGCGCCGTGACGCGCCTGCGCAGCGCCGAGCCCATGGCCATCCGCGCCCTGGCGCTGTCGCCGGACCTGCCGCTGGACGGCTTCAAGGGCTACCGGCTCAGCTACCGCCCCTGGGACGGCCAGCTGCGCCAGCCCATCCCCCTGGTGCAGCCGCGCGCGCTGGTCAGCACCTCGCCGCAGGAAGGCTTCCTGCACCCCGAAAGCGAACTCGACAGCCTCGGCCTGGATGCCCCGGAAAGCCGCTGCCACCTCGCCGACGCCAAGCCCTGACTGGAGACACCCCATGTTCCGAGCCGCCATTTTCCGACCTGCCATGTTCCCAGCCGCCCTGGCCCCTTCCCTGCTGGCCGCCGCGCTGAGCCTGGCGTCGCCGGCCTTCGCCGCCAAGGCCTACGTGTCCAACGAGAAGGACAACAACATCAGCGTCATCGACCTGGACAGCATGACCGTCACCGGCACCCTGGACACCGGCAAGCGCCCGCGCGGCCTGGCGCTGTCCCACGACAACAAGCTGCTGTACATCTGCGCCAGCGACTCCGACACCGTGCAGGTGATGGACCTGGCCAGCGGCAAGATCATCAGGCAGCTGCCCTCCGGCGCCGACCCCGAGCAGTTCGCCCTGCACCCCAACGACCGCTGGCTGTACGTCTCCAACGAGGACGACGCGCTGGTGACCGTGGTGGACACCCAGACCGCCCAGGTGCTCGGCCAGATCGACGTGGGCGTGGAGCCCGAGGGCATGGCGGTGAGCCCGGACGGCAAGTGGGCGGTGAACACCAGCGAGACCACCAACATGCTGCACTGGATCGACACCGCCACGCAGAAGCTGGTGGACAGCACCCTGGTGGACCAGCGCCCACGCCACGCGGAGTTCAACAAGGACGGCAGCCAGGTCTGGGTGTCGGCGGAGATCGGCGGCAGCGTCAGCGTGGTGGACGTGGCCAGCCGCAGGATCCTCAAGAGCCTGCGCTTCGCCATCAAGGGCGTGCACCCGGACAAGATCCAGCCGGTGGGCGTGAAGCTGACCAGCGACGGCAGGTACGCCTTCGTCGCCCTGGGCCCGGCCAACCACGTGGCGGTGGTGGATGCCAAGACCTTCGAGGTGCTCGACTACCTGCTGGTGGGCCGCCGCGTCTGGCACCTGGCGTTCAACCCGGACGAGAGCCTGCTGCTGGCCACCAACGGCGTCAGCGGCGACGTCTCGGTGATCGACGTGAAGGACCTCAAGGTGACCCGTTCGATCAAGGTCGGGCGCTACCCCTGGGGCGTGGTGGTGACGCCATGAACGCCCTGCGGGTGGCCGGCGTGGACTTCGCCTATGGCGCGCGCCAGGCGCTGGAAGGCATCGACTTCGCCCTGCCGGCCGGGCGCTTCACCGCCCTGCTGGGGCCCAACGGCGCCGGCAAGTCGACGCTGGTCGCCCTGCTCACGCGCCTGTACGACCTGCAGCAGGGCGAGATCGAGGTATGCGGCTGCAGCCTGGCCCGCCAGCCGCGCCTGGCCCTGCGCCAGCTGGGCGTGGTGTTCCAGCAGAGCACCCTGGACCTGGACCTGAGCGTGGAGCAGAACCTGCGCTACCACGCCGCCCTGCACGGCCTGCCGCGGGCCCTGGCGGCCGAGCGCATCGAGCAGGAACTGGCCCGCCAGCAACTGCGGGAGCGCCGCCGCGACAAGGTGCGCACCTTGAACGGCGGCCACCGCCGCCGCGTGGAGATCGCCCGCGCGCTGCTGCACCGCCCGCGCCTGCTGCTGCTCGACGAGGCCAGCGTGGGGCTGGACCCGGCGGCGCGCCAGGCGCTCAACGAACACGTGCGCCAGCTGTGCCGCGACGAGGGCCTGGCGGTGCTGTGGACCACCCACCTGCTGGACGAGGTGCGCGGCGACGACCGCCTGCTGGTGCTCGACCGCGGCCGCCTGGTGGCCCAGGGCGAAGCGGCCCAGGTCAGCGCCGCCGACGGCGGCGACCTGCCCCGCGCCTTCGCCCGCCTCACCCGCCTGGAGGCCTGCGCATGAGAGCCTGCGACGCCATCGGCTTCGGCCCGGCCGCCTACTGGCAGTGCCTGCGCGGCATCGTGGTGCGCGAGTGGCTGCGCTTCGTGCTGCAGCGCTCGCGCTTCCTCAGCGCCCTGGTGCGCCCGCTGCTGTGGCTGCTGGTGTTCGCCGCGGGCTTTCGCGCCGCGCTGGGCATCTCGATCATCGAGCCCTACGACACCTACGTCACCTACGAGACGTACATAGTCCCCGGGCTGTGCTGCATGATCCTGCTGTTCAACGGCATGCAGGGCTCGCTGTCGATGGTCTACGACCGCGAGATGGGCAGCATGCGCGTGCTGCTCACCAGCCCGCTGCCGCGCGCCTTCCTGCTGGCCGGCAAGCTGCTGGCCACGGCGCTGGTGTCGCTGCTGCAGGTGTACGCCTTCCTCGCCATCGCCTGGCTCTACGGCGTGCAGCCGCCGGCCTGGGGGCTGCTGGCGGCGCTGCCGGCGCTGCTGCTGGCGGCCCTGCTGCTGAGCGCCCTGGGCCTGCTGCTGTCCAACGCCATCCGCCAACTGGAGAACTTCGCCGGGGTGATGAACTTCGTGATCTTCCCGCTGTTCTTCCTGTCCTCGGCGCTCTACCCGCTATGGAAGATGCGCGAGGCCAGCGTGGGCCTGTACTGGCTGTGTGCGCTCAACCCCTTCAGCCACGCCGTGGAGCTGGTGCGCTTCGCCCTGTACCAGCGCTTCAACCCGCTGGCGCTGGCGGTGTGCCTGGGGCTGACGCTGCTGTTCGCGGGCCTGGCGGTGCTGACCTTCAACCCGCAGCACGCGGCGCTGCGCAAGGGGTGAAATCTCCTACTTTGGTACTGGATCAACCCTCCGGACGTCGAATTTCCAAAGCAGCGCCCCTGGCATGTAATGGCGGGCAGAAGAATAAATATCGAGATGCCACCATGCCTCGCCTAGCCCCTGCCCTGCTCTGCGCGCTGCTGGGCCTGCCCCTGGCCCATGCGGACGAAGCGCTGTTCTCCAGCGACGGCTACCGCACCAGCCAGTACCGCAGCCCGACCCCGGCCAGCGCCGACCACGCCACCACCCTGGACACCGCCGCCCTGCGCGCGCTGCTGGCGCGCGAGCCGCGCACGCGCCTGGTGGACGTGTACCGCCGCACCTGGCTCAACGGCCAGTTCGTGGCCAACGAAGCGCACCGCAACCTGCCCGGCAGCCTGTGGCTGGCCAACACCGGCGACGGCGTGCTGAGCGCGCCCTGGCTGGCCTACTTCCGCGAGAACCTGCGGCAACTCAGCGAGGGCGACCCGACGCGCCCGCTGGTGTTCTACTGCCGCTCGGACTGCTGGGCGAGCTGGAACGCGGTCAGGCGCGCCCACGCGCTGGGCTATTCCAACCTCTACTGGTACCGTGACGGGGTGGACGCCTGGGAACAGGCCGGCCTGCCCCTGCAGGACGCCCAGCCACGGCCCTTCCCCTGAGCGCAACCCAACGGCTAGCCGCCGCCATAACGACAACAACGAGGTGTAGGCCATGTACAAGATCCTGATCGCCGACGATCACCCGCTGTTCCGCGAGGCCATCCACAACGTCATCGCCGACGGCTTCCCCGGCAGCGAAGTGATGGAGACCGCCGACCTGGACAGCGCCCTGGGCCTGACCCAGGAGCACGACGACCTGGACCTGATCCTGCTCGACCTGAACATGCCCGGCATGCACGGCCTGAGCGGCCTGATGAACCTGCGCAACGAGGCGCCGACCATCCCGGTGGTGATCGTCTCCGCCGAGCAGGACAAGCAGGTGGTGCTGCAGGCCATCACCTACGGCGCGGTGGGCTTCATCACCAAGTCCTCGCCGCGGGCGCAGATGACCGAGGCCATCGAGCAGATCCTCAACGGCAACGTCTACCTGCCCTCGGACATCATCCGCACCCAGAAGGCCTCGCCGCGGCGCAGCGGCCACGAGGAGCACGGCATTCCGCCGGAGCTGCTGCAGGCGCTGACGCGCAAGCAGCTGCTGGTGCTGGAGCGCATGACCAAGGGCGAATCGAACAAGCAGATCGCCTACAACCTGGAGATCGCCGAGACCACGGTGAAGGCCCACGTCTCGGCGATCCTGCGCAAGCTCAAGGTGCACAACCGGGTGCAGGCCATCCTCAGCGCCGGCGACATCGACTTCGCCGCCTACCTGCGCCGCTAGGGAGCGCCCATGCCCGCTTCGCGCACCCTGTTGCTGACCGCCCTGGCCATGCTGGCGTTCGCCGGCAACTCGCTGCTCTGCCGCCTGGCGCTCAAGGCCACCCAGCTCGATGCGGTGAGCTTCACCGGGGTGCGCATCCTCTCCGGCGCGCTGATGCTCGGCCTGCTGCTGCGCCTGCGCGGCCGGGCCGGCCAGGCCCGCGGCAACTGGCGGGCGGCGGCGGCGCTGTTCACCTACGCCGCGGCCTTCTCCTATGCCTACGTGCAACTGGACGCCGGAACCGGCGCGCTGCTGCTGTTCGGCGCGGTGCAGGTGACCATGCTGGTGGTCGGCCTGCTGCACGGCGAACGCCTGGCCGGCCAGGCCCTGCTGGGCTTCGGCCTGGCCCTGGGCGGCCTGCTGGTGCAACTGCTGCCCGGCGCCGGCGCGCCGCCGCTGGCCGGCGCCCTGCTGATGCTGTTGTCGGGCGTGGCCTGGGGCCTGTACTCGCTGCTGGGGCGCAACGCGGGCGATCCGCTGGCGGTGACCACCGGCAACTTCGTCCGCGCAATAGCCTTCGCGGCCGCGCTCGCCCTGGTGTTCCATGGCCAGTTGCGCGCGGATGTGCCTGGGGTCGTCTACGCGGTGCTGTCCGGGGCGCTGGCCTCGGGGATTGGCTATGCCATCTGGTATGCGGCGCTGCCGGGCTTGTCGGCGATCCAGGCGGCGTCGGTGCAGTTGAGCGTGCCGGTGCTGGCGGCGTTGTCCGGGGCGCTGGTGCTGGGGGAGCATATCGGGGTGCGGTTGTTGCTGGTGTCTTGTGCGGTGCTGGGCGGGATTGCGCTGATCCTGCGCGCCAAGGTTCGCGCGCCGACTGTGCAGCGGGCCTGAGCACTGGTTGGCTTTTCGTAGGAGCGAGCTTGCTCGCGAACCGGCTTCCCGGTGACTCCGCTGCTGAACCAACCTCCGTTCCCTCTCCCTAACCCTCTCCCTGAAGGGAGAGGGGACCGTTCGGCGTGAAGTGTGATTTCGGCGCTCGCCGGCCACGCCGGTGTTGCCGGGTGGCACGAAAACCACCGGCGGCACGGATAGCCCCCTCTCCCTTCAGGGCGGGGCGCGCAGCCGAGGGCTGGGGAGAGGGTTGCGGACCCAACCCCTGCGCCAAAGTCGAACCTGATCCGTTATTACGCGACCACTACAGACCTGCTACTCCACTGCCAAACCCACCCTCGCTCCCTCTCCCTAACCCTCTCCCTGAAGGGAGAGGGGACCGTTCGGCGTGAAGTGTGATTTCGGCGCTCGCCGGCCACGCCGGTGTTGCCGGATGGCACGAAAACCATCGGCTGCACGGACTGCCCCCTCTCCCTTCAGGGAGAGGGCTGGGGAGAGGGTTGCGGACCCAACCCCTGCGCCGAAGTCGAACCTTCACCACCACGGCCCAACCAACGGCGGATAACCGCGAACGGTTATCCGCCCTACCCGCCCCACCCACCATTCCCATGTAGGAGCGGGCCCTGCCCGCGATTTTCGCGCGCAGGGCGCACTCCTACAGGTACAACGCCAGCCTCACCCCGCCCTGTCCATCAAATGGCACAACGCCGTCTTCAGCTTCATCGGCCTGACCGGCTTGTGCATCAGCGTATGGCCCAGCTCGCGCACCTGCTGCTTGAGTTCGTTGCTGTAGTTGGCGGTGATCATCAGCGCCGGCAGCGGCGTGCCGCGGCGGGCGTTGATCGAGGCCACCGCGTCCACGCCGTTGCAGCCGTCGTCCAGGTGGTAGTCGACGATCAGCAGGTCGGACTCGGCGTGGAAGTTGTCCACCTGGCGCGCCAGGTCCTCTTCCGACAGCGCCGTGACCACCCGGCAGCCCCAGGCCTCCAGCAGCGTGCGCATGCCGGCGCAGATGGCCGCGTCGTTGTCCAGCACCCACACCCGCGAGCCGCGCAGGCGCTCCACCAGGTGCTCGGCCTGCTGCGCCGGCTCCGGCCGGGTGCGGGCCACGCGGCGGGCCAGGGGCACCTCGACGGCGAAGCGCGAGCCCTTGCCGGGCACCGAGCCGACCTGGATGCGGTGGCCGAGCATGCGCGCGATCTTCTCGACGATGGCCAGCCCCAGGCCCAGGCCGCGGTCCTGGTTGGAGCGCTGGGTGTCGCCGCGCTTGAACTCCTGGAAGATCTCGCCGAGCTTGTCGGCGGGGATGCCCATGCCGGTGTCCCAGACCTCGATCCACAGGCTCTGCCGGCGCCGTCGGCAGCCCAGCAGCACGCGCCCGCTGGGGGTGTAGCGGATGGCGTTGGACAGCAGGTTGCGCAGGATCCGCGCCAGCAGTTGCATGTCGCTGCGCACCTGGGCGCCGCAGGCCACGTAGTCCAGGCGCAGGCCCTCGCTGGCGGCCACCTGGCGGTATTCGGCGGCGAGGTTGCCGAGCAGCTCGCTGACCTCGAAGGGCGCGATGTCCGGCTTGATCACCCCGGCGTCGAGCTTGGAGATGTCCACCAGGGTGCCCAGCAGGTTCTCCACGTCCTCCAGCGAGTGGCTGATGTTGCGCACCAGGCCGTCGCCGCCGCGTTCCTGCAGGGCGCTGGTGAACAGCCGCGCGGCGTTCAGCGGCTGCAGCAGGTCGTGGCTGACGGCGGCGAGGAACTTGGTCTTCGACAGGTTGGCCTGCTCGGCCTCGCGCTTGGCCTCGCGCAGGCGCGCCTCGACCTGGCTGCGCTCGTCGATCTCGCGCTTGAGCTGGTCGTTCAGGCTGGTCAGCTCGGCGGTGCGCTCGCGCACCCGCTGCTCCAGGTTCTGGTAGGCCTGGTGCAGGGCCTCGGCGGTGCGGCGGCGCTCGGTGATGTCGCGGATCAGCACGAAGAGCCCGGCGACCTGGCCGTCGGCCTGGCGGTTGGGCACGTAGGAACGCTGCATGTAGCGCTCCTGCCCGGCGAGGTTGGTCTCGGCGATCTCGAAGGTCACGCTCTCGCCCGACAGCGCCCGCTCGAAGTAGGGCTCCAGGCGCTGGCAGTGCTCGGCGCCGTGCACGTCGCGCAGGTTGCGCCCGAGCATCGAGCCGCTGGGCCAGCGGTACCACTGCTCGTAGACCTTGTTGGTGAATTCGTAGTTGAGGTCGGCGCTGAGGTAGGCGATCAGCGCCGGCACCTGGTCGGTGATCAGGCGGATCCAGCGTTCGCTCTCGCGCAGCGCCTCGGCGTGGCGGTAGCGCTCGGTGATGTCGGTGAAGGTGTTGACGAAGCCGCCGGTGGGCAGCGCATGGGTGCGGATCTCCAGCATGCGGCCGTCGAACAGGCGCTGCTCCAGGGCCGCCAGGGGCGCGCCGGAAGCGTCGCGGCTGCGCGGGGTGAGCAGCGGCAGGCCGCTCTCGCCCATGACGTCGGCGAAGGGCCGGTGCGCGCCGATCGGCGCCAGCCCGCAGAGTTCCAGGAAGCGCCGGTTCCACAGCTCCAGCGTGCCCTCGGCGCCGACCATGGCCACGCCCTGGGACAGGTTGTCCACGGCGCGCTGCAGCAGGTGCGACTTCTGCGCCACCGCCTGTTCGCGGCGCGCGGTCTCGCTGAGCTTGATCTCGGTGATGTCGGTGTAGAGCACCACCAGGCCGCCGTCGCGGGTCGGCCGCTCGCTCATGCGCACCCAGCGGTCGTTGCGCAGGCGGTAGAGGGTGTGTTCGTCGTCGCTGCTGCGCTGCTCCTCGACTATCAGCCCGCTGCTCTGCGCCAGGCGGCGCACTTCGCTCAGCCGGGTGCCGGCGCCCAGGCGCGCGCGGGTGGGCGCCCAGAGCGCGCGGAAGCGTTCGTTGAACAGCACGATGCGCTGCTGCGGGTCGAACAGCACGAAGGCGTCGGAGATGCTCTCGATGGCGTCCAGCAGGTGCTGGTGGGCGGTCTCGGCGCGCAGGCGGGCATCGCTGAGCAGCTGGTTGCTGGACTTCAGCTCGGCCATGGCCTGGCTCAGGGCGTCGGTGCGTTCGCGCACCTGCTCGGCCAGCACCACCGAGTGCTGGAAGGCCCCGTAGGCGCCGTCGCCGCGCGAGGCGCTGGACTCGATGCGCTCGATCAGCGCGGTGTTGATGCGCTGCAGCTTGAGCTTGTCGCGCTCGAGCGCCTCGATGCGCGCCTGCAGCTCAGCCGGCTGCGCCGCCACGGGGACGGCCAATGGCGACACCGGTGAAGGTCTGGTTGATGTGCATGCCATTGAATTGCTCTCCGTAGGTGTTGAAGCCGATCACCTGCTGGTGGCGGAGAAACTCGGCGGTGGCTGCGGTGTCGCCCGCCACTTCCAGCTCCAGGCGGCGCAGGAAGCAGTCGCAGCCGATGGTCAGCAGCGGCGGGCCGAGGCGTTCGTGCAGGCGCGCGAACTGCGCCCGCAGGTTGGGCAGCAGGGGCCCGGTGCTCATGGCGGTGAGGACGATGCCGTTCTCCACCGCGCAGTAGAAGGTCAGGCTGAAGTCGTCGTGCACCTGCTGGATGGAGCGCACGTAGTACTGGTCCTTGATGCGCACCGCCAGCGGGTGGCGGGAGAACAGCTCGAAGCTCAGCGCCTGGGGCTCCACGCCGACCAGCCGGGCGTACTCCAGGGCCGCCGGCTCGGCATTGAGCTCCAGCACCCGGCGGCTGGCGCTGTCGGCGCGGGTCACCACCAGCTTCTCGCCGCGCGGCACCACGTGGTGGGTGGTGAACACCTCGAAGTCGAGCCAGGTGTTGAACAGCAGCACCACCGCCGCGCCGGTGTGGAACTGGCCCTGGTAGTAGACGTGGGTGTGGGTGAGGTGGTTGTCGTCGCCGGCCGAGCCGCCGAAGTGCGGGATGGCGCCGAGCGCCGCGCTGAGCGCCGCCAGCACCACCTCCTCGCGGCTGGACAGGCCGTCGAGCAGGGTCAGGGCGAAGCTGTGGTCCTTGATCGGCGCCAGCTCGCTGCTGCGGCAGTCGGCCACCAGGGCCTCCACCAGCTGCTGCGCGTCGATCAGGCTGAAGCGCTCCATCTCGTCGATCAGCGCGCTGGCCACGGCGAAGCTGCGCACGTCGAAGCCCACCGCGCTGACGCAGCCGCGGCCGTAGCCCTGGGGGGTGATCTCGCCGGCGGTGGTGCAGCCGACCAGCTCGATGCCGCCGAAGTACTGCTCCAGGGCGGCGGCCAGGGCCGGCAGGTCGTGCTCGGCGGAACAGAAGAACAGCACGAAGCCCAGGTGCGGGTGGATCAGCTGGCGCGCCAGGTCCTGGGCCACCGCCTCCGCGTCGCGGGCACTGGACATGCCCCTGACCACGCCTTCCCCCTGCCCTTCCTGCATACGCCTGCCTCAACGCCGGTTGACCTCGCGAGCATTCTACGAAGGCGCCCGGCGCGGCCCCATGCTACTTGGGTGCTGGCGGGGACCTCCGAAAGGCGTAGCTCCATGTCGTTCGCAGGAGCGCGCCCTGCGCGCGATTCGCGGGCAGGGCCCGCTCCCTTCAGTTTCGTAGGGCGCATAACGCCTACGGCGTTATCCGCCGAATCGCGGACGGAGTCTGCTCCTACCCTGCCGGGGGCACTGCTTCTCGTAGGAGCGAGCTTGCTCGCGAATAAGCCCCGCAGCGGAGCCTGTTCGCGAGCAAGCTCGCTCCTACGAAGAGCACATCGGCGCAGCCGGCAAGACAGTTGCTCCTACGATTCCAGGAAGCACTGGCGTAGGAGCGGACTCCGTCCGCGATGGCCCGCCGCGCGCAGAAGGCCGTGGATGGACCCCGCCCGCCCTGCCTGCAAAAAAAACGGCGGGCCGACGTCACCGTCGCCCCGCCCAATTGCTGCCAAAGGAGCTCGGGAATTACCAGTTCAGTACCGCGCCAACCGCGAAGGTGTCGGTGTCCTCGCTCACCAGCGAGCCCTTGCGGCCGTCGATCTCGTACTGGTTGTACTCGGCCACCAGCTTGAGGTTGTCGTTGATGGTGCGGAAGTAGGCGATGCCGCGGGTGGAGTAGTCGGCCGCGCTGCCCAGGCCGTTGCCGTCGTCCTCGGTCTTGCCGTAGGACAGCGCCAGGCGGTTCTTGCCCCAGCTGTAGGAGCCCTGCAGCAGCATGCCGCGGCTGTCCACCTCGCGCAGCGCCGCTTCGCCGGCGTTGTTGGTGAAGAAGGGGTTGATGCCCTTGGCGGTGAAGCCCGAGCCGGTCAGCGACACGCCGCCGAACTTGGCCTGGATGCCGTAGCCCAGGCCCTTGGAAGTCACGTCGTCGACCTGGTCGTTGGTGTTCTTCGAGGTCTGGTAGGCGCCGTTGACCCAGCTGTAGATCTGCGCGCCGGCCAGGTCGAACTGGTAGCTGATCTCGCTCTCGTAGCGCGGGTTGTCCTGGTAGGCCTTGTCGTCCAGGCCGTCGCTGGCGTCCTTGTCGATCTGGTTGGTGTCGATCGGGTCCATGATGCCCACCGCCACGCGCAGGCCGTCCACCAGGCTGTTGTTGCGGTAGGTGATCTGCGAGGTGGGGAACGGGTACGGGTAGCCGGTGCCGATGTTGCCGAAGGACACGCCCTTGCCATCCACCAGGCCGAGGGTGTCGCTGGCGTTGCCGAAGCCGGCCAGCAGCTCGTCGAGGAAGATGTTGGAACGCGAGAACAGGCCGAAGTCCTTGCCGATCAGCACCTCGCCCCAGTCGCCGGCCACGTTGCCGTAGAACTGCCGCACGTCGATGGCGGTGTCGGTGCCGTCCTGCTCGCTGTCGTTGATGGTCACCCAGAACGAGGAACGCCCGGTGAGGGTCAGGCCGTCGATCTTCTTGCCGAAGTTGAAACCGATGTAGTTGGGCAGGAAGCCCATCTTCACCCGCGACTGGCGGCGGTCGTAGGTCTCGCCCTCGCGGTCCACGTCGCTGTTGACGTAGAAGGCATTGAAGTAGCCGTCGGTGGAGAAGGTGGTGTCGTCCTTGTCGTACAGCTTGATGTCGGCGACGGCCGGCAGGCAGCCCAGGCTGCCCAGCGAGGCCAGGGCCAGGGGCAGGAAACGGCGAATGGCGGTGTTGTTCTTGTTCATGACGCGCTCCGCAGGGGATGGATGACCGTTCGGGGTCGTGGCGGAGGCGATTATCGAAACGGCTTGCGCGGCGCCATACGCTGCTTTGGGCGCGCTTCGCCGCTGCTTGCGTGGGGCTTGCCGGAGCGCTGCGCAAGGCCATGGCACCAGGCCACCACAAGGCTCGGCGCCTTGGTCGCGGGGGTAGCGGCACCTTGGCAGCGGGCCTTGCGACGCAGGACCAAAGTCGCAGGCGTACGTGCCCGGGGCGGTATGCCCGGGCAGCGGTGGAAGGAGGGTTGGAGGGGGTCAGGCGCGGTTGGTCAGCAGCCAGCTGCCGCCCTGCTCGCCCAGCAAGGCGGCGTGGGCGGCCAGGAGGTCGGCGCGGGTCATGCGCCGGGCCGCCTCGGCCACGCGTTGCGCGTGGTCGGCGGCGACGCCGGCGAGCTGGTCGCGCCAGGCCGCGTTCTCGCTGGCCGGCTCATTCGCCAGGCTGTGGGCGAGGTCGCGCAGGCGGGCCTCGTGCAGTTCGCCCAGGGAGATGGCGGCGTCCTCCAGGAAGGTGCGCAGGTGGCCGAACAGCGCGTCCGGCCGGGCGTGCGGCGACTGCACGGCGAACAGCAGCCCGCGCCAGCCGGCGACCTGGCGGAAACCGCAGAACAGCGCATAGCCCAGGTTCAGCTCGACGCGCAGGCGCTGGTAGAAGCCGCCTTCCAGCTCGCGCGCCAGCAGGCGCCAGGCGGCCTCTTGCGGCGCATCCCGCCCTGGCAGCGGGTAGAACAGCAGCAGCGCCGACTCGCCTTCGCCCGCCATGTCGCAGCGATGGCGGCCCGGAACCAGCGCTGGCGGCAGCAGCAGCTCCGTCGCCAGCAGGCCGGGCACCCGACTTGGCCGGGGAGGTTCGGCGTTGCGCGCCAGCACATCCCAGCGCGCCGAGGACCAGTCCGGCAAAGCCGTACCCTCCCCCGCCAACTGGACCGGCAAGGCGTCGAGCAGGCGGCGGATCGGCAGTTCGGCGGCCTTCTGCTGCCGCTCGCGCAACAGCAGGCGATCCCCCTGGGCCAGCGCTACCGCGGGGGGCTCGGCCAGCAGCGCCAGGGCGCTGTCCAGGCAGCTTTCCAGGCGATCGGCCGGGCCTTGCAGGTCCAGGGCCCAGTCGGCGCCCTCCTCGTCCAGGCGCAGACTCACGCCATTGCGCCGCGCCAGCCCGGCCAGCGGGCGCAGGCCGTGGCGCAAGGCGAGGAAGTGGCTATGGGCTGGCGCGCTCGGGAAGCGCCAACGCAAATGAATCGAGCCCGTCGCCGCCGTGCTGGCCGCCGGTGGCGCCGCGAAGCGCCAGGGCTGAGGAGCGAAGGCCACGGGCTCGACCGGGCTGCGCCCCAGGTGCAGGTCGAAGCCGGCTACGCGGGCGGGCTGGCCCGGCGCATCCGCCGCGACCAGCAGGCGGACCAGGCGCGAAGCGTCCAGCGCCGCCAGCCATTGCGGCGAGACCGGCGCCGGCAGACCCCGGGCCCGCCGCTGCAGTTGTTCCAGGGGAGGCAGTTGCCGTGCTTCGTCCGCCACCAACGCAGCACCGCCACCCTCGCGCAACGCCCGCAGCCAGTCGAGGAAGGCCGCCTCGACCAATGCGGCATCCCGCGCCTGCGCCAGTTCGAAGGTCGCCGCCAGCAGCGCCTGCCCCGGCGCGCGGTAGGCCACCCGCAAGCTCGCCACATCGCACAGTCCACGCTCACCCAGCCAGGCCAACAACCCGCCATCCGCCTCGTCGGCCAGCAGGCCGGCCAGGGCGTCGAAGGTCTGCTCAGCAACAGAATCCAGCTCGCCCATGGCGAAGCCCAGCACCAGGCGCGGCGCACCGGGCAGGCGCAGGTGCAGCCTGTCGCCGGCCAGCGGCGCCAGGGCCGGCGGCAGGTCGCGGGGCGGCACCGGGCCGGGCCGCCAATCCCCGCAGTGCCGGGCGGCCAGGGCCTGCAATTCGTCGAGGGACTGCGGCCCCTGCAGCCACAGCTGCACATTGCCAGGCCGGTAGAAGCCGCCATGGAAGTCCCCCAGCGCGCCCTGGAAACCCGCCTCCTCCACCGCCAGGCTGGCGCGCCGGCCGGCCACGAAGCGGCGCAGCGGATGCCCCTCGGCCACCCCGGCGGCCAGGGCCGCGTCGATCAGCGTGCCGGCATCGCTGGCGCGGGCGATGTATTCCGCCTCCAGCACCTCGCGCTCGCCGAGCTGCGCGCCAACTTCCAACCGCGGCCGGGCCAGCATGTCGAGCAGGCGCGCCAGCCCGCCGTCCAGCTCCGCGGCGGGCACTTCGAAGAAGTAGTCGGTAGTGCGCGCCCAGGTGCTGGCGTTCAGCCGCCCGCCCCGCGCCTGAACCCAGGGCATCAGCCGCTCGCCCGCGGCGAAGCGCGCGCCGCCGAGGAACAGCAGGTGTTCGAGGAAATGCGCAAGCCCCGGGTGCGCCCGCGGCTCGTCATGGCTGCCGGCCGCCACCCGCGCCAGGGCGGCGGCGCGGGTGGCCTGCGGATCGTGCACCAGGGTCAGCCCCAGGCCGTTGGCCAGGACGACCTGGCGGGCCTGCGGGGGCGTGGCGTTGCGGTTCATGGGCAATCCAGTGGTGTTCTGCCGCCACCTTACCCGCACGCCGGAGGAAGGGAATAGTGCTTTGGAGGGGTCAGCGGCCGCTGGCGCTGATGACGCCCGTGCGCACCTGCTCGGCCATGGCGATCAGCCGTTCGGCATCACCCTGCAGGAACGCCGCCATGCGCACCAGGTGCACCGCCTGGGACGCCGGCAGCTGCTCGGCGGCCCGCCCCAGGTCGGTCGCCAGCCCCTCGTGGCGGAAGGCCATGTTCAGTAATTCGCGCCGCAGCCGCTGGCTCGCATCGTTCAGGCCCATGACGCACCCTCGCAAGGCAGTCGAAAATTCCAGCATAGACGAGCCGGCCTGCGCCCCCCGCCGGCCGTCATACCCAGGTATGCCAGGCCTGTACCCAGGTGCATTTCTTGCCGCCGGGCCGCGTTCCTATAATCGCCGTCCGAAGTCACGCGCCGGGCAAGCCCGGGCGCTTGACCTTGACGCTAGCGTCAAGCCCCTAGAGTTCCGCCGGTGGAGGTGAACATGCGGATTGGCGAACTGGCACTGCGTAGCGGCGCGAGCACCCGCGCGCTTCGTCATTACGAAGCCCGGGCGCTGATCGCGTCGTCGCGGCTGGAAAACGGTTATCGCGACTACGCCCCGGCCATGGTGCAGCGCGTGCGCTGGATACGCGAACTGATCGAGTGCGGCTTCAGCACCCGGCAGATCCACGGCCTGTTGCACTACCTGGAAGAGGAGGAAGACAGCGAAGGCTTCCTCGCCTGCCTGCAGCGGCACGTGGAGAAGCTCCAGGCGCTGGACGCGCTCCAGGCCCGGCTCGCCGATCGCCGCGCGAAGCTGGCGGAGAAGATCGGGCGCTACCTGCCGCTGCCGGCCGATCCTGCATGGCAATCCCCCACGCAAACTCACTCGGCAACGACGTTGGAGGAATGATGGGAAAGCTGAACGACAAGATCGCGCTCGTGACGGGCGGCAACAGCGGCATCGGCCTGGCCACCGCGCAGCGGTTCGCCCGGGAGGGCGCGACGGTGGTCATCACCGGGCGCCGCCGCCAGGTGCTGGACGAGGCCGTCGGGCAGATCGGCGGGAACGCCCTGGGCATCTGCGCCGACGCCAGCCGGCTGGCCGATATCGACGCGCTGTACCAGCGCATCGGCCAGCTGTACGGGCGGCTCGACGTGCTGGTCGCCAATGCCGGCGTCATCCGCCCCGCCGCGGGCGAACAGGTGGACGAGGCGCAATTCGACGAGCAGTTCGACATCAACGTCAAAGGCGTCTTCTACAGCATCCAGAAGGCCCTGCCGCTGCTGCGCGACGGCGGCTCCATCGTGCTGGTGTCGTCCATCGCCCACCTCAAGGCCCTGGACGCCCATGTGGTGTACGCCGCCACCAAGGCCGCCGTCCGCTCCTTCGCGCGCAGCTGGGCGGGGGAGCTCAGGCAGCGCAACATCCGCGTCAACTGCCTGAGCCCGGGCCCGGTGCTAACGCCGATCATCGGCAAGATGGGTATCGGCGACGAGCAGTTCGCCGCGTTCGAAAGGCAGGTGGCCGGCCTGATTCCCCTGGGCCGGCTCGGCCGCCCCGAGGAGCTGGCGAACGCCGCGCTGTTCCTCGCCTCGGACGACAGCAGCTTCATCACCGGCGTCGACCTGTGCGTGGACGGCGGCCTATCGCAGCTCTAGGGCCTCGCCCGGGCAGCCCCGCAGGTCGAAGCGGACCAGCGCGCCACGCGGCGGGTTGGCCAAGGCCTGCAGCTGCCCGCCATGGGCCTCGATGATCGAACGGCAGATCGACAGGCCCATGCCCAGGCCGCTGGGCTTGGTGGTGTAGAAAGGCGCGAAGACCTGCCCGGCGTCCTGCGCGGCGAAGCCTGGCCCGGTGTCGCTGACGCTCACCCGCACGCCGCCCTCGCCGTCCGCCGCCGTCTCGATGTCCAGCCGGCGCACCCCGTCGTCGACCTCGCCCATGGCCTCGATGGCGTTGATGATCAGGTTGAGCAGCACCTGCTGCAGCTCCACCCGGTCGCCCTGCACCGGCGGCAGCCCGTCGGCCAGCCGCGTGCGTACGGAGACACCGCCCTTGGCGGCCTGGCCGCGGGTGAACTCGACCATTTCCAGGATCGCCTCGTTGATGTCCACCGCGGCCTTCTGCGACGGCGCCTTGCGCAGCAGCCCGCGGATGCGCTTGAGCACGTCCGAGGCGCGGTTGGCGTCCTTGACGATGCGTTCGAGCACCTGCCCCACCTCGCCCAGCTCCGGCGGCTGCGCCGCCAGCCAGCGCTGCGCCGCGTAGGCGTTGGTGACGGTGGCGGCGATCGGCTGGTTGACCTCGTGGGCGATGGATGCGGTGAGCTGGCCCATGGTCGCCACGCGGTTGGCGTGGGCCAGTTCGGCCTGCACCTCGCGGTAGCGCCGCTCGCGTTCGGCGAGGTCGCGGTACAGCCGGGCGTTCTCCAGGGAACTGGCGGCCTGCGAGGCCACCAGCTTGAGCACCGCGGTGCGCGCCGGGCTGAAGGCCCGGGCGGTCAGGTTGTTCTCCAGGTACAGGGCGCCGGTGAGCTGGCCCTGGTTCATCAGCGGCAGGCAGAGGATGGAGCGCGCCTGGCGGCTGCGCACGTAGGCCGAGCTGGCGTACGCCGCCTCGGCCAGGGCGTCGTCCAGCACCAGGCTCCGGCCGGTGCGCAGCACCTGGTAGAGCACCGCCTCGGGCAGCAGCGCCTCGCTCACCGGCTCGTCGCGCAGTTGCAGCGCCGGCGCGTCGTCGTCGACCGTCGCCTGGGCCACGATGCGCGGCTCGCCGGCGCCCTGGAGCACCAGCACGCCGCGTTCGGCGCCGGCCTGTTCGATGGCCGTGCGCATGACCCGGTCCACCAGCCCTTCCAGCGCGATCTCGCCGGAGGTGGTCTGCAGCACCTTGAGCACGGTGGCCAGGTCCAGCTGCTCCACCGGGGTGGCCATGGTGGCCGTGGGGCCCGGCGCCGGCGCCGGCTCGCCGAGGAAGGGATGGCGCGCCTGCAGCTGCCGCACCTTCCCCTCGGCGCCCCAGCGCAGGTAGCAGTCGCGGGCGCCCTGCAGGTAGACGCGGGCCACCCTGTCGAGCCCGCGCGTGGCGTAGCAGGCGGCCGCCAGCTCGTTGGCCAGCGCCTCGACCTGGATGAAGCCGCCTTCCTGGGCCGCGCGGATGGCCTGCTCGTAATGCACTTCGGCATCCGCCACGCGGCCCTGCAGGCGGGCGAGCTCGGCCTCCAGCAGCAGGACGTGGCAGCTGAAGTTGGCCGGGCACAGGTGCGCCCACATCCGCAGTTCCTCCCGGTGCGCGGCCACGGCGCCGAGGTGGCGGTCGCCCGGCGCAGCGGCGTCGCACAGCGCCGCGTGGGCGAGCGCGTCGAAGAAGCAGTATTCGGCTTCCTCGATGAACGCGTGGGAAGTCCACAGCAGCGGCTGCGCCTGGGCGGAGGCCTCCAGCGCCGCCGCGTGGTCGCCGGCGAAGTAGCGCGCCTGCAGCTTGCGGATCCAGTACCAGCAGCTGTACACCCGCGAGGCGCCGGCCAGGCGCGCCTCGGTGTCCGCCTCGCTGAAGCCGCCCTGGTCCAGGCGGCCGAAGCGCGGCGCCAGGCCCCGCAGCATGCGGACCAGGGCGAGCTGGTTGTCGAGGAAGTCGATGACCAGGCCGAAACCCACCTTGCCGGCGTAGCCCAGGCCGCGCTCCGCCTCGGCCTGCAGCTCGGGCAGCGGCTCGCCGCCGAACAGCAGGTTGGACACCAGGCTGTTGCAGGCGAAGGCGCCGAACGGCAGGTCGCCGGTGCGGTTGGCGCTGTCGAACACGCGGCGCAGTTGCTCGTCGCAGGCGCGCACCGGCTGCACCCAGCGCGCGGCGAACAGCGAGAAGGAAAGCAGGGTGCGCGCCTCGTAGCGCTCCAGGCGGCGCCGTTCGACGAGTTCGCAGCCGAGCCGGCCGAAGCGCAAGCCGGCGTCGTAGTCGCCGAAACGCCGCCCGGCGACCCGCGGGATGTTGGCGTAGGCCACGCAGGAGGCGTCGCCGTTGCCGTGCTCCAGGCTGAGGTTGATGGCCTTGCAGATGGTCAGGCAGGCCAGGTTGCCGTCGGTGTGCAGGGCCGGCGAGAACAGCGTGGTCAGCGCCTCGATGGTGGCCAGGGCGAGCGGGTCGCGCATCGGCGGCAGGTCGATGAGCGTCTCGATGGGCCGCGCGCCGAGCTGCGCGCGGATGCGTTCGTACTCGGCCTGCACCGTCGCGTCGTCCGGGTGGGCCGGCCAGTCGATGCCCACGTGGCGGAGGAAATCCAGGCACACGGCCACCGCGTCGTCGCGGCGGTCGAGGATCAGGTAGACGTCCACCTGCAGGCAGGCCACCCAGGCGCGCTGCACGGTGGTCGCGGCGCGCCCGGACAGCGCCCGCAGGCGCTGCTCGGCCACGGCCACCTGGCCGGTGACGAACTCGCACTCGGCGCGGCCGGATTCCAGGGCGAACATCAGCTCGTGCCGGGCCTGCCAGCACGCCTCGTCCAGCAGCTCCAGGCCCCGGCTGAAATAGGCCAGCGCCGAGGCATAGGCGGCCGAGGCCCTGGCCCGCTGCCCGGCGAGCAGGTTGAACCCGGCCAGCCGCTCCCGTTCGGCCGGTTCGGCGATCAGCGCGGCGCCGCGGTTGAGCTGGCCGACGATCTCGAAGATGGCCTCTTCGCGCGCCTGCGGCGGCGTCTGCTCGGCCAGCAGGCGGCCGATCCGCAGGTGCGCCGCGGCGCGTTCGGCCTGCGGGATCAGCAGGTAGGCCGCCTCGTGGATGCGGTCGTGGGCGAAGGCGTAGGCGCCGTCCACGCGCTCCACCAGCTCCTGCCGGATGGCCGCCCACAGGGCCCGCTGCAGCTGGCCGCGGGGCAGCGCCAGCACGCGGCCCAGGGCCCCGGCCTCGGCGCGGTTGCCCAGGCAGGCCAACTGCTGCAGCACCTCGCGGGTCTGCGCCGGCAGGCGGCCCAGCTTGTCGAGCATCAGGTCGACGACGTTGTCGGTGTAGCCCATGGCCTGGATGCGCCCCAGGTCCCAGCGCCAGCCCCGCGCGCCGGCGTCGAAGGCCAGCAGGCCCTCCTCGGCCAGGGCCTGGAGGAACTGGATGACGAAGAACGGATTGCCGGCGGTCTTCCCGTGCACCAGTTGCGCCAGCGGGCGGACGTGCGCCGGCTCGCCGTGCAGCGCCTCGGCGATCAGCTGCTCGACGTGGGCGCGGCCGAGCGGCGCCAGGCCGATCTCGTCGATGCGCACCTGCGCCTTGCCGACCTTGCGCAGCGTGGCGCGCAAGGGGTGGGCCTCGTCCACCTCGTTGCTGCGGTAGGCGCCGACCAGCATCAGGTGGCGCAGGTCGTCGCTGGTCAGCAGCTCTTCCAGCAGGCCGAGGGTGGCCGCATCCAGCCATTGCAGGTCGTCGAGGAACAGCGCCAGCGGGTGCTCCGGCCGGGCGAACACGCCGATGAAGCGCTTGAACACCAGCAGGAAGCGGCGCTGCGCCTGCTGCGGTTCGAGCAGGGGCAGCGGCGGCGGCTCGCCGATGACCAGCTTCAGCTCCGGGATCAGCTCGGTCATGACCCGCGCATTGGCGCCCAGCGCCGCCAGCAGGGCCTGGCGCCAGCGCGCCAGTTCCCGCTCGTTCTTGCCCAGGAGCATGCGCACCAGGCCCTGGAAGGCCTGCACCAGGGTCGAGTACGGGATGTTGCGCTTGTACTGGTCGAACTTGCCGGCGGCGAACAGCCCGCGCGGCGGCACCAGCAGCTTGTGCAGCTCGTTGACCACCGAGGACTTGCCGATGCCGGAATAGCCGGACACCAGCACCAGCCCCGGCGCGTCACCGCCGACTATGCGCTCGAAGGCGGCGACCAGGGTGGCCACCTCGGCGTCGCGGCCGTAGAGCTTCTCGGGGACCAGCAGGCGCTCCGGCACGCTGTGCCCGTCCAGCGGGAAGTCGTCGATGCGCCCCTGGCGCTGCCAGCTCGCCAGGCAGCGGCGCAGGTCGTGCTCCAGCCCCGCGGCGCTCTGGTAGCGTTCCTCGGCGGTCTTGGCCAGCAGCTTCATGACCAGCCGCGACAGCGGCGGCGGAATGCCCGCCACCCGCGCAGCGGGCGGCACCGCCTGGCGCGCGATGTGGCAGTGCACCCACTCCATGGCCTCGCTGGCGGCGAACGGCAGGTCGCCGGTGAGCATCTGGTAGAGGGTGATGCCCAGGGCGTAGAGGTCGCTGCGCGAGTCGATCGAGCGGTTCATCCGCCCGGTCTGCTCGGGCGCCATGTAGGCCAGGGTGCCGGCGATGGTCTCCGGCGGCTCGGGCGCCTGGCGCTCGCGCGGCAGCCACGAGGCCAGGCCGAAGCCAGTGAGGCGGACGCGGCCATCGGCGCAGTCGACCAGGATGTGCGGCGGCTTCAGGTCCTTGTGCACCAGGCCGCGCTGGTGCAGGCGGCCCAGGGCCGCGCTGATGCCCACGGCCAGCTGCAGGAAGCGGCCGGTCTCCATGGGCGCCCCCAGCCGGGCCGACAGCGGCTCGCCGCCGGGGTCCTCCAGCACCAGCAGGCTGCGCCCGCCCTCGCGCAGCAGCGCCAGGGGGCAGACCGCCCAGGCGCCATCCAGCTCGTCCTTCAGACCGAACTCGTGGGCCAGGCGTTCCAGGCTGGCGGGCTGCGGCGGCTCGCCGGCCGGGCGCGCGAGCAGCACGCTCAGCGCTTCGTCACGCGGGTGCCGCCCACGGCTGAAGACGCGCTCGCCGTCATCCCACAGGGCCTGCTGTCTGTCGCTCATCCCCGCTCCACGCCGCGCCCGCTCAGGGGGCCCGGCGCGTCTGCGGCGCGATGCCCAGGGCCTCGGACTTGCGCACCAGGTCCGCCACCGAGCGCGCCGCCAGCTTGCGCATCAGCTGCCCGCGGTGGACCTTCACCGTCACCTCGCTGAGGTTCAGCTCGGCGGCGATCTGCTTGTTCATCAGGCCGCCCACCACGTAGCCCATCACCTCCCGCTCGCGGGCGGTGAGCGCGGCATAGGCCTCGCGCAGCCCGGCGCTGGAGCGCTCGGCGGCGAGCCGCTCGGTGTCCCTGGCCAGGGCGCTGGCCACGGCGTCGAGCATGTCCTGGTCGCGGAACGGCTTGGCGAGGAAGTCGACCGCCCCCGCCTTCATGGCCTTGACGGTCATGGCGATGTCGCCGTGGCCGGTCATGAACACGATGGGCATGCGCAGGCCGTGCTTCTGCACCTGCTCCTGGAAGGCCAGGCCGCTCTCGCCGCGCAGGCGCACGTCGAGCACCAGGCAGCTGGGCACGTCGTGGCGGGGGAAGGCGAGGAAGTCCCGGGGGGATTCGAAGGCCTCCACGCGCAGGCCGATGGAGCGCAGCAGGCCCGACAGCGCCAGGCGCATCGACTCGTCGTCGTCCACCACGTAGACCACGGGGTCCTGGTGGCCGGCGGCGCCCTGGGCCGAACCCGATTGCGACCACGAACTCATTTCGTCTCCTCTGGCGGCCGGCGGTGCGCACGGCATGCAGCCCGAAAAATCTAGCCCATGCCGCCACACCCGGCAACGCGGCGGCCGGACGGTTGTCATCCGGAAAAGGCTAGCGCGCCGCCGCGCGCGCCCGCCAGGCCATAAATCCCAGGTTATCGGCCAGCGCCGACGCCGCGCTTGCAAAGCGCAGCCGCAGGCGGTATTCCGCCAGGCAACTGGAACGGGCATGGCGGCGTGGCGATGAGCGAAACCCCTGGCGACAGCATGATGAACGAAACACCCGGCGGCCCGCGCGACGTGCTGTTCGTGGCCTACCCGGACATGGGCCTGCTCGACCTCAGCGGCGCCCAGACGGTGTTCTGGGCCGCCAGCAAGGCGCTGGCCGAACGCGGCCTGCCCGGCTACCGCCTGCGCACCGCCAGCCTCGCCGGCGGCCTGGTGCGCACGGTGGAGGGCCTGGCGGTGGACAGCGTAGCCCTGGCCCCGCCGCAGAACCTGGCGGTGGACACCCTGGTGGTCCCCGGCGCCCCGGACATCTGCCAGACCCTGGACAGCCACGCCGAGCTGGCGGCCTGGATAGCCGCCGCCGCACCGCGGGCCCGGCGCGTCGCCGCGGTGTGCAGCGGCGCCTTCCTGCTGGCCAAGGCCGGCCTGCTCGACGGCCGCCGCGCCGCCACCCACTGGGCCCTGTGCGACACCCTCGGGCAGCGCTTCCCGGCGGTGCAGGTGGATGCCGACGCCATCTTCATCCAGCAGGGAGCGATCTGGACCTCGGCGGGCGTGAGCGCCGGCATCGACCTGGCGCTGGCCCTGGTGGAGGCCGACTGCGGCCGCGAGGTGGCCATGGCGGTGGCCCGCGAACTGGTGGTGTACCTCAAGCGCCCCGGCGGCCAGGCGCAGTACAGCACGCTGCTGCAGTCACAGGCCGCGGACAGCCCGCTGTTCGACGAACTGCACCTGTGGCTGGCCGAGCACCTGGGCGAGCCCGGGCTGACGGTGGAAAGCCTGGCCGAGCGCGCGCGGATGAGCCCGCGCAACTTCTCGCGGGTCTACAAGCAGAAGACCGGCCGCACCCCGTCCAGGGCCATCGAGCTGTTCCGCCTGGAGGCGGCCAGGCGCCTGCTGGAGCACTCGACGCAGAGCATCGAGCAGATCGCCCGGCAATGCGGCTTCGGCAACGAGGAGCGGATGCGCGTCACCTTCCAGCGCAACCTGTCCCTCTCCCCGCGCGACTACCGCAGCCGTTTCACCCGCGAGCACTGAGCGCGGCCTTTCTACATAGGTACCTGGGTATGTATTTATCCTTGATTGATCAAGGCAAGCCAGGAAATTGCCAAAGTTCGTTCGCTTGAAGTTTGAAAGACCCCATACCCGGGTCTCGCCCGGTTATACCCAGGTATACTTCTGCGCATTATCCGGCGGCGTATCTTGAAGGCTCGACAGGCACCGCCGCGAGCGCCCCCAGATGATGCAAGCACCCCCGAGTCGCCAGGCGGCCGTGATCGCCGTGGTCGACGACGATGAATCCGTGCGCACGGCCCTGGAGAGCCTGCTGCGCGCCAGCGGCTACCGCGTGCGCAGCTACTCCAGCGCCCTCGGCTTGCTCGCCTGCGGCGGGTTCGAGCAGGCCCACTGCCTGGTTTCCGACGTGCAGATGCCCGGCATGGACGGCCTGCAGCTGCACGAAAGGCTCGCCGCCATGGGCCTGCGCATTCCCGTCATCTTCATCACCGCCTACCCCGAGGCCGTCCCCCGCACCGCGGCCGGCGTTCCCGCCGCGGTCGCCTGGCTGCCCAAGCCCTTCGAGGCCGGGCGCCTGCTCGCCTGCATCGAGGCCGCCCTGCGCCAGCGCCACTGAAACCTGCCCGACCGATACCTGGGTATATATCCGCAAGACCAACGCACTATTTCGCCGACCGCATGTAGAAGTGTGCGCCGCATACCCCCCGAATAGCATGAATTCCACAGCGGACGATCGGATGCAGCCAATGCCGGCACGATGCTCGTCACGCCGGACCTGAAGCCGAAACTTCAAGGTCATTCATCCCCTCACCTATTCGGGAGCAAGTCATGAAACAGCAGATTCTGATCGTTGGCGCAGGCTTCGGTGGGCTCTGGAGCGCCTTGAGCGCGGCACGCCTGCTGGACAGGCACGACCGTCACGACGTGCAGGTCACCCTCCTGGCGCCCCAGGCGGAGCTGCGCATCCGCCCGCGCTTCTACGAGCCCGGCGTGGACCGCATGTTCGCCCCGCTGGACGCCCTGTTCGACACCGTGGGCATACGCTTCGTCCAGGGCACCGCCGAGCGCATCGACGAGCAGGCGCAGACCGTCGGCTACCGCGACGCCGCCGGCCGCCAGGGCGAGCTGGGCTACGACCGCCTGGTGCTGGCCACCGGCAGCCAGCTCGCCCGGCCGCCGGTGCCGGGCCTGGACAGCCACGCCTTCGACGTCGACCAGATCGAGTCCGCGGCACGCCTGGAAGAACACCTCAAGGCCCTGGGCGAGCGGCCCGCCAGCCCGGCGCGCAACACCGTGGTGATCGCCGGCGGCGGCTTCACCGGCATCGAGACCGCCACCGAGATGCCGGCGCGCCTGCGCCAGGCGCTGGGCGCGGACCAGGACATCCGCGTGGTCATCGTCGACCGCGGCGCGCAGGTGGCCGCCGCCCTGGGCGACGGCATCCGCCCGTCCATCGTCGAGGCCTCCAGGGAACTGGGCATCGAATGGCTGCCCGGCGCCAGCGTCGCGGCGGTGGACGCCAATGGCGTGACCCTCGCCGACGGCCGCCGCATCGACAGCCACACGCTCATCTGGACCGTGGGCTTCCGCGCCAGCCCGCTGACCGGGCAGGTGAGCGGCGAGCGCGACGCCCAGGGCCGCCTGCACGTGGACGGCAACCTCCGGGTACGCGGCCAAGGCAGGATATTCGCCGCCGGCGACGTGGCCTACGCCGCCACCGACGACCTCGGCAACCACGCGGTGATGTCCTGTCAGCACGCCATCTCCCTGGGCCGCCACGCCGGCAACAACGCCGCCGCCGACCTGTTGGGCGTGCCGCCCACCACCTACCGCCAGCCCAAGTACGTGACCTGCCTGGACCTGGGCGCCTGGGGCGCGGTGTACACCGAGGGCTGGGACCGCCAGGTCAAGCTGGTCGGGCAACCGGCCAAGGAGCTGAAGACGCAGATCAACACCCTGTGGATCTACCCGCCGGCGGCCGACCGCAGCATCGCCCTGGCGGCGGCCGATCCGCTCATTCCGGTGGCCTGATCGCGGACGCGGGAAGCCAGGGTTCGCGAGCAAGCTCGCTCCTACGAAGAGCAAAAGCGCTTTTGCTCTGGCGTTTGGACTTCCAGAGAAACAACCGAGCGCACCGGAACGCCCCTTCAGAAGGCCGAGCGAAACCCGCGCTCAGGAGGTCATGCGACATGGATGTCGCTAGAGCCCCGATCAGCACAGGGACGTGCTGTCGGGGCGGGCCTCCGTGGCGGGGGAGTTCGCGAGGGTAGCCCAGCTCCATCGGGCCCGTATGTCGGGGCAAGCCTTTTTGGTTCCTTTTTGCGGGGGTGGCCTTCCACCGTTTGACAAAAGGGACTCGCCCGAGGGGGCGAAACGAGAGACATCAACGCACTCGGAGCGGCGCGCTACACCCAAACCCAATAGACAGCTGCTCCTACCCCGCCACCGCTGTCCCACCTGTAGGAGCGCGCCCTGCGCGCGATTCGCGGGCAGGGCCCGCTCCTACCCTGCCGGCGGGCACTGCTTCTCGTAGGAGCGAGCTTGCTCGCGAATAAGCCCCGCAGCGGAACCTGTTCGCGAGCAAGCTCGCTCCTACGAAGAGCAACCTCGGCATGGCCTGCAAGACAGTTGCTCCTACGGTTCCAGGAAGCACGATCGTAGGAGACTCCGTCCGCGATTGCCCCCGGCTCACCCCTGCGCGCTGGGCACCTCGTCCTCGCTGATGCAGTGCTCGATCTCGGTCACCTTGCGCAACGCGAGGTCGGCGCAGGGGTAGGCCCCGAAGATGCGCCCCTGGTAGAAGACCACCCAGACGAACCCCAACGGCTCCACGCCCGCCAGCCCCCGGACCAGCGTCTGGAACCGGGGGGGCAGGTCGTCGATGTGCATCTGTGCCATACCGCGCAGGATCATGGCGGCTCACCTCTTGCCCGGAAGGCCGCATTCTCGGTTCCCGGCGGCCGCTGGGCAATACGACGGAAGTTTGCCGGGCGCGGCTATCGTGCCGCGGCGCCCAGGGGCCGCCCGTCCGCGCGCGCAGGGCGGTGGCAGGGCCTCAGCGCACCCCGGTGCTGCGCAATGCCGAGGGCGTGAAGTCGGCCGGCGAGGCCTTGAGGTCGAACTGCACGAAGGTCTTCTCCTCGTTGCTCAGGCCGGTGACGATGTAGCGCCCGGCGATCAGGTCGTTGAGTTCCTCGAAGGCGTAGGCCGGCACCTCGCGCTGGTAGTACGGCATCAGCATGGCGCGGCCCACCCGCCACAGCTGGCCGCGGCCGTCGTAGAGGTCGGACATCGCGATCTGCCAACTGTCCTCGTCGAGGTAGAAGCGGCGCTTGGCGTAGATGTTGCGCTCGCCGCTCTTCAGCGTCGCTTCCACCACCCACACTCGGTGCAGTTCGTAGCGCGCCAGCTGCGGGTTGGTGTGGCCGGCCTCGAGGATGTCGGCATACTTCACCGTCGGCGCCGCCAGGCGGAAGTTGTTGTAGGGGATGTACAGCTCCTTCTTGCCCACCAGCTTCCAGTCGTAGCGGTCCGGCGCACCGTTGTACATGTCGAAGTTGTCCGAGGTGCGCAGGCCGTCGGCAGCGGTGCCGGGGCCGTCGTAGGCCACCTGCGGGGCGCGCCGCACGCGGCGCTGGCCGGCGTTGTAGAGCCAGGCCATGCGCGGCTGCTTCACCTGGTCGAGGAAGTCGTGCACCAGCAGCACGTTGCCGGCCAGGCGCGCCGGCGCGGTGATCTGCTGCTTGAAGTACAGCAGCGCGTTGGCGGCGGTGTCCGCCGGCAGGTCGGGCATCTTGTCGGGGAAGGCCACCTCGTCCTCGAAGTTGACCAGGCTGTAGCTGCCGTTGACCTGGGGCGCGGCCTGCACGTACAGGCGCCGCAGGTTGCCGCCGCGGTAGCGGGTTATGTGGTTCCACACCACCTCCAGGCCGTCGTGCGGGATGGGGAAGGCGTAGTAGCGGCTCTCGGCGAAGCCCTCCAGGCCGTTGCCGCTGGGGATCAGGCGGGTCTTCTCGGCGCTCAGCCGCGCCGCCGCGTAGATGGCCTGGGGCACCGCGTTGGAGCGGTGGCTGGCGTAGACCGGCATGCGGTAGCTGTCCGGGTAGCGCTGGAACATCGCCAGCTGCCCTTCGGACAGGCGCGCGCGGTACTGGTCCAGGTTCTTCGCGGTGATGACGAACAGCGGCTGCTCGCCGGCGTAGGGGTCGCCGAGGAAGCCGTTGGCGGTGACCGGCGCGGCGTCGGGCTTGAGGCCGCCGTCCCAGGCCGGGATGCTGCCGTCGGCGTTGCCGGCCTTCTCGGCGCCCAGCGGGGTGAGCGAGGCGCCGAGCCTGGCCAGTTCGTCCGGCGTGGCCGCGGCCTGCGCGTAGCCCGCCAGCAGGCCGAGGGCCAGGGCGATGGCGTGCAGCGGGATCTTGGGCTTGTTCATGTAGGGTCCCTCCTCAGAAGTTCACGCCGAAGCTGAGCGCGACGAAGTCGCGGTCGGTGATGGTGTTGTAATCGCCGCCGAAGAAGTTGGTGTAGGAAAGGCTGGCGGTGTAGGTGTTCTGGTAGTCGGCGTCCAGGCCGATGCTGGCGGCCTTGCTGCCTTCGTTGAACACCGGGCCATAGCCGTCGACGTCGTGGGACCAGGCCAGGTTGGGCTTGAGGTTGATGCCGGCGATCACGTTCGGGTAGTCCCAGATGGCCCGCGCGCGGTAGCCCCAGGACGACGAGGTGTAGAAGCCGTGGCTGCCGTAGCGGCTGGCCGCCGCCGGGTTCTCCGGCACCCCGTAGACGGCGTCGCGGCCGTAGCGTTCGCCGACGTCGTCGGTCATGCCGCCGACGTAGGTCAGGCCCAGTTCGCCCACCAGGGTCAGGCGGTCGGCGCCCATCACCTGGTCGAAGAACTGGGTGAAGGTGGTCTGCGCCTGGGTGACTTCCTTGCGGATGTAGCCGTGGCTGACCTGCCCGGCCTCGCCCAGCGCGCCGGCCACGCCGCCGCTGGCGAAGCCGCCGGCCACGGTGGTGGCCAGCAGCGGGGTGAGGTCGGTGGTGTTGGTCTGCAGCGGCATGTTCGGCCGGTAGCTGATCTCGCCGCTCCAGGCGGTGCCGCTGGGCAGCGTGGTGGAGAAGCTCAGGCCGTACAGGCGGATGTCCTCGGGGTATTCGAGGAAGTAGCTGCCGCGGCCGAGCAGGATAGGCTGGGCCAGGGCCGCGGTGGCCGGGCTCGAGAGCGCCCGCAGGGCATTGCCGATGTCCGTGCGGCCGGCGTTCTGCATGCTGACGATGGGCGTGCGGCTGTGGTAGTTCATGAAGTAGGCGCCGTACTCGGTGTTGTCGCCCAGCCAGCGCAGGGCCAGGCCCCACTGCCCGGAGTCGCGCGCGTCGCGGTCGGCGCCGCGCGGCACCATCAGGCCCTCGGGGGTGACGGTGACGCCCAGGGAGTTGAGCACGGCCTTGGTCGCCGGCGCGTTGAGCGCGTTGACCGAGGCCGGGTCGAGGATGTTGTAGTTGCTCCGGCAGCCGTCGGCGGCCACGTCGGTGGTGGAGAAGAAGGTGCCGCAGTTGTCGATGACGGTCTGGTCCCACTCCAGCTGGTAGAAGGCCTCCATCGACAGCTGGTCGGTCAGGCCCTGGGAGATGAAGGCCATGTTCACCGGGATCAGGCCTTCCTTGATCTCGGCGCCGGGGCGGCGGAAGGCGGCGACGTCGATGGGGTTGATGCTGTTGATGGAGTTGAGGATGAAGGTGCTCTCGCCCCAGCTCACCACCTGCTTGCCCAGGCGGATGCTGCCGGGCTTCTCGGCGATGTTGTAGTTGTAGTAGCCGAAGGCGTCGAGCAGCTGGAAGCCTGAGGACTTGGCGCCCTCCTTGCGGCCGTGGTCGTCGATGTCCTTCCACTGCCGGCTTTCGTCCTTGAGCTCGAAGTCGTACCAGTACTTGCCGCGGGCGAAGACGCCGAAGTCGTCGTACTTCAGCTCCAGGTCGTGGATGCCCTTGAAGATCTTCGAGAAGGTCTCGCCCTGCTTGAAGTTCAGCCGGCCGTCGTCGTTGGTCTGGGTGAAGCCGTGGCCGCCGTTGGCCGCGCCGATCAGGTCCTGCTTGGGACTCTGGGTGCTCCAGCTGGCGCCGATGGACAGCGAGGAGTCGAACTGCCCCTGGATCTCGCCGATGTTGAAGCTCACCGCCCGGGCATCGACGCTGGCCGCGACGCCCACCAGCACCGCCAGCAGTTTCGGGGTGAAGCCGGCGTACCTTATTGTTGTTGTCATGTGGCGCTCCTTGATGGGTGACTCAATCCACGCCCTCCCCGGCCACGGGCCGTGGCGGGGACGGCATTCGCCGCGCGACCGCAAGGGTCGGCGGCCCGTTGCTCAGCCGCCGGTGGCGGCGGCGATCAGCGCGTCGGCCAGCTCGCCGTAGGGGGCGAACAGGGCGCGTACCAGGTCGTCGTTGCCGCGCTCGACCACCGAGCGCAGGTTGGAGAATTCGAGGAAGCCCTCATGGCCGTGGTGGCGCCCGCTGCCGCTCTTGCCGATGCCGCCGAACGGCAGGCTGGGCACCGCGGCCTGCAGCGCCGCGCAGTTGATGCAGACGCCGCCGGAAACGGTGCGGCCGAGCACCCGGTGGGCGCTGGCCGGGTGGGCCGAGAACACGTAGATGCCCAGCGGCCGCTCGTGGGCGTTGACGTAGGCGATGGCCTGGTCCAGCTCACGGTAGGTCAGCACCGGCAGGATGGGGCCGAAGATTTCCCGCTGCATCAGCTGCATGCCGTCGTCGACGTCCAGGGCCAGGGTGAAGGGCAGGCGCCGCGCCTGGGGCTGCGCCTCGCCGCCGAACTGCACCAGGCTGGCGCCCCTGGCGCGGGCGTCGTCCAGGTAGCCGAGCAGGCGCTGCAGGTGGCGCGCGTTGATGATGCCGGTGGTGTCGGCGCGGCTGGCGTAGCCCGGCAGGCGGCTGTCCAGCAAGGCGCCGACCATCTCGACGAAGCGCTCGCGCTCGTCCTCGTGCACCAGCACGTAGTCCACGGTCACGCACATCTGCCCGTTCTTGATGGTCTTGCAGCCGACGATCTGCTCCACCGCCGCCTCGTCCAGGCCGCCGGGGGCGATGATCGCCGGGCACTTGCCGCCCAGCTCCAGGGTGGTGGGCACCAGGTTGTGCGCCGCGGCCACCGCCACCGAGCGGCCGACCTCGGTGCTGCCGGTGTACATCAGGTGGTCCCAGGGCTGTTCGGCGAAGGCCCGGGCCAGGTCCAGGCCGCCGGCCACCGCGCCGAGCTGCTCGGGGTCGAAGTGAGCGGCCAGCATCTCCAGCAGCAGCTCGCTGCAGGCCGGCGCCAGGTCGGACGGCTTGACGATCACCCGGTTGCCGGCGGCGAGCATCTCCACCACCGGGCCCAGGCCGATGTCGAAGGGGAAGTTCCACGGCGCCATGTTGCCGACCACGCCCTTGGGCTGCGGCTGCACGTAGGCGTTGGCGCTGCCGTACAGGGCCGGGTCCAGGGCCCGCGCCTGGGGCTTCATCCAGCCCACAAGATGCTCCGCGGCGTACTGCGCGCGGGCCGCCACGCCCAGGCACTCCACCAGGTCGCTGAACTGCCGCGGGTGGCTGCCGAAGTCGCTGGCGATGGCCTCCTGGATGCGCGTGCGGTGGCTCAGCAGCATGTTCGCCAGGTTGCCCAGCAGCGCCAGGCGCTGGGCCAGGCTGGGCATCGGCTCGTCGAGGAAGGCGCGGCGCTGGGCGGCCAGCAGCCGCTGCAGTTCGGCGATCTGCGCCGCATCGCCGGCGCCGGTGGTTTCACGTTCGATAAAGGCCATGGTCATCCCTTCGCAGTCTGGTACCGGGCCCGGCGCTGGCGCCGGCCCTCGTCATCGTCACGGGAAGCTGCAGCGGCGTCGCTCAGGTGCCGGGGTGCAGGGCCTGCCCGACTGGCGTGGCGCGGTGGAACTTCAGGCTGGGGTGCTCCAGGCGGCCATACTTCAGGTCCAGCAGGTCGCCCAGGTAGTTCTGCTTCTGCCGCCAGGGCTTGCCCGGGCCCTGCTTGGAGAACAGGTGCGCGGCGCGCAGGATGTAGCCGGCCTGCAGGTCCAGCAGCGGCTCGCGCTGCATGGCCGGGTCCTCGACCTGCGCCACGCAGTGGCTGTAGCCCTTGCGCCGCATGTAGCGCAGCAGGCGGCAGACATGGAGGGACGCGAGGTCCGCGCGCAGCGTCCAGGACGCGTGGGTGTAGCCCACGCAGACCGCCGCGTTGGGCAGCCCGGACATCATCAGGCCCTTGTAGCTGTAGGTGTCGCCGACCGCGACCGGGCGCCCGTCGACCTCGAAGCGGATGCCGCCGCAGGGCACCAGCTCCAGGCCGGTGGCGGCGACCAGGATGTCCGCCGCCAGTTCCTGGCCCGAGGCCAGGCGCACGCTGTTCTCGCCGAAGCCCTGGATGTGGTCGGTGACGATGGAGGCGCTGCCCTGGCGCAGGGCGCGGAACAGGTCGCCGTTGGGCACCAGGCACAGGCGCTGGTCCCAGGGCTGGTAGCTGGGCGCGAAATGCGGGTCGAGGGGGAAGTCCTCGCCCAGGTGGCGGCGCATGCCGCCGCGGATCAGCCGCTTGGCCAGCGCCGGGCGGTGCCGGCAGAGGCGGTACATGAACAGGCTCAGCAGCACGTTCTTGGCGCGGACCAGCCGGTGCGCCAGCTTCTCCGGCAATAGCCTGCGCAGGGCATCGGCCAGCGCGTCGGCGTCCGGCAGCGACAGCACGTAGGACGGCGAGCGCTGCAGCATGGTGACGTGGGCCGCCTCGCCGGCCAGGTTCGGCACCAGGGTCACGGCGGTGGCACCGCTGCCCACCACGACGATGTGCTTGCCCTTGTAGTCGAGGTCCTGCGGCCATTGCTGGGGGTGCACCAGGCGCCCCTGGAACCGCTCGATGCCGGGGAAGGCCGGCAGGTAGCCGGCGTCGTAGCGGTAGTAGCCGCTGCACAGGTAGAGGAAGTTGCAGGTGAAGCCGCGCAGCTCGCCGCCAACCTCCACCTGCAGCTGCCACAGCGCGCGCGGCGACGACCAGGCCACCGAGAGGATGCGGTGGCCGAAGCGGATGTGCCGGTCGATGCCGAACGCCCGCGCGGTGTCGCGGATGTAGTCGAGGATGCTGGCGCCATCGGCGATGGCCTTGCCGGCCTTCCAGGGGCGGAAGGCGTAGCCGAGGGTGAACATGTCCGAGTCCGAGCGCACGCCCGGGTAGCGGAACAGGTCCCAGGTGCCGCCGATGGATTCGCGCGCCTCGAAAATCGCCAGGCTGCGCTCCGGGCAACGCGTCTTCAGGTGGTAGCCGGCGCCTATGCCGGACAGCCCGGCGCCCACCACCAGCACATCGAAATGCTCGACCGACATCTGGATCTCCACGCTGTTGTCGTACCCCCGGCGCGGCCGGGGGATGCTTTTTTATGCGCTGAAGCGTCGCTAAGATGCGAAAGACCGGTTGCCACCTTTAAGGTGAGCACCTTAAATCCGAATCTAAGGTGAACACCTTATAATGTCAACCGCCGAACAGGTGAACCCCATGAAGCGCCAGAACACCCGGGAGCGCATCCTGGTCACGTGCCGCAAGCTGTTCAACACTACCGGCGTCGCCGCCGTGACCACCGCGGCCATCGCCGAGGCGGCGGGCATCAACGAGGGCAACCTGTACTACTACTTCAAGAAGAAGGCCGACATCGTCAGCGAACTGTTCGAGGCCTTCGCCGCCGAACAGGTGCGCGTGGCCTCGCAGCAGGACGACCTGCACCTGTGGTTCCAGCTGATGTGGGAATGGCGCTTCTTCTACCGCGACAGCATGACCCTGTTCGCCCTCGACCCCAGCCTGCGCCAGCGCCTGCAGGCGCTCTCCGACGAGGTCCAGGCCCACGGCCGCGCCAAGCTGCTGGCGATGATCGGCAGCGGCCGCATGAACCTGCGCGAGGAACAGATCGAGGCGCTGCTGGAAAACGCCTGGATCGTCTCCACCTACTGGATCGAATACCTGCACTCGCGGCACGGCATCGTGCGGGTCACCCGCAAGCACCTGAACTGGGGCTACAACCAGATGGCGGCGCTGTTCGAGCCCTACCTGGTGCGTTCGCGCGACACCCGCGCGGCCGCCGCCGGCCAGGCCGAATAAGCCGCGGGGCCGCCTGCCGGCCCCGCCGCCGTGGCGCTCAGTCCACGGCCTCGACCTTGTCCATGCGCGCCCGCATGATCCGCTGCATCAGCCGCGGCGACAGGCGCTGCAGCAGCCAGCCGACGCCCACCTCGCTGCGCGGGGTGACGCAGAACAGCCGGCCCTTGCTGACGTCGGTGAGCACGTCCAGCGCCACCCGGTCGGGCGACACGCCGCGCCGCGCGTAGTAGTCGATGGCCCGCGACTGCCGCTGCTCGGCGCCGGCCCCGCGCATGCGGGTGTTGCGGATGATCGCGGTGTCGATGGTGCCGGGGCAGAGGATGGTGACGTCGACGTTGCGCCCGGCCAGCTCCGCCGCCAGCGACTGCGACAGCCCGACCACCGCGTGCTTGGAGGCGCAGTAGGGCGCGGTGCGCGGCATGGGGATCAGCCCGGCGCCGGAGGCGGTGTTGACGATGTGCCCGCGCCCGGGCTGCGCCAGCATGCGCGGCAGGAAGGCGTGGATGCCGTGCACCACGCCCATCAGGTTGACCTCGAAGACCCAGCGCCAGTCCGCCAGCTCGGTGTCCTCCACCCGCCCGGCATGGCCGACGCCGGCGTTGTTGAACAGCAGGTCCACCCTGCCCTCCCGGGCATACGCGCGCGCGGCGAAGGCCGCCAGCGCCTCGGCGTCGGTGACGTCCAGCGCCTCGCCCACGGCATCGGGCAACGCCGCGGCGACCCGCTGCGCCGCCGCGCCATCGACGTCGGTGCAGTACACCCGGGCCCCCAGGGCGCCCAGCTGCTGGGCGATGGCCCGGCCGATGCCCGAGCCGGCACCGGTGACCACGGCGATCTTGTTCTTGTAGTAGCTGGCCAGTTTCGACAACGCGGCATCCTCCTCGGGATCGTTCGCCATACGGCACACCCCACCTATCGGCCGCGCCGGAAGGCACGGCGGGCGGCGGAGCGGGCCACATGCCTAAGGTGATTACCTTAAAACTGGCGCAAGGTCAAACCACCGCAGCGCACCGGCACGCTCATCGATGGGAGGGATGACGGCGGCCGCGCCCTGCCCCGGCGCGGCCGCCGCTGGATCACAGGGTGAAGACGATGCGCTCGGCGGCGTTGCGCTGCCAGGCCGACTCGACCTCGCTCAGCGGCACCGCCTCGGCGTCCACCTTCAGCCCGGCCGGTTCGATGGCCTGCAGCAGCTGGCCGACCACCTTCACCAGGCCTTCGTTGGACACGCTGCCCAGGCCGCTGCCGAGCAGCTCCAGGCCGGAGCTGCGCAGCGCGCCGGGGCTCATCGGGATGCTCGCCCCGGCGAGCGAGCCGATGTTGACGAAGCGCAGGCGCGGCGCGGCCTTGCCGCTGCCGTGGCTGACCACGGCGTCGAGGATGCAGGCCGCCGGCGGGCCCCACAGGTAGTCGAGCACCACGTCGATGCCGCGGCCCTGGATTTCCTCGCGAAAGGCGGCGGTCAGTCGCTCGGCCGGCTGGTCGAGGCGGATGAAGTCGTCCGCGCCCAGGGCGCGCAGTTCCGCTTCCACCGCCGGGTTGCGCGCGGTGACCACCACGCGGGAGGCGCCCAGGTGCCTGGCCACCTGGATGGCCAGGCGCCCGGAGACGCCGGCGGCGCCGTTGACCAGCACGCTTTCGCCGGGCTTGAAGTGCGCGCGCTCCTGCAGCGCCGCCCAGGACGACATGCCGGGGTTGGCGATGGCCGCCGCGGTGATGTCGTCGACGCCCTCGGGGATGGCCACGCACTGGCGCGCATCCACCGCCACCATCTCGGCCATGGCGCCGATGGGCGCGCGGGGGAAGGCGAAGTACACGCGGCTGCCGTCTTCCAGCAGGCCGACGCCATCGGCGCCGGGCACCACCGGCAGGGTCTTGCCGCTGCTGTAGTGCTTGCCGCTGGCCTGGGCGCGCACCAGCTGGCTGAGCGCGGCGGCGCGCACGCGCACCAGCACCTCGCCGGCGGCGGCCTGCGGCGCGTCTATCTCGCCGTAGCGCGGCGGCTGGTCGAAGGAATGGACGATGGCGGCTTTCATTGCGGGTTTCTCCAAGGCACAAAACAGCGATTCTCGCCCGGCCAGCCCCGTGGCGCCAGCCATGCGGGCCCGGCGAAGACCGGGCGGCGCCGGCTCGTGACCGACGCCGCCCGAGCCCGGCGCGAGGGAAGAACGCCGCCGGGCGCGGGTAGCGCCGGCGGCGGCATGCGCATCCGGCGCATGACGAAAACGAAGCCGGGACGGCAGGCCCGGCCTCGTCGTGCCGACCTCCTGTCGGCACTATCGCTTCAGGCCACCTCCCCGCCCTGCCCGGCCGGCAGCCCGCGGCGCAGCGGCGCGGTCTCGCGCAGCAGGCAGGCGACCAGCAGGCCCAGCGCCACGCCGCCCAGGGCCAGGTAGAGGGTGTACTGGATGCCGTGGTGCTGGGCGATGTAGCCGGCCAGCGCCGGGGCCACGCCGCCGCCGAACACCTCGCCTATGCCCACCACCAGGCCGGTGGCGGTGGATACCAGGGGCAGCGGCACCGACTCGCCGGTGAGCGGGCCGACGGTCATGCAGATCATGCTGAAGTTGAAGAAGGTGGTGAGGAACAGCAGGGCGAACAGCACCAGCGGCTCGGCCCCGGTGTGCATCAGCAGCCAGATGCAGGCGCCGGTGGCGGCGAAGCTGCCCAGCACCACCGGCTTGCGCCCCAGGCGGTCGGACAGCCCCGGCAGCACCAGCTGGCCGACGAAGCCGCCCAGGCCGATGGCGGACATGACGAAGCCCATCTGCTGCACGCCCAGGTGCAGGTAGTCGGTGAGGTAGTTGGGCATCATCACGCTGAGCACGAACAGGCTGGTGAGCATGCAGAACATGCCGAGGATGTTCAGCGGCACGTTGCGATAGCGCAGCGCATCCAGCCAGCGGCCCTGCTCCGGTTCCTGCGCCTGGGCAGGTGCCGCCGCCACGCGGGTCTCGCGCAGGCTGCGGTACATCCACCAGGCGAGCAGGAAGCCGGGCAGCGAGACCACCACGAACACCCAGCGCCAGGACGGCAGCACCAGCAGCAGCTGGGTGGCGAGGATGGGCGCCAGGCCCAGGCCGAGGATCGGGAAGAAGGCCTGCTGGATGCCGATGTTCAGCCCGCGCCGCGACGGCTGCGAGGACTCCGCCGTGGCGGCGATGGCGGTGGGCGTGAAGGCGCCCTCGGAGACGCCCATCACCGCGCGGATCAGCAGCAGCGCGGCGACGCCGTTGGCCAGCCCGGACAACCCGGCCAGCAGGGAGAACAGCAGCACCGCGGGGATCAGCACCTTGCGCCGGCCGATGCGGTCGGACAGCCGGCCCATGAAGATCGAGGAAATCCCCCAGGCGATGGCGAGGACCGCCGAGATGTTGCCCAGGTCCTGGTAGTCCAGCTGCAGCTCGCTCATCATCACCGGGAACAGCGGCAGGATGATGAAGCGGTCCAGGCCGACCAGGCCGAAGCCCAGGGCGAGCATGGCGACGGCGGTGTATTCGTAGCGCGCATTCCACGTGTTGTCATTGTTGTGCATGGCATGGGTACTCGGGGCGGTGGCGGGCGGTCAGAAGTAGAACAGCGCTTCGACCATGGTGGAGAGTTGCGAGCGGTCGCGGCCGTTGCCGTAGGGGCGGTCGTGGTCGCGGGCGTCGAACCAGTCGTAGCGGACCTCCGGGCGCAGCGAGAGGTTGCCGGTCACATCCCAGCGCAGCCCGCCGGTGAGGGCGTTGTAGTCGCCGCGGGCGCTGCTGGTGGGGAACAGGATGAAGCCGTCCGGGTCGCTGAAATGCTCGCCGCGCACGGAGAACGACAGGTCCGGGCGGTACTGGTAGGTCAGCACCGCGTTGGCGCCCCACCAGTGGGCGCCGTCGAAACCCGGGCCGCTGACGATGTCCAGGGTGGTCGGCTTGCCGTCGCCGGCCTGGTGGCCGTAGACCACCTCGGCGCCCATGGACCAGCGTTCGTCGAACCTGTGCCAGCCGTTGAGCGAGTGCTGCTGCTTGAGCTGGCCGCTGTCGGCGATCAGCCGCGCGGTCGGCGCCTGCACGTCGGAGGTGCTGTCGTTCTGCTCGTCGCCGACGATGAATTCGTAGTCGACCCAGGTGTTCATGTCCGGCGTGCGCCAGCGCAGGGCGCCCATGACCGACTTGCCGTCGTTGTTGTCGCGCAGGTTGTTCCAGCCCTGCACCACGCCCAGCTCCAGGCCGAGGATGCCGGGGTCGCCATCGAGCAGGCGGGCGCCCACCAGCACCCCGGAGACGGTGCCCGGCTCGCTGACGAAAGCGTAGGTCTTGCTGGCGAAGGGGTTGCGCGCCTGGCGGATGTTCGGCGGTATCTCGTAGCCCAGCGCCGGGCCGAACACCCCGGCCATGAAGTTGAAGCCCGGGCCGTAGGGCACGTAGGCGGTGGCGGCGATGTTGGGGACGGCGAGGAAACGGTCCTTGTCCTTCTGCGCCCTGGCGGCGTCGTCCTCGTTCAGGTTCCAGTGCATGTCCCAGCCGAAGGTGCGGGCGAACTGGGCGTTGCGGCCGTAGTTGGCCTCGAAGGTGAAACCGAAGGCGAAGTCCTGCGGCCTGGGCCCCGGCAGCGGGGTGATGCGTGGCACGAAGGTGCCCTTGAGCGCCTTGTCGACGAACAGGTGCAGGCTGCCCCACTCCAGGCCCTCGTCGGACATGCCGGTGAGCGGCAGGTTGCTCAGGCCGTCCCGGCGCTCGTCGTGGGTGGAGCGGTTGTTGCGCACGTAGGCGATGTCCAGCAGGTTGGAAACGGTGATGCCGTAGTCGCGCTCCAGGCTGTCGCCGAAGAGGCCCTTGAACAGAGCGCCCTCCCCCGGCGCCGGCGCCTCGGCGGCATGGCATTCGACGATCGCCAGGGCGGCCAGGACCGCACCAAGCGTTTTCACCTTGATGTTGTGCATCGATCTGTCTCTTGTTGTTGTTTTCAGAAGGGTCCGCGGGGGGCTGCCCCGCGGACGGGGGGAACCTACAGCTGGGCGGCGAGCGGCCGGCGCGCCTCCCGCAGCGCGCCGCCCGGGCCCTGCCGCAGCGCCAGGTCGCGGCGCAGCGCGTCGAGCAGTTGCGGCAGTTCGCTGGCGTGGCCGATGCCGCCGTAGATGTAGAAGTCCGGGCGTACCAGCACGGCCTGCAGCCCGGCGGCGCGGAGGAACTGGTGGTACTTGCCGGAGAGGTCGCGGCAGGTGCCCGGCGCGCCGTCCTCGCTCAGGCGCACGGCCTTCACTTCCAGCTGTTCGAGCAGCGCCTTGTGCGCCTCGTCCAGCCCGGCCAGCGGGTCGTCGCCGAGGCTCAGCAGGTGGAAGCCGCGGCCGAAGGCGTCGTCGTAGCGCTGGCGGCGCCCGTCCCATTCGACTTCGCCGTGCACGCCCAGGCAGCCGGCCGGGCCCAGGGCGCGGCCGTTGCGCTCGTCCTTGTGCACCACGCCGTCGACCAGGCCGGGGAACGGCGGCAGCGGCGGCACTTCGCCGGCGAGGAAGGCGGCGTCGCGTTCGGCGGCCTTCTGCGGGTCGGCCACGCAGACCACCTTGCCCATCGCCACCGAGGCGTCGATCACCGCGCGGATCTGCGGCTTGCGCTCCAGGGTGTAGCTGTCCAGCAGTTGCTCCGAGCAGATGCCGCAGAAGACCAGGTCCAGGCGCCAGGACAGGTTCCAGGCGTCGCGGATGCCCGAGCACATGCCCTGGCCCATGAACGGCGGCATCAGGTGCGCGGCGTCGCCGGCCAGCAGCACGCGGCCGTGGCGCCAGGTTTCGGCGATGCGCGAGCGGAACTGGTAGACGGCGTGGCGCACCAGGGTGGCGGTGTCCGGGGTGACCCAGGGCGCCAGCAGTTCCCAGACCTTGTCGGTGCTCTGCAGGTCCTCGATGCTCTCGTGGGGCAGGCGCATGAATTCCCAGCGGCGGTAGCCGGGGCCGCCGGGGACCATGGTGGTCGGCCGCGCCGGGTTGCACCACTGGCCGATGTCCGGCACGTCCAGCTCGACGCCGGGGTTGGGCTGCAGGTCGACCACCAGCCAGTCTTCCTGGAAGCCCAGGTCCAGCCAGTCGATGCCGCACTCGCGGCGCACCACGCTGTTGGCGCCGTCGGCGCCGATCACGTAGCGGGCGCGCACCGTGCGCTGCTCGGCGGCCTGCGCCGGGTCGCCGCGCTGGGTGCGCTGCAGGCGCAGTTCGCAGCCCTGCTCGTCCTGGCTCAGCCCAAGCACTTCCCAGCCCTGGTGGACCTCGACGTTGGCGATGGCCTTGGCCCGGCGATCGAGGATGGCCTCCAGGCCCGGCTGGTTGAACAGGTAGCCGAAGGGGCCGTCGCTGATCGACTCGGCGGACCAGTCGATCTCCACCAGCACCTTCCAGTCGGCGTTGAACCACTGGTAGCAGGCCGAGGGCTGGGAGATTTCCTTCAGCTCCTCCTCCAGGCCCATCATGCGGAACACGCGGCGGATCTCGTGGTCGTGGAACACCGCGCGCGGCAGCGGGTAGAGGGACTGCCAGCGCTCGTACACGGCGACGCTGTAGCCCATGCGGCCGAGGAGGATGGCGAGGGTCTGGCCGACCGGCCCGTAGCCGACGATGGCCACGTCGTGGATCTTGTTTTCGTTCATCTGTGCTGACCTGAAACCGGGTTGGTTTTAGGCAAGCCGCTCCCCGCTTCCCCGGACGGCAGGAAAGTGCTTGGGACGAAGGAGCGGCCTGCGTCGCTGGGTGCGCTAGCTTTTGGCCGGCGCGCTGTCCGCCTCGGTGTTGCGGACGAAATACTCGGGGACGCTCGGGCCCCAGAGGTACAGCGAGTTCTCGGGCGGGAAGTCGCCCGCCGGCCACTGGCTGCCGGCGTCGATGAAGTCCATGTCCGCCGAGTACTCGCAGAACGAGCCCCAGGGGTCGCGGACGTAGTGGAAGTAGTTGGAGCCCAGGCAATGCCGCCCGGTGCCCCAGCCCTCGCGGTAGCCGGCGTTGGCCATCTGCTCGGCGCCGTTGCCGACGTCGTCGACGCCGTCCACTTCCCAGGCGGCGTGGTGGAAGCCCTTGGCGCCGCTCTTGCAGAAGGCCACCAGGTGGTGGTCGCAGCCGTGGGGGGCGTGGGTGAAGGCGATGATGTCCTGGGAGTGGTCGGACAGGCGCAGCCCCAGGGCCCGCTCGTAGAAGGTGACCGCCTGGGGCACGTCGGGGCTGAACAGCAGCACGTGGGAAAGCCGCCGCGGGCGCACCTGGGCCACGGCGTCGCGGGTGCCGACGCCGCGCACGGCGGGCCGGGCCGGCGCCGCCAGCTGCTTGTGGTCGGGCATGTGCTTGGCGCCGACCTTCACCTGCAGCAGGTTGCCGTCGGGGTCGCGGAACCAGAAGCCCTCGCCGTCGCCGGCCTCGAAGCGCGCGCCGGCGGCCTCGGCCTGCTGGCGCAGGGCCGGGTAGTCCTCGGCGAAGCAGTTGAAGCTCAGGTAGGCCAGGCTCTTGCGCGGCCCCGGCAGCATCCGCGCCCAGCGGTGGCCGTCGGCGGCCCGCAGTTCCAGGGCGTCCGGGGTTTCGCCGACTTCCAGGCCGAAGCTGGCGAAGAACTGGCGCGCGTCATCCAGCGAGGGCACGAACAGCGCGTAATGATCGATCGAATGCACACCACGGATGGTGGGAGTCATGATCGCCTCCGATTGTTGTTCTTGTCGTCGAAGCCTCGGAGCGGGAGGCTTCGATCTGGCCGGGAACCGCCCGGGGTCAGGCTTCGTCCACCACCGGGTTGACCAGTGTGCCGATGTCTTCGATGGACACTTCCACCACGTCGCCGGCCTTCAGGTAGACCTTGGGATCCATGCCGAAGCCGACGCCGGCCGGGGTGCCGCTGACGATCACGTCGCCGGCTTCCAGGGTCACCGCCTCGCTGAGGGTGGAGATGATGGTGGCCACGTCGAACAGCATGTCCTCGGTATTGGCCGATTGCACCACCTTGCCGTTGACGCGGGTCTGCAGCAGCAGGCCCTTGCCGCCGGCCGGCAGTTCGTCGGCGGTCACCAGGTCCGGGCCGAAGGCGCCGGTGTCGTCGAAATTCTTGCCCACGGTCCACTGCGGCGACTTGAACTGGTACTCGCGCACCGAGCCCTCGTTGAACAGCGCGTAGCCGGCCACGTGCTGCAGCGCCTGCGCCTTGGGAATGTGCCGGCCGCCGCTCTTGAGCACCACGGCCATCTCGCCCTCGTAGTCCAGGGTGTCGGAGATGCGCGGGCGCACCAGCGGCTGGTTGTGGCCGATGAGGCTGCTGTTGAAGCGCGGGAACAGCGTCGGGTAGTCCGGCTGGGCGTAGGGCGATTCCTTGGTGTGATCGGCGTAGTTCAGGCCGACGCAGACGATCTTGCCGGGCTTCTTCATCAGCGGCAGGTAGTCCTGCTCGCCGATCTGCACCAGCGGGCCCTGGGCCCGGGCGCCGTAGGTGGCGAGGTCGACGCCGCGCTCGAGCAGCGACTCCAGGGTTTCCTCGCCGAGGACCCGGACGCCTTCGGCGGTGCGAACGCCCAGTACCGGGCGGCCTTGGTGGGAGAAGCGAACGTAGCGCATGGAGCAGACCTCTTGTTGTGGTTCGTGACGACCGCCAGGCAGTGCGGTATGGGCCCTAAGCTAATCCCGATAAAATATGCCGTCAACGATAAAATATATTTTTTCAGAATTATCGATAAAAGGCTCCCGTGTGTATCATCTGCCTCATCCGTCATCATCCGTGGAACAGCCCATGAACCGAGCCGAACGCTGGGCGGAACAGCCCGAAGCCTCGGAGAAGCGCACCATGGCCTCGCAACTGGAGGCCCGGGTCCGCGAAGACATCATCAACGGCCGCCTGGCGCCGGGCAGCCGCCTGCGCCTGAAGGAGCTGGCCGAGCACTACGACGCCGGCGTCATCCCCCTGCGCGAGGCGCTGTCGCGCCTGGCCGCCAGCGGCTTCGTCAGCGCCGAGGACCAGAAGGGCTTCAGCGTCGGGCGCATCTCCGCCGACGAAATCCGCGACATCACCGACACCCGCCTGCTCATCGAATGCCAGGCCCTGGCCGACTCCATCCGCCATGGCGACCTGGAGTGGGAAAGCCGCCTGATCGCCGCGCACCACCGCCTGGACCGCCTGCCCATCGTCGAAGGCCCGGAACGGCTGCTGAAGCCGGAATGGGAAAACGCCCACGTGGCCTTCCACGAGGCGCTGATCGGCAGTTGCCGCTCGCCCTGGCTGCTGCGCCTGTCGCACATGCTGCGCGACCAGACCGCGCGCTACCGCATGCTCTCGGTGCACTACAACGACAGCGCCAGCCGCGACGTCCCCGGCGAACACCGCGAGCTGCTCGACGCCGCCCTGGCGCGCGACGTGGACAAGGCCTGCGCGCTGCTGGCGCAGCACTACGAGACCACTACCCGCAGCGTGCTGGCCCATGAGGCGCTCAAGGGCTGAGCGGCCCCTGGCTCACTCGCCGGCCAGCCCCTGGCGGGCGATCCCCAGGAAGGCGCGCACGGCGCCGCCGGTTTCCTCGTTGCGGCTGACCAGCAGCAGGTCGGCCTGCGGCTCCATGCCGTCGAGCCGGCGGTAGGCCACCCCCGGGATGTGCACCTGCAGCAGCGGCTCGGGCACCAGCGCCACGCCCATGCCGGCGGCCACCAGCGCCAGCACGCTGAGGGTGCTGCTGGTGCGGTGCACCTTGGGCTCGCGCCCCAGCGCCCGGCGCAGGCCGCCGAGCATGTTCTCGTCGGCGCCATGGGCGGCATAGACGATCAGCGGCTCCGCGCCGAGCATCGACACCTGCAGCGGCTGGGCATCGACCAGCGGATGGCTGTCGGGCATGGCCACCAGCAGCGGCCAGGTGCCGATGCGCTCGAAGCACAGCGAGTCGTCGACGATCTGCCCGCCGTGGCTGGGGGCATAGCCGACGTCCAGCTGGCCGGCCTGGATCGCCTCGACCTGCAGGTGCGGCGCCAGTTCGCGCAGCACCACCTCGGCCTCCGGGTAGGCGGCGTGGAAGGCCCGCACGTCGCTCATCAGCCGGCCGCTGAACACGGCGTTGCCGGCGAAGCCGATGCGCACCGTGCCCATCTCCCCGCGCAGCGCCCGCTGCACCGTGCGCTGCGCGTGCTCGGCCTGGGCCAGGGTGCGCTCGGCCTCGCCGCGCAGCAGCCGGCCGGCCTCGGTCAGTTCCACCCGGCGGCTGGTGCGCACGAACAGCGGGCCGCCGAGTTCCTCTTCCAGGGCGCGTATCTGCATGCTCAGCGCCGACTGCACGATGTGCAGGCGCTGGGCGGCGCGGCCGAAATGGCCTTCCTCGGCGACGGCGAGGAAGTAGCGCAGGTGACGCAGGTCCATGGGCCAGGTCCTTCATGATTAGTGATTGATCATTCAGATCAATCTATTTGAGTTCGCTACCGTGCGGGAAGATGCTGAGGCGATTTCCCACAAGCAAGAGAACACGTCATGCATAGCTACCTTGAAGACCGCCTGCAGATCACCGACCTGATCACCGGCTGGATCCACCGCGACCTCGGCCAGTGGGAGCGCCTGGCCGGGCTGTTCCACCCCGACGGGGTGATCGAGGTCACCTGGTTCGAAGGCCCCTTCTCCGACTTCATCGAAGGCTCGCGGCGCATGGGCGCCTCCGACCTGCGCACCAAGCACCTGATCGGCACGCCGGTGGTGGAGATGAACGGCGAGCGCGCCATCGTCGAGACCAACGCGGTGATAGTCGCCGAGAACGTGCGCCTGGGCCTGGGCTGCAGCGTGCACAACCGCTTCTACGACCTGGCGGAAAAACGCGACGGCCAGTGGAGGCTGCTCAAGCGCCAGAGCATCTACGACATGGGCGGCTTCAGCTTCCCGCGCGGGCCCGTGGCGGTCGAGGCGCAGGTGCTGGAGCGCTATCCGCGCGAGTACGCGCCCCTGGCCTACCTGCTGGAGAAGAGCGGCTTTCCCCTGGGCCGGACCTTCGCCACTCGCGGCAGCGAGCTGGAGCGTGCCATGCGGCAAACGGCCCAGGCCTGGCTCGCCGCCTAGCCTTCGGCCGAGGCCAAACGATCGGAAAACCACAACAACAAGAAGAGGAGCGAAAAACCATGTGCAAGCAGGACTATGTCTTCCGCGGGCTGGGCGTCACGCTGTCCGGCCGCGGGCGGATACCGGAAGCCGAAAGCCCGGATCGGCACCCGCTGATCATCGCCATCCACGGCGGCACCTATTCCTCCCGCTACTTCGACGTGGCGGGCCATTCGCTGCTGGACCGGGCGCAGGCGCAACAGCTGCCGATCTTCGCCATCGACCGCCCGGGCTATGGCCTGAGCGCGGACTACGCCGCCAACGCGCCAAGCATCATGGACAACGCGGAGATTCTCGACTCGGCCATCCATGGCCTGTGGCACAGCTATTCGCACAAGGCCTGCGGCATCGTCCTGGTCGGCCATTCGATCGGCGGAGCCATCACCATCGCCATCGCCGCGCGCCAGCCCTCCTGGCCTCTGCTGGGCATCGCCATCTCCGGCGTCGGGCTCGACCCGGTGCCGGCCTCCAAGGACAAGTGGAACCAGGTGCCCGCGGAACAGGCCCTGGTCAGCGTGCCGCCGGAGGCGATGGACGGGTTCTTCTTCGGCCCGCCGGGCACCTACGAGCAAGGCGTCATGCCGCAGGCCAGCTACGGGGCGAGCGCCCCCGCCCCGCGCAGCGAGCTGATCGACATCGGCATGCACTGGCCGAAGCAGGTCGGCCGGCTGGCTGCGCAGGTCAAGGTGCCGGTGCACTATCGGCAGCCCGAGTTCGAACAGCTGTGGCCGGTGGACGAGGCGACCATCCAGCGCTTCGCGGATGCCTTCGTCAACTGCCCGGAGATGGATGCGGCACTGTTCAGGGACGCCGGCCACTGCATCGATTTCCACCGCTCGGGCGAGGCCTTCCAGTTGCAGCAACTGGCATTCGCCAAACGCTGCGCCGCCCGCGCATAGGTTCCGGGCCGGCAGAAAAGCCCTGGCAGCCTGGGCTGCCAGGGCTTTTTCATTGATCGTCAGAAGTACAGGAGCGCTTCCACCATCGCCGTCAACTGGTCGCGATCCCGGCCGTTGCCGAACGGGCGATCGTGCTCGTGGGCGTCGAACCAGTCATAGCGCAGCTCCGGGCGCAGCGAGAGGTTCTTGCTGACTTCGTAGCGGAAGCCGCTGGTGATGGCGTTGAAGTCCCCGCGGGCGGTGGTGGTGGGGAACAGCGTGAAGCCGTCCGGATCGCTGAAATGCTCGCCGCGCACCGAGAACGACAGGTCGGGCCCGATCTGGTAGGTGACCACCGCGTTGACGCCCCACCAATGGGCGCCATCGAAGCCCGGCCCGGTGATGATGTCCACGGTCGACGGCTTGCCGTCGCCGTCCTGGCGGCCGTAGACCAGCTCCGCGCCCATCGACCAGCGCTCGTCGAAGCGGTGCCAGCCGTTCAGCGAATGCTGCTGCCGGAGCTGGCCGTCCGGGGAGATCAGCCGCGAGGTCGGCGCCTGCACGTCCTTGACGCTGTCGTTCTGCTGGTTGCCCAGCATGAACTCGTAGTCGACCCAGGTCTGCATGTCGGGCGTGCGCCAGCGCAGCGCGCCGAACAGCGCCTTGTCGTCGTTGTTGTCGCGCAGGTTGCTCCAGCCCTGGGCCACGCCCAGTTCCACCCCCAGCAGCCCCTGCGGGCCGTCGAGCAGGCGGGAGCCCAGCATCACCCCGCTGACCGTCACCAGGTTGCTGACGAAGGCGTAGGTGCGGCTGGCGAAGGGGTTGCGGGCGAGGCGGATGTTCGGCGGGATCTCGTAGCCGAAGGCCGGGCCGAAGATACCCGCCATCAGGGTGAAGCCCGGCCCGTAGGGCAGGTACGCCGTGGCGGCCAGGTTGGGCGTGGAGACGAAGTTCTGCCTGTCGCGCCGGGCCTTCTCGGTGTCGTCGTCGCCGGGCGAGTTGACGTCCCAGTGCATGTCCCAGCCGAAGGCCCGGGAGAACTGCGCGTTGCGCCCATAGAGGGTCTCGAAGGTGAAGCCGAAGTCCGCGGTGTCGGGCTTGGGCCCGGGCAAGGGGGTGATGCGCGGGATGAAGTTGGCCTTGAGCGGCCTGTCGACGAACAGGTGCAGGCTGCCCAGTTCGAAGCCCTCGTCGGAAAAACCGGTGACGGGGAGGTTGCTGAGGCCGTCGCGGCGCTCGTCGTGGGTGGAGCGGTTGTTGCGGGAGTAGCCGATGTCGAGCAGGAAGGAGGTGGTGATGCCGTAGTCGCGCTGCAGGCCGTCGCCGAACAGGCTGCGGAACAGCGTGCCTTCGGCGGGCTCGCCGGCCGGCTCGGCGTGGCAGTCGATTATCGCGAAGGCGGCCAGCACCGCACCCAGCGCTTTCACCCGGATGTTGTTCATGAATATGGACTCTTGTTGTTGTTTTCTGTCGTTGGCGTGAGGTCCGGCGTCCCTGCCGGCGCGGGCCGTCGCCGGCCCGCGGACTTGCAGGGGTCAGGTGTTGGTGGCCTGGAAGGCACACTGCCGCCAGCCGCCCTCCCCGCGCAGCCACACCTGGGTGGCGTAGGCCTTCATCAGCCGCTCCTCGCCGCTCTCGCGCAGGACGATGGCCTGCTCCAGGCGGCCGCTGGCGATGGCCGTGTCGCCGTGCACGCGCACGCTCATCGCGCTGCGCTCGACGCTGAGGAAGTCGATGTGGCGGGCGACCATCTCCAGGTACTGCGCCTTGTCGTCCACCTTGCCGGTGGCGTGCACGTGCACCAGGCCGTCGTCCATCAGCGCCGCCAGGGCCTGCAGGTCGCGCTGCACCAGGGCGCGGCAGCGCTCGCTTTCAAGACGGAGGATTTCCTGCTGGATGGCTTCAACGTCCATGGCCGTCTCCCGCCACGCGCTCGGCGCGAACGACATTCTCGATGGCGCCCAGGCGGTCGATCTCCACCCGCACCCGGTCGCCTTCGCGCAGCCAGCGCGGCGGCTTGAAGCCGCCGCCGATGCCGCCGGGGGTGCCGGTGTAGATCACGTCGCCCGGCTCCAGGGTCATCACCTTCGACAGGTGCTCCACCTGCTGGTAGCAGTCGAAGATCAGCTCGCGGGTGTTGGAGTCCTGGCGCTTCTCGTCGTTGACGAAGCAGCGGATGCCCAGCTCGTGGGGGTTGCCCACCTCGTCCGGGGTGACCAGCCAGGGGCCGAAGGGCGCGTGGCCGTCGAAGGACTTGCCGAGGACGAACTGCGAGGTGCGCAGCTGCCAATCGCGCACGCTCACGTCGTTGCCCGCGCAGTAGCCGAAGATCACCTGCGGCGCCTGCTCGCGGCTGACGTGGCGGCAGCGCTTGCCGATCACGAAGACCATCTCGGCCTCGTAGTCCAGCTGCTCCGACACCAGCGGCAGGTCGATGGGCGCGCAGGGGCCGTTGGCCGAGGTGTTCATCATGGCGAACCACAGCTGGTCCGCCGGCGTGGCCATGCCCGACTCGGCGACGTGGTCGGCGTAGTTCAGGCCGATGCCGAGGATCTTGCCCGGGCGCGGCACCGGCGCCAGCAGGGTCACCTCGTCGAGGGCGAAGTCCGCCGGCTGGACCTGCGCCAGGCGCCGCAGCGGCTCCTGCCAATGTTGCCATTCGCCGATCAGCCCGATCATGTCGCGCGGCGCGGCGGACAGGTGGTCGGCGACGCGGATGACGCCGCCGGCGGTCACCAGGCCGACGCCGACCAGGCCGCCGGGGGTCTTGAAGGTGCAGAGTTTCATGTTCGTTTCCTCATCCCAGTACGGTGCGGGTGCCGGTGCCGGCGGTGCCCAGGCGGCACAGCTCGGCCTCGCTGGCGCCGCCGAGCCACAGCTCGACCATGGCGTCGGGGTCGAACTCCAGGCCGATGGGGTCGTTGGCGAAGGTTTCGCTGTGGAAGAAGGCCGCGGCATCGGCGGCGTCGCTGAAGTTGTCCACCTGCAGCTCGATGTCGTTGCCCTCCGGGTCGCGGAAGTACAGCGAGGTGGTCGGGCCGTGGTTGATGCACCAATACGGCCGGATGCCCTCCTCCTTCAGGCGCAGGTAGGTGCGCAGCAGGTCGTCGATGTGCCCGTAGCTGTAGGCGATGTGGTGCACGCCGGTAACCTCGTCGGACTTGGGCGGCAGGTGCGGCATGTTGAAGAACGCCAGGCGGTGGTGCTCGTCGTCGTAGGTGATGAAGGTGAGGATCTCGTCCTCGAACACCAGCTCGGCCTGGAACAGCTTGCGGTACCAGTCGACCATGGCCTTGCGGTCGGCGCAGCGGAACACCAGGTGCGCCATCTTCATCGGGACCACGCGCTCGCCGGCGGCGATGACGGGGGTCCGGTTCGGGGAAACGCTCATTTCGGTTCTCCTTCTTGTTGTCGTCAGACCAGTACCCGGCGGAAGTCGCCGAGCAGCGTCGCCAGGTGGGCGAGGAAGCGCCCGGCCTCGGCACCGTCCACCGCGCGGTGGTCCCAGGACAGCGACAGCGGCAGCTGCAGGCGCGGCTGGAAGGCGTTGCCGTCCCAGCGCGGTTGCAGCTCGGCGCGGCCGACGCCGAGGATCGCCACCTCGGGCGCGTTGATGATCGGGGTGAAGTGGCCGCCGCCGATGCCGCCCAGGGACGAGATGGAGAAGCAGCCGCCCTGCATCTGCGCCGGCGCCAGCTTGCCGGCGCGGGCCAGTTGCGACAGCTCGGCCATTTCCGCGGCCAGCGCGGCGATGCCCTTGCGGTCGGCATCGCGGATCACCGGCACCACCAGGCCATTGGGGGTGTCGGCGGCGAAGCCGATGTGGAAGTAGTGCTTCTGCACCACCTCGTCGCCCTCCAGGCTCACGTTGAACTGCGGGAAGCGCTGCAGCGCCGCCACGCAGGCCTTGATCAGGAAGGCCAGCAGGGTGACCTTGGCCTGGCCTTCGCGCGCCTCGGCGTTGAGCTGCACGCGCAGCGCCTCCAGTTCGGTGACGTCGGCCTGGCTGTGGTTGGTGACGTGGGGGATGCTCACCCAGTTGCGGTGCAGGTTGGCCGCCGAGATGCGCTTGATGCGCGACAGCGCGCGGCGCTCGACATGGCCGAACTGGGCGAAGTCCACCTGCGGCCAGGGCAGCAGGTCGAGCCCGCCGCCGGCCTTGCCGCTGGCCGCCGGCTGTTCGCGCTGGGCCTTGACGAAGGCCAGCACGTCCTCGCGCAGCACCCGGCCGTTGGGGCCGCTGGCCGGCACCTGGTCGAGGTCCACGGCCAGCTCGCGGGCCAGCTTGCGCACCGCCGGGCCGGCCAGGGCCAGCTGCGGCTTGCGCACTTCCTCGACGCTGGGCGCCGGGGCGCTGGCGGCCGGCACGGGCTGCGCAACGGGCGCGGGAGCGGCGGCCAGCGGTTCGGCTTTCGCCACGACCGGCGCAGGCTCGGCAGCAGCAGGTGCGGCCGCGCCCTCCCCGGCCGCTTCGATATGGGCGATCACGCTGCCCTGGGAGACCTTGTCGCCGGGCTTGATCAGCACCTCGCGAATGGTGCACGACAGGGTGCTGGGCACGTCCATCACCGCCTTGTCGGATTCGAGGACGATCAGCGGCTGTTCCACGGCGACCACGTCGCCGGCCTTGATCAGCACCTCCACCACCGGCAGGTCCTTGAAGTCGCCGATGTCCGGAACCATCAGTTGTTGCATGGCGTTCACTCCTCAATGGTTCCAGGGCGCGACGGCGGCGCCGTCGATGGCGTAGCGTTCGCGGGCCTGGGCATGCTTGTCGCGGTCGATGCCGGCCAGCGCCGCCAGGGCGATGTGCTGGCGGTCCACCTCGAAGAAACGGCGCAGCGCCGGGCGGGTGTCGCTGCGGCCGAAGCCGTCGGTGCCCAGCGCGGTGTACGGGGCCTGCAGGTAGGGCGCGATCAGTTGCGCGTAGCCGCGCACGTAGTCGCTGGCGGCCACCACCGGGGCGCTGCCGGGCAGGCAGGCTTGCAGGTGGCTGCGGGCCTCGGCGGCGCCGCCGAACAGTTGCTGGCGCTCGACCTCGCGGGCCTCGCGGGCCAGTTCGGAGAAGCTGGTGACGCTCCAGATCTCGCTGGCCACGCCCCAGTCCCCGGCGAGCAGCTCGGCGGCGGCGATGACCTCGCGCAGGATGGCCCCGGAGCCGAGCAGGCGCACCGCGGGCTTGCCCTCCCCGCGGGTGCCGAACAGGCGCATGCCCTTGATCACGTCGGCGTGCTGGGCGGCGTCCAGCGGGGCCTGCACGTAGTTCTCGTTGGTCACCGTCAGGTAGTAGAACTCGTCGTGCTGTTCTTCGAGCATGCGCCGGCCGCCGTGGTCGATGATCACCGCCGCCTCGCTGGCGAAGGCCGGGTCGTAGGCGCGGCAGTTGGGCACGGTAGCGGCGACCAGCTGGCTGGTGCCGTCCTGGTGCTGCAGGCCCTCGCCGGCCAGGGTGGTGCGCCCGGCGGTGGCGCCGATGAGGAAGCCGCGGGCGCGCTGGTCGGCGGCGGCCCAGATGAGGTCGCCGACGCGCTGGAAGCCGAACATCGAGTAGTAGATGTAGAACGGCAGCATGGGCACGCCGTTGACGCTGTAGGAGGTGGCCGCCGCGACCCAGGAGGAGATCGCCCCGGCCTCGGTGATGCCCTCTTCCAGCAACTGGCCGTCGCGGGCTTCCTTGTAGTAGAGCATCGCCCCGGCGTCTTCCGGCTCGTAGAGCTGGCCGGCCGGCGAGTAGATGCCGATCTGCCGGAACAGGTTGGCCATGCCGAAGGTGCGCGCCTCGTCGGCGACGATGGGCACGATGCGCGGGCCCAGCTGCTTGTCCTTGAGCAGGTTGGAGAACAGCCGCACCACCGCGGTGGTGGTGGAGCTTTCACGCTCGTCCGGCTGCAGGGCGAATTGCGCGTAGCTGTCCAGCGGCGGCAATGCCAGCGGCTCGGCGCGGCCGACGCGGCGCGGCAGGTAGCCGCCCAGGGCCTCGCGGCGCTCGCGCAGGTAGCGCAGCTCGGCGCTGTCCTCGGCCGGCTTGTAGAAGCGCATTTCCTCCAGGGCGGCGTCGTCCAGCGGCAGGGCGAAGCGGTCGCGGAAGGCCCTGAGCGCGTCGATGTCCAGCTTCTTCTGCTGGTGCGAGGTGTTGCGCGACTCGCCGGCCTGGCCCATGCCGAAGCCCTTCTTGGTCTTGGCCAGGATCACCGTCGGCCGGCCGTCGTGCGCCCTGGCCGCGGCGAAGGCGGCGTGCAGCTTGCGGAAGTCGTGGCCGCCGCGGCGCAGGCCGTCGATCTCCTCGGGGCTCATGTGCGAGACCAGCGCCTGCAGCTCGGGGTCCAGGTCGAAGAAGTGCGCGCGGTTGTAGCTGCCGTCGTTGGCGCCGAGGGTCTGGTACTGGCCGTCGACGGTGTGGGCGAAGCGGCGCAGCAGCACGTGGTTGCGGTCGCGGGCGAACAGCGCGTCCCAGTCCGAGCCCCAGATGACCTTGATGACGTTCCAGCCGGCGCCGCTGAACAGCGCCTCCAGCTCCTGGATGATCTGCCCGTTGCCGCGCACCGGGCCGTCCAGGCGCTGCAGGTTGCAGTTGATCACGAAGGTCAGGTTGTCGAGCTTCTCGCGGGCGGCCAGGGACAGCGCGGCGAGGGACTCGGGCTCGTCCATCTCGCCGTCGCCGAACACGCCCCAGACGTGGCGCTGGCTGGTGTCGGCGATGCCGCGGTGCTCCAGGTAGCGGAGGAAGCGCGCCTGGTAGATGGCGCTGATCGGGCCGATGCCCATGGAGCCGGTGGGGAACTGCCAGAAGTCCGGCATCAGCCAGGGGTGCGGGTAGGAGCACAGGCCGCCGCCGTCCACTTCCTGGCGGTAGCGTTGCAGCTGTTCCTCGCCCAGGCGCCCTTCGAGGAAGGCGCGGGCGTAGACGCCGGGCGCCGAGTGCGGCTGGAAGTACACCAGGTCGCCCTTGCCGGCCTCGCTGTCGGCACGGAAGAAGTGGTTGAAGCCGACCTCGAAGATTTCCGCCGCCGAGGCGTAGCTGGCGATGTGGCCGCCCAGCTCGCCATAGGCCTTGTTGGCCCGCGCCACCATGGCCAGGGCGTTCCAGCGGATGATCGAGGTGATGCGCTCTTCCATGGCCAGGTCGCCGGGGAAGGCCGGCTGCCGTTCCAGGGGAATGCTGTTCTGGTACAGCGAATAGGGGTGCGCCGAGGGGCGCACGCCCAGGTGGCTGGCGTGCTCGGCCAGGCGCTGCAGGAGGAAGTCGACGCGCTCGCCGCCGGCGCTGCGCGCCACGGCCTCCAGGGCGTCGAGCCATTCGTGGGTTTCCTGGCGATCGCTGTCCTGCTCGCTGGGCAATTCGGGAATCTTGACTGTCATGGCGTATTGCTCGATCGGGTTGGCGGGCGCGAACCGCCCCGGGCGCCCCGTTGCCGGGGCGCCGGTGCGTTCGCGCGGTCAGTCAGGGTGTCGGGAGGCTCACCAGCCTTCGTGGCAGCCGTTCCACTCGGCGCCCGGCGAGCGGGCATGCACCTGGTGGTAGCGGCCGCTGTAGAACAGCAGCGGCTTGCGCTGTTCGCCGATGCGCAGGTGCTCGACCTCGCCGATGTACAGCTGGTGGTCGCCGGCCGGGTGCACGTCCACCGTGCGCGCCACCAGCTGCACCAGGCTGCCTTCCAGCAGCGGGGTGTCCTGGTGGTGGCAGAACGGCAGCGCCAGGCCCTCCTCCGGGCGCCCGCCGAAGTGCGCGCTCAGCGGCCGCTGGGTCTCGGCGAGGAAGTTCACGCCGTAGCGCACGCCCTCCTTCACCCACTGGTTGAAGCGCGAGGAATTGCGCACCGAGACGAGGATCAGCGGCGGCTCCAGCGACACCGACATGAAGGCGTTGGCGGTCATGCCCGCCGGCTCGCCGTCGGCGACGTAGGTCACCACGGTGACGCCGGTGGCGAACTGGCCCATCACCGAACGCAGGAGTTTGGGGTCCATGGCGGCGCCTCCGGTCAGATCAGCGGGGTGACGGTGTTTTCCAGCCCCAGCAGGGCCTTGCCGTACAGCTCCAGGCCGATGGCCGGCAGGGCCACGGCGTGCCGCGCGGCGGTGTTGGAGTCGCGCCACCAGCGCTGCATCGGGCTGGTCTCGGCGAAGCTGCCGGCGCCGTGGGCGGTCAGCAGGATGTCGATGGCCTGGGTGATGTGGCTGTTGACCAGGCCGACGTCGGCGCGGATGCGCGCGCGGGTGGTGGCGTCGAGCCTGCGGCCCTGGCGCGCCGCGGCGTCGATCTCGTCGGCGGCGCGGAAGGCGCGCAGCTCGGCGCTGTCGATCTTCAGCGCGGCCTCGGCAACCTGGGCCTGGAACAGCACCGAGTCGGTCTGCTTCTCGAACGAGGTGTAGGCAATGGCGCGGCGCGGGGCGTTGTCGATCACGTACTTCAGCGCGGCTCGGCCCAGGCCCAGCTGCGCGCCGTTGAGGATCAGCGCGGCGAAGGGCACGAACAGCGGGCGGTAGCTGGCCTCGTCCTTGAACGGGGTGGGGTACTCGCCCTCGATGGCCGCGCCCATGTTCAGCAGGCGGTGGTCGGGCACGAACACCTCCTCGGCGACGATGCAGTTGCTGCCCGAGGCGCGCATGCCGGTGGTGAACCAGGTGTCCTCGATGCAGAACTGCTCGCGCGGGATCAGCGCCAGGTACTGGGCCACCAGCGCGCCGTTGGCGTCGCGTTCCTCGGCGCCCACGGCGGCCCAGTCGGCGTGCAGGCTGCCGGAGGAGAAGTACCACTTGCCGGAGACCACCAGGCCGCCCTCGACGCGGCGGGTGCTGGGGGATGCGTTGAACACCCCGGCCACGCGGGCGTCGGGGTTGGCGCCGAACACTTCGTTCTGCGCGCGCTCGCTGAACAGGCAGGTGAACCAGGCGCAGACGTTGGTCAGCGCGGCCACCCAGGCGGTGCCGCCGCAGCCTTCGGCCAGCGCCGCGGAGACTTCCAGGTGGGAACGCAGGGTGCCTTCGTGGCCGCCGAAGCGCCTGGGCACCATCAGGCGGAACAGGCCTGCCTCCTGGATGGCCTGGATGTTCTCCTCGCTGGCGCGGCGATTCCTTTCCGATTCCGCGGCGTTCTTGCGCAGCAGCGGCTGCAGCGCTTCGGCGCGCTTGACCAGTTCCTGCAGGGAGGGGCCCTGCTCGGCCACCGGCAGCACGCTGACGTCGGATACTTTCATCGCTTCTTTCATGGCGTCGACCTTCTATGTCACAATGACTAAAGTGTCATTCATTTGTTCTGGGCGAACGAATCCCCCGGGCCGCGGCCACCAGGCGCAACGGTCGGCAAGGGGTCGCGTACGGGCGTGCGCCGTCGCTCAGGACCTTGGCGGCCCCGAAGGCATGCGACTACCCGGGTTGTCTAGGGATGCGGGGAAATATCAGGCGCGCGGGCGCTTGCGGCGCGGCGGCGGAGGAAGCGGGCGGGACAGGCGGGGCGGCAAGGCATTGCGGATCATTTTTCGTCTCCTGTTGTTTTTATGACGAAACCGCCGGACTGACGAAGAAGCTAAAGATCGAACATACTTGTCATTCCGACATTGAGCAGCAATGTAGGACAGACGCCCGCGCCGTTCAAGGGCCTCGATAAAATAAATTTATCCGGCCGACAATCGGCATAGGTTTTAACAATGACATTTTGTCACTCCAGGAGATGAAGTCCGTGTCCGACAGTGAACAGGCCGCCCCCCGCGGGCGGGCCAGCGCCGACCACCGCCCGAAGATGGCGGAGAAGAAACGCCTGCTGATGCGCACGCGCCTGCTCGACGCGGCCATGCGGGTATTCGCCGAGCCCGGCACCACGCCGCCGGTGATCGACGACGTGATCCGCGAGGCCAAGGTCTCGCGCGGCACCTTCTACCGCTACTTCGATTCGCTGGACCAGGTGCTGGTCGCCCTCGGCCAGGACCTGAGCAACCAGATGACCACCGACATCCTGCCGCTCTACGACATCCTCCAGGAACCGTGGAAGCGCATCTCGGTGGGTTTCCGGGTGTTCCTGGTGCGCGCCCTGCTGGACCGCAAGTGGGCCGGCTTCGTCACCCGCGTCGACGTCTGGCCGCACCATGCGCTGGTGGCCGAATACATGGCGCGCGACCTGGAGAGCGGCCGCGCCGCCGGCGAGTTGGACTTCGAGCGCAGCGACGCCGCCACCGACTTCCTCATGGGCGCCTCGGCCCTGTGCATCCAGACCATCCTGCAGGGGGTGGAGAAGGTCAACGAGTACATGGACGCCTGCGTGCACATGGCCATGGCCAGCGTCGGCTACGACGCGGCCGCCTGCCGGCGCGGCGTGGGCTTCTCGCTGGGCTACCTGCAGGCCTGGGGCTCGGGCGAGCTGGACCTGCCGCGCCCGGTGTGGGCGCTGAACCTCAACTCGCGGGAGGGCCGCGCCTTCCTCGCCTACCGCCGGGAAGCGCCCTCGGGCGCCTGAGCCCGGTTCGCTCGGCCGGTGGCGCCGGGGCGCGCCCAGTAGCGCGGGTCGTCGAGCACCGCCTGGTCGCGGGCGAAGGCCTGGGGCAGGCGCTGCTTGAGGAAGTCGACCCAGGTGCGGATCTTGGCGTCGAGGAAGCGCCGCGAGGAATAGAGCGCGAACACCTCGCGGGTGTGCAGGCGCCACTCGGGCAGCACCCGCAGCAGGCGCCCCTCGCGCAATGCCCTGGCGGCGACGAAGCTGGGCAGCAGGCACACGCCCATGCCGGACGCCGCCGCCTGGCTGGCCGCCTCGGGCAGGTTGACCTTGAGCACGTCCTCGAAGGCGAAGGGCGCCTCGCCGTCGCCCTCGGCGAAGTGCCAGCCGTCGGGGAACAGCGGGTCGGCCAGCATCAGGCAGCGGTGCTCCCGCAGCGCCTCCGGGCTGCGCGGCACGCCGTGCCGGGCCAGGTACGCCGGCGCGGCGCAGACCACGCCGAACACCCCGCCCAGGCGCTGGGCGACGAAGGCCGAGTCGGGCAGCCCGCGGGCCAGGGTGACCAGCACGTCCAGCCCCTCCTCCAGCAAGGCCGGGGTGCCCTGGGTCAGCGACAGGTCGATGGACACCTCGGGGTAGCGCTCGCAGTATTCGACGATCAGCGGCGTCAGGTGTTCCAGCCCGAACTCGGTGGCCGCGTGCAGGCGCAGCCGCCCGCAGGCCCGCGAGCGGGAGCCGGCGGCCTCGGCGGCGGCGGCGTCGATCTCGCCGAGGATGCCCTTGCAGCGCTTGAAGTAGCGCCGGCCGCTCTCGGTCACCGCCACGCTGCGGGTGGTGCGCTGCAGCAGGCGCGCGCCGAGCCGCTCCTCCAGCGCGGCGACCAGCCGCGAGACCTTCGAGGGCGACATGTCCAGGGCGCGGGCGGCCTGGCTGAAGCTGCCGCTTTCCACCACTCGCACGAAGGCCTGCATGCCTTGCAAGAGGTCCATGGCCCGTCTCCTATCCGGCGGCCTTCGGCCCGGGCGGGCCGGGGATGAGGCGCCCTGCCCCGCCGCGGGCCGCGCCCGTCACCTGTCACCCCCGCCCAGGGCCTTGTACAGCGCGACCCGGTTCTGCTCGCGGGCCAGTTCGGTGGCCACCAGCTCCTGCTGCGCGGCGAACAGGGCGCGCTGGGCGTCCAGGGCGTTGAGGTAGGTGTCCACGCCCTGTTCGTAGCGGGCCCGGGCCAGGTCGTAGGAATGGGCGTTGGCCTTCACCAGCAGCGCCTGGGCGCGCACCTGCTCCTGCAGGGTGCCGCGTGCGGCCAGGCCATCGGCCACCTCGCGGAAGGCCACCTGGATGGCCTTCTGGTAGTTGGCCACCTCGATGGAGGTCTGCACCCTGGCCACGTCGAGGTTGGCCTGGTTGCGGCCCCAGTCGAAGATCGGCAGGCTGATCGACGGCACGAAGCTCCAGGCCCCCTGCCCGCCGGCGAACAGCTGGCCCAGCTCGGCGCTGGCCGAGCCGGCCGAGGCGGTCAGGCCGATGCGCGGGAAGAAGGCCGCGCGCGCTGCGCCTATGTTGGCGTTGGCGGCCTTGAGCGCGTGCTCGGCGGCGAGGATGTCCGGGCGCCGCGTCAGCGCCGCCGAGGGCAAGCCCGCCGGCAGCGGCGCGTCCAGCGCCAGCGCCTGCGGGGCCGCCTGGCGCAGCCGTTGCGGCTCCAGCGGCTTGCCCACCAGCAGCACCAGCGCGTTGCCGTCCTGCTCCACCAGGCGCCGGTACTGCGCCTGGCTGGCCTCGGCGGCCCGCACCGTGCTTTCCGCCTGGCTCAGGTCCAGCTCGGTGGCGACTTCCGCCTCGTAGCTGCTGCGGATGGTGGCGTAGCTCTGCCGCTGGCTTTCCAGGGTCTGCCGGGCGATGGCCAGGGCCTGCAGGTCCGCCTGCAGCTGGTACCAGGCCGTGGCCACCTCGGCGACCAGGGCGATGCGCGCGGCGCGCTGCGCCTCCACCGTCTGCAGGTAGGCCTCCAGCGCCTGCTCGTTGAGGCTGCGCACGCGGCCGAAGAAGTCCACCTCGTAGGAGGCGAAGCCCACCCCGGCGTCGTAGCGATGGGTGGTCGCCGTGCGGCCGCTGCTGGACAGGTCCGCCGGCGTGCGCTGGCCGTTGCCGGAGACGCCGGCGTCCACCGAGGGCAGCAGGTCGGCGCGGCTGATGCGGTACTGCGCCCGCGCCTTCTCGATGTTCAGCACGGCCACGCGCAGGTCGCGGTTGTTCTCCAGGGCATCGGCGATCAGGCCCGCCAGCGCCGGGTCGGCGAAGAACTCCCGCCAGGGCAGCGGCCGCTGCGCCTCGCCGGCCTGAGGCGTGGCCCAGTCCTCGGCCACCGGGCTCGGCGGGCGCTCGTAGTGCGGCGCCAGCGAACAGCCGGCCAGCGCGCCCAGGGCCAGGGCGGCGCCCAGCGCCGCCCGCAGTCCGTCGTGTCTCATGCGTGTTCTCCTTGGTCGGGGGCGGTGCCGCGCTTGGCCTGGCGGCTGAACAGGCGGGTGATCAGCACGTAGAACATCGGCACGAAGAACACCGCGAGGAAGGTCGCCGTGAGCATGCCGCCCACCACCCCGGTGCCGATGGAGTGCTGGCTGCCGGAGCCCGGCCCGTTCGAGATGGCCAGCGGCAGCACGCCCAGGACGAAGGCCAGCGAAGTCATGACGATCGGCCGCAGGCGCAGGCGCGCTGCTTCCGCCGCCGCCTTCAGCAACGGCATGCCCTGCTCGTGCAGCGCCTTGGCGAACTCGACGATGAGGATGGCGTTCTTCGCCGACAGCCCCACGGTGGTGAGCAGGCCGACCTGGAAGAACACGTCGTTGGCCAGGCCCCGGCCGAGGGTGGCCAGCACCGCGCCGATGACGCCCAGCGGCACCACCATGATCACCGCCAGGGGTACCGTCCAGCTTTCGTAGAGGGCCGCCAGGCAGAGGAACACGATCAGCACCGAGATGGCGTACAGCGCCGGCGCCTGGGAGCCGGACAGGCGCTCCTCGTAGGAGATGCCGGTGAACTGCAGGCCGATGCCGTCGGGCAGCTGGGCGACGATGCGCGCCACCGCCTGCATGGCGTCGCCCGAGCTGTAGCCGGCGGCCGGCTCGCCCTGGATCTCCACCGCCGGCACGCCGTTGTAGCGCTCCAGCTTGGGCGAGCCGTAGGTCCAGTAGCCGGAAGCGAAGGCGGAGAACTTGACCATCTCGCCGCGGGCGTTGCGCACGTACCACCTGGCGAAGTCCTCGGGCGAGATGCGCGAGTCGATGGCGCCCTGCACGTAGACCTTCTTCACCCGCCCGCGGTCGACGAAGTCGTTGACGTAGGCCGAGCCCCAGGCGGTGCTCATGGTGGCGTTGATGTCGCTGATGCTGACCTGCAGCGCGCGGGCCTTCTCCTTGTCGATGACCACCTGGTACTGCGGCTCGTCGTTCATGCCGTTGGGCCGCACGTTCTTCAGCACCGGGTCGGCGGCGGCCAGTTCGAGGAAGCGGTCGCGGGCCTGCATGAGCTTCTCGTGGCCCAGGCCGACGCGGTCCTGGAGGAACAGGTCGAAGCCGGTGGCGTTGCCCATCTCCAGGATCGCCGGCGGCACGATGGCGATGGCCGTGCCGTCCTTGATCTGCGCGATCCGTGCCTGCAGGCGCTGGGACAGGGCGAAGATGCTGGTGTCGTCGCGGCCGCTGCGCGCTTCCCACGGCTTCAGGCCGACGAAGAGCATCCCGGAGTTCTGCCCGCGGCCGGCGAAGTTGAAGCCGTTCACCGTGTAGGCGGAGTCGATCAGCCCGGCCTCGTCCTGCAGCAGGTAGTCGCGGATCTCGTCCAGTACCACCTGGGTGCGGGCGGCGCTGGCGTTGCTCGGCATCTGCACCTGCACCACCATGTTGCCCTGGTCCTCGTCGGGCAGGAAGGCGGTGGGAATCTGCGGGAACAGCCACGCCAGCGCGACCACGATCAGCCCGTAGATGCCCAGGAACAGCCCCTTGCGCCGGACGATGGCGGCCACGCCGGTCTTGTAGCGCTCGGCGCCGCGGTCGAAGCTGCGGTTGAACCAGCCGAAGAAGCCCCTCTTTTCATGGTGCCCCGGGCCCGCCGGCTTGAGCAGGGTGGCGCACAGCGCCGGGGTGAAGATCATCGCCACCAGCACCGACAGGGCCATGGCCGAGACGATGGTGATGGAGAACTGCCGGTAGATGATGCCGGTGGCGCCGCCGAAGAAGGCCATGGGCACGAACACCGCGGACAGCACCATGGCGATGCCCACCAGCGCGCCCTGGATCTGCCCCATGGACTTGCGCGTGGCCTCCCGGGGCGGGAGTCCCTCCTCCACCATCACCCGCTCGACGTTCTCCACCACCACGATGGCGTCGTCCACCAGCAGGCCGATGGCCAGGACCATGCCGAACATGGTCAGGGTGTTGATGGTGAAGCCGCAGGCCGCCAGCACGCCGAAGGTGCCCAGCAGCACCACCGGCACCGCCAGGGTGGGGATCAGCGTGGCGCGCAGGTTCTGCATGAACAGGTACATCACCAGGAACACCAGCAGGATGCCTTCGAACAGCGTCTTGACCACCTCGTGGATGGAGGCGCCGACCACCGGCGAGGTGTCGTACGGGTAGACCACCTTCAGGCCCTTGGGGAAATAGGGCTCGAGCTCTGCCACGGTCTCGTGCACGCGCTTGACGGTGTCCAGCAGGTTGGCCCCGGTGGCCAGGCGCAGGGCGATGGCCGCCGCCGGCTTGCCGTTGTAGGTGCCGGAGATGGAGAAGTTCTCCGAACCCAGGCCGACCTCGGCCACGTCCTTCAGGCGCACCTGCGAGCCGTCCGGCTCGACCTTCAGGAGGATTTCGCGGAACTGCGCGGCGGTGGTCATCCGCGACATGCCCAGCACCGTGGCGTTGAGCTGCACGCCCTGGTGGGTCGGCAGGCCGCCGAGGGCGCCGGAGGACACCTGCACGTTTTCCGCGCGCACGGCATCGATCACATCCTGCGGGGTCAGTTGGTAGCTGAGCAGCTTCTGCGGGTCGATCCAGATACGCATGGCGTACTGCGCGCCCAGCAGCAGGAAGTCGCCGACACCCCGGGTGCGGGTGATCGGGTCCTTGAGGTTGGAGGCGATGTAGTTGCCGATGTCGAAGTCGTCCATGCTGCCGTCCTCGGAATACAGGCCGACGATGAGCATGAAGTTGATCTGGTACTTGGCCACCCGCAGCCCCTGCTTCTGCACCTCTTCGGGCAGCAGCGGGGTGGCCAGCTGCAGCTTGTTCTGCACCTGCACCTGGGCGATGTCCGGGTCGGTGCCCTGGTCGAAGGTGACGATGATGCTGGTGCTACCGTCGGCGTTGCTCTCCGAGGAGATGTAGCGCAGCCCGTCGAGGTTGTTCAGCTGCTGCTCGATGGGTTGCACCACGGTGTCCTGCACCGTCTGCGCCGAGGCGCCGGGATAGGTGACGGTGGTGATGATCGCCGGCGCGGCGATGTTCGGGTACTGGTTGACCGGCAGCTTGAGGATGGAAAGCCCGCCCGCCAGCATGATCACGATCGCGATCACCCAGGCGAAGATCGGCCGGTTGATGAAGAAGGATGCCATTGGGAATTACCGGAAGATTGCGGCTAGGCCGGGGCAGCTCTACGGGCGGGAGCTGGCGAGGGTCTGGACGGGCGCGACGTTGTTCGCCGCCACCGGCCTGAGCACGGCGCCGGGGCGCACGCGCTGCACGCCCTCGGTGACCACGCGCTCGCCGGCGGCCAGGCCCGACTCCACCAGCCACTGGTTGCCGAGGGTGCGCGACACCTGCACGTGGCGCAGCTCGGCCTTGTCGCCCTCGCCCACCACCCAGGCGGTGGCCTCGCCCTTGAGGTCGCGGCCGATACCCTGCTGCGGCACCAGCAGCGCCTGGCGGCGCATGCCCTCGGCCAGGGAGCCGTGGACGAACATGCCCGGCAGCAGGATGCCGTCCGGGTTGGGAAAGACCGCGCGCAGGGTCACCGCGCCGGTGCTCGGCTCCACGGTCACCTCGGAAAACTTCAGCACCCCGGGCAGCGGGTAGCGCGAGCCGTCCTCCAGGGTCAGCCGCACCTGTACCTGGCCCGGGCCGGCCATGCCCAACTGCCCGGAATCCAGCTCGCGGCGCAGCCGCAGCATATCGGTGGAGGCCTGGTTGACGTCGACGTAGATGGGGTCGAGCTGGTTGATGGAGGCCAGTTCCCGGGCCTGGCCGGCGTTCACCAGCGCGCCCTCGGTGACGTTGGAGCGGCTGATGCGGCCGTCGATGGGCGCCAGCACGCGGGTGTACTCCAGGTTGATGCGGGCGGTCTTCAGCTCGGCCTCGGCCTGCTTCCAGGCCGCCTGGGCGTCGTCGTACTGCTGGCGGCTGATGGCGCGCGTCTGCAGCAGGCGCTGGTAGCGCTCGGCCAGGTTGCGCGCGCTGTCGCGGGTGGCCTGGGCCTTGTCCAGCGCGGCCTGGTACAGCGCCGGGTCGATCTGGTAGAGCTGCTGGCCCTTCTTCACCACGCTGCCTTCGCTGAACAGGCGCTTCTGGATGATCCCGCCGACCTGCGGGCGCACTTCGGCGACGCGGTAGGGCGCGGTGCGCCCGGGCAGGTCGCTGCTGAGCAGGACGTCCTGCGCCTTGAGTTCCACCACCCCCACCTCGGGGGCCGGCTCCGCCATCTTCTGCTCGGTCTTGCCACAGGCCGCCAGCACCAGCGCCGTCGACAACAGGGCCCCGAGGCTCCGCAAAGCTCTGACTTTCATCGTTTCTCCTTGGACATGCCGCCACTGCCCGGACGGCCGCGCGGAGGACTTCCTCCGGAGACGAGGCCGGGATCGGGCGAGGCGGCAGTGTATCACAATACGGTTATTTGTATCGCAATATGGTACAACCGAATTCACGACGCCTGCCGAGCGCGCGGCAAGCCTGTACACTCCGCCGGTCGCCAAGGCGCACGCGGCGATGCAGAGCTTCGAGGAACGAGATGAGCGAAGAGAAAGACATGCCGGAAGAGGCGCGCAGCGGCGGCATCCAGGTGATCGCCCGGGCCAGCGCCATCATGCGGGCGCTGGGCGCGCAGCCCCAGGGCCTGAGCCTGGCGGCCATCGCCCAGGCCGTCGGGCTGCCGCGCTCGACGGTGCAGCGCATCATCGGCGCGCTGGAGGCCGAGGCGCTGGTGGAGGCCATCCGCCCCGGCAGCGGCTACCGCCTGGGCCCGGCGCTGGGGCAGCTGATCCACCAGGCCCACAGCGACATCATCTCGCTGGCCCGGCACGCCCTGGAGCAGCTCTGCGACGCCCTGCAGGAAACCGTGTCGCTGTCCTGCATCCGCGCCCGCCAGACCCACGTGATCGACCGCGTGGTGGCCGAGACCGAGCTGCGCGTGGTGATCCCCATGGGCCACTCGCTGCCCATGCATTCCACCGCCGACGGCAAGGTGCTGCTGTCCACCCTGGACGACGCGGGCATCGCCGAGTGGCTGGGCCCCTCCCCGGCCCGGCTGACCGCCAACACCCGCGACCTGCCGGCGCTGCTCGCGGAAATGCGCGGCATCCGCGACAGCGGCATGGCCCGGGACAACGAGGAACACACGCCGGGCATCAGCGCCATCAGCATCCTGATCCCCACCTTCATGGGGCCGCACGCGGTGTCGGTGGTGGCGCCCACCGCGCGCTTCCAGGCGCGCGAAGCCGAGTTCCGCGAGGCCCTGGCGGTCTGCAAGGCGGACATCAGCCGGCAGGCGGGCGTCTAGCCGGCCCGCGGGAGAGCCGGCGCCGCCTGGCGCCGGCCGCTACCGCCCAGCTCAGCTCAGCGGCGATCCACCCAGACGGTCTGCGCATTGCAGAACTCGCGCACCCCGAAGTGCGACAGCTCGCGGCCGAAGCCGCTCTTCTTCACGCCGCCGAAGCCGACGCGGGCGTCGCTGGCGCTGTAGCCGTTGATGAACACGCCGCCCACCTCCAGCTCGTCGGCCATCTGCCGCGCGCGGGCCTGGTCGGCGCTGAACACCGTGGCGGTCAGGCCGAAGTCGCTGTCGTTGGCCAGCGCCAGGGCGTGACGGGCGTCCCTGGCGCGGATGATCGAGGCCACCGGGCCGAACAGCTCCTCGCGGAACGAGGTCATCCGCGGGGTGACCTCGGCCAGCACGGTGGGCTGGTAGAAGTTGCCCGGGCCCTGCGCCTTGTCGCCGCCCAGCAGCAGGCTGGCGCCCTCGGCGAGGGTGCGCTGCACCTGGTCGTGCAGTTCGTCGCGCAGGTCGAAGCGCGCCATGGGGCCGACGTAGGTCCGCGCCTGGGTCGGGTCGCCCATCGCCAACTCGCGGACGGCGGCGACGAAGCGCTCGGTGAAGGCATCGGCGATGCCGTCCTCGACGATGAAGCGCTTGGCCGCGGCGCAGACCTGGCCGGAATTCTGGAAGCGCCCGGCGACCGCCGCCTTCACCGCCAGGTCCAGGTCCGCGTCGGCCAGCACGATGAAGGCGTCCGAGCCGCCCAGCTCCAGCACGCACTTCTTCAGCGCCGCGCCCGCCTGGGCGCCGATGGCCGAGCCGGCGCGCACGCTGCCGGTCACGGTGACGGCGGCGATGCGCGCGTCGCGGATGGCCTGGGACACCAGGTCGTTGCCGACGTTGATCACCTCGAACACGCCCGCCGGGAACTGCGCCTGGCGGAACGCCTGGAGCAGCAGGTAGGCGCAGCCCATGACGTTGGGCGCGTGCTTGAGCACATAGGTATTGCCCGCCAGCAGTGCCGGCACGGCCCCGCGCAGCACCTGCCAGATGGGGAAGTTCCACGGCATCACCGCGAGGATCGGGCCCAGCGGGCGGTATTCGATCCAGGCGCGCTCGTGTTCCACGCTGGTCGGCTCGGGGGCGAGCATCCGTGGGCCGTTGGCCGCGTACCAGTCGCAGAGCCCGGCGCACTTCTCCACCTCGCCGCGCGCCTGGGTGATCGGCTTGCCCATCTCGGCGGTGATGCGCTCGGCCAAGGCATCGGCGTTGGCGCGCAGGGCCTGGCCGAGGCGGACCAGCGCGGTGGCGCGCTGCGCCAGCGGGGTGCGCCGCCAGCCGGCATAGCCCTGGGCCGCGCGGGCCAGGGCCTGTTCCAGGGCCTCGGCGGACTCGAAGGCGTAGCTGTCGATCACCTCGCCGGTGGCGGGGTTGCGGGAAATCGCGTGGGTCTGGGGCGTGATGCTCATGGCGCGCTCCTGGGGGCGGATTGGGGTAGCGCCAGTTTCGCGTTGAGTGATACTTATGAAAACTGAATAATAAAGAGCATTACACTCTCGTTTGGAGAATGAAATGGACCTGGTCCAGCTGGAGATCTTCTGCGCGGTGGTCACCCACAAGAGCATCGCCGCCGCCGCGCAGGCCATGCACCGCGTGCCCTCCAACCTCACCACGCGGATCAGGCAGCTGGAGGCGGACCTCGATGCCGAGCTGTTCATCCGCGAGAAGAACCGCCTGCGGCTCTCCGTGGCCGGGCACGATTTCCTCGCCTACGCCACGCGCATCCTCGGCCTGGTGGAAGAAGCGCGGGTGGCGGTGTCCGGCAAGGAGCCCAGCGGGCGCTTCCCCCTCGGCTCGCTGGAAAGCACGGCGGCGGTGCGCATCCCCAGGCTGCTGGCGCGCTACCACCAGCAGTACCCGAAGGTGGAGCTGGACCTGTCCACCGGGCCTTCCGGGGCGATGATCGACGGAGTGATCGCCGGGAAGCTAATCGCCGCCTTCGTCGACGGCCCGATCAAACACCCGGCGCTGGAAGGCATGCCGGTGTTCGACGAACAGATGCTGGTGGTCGCCCCCTCGCACCACGCGCCGATCCGCCGTGGCCAGGACGCCCACGGCGAGATGATCTACGTGTTCCGCGACAACTGCTCCTACCGCCACCACTTCGAACGCTGGTTCGCCGCCGACGGCGCCGCGCCCGGCGCCATCCGCGAACTGGAGTCCTACCACAGCATGCTGGCCTGCGTGAGCGCAGGCGGCGGCCTGGCGGTGATGCCGCGCAGCATGCTGGCGAACATGCCGGGCAGCGCCTCGGTCAGCGCCTGGCCCATGGCCGGCGACTTCGCCCGGCTGAACACCTGGCTGGTCTGGCGCAACGACTCGCGCTCGCGCTCGCTGGAGCTGTTCCGCCAGCTGGTGCGGGAGCAGGCGGCGGCGCTGGACATGGCCGGGGGCTGACAGCGCCGGTCGGCTCATCGCCTTTTCGCCCGGCTCAGTCCCACTGGTACCCCACACCGACCGAGACACCGACGTCGCCGTCGCTGTCGGTGCTGCCCTGCAGCTTGCTGACCCATTTGCCGTCCCTGGAGATGTGCGACACGCCGACCGCCAGCGAGGACTCGCCACGGAAGCTGCCCATGCCCACGGATGTCATGCTGGCGCCCGGCGTGTGGGGCTGCGGCAGCGCGGCCATGGCCCCGGCGATGCCGGCGCTGAGGTCGTCGTCGAGCTGGTTCAGGTCCTTGCGCAGGCTGCGGTAGGCCGCGTCGGTGTAGGCCTTGGCATTGCCCAGGCCACTGTTGAGCTGGCCCAGGTTGACCGCGTCGGTGGCCTGGGTGCCGGCGGCCAGGTTGGTGATCTGCCGCGCCGCGCCGGCGCTGCCGACCGACACGCTGTCGCTGCGCTCGGCCACCGAGTTGGCGCCCAGCGCCACCGAGTTGCTGGCCTTGGCCTGGGCATTGTCGCCAATGGCCAGGGCATTCCGCGCCTCGGCCCGGGCGCGGCTGCCAAGGGCGGTGGCGTTGTCGCCGGAGGCCACCGCACCACTGCCGCCGGCCACGCTGTCGCGGCCGCTGGCCGCGGGTTTCGCCAGCTTCGAGTGGTTGTCGACCTGGAACATCCCATCGGTGCCCTGCTGCAGCTTGCCGACAGTGCCGGCCACCTCGCCGAGGCGACTGTCCACCTGGGCGATGTTCTGGTTGGTGGCGCTCGCCGAGCCGTCGACGGCGTTGCGCAACTGGTCGAGGTTGACGGCATCGGTGCCCTGGGTGCCCTGGGCGACGTTGGTGATCTGCCGTTCGCTGCCCTGGCTGCCGACCGAGACGCTGTCGGCCCGGTCGGCCGTCGAGCCGGCGCCCAGCGCCACCGCGTTCTCCGCGCTGGCGCTGGCACCGTTGCCGATGGCGGCGCTGTTGCTCGCCGTGGCGCGGGCGTTACTGCCCAGCGCTGTCGAAGCGGTGCCGCCGGCGCTGGCGTTCTCGCCCAGGGCGCTGGCCCCCGCCCCGCTGGCCGTAGCGCCGGTGCCGACGGCGGTGGCATTGTCCGCCAGGGCCTGGGCCGCGTTGCCGACCGCCGCGGACGAGGCGCCCGCGGCGAGCGCGCGGGTCCCCGCGGCCATGGCGTTGTCGCCGCTTGCCACGGCCGCATCGTCCGCCGCCCGCAGGCTGGGGCCGGCCTTGGCCTGGAAGTAGCGGGTGCCGCTGTTGTTCATGTCGCCGATGCTGCTCGACAGGGCATCGAGCTGCCCCATGGTGGCGGCATCGGAACTCTCCACGCCATCGGCCACGTTGGTCAGGCGACGCTTGAGCATCGCGTTGCCCACCGACACCTCGTCATCGCCCGCGGCGACCGAATCGGCGCCCAGCGCCACGCTGTTGCCGCCCCGGGCCTGGGCCCCGGCGCCCAGCGCCAGGCCGGCCAGCCCCTGGGCCTGGGCCTGGCGGCCGAGGGCGATGCCATCCTGCGCCGCCGCCGAGGCCTGTGGCCCGGCCGCCAGCGAGTCGATGCCGGTAGCGATGGCGCCGTCGCGCGCCGAGTTGACGCGGAAATACCTGGTGCCACCGCTGTCCAGTTGCCCCACCTCGCCGGCCAGGGCATTGAGCTGGTCGAGGTTGACCGCGTCGGTGCCCTGCTCCCCGGCCTTGACGTGGGTGATGTAGCGCTCCTTGCCGGCGCTGCCGACCGATACGCTGCGCTCCCGGTCGGCCACCGAATGGCTGCCCAGGGCCACGCTGCCAGCCGCATTCGCCTCGGCGTAGGCGCCCAGGGCAGCGGACATCTGGCCGCGGGCCTTGCTGCCGGTCCCGACGGCGGTGGCGGCGCCATGGGTGGCGCTGGCGTAGGCGCCCAGCGTGGTGGCGGCATCGGCACTGGCCTTGGCGCCGCTGCCCAGGGCGGTGCTGTTGAGTTTGGTGGCGTTGGCGCCGAAGCCCAGCGCCACGCTCGCCTCGCCGCCGGCCTTGGCGCCACGCCCGATGGCCGTGGCGTTGTCGCCTTGCGCCATGGCCTGGTAGCCCGCCGCGACGCTGGCAACGCCCTGCGCCGTCGATTCGGCGCCCGCGGCGATGGCGTGCTGGCCGAGCGCATTCGCCGCCGCGCCATCGGAATTGCTGCGGAAGTACTTGCTGCCGCGCTCGAAGAGTTCGCCCACCTGGGTGGCCAGGCCGTCGAACAGCCCGCGGTTGGTGCTGACCTCGCCCGCCACGCCATCGAGTTGCGCCTTGTTCACCGCATCGGTGGCGGCGCTGCCCGCCGCGACATGGATGATCTGCCGCTCGGCGCCGGCCTTGCCGAGGGAAACGCTGTCCGCGCGGTCGGCCACCGAGCCGCTGCCCAGGGCCACGCTGTTGGCGCTCTTCGTGGTGGCGTTGGCGCCCAGGGCCATGCTGCCCTTGTGGGTCACCGAGGCATTGAAGCCCAGCGCCACCCCATCCTCGGCTGCCGCGTTGGCGCGCGCCAGGGTGCCCACCACCGTGCTCTGCGCGCCCGTGGCGTTGGCCTGGAAGCCCAGGGCCGTGCCACGCTTGCCGGCGGCGCCGGCTTGCGCCCCGGTGACGGTCGTGTAGTCGGCGCCGGCAGAGGCGGCCTCGCCGACGGCGACGCTGCTCTTGCCGCTGGCGCCGGCCTTGTAGCCCACCGCCGTGGCGGCCACGCCCCGGGTGGAGGAGTAGCCGCCAAGCGCGGTGCTCCAGTCATTGGCCGTGGTGGTGCTGGTGCCCAGGGCGATGCTGTCGTACCCGCGCGCCTGGCTCTGCGCGCCCAGGGCGATGCTCGAGTCGCCCTGGGCCCTGGCCCTGGCGCCCAGGGCGATGGCGTATTCCCGCTCGGCGCCGGCCTGGTAGCCCAGCGCCACGCTGCGCCCCAGGCGCTCGCGGCTGCCCTCGTCCACGGCGGTGCCGGCGCCGTTGCCGATGGCGACGCTGTCCCTCGCCGCCGCCGAGGCGCCGGGCCCGGCGGCCAGCGCGTCGATGCCCGTCGCGCTGGCCGCGGCACCTTGCGAGTTGCTGCGGAAGTAGCGGGTGCCGCGCTCGACGACCTCCTGCACGGACGTCGCCAGGGTGTCGAACAGCCCCTTGTTGCCCGTCACCGTCGTCGCCAGCGCATCCAACTGGGTCTTGTTGACCGCGTCGGTGCCCTGCTCGCCCGCCTTGACGTGGGTGATGTAGCGCTCGGCGCCGCTCTTGCCGATGGACACCGCGCTTTCCCGATCGGCCACGGCGCCCTGCCCCAGCGCCACGCTGTTCCTGGCCGTGGCCTTGGCCTTGCTGCCCAACACCAGGGTGTCGGCCGCACCGGCCAGGGAATCGTTGCCCACGACCACCGCGTTCTCGGCGCCCGGCTGGGCCCAGGAGCGCGCCCCCACCACGGTGCTTCTCGCCCCGCTGGCATCCGCGCCCTTGCCGATGGCGATGCTCTCCAGGGCCGTGGCCTTGGCATCGTTGCCCAGGGCTAGCGAATCGGTGCCGCTGGCCTGCGGCTGGGCCGCCAGCATGGCGCCCAGCCGGCTGGCCGGCACTTCTTCGCCAGGCAGGACCAGCATCGCCGCCGAAGGCGTCGAGAGGCCTTCGCGCTCTTCTGCCTCCTCGGCCAGGGCGGCGGTGGCGGCCGGGTCGCTCAGCACCGCAAGGCCGATGACCACCGAGCCGCCGACCGCCCGGGCACGGCCGGCCTTGCCGGCCCGCGGGCGGGCCCATTCGCTGGCGACCACCCAGCCACGCCGGGCCCGGTTCCAGACAACGCGAAAGATACGGTTCATGACGAGCACTCCAGGGGATCGGGAAATGCCCGCCATGCTCCGCCCACTGGCCCCGCCGCGCTGTCGTGCACGCACGAAACCGCCGTAGTCGAAGCCTGATAGCGCCGGCCCCGCGCGGCCGGACTATCCTTTCCGGCGACGCTCCCGCAAGGACGGACCCACCATGAGCCGCATCGTCATCATCGACCCGCAACCGGGCAGCCAGCGGGGCATCGCCGCCGAACTCGAGCGGGCCGGGCACGCGGTGGTCGGCACGGCCGGCAATGGCGTGGACGGCCTGGACGCGGTGCGCCGGGCGCGTCCCGACCTGGTGGTGCTGGACCTGGACATCCCCCGCCTGGGCGGCCTGGACGTCATCCGCCGCCTGCTCAGCCAGCAGCGCGGCCTGCGCATCCTGGTGTTCACCGCCTTCCCGGCCGAGGTCTACGAGCACCTGTGCGTGGCGGCCGGCGCCCGTGGCTTCGTCGACAAGCACGAGGCGCTGGAGGTGTTCGGCGACGCGGTGGACCAGTTGCTGGCCGGCAAGACCTACTTCAACGCCAGCGCCGTGCATGCGCAACCGCCGGCCGGCGAAGCGGAGGATGGCCCGGGCGAGCGCCTGACCGCCCGGGAAATCACCGTGCTGCACTACCTGGCGGACGGCTTGCGGGTCAAGGAGATCGCCGGGGAGATGGCCATCAGCGACCGCACCGTCAGCACCTACAAGGCGCGGCTGCTGGAGAAGACCAATACCCGCTCGCTGGTGGAGCTGCTGCGGGTGGCCGCCCAGCGCGGCCTGGTGGCGACCTCCGCCCAGGGCGCCGCCCGGCAGCCGGAAGCGGCAGGCGGCGAGGCGCGATTCAATGCGCTCTTCGACCGGATTCCCTACCCGATCTGCCTGCGCGACGCCGACATGCGCATCCTGGCGGCGAACCGGGCAATGTTCGATTTCCTCGGCATCGATACCGCCGACCTGCTGGGGAGCCGGCCGGCGGAGGTCGGCCTGGTGGAGCTGGAGCACCTCGACTACGCGCGCAAGACCTTCGAGGCCGCCGTGGAAAAGCGCATCCCCTACATGATGGTGATCGCCATCCGGGTGAAGGGCGAGCGGCGCGTGGTCAAGCACAGCGGCGTACCGGTGACGGACGACGACGGCGCCTTCCTGGGCATGCTCTGCACCACGCTGGACATCGGCGAACAGCAGCGGGAACTGGAAGCCCTGCGCGAGCAGCTGGCCTACGCCCACGCCATACGCAAGCGCCGCGGCCAGTACCTGATCGAGCATGGGCAGGCCATGGCCGGCGACCTGGCCAGCCTGCGCGCCCTGCTGCAAGGCCAGGGCGCGCAGGCGGACATGCTGCTGGAACGCCTGCAGCAGAACACCGGGCTGCTGAACGAACTGGTGCAACTCGAACAGGGCCTGGTGTCCGCCACGCCCTATGTCGCCGACCTCAACCAGCTGACGCAGCAGGTGCTGGAGCAGGCGCCGGACGGGCTGCTGCCGGCCTGGAACTTCTACCCCGATACGCACAGGCGCTGGGGCTGGGTGGATGCCGAGCGCTATGCGCAACTGGTGCGCACACTGCTGCTGCACGCCATGAGCCTGGGTGCCGCCCAGCTGGACATCCATGCCGACTCCCGGGAGACGGACATCGACCACGTCAGCTGGCGGCTGCGCCTGCTCGGCCGCCTGGGCGCGCCGGCGGCGCCCTTGTCCAGCGTGCGCTGGCTGTTGGCCGAGCAACTGGCGACCTTGCTCGACGGCCGGCTCGACCTGGCCCGGGGAACCGACCAGGCCCTGGAGATCGAGGTAATGCTGCGCATGCCCAGGGCCAGCTCCCCCTACTAGATTCAGGCACGCACTACAGGCGCTTCAGGATCGCATGCTTACCCCGGGGGTAGACCGGGGCGAATGATTTCTCCTAGTAAATTTCCTAGGAGAAATGCGATGAAACATCGTCCCACTACTGCCCATGGATTGCGGCTGAGTTGCCTCTACATCGCCGTTGTACTGGCCTCCACCGGCAGCAGCGGCCTCTTCGCCGATGCCCTTCCCCAGGGCGGCCAGGTGGTCGGCGGCCAGGCCAGCATCAGCCAGAACGGCGCGAACATGGAGGTCACCACCGCCGGGCCACGCACCGCCATCGACTGGCAGCGCTTCAACGTCGGCCCCGACAACAGCATCACCTTCAAGCAACCCGACGGCCGCTCGGTGACTCTCAACCGGGTGATCGGCAGCGACCCGTCGAAGATCTACGGCGCCATCACCTCCAACGGCCAGCTGATCCTGGTCAACCCCAACGGCGTCTGGCTCGGCCCCAACTCGCGCATTGCCGCCAGCGCCCTGGTGGCCAGCGCCGGCTTCGTCACCGACGAACAGGCCCGCGAGTTCGCCGCCAGCGGCAAGCTGGACATCCAGCTCAAGGGCCTGGTGCGCAACGAAGGCCACATCACCGTGCACGACAACGGCATGGTCGCCCTGCTCGGCGCCCAGGTGGAGAACCACGGGGTGATCCAGGCGCGCAAGGGCACGGCCAAGCTGGCCACCGGCCCGCGGGCGACCCTCGACTTCCACGGCGACGGCCTGCTGAACATCGCCGTCGGCGGCGAGCCCGGCGAGCGCGACAGCGTCAACGCCGACGTCAAGGGCGGCGTGCACAACAGCGGGCAGGTCGACGTCGGCAACGGCGTGGTGGCCATGAGCGCGGAGCGCGCGGCCAGGCACCTGGACTCGGTGATCAACGTCGGCGGCAACGTCAGCGCCGACTCGGTCAGCGAACAGGGCGGCAGCATAGTGCTGGGCAACGCGGCGCAGACCAACGTCAGCGGCACCCTCAGCGCCAAGGGCACCTCCGGCGGCAGCGTGAAGGTGCTGGGCGATGAAGTGAGCCTCGCCGGCAGCGCGAAGATCGATGCGTCCGGCAGCCACGGCGCCGGCGGCAAGGTGCTGGTCGGCGGCAGCTACCAGGGCAAGGGCCCGGAGCCGGCGGCCAGGAGCACCACGGTGGCCAAGGGCGCCGAGCTGAAGGCCGACGGCAGGACCGACGGCGGCCAGGTGGTGGCCTGGTCCGGCGGCCAGACGCAGTTCGCCGGCAACGCCAGCGCCAGGGGCGGCGAGCGCGGCGGCGTGGTCGAAACCTCCGGCAAACAGCTGCGGGTGACCGCCGATGCCAAGGTGGATACCTCCGGCAAGGCCGCCGGCAAGTGGCTGCTCGACCCCGTGACGGTGAACATAGTCGCCGATGCCGACGCGGGCCCCACCACCGGTGACCTCTGGAACGTGTCCGCCACGGCCATCGCCAACGGCCTGGCCACGAACAACGTGGAGGTCTCGGCCAGCCAGCGGATCAACGTCAACTCGGCGATCATCGCCACCAACATCGGCCAGGACGGCAACGGCCAGTACAACACCCTGGCGCTGATCGCCGCCGGCAACCCGCAGCAGGGCCAGGGCTACAGCGGCACCGACCTGTCCAGCGACAGCGGCTCGGTGTACATCAACGCGCCCATCCTGCTCAAGGACGGCAACCTGTTCATCGCCGCCACCGGCGACATCCGCCTGGTCAACAACGACACCACCGGCAACGATTACTCCAAGCGCGCGATCATCGACGTCGGCCAGGGCATCGCCTGGCTGAGGACCTCCAACGTCGCCTCCATCGTCCAGGACCAGGGCACCGCGCTGATGGGCCACCAGGTCGCCCTGGAGGGCGCCAGCGTGCGCATGGAGTCCAACCTGAACTACGCCGGCACCCTGGCCGGCAAGGCCAGCAACGGCATCTTCCGCTTCAACCAGACCAACGCCAGCGGCACCACCACCACCGGTACCGTGGCCTCGCCCTACTCCGCCGAGAGCCTGACCGGCGTCACCGCCCAGCAGCTGGAATACCGCGGCTACCAGGACATAGTCGCCGACCCCGGCACCACCAGCGGCGGCACTAGCCGCACGGTGACCCTGCAGGCCGGGGACGGCAAGCCCTTCGACTACCTGGTGTTCGAGGCCACCGGCTTCGTCACCCCGGACGGCAACGGCGGCTACCGCGAACTCAGCCCGGAAGTGCTGCTCAACTACCTGGACAGCTCGGACTACCTGCTCAACGGCCTGAGCTTCACCGACGCCGCCGGCGTGCTCTGGAACATCAGGCCCGACGCGAACGACCCCAGCCTGAGCAAGGTGACCCGCACCGACCCCGGCGGCAGCCCGGTGGAAACCTCCCTGCCGGTGGGCTTCGCCTTCGGCGCCAACGGCGGCCTGGAGGTGGTCTCCACCTTCGCCGCGGCGGGCTGGGGCGTGGAGCCCTACCAGTACATCCCTGGCGCCAGCGACCAGAAGGAAATCCAGCACAACGCCCAGGACGGCAGCAGCCAGCAGTTGATCGTCAACCTCGGCGGCAAGTACGACAGCGTGGAAGCCCTGATCGGCGCCCTGATCAACGACACTCCCTGGCTGAAGAAGGCCGACCCGAACGGCCCCTCGCTGCAGCCCGGCGAACAGGCGCTGGAGCGCGCCCGGGTGCACTTCTACGAAACCGTGGACAAGACCGACGAGCCCGGCGTGATCCTCAACAACGCCGCTCCAGCCAAGATCACCGTCAGCGCCGACGACAAGTCCCGCGAATACGGCGACGCCAACCCCACCCTGACCAACCGCACCGAATACGACACCAATGCCCAGGCGGTGAAGGGCGTCGACGACTACGTCAACCAGCAGCTCCGCCGTGACGGCACCGTTGTCGGCACCCCGACCACCGACGCCACCGCGCAGAGCGACGTGAAGGCCGGCGGCTATGCCATCGACAACAACGTCACCCAGGACGCGCGCGCCCAGGGCCGCTACCAGGTGCAGGACAACAAGGGCACCCTGACCGTCGAGCAGGCCGAACTCAAGGTGAGGGCCGACGAGAAGTCCAAGGTCTACGGCGACGCCGACCCGGCGCTGACCTACCAGGTCAGCGGGCAGAAGTTCGGCGAGCAGGCCGGCGCCCTGGTGGGCGGCAACCTGAACCGCGCGCCGGGCCAGAACGTCGGCGACTACGCCATCGGCCAGGGCGGTGTCGGCAGCCTCTCGGGCAACTACCGCATCAGCTACGAGGGCAACCTGCTGCACATCACCCCGGCGCAGCTGGAGGTCACCGCCCACGACAAGACCAAGGTCTACGGCGACGCCGACCCGGCCCTGAGCTACTCGGTCAGCGGCCTGAAGAATGGCGACAGCGCCGCCGCCGTGCTCAATGGCGGCAGCCTGCAGCGCCAGGCCGGCGAGAACGTGCGCCCGCAGGGCTACGCCATCGGCCAGGGCGGCCTGGGCCTGGCCAGCCACAACTACACCCTGGTGTTCCGCGACGGCAACCTGCAGATCACCCCGGCGCAGTTGGTGGTGACCGCCGACGACAAGAGCAAGGCCCAGGGCCAGCCCGACCCGCGCCTGACCTACTCGGTCAGCGGCCTGAAGAACGGCGACCGCGCCGACGTGGCCCGCGGCAGCCTGGCCCGCGCCCCCGGCGAGGAGCCCGGCGCCTACGCCATCGGCCAGGGCCAGGCGTTCGACGCCGGCGCCAACTACAGCGTGGTGTTCCGCGACGGCACCCTGAGCATCAGCGGCCCGCTGGCCGAGCCCGAGGTGCCCCGCCGGGCCATCCCCATGGACGCCCAGGCCCCCGGCAACGTGCGCTGCACGGCGCTGGAGTCGCCCTCGGCGGTGTCCGCCAACTACTCGGTATCGCCCGCAGTGATCCGCACCTACGCCGTCCAGCTGATCTGCAAGCCACGCGCCTATGGCGACAAGGTCAGCACCACCCCCGAACTCAGCGACGTGCTGACCTACGCCAACAGCCTGTTCAAGGACGGCAAGCTCATCGTCCCGGACTGGAACCGCAGCGTGATCCCCCACGACCTGAAAGCCCCCGCCAAGGGAGGGAAATGATCATGAAAACGCTTCCGTCCAAGCTCCACACCCTGGCGCTGGCCGTGTGCTCCGCCCTGCTCCTGCTCAGCGGCCCGGCCGGCGCCGGCCCCCGCGGCCAGCTCGACCCCGGCCGCGTCGAGGTCCCCAACCCCGATGGCAGCCGCACGCCCGCCCTGCAGATGCCCGGCACCCTGCAACTGCCCGACGCCGTGGTCACCCCGCAGGTGCAGGAGCCGCCCGCCGAGATGCAGGCCGCCCCCGGCGATACCCGCCGCTTCGCGGTGGGCAAGGTGGTGATCCGCGGCGCCGACAGCTACCCGGCCGGCACCTTCGATGCCCTCGCCAAGCGCCTGGAAGGCCGCCAGGTCACCCTCGCCGAGGTCAACGCGGTGGCCGGCGAGATCACCCAGCGCTACCGCAAGGCCGGCTTCCTCCTGGCCCGCGCCTACGTGCCGCAGCAGCGCCTGGAAGGCGGCCAGCTGCTGATCCAGGTGTTCGAAGGCAAGGTCAACGAGGTGCGCTTCGAAGGCCCGAGCAACAAGGCCCTGGAGCGCTACGCCGACAACATCCGCCAGGAGGTGCCGCCCAAGAGCGCGACCATAGAGCGCAACCTGCTGCTGATGAACGACGTTTCCGGCAACGACAGCCGCGCCACCCTCTCCGCCTCGCCCGTGGCCAACGGCACCGACCTGACGGTGGAGAACCAGTTGCGCAAGTACGAGGGCTTCTTCGGCTTCGACAACCGCGACAGCCGCTACTTCGGCCCCTGGCAGGTGTACGGCGGGGTCGGCGTCAACGACCTCAGCGGCCACGGCGACCACCTGGGCATCCGCGCCGGCAAGTCGGTGGAAGGCGACAAGATGACCTTCTTCGAAGGCCAGTACGAGCTGCCGGTGGGCAGCCGGGGCGACGTGGTCAGCTTCCTCGCCCAGCACAACGACGGCCATGCCGACACCTACTCGTTCCTCAACGCCAACAGCTCCGGCGACACCTTCGCCGTGCGCATCACCCGGCCGTGGATACGCCAGCGCGACAAGACCTTCAAGACCTCGGCGGCGCTGACCTACTTCAACGGCAAGTCGGAATACCTCGACGACCCCGACAACCCGCCCTCCAGCGACGACCGCATCCGCGCCCTGCGCCTGGGCGCCAGCTACGACTTCTTCGACGCCTACGGCGGCAAGAACCTGGTCAAGGCCGAGCTGAGCAAGGGGCTGGACATCCTCGGCGCCAGCAACGAGAGCCGGGCCAACCCGTCCCGCGAGGGCGGCCGCACCGACTTCACCAAGCTGCAGGTGGATGCCCAGCGCCTGCAGGACCTGACGCGGATCATGGACGGCCTGAACCTGTACCTGGCGATGACCGCGCAGACCTCCTTCGGCCAGGCGCTGCTCAGCCCCGAGCAGTTCGGCGTGGGCGGCAGCGAGTTCGGCCGCGGCTACGACCCGTCGGAAATCACCGGCGACAGGGGCTTCGCCACCAAGGCCGAGCTGCAGTACAACCGCCTGCACACCTTCAGGGACCACCAGGTGCCGACCCAGTACTACGCCTTCTGGGACTTCGGCAAGGTGTGGAGCGAGGACCCCAGCTGGGTCAGCAGCGAGAGCCTGTCCTCGGCCGGCTTCGGCGCCCACCTGCAGGTGTTCAAGGACACCTACGTGTCGCCGGAACTGGCCTTCCCGCTGACCCACAAGGTCTCGGCCAAGGAACTGGACGACGACAACGGCAAGGCCCCGCGCCTGTACTTCAACTTCCTCAAGCTGTTCTGAACCCCACCGGGGCGGCGCCCGCGCCGCCCCTCGCGAGGACACCGCGCATGAACATCGAACCCAGCGACCTGCTGCGCACCCTGCGCAGCGCCTCCTTCAACGACGAGGCCGCCGCCGAGCTGCTGCTCGAACTGGGCCGGCTCGCCCCCACCGCCGACCTGGCCTACCGCATCCTCGACGTCGCCAGCCACATGAGCTGCGACGCCAAGGCGCTGGAGCGCATCTACCAGGCCATGGCCACCCAGCAGCTCGTGCTGGTGCCCACGCGCCGGTGAATGGAAAGACCGGGCCCCGACGCGCTATGAAATCTTCATCCGCGAAGTCAGGTTCTGCTGCATGAAGTCCAGGAAGCGTCGCTGGAACAGCATGGTGTGCTCGTGGGCGGCCTTCTCCGCCGCATCGGCGTCGCGGGCGGCGATGGCCTCGACGATCTCGGCATGGTCGCGCCCCATGCCGTCGGTGCTGGCGGCGCTGATGATGAAGTCGAAGTGCAGGTGCGAAAGCCGCTGCCCTTCCCCCAGCAGCTTCTCGTAGTAGCCGGTGAGGTAGGGGTTCTTGCCGGCGCGGGCGATTTCCATGTGCAGCGCCTTGTTCAGCTCCGTCATGGCCTGGAAGTCGCCGCTGGTGATCGAGGTCATGTACGCGGTCTCCGCCGCGCGGATGCGCTCCAGGTCCTCGTCGCTGCGCTGGATGGCCGCCAGCCGGGTGACGGCGCGCTGGAGCAGGTCCAGCGCGGCGATGTAGTTGGGGAATTCCTCGATCTCGAAGGGCGTCACCAGGGTGGTGCGGTTCGGCAGGATGGTCACCAGCCCCTCGGTGATCAGCCGGGCCAGCGCATCGCGCACCGGCGAGCGCGAGAGGCCGAACTGGGCGGCGAGCGAAACCTCGTCCAGGGGCGTCCCGGGCTTCAGCTTGAGCGTGAGGATCTGCTTGCGCAGCTCTTCATAGATGTAGCGCCCCCCATGCCGGCGGCCACTGCTCTCGGTTTCTACGGTTTCGTTACTCATCAGGCACCCTGGTCGTTTTCCACCAGGCGCATCGACGGCGCCTGGCCATTGGCCCCAAGGGTAACGCAGGTCATGAAGGACGCCTAATGCCCGGGCACGCCGCCATCGGCCCCGCTAACGGATGTAGCTCCCGCCGTTGACGTCCAGCGTGGCGCCATTGAGCGACAGCTGCGAGGCGCGCAGGACGAAGGCGACCAGCTCCGCGAGCTCCGCCGGCTCGGCCATTTCGCCCACCGGGATGTCGGCCACCGCGGCCGCCTTGCCATGGCTTTCGATGAACGCCTCGGCCATGGCGGTACGCACCCAGCCCGGGGCGATGGCGATGGCGAAGACGCCCTCGCGGCCGAAACTCGCGGCGATCGACTTGGTGAGGTTCACCAGTGCGGCCTTGGTCGCGCCATAGGGCATGGCATCGGCGGCATACCCGCGCTGCCCTGCCCGGCTGGCCATGTTGACGATCTTGCCCCCGCCGTGCGCCCTGAAGTGCTGGATCGCCTGCTTGCACAGGTCGGCGGCGGCGAAGAAATTGACCTGGAACTCCTTCTGCCAGGCGGCTCGCCAGGCTTCGGGCTCGGCATCCACCGACACCTCGCTGCGTATGCCGGCGTTATTCACCAGGGCGTGTATGCGCCCGTCCGCCTGGGCCTTGCGCCACAGCTCGAACGCCCCCTCGGCGCAGGAAAGGTCGGCCTGCAGAACGCTTCCCCTTCCCCCGATCCGCTCTAGCAACGCCTCGGCCGCGGCCTTGTCCCGGCCGAAATGGATCAGCGGCCATGCGCCCTCCGCGGCGAGCCGCTCGACGATCGCCGCGCCTATGCCTCCCGTGCCGCCGGTGACCAGCACCCGCTGCCCATGGAGCAATCCGCTTTCCACTGACATGCTTCTCTCTCCCGCTTCAAGGGTTCATCCGGCGGGCTCAGCCCTGGCGCCGGTAGGCCAGCAATACGATACCGCCAACCACCATGGCCCCGCCGAGCAGTTGCAGGGCGCCCAGCTGCTGGCCGAGCACCAGCCAGCCCAGCATCAGGCCGGCGATCGGCTCCGCGTTCATCACCGGCGCGTTGCGTGCGATGTCCAGCCTGGGCATGAAGACGAACAAGGTGGAAAAGGCCATGCCGTAGAGCAGTACCAGGAAGGCCAGCGCCGACCAGCCCGCGGCGCTTCTCGGCAGCGTCAGCCCGCCGGGCACGACGTCCGCGGCGCCGGCCAGGGCGGCGCAGGAGAAGACCAGGGCCATGGTCAGCATGCTGCGCAGCGTTCCGGGCAGGCGCGACAGGCGGTTCTCCGAGATCCACAGAGCGCCGGCGAACACCATCGCCCCGGCCAGGCTGAACAGCACCCCCTTCGTCCAGCGCAGGTCCAGCCGCTGGGTCGCCAGGGCAGCCGGCACGTCCAGGGCGACCAGCAGGCCACAGAAGATGCCGGCCATGATCAGCAGCGCCCGGCGCGATGGCGCCGGCCCGCCGAGCAGCCAGGTGAACAGCACCAGGACGACCGGCGAGAGGTTCACCACCAGCAAGGCCAGGCCGACCGGGATCAGGGCGACGGCGGAGTAGATGCAGAAGCTTTGGATGCCGACGAGGCAGCCCATCAGCAGTTGCCAGCGCGCGGCCTCCGGGCCCAGGCGCAGGGGCTGCCGCCCCACGCACACCAGGACGGCCAGCGCCAGCGCGGTGACGCCGGAGCGGCACAGGATCGCGAGCAGCAGCCCGGCGCCGTCGTCGAAGGCGATCCGCGCGGCGATATGGTTGCCGGCGAAGGCACAGGCCAGGCCGGCCAGCACCAGTACGGCGATGTGTCGAGGAAAGTGACCTGTCTGCATGGGGGAAAGTGGCCGAGGTCAGTGGGGCGCAACCGCCCCGGCTACAGCACCGAGATGCTCTTCGTCAGGTTCTGCTTCATGAATTCGAGGAAGCGGTCGCGGAACAGGATCGTGTGCTCGTGGGAGGCCCTTTCCGCCGCATCCGCGTCCTGCCGGGCGATGGTTTCGATGATCTCGTCGTGGTCGCCGTCCGGGGGGCCGAACTTGGCGGAGCTGACGATGAAGTCGAAATGCAGGTGCAGCAGCCTCTGCCCCTCCCCCAGCAGCTTCTCGTAGTAGCTCGTGAGGTAGGGGTTTCTCCCGGCCCGGGCGATTTCCAGGTGGAAGGCCTTGTTCAGCTCGGACATCTCCTGGAAGTTGCCCCGCCCCAGGGCACGAACGTAGGCCGCGTTGGCTTCGCGGATGCGCACCAGGTCCCGCTCGGTGCGGTGCAGGGCCGCCAGCCGCGTCACCGCGCGCTGGGTCAGGTCCACCGCGGCGATGTAGTTGGGGAACTCCTCGATCTCGAAAGGCGTCACCAGGGTGGTGCGGTTGGGCAGGATGGTCACCAGCCCCTCGCTGACCAGGCGGGCCAGCGCATCGCGCACCGGCGAGCGCGATACGCCGAACTGCGCCGCCAGCGACACCTCGTCCAGCTGCACGCCGGGGCGCAGTTGCAGGGTCAGTATCTGCTTGCGCAGCTCTTCATAGATGTAGCGCCCTCCATGCCGCCGTAGACTGCCTTGCGCTTCCATCGTCACTACACCCATGGGCTCGGTCTCGCTCCGGGGCAGCGCCGGGCTGCCCTTCATTTATTGTTTGGCCTGCGGCTTCGGCACGCTGCCCTCAGCGAGGGAAGCCCGGCCCCCAGGTGTCGCTGAGCATGAAGCCCTCGGCCAGCGGGTCGTCCGGATCGACGCCGATCTGCTGGATGCCGTACAGCCAGGCGCGCCCCTCCACCCGCGGCAGCACCGCGGGGCGCCCGGCCACGTCGGTGTGGCCCAGCAGCTCCACCTGGAACTCGCCGCCGATGGTCGAGCGCGACACCAGGCGCTCGCCGGGCTGCACCAGGCCGCGGGCGCTCAGGGTGGCGAGGTTCGCCGAGCTGCCGGTGCCGCAGGGCGAGCGGTCGACGCGCCCCGGCGGCAGCGTGGTGCAGGTCTGGTAGGTGCGCGCGTCCAGGCGGTTGCGGAACATCACGTAGGCCACTTCGTCGATCTGCTCGTACAGCGGGTGCCGCACGCTGACCTGGCGGTTGATCCTGTCCTTGAGCTTCACCCCGGCGTCGGCCAGCTCGCGGGCGTTCTCGGGGGCGATGGTCAGGCCGACCTGCTGCACGTCCACCAGCGCGTAGTACACGCCGCCAAAGGCGATGTCCGCGCGGATCGGGCCGAACTCGCCGCCGTCGATCGCCACGTCCAGCTGCTCGACGAACGCCGGCACCATGTCCAGCGACACCCCCAGGCAGCGCCCGTCGGCGCAGCGCGCGCGGGCCGTCACCAGGCCGGCCGGGGTGTCCAGCACCACGGTGGTTTCCGGTTCGCGCATGGGCAGCATGCCCAGCTCCAGCAGCGCGGTGACCACGCAGATGCAGTTGCTGCCGGACATGGGGTGGGCCTTGTCCGCCTGCAGCACGATGAAGCCGGCGTCGGCCGCGGGGTCGGTCGGCGGCAGCAGCAGGTTCACCGACATCTGCAGGCAGCCGCGCGGCTCCATCACCACCAGGCGGCGCAGGCTGTCGTCGACCTCGTTGATGTAGTTCATCTTGTCCAGCATGGTCGCACCGGGGATGCCGAGCACCCCGCCGGTGATGACCTTGCCGATCTCGCCTTCGCAGTGCACGTCGGCCAGTTGCAGGGTTTTCTTCCAACGCATCAGTCGAACCTCACTTGATGTACCAGCCCCAGGGCTGCTCGCTGTCATAGCGGGTGATCTGCTTGGTTTCCAGGTAGTTGTTCAGGCCCCACTCGCCCAGCTCGCGGCCGATGCCGCTGTGCTTGTAGCCGCCCCAGGGCGCCTCGGTGAAGGTCGGTTGCGAGCAGTTGATCCAGACGATGCCCGCGCGCAGGGCGCGGGCCACCCGCTCGCAGCGCGGCAGGTCGCGGGACATCACCGCGGCGGCCAGGCCGAAGCGCGAGTCGTTGGCTTCGCGCACGGCCTCCTCCTCGCTGTCGAAGGGGCGCACGCAGACCACCGGGCCGAAGATTTCCTCGTTCCACACCCAGCTGTCCCGCGGCACGTCGGCGAACACCGTCGGCTGCAGGTAGTAGCCCTTGTCCAAGCCGGCCGGGCGCTCGCCGCCGCAGACCAGCCGGGCGCCCTCCTCCAGGCCGCGGCCGATGGCCTGCAGCACCTTGTCGTACTGCGTGCGGTTGACCAGCGGGCCGAGCAGCACGCCGGCCTCCAGGCCGTTGCCGATGGTGATCTTGCCCGCCTCCCCGGCCAGGCGGGCCAGCAGCGGTTCGTAGAGTTCGCGCTGCACCAGCACCCGCGAGGTGGCCGAGCAGACCTGGCCCTGGTTCCAGAAGATGCCGAAGAGGATCCACTCCACCGCGGCCTCGATGTCGCTGTCGGCGAAGATCACGAAGGGCGACTTGCCGCCCAGCTCCAGGCTGATGTTCTTGATGTCGCGGGCGGCGGCCTGCATGATCCGGCCGCCGGTGGGCACGCTGCCGGTGAAGGCCAGCTTGTCCACGCCCGGGTGCTCGGCCAGCGGCGCGCCGGCCTCGGCGCCCAGGCCGGTGACCACGTTGAGCACCCCGGCCGGCAGGCCCGCCTCGTGGGCGATGGCGGCCAGCTCCAGGGCGGTCAGCGGGGTCAGCTCGGAGGGCTTGAGGACCATGCTGCAACCGGCGGCCAGCGCCGGGGCGACCTTCCAGGCGGCCATCAGCATGGGGAAGTTCCAGGGGATGATGGCGCCGGCCACGCCGACCGGCTCCCTGCGCGCCACCGAGCTGAAGCGCTCGTCGGCCAGGGCCACGTCCTGCTCCCGGGTGGCGTCGAGCCGTTCCGCCTGGTCGGCGTAGAAGTCGAAGCAGCCGGCGGTGTCGCCGATGTCCCACAGCGCCTCGGGCAGCGGCTTGCCGTTGTCGCGCACTTCCAGCTCGGCCAGCGCCTGCTGGCGGCCGCGGATGCCTTCGGCGATGCGCCGCAGCACGGCGGCGCGCTCGGCCCCGCTCATGTGCGGCCAGGGACCTTCGTCGAAGGCGGCGCGCGCGGCCCTGACCGCCGCGTCTACGTCTTCGGCGGTGGCGGCGGCCACCCGGGCGAGGAGGGTTTCGTCGCTGGGGTCGAAGGTGTCGAAGCTGCCGCCCTTGGCGGGGGCGAGCCATTGGCCGTCGATGTAGAGCTGCTGGTAGTTCATGCGGTTCCTCCGATGAAGGCGAAGCGGCGAGCGCTGAAGGGGCTGAGGTCCTGGGCCGGGCGGCGGCCGGCGGCGAGGTCGGCGACCAGGCGGCCGGTGGTGGCACCCAGGGTTAGGCCGAGCTGGCCGTGGCCGAAGGCCATGAGCACGTTGCCCAGGCGCGGCGAGCGGTCGATCACCGGCTTGGTGTCGGGCAGGAAGGGCCGGTAGCCGACGCCGAACTCGACCTTGGCGGTGTCGAGCTGCGGCAGCACGCGGCGGGCCTTTTCCAGGATGATTTCGGCGCGCCGGAAGTTGGGTTCGGCGTTGGGGCCGGCGAACTCGATGGTGCCGCCGATCTGCAGGCCGCGGGTCATGGGGGCGAAGCAGAAGCCGCCGTCGGCGTAGATCACCGAATGGCGGATTTCCACGCCCGGGGTGGGTAGCACCGCCTGGTAGCCGGCGATGCCGGCCAGCGGGATGCTCACCCCGAGCTGGTCGAAGAACTGCCGCGAGCCGGTGCCGGCGGCCACCACCACCAGCTGGGCGGGGTAGCGGCTGCCGTCGGCCAGGGTGACGCCGGCGGCGCGGTCGGCGCTTTCGTCGATGTGCTTCACCCGCTCGCGCACGCGGATGCCGCCCTGGGCGACGAAGCTCGCGGTGAGGGCGGCGATGAAGCCTTCGGTGTCGTTCACCGCGCGCCAGTCGGGGAACAGCAGGCCGTGCTGGAACTTGCCGGCCAGGGCCGGTTCGAGGTCGCCGATGGCGGCACCGTCGAGCTCCTCGGACTGGAAGCCCAGCGACTTGCGCAGCTCCAGGTGCGGGCGCTCGTGGACCAGGGCGGCGGGCGAGTCGAACACCTCGATGATCGGCCGCTGGCCGAGCAGGCTCTTGTCCGCGCAGGCGTCGAGCAGCGGCGCGTAGTCCTGGTAGACGTGGTGGGTGAGGCGCGCCATGTCGCGGGCTATCTCGGTGATCTTCGAATGCCGCGCGCAGGCGACGAAGCGCAGGAACCACGGCAGGATGCCCGGCAACGCGCTGGGGCGCAGGGCCAGCGGGCCCCGCTGGTCGAGCAGCCAGCCGGGCACCTTCATCAGGATGCCCGGCTTGGACAGCGGGATGACCTCGCTCACCGCCATCTGCCCGCAGCTCCATTTCGCTGTGCTGTCGCCCGGCGCGGCCGGGTCCACCAGGGTGACGCGGTAGCCTTCGCGCTGCAGGTACAGGGCGCAGCAGACACCGACGATGCCGCCACCGACGACGATGGCGTTTTGCGAAGCGGCTTGCGGGTCGTTCATTTCACGGTCTCTTCTGGGCAGCGGTGGTCGGTGAAGTCTTCCAGGCTGAAACCCTGCCAGTAGGGCTGGGCCCTGTCGACGTAATGCTCGGCGCGGCCGGTGATGCAGGCCCGGCCCTCGATGCTCGGGCGCACCGCCGGCGTGCCGTCGGCCAGGGCCAGGACTTCCTCGACGCGGCCGTCGAAGCGGCTGCCGATCAGGCTTTCATGGCGGAACACGCCATCGCGCGCCAGCAGGCCGCGGGCATGGCGCTGGGCCACCCGGGCCGAGGTGCCGGTGCCGCAGGGCGAACGGTCGATCAGGCTGTCGCCGGCAATCACTACGCTGCGCCCATCGGCGTCGGCTGCCAAGGGGCGGCCGGCCCACATGCAGTGCTTCACGCCGTGGATGCTGGCGTCCTCGGGGTGCGCCACGGCGAACTCGCGGTTCACCAGCGCCTGCACCTCGCGCCCCCAGGCCAGCAATTGCTGCGGGGTGAAGTGCTCGCAGCCGGGGTAGTTCGGCTGCGGCTCGATGATCGGGTAGAAGTTGCCGCCGTAGGCGATGTCCAGGCGCAGCTCGCCGAGGGCCGGCAGCTGGATGCCCAGGTCGCGGTGCAGGAGGAAGCTCGGCACGTTGGTGAAGCGCACGCCGCCGACCTTGCCGTCCTGCATGCGGTATTGCGCGCTGACGCGCCCGGCGGGAACGTCGGCGATCACCGTGCCCGGCGTCTTCGGCCGGACCAGGCCGGCCTCCAGAGCGAAGGTGATCGAGCCGAGGGTGGCGTGGCCGCACATGGGCAGGCAGCCGGAGGTTTCGATGAACAGCAGTGCGAGGTCGGCGTCCTCGCTCACGGGCGGGTAGAGCAGGGTGCCCGACATGTGCGCGTGGCCGCGCGGTTCGAGCATCAGCGCCCGGCGGATCCAGTCGTACTCGGCCAGAAAGTGCTGGCGCCTTTCGCTCATGCTGGCGCCGTGCAGCTCGGGGGCGCCATCGATGACCATGCGCACGGGCATGCCTTCGGTATGGCCTTCGATGCAGGTGAAACTCTGTCGGCTCATGGGGTGCGTCCTCCAGGGGACGCCGCTGCCGGGGCGGGTAGCGGCGTCCATGCGCTCAGCGCTGGGAAGCCTCGAATACCTTGCGGAATTCGGCCTTTTCTTCGTCGGTCAGCGGCAGCAGCGGGGCGCGCGCGTTGCCGGCGCTGAAGCCGGCCAGCTCGCAGCCGTACTTCACCTTCTGCACGAACTTGCCGCTTTCCAGGCTGGCCATTACCGGGAACAGGCTGCGCATCACGTCCTGGGCGCCGGCCAGGTCGCCGGAGGCGAACTTGCGGTAGAAGTCGGTCACCTGGTCGGGGAAGCAGTTGGCCGGGCCGCAGATCCAGCTGCTGGCGCCCCAGAGGAAGAAGTCCAGGGCCTGGTCGTCGGAGCCGCAGGACAGCTGCACCTTGTCCTTGTAGGTGGTGCCGATCTCGATGGCGCGCAGCAGGTTGCCGCTGCTTTCCTTGATGGCGATGACGCGCGGGTGCTCGGCCAGCGCCTGGACCACGCCCATGCCGACCTCGACGTTGGTGCGCACCGGGTAGTTGTAGAGCACCAGGTTGATTTCCGGGAAGGTCTCCAGGATGGTCCGGTAGTGCGCCAGCAGCTCTTCCTGGGACGGCAGCGCATAGTACGGCGGGGCGATCAGCAGGTTGGTGTATCCGGCCTCGACGGTCTGCCTGACCTGCTCCAGCACCTCGCGGGTGCAGGAGCCGTTGGCGCCGGCGATCAGGGTGCCGCGCTCGCCGACCACTTCCTTGACCGTGGCCAGGACCTGGCGGCGCTCCTCGTTGGTCAGCGCGTAGTACTCGCCGGTCGAGCCCAGCGGGACAAAGCCGCTGACGCCGGCCTTGAGCTGGTATTCGAGGATCGACGCCAGGGTGTCGTGGTCGACCGCGCCGGACTTGTCGAAGGGCGTGACGAGGGCGGGCAGGATGCCAGTGAGTTGCATGGTGGATCTCCGCATCGGTGGTGGGGGGTTAGTAGGCGTAGCGCCTGAGCATCCGGGCTTCGATCACGCCGACCAGGCGGGTCAGCGGGAAAGCCACGAGGAAGTAGATGACGGCGACGGCGGAGAGGAACTCGACCGGCCGCGCGGTGCTGTTGGAGATGTTCTGGCCGACGAACATCAGGTCGGCGACGCCGACGGAGGAGATCAGCGCGCTTTCCTTGAACAGGCTGACGACGTTCGACAGCAGCGGCGGGACCGCGCGCAGCAGCGCCTGCGGGAAGATCACGTAGAGCACCTTCACCCGCGGGGTGAGGCCCAGCGCGGTGCAGGCGTCGTGCTGCTCGCCGGCGATGGACTTGAGCGCGCCGCGGAAGGTCTCGCTGGTGATGGCCGCCATGTACAGCGTCAGCGAGATCACCACCGAGACGTAGGGCGGGATGTCCAGGCCGAACACCACCGGGAAGCAGAAGAACACCCAGAACAGCTGGATCAGCAGCGGCGTGCCGCGGAAGAACTCCACGAACAGCGTCACCGGCACCTTCAGCAGGCGGCTGCGCACGCTGCGCAGCAGGGCCAGGACGAAGCCGGACAGGCTGCCGATGACGGCGCAGCCGAGGGTGAAGGCCAGGGTCAGGGCCAGGCCCTTGAGCAGCACCTGCCAGTAGGAGAAGACGACGGAAAAATCGAGGCTCATGGCGGTTTCCTCAGCGCTGCGTCGCCAGGTCCTGGCGCCGTTCGAGGTACTGCACCAGTTGGCCGATGGGCAGCGACAGGGCGAAGTAGACGAGGGCTATCAGGGTGTAGGTTTCCAGGGGGCGGTAGGCCTCGGTGGCCAGGCTCTTGCCGACGTACATCAGGTCGGACACCGCGACTATCGCCACCAGGGCGCTCTGCTGCAGGCTGCCGATGCCGTTGGTCATCAGCACCGGCACGGCGCTGCGCAGGGCCTGCGGCAGCACCACGTGGAGCGTGCGCTGCCAGGGCTTCAGGCCCAGGGCGACGCAGGCGTCCAGGTGCTCGCGCGGCACCGCCTGCACGCCGGCGCGGTAGGCCTCGGCGTTGAACGCGGTGAGGTTCAGGCCCAGGGCCAGGAAGCCCATGGCGATGGGGTCGATGAACACGTTGAAGAGCATCGGCACGCAGTAGAAGAACCAGACGATCTGCAGCAGCGCCGGGGTGCAGCGGAAGAACTCGATGAACAGCTGCGCCGGCCAGCGCACGAAGAACCAGCGGCTGAGGGTCATCAGGCACAGCCCGAAGCCGCACACCAGGCCGATGAGGTTCGATACCAGGGCCAGCTCCAGGGTGACCTTCAGGCCGCCGAGCAGCGCCGGCAGACTGCCGCTCAAGAAATGGAAGTCGAATTGATAGTTCATGGCGCCGCCCTCAATCCAGGTGCACGACCTTTTCCAGGAACTCGCGGGTGCGGGCTTCCCTGGGTTGGCTGAAGATCTGCTCGGGCGGGCCCTGCTCGACCACCCGGCCGTTGGCGCAGAACACCACGCGGGTGGCGATGTGGCGGGCGAAGTGCATGTCGTGGGTGACGATGATCATCGCCATCTTCTGCTCGGCCAGCTGCAGCATCACGTTCTGCACCTCGATGACCATCTCCGGGTCCAGCGCCGAGGTGACTTCGTCGAACAGCATCAGCTTGGGTTCGAGCATCAGCGCGCGGGCGATGGCCACGCGCTGCTTCTGGCCGCCGGAAAGCTGGCTGGGATAGGCGTGCAGCTTGCTCTCCAGGCCCAGGCGGGCGAGGTAGGCGCGGGCCTTCTCGGTGGCCGCGGCCCTGGACAGGCCATGGACCTTGCACGGGGCGAGGATCAGGTTGCCCAGCACCGACAGGTGCGGGAACAGCGTGTAGTGCTGGAACACCATGCCGATCTGGGTGCGCAGGCTTTCGTCCAGGGGCTTGCCGCGGCGCTGGCCGCCGCTGATGTAGGGCTTGCCCTGGAAGGCGATGCTGCCGCCCTGGATGCCCTCCAGGCCCATCAGCACGCGCAGCAGCGAACTCTTGCCGCTGCCGGACGGGCCGATGATGACCAGGCGGTCGTCGGCGCGCATGTCCAGGTCCATGTTGTCCATCACCACCAGCTGTTCGCCGTAGGCCTTGCATACGCCACGCAGCTGGATGAAGTCGCCGCCGGTAGCGGAATCCGGGGCGAACGGGGCCTGTGGCTGGGCAGCCACCAAACGGGGGGTATTCATGAGCGGTGTTCTCCGCGGGGGCCGCCGCTGCGCGGCCCCCGGTATCGGCAGGAGTTACTTGGCGGCGGTCTTGGCGTTGACTTCGGCGGAGGCCTTGTCGACCAGGCGGTCGATCTCGCCGGTCTCGCGACGCTGGGTCACGTAGATGTTGAGCACCTGCAGGTCCGCCGCGGAGATGTCGCGGCGCATGCCGAAGGCCACGCCCTGCTTGGCCAGGGCCGGCTTGGGCAGGACTTCGCGGGCCCAGTCGTTGGCCATGGCGAACAGGTGGTTGGTGTCGCTGGCGTCGACCAGCACGTCGGCGCGCCGCGACATCAGCGCCAGGCGCGTCTCGTCCATGCCCGGCAGGCGCATGACGGTGCCCTGCCTGACCACCGAGGAAATCGCCTTGTCCTGGGCGGTGCCGGACATCACCGCGAAGGTCACGCCGGGCTTGTCGTAGTCGGCGATGGCGTTGCCGGCGCCGCTGAACTTGGGGTTCTCCTTGTTCACCACCAGCGACACCTGGTAGTCGGTGGCCGGCGCCGAGAAGGCCACCGCCAGCGCCCGCTCGGGCGTCTGGTTGAGGGCCATGGCCAGGTCCCACTTGCCGCTCTGCAGGCCGGCCACGAGGTTGTCCCAGTTGGTGTCGACGAACTCCACCTTGACCTTCAGCACCTTCTCGCCGAAGTCGCGGCACAGGTCGACGAAGTAGCCGCTGTACTGGCCGCTACCGGCGTCGCGCATCACATAGGGCGCGGCGACCGCGGCGCCGCAGCGCAACACGCCGGCCTTCTGCACGCCCTGCCACATGGACGTATCGGCGGCCTGGGACGGCGCCTGGGTGAGCAGCGCGCCGAGGGCGGCCGCGCAGGCGAGGGCTTTGCGGATGGAGCGAGGGAACATACGAGCCATTTTGACCTCTCCGTTGATTTGTTCTTGTAGGCAGAAGGACAAGCAACCTATCGCTGTATGTTTAGTTGCACTCTTAAATGTATGCAGCGATGCATCCAGAGTATGAGCGGATGGCAAAAGCTGTCAACAGGCAGGCGAACGCCTTCCTCACGGAATGACTGGCGGGTCGAAAACCCAGGGACGAACCGGCGCAGCAATGCCGCACCGCCGGCGAAGAAGAGAAAACAGACGGAAAATCAAAAAGTTATATGAACAGGCGGGAAGCGCGGGCGGCAGCCCGCGTGTGCAGGCGGATCGAATGGAGGGGGCGAAGCCGGGGTTAGGTTAGGATTTCAACACATGAAGGTAAGAAATATTGGATTCATCCAACATGAAACCGGCCCTCGGGCCGACACCCGAGCCCGGGGCCCGGGGCCCGGGTGGACGACCAACGCCGCTCGAGCACGCCAGAAGCCAAGCTCCACAGCCCATGCAGCTACGGATGGCCCGGCAATTCGTCGGCATCATAAGAAGAAGGACTGCGACCTAACGCTCGATCCGGGCGAAACGCGCGCTCTCCCCGGGCGCCGGCGCCATCCTGGCGGGGGGCCTGGTCGCCTGCTGCAGCTGCGGGTCGCCGCACAGCGCCTCGTGCAGTGCTTCCAGCAGCACCTGCACGCGGGCGTCGGCCAGGCTGTAGTAGATCGAGCGGGATTCGCGGCGGGTCTTCACCAGCTGGTTCTGCCGCAACTCCGCCAGTTGCTGCGACAGGCCGGGCTGGCGCAGGCCGAGGTCGCGCTCCAGTTCCGCCACGGAACATTCACCCCGGGCGATCTGGCAGAGCAGCAGCAGGCGCGTCGGGTTGGCCAGCAGGCGCAGCAGGTCGGCGGCGTCGTTGGCGCGCTCCTTCAGGGCTTCCAGGCCCTCGTCGGCCGGGGTTTTCATGGTTTCTTCCAGCGGTAGTACCAGGTTTCGTCCGGGCCGGGTTCGACCTGCAACGCCTCGTGCGCATCCAGGGCCACCGGCTCCAGCAGCGCGCCGCCGGGCTGCCAGCCCTCCGGCGTGGAGGCGGCGTGCCGGTCGGTGGCCTGCAGCGCGGCGACCAGGCGCAGCAGTTCCTCCACCGAGCGGCCGACGTTCATCGGGTACCAGCTCAGGGCGCGGATGATGCCCTCCGGGTCGATCACGTAGCTGACCCGGGTGGTCGAGCTGTCCACCGCATCGGGGGCGACCATGCCGTAGCCGCGGGCGATGGCCATGGAGGGGTCCTCGATGATCGGGAAGTCGATGGCCACGCCGAAGCGCTCGTGGATGTCGCGTATCCACGCCAGGTGCGAGTAGAGGCCGTCCACCGACAGGGCCAGCAGTTCGCAGCCCAGTTCGTCGAAGCGCGGCTTGGCGCGGGCGAAGGCGATGAACTCGCTGGTGCACACCGGGGTGAAGTCCGCCGGGTGGGAGAACAGCAGCAACCAGCGGCCGCGGTAGTCGCTCAGGGCAACGTCGCCACGGGTGGTGCGGGCGCGGAACTCCGGCGCACGGTCGTTCTGGCGCAGCGGCGGCATGGAGGGAGCGGCACAGGCATTGGCTTCCACGGTGATCCAGATCCTCGGCTGAACAGGCCGTCATGCTACCGCCCCGGCCCGGTAGCGTCGACGCCGACACTTCGACGTTTTCATAATTGCACTATTAAAGAAATAGTGTAAGCATGATTCAGGTCAATGCCGCAGGAGACGTCCCCCATGTCCGCCCACCATGCCGATGCCGCCCTGGCCGCCGCCAGCGCACTGGTCGACGCCGCCGCCGCCGGCCGCGCCCTCGCCCCGCAGGTCACCTCCTTCTTCGACGAAGCCACCTTCACCGTCAGCCATGTGGTGTGCGACCCAGCCAGCAACGCCTGCGCCATCATCGACAGCGTGCTCGACTTCGACCAGGCCAGCGGCCGCACCCACCAGGAATCGGCCGAGGGCCTGATGGCGTTCATCCAGGCCAACGACCTGCGGGTGGCCTGGCTGCTGGAGACCCACGCCCATGCCGACCACCTGTCCGCCGCGCCGCTGCTGCAGGAGCGCCTGGGTGGCCGGCTGGCCATCGGCGAACGCATCACCCGGGTGCAGCAGACCTTCGGCAAGATCTTCAACGCCGGCAGCGCCTTCGCCCGCGACGGCAGCCAGTTCGATCATCTTTTCGCGGATGGCGAAAGTTTCCGCATCGGCAACCTGCAGGCCATCGCCCTGCACGTGCCCGGGCATACCCCGGCCTGCATGGCCTACGTGATCGGCGACGCGGTATTCCCCGGCGACACCCTGTTCATGCCCGACTACGGCACGGCGCGCTGCGACTTCCCCGGCGGCGACAGCGCCACGCTGTTCCGCTCCATCCGCCGGCTGCTCGGCCTGCCGGGGCGCACGCGGGTATTCCTCTGCCACGACTACAAGGCCCCGGGCCGCGACCACTACGCCTGGGAAACCAGCATCGGCGCGCAGCGCGCCGGCAACGTCCATGTCCACGACGGCGTGAGCGAAGCCGAGTTCGTCGCCATGCGCGACGCCCGCGACGCCACCCTGCCGATGCCGCGCCTGATGCTGCCCTCGGTGCAGGTGAACATGCGCGGCGGCCACCTGCCGGAGCCGGAAGACAACGGCGTGCGCTACCTCAAGCTGCCGCTGAACCTGCTCTGAGCCGCCGACGGCGGGCCATGACGGCCGCTGTCCCGCCGCCCTCCCCTTGCCTTGCGCCGCCGAAAGAAGAAGAGGAACCCGCCATGCAACGTCTGCCCCTGGACGATGGCCTTTGCGTCGCCCCGCAACTGAACCCCGAAGACCTTCCCGCCCTGGCCGCCGCCGGCATCCGCGGCCTGATCTGCAACCGCCCCGACGGCGAGGCCGACGGCCAGCCGGACAGCCGGGCCATGGCCGCGGCCGCCGCCGACCAGGGCCTCGCCTTCGTCTACCTGCCGGTGATCAGCGGCGCCATCGGGGACGCCGACGTGCGCGCCTTCTCCGCCGCCCTCGCCGGCCAGAGCGGCCCGACGCTCGCCTACTGCCGCACCGGCACCCGCTCGGCCACGCTCTGGGCGCTGTCCCAGGCGGGGCAACGGCCCCTGGACGACATACTCGCCCGCGCCGCCAGGGCCGGCTTCGATCTCGGCCAGCTGCGCCCGCGCCTGCAGGCGGCCGCAGGCCCGCGCCCGGCACGCGGCGAGCCCCTCTACGACCTGGTGGTGATCGGCGCCGGCGCCGCCGGCCTGGCCACCTGCGCCAGCCTGCTCAAGCGCCGCCAGAACCTGAGCATCTGCATGGTCGAGCCGGCCACGGAGCACTACTACCAGCCGGGCTGGACCATGGTCGGCGCCGGCGTCTTCACCCCCGACCGCACGGTGCGCCCGATGGCGGCGCTGATCCCCGACTGCGTGGCCTGGGAGCGCTCCGCCGCGGCGGCCTTCGCGCCGCAGGACGACCGGGTGATCCTGGCCAACGGCGCCAGCCTGAGGTACCGCGTGCTGGTCCTGGCGCCCGGCCTGAAGCTGGACTGGAACGCCATCCCCGGCCTGGCCGAGACCCTCGGGCGCAACGGCGTGACCTCCAACTACCGCTTCGACCTGGCGCCCTACACCTGGCAGCTGGTGCGTGGCCTGCACCGCGGCCGCGCGCTCTTCACCCAGCCGCCGATGCCGATCAAGTGCGCCGGCGCGCCGCAGAAGGCCATGTACCTGTCCGCCGACCACTGGCTGCGCGGCGGCCGCCTGGACGGCATCGACATCCAGTTCCACACCGCCGGCGCCGCGCTGTTCGGCGTGGCGGACTACGTGCCGACGCTGATGGAGTACGTCGAGCGCTACCGCGCCCAGCTCAACTTCGGCTCGACCCTGGCGGCGGTCGACGGCCCGGCGCGCACCGCCACCTTCGCCCGCACCGATGCCGACGGCCAGCGCCACGAGGAAGTGCGCGAGTTCGACATGCTCCACGTGTGCCCGCCGCAGACCGCCCCGGACTTCATCCGCAGCAGCCCGCTGGCCGGCGACGCAGGCTGGATCGACGTCGACCCGACGACCCTGCGCCATGCGCGCTTCGCCAACGTCTTCGCCCTCGGCGACGCCAGCGCCGCGCCCAACGCCAAGACCGCCGCGGCGGCGCGCAAGCAGGCGCCGGTGGTGGCGCAGAACGCCCTCGCCTGCCTCGACGGCCAGCCCCTGACGGCGGCCTACGACGGCTACGGCTCCTGCCCGCTGACCGTGGAGCGCGGCAAGATCGTGCTCGCCGAGTTCGGCTACGGCGGCAAGCTGCTGCCCACCTTCCCGCGCTGGCTGCTCGACGGCCGCAAGCCGTCGCGCCTGGCCTGGCACCTGAAGTCCGAGGCGCTGCCGGGCATCTACTGGAACGCCATGCTCAAGGGCCGCGAGTGGCTCTGCGCGCCCGGCCGGCGCAACGCCGAACAGTCCGCCTGAGGAGGCCAAGATGCCGACCCTCAGCCTGTTGCAGTACCTGCTCGGCGCCGCCGCCGGATCGCTGGTGGGCTTCACCCTCGGCCTGGTCGGCGGGGGCGGCTCGATCCTGGCCGTGCCGCTGATGGTCTACCTGGTCGGCGTCGACAACCCCCACGTCGCCATCGGCACCAGCGCCCTGGCGGTGGCCGCCAACGCCGCCGCCAACCTGCTCAACCATGCCCGCCGGGGCAACGTGAAGTGGCCCTGCGCCTCGGTGTTCGCGCTGGTCGGGATGGTCGGCGCCTTCTTCGGCTCGTCCCTGGGCAAGGCCTTCGACGGCCAGAAGCTGCTGGTGCTGTTCGCCCTGCTGATGCTGGTGGTGGCGGCGCTGATGCTGCGCGGGCGCGCCAGCGAGGGGGACGCCGCGGTGGCGCTGGGCCGCGGCAACGCCCCGCGGCTGGCGGCGTTCGGCGGCCTGGCCGGTGCCCTGTCGGGGTTCTTCGGCATCGGCGGCGGCTTCCTCATCGTCCCCGGCCTGATGGCCGCCACGCGCATGCCGATCCTCTTCGCCGTGGGCAGTTCGCTGGTGGCGGTGACCGCCTTCGGCCTGACCACCGCATTCAACTACGCACGCTCGGGCCTGGTGGACTGGCCGCTGGCGGTGGTCTTCATCAGCGGCGGGGTGGCCGGCGGGCTGTGCGGCGCCTGGCTGGCGACGCGCCTGTCACGCAGCCAGGGCACCCTGAACCTGGTGTCCGCGAGCCTGATCGGCGCCACCGCGCTGTACATGCTCTACCGCAGCCTGGGGGCGCTGGGCGTCATATGAAAGGACATTCGCCAGGCATGCGCCAGGGCGAGCAGGCGCCGCCTTCAGGTGTACTTCGTGAAGATCGCCCGGACCCGCTGCAACGTCTGCGCCGGGTCCTGCTCGCGGTCGTCGAAGGCCTCTTCCAGCAGGCAGGCGAGCAGCTCCTGGTAGGCCTTGTCCAGGGCCTTGCGCGCCGCGCGGAACTGCAGCGCGATGGTCTCGCACTCCTCGCCCCGGCGGATCATGGCCTGCAACCCGCGCACCTGGCCCTCGATCCGGGCCAGGCGGTTGAGCATCGCTTCCTGGGGGGTGATATCGGTTTTTCTACTCACGTGTACCTTCCAACGCGCATCCCGAGGTGACGGCCCCATGCGGCCTCCATCCCTGGCAACCCGGCGCCCGGACGTGAGGGTAGCGCTGTTCGCCGGGCACAGCCAGCCCGGCGACGGGGAAGCCGCCGGGCATGGCCCGTGCCCTGCGTCAGGCTCGCTTGCAGGCCTTGCAGGTACTGATGCCCAGCAGCGGGTAGGCCGGGCAGAAACGGAAGATGCCGGTGGCCAGCGGCACTACGCCGATCCACCCCCACCAGCCGATCATGCCGGCGAGGCTCAGCCCGATCAGCAGCAGCCCCACGATGATGCGCACAGCGCGGTCGACAGTCCCGACATTCGTTTTCATGACGATCTCCTTGGTCAGCTCCCGCGCGGGTCATCCGGCACGGTGAACATGAGCGGCGCGGATTGCCGGGCCAGGTCTCGGGCGATACCTCGCCCCCCCTGCTGCGTCAATCTGCCATCTCATTGGAAGGGCACTTCTTAAATACCCTATGGGGTATTACAGCAGCCGCTCCAGAGGTGCACAAGTGAGTGCGTCAATCCGCTACCCGAAGCTGGTCAGGGAACTGGCGGCCATCGTGCTGATCAAGCTGGCCCTGCTCCTGGCCATCAAGGCCATCTGGTTCGCCCACCCCACCCTTCCCGTCGAGGGCGAACGGCAGGTCAGCGCGCACCTGCTGGGCACCCCCGCGCCCACATCCACCCCCGCCAAGGAGTCCCCGTGATGATTTCCGAAGCCGTAGTCGACCTGTCACGCCTGCAGTTCGCCATGACGGCGATGTACCACTTCCTGTTCGTCCCATTGACGCTGGGCCTCGCCTTCCTGCTGGCGATCATGGAGTCGGTCTACGTGATGACCGGCAAGCAGGTGTACAAGGACATGACGCAGTTCTGGGGCAAGCTGTTCGGCATCAACTTCGCCCTAGGCGTCACCACCGGGCTGACCATGGAGTTCCAGTTCGGCACCAACTGGGCCTACTACTCCCACTACGTCGGCGACATCTTCGGCGCGCCGCTGGCCATCGAGGGGCTGATGGCCTTCTTCCTCGAGTCCACCTTCATCGGCCTGTTCTTCTTCGGCTGGGATCGCCTGTCGAAGGTCCAGCACCTGAGCGTGACCTGGCTGGTGGCCCTGGGCTCGAACCTCTCGGCGCTGTGGATCCTGATCGCCAACGGCTGGATGCAGAACCCGGTGGGCGCGGAATTCAACTTCCAGACCATGCGCATGGAACTCACCGACTTCGGCGCCCTGCTGTTCAACCCGGTGGCCCAGGTCAAGTTCGTCCACACCGTGGCCGCCGGCTACGTGACCGGCGCCATCTTCGTCCTGGCGATCTCCAGCTACTACCTGCTGAAGAAGCGCGACCAGGGCTTCGCCCGCCGCTCCTTCGCCATCGCCTCGGCCTTCGGCCTGGCCTCGATCCTCTCGGTGATCATCCTCGGCGACGAATCCGGCTACGAGATCGGCGACGTGCAGAAGACCAAGCTGGCCGCCATCGAGGCCGAGTGGAACACCGAGCAGGCGCCGGCCGGCTTCACCCTGTTCGGCATCCCCGACCAGGAGCAGATGCGCACCCACTACGCGATCAAGATCCCTTATGCGCTGGGCATCATCGCCACCCGCTCGCTGGACAAGGAGGTCACCGGCATCAAGGACCTGCTGGTGCAGCACGAGACGCGCATCCGCAACGGCATGACGGCCTATGCGCTGCTGGAGAAGTTGCGCGGCGGCGACACTTCCAAGGCCACCCTGGCCGCCTTCGACGCGGTCAAGCTGGACCTGGGCTACGGCCTGCTGCTGAAGAAATACACCGACAAGGTAGTCGACGCGAGCGACGAGCAGATCCGCCTGGCCACCCTGGACACCATCCCCGACGTGCTCACGCTGTTCTTCAGCTTCCGCATCATGGTCGCCTGCGGCTTCCTCATGCTCGCCCTGTTCGCCTGCGCCTTCTGGGCCTCGGCGCGCAAGCACGAGGAACGCAAGCCCTGGCTGCTGAAGTGGGCGCTGCTGAGCCTGCCGCTGCCCTGGATCGCCGCGCAGACCGGCTGGTACGTCGCCGAGCACGGCCGCCAGCCGTGGTCCATCGGCGAAGTGCTGCCGGTGCACCTGTCCGCCTCCAGCCTGGGCACCCACGACCTGTGGGGCTCGCTGATCGCGCTGGTCGCCTTCTACAGCCTGCTGCTGGTGGTGGAGATGTACCTGATGATCAGGTTCGCCCGCCTCGGCCCGTCGAGCCTGCACACCGGCCGCTACCACTTCGAGCAGGGCGCCGCGCAGCGCCCGGCCACCGCCTGAGGAGCCCGCCATGGACTACGAAACCCTGAAGATCACCTGGTGGGTGCTGATCGGCGTGCTGCTGATCGGCTTCGCCCTCACCGACGGCTTCGACATGGGCGCCATGGCGCTGCTGCCCTTCGTCGCCCGGGACGACCACGAGCGGCGCGTGGCGATCAACACCATCGCCCCGCACTGGGACGGCAACCAGGTGTGGTTCATCACCGCCGGCGGCGCCCTCTTCGCCGCCTGGCCGATGGTCTACGCCACCGCCTTCTCCGGGCTCTACTGGGCCATGCTGCTGGTGCTGTTCGCGCTGTTCTGCCGGCCAGTGGGCTTCGACTACCGCAGCAAGCTGGAGAGCCCGCGCTGGCGCAAGGCCTGGGACTGGGCGCTGTTCGTCGGCGGCTTCGTCCCGGCGCTGGTGTTCGGCGTGGCCTTCGGCAACCTGTTCCAGGGCCTGCCCTTCACCCTCGACGAGCTGATGCGGCCGGCCTACCACGGTGGCTTCTTCGCCCTGCTCAACCCCTTCGCCCTGCTCGCCGGGGTGGTCAGCCTGAGCATGTTCTGCCTGCACGGCGGCGCCTGGCTGATGCTGCGCACCGACGGCGAGCTGGCCGAACGCTCGCGCCGCGCCGCGCAATTGTGCGCGCTGGCGTACCTGGCGGCCTTCATCGGCGCCGGGCTCTGGGTCAGCCTGGGCATGCACGGCTTCAGCCTGGTCTCGGCGGTGGACGGCAACGCGGTGCTCAACCCGCTGCACAAGACAGTGACGCTGGACAACGCCGGCTGGCTGGCCAACTACCACCGCCAGCCGCTGACGATGCTCGCCCCGGCGCTGGGCATCCTCGGCGGGCTCATCGCCCTGGCCAGCGCCAGCGGCGGCAAGGGCGGCCTGACCTTCCTCGGCAGCGCCCTGGCCATCGTCGGCACGCTCTGCACCGCCGGCTTCGCGCTGTTCCCCTTCGTCTTCCCCTCCAGCGAGAACCCGGCGGCCAGCCTGACCCTGTGGGACGCGGTATCCAGCCACAAGACCCTCGGCATCATGTTCGCCGTGGCCTGCATCTTCGTCCCGCTGATCCTCTGCTACACCCTCTGGGGCTACGTGCGCATGTGGGGCCGGCTGAGCCGCGGGCACATCGATGCCAACCCCCACGGACTCTACTGAGGAGCGACAAGCATGTGGTACTTCACCTGGATTCTCGGTGTGCTGCTGGCCTGCAGCTTCGGCATCATCAACGCCCTCTGGCTGGAAACCACCCAGGACCTGGACAGCGATGACAGCCGCCAGTCCTGAACGCGCCCTGTGCCGCCGCTGGAGCCGCGTCGCCTCGCTGCTCCTGGCGGCGCCGCTGGCGCTGGTGCTGCTGATCCACCCGGCGCTGATGCTCGATGCCCGCGGCGGCTACAGCCATGGCCTGCTGATGCTGGTGATGCTCGGGGTGAGCGGCGGCTTCGTCCACGGGGTGGGCTTCGATCCACGCGGCCGGCTGTGGGCCCTGCTGTTCGGGCCGGCCGTGGCCTGGCCGCTGATGCTGCTGGGCTATGGCCTGCTGCTCTACGTGCGGACGAGCTGAGGCCGCCCTTCCCTTCACATCGAAAGAACCACGCCCATGCACCACCTGGCCCACTACGCCGCGGCGATCCTGGGTACCTCGACGCAGCCCCGGATCGTCCGCGAAAGCACCACCAGCACCCACTGGCATGAGAATGGCTTCGAAGTCCGGCAGTCGATCTCCACCTACGAGTTCAGCGATGGCGTGATCATCCGCCGCATGCTGGAACGGGACGACTACCCGCCGGATGAAACCCTGCTGTGCGCCGAGTGCTGGATCACCTACGAGGTCGTTCGCGACGGCCCTGCGGCCGCCGTGGTACAGCCCAGGCGCATGACGTTCGACTCCACGTGCCGCGAGGCTTTCTGGCTGAGGTTCCATACCGCCCCGGCAGCGGGCAGCGGCATCTGCACAACGGAAGGCCCTCCACGCTAGCGGGCCATCCGACGGCACCACAAACCCCATATTCCGGTTCAACTCGACCTGGCAGGTTCGAACATGAAAAGCCTTTCCATCGTCATTCCGTTGCTCGCCATTCTCTTCTCCACGGGCTGCGCCCAGCTGGAGAAGGCCCGGGAGAAGCGCGACGCCGATCCCGCCGCCTACGACGCCCTGGACCTGAACAGGCACTACTTCTCCCAGGATCCCCGCGACTGGGTGCAAGGAAGCTGATCCTGCCAGGGCCTGGCGGGAATGGCCCCACCGGCCCGGGGCAAGAAGCGCCAAACCTGAACGACAACTGAACGGTGCGACCATTGCGCACGGAAACAGCCCGCAGGCATTGATCCCGGTCAATCGCTCCGGGCCTCAGGCGGAAACATAGTGAAACCGAGCGCCCGAGGGGGCCAGGCAAGGACGCCGGCCGGTTATCCCGCCCTCGGGCGTTCCCCCATCGCACCGTAGGGCGCATAACGCCCCGGGCGTTATCCGCCGTTGGCCCCGGCTCCGTCGTCCCGCCTGTCGAGCGGACCTTGTCCGCGATAGCCGGAGGTTCCGGCACGGTTCGCGGATGAGATCCGCTCCTTGCCGCCCCACCGACACCATTCCCATGTAGGAACGCGCCCTGCGCGCGAAATCGCGGGCAGGGACCGCTCCTACAGGTTGCCGGGAAACACGGTATTTCTCCCCCGTAGGAGCAACTGTCTGACGGTCCGCGCATGGATGCTCTTCGTAGGATCGAGGGGGGCGCCTAGCTCTTGCTCGCGAACCTTTGTTCCGCGCACCTCACTTAACCTCGTCATTCCCGCGAACGCGGGACGCGGCTCCATCGCGAACAGCGCTTGCGCTGGCCCGAAGGGGTATAACCCAAAAACTTGGGGGCTTGGTGTAGCGCGCCGCTCCGAGTGCGTTGATGTTTCTTGTTTCGCCCCCTCGGGCGAGTCCCTTTTGTCAAACGGTGGAAGGCCACCCCCGCAAAAAGGAACCAAAAAGGCTTGCCCCGACATACGGGCCCGATGGAGCCGGGCTACCCTCGCGAACTCCCCCGCCACGGAGGCCCGCCCCGACAGCACGTCCCTGTGCTGATCGGGGCTCTAGCGACATCCATGTCGCATGACCTCCTGAGCGCCGGTTTCGCTCGGCCTTCTGAAGGGGCGTTCCGGTGCGCTCGGTGGTTTCTCTGGAAGTCCCAAACGCCAGAGCAAAAGCGCTTTTGCTTTTCGTAGGAGCGAGCTTGCTCGCGAACCCTGGCTCCGCTCCCCCTCCCTAACCCTCCCCCGCAAGCGGGAGAGGGGACCGTTCGGCGTGATGCGAAACCGCGAAGCTCCCGGGCTCCCCGTAGGGCGCATAACGCCTACGGCGTTATCCGCCGAATCGCGGACAGAGTCCGCTCCTACGGTTCCAGGAAGCGCGGGCGTAGGACCTTGTCCGCGATAGCCGGAGGTTCCGGCGCGGTTCGCGGATGAGATTCGCTCCTTGCCGCCCCACCGACACCATTCCCATGTAGGAGCGCGCCTGAGCGCGAAATCGCGGGCAGGGCCCGCTTCTACACAAAGCTCTCTGATCCCCCACGAAAAAGCCGCCACGACGCATGGGGTCGTCGTGGCGGCCAAGGGGAATGAATCGGACGGCCGAAGCCGGCATTCACGAACTCAAGACGGTTTGAATGAAGTCAACGGGCGACCCTCGATATATGGAACACGCGGTATTAACTGATACTTCGAAAAAGGTTTGTTAATCCGCAACAAACCTAGAACTTGGCTTCCAGGTCCAGTTGCAGCGTATCGATGTCCGCATCGTTACGCGTACCACTGGCGGCGTCCGACTTGGCCATGAAGTAAGTGGCGCCCAGGGCGAAGTTCTTGTCGATATCGTAGGCGACCTTGAACTTGTGGCCGCGGGATGCGCTATAGCCATTGGCGAAGTCCGAATCGGTAAAGGCGCCGACCACCGCGTTGCGCTGTACGTCGCGATAGTTGTAGTCGAAGCTGAAATCACCCAGCCTGGTCTTTGCACCGGTCAGCCAGGCCGTATCCGCATTACTGTCGGTCGCCTGGTTGACCACATACTGGCCGTAAAGCGAAAGCGGAACCGGCAGGTTGCCGAAGTCCAACTGGCCGAAACCTTCGTAGAGGCGGAAGTCCTTGGTGGTATTGCCATTGGCGGAAAGCTGGCACGGCGTCATGGTGGCCGAACCGCAAGCGCTGTCGGCATCGTTGTCGTACGCGTAGAGGCTCGCCCCGAGGGTCGCCTTGATGCCGTCGACGGGGCTGAAACGCGTGCCGAACTGGCCACTGTACAGGCGCAGGTCATGCTGGAACGCATAACCTTCGCCATCGACGTTGTCCTTCAGGTCGAAGTAGCCCGCGCTACCGAACAGTTCGGCACTGCCACCCAGCGGATACTTGTAGGTGACGGCAAGGCCTTCGGGGTTGATGTCGCCGTCCCAGATGACGTCGCCTTCGCTGACCCACGGCTGGCTCATCTTGCCGCCGATCAGGTGCAGGTTCTTCACCGCGGCGGGGTGGAAGTCGATATAGGCCTGGTCCAGCCACAGCTGCTTCTTGTCGAAGTAGTTGTCCATGCTCTGGTTGGTGGAGCGGGCATCGTCGCCACTGCCGGTGGCAATTCGGATGCCGGTGTCCACCTGCGGGTTGATCTGGCTGTAGAAGCCGACCCGGGCGCGGATGCGCTGGCGGTTCTGGTCCCCCTTGGTGCCGCTGTTCTGCGCATGCACGGTTTCCTGGCGCACTCGGACGTCGCCCTTCACCCGGGTCCTGGCGGCCCAGGCGATGCTCTGCTCGAAGGCGCTCATCTGCTCCTTCTTCGCCTTGGCCTGCTCCGCGGCGACCTGGTTCTCCTTGTCCAGCTCGGCCGTGAGTTCGGTGTACTGGGCGGCGCTGATCGAGCCATTGGCCTTGAGCATTTCCAACAGCCTGGCATCGACCCCCGCCTGCGCCGGAACACTCAGAACGAGCAATGCCCCGGCACAAATCCCCATCCCGCCCAGTGCAGAAATACTACGCATCAAGAATCTCCTGAAATCCGATAAAGGCGGCAACTGCCACCCAATTAATTCGTTTCCCACAAAGTTCTCCGCCACAGGCGAAGTCCTTGTCCCCAAACCGGGGAAGATTCTTGTTTTTTGAATATTTCAGAATGGTTTCAGGCAAAGGCGGGACATGAACAAGCAGAACATAAAGAGCCCTTGCAGCCCTTATGAATCGCGAATTCATATACTATTTGGCGAGGGTGTTTTTACGCGCAGCGGCTATATTGGCGAGCGGGAAATACCTAGCATTTTAAAAGTGAAGAACCCTTCTATTTTCGGTCGAATGGAAGTTCTTCCGAGTCACTGAATAGATTGGCCTCGCCGCCTCAGCTCCAACCCCAGAACATCAACCACCAGCCGCCCAGCACCGGCACGCAGGCCAGCGCCAGGCAGGCCAGGGCACCGGTTTGACGCAAGGGCGCGACGCCGCGGCGGCGGAGGATCCGCCAGCCCAGCCACAGCGTCCAGATACAGGCGCCCGCCAGCAGCAGGGCCCGCGCCGGCTGCACCCAGCCGAGGGCCAGCCCTTCGTAGCGCAGCAGTTTCACGGTGGTGGCCGAAAGCCCCAGGAACAGCCCGCAGGCGCCCAGCGGGATCAGCGCCTGGGCCAGGTGCGCATGCACTGCCCGGCCCTGCCCCGCCACCCGGCCGGCCAGGCGCAGCGCCGCTGTCAGCCAGCCGCCCATGAGCAGCGCCCAGGCCAGCACGTAGACCACCAGCGCGCCGCCATCGAGCCAGGTGAAGGCGTCGTTGTTCTGCGGGTAGTGCGTCAGCACCCACCAGGGCGCGTTGGCCTCCAGCGGCCAGACGATGCCCCGCGCCACCAGCCATTCCGCGCCCGCCTGCTTGAGCGCGATGAACCAGGGGCTGAGCGTCCAGTTGAAGGCGCCCATGGCCAGGCCGATCACCCCGAACAGCAGCAGGCGCACGGGCCACGGGCTTTCCGTGCGCTGGCCGTGGACGACGATTTCCTCATTCGGCCAGCGCGGGCTCAGGGCCACGGCGCCGCGCTGGCCGCTGCAGCGGCCGCAGGAATGGCAGTCGGCGCAGCCGGTCATGCGGCGGATGTCGATCAGCGGGGCGCAGTTGGGCGTCGGCAGGTGCGGCCCGGCATTGGCCAGCCAGCGCTGTTCGTCGACGCGGAAGTGCACCGGCGCCAACCGCGCGAGCAGGTTGAACACGCCGCTGACCGGGCACAGGTAGCGGCACCAGACGCGCTTGCCACGCCCGTACAGGAACCCCACCAGCATCGCCGCCAGGGTCGAGCCGCCGAGGATCAGCAGCGCCGGCAGCGCGTAGTCGTAGACGCTGACCAGTTGCCCGTACAGGGTGGTCAGGCAGAAGGCCACGAACGGCCAGCCGCCCCAGCGCATCCAGCGCGGGACGCCGCGCCCGCGGCCGTGCCGGCTCGCCCATTCGCTGAGCGCGCCCTCGGGGCAGAACAGCCCGCACCAGAGCCGCCCGAACAGCAGCATCGACAGCAGCACGAAGGGCCACCAGATGCCCCAGAACACGAACTGCGCGAACACCGCCAGGTTGTCCAGCATGCGCGCCTGCGGCGGGGGCAGGTCCAGGCAGGCCGGGACGACCAGCAGCACCGCGTAGAACAGCACCACGGCCCATTGCAGCGCACGGATCAGCCCGGCATGCCGGCGCATGCCGTCCCCCAGCCGGGCCAGCGGGGAAGGTGCGTCGCTCATGCCAGCCGGGCCTCGGCGCGAGGCTCGCCGCGCCGGCACAGGTAGCTTGCCAGCGCCCAGTAGGCCGGCAGCAGCAGCACCGCCAGCAGCGAGGGCGCGGCGCGGTAACCGGCGAACCCGGCCAGGGCCGCCCCCAGGCCGTGGCCGTCGCCGAGCCAGGCGGAGGTGTCCCACAGCGGGTCGCCGAACAGCCCGTAGCACCACTCGGGCAGGTCCAGCGCCATGACCTGCCCCGCCACCCGGTCCAGCGCCGCCATCAGCAAGGCGCCGCCGAGCAGTAGCAGGAGGACTTCGCTGACACGGAAGAAACGCCGCCAGCTCAGTATCCGCGAGGACCACTGCAGCGCGGCGTAGGTGGCCAGCGCCAGCAGGAAGCCGAGCACGCCGCCCAGCGCGAACCAGGTCCAGTCCGCCCCCTGCTGCGCGCCGATGCCGTAGAGGAACACCACCGTCTCGCTGCCTTCGCGGGCCACCGCCAGCATCGCCAGCAGCAGCACGCCCCAGCCGCCGTCCTCGGCGAGGCTGCGCTCGGCATCCTGCTCCAGTTGGCGCTTCATGCCGCGCCCGTGGCGGTGCATCCACACCACCATCTGCAGGATCAGCAGGCTGGCGCAGAGCACCATGGCGGCCTGGAACCATTCGCCGGACGGCCCCGCCAGCCACTCCCCGGCCAGCATGAAGAGCGCGGCCAGCGAGCAGGCCAGCACCACGCCCAGCATCACCCCGCTCCAGAGCATGCGCAGGCCGCGCGCCGGCTCCGGGCGATGGCAGAGCCAGGCATGCAGGATGCCGACGACCAGAAGCGCCTCGACGCTTTCGCGCCAGACGATGAACAGGGATTGCAGCATGCTTGGCTCCCGGTCAGTGCGCCACGATCTCGCCTTGCGGCAGGTCCATGTGGAACTCGTCGAAGAAGGGATAGCGGCCGGGCCGCAGGGGGTGGATCACCACGAAGGAGGTGACGCCCGGCGAGAGCACCTTCTCCACCCGCAGCGGCGTGCTCTCGAACTCCGCCGGCCCGCTGCCGGCGTTGCGCACCACGACCTTGAAGCGCTGCCCGGCGGGCACTTCCAGGGTCCGGGGGGTGAAGTGGCCATCGCTGATGGTCAGCTCATAGGTGGGGAGCGGCGCCGCCTTCGCGGCAACGGCGAACGACAATGCCAGCAGGCAGAAGAACGAGCGCAACATGACGGCCTCGCGACTCTCGGGAAGGGAACGCCGCACCCGCAGCGGGCGCGGCCCGCGCATCAGTAGCCGCCTTTCTTGCCGATGCCGGCATAGGTGAAGTCGTATTCCACCTTGCACTCCTTGAACCAGGGCGCCACGCCGGTTTCCTTGTCGACGTGGCGGCCGAACATGGAGGCTTCCGACGGTGGCAGGATGGTGTAGCTCAGGTGGTACTTGCCCGGCCCGAGCAGCTTGAGGTTATCGCCGTAGTGCGGGCCGTCGCTGGCCACCATGCCGTGGAAGTCGCCCTTGAGGACCTGGTCGCTGCCGTCCTTGCGCAGTTCGTAGGCCACCCGCAGGTGGGGAATCCAGCTGCCTTCCTGGAAGCCGTTGGGGTTGTCGGCGGTGGCGGCGATGTCGGCCTCCAGGTGCACGTCGGACTGCGCGGCGGCGCGCATCATCCCCGGCGGGTCCATCTCGATCGGCTGCAGGTACACCGCGCCGATCTCCATCCCGCCGCAGGCCTGCGGGGCACCGATGGGGTATTCCTTGGCCACCGCGAACGGGGCGGCGAGCGCCAGTATCACGGGAACGGCACGGTTGATTCGCATGGTCTTCTCCTTGGCTCTGGGGATGGGGAATCACGAGCCCGCATTTAGGCGCCAATCGACGTCATTGAGAATGATTTGTATCAAGAATTCCTGAGGTAAATCCGCAAAGCCTGCGCGGCAGGGCCATGAGGGCCTGCCGCCCCGTATCGGCAACTGGGCTAAGCTGAGCACTTCCACTTTCGCGGCGTCGATTCCCGGTGCGGCCTGCCCGGCCCCGGATGGCGCCCGTATCGAAGAGGAGACTGGGCGATGACCAAGCGATTCGAGATTGGCGACCATGTGAGCTGGAATTCCGAGGCCGGCCGGGTGTCGGGGACGATCATCGCCATCCACACCCGCGACTTCGACTACAAGGGCCACCGCCATCACGCCTCGGAAGACGAGCCGCAGTACGAGATCAAGAGCGACAGGACCGACCACGTCGCGGCGCACAAGGGCAGCGCCCTCACCCTGGCGTGACGCGGGCATCGCGTGAAGCTTCCGTTCTTCACCATCGGCCATTCCAACCGCAGCCTGGAGGCGTTCGTCGAGCTGTTGCGCGGGCCTGGCGTCGGGCTGGTCGTGGACATCCGCAAGGTTCCGCGCTCCGCGAGCAACCCGCAGTTCAATGCCGATACGCTTCCCGCGGCGCTGGCAGGCTGCGGCATCGGCTACGAGCACCTGGCCGCGCTCGGCGGGCTGCGCGGCAAGGCCCGGGGCCTGCCGGCGCAGGTCAATGGCTTCTGGGCCAACCGCAGCTTCCACAACTACGCCGACTACGCGCTCTCGGCGCCGTTCCGCCAGGGCCTGGAGCAGCTGCTGGAGGCCGGGCGCCAGCGGCGCTGCGCGATCATGTGCGCGGAAGCCCTGTGGTGGCGCTGCCACCGCCGCATCGTCAGCGACTACCTCGTCGCCCGGGGCGAGACGGTCTTCCACATCATGGCCGAAAGCCGCCTGGAACCCGCCCGGCTGACGGCCGGCGCCGTCGTCCAGGCGGATGGCTCGGTCGCCTATCCCGCGGCCTGAGCCCTGCGGGCCGCAGGCGGATGCCGGAACGCGACGCCCTTCCGGCCCGCCCTCGCCTTACCAGAGCGGCAGGCTGTAGCTGACGATCAGCCGCGTCTCGTCCATGTCGTTGCCGAAGCTGCTGCGGAAGGTGCTGTTGCGCACCTTGAAGCCGAGGTTCTTCAGCGCCCCGCCTTGCACCACGTAGCCGACGTCGGTGTCGCGCTCCCACTCCTTGCCGTCGCCCTGGCCATCGAGCAGGTCGATGTTGTCGCCGCGCAGGTAGCGCGTCATCAGGCTCAGCCCGGGCAGGCCCAGGGCGGCGAAGTTGTAGTCGTAGCGCAGTTGCCAGGAGCGTTCGTCCTTGTTGGCGAAGTCGCCGATCTGCACGTAGTTGACCAGGTACGGGTCGGTGCCGGCCAGGTAGGCGAAGCCGGTGTCGCCGGACATGCGCTGGTAGCCCAGGCCGAAGGCGTGGTTGTCCAGCCTGTAGGTGAACATCGCGTTGAGCGCGCGGTTGTCGACGTTGCTGCCGCCGTCGTCGCTGGAGCGCGCCCAGCGGATGTCGGACTTCAGCGACTGGCCCGCGGCGATCGGCAGGACGTGCAGCAGAGCCAGGTAGTGCTGGCGGTAGAGGTCTTCGAGATTGGCGTAGTGGTAGCTGGTGCTGAGGTTTTCGCTCCAGCGGTAGGTGCCGCCGGCCAGGTTGAAGCGGTCGCTGGTGAGGTGGCTGCCGGCGCTGATGTTGCGCTTGTTGCCGCGGGTGACACTGAGGTCCTCGGCGTTGGACGAGTCGCGCTGCTTGACCTGGCGCAGCTGGCCGGCCTGCAGGTCGAGGTCGTCGAGTTCCTTCGACTCCACCAGCGCGCCCTGGAAGGTCTGCGGCAGCAGGCGGGTGTCGTTGTACTGCACCACCGGCAGCTTGGGCAGCAGGGTGCCGACCTTCAGCGTGCTGCGGGACAGGCGCAGCTTGGCGGTCAGGCCCAGGTCGCTGTAGTCGTCGGCGGCGCGGCGGTCGCTGGCCGAGTACGGCAGCAGGCCGGAGCCGGAGCGGTCGGGGCTGGAGTCGAGCTTCAGGCCCAGCAGGCCCAGGGCGTCGACGCCCACGCCGACGGTGCCCTCGGTGTAGCCGGATTCGTAGCGCAGCAGGAAGCCCTGCGCCCACTCCTCCGAGTAGGACTGCGTCGCGCCGGACTGGCGGTAGTCGCGGTTGAAGTAGAAATTGCGCATTTCGAGGCTGGCCTTGCTGTCGGCCAGGAAGTCGGCATGGGCGAACGGGGGCAGCAGCGCCAGTCCGGAGATCAGCACAGGGAGTCGACGAATAGTCATTGTTCTTGTTTCTTTCTGCAGGGGTGTTGGCGAAACGCCGGGCCGGAGGTGTCCGGCCCGGCAAGGGGTGGGCTGGGGCTCAGACGGCCTTTTCCAGCGCCGGGACGAGCTCGAACAGGTCGCCCACCAGGCCGTAGTCGGCAACCTGGAAGATCGGCGCCTCCTCGTCCTTGTTGATGGCGACGATGACCTTGGAGTCCTTCATGCCCGCCAGGTGCTGGATGGCACCGGAGATGCCCACCGCTACGTAGAGCTGGGGCGCGACTATCTTGCCGGTCTGGCCGACCTGCATGTCGTTGGGCACGAAGCCGGCGTCGACCGCGGCGCGGGAAGCGCCGACGGCGGCGCCCAGCTTGTCGGCCAGGGCGTAGAGGAGCTTGAAGTTGTCGCCGTTGCCCATGCCGCGGCCACCGGAGACCACGATCCTGGCGGCGGTCAGTTCCGGACGGTCGGACTTGGCCAGCGCTTCACCGACGAAGGTCGAGCTGCGCGCATCGAAGACCTCGTCCAGCGCCTCGATGCCCGCATTGCCGCCTTCGGCGGCGACGGCGTCGAAGCCGGTGGTGCGCACGGTGATGACCTTGATCGGCGCCGAGGACTGCACGGTGGCGATGGCGTTGCCGGCGTAGATCGGGCGCTTGAAGGTGTCGGCGCTGACCACGTCGACGATCTCGGAGACCTGGTCGACGTCCAGCAGCGCGGCGACGCGCGGCAGGTAGTTCTTGCCGCTGGTGGTGGCCGGGGCCAGCACGTGGGTGAAGTTCCGGGCGATGGAAACCACCAGCGGCGCGATGTTCTCCGGCAGCTGGTGGGCATAGGCGTCGTCGTCGGCGACCAGCACCCTGGCAACGCCCGCGACCTTGGCGGCGGCTTCGGCCACGGCGCCGACGTTCGCGCCGGCGACCAGGACGGCGACATCGCCACCGATCTTCTGTGCGGCAGCGACGGTGTTCAGGGTGGCAGCGCCCAGGACGCCGTTGTTGTGCTCAGCGATTACCAGGATAGCCATCAGATTACT
>NZ_FZPC01000051.1 GCF_900187975.1 Pseudomonas delhiensis | reverse complement strand
ACCGAGGCCTTCACGTCGCGGATGATCGGCTGCAGCTTGTCGAGGAAGCGGTTGAACCAGCCGGCCAGCTCGCCCAGTTCGTCCTGGCCCTGGTATTTCAGGCGCTGGGTCAGGTCGCCCTCGCCGCTGGCGATGTCGCGCAGCATGCCGGCCACGCCGAGGATCGGACGGGTCACGCCGCGGGCGGTCAGCCATACCAGCAGCAGGCCGAGCAGGGCGGCGAGCAGGCCCAGGCCGAGTTCGACGACGGTGCCCTGGGTGCGTTGCTGGTCCAGCTCCTGCTGCAGCTTCACCGCCGGGCCCTGCAGGGCCTGCAGCGGCACGTCGATGAGCACGCCCCAGGCCTCGGCCTCGGGGATCGGGCGCAGCGGTTGCAGGGCGCGCAACTCGCCGTCGTGTTCGAGGACCTTGTGCTGGCCGGCGCCGAGCAGTTGCAGCAACTGCCCGCCCTGGGCGGGGTAGACCTCCTGCAGCTTCTTGCCGAGCTTGCCGGCGTCGGCGCTGTAGCCGGCGAGCAGGCCGGCGGGGCTGATGATGGCGACGCGGCTCTGGCCCTCGTAGAGTTCCTGGCTGCCTTCACGGGCGATTTCCTGCAGGCGGTCGAGGGCGATGTCCACCCCCAGCACGCCGACCAGCCTGCCGTCGACCTGCAGGGGCAGGGCGATGCTGGTCATGAGGATCTTGCGGTTGCCCACCTCGTCGACGTAGGGCTCCAGCACGCAGGTCTTGCCGGCGGCCTTCGGGCAGGTGTACCAGGCGTTGTAGGCCGCGCCGCTGGGGCCGGGGCTGGTGTCGGCGAGCATCTTCTCGTCCATCGGCTCGGCCTCCAGCTGGCCGGGGGTGGCCTGGGCCCAGTATTGCGAGAAGCGCCCCTTCTCGTTGCTGCCGAGTTCGGTGCGGCCCTCGGCCTGGGCGTCGCGGCCGTCCAGGGCGTCGGGCTCGAAGGCCAGGTACAGGCCGAGCAGCTCGGGGTTGGCCGCCACCGCGTCGCGCATCTGCCGGTTCAGTTCCTCGCGCAGGGCCAGGGTGTCCAGGCCGCGCTGGGCGGCGAGCTGGCGCATGGCCAGGGCCTGCCGGGCGAAGCTCTGCGCGTAGCGGTAGGCGTCGCTGAAGTAGCGCTGGATGCGCATCGCCTGGATCTCGCCGCGGGCGCGCAGGCGGGCCTCGGCGGCGTCGTCCAGCATGCGGGTGCTGGATTCCTTCACCAGTGCGGTGCTGTGCTGCATGCGGAAGATCGAGAGGCCGGCGAGCAGCGAGACCACGCCGAGCAGGCACAGGCCCGCTAGCAGGGTGATCTTCCACTGGATGGAGAGGCGACGAAAAGGCATGGGGGTGTCCTCTGCGGGAACCTTGGGGATGTTCGGAAATATCGGCGGCTGTGCGATTTTCTTTACAGACATTGCTGCCGTCCGTCGGCTGGGCCTCTGGAGCGCCAGTCTCGCGCCGGGTTGCACTTCGCCACCCATCTGCTGACTAATGTGCAGGCCACTCTCGGCAGATGGGATTGCACATGCTCGATTCGAAACTGGAAAACCGGACGTTCCTGATACTGCTGGCGGTGGTCAGCATCGCCTTCGCCTGGCTGCTGCTGCCGTTCTACGGCGCGGTGTTCTGGGGCACCATCCTGGCCATCATCTTCGCCCCGGTGCACCGCCGGTTGCAGGCGCGCCTGGGCGGGCGCAGGAACCTGGCGGCGCTGATCACCCTGAGCGCCTGCATCCTCATCGTGATCCTGCCGGTGATCTTCATCACCGGCTCACTGGTGCAGGAAGGCGCCAACCTCTACCAGAGCCTGAAGTCCGGCCAGCTGAACCCCGCCGGCCTGGTGCAGCAGGCCTTTGCCGCCTTGCCGCCGTGGGCCCACCAGTGGCTGGAGCGCTTCGATCTGGGTGATCTGTCGAGCCTGCAGGAGAAGCTCTCCAGCGGCGCCATGCAGGCCAGCCAGTTCGTCGCCACCAAGGCCTTCAGCATCGGCCAGAACACCTTCGATTTCGTCATCAGCTTCGGCGTGATGCTCTACCTGCTGTTCTTCCTGCTGCGCGACGGCCGCACCCTGGGCCGGCGGATCAAGCAGGCGGTGCCGCTGGACCACGAGCACAAGCAGCACCTGTTCACCAAGTTCACCACCGTGGTGCGCGCCACGGTGAAGGGCAACATCGCCGTGGCCGCCACCCAGGGTGCGCTGGGCGGGTTGATCTTCTGGTTCCTCGGCATCCAGGGCTCGCTGCTGTGGGGCACGCTGATGGCCTTCCTGTCGCTGCTGCCGGCCATAGGCGCGGGGCTGGTGTGGGTGCCGGTGGCGGCCTGGTTCCTGCTCACCGGGGCGATCTGGCAGGGCGTGGTGCTGATCCTCTTCTGCGTGCTGGTGATCGGCCTGGTGGACAACATCCTGCGCCCGATCCTGGTGGGCAAGGACACCAAGATGCCCGACTACGTGGTGCTGATCTCCACCCTCGGCGGCATGTCGCTGTTCGGCTTGAACGGCTTCGTCATCGGCCCGCTGATCGCCGCGCTGTTCATCGCCAGTTGGGACCTGTTCACCGGCCGCGAGGAACTGGAAGACCCGGCGGGGTAGGGGAGGGCTCGGTAATTATGAGCGCCGACCTCGCCGGCGGAGTCGCGGATAAGATCCGCTCCTACGCTCCAGGAAGCACGGCTTTTCGTAGGAGAACAATCCCGGCGCGTACGAACAGCGTTTCGCAGGCAACAAAAAACCCCGCCGAGGCGGGGTTTTTCTTTGCTGCTCTGGCTATCAGCCGGCGGCGGCGACCGCCAGGCCGGAGTGCTGGAGGATGTCCAGCAGCGGCTGCGGGTACACGCCGAGGAAGAAGGCCAGCAGGGCGATGGCCACCAGCATGATGCCGCCGGCGCGCTGGGCCCAGTCCAGGGGCGCGTCGTGGCGCTTCATGTTCGGCTCGACCAGGAACAGGGTGACCATGACGCGCAGGTAGTAGTACAGGCCGATGGCGCTGCCCAGGACCAGGGCGCCGACCAGCCACCACAGGTGCGACTCGACGCCGCTGGCGATGACGTAGAACTTGCCGATGAAGCCGGCGGTCAGCGGGATGCCGGCCAGGGACAGCATCATCACGGTCATCACCGCGGTCAGCACCGGGCGGCGCCAGAACAGGCCGCGGTACTCGAACAGGGCATCGGCGTCGCGGCCGCCGTAGGGGGTGGACATCAGGGTGACCACGCCGAAGGCGCCCAGGGTGGTGACCACGTAGGTGGTCAGGTAGACGCCGACGGTCTCCACGGCCAGGCCGTTGCTGGCCACCACGGCGATCAGCAGGTAGCCCAGGTGGGCGATGGAGGAGTAGCCGAGCAGGCGCTTGAGGTTGCTCTGGGTCAGCGCCAGCAGGTTGCCGACCAGGATCGAGATGACCGCGATGACCGCCAGGGCGACGTGCAGCACGCCGCTGTGCAGGGCCGCCGGGGCGATCTGGAACAGGCGCAGCAGCACGGCGAACACGGCGACCTTGGCGGCGGTGGCGAGGAACGCCGCCACCGGGGCCGGGGCGCCTTCGTAGACGTCCGGGGTCCACAGGTGGAAGGGCGCCAGCGACAGCTTGAAGCCCAGGCCCACCAGCATCATGCCCACGCCGATGGTCAGCAGCGGGCTGTGCACGGTGCCTTCGGCCAGGGCGCTGCCCAGGCCGGCGAAGTCCAGGGTGCCGGCCTCGGCGTAGAGCATGGCCATGCCGAACAGCAGGAAGGCCGAGCCCGCGGCAGACAGCACGGTGTACTTGATGCCGGCTTCCAGGCTGCGCTTGTTGAAGAAGGCGTAGGCCACCATGCCGTAGACCGGTACCGAGAGCAGTTCCAGGCCGATGAACAGGCCGGCCAGGTTCTGCGCCGCCACCAGCACCAGGCCGCCGGCGGTGGACAGCAGCAGGAGCAGGTAGAGTTCCTCGCGGTTGCCCGGGTAGCTCTCCATGTAGGCATGGGCGAGGGTCGAGCAGGCGAGGGCGGCGACCAGGATCAGCGCCGAGTAGAACAGCGCGAAGTTGTCGATCAGCAGCAGCGGGGTGACGACGATGGGGGTCGCCTTGACCGCCCAGAGGATCGAGACCAGCGCCAGGTTCAGGCCGATCATCGAGAGGGTGGCGATCAGGCGGTGATTGCGTTTCCAGGCGACCGCCAGCATCACCACCACCAGGGTGGCGCTGGTGATGAGCAGCGGCAGGAGCGCGATGAAGTGTTGGATCGTGAAGGTCATTTCGCGACTACCGTGCGGCAAGGGTGGAAAGGGCGGAATCGAACCACTGCTGGACACCGTGCATGGTGGCGGCGGAGGTATCGAGTACCGGCTGCGGGTAGATGCCGAGGATGATCAGCAGGACCGCCAGGCCCAGGACCATGCTCAGCTCGCGGGTATTCAGGCCGGCCAGGGCGGTTTCCTCGCGGGCCGGGCCGAAGTAGGCGCGGTGGATCATGATCAGCGAGTAGATCGAGGCGAACACCAGGCCGAAGGTGGCGATGACGATGACCACCGGCACGGTCTTGAAGGCGCCCAGCAGGATCAGGAACTCGCCGACGAAGTTGCCGGTGCCCGGCAGGCCCAGGGACGCGGTGGCGAAGAACAGGCTGACCGCCGGCAGGTAGGACAGGCGCGACCACAGGCCGCCCATCTTGCGCATGTCACGGGTGTGCAGGCGCTCGTAGAGCTGGCCGCAGAGGATGAAGAGCGCGGCGGCGGACAGGCCGTGGGCGATCATCTGGATCACCACGCCTTGCAGCGCCTGCGGGCTGCCGGAGTAGATGCCGATCATCACGAAGCCCATGTGCGACACGCTGGAGAAGGCCACCAGGCGCTTGATGTCGGTCTGCGCGAAGGACAGCAGGGCGCCGTAGAAGATGCCGATCAGGCCCAGGGTCATGGCGATGGGCGCGAACTCCGCCGAGGCGTTGGGGAACAGCGGCAGGGCGAAGCGGATCAGGCCGTAGGCGGCGGTCTTCAGCAGGATGCCGGCCAGGTCCACGGAGCCGGCGGTCGGCGCCTGGGCGTGGGCGTCCGGCAGCCAGGAGTGCACCGGCACCACCGGCATCTTCACCGCGAAGGCGACGAAGAAGCCGAGCATCAGCAGCCACTCGACGTGCTCGCTCATCTGCGTCTTCAGCAGGTCGGCGTAGTTGAAGGTCAGCACGCCGGTGCTGTTGTAGTGGACGAACACCAGGCCGAGGATCGCCACCAGCATCACCAGGCCGCTGGCCTGGGTGAAGATGAAGAACTTGGTGGCGGCGTAGATGCGCGTCTTCTTGCCGTCGTCCGAGCTATGGCCCCAGAGCGCGATGAGGAAGTACATCGGCACCAGCATCATTTCCCAGAAGAAGAAGAACAGGAACAGGTCGACGGCGAGGAACACGCCGATCACGCCACCGAGGATCCACAGCAGGTTCAGGTGGAAGAAGCCGATGCGGCGCTGGATCTCGTTCCACGAGCACAGTACGGACAGCACGCCGAGCAGGCCGGTGAGGGCGACCATCAGCAGCGACAGGCCGTCGATGGCCAGGTGCACGCTGATGCCGAAGCGCTCGATCCATTGCAGCCTGAACTCGGAGGTCCACTGCGGCTCGCCACCCGGCGCGGGCGCCAGGTGGAAGTCGCCGGTGTGCCACAGCCACAGGCTCAGGGCCAGGGTCAGGGTCATGGAACCCAGCGCGACCCAGCGGGGCAGGGTCTTGCTGGTGTACTCGGCGATCCAGCAGAGGAAGCCGCCGATGAAGGGGATCAGGATTAGCCAGGGCAGAATCATGACGGGCTCGATCTCTTTCGTGAATGCGTTAGGCCAGTAGCAGCGCGAGCAGCAGCACCGCGCCGCCGACCAGGGAAGCGGCATACCAGCGCAGGCGGCCGTTCTCGGTCAGGCTCAGAAGGGTGTGCCCACCGCGGGCGGACAGCGGCACCAGGACCAGGGTCTGGTCGATGGGGTCGCGGCCGAGCAGGCGGCAGATCAGCAGGTAGGGTTTCACGAACAGCTTGTCGTACAGCCAGTCGAAGCCCCAGGCGTGGTACCACCAGGTGCCGAAGAAGCGGCCCGGCGCGCTCTTGGCCAGGGCGCTGACGAAGCGGCGCTTGCCGAGGAACAGCAGGCCGGCCAGCAGGATACCGGCCAGGGCGATGGCGCCCGAGGCGATTTCCAGGCTGTGCTGGGCTTCGCCGCCGGCATGGCCGACGCTTTCCGGCAGCACGCCGGAGAGCGGCGGGGTGATCAGCGCGCCGATGAAGGTGGACAGCACGATCAGCACCGACAGCGGCAGCCAGTGGCTGATGCCATGGCCGGCGTGGGCCTCGGTCTTCTGCTCGCCGTGGAAGGCGATGAAGATCAGGCGGAAGGTGTAGATCGAGGTCAGGAAGGCGCCCACCAGGCCGGCGATCAGCAGGTTCTGGTGACCGCTGGCGAAGGCTTCCCAGAGGATCTCGTCCTTGGAGTAGAAGCCGGCGGTCAGCAGCGGCAGGGCGGCCAGGGCCGAACCACCGACGATGAAGCTGGCGTAGGCCAGCGGCAGCTTCTTCCACAGGCCGCCCATCTTGAAGATGTTCTGCTCGTGGTGGCAGGCGACGATCACCGCGCCGGAGGCGAGGAACAGCAGGGCCTTGAAGAAGGCGTGGGTCATCAGGTGGAAGATCGCCGCGTCCCAGGCGCCGACGCCCAGGGCCAGGAACATGTAGCCGATCTGGCTCATGGTCGAGTAGGCGAGGATGCGCTTGATGTCGGTCTGCACCAGGGCGGCGAAGCCGGCCAGGACCAGGGTGACGGCGCCGACCACGCCGACCAGTTCCAGCACGTTCGGGGCCAGGGTGAAGATGCCGTGGCAGCGGGCGATCAGGTACACGCCCGCGGTCACCATGGTTGCCGCGTGGATCAGTGCGGAAACCGGAGTGGGGCCGGCCATCGCATCCGCCAGCCAGGTCTGCAGCGGCAGCTGGGCGGACTTGCCGACCGCGCCGCCGAGCAGCGCCAGGGCCGCCAGGCTCACCCACAGGTCGCCCTGGGCGAAGTGCTGCGGGGCCAGCACCAGCAGTTCCTGGATGTTCAGGGTGCCCAGCTGCTGGAACAGGATGAACAGGCCGAAGGCCATGAACACGTCGCCCACGCGGGTGACGATGAAGGCCTTCAGCGCCGCGTTGCCGTTCGGTACGTGGCTGTAGTAGAAGCCGATCAGCAGGTAGGAGCACAGGCCCACGCCTTCCCAGCCGAAGTACAGGAACAGCAGGTTGTCGCCCAGCACCAGGAACAGCATGCTGGCGATGAACAGGTTGGTGTAGGCGAAGAAGCGCGAGTAGCCGGCTTCACCGCGCATGTACCAGCTGGCGAACAGGTGGATCAGGAAGCCGACGCCGGTGACCACGCCGAGCATGGTGACCGACAGGCCGTCCAGGTACAGGGCGAAGTTCGGCGCGAAGCCGTCGACGTTCATCCACTGCCACAGCACCAGGGTGTAGGCGCCGCCTTCGGGCGGGGCGCTGTGGAAGCTCCAGATCGCCCAGAAGGCGGACAGCGCGGACAGGCCGACCGAGCCGACGCCGACCAGCGCGGAGAGATTTTCCGACCACCTGCCGCGGGAGAAAGACAGCAGCAGGAAGCCGACCAGGGGGAACAGGAAGGTGAGGGGCAGCAGGTTCATCCGCGCATCTCGCTGGCAGCGTCGACATCGAGGGTATGGAAGCGGCGATACAGTTGCAGCAGGATCGCCAGACCGATGCTCGCCTCGGCCGCGGCCAGGCTGAGCACCAGGATGAACATCACCTGGCCGTCGGGTTGGCCCCAGCGGCTGCCGGCGACCACGAAGGCCAGCGCGGCGGCGTTCATCATCACTTCCAGGCTCATCAGAACGAACAGGATGTTGCGCCGGACCATCAGGCCGGCCAGCCCGAGGCAGAACAGCACGCCGGAGAGTGCCAGCCCGTGTTCCAGGGGGATTGCATTCATGGTGTTATTCCTTCGCGTCGTGGCGGCCGAGGTGGAAGGCGGCGACCAGTGCCGCCAGCAGCAGCATCGAGGCCAGTTCGACGACCAGCAGGTAGGGGCCGAACAGGCTGATGCCCACGGCCTTGGCGTCCACGGTGGTGTGGCCGATGCCGGCACCGCTGGGGTTGCGCGACAGGACCAGCAGCAGTTCGACCAGCAGGACGGCGGAGAGCACGCCCGGGCCGATCCAGACCCCGGGCTTGAGCCACTTGCGCTCCTGCTCGGCGATCGCCGGGCCCAGGTTGAGCATCATCACCACGAAGACGAACAGCACCATGATCGCGCCGGCGTAGACGATGATCTCCAGGGCCGCGGCGAACGGGGCGCCGAGGCTGAAGAAGGTCATCGACACGGCGAGCAGCGAAACGATGAGGTAGAGCAGGGCATGCACCGGGTTGCTGTTGGTGATGACCCGCAGGGTTGCCAGCACGGCGACGCCGGCGGCGAAGTAGAAAGCGAATTCCACGCGACGTCTCCTTACGGCAGCAGGCTCTTGACGTTGATCGGTTCGGCCTCGTTCTGCGCGCTGCCCTTGGGCTTGCCGGCGATGGCCATGCCGGCGACGCGGTAGAAGTTGTAGTCCGGGTTCTTGCCGGGGCCGGAGATCAGCAGGTCTTCCTTCTCGTACACCAGGTCCTGGCGCTTGAACTCGCCCATCTCGAAATCCGGCGTCAGCTGGATCGCGGTGGTCGGGCAGGCTTCCTCGCACAGGCCGCAGAAGATGCAGCGGGAGAAGTTGATGCGGAAGAACTCGGGGTACCAGCGGCCGTCGTCGGTCTCGGCCTTCTGCAGCGAGATGCAGCCGACCGGGCAGGCCACGGCGCACAGGTTGCAGGCCACGCAGCGTTCCTCGCCGTCGGGGTCGCGGGTGAGGACGATGCGGCCGCGGTAGCGCGGCGGCAGGTACACGGGCTCTTCCGGGTACTGCAGGGTGTCACGCTTGCGGAAGGCATGGCCGAAGATCATCACCAGGCTGCGCAGCTGGGTGTAGGTGCCATGCACGATGTGCAGGATTTCTTTGATCATGGTGGTTCTCCTTACTGGGCCGCGGCCAGCACGCAGGCGCCGGTCACCAGCAGGTTGATCAGGGTCAGCGGAAGGCAGACCTTCCAGCTGAAGGCCATCACCTGGTCATAGCGCGGGCGCGGCAGCGAGGCGCGGATCAGGATGAACAGCATGATGAAGAAGGAGGTCTTCAGGGCGAACCAGATGAACGGGATCTGCGGCAGCAGGCCGAACGGGCCGTGCCAGCCACCGAAGAACAGCGTCACCAGCAGCGCCGAGATCAGCACGATGCCGATGTACTCGCCGACGAAGAACATGCCCCATTTCATCCCGGCGTACTCGATGTGGTAGCCGTCGGCCAGTTCCTGCTCGGCTTCGGGCTGGTCGAACGGGTGACGGTGGGTCACGGCGACGCCGGCGATGATGAAGGTGCAGAAGCCGAAGAACTGCGGAATGATGAACCACAGGTGCTGGGCCTGGTAGTCGACGATGTCGCGCATGTTGAACGAGCCGACCTGGGCCACGATGCCCATCAGCGACAGGGCCAGGAACACCTCGTAGGAGATGGTCTGGGCCGAGGCGCGCAGGCTGCCGAGCAGGGCGAACTTGTTGTTGCTCGACCAGCCGGCGAAGAGCACCGCGTACACGGTCAGGCCGGCCATGGCGAAGAAGAACAGGATGCCGATGTTCAGGTCCGCGACGCCCCAGGTGGGGGTGATCGGGATGATCACGAAGGCGATCAGCAGCGCGCCCATGGCGATGACCGGGGCGAGGGTGAAGATCATCTTGTCGGCGAACGGCGGCGTCCAGTCTTCCTTGAAGAACATCTTGATCATGTCCGCGCCGAGCTGGAAGGCGCCGAACGGGCCGACCCGGTTGGGACCGTAGCGGTCCTGCCAGAGACCCAGCAGGCGGCGCTCGACCCAGCTCAGCAGCGCGCCGCAGACGACCACGGCGAGCAGGATGACGATGGCCTTGATGACCTCGATGATGATGTCGACGATGGCGGGTGTCAGCCAGCTCATTGGGCAGCCTCCTGCAGACCTTCAGCGACACCGCCGAACACACCGGCGGGGATACCGGCCAGGCCGGCCGGCAGGGCGACCAGGCCCGCGCCCAGCTCTTCGCTGATGCGCAGCGGCAGGCGCAGCTCGTGGCCGGCGACCTTCAGGCGCAGCAGCTTGCCTTCGGCCAGGCCCAGGCGCTCGGCTTCCTCGCGGCCCAGGGCCACGTAGGTTTCCGGGATGCGCTCCTGCACCGGCTTGGCGCGGGAGCTGTTCTCCTCGCTGCCGAACAGGTGGTAGAAGGGCACCACCTTGAACTGGCTGGCCGGGGTGTGGAACGGCGCCGGTACGTCGCTGAACCACAGGGCTTCGCCCCTGGCCTCGATCAGGCGCACGCCCGGGTCGCCGGCGCGCAGGTGGCCGCCGACCTCGTCCTGGAACTTGTTCCAGGCCTGCGGCGAGTTCCAGCCCGGGGACCAGGCGAAGGGAATCTGCTGACGCGGCTCGGTGCTGCCGGCGTAGCCTTCCATGGAGAAGGCGAACGCGCTGTCGATGTCCTGCGGCGTGCGCGGCTCGCTGACGTTGATGTTGGCGCGCATGGCGGTACGCCCGGAGTAGCGGTGCGGCTCGCGCGCCAGCTTCAGGCCCTTGATGCGGAACGCGGCGTTCGGCGCGGCGTCGCGGATGCCGGCCAGTTGCGGCTTGGCGGCGACCACGGCGTCGATCACGTGGTCCAGCTGCGTCCAGTCGACGCGCTTGCCCTCGAGGGTGCTGTGCAGGGCGTGCAGCCAGCGCCAGCCTTCGCGGACCAGGTTGTCGGCGTTGTAGTAGGTCGGGTCGAAGACCTGGAAGAAGCGCTGGGCGCGGCCTTCCTGGCTGACCAGGGTGCCGTCGCCCTCGGCGAAGCTGGCGGCCGGCAGGACGATGTGCGCCTTGGCGGCGGTCGCGGTGCTCTGGTGGTCGGCGACTATCACCAGCTTGGCGGCGGCCAGGGCGGCGTCCACCTTGGCGGCGTCGGCGCGGCGGTACAGGTCGTTCTCCAGCACCACCACGGCGTCGGCGGCGCCGGAGGTCAGCTGTTCCAGCGCGGCTTCGACGGACTCGCCGCCGCCCGGCTTGTCACAGAAGATGGCCAGGCCCAGGCTGTTGGCTTCGGGCACCACCAGGCTCAGCGAGCCGTTCTTCTCGCGCTGCTTCAGGGCGCTGGCGATGTTCGCCGCGGCCTCGATCAGGGCGTTGCTGCGCAGCGAGGTGCCGGAGACCACCAGTGGGCGCCTGGCGGCCAGCAGGGCATCGGCGATGCGCTGGGCCAGGGCCTGCGCCTCGGGCTCCAGGCCGGCCACGGCCGGGGCGCTCGGGTCGATCGCGTGGGCCACGGCGAAGCCCAGGCGGGCCAGGTCCTCGGGGGCGGCGTGCACGCACTCGGCGGCGACGTCGTCCAGGCGCGTCTCGGCCAGGCTGGCGATGAACAGCGGGTTCTTCTCGTGCTGGGCGATGGTCTTCACCGCGGCGTCGAGCCACGGCTGGATCTTCATCGCGGCGGCCATGTCCTCGCCCTTGCCCTTCACCGACTGGCGCAGGGCCAGGGCGATGCGGGCGGCGGTCTGGGTCAGGTCCTCGCCGAGCACGAAGACCGCGTCATGGTCTTCCATGTCGCGGAGGGTGGGGGAGGGCAGCGGGCCGTCCTGCATCACCTTGAGCACCAGGCGCAGGCGCTGCAGTTCGTCGGCGGCGATGCCGCTGTAGAAGTTGCCGGCGCCGACCAGCTCGGACAGCGCGTAGTTGCTTTCCAGGCTGGCGCGCGGCGAGCCGATGCCGATCACCTTGCGGCCCTTGAGCAGGGCGGCGGCCTGGTCGAGGGCGCCGTCCAGGCTCAGCTTCTGCTTGCTCAGCACCAGCATCGGCTGGCGCGGGCGGTCCTCGCGGTTGACGTAGCCGTAGCCGAAGCGGCCGCGGTCGCAGAGGAAGTAGTGGTTCACCGAGCCGTTGTAGCGGTTCTCGATGCGGCGGATCTCGCCGTAGCGCTCACCAGGGCTGATGTTGCAGCCGCTGGAGCAGCCATGGCAGATGCTCGGGGCGAACTGCATGTCCCACTTGCGGTTGTAGCGCTCGGAGTGGGTCTTGTCGGTGAACACGCCGGTCGGGCAGACCTCGGTCAGGTTGCCGGAGAACTCGCTCTCCAGCACGCCGTCCTCGATGCGGCCGAAGTACACGTTGTCGTGCGCGCCGTAGACGCCCAGGTCGGTGCCGCCGGCGTAGTCCTTGTAGTAGCGCACGCAGCGGTAGCAGGCGATGCAGCGGTTCATCTCGTGGGCGATGAACGGGCCGAGCTCCTGGTTCTGGTGGGTGCGCTTGGTGAAGCGATAGCGACGGGCGTTGTGCCCGGTCATCACCGTCATGTCCTGCAGGTGGCAGTGGCCGCCTTCCTCGCACACCGGGCAGTCGTGCGGGTGGTTGGTCATCAGCCATTCGACGACGCTGGCGCGGAAGGCCTTGGCCTCTTCGTCCTCGATGGAGATCCAGGTGTTGTCGGTGGCGGGGGTCATGCAGGACATGACGAGGCGACCACGCTTGTCGTTCTCGTCGGTGTACTGCTTGACCGCGCACTGCCGGCAGGCGCCGACGCTACCGAGCGCCGGGTGCCAGCAGAAGTAGGGGATGTCGAGTCCTAGGGACAGGCAGGCCTGCAACAGGTTGTCCGCCCCATCGACTTCTAACGTCTTGCCGTCTACGTGGATAGTGGCCATGGTTCAAGTTCTTCGTTGGCCCGTTGTCAGCGGGCTTGGCTAAGGGAAATCACGGCTCCGTCGGGCCGGCGGCATGCCGCGGCGCTACGACGGAACATCGCCGGGCCCGCGGGCCCGGCATCCAAAGCTTTACGCGCCGACGCGTTGCGGTTGCGGCGCGGCCTGAGCCTGGCGGGAGACGCCCGCTTCGAACTCGGGACGGAAATATTTCAAGGCACTGCCCAGCGGTTCGACGGCGCCCGGTGCGTGGGCGCAGAAGGTCTTGCCGGGGCCGAGGAAGTTGACCAGCTGCTCGAGGGTCTCGAGGTCGCCGGGCTGGCCTTCGCCACGCTCCAGCGCGCGCAGGAGCTTCACGCTCCACGGCAGGCCGTCGCGGCACGGGGTGCACCAGCCGCACGACTCGCGGGCGAAGAACTCCTCCATGTTGCGCAGCAGCGAGACCATGTTGATGCTGTCGTCCACCGCCATGGCCAGGCCGGTGCCCATGCGGGTGCCGACCTTGGCGATGCCGCCGGCGTAGAACAGGGCGTCCATGTGCTCGGGGAGCAGGAAGCCGGTGCCGGCGCCGCCGGGCTGCCAGGCCTTGAGCTTGTAGCCCTCGCGCATGCCGCCGGCGTAGTCCTCGAAGACCTCGCGCACCGGGATGCCGAAGGGCAGTTCCCAGATGCCGGGGTTCTGCACCTTGCCGGAGAAGCCCATGAGCTTGGTGCCCATGTCCTCGCTGCCCGGGCGCGCCAGGCCCTTGTACCACTCGACGCCGTTCTCGACGATCGCCGGCACGTTGCACAGGGTCTCGACGTTGTTGACGCAGGTGGGCTTGCCCCAGACGCCGACGGCGGCGGGGAAGGGCGGCTTGGAGCGCGGGTTGGCGCGGCGGCCTTCCAGGGAGTTGATCAGCGCGGTTTCTTCGCCGCAGATGTAGCGGCCGGCGCCGGTGTGGACGAACAGCTCGAAGTCGAAGCCGCTGCCGAGGATGTTCTTGCCCAGCAGGCCCGCGGCCTTGGCTTCGTCGATGGCGCGGTTGAGGTTGCGCGCCGCGTCGACGTACTCGCCACGCAGGAAGATGTAGCCGCGGTAGGCCTTCAGCGCGCGCGCGGAGATCAGCATGCCTTCCACCAGCAGGTGCGGCAGCTGCTCCATGAGCATGCGGTCCTTCCAGGTGTTGGGCTCCATCTCGTCCGCGTTGCACAGCAGGTAGCGGATGTTGAGGGATTCGTCCTTGGGCATCAGGCCCCACTTCACGCCGGTGGGGAAGCCCGCACCGCCGCGGCCCTTGAGGCCGGAGTCCTTGACGGTCTGCACGATGTCGTCGGCGGCCATCTCGGCCAGCGCCTTGCGCGCGGCGGCATAGCCGTTCTTGGCCTGGTATTCCTCCAGCCAGACCGGGGCGCCGTCGTCGCGCAGGCGCCAGGTCAGCGGGTGGGTTTCCGCGGCGCGCGCGGTGCGGTTGGGCGTGCCGTAGGAGGTGAGGACGGTCATGCGTAGGCCTCCAGCAGTTTGGCGACCGCCGACGGCTCGAGGTTGCCGTGGGTATCGTCGTCGATCATCAGCGCCGGGGCCTTGTCGCAGTTGCCCAGGCAGCACACCGGCAGCAGGGTGAAGCGGCCGTCGGCGGTGGTCTGGCCGAGGCCGATGCCCAGCTGCTTCTGGATCTCGCCGACGACGGACTCGTGGCCGCCGATGTAGCAGACCATGCTGTCGCACACGCGGATGATGTGGCGGCCCACCGGCTGGCGGAAGATCTGGCTGTAGAAGGTGGCCACGCCCTCGACGTCGCTGTCGGGGATGCCGAGGATCTCGGCGATCGCGCCGATGGCGCCGTCCGGCACCCAGCCACGTTCCTTCTGGACGATCTTCAGGGCTTCGATGGACGCCGCGCGGGCGTCCTCGTAGTGGTGCAGTTCGTGCTCGATGGCCGAGCGCTCGGTTTCGCTCAGGGCGAAACGGTCAGTCTGGATGATGGTGCTCATGATCAGCGGTCCACGTCAGCCATAACGAAGTCGATGCTGCCCAGATAGGCGATCAGGTCGGCGATCATGCTGCCGTTGATGACCGACGGAATCTGTTGCAGGTGCGCGAAGCTGGGCGTGCGGATGCGGGTCCGGTAGCTCATGGTGCTGCCATCGCTCGTCAGGTAGTAGCTGTTGATGCCCTTGGTCGCCTCGACCATCTGGAAGGCTTCGTTGGCCGGCATGACCGGGCCCCAGGAAACCTGCAGGAAGTGGGTGATCAGCGTCTCGATGTGCTGCAGCGTGCGCTCTTTGGGCGGCGGCGTGGTCAGCGGGTGGTCGGCCTTGTACGGGCCCTCGGGCATGTTCTTCAGGCACTGCTCGATGATGCGCAGGCTCTGGCGCATCTCGCCCATCTTGACCATGCAGCGGTCGTAGGCGTCGCCGTTGTGGGCCAGCGGCACTTCGAACTCGAAGTTCTCGTAGCCGGAGTAGGGGCGGGCCTTGCGCAGGTCGAAGTCGCAGCCGGTGGCGCGCAGGCCGGCGCCGGTGGTGCCCCACTCCAGGGCTTCCTTGGTGTTGTACTGCGCAACGCCGATGGTACGGCCGCGCAGGATGCTGTTCTGCAGGGCGGCCTTCTCGTACTCGTCCAGGCGCTTGGGCATCCAGTCGAGGAATTCGCGGACCAGCTTGTCCCAGCCGCGCGGCAGGTCGTGGGCGACGCCGCCGATGCGGTACCAGGCCGGGTGCAGGCGGAAGCCGGTGATGGCCTCGACCACCTTGTAGGCGCGCTGGCGGTCGGTGAAGGTGAAGAACACCGGGGTCATGGCGCCGACGTCCTGGATGTAGGTGCCCAGGTACAGCAGGTGGTTCAGGATGCGGAAGAACTCCGACATCATGATGCGGATGACGTCGACGCGCTGCGGCACCTTGATGCCGGCGAGCTTCTCCACCGAGAGCACGTACGGCAGGTTGTTCATCACCCCGCCGAGGTAGTCGATGCGGTCGGTGTAGGGGATGAAGCTGTGCCAGGACTGGCGCTCGGCCATCTTCTCGGCGCCGCGGTGGTGGTAGCCGATCTCCGGCACGCAGTCGAGGATTTCCTCGCCGTCGAGCTGCAGGATGATGCGGAAGGCACCGTGGGCGGAGGGGTGGTTCGGGCCGAGGTTGAGGAACATGAAGTCCTCGTTCTCGCCGTGGCGCTTCATGCCCCAGTCCTCGGGCTTGAAGCGCAGGGCCTCCTGCTCCAGCTCCTGCTTGGCGACGGAGAGGGAGTAGGGGTCGAACTCGGTGGCGCGCGCCGGGTAGTCCTTGCGCAGCGGGTGGCCCTGCCAGGTCGGCGGCATCAGCATGCGGACCAGGTGCGGGTGGCCGTTGAAGTGGATGCCGTACATGTCCCAGACCTCACGCTCGTACCAGTTGGCGTTCGGCCAGATACGGGTGGCGGTGGGCAGGTTGAGGTCGCCTTCGGACAGGGCCACCTTGATCATCACGTCACTGTTACGCTCGAGCGACATCAGGTGGTAGAACACGCTGAAGTCGGCGCCCGGCAGGCCGCGACGGTGGGTGCGCAGGCGCTCGTCGACCCCGTGCAGGTCGTAGAGCATCACGTAGGGCTTGGGTACGTTGCGCAGGAAGGTGAGGACGTCGATCAGCTTCTCGCGGCTCACCCACAGGACCGGCATGCCGGTGCGGGTGGCCTGGACGGTGAAGGTCTCGGCGCCAAAGCGGGAATTCAGTTCGACGACTATGTCTTGGTCGTCCGCCTTATAGGGCGGGATGTACAGAGCGGAGTCTGCGGTCATGGTCTCGGTCGCTATCGGTCAACGGTGGAGTGAAGAAGGGCCTCTCGTGGAGGTCCGCTTCACACTTCGTCGGGGCTGCGCAGGTTGGTGACCGCAATGCGCTGTTCGCGCTTGAGGTCCTTCTGGGCAGGCATTTCGGCACGGTAGATGCCTTGATCGCCAACCACCCAGGACAACGGGCGACGCTCCTGGCCGATGGATTCCTGCAGCAGCATCAGGCCTTGCAGGAACGCCTCGGGGCGGGGCGGGCAGCCGGGGATGTAGACGTCCACGGGGAGGAACTTGTCGACCCCCTGGACCACCGAGTAGATGTCGTACATGCCGCCGGAGTTGGCGCACGAGCCCATGGAGATCACCCACTTGGGCTCCAGCATCTGCTCGTACAGGCGCTGGATGACCGGGGCCATCTTGATGAAGCAGGTGCCGGCGATGACCATGAAGTCCGCCTGGCGCGGCGACGCACGAATTACTTCGGCGCCGAAGCGGGCGATGTCGTGCGGCGCGGTGAACGCCGTGGTCATCTCCACGTAGCAGCAGGACAGGCCGAAGTTGTAGGGCCACAGCGAGTTCTTGCGACCCCAGTTGACGGCACCGTTGAGAACATCCTCGAGCTTGCCCATGAAGATGTTCTTGTGGACCTGCCCCTCTACGAGGGGGTCGTCTACCGTTTCGCGCTGGCCGATCGGGTACTGATCGTTGGCCGCATCGGGGTCGATCCGGGTAAGTTTGTATTGCATCGCCAAAGCCTCATTGTTTTAGCTTCGCCTGCCGCTCGCGACGAGCCGCCGGCGCCCAATCGAGCGCGCCGACCCGCCATAGATAGACAAGACCTGCCAACAGAATTGCAATGAAAATGGTGGCCTCGACCAGACCGGCCCAACCGCTTTCACGGACGGACACGGACCAGGCGAAGAGGAAGAGGGCTTCGACATCGAAGATCACGAAGAGCATCGCGACCAGATAGAATTTTGCCGACAGGCGCAGGCGTGCGCTGCCGGTGGGAACGATGCCGGATTCGAAGGGCTCGTTCTTGCTGCGACCAAATGCCTTGCTGCCCAGCAGCGAGGAAACCCCTAGCATGAAGGCCAGCAGGCCGACCACGCCTAGAAGGAAGGCGGCGAGTCCCCAGTGTTGAGCTGCAAGTTCAGCTGGGTTGGGCATGCCGATACTCCTTCCTACAAAAATTAGCGGTGGTCTTGGATTCCGGGCATTCGCCCGTCTGCATGAACCTCGGGCTCAAGATAGCGAGCTAAGGGTTCGAGTGATCTTTCCAATTTTATGCCCAAAGCCTCGGGCAAGTAAATTTTTCTAACACAAACAGATGCTTCCAAATCCGGCAAAAGCCTTTTGCATTTTTGTCCGGCCCACGGCTGCAGGCCGCTCCGCGCCTGGGCTGGCGCGGGTGAGGCTTTGGTCGAATGGCACTTTTGCAGATAAGAAGAAAGTATTTCCGTTGCCCCATAAATGATAAATATTATCATTCGCGGTGTCGTTTATCCGTAACTTTACTACATATAGGCGTCGTACTTTTTATTGTCGGCCGTTTTATGGGTTTATGGGCGTCAATTGTCGTCGGGAATTTCCCAATGAGCCGTGGCGGGGCGGGGCGCGGATGGCGCGCAGGGGCGCGCCGTGCCTCGTGGCGGGCCCGTAGGAGCGGACTCCGTCCGCGATTTCGCGCGCAGGGCGCGCTCCTACAGGGATGTGGTGCGGGTGGGGCGGCGTAGGAGCGAGCTTGCTCGCGAACCCTGGTTCGCGATAGCTCGTTTCGCGCGTAGGGCGCGCTCCTACAGGAGGAATACCATGCCTCACTGCAATTGTAGGAGCGGGCCCTGCCCGCGATTCGCGCGCCGGACATGAAAAAACGCCGTTCCCCTGGGGGAACGGCGTTTTTCTGGAGCTACACCTTTGCGGCCGGTCCGCATCCCGGCCCCGAGGGGCCGGGTGAACCTGTCCTTAGTGGAACTGGTTCATGGTGTTGTCTTTGCCCGAGGCCTTCAGCGCGGCTTCGCCGGCGAAGTACTCCTTGTGGTTGTCGCCGATGTCGGAGCCGGCCATGTTCTGGTGCTTGACGCAGGCGATGCCCTGGCGGATTTCCTGACGCTGCACGCCCTTCACGTAGGCCAGCATGCCCTGGTCGGCGAAGTAGCCCTTGGCCAGATTGTCGGTGGACAGGGCCGCGGTGTGGTAGGTCGGCAGGGTGATCAGGTGGTGGAAGATGCCGGCGTGGGCCGAGCCGTCGCGCTGGAAGGTGCGGATCTTCTCGTCGGCGATCTGGGCCAGCTCGGTCTCGTCGTACTCGACGCTCATCAGCTTGGCGCGGTCGTAGGCGGAAACGTCCTTGCCTTCGGCGACGAACGCATCGAACACCTGCTGGCGGAAGTTCAGGGTCCAGTTGAAGGACGGGCTGTTGTTGTAGACCAGCTTGGCGTTCGGGATGACTTCGCGGATGCGGTCGACCATGCCCTTGATCTGGCCAACGTGCGGCTTCTCGGTTTCGATCCACAGCAGGTCGGCGCCGTTCTGCAGCGAGGTGATGCAGTCCAGGACGCAGCGGTCTTCGCCGGTGCCCTTGCGGAACTGGAACAGGTTGGACGGCAGGCGCTTGGGACGCAGCAGCTTGCCGCCGCGGTTGATCACCACGTCGCCGTTCTGCAGTTCGGCCGGGCTGATTTCGTCGCAGTCCAGGAAGGAGTTGTACTGGTCGCCCAGGTCGCCCGGTTGCTTGGTCACGGCGATCTGCTTGGTCAGGCCGGCGCCCAGGGAGTCGGTACGGGCGACGATCACGCCATCGTCAACGCCCAGCTCGAGGAAGGCGTAGCGAACGGCGGCGATCTTGGCGAGGAAGTCTTCGTGCGGAACGGTCACTTTACCGTCCTGGTGGCCGCACTGCTTCTCGTCGGAAACCTGGTTCTCGATCTGGATGCAGCAGGCACCGGCTTCGATCATCTTCTTGGCCAGCAGGTAGGTGGCTTCCGGGTTGCCGAAGCCGGCGTCGATGTCGGCGATGATCGGCACCACGTGGGTTTCGTAGTTGTCGATCTGGTTCTGGATCTCTTCCTGCTTGGCCTTGTCGCCGGCTTCGCGGGCGGCGTCCAGGGCGGTGAACAGCAGGTCCAGTTCGCGGGCGTCAGCCTGGCGCAGGAAGGTGTACAGCTCTTCGATCAGGCTGGAGACGGCAGTCTTCTCGTGCATGGACTGGTCGGGCAGCGGGCCGAAGTCCGAGCGCAGCGCGGCGACCATCCAGCCGGACAGGTAGAGGTAGCGCTTGTTGGTGGTCTTCAGGTGCTTCTTGATGGAGATCAGCTTCTGCTGACCGATGAAGCCGTGCCAGCAGCCCAGCGACTGGGTGTAGACGGAAGCGTCGGCGTCGTACTCGGCCATGTCCTTGCGCATGATGGCCGCGGTGTACTTGGCGATGTCCAGCCCAGTCTTGAAGCGGTTCTGGGCGCGCATACGGGCGACGGACTCGGGGTTGATAGCGCTCCAGCTGCTGCCGAACTTCTCTTTCAGGGCGGCAACGGCCTTGATGTCGTTCTGATATGCGGACATGGTCAACAATCCTTCAAAAAATGTGTTGGTTGAGCACCGACTTCCCACGCAGGACCCGTGGGCTTGCTCGCCGCAGATGGCGAAATGACGACTGGAAGGATTGACGCAGAGGGAGAGGGGGTGGAGCGGGCGAACAGGTAGATGATCGCAGCGATGGCATCCGGGATCGCTTGCCGGCTCGTGGCTGCCGTTGGGCGAGGGCGAATGGCTGCATTCGACCATCTTGCTGATACGTTGTTTGCTTCCCCGTCCCTCAGGACAACTTCTTGCCAGTCGCAACCTCGTCATTTCGCCTTGTGGGCTGTAACAACACGGACCGGCACAACGAGTGGGCTGTGGCCTCGGTCCGGAGGCCCGGTTCAGGGCCCCTGGTTAGCGGGAGCGAGGCCATCATGCCTTTCGAACAATCGTTCGTCAAACGTTTTGTAGTGTTTTTTTTGGACTACTACACGAAGGTCTAAGGAGGACTCCCCGGTCACCTCCGGAAGGCTCAGTCGAGCACTTCGACCTTCACCCGCAGGCTGCTGTCGCTGCGGCCCTGGGTGCTGTAGTTGCGTGTCAGGCCGCCCTGGTCGCTGCGGCTGTTTTCGCTGGTGCCGCCCACCTCGATCCACTCGCCGAGGCGGCCGCTGAGGCGGGTGCTGGTGCCGGCGGTGTCCATGGCGCCGGGGGCGCTGTTGTTGAAGCGGTCGTTGCGGGTGTCCAGGGCGATGTGGACGATGTTGCCGCTCAAGGTGGCGGTCACGTACATGCCGCGGTTGGCGTCGCGGTACTGGGTCTGGCTGTAGACCTGGCCGTAGGGGCCGACGCCGACGTTGTACACCGGCTGGCTCTGGCCGACCTGGATCAGCGCCGGCGAGCCCTCGGTGGTCTGGACCTGCTGCACGCCGCCGCTGCGGCTGGCGGTGGAGCTGTCGATGATGCGCACCTGGTCGCGGCCGTGGACCTCGCCGCGGCCGCTCTGGATCTCGACGTTGCCGACGCTGGCCGAGCCGTTCACCGAGTAGCCGCTGCGGCTGCGCTGGCTGGAGTCGCTGGTGTCGACGCTGATCAGCAGGCGGTGGGGGCGGGTGTCCAGTTGCTCCAGCACCTGCTGCAGTTCGCGGATCTTCGCCGGCTCGGCGTTGACCACCAACTGGTTGCCGTAGGCGGTCACCCGGCCTTCGTTGCCCAGGACCTGCTGCGCCACCGGCAGTATTTCGTCGGCGGTGCGGTAGCTCAGCGGCAGGATCTCGGTGCGCGGCGCGGCCTGGGCGGCCAGGCTGATGGCGCAGGCGAGGAGCAGGGCGGTTCGGCGATGGCTCACAACAGGAAGCTCCGCAGGTTCGGGTCGGACAGGCTGGTGTCCCAGGCCTGGTCGAACTGCGCCTGCAGTTGGCGGACGCGGCCGGGGTCGTTGTAGTGGGCGTGGCCGGCGGGCAGCGCCGGTTCGGTTCGCAGCAGCAGGCCGAGCTGGTCGGCGAGCAGGAAGGCCTGTTCCGGGCTCGGGTAGTCCGGGTTGAGCAGGCGGATGTGCAGGTTGCTGGACAGGCGCCGGCTGAGGTTGAGCAGGCGGTGGCCTTCCTTGACCGGGCGGGTGCTGTCGCGCAGGAGGATGCGCAGGCGGTTCTGCGGGTGGCGCAGCAGCAGGCGGGTGCAGGCCTGCTGGATGCTGCTGTGGTTGTACAGCCAGGCTTCCAGGTCCGGGCTGTACAGGCACAGGTTGCGCTGGGCCTGTTGCATCAGGGCCAGGGCGTGGCTGCGGGCGGCCTGGGGTTCGCCGAAGCGCTGCAGGCCGCTGTCGTCGCCGAGGCGCAACGGCGCCGGCTCCCAGGGTTGCGAGGCTGGCAGCTCGGGTTCCGGGTTGTGCACGGTAAAACGCCCCGGGGAATGGAAGTCGATGCCTTCATGTTCCGGGGCGTCTTTCATCGCGGCTTCCTCAGGCGCTCTCGCGCACCATGTCGACGTGGGGCAGGCCGGCTTCGAGGAATTCGCCGCTGGCCACCTTGAAGCCTAGCCGCTCGTAGAAGGGGATGGCGTAGACCTGGGCGGTCAGAAGCTGGCGCTTGAGCTGGCGGCGCTCGGCTTCCTCGATGGCGGCGCGCATCAACTGGTCGCCGACCTTCAGCCCGCGCCAGTCCCTGAGTACCGACACCCGGCCGATGTGGCCGTCGGGCAGCAGGCGCGCCGTGCCGATCGCGTAGTCCCCCTCGAAGGCGAGGAAGTGCACGGCTTCCGCGTCCTCGGCATCCCATTCCAGTTCCGGCGGCACCGATTGCTCGGCGATGAAGACCGCCTCGCGGATGCGCCGCAGGTCGGCATTGTCCTTCTGCCAGTCGGCCAGGCGAACCCTGATCTTGTTACTCATCGGCAAACTCCAAACTGCCCTGTTTGACCAATTCTGCCAACAGCTTACGCCCATCCTCATCGCCCAGCCATTGGCCGAGGTTGTCGCTGTGCAGCGCGTCCGCCGAGCACACCAGCTTGAGCAGCGGCTCCATGGCCTTGGGCAGCACCACGCTCTGGCCGCTGGAGAACAGCAGCAGGCCGACGTCCACTTCGCTCCAGGCCAGGCGCGCGCTGGGGTTGCGCACCAGCACGGCGCCGTCCTCGAGGGCCTGGCGCAGGTCCGCGTCGTCGATTTCCTCGCCGGCCACCAGTTCCGGGTAGCGCGGCTCGGTCATGAACTGGCCGAACCAGGTGAGCAGCAGGCGTTCGTCGCTCATGTGCTCCTGCAGCAGGTTCTTCAGACGGTCGAGGGCGTCGCGCTGGATCTTGTGCTGGTCCTCGCCGCTCTTCACCGCGGCCATGCCGGCATCGGTGTAGCGCTCCTCGTCGGAGAGGAACTGGGCGAGGAAGTCGGTGAAGTGGGTCAGCACCTCGGCGGCGCTGGGCGCGCGGAAGCCCACCGAGTAGGTCATGCACTCGTCCTCGGCGATGCCGTAGTGGGCCACGCGCGGCGGCAGGTAGAGCATGTCGCCGGGTTCCAGCACCCATTCGTCGCTCTGCTGGAAGTCGGCCAGGATGCGCAGGTCGGCGTGCTGCAGCATCGGGCTGTCGGCATCGCACAGCTGGCCGATCTTCCAGCGGCGGCGGCCGTGGCCCTGCAGCAGGAACACGTCGTAGTTGTCGAAGTGCGGCCCTACGCCGCCGCCGGGAGCTGCGTAGCTGATCATCACGTCGTCGATGCGCCAGCTGGGCAGGAACCTGAAGTGCTCCAGCAGTTCGGCGACCTCCGGCACGAACTGGTCGACGGCCTGCACCAGCAGGGTCCAGTCGCGCTCGGGCAGTTCCTTGTAGGTGTCTTCGCTGAAGGGGCCGCGGCGCATTTCCCAGGGGGTGTTGCCGTGTTCGAGGACGATGCGCGACTCGACGCTGTCCTCCAGGGACAGGCCGGCCAGTTCGTCGGCCTCCAGCGGGCTTTCGAAACCGGGGATGGCCTGGCGCACCAGCAGGGGTTTCTTCTGCCAGTAGTCGCGGAGGAATTCATCGGCGCTGATGCCGCCCAGGAGCTGAAGAGGAATAGCAGGATTCATATGTAAGTCCTTGAAACAAAAACGCCCGGCACAGCCGGGCGTGCAAATGTTCAGCGCATGTCAGATGCGCTTGGCCTGGGCGGCGGCGTTGCCGACGTAGTTCGCCGGGGTCAGCTTCTTCAGCTCGGCCTTGGCTTCGGCGGGCATGTCGAGGCCGTCGATGAACACCTGCAGGGCCTCGGCGCTGATGCCTTTGCCGCGGGTCAGCTCCTTGAGCTTCTCGTAGGGGTTCTCGATGCCGTAGCGGCGCATCACGGTCTGCACCGGCTCGGCCAGGACTTCCCAGCAGGCGTCCAGGTCTTCGGCGATGCGCGCGGCGTTCAGCTCCAGCTTGCCGATGCCCTTGAGGCTGGCCTCAAAGGCGATGACGCTGTGGGCGAAGCCGACGCCCAGGTTGCGCAGCACGGTGGAGTCGGTCAGGTCGCGCTGCCAGCGGGAGATCGGCAGCTTGCTGGCCAGGTGCTGGAAGATCGCGTTGGCGATGCCCAGGTTGCCCTCGGAGTTCTCGAAGTCGATCGGGTTGACCTTGTGCGGCATGGTCGAGGAGCCGATCTCGCCGGCCACGGTCTTCTGCTTGAAGTAGCCCAGGGAGATGTAGCCCCAGACGTCGCGGTCGAAGTCGATGAGGATGGTGTTGAAGCGGGCGATGGCGTCGAACAGCTCGGCGATGTAGTCGTGCGGCTCGATCTGGGTGGTGTAGGGGTTCCAGGCCAGGCCCAGGTCATGGACGATGAACTCGCGGGCGTTGGCTTCCCAGTCCACCTGCGGGTAGGCCGACAGGTGGGCGTTGTAGTTGCCCACCGCGCCGTTGATCTTGCCCAGCAGCTCGACGTCGGCGACCTGCCTGATCTGCCGCTCCAGGCGGTAGACCACGTTGGCCAGTTCCTTGCCCAGGGTGGTCGGCGAGGCCGGCTGGCCGTGGGTGCGCGAGAGCATGGGGACGTCGGCGAACTGGACCGCCAGCTCGCGGATCGACTCGGCGATCCGGCGCATCAGCGGCAGCAGCACCTGGTCGCGGCCTTCGCGCAGCATCAGGGCGTGGGACAGGTTGTTGATGTCCTCGCTGGTGCAGGCGAAGTGGATGAACTCGCTGACCTTGGCCAGTTCCGGCAGCTTGGCGGCCTGCTCCTTGAGCAGGTACTCCACGGCCTTGACGTCGTGGTTGGTGGTGCGCTCGATTTCCTTGATGCGCTGCGCGTGCTCCAGCTGGAAGTCCTCGGCCAGCTTGTCGAGCAGGGCGTTGGCTTCGCCGGAGAAGGGCGCGACCTCGGGGATGCCGGCGTGCGCCGCGAGGCGCTGCAGCCAGCGGACCTCCACCAGGACGCGGAAACGGATCAGGCCGTATTCGCTGAAGATCGGACGCAGGGCGCTGGTCTTGCTGCCGTAGCGGCCGTCGACGGGTGAAACCGCGGTAAGGGAGGAAAGCTGCATGGGGCGTTCTCGTGGCTGTCGGTCAACGAAAAGGGCGCACATCATACACGAATGGGCGCGCCTTCGCCCGTACTTGCTGCCATACGGAAGGCGCCCGTGCGGGCGCCCCGGCGGCTTCAGTCGGCGCCGCGCAGGATCGGGCGCAGTTCGCCCAGCAGCTTGCGCCGGCTGAACACCATTTGCCAGCGGTTGCCGCCCAGCTGCCGCCACAGGCGCGCGGAGCGGATGCCGGCCAGCAGCAGGGCGCGGATGCGCGCGGCGTTGGCGTTGATCTGCAGGTAGCGCATGTCGCCGTGCACCTGGATGCGCTGGCGGAAGGTGCTCAGGGTGTCCTGGTAGAGGCCGGCGCAGGAGGCGATGACGTTCTCGTGGACCAGGCCGAAGTGCTGCACCTGCTGCTGCACCTGGTCCAGGCGCGAGCCGATCAGGTCGAGCATGTCGTCGCGCTTGGCCAGCTGGCGCTCCAGGCCGATCAGCGACAGCGCGTAGCGCAGCGGTTCGCGCTGCAGGCTGTTGGGGTCGCGCTCCAGGGCGCTGGCCAGGGCGCGGAAGCCCTCGCGCAGGTTGTGGATGTCGCCGCCGAACACGTCCAGGGTGGTCTTCGGCTCGCGCACCAGCAGGCTGCCGAGCATGCAGCCCAGCGGGGCTTCGGGAATCTGCCCGGTGCGGGCCAGGCGGTCCACCAGGGCGGCGGCCTCGAAGACGCCGGCGAGGGCGATCAGTTGGTCGCGCAACTCGCTCATGCACGCTCCTTGGGGTAGGCCGGCTCGGCCGATTCGATCACGCCACCGCCCAGGCACACCTCGCCGTCGTAGAACACCACGGACTGGCCCGGGGTGACGGCGCGCTGCGGCTGGTCGAACACCGCGCGGTAGCCGTCGGCGGTGCGCTCCAGCAGGCAGTCCTGGTCGGCCTGGCGGTAGCGCACCTTGGCGCGCAATGCGCGCGGCTCGGGCAGCTCCAGCGGGTTCACCCAGAAGATGCTGGAGGCGTGCAGGGCGCGGGAGAACAGCCAGGGGTGGTCGTTGCCCTGGCCGACGACCAGCACGTTGCGCGCCAGGTCCTTCTCCAGCACGTACCAGGGGCTGTCGTCGGCGTTCTTCATGCCGCCGATGCCCAGGCCCTGGCGCTGGCCGATGGTGTGGTACATCAGCCCGGCATGGCGGCCGATGACGGTGCCGTCGGTGGTCTCGATGTCGCCCGGCTGGGCCGGCAGGTACTGCTTGAGGAAGTCGCTGAAGCGGCGCTCGCCGATGAAGCAGATGCCGGTGGAGTCCTTCTTCTTCGCCGTGGCCAGGCCGTATTTCTCGGCGATGGCGCGCACTTCCGGCTTCTCCAGCTCGCCCACCGGGAACAGCGTGCGGGCGATCTGCTCGCCGCCCACGGCGTGGAGGAAGTAGCTCTGGTCCTTGTTCGGGTCCAGGCCCTTGAGCAGCTCGGTGCGGCCGTCGATGTCGCGGCGGCGCACGTAGTGGCCGGTGGCGATCAGGTCGGCGCCCAGGGCCAGGGCGTAGTCGAGGAAGGCCTTGAACTTGATCTCGCGGTTGCACAGGATGTCCGGGTTCGGCGTACGTCCGGCCTTGTATTCGGCGAGGAAGTACTCGAAGACGTTGTCCCAGTACTCGGCGGCGAAGTTGGCGGTGTGCAGCCTGATGCCGATGCGGTCGCAGACGGCCTGGGCGTCCGCCAGGTCGGTCATGGCGGTGCAGTATTCGGTGCCGTCGTCCTCTTCCCAGTTCTTCATGAACAGGCCTTCCACCTCGTAGCCCTGCTCCTTGAGCAGGAGGGCGGAAACCGAGGAGTCCACGCCGCCGGACATGCCGACGATGACGCGGCCCTTGCCGGGCTGGACGGAGGAGGTGGGGCTGGAATCGGACATGGCAGGCTATCGCGGGCTTCGGTGCAAAAGCGGGATTCTATCAGGCCGGGTTCGGCACGGGCAGTTCGGCATCGCGGATCAGTGCCAGGGGGAAGCGTCCGCCAGCCAGGTAGTCGTCGATGCAGCGCGCTACCAGGTGGCTGCGCCAGCTGTCCCTGCGGGCTTCCAGCTCCTCGCGGGTCAGCCAGCGCGGGCCGATGATGCCGTCGTCCAGCGGCAGCTCCGGGCGGTGCCGCAGCGGGCGGGCGGCGAAGCACACGCGCTGGTAGGTGACGCCGTTGCTCGGCGCGGTATAGAGGTAGATGCCGGTGACCGCGGTCAGTTCGACTTCCCAGCCGGTTTCCTCGAGGGTTTCGCGCACGGCGGCCTGCAGCAGGCTCTCGTCGGCCTCCAGGTGGCCGGCGGGCTGGTTCAGCACGGCCTTGCCGTGGGAGGTTTCCTCCACCAGCAGGAAACGGCCCTGGTCCTCGACGATGGTGGCGACTGTGATGTGCGGTTGCCAGCGCATGGGTGGTCCTCCGGGGGAAATGGACATGATAACGCTGGAGGGCGGGGCGGTGTTGGGTGGAGGCTTTTGTAATTGGATGGACTCACCCTCACCGAGGCGTCGAGGCGCCACGGTGGCATTCTAAGAGGCCAGCGACAGTGAGGGTGAGGCCATGAAAAAGCA
>NZ_FZPC01000004.1 GCF_900187975.1 Pseudomonas delhiensis | reverse complement strand
TTCTCGGCGAAGGTCGGCGGCAACACCTTCTACCTCGGCCTGCAGAAGGTCATGGGCGACGACGAGTGGTTCCGCGTCAACGGCGCCAGCGGCGGTACCCTGGCCAACGACAGCTACAACTCCAGCTACGAGAACGCCAAGGAGCGCTCCTGGCAGCTGCGCCACGACTACGACTTCGCCGGCCTCGGCGTACCCGGCCTGACCCTGATGAACCGCTACATCCACGGCAGCAACGTGCACAACGCCAGCACCGACGACGGCACCGAGTGGGGCCGCGAGAGCGAGCTGGCCTACACCGTGCAGTCCGGGCCGCTGAAGACGCTGAACGTGAAATGGCGCAACTCCACCATGCGCCGCGACTGGGGGCGGACCAACAGCTTCGACGAGAACCGGTTGATCGTCAGCTATCCGCTGGACCTGCTGTAGGGCGATTGCGCCGAGGTGATTTGCGCAGGAGCGGATTCATCCGCGATTTCGCAACGGGGCTCGGCCTATCGCGGACAGAGTCCGCTTCCTACGCCGCCACCGCTGTCCCACCTGTAGGAGCGCGCCCTGCGCGCGAATCGCGGGCAGGGCCCGCTACACATTGCAGGCGAGCATGGCTTCTCGTAGGAGCGGACTCCGTCCGCGATCGGATTCACCGGTCACGCCGGATGCCCCGGCACGGCCGACGGCGGACAACCGCGAACGGTCATTCGCCCCACGCCGGTTGGGCGGGCCTCAGCCGCCCTTCTTGTCTTCCTCGTCCTCGGCCTTGATCTCTTCCAGGGCCAGCTCCAGGCCCCAGCTGGAGGCTTCCACCGCGGGCGCGGCCGGGGCCGCCGGCTGGGCGCTGGCCGCCTGGGCCGTGGCGCTGGCCGGGTTGTCCCGGTGCAGCTTGAGCTTCAGCCGCAGGTTGTTCGCCGAGTCGGCGTTCTTCACCGCCTCCTCCTCGCTGATCGCGCCTTCCACCGCCAGGTCGAACAACGCCTGGTCGAAGGTCTGCATGCCCAGGGCGCGGGACTTGTCCATGATCTCCTTGATCGAGCTGAAGTCGCCGCGCTTGATGATGTCGCTGATGGTGGCGGTGCCCAGCAGCACCTCCACCGCCGCGCGGCGCTTGCCGTCCTGGGTACGCACCAGGCGCTGGGAGACGAAGGCCTTGAGGTTGTTGCCCAGGTCGTTGAGCAGCTGCGGCCGGCGTTCCTCGGGGAAGAAGTTGATGATGCGGTCCAGCGCCTGGTTGGCGTTGTTGGCGTGCAGGGTGGAGATCGCCAGATGCCCGGTGTCGGCGAAGGCCAGGGCGTGCTCCATGGTTTCGCGGTCGCGGATCTCGCCGATCAGGATCACGTCCGGCGCCTGGCGCAGGGTGTTCTTCAGCGCGGCGTGGAAGCTGCGGGTGTCCACCCCCACCTCGCGCTGGTTGATGATCGACTTGCGGTGCCGGTGCACGTACTCGATGGGGTCCTCGATGGTGATGATGTGCCCGCCGCTGTTGCGGTTGCGGTGGTCGATCAGCGCCGCCAGGGAGGTCGACTTGCCCGAGCCGGTGCCGCCGACGAAGAGCACCAGGCCGCGCTTCTCCATCACCACCTTGAGCAGCACCTCGGGCAGCATCAGGTCCTCGAAGCGCGGGATGTCCAGCTTGATGTTGCGCGCGACTATGGACACCTCGTTGCGCTGCTTGAAGATGTTGATGCGGAAGCGCCCGACGCCGGCGACCGAGATCGCCAGGTTCATCTCCAGCTCGCGCTCGAACTCGGCCTTCTGCTCCTCGTCCATGATGGCGTCGGCGATGCGCGCCACGTCGCCGGCCTTCAGCGGCTCGCTGGACAGCGGCTTGAGCACGCCGTTGAACTTGGCGCAGGGCGGCGCGCCGGTGGACAGGTAGAGGTCGGAACCGTCCTGGCTGGACAGGATCCGCAGCATCGCTTGGATTTCCATCTGTATTGCATCCGCACGCTAGGAGAAGACGCCGTCCGCAAAGGGCGGTCGCTTGTAGGAATAATCGTCAGACTCTAGGTAGAGCCAGGGGCGGGCACAATGCCAGCCCCGGAGAAATGCGATATACGTCACTGCCCTTCGGCCTGGCGGCGGAAGGTACAATCAGCCTTTTCCGTCAGTAGAGAATCACCCCATGCCCGTCGCCATGGCCCGCCACATCCTGGTCAAGACCGCCGCCGAAGCCGAGCAGCTCAAGCAGCGCCTGGCCAGGGGCGAGGACTTCGCCGCCCTGGCGAAGAAACACTCCACCTGCCCCTCCGGCAAGCGCGGCGGCGACCTCGGCGAGCTGCGCCCCGGGCAACTGGTGCGCAGCGTCGACGCGGTGGTCTTCAAGAAGCCGCTGAACGTCGTGCACGGCCCGGTGAAGAGCCAGTTCGGCTACCATCTGGTGCAGGTCTATTTCCGCGACTGACGCCGGAGAACCCATGACGCCCGACCAGATCGCCCGCTTCTGCCTGCAACTGCCCGGCGCCCGCGAGGACATCAAGTGGGGCAGCAACCGGGTGTTCTCGGTGGCTGGCAACAAGATGTTCGCCATCCTCGACTTCCTCGACGAAGGCCGCGGCGGCCTGGCCTTCAAGGTCGGGCCGGAACTCTTCCTCGGCTACGTCGACCGCCCCGGCATCCGCCCCGCACCCTACCTGGCCCGCGCCTACTGGATCGCCATGCAGCGCCCCTATCCCATGGGCGCCGAGGAGCTGCGCGAGGCCCTCACCCGCTCGCACCAGCTGGTGGTCGCGCGCCTGCCCAAGCGCCTGCGCCTGGGCCTGCTGCTGGACCCGGCATGAACCGCCAGCTGACCTGGGAAGGCCTGTGGCAGGCCCCGCCGGCCAGCTGGGAGCGCCTGCTGCTGCAAGACGGCCGCGCCGACAGCCAGCTGCGCGTGGCCGCCGCCGACGGCCAGCCGCCCTACCAACTGGAGTACCGCCTGGAATGGGATGCCGACTGGCGCCTGCGCGAAGCCGAGCTGCTGGTGGAAGGCGAACACCTGCGGCGCCACCTGGTGCTGCTGGCAGACGGCCGGGGCCGCTGGACGCAGGGCGACGGCAGCCCGCTGGCGGAGCTGGACGGCTGCCTGGACATCGACATCTGGCCCAGCCCCTTTACCAACACCTTTCCGATCCGCCGCCTGGGCCTGGCCGACGGCCAGTCGGTGGCGCTGGACGTGGTCTACGTGGAAGCGCCGCAGCTGCGGCCACGCAGGATGCACCAGGGCTACACGCGCCAGGATGCCCACCACTACCTGTACCGCAACCTGGAGGGCACGGACTTCCAGGCGCTGCTGGAGGTGGATGGGCAAGGGCTGGTGCTGGACTACCCGACGTTGTTCCGGCGGGTCTGAAAGAGCGTTCGCGAGCAAGCTCGCTCCTACGAAGAGCGGGCGCCCCTTGTAGGAGCGAGCTTGCTCGCGAACCAAGGCCGAGCGACGAATCCTTCAGGTAGTTCGTTAGCTAGCTTTCCTACAAGCCGGTGGCGGTTCATCATGCTCCTCCCCTCTCCGCCCCGCTGTTCGTGTCCATGTCCGCCGATACCGCCACGCCCCGCTCCAACGCCGCCATCACGCTCGAGGTGGTGTCGGTGGTGCTGTTCACCTTCCTCGCCTACCTGACCATCGGCATCCCCCTGGCCGTGCTGCCGGGCTACGTGCATGGCGACCTGGGCTTCGGCTCGGTGCTGGCCGGGCTGGTGATCAGCGTGCAGTACCTGGCCACCCTGCTCACCCGCCCCTATGCCGGCAAGGTGATCGACAACCTCGGGCCCAAGCGCGCGGTACTCTACGGCATGCTCGGCTGCGCCGGCAGCGGCCTGCTGATGCTGCTTTCGGTGTGGCTGCAGGACATGCAGGCGCTGAGCCTGGGCTGCCTGCTGCTCGGCCGGATGATCCTCGGCACCGCCGAGAGCCTGGTGGGCAGCGGCGCCATCAGTTGGGGCATCGACCGCGTCGGCTCGCTGCACACCGCCAAGGTGATCTCCTGGAACGGCATCGCCAGCTATGGCGCACTGGCCGTGGGCGCGCCCTTCGGCGTCCTGCTGGTGCAGCACCTGGGGCTGTGGAGCATGGGCGCGGTGGTGATGCTGCTGGCCGCCATCGGCTTCGCCCTGGCCTGGCCCAAGCGCGCCGCGGCCATCGTCCACGGCGAGCGCCTGCCCTTCCACCACGTGCTCGGCCGCGTGGCCCCCCACGGCACCGGGCTGGCCCTGGGCGGCATCGGCTTCGGCTGCATCGCCACCTTCATCACCCTGTACTACGCCAGCCGCGGCTGGGGTGGCGCGGTGTACTGCCTGAGCGCCTTCGGCGCCTGCTTCATCGGCGCGCGGCTGCTGTTCGCCAGCGCCATCAACCGCCATGGCGGCTTCGCCGTGGCCATCTGCTGCCTGCTGGTGGAAAGCCTCGGCCTGCTCCTGCTGTGGCTGGCCCCGGGGCCCTGGTCGGCGCTGGCCGGCGCGGCGCTGACCGGTTTCGGCTTCTCCCTGGTGTTCCCCGCCCTGGGCGTGGAAGCGGTGCGCCTGGTGCCGGCTTCCAGCCGCGGCGCGGCGCTGGGCGCCTACTCGCTGTTCATCGACGTCTCGCTGGGCATCACCGGCCCGCTGGCCGGCGCCATCGCCAGCGCCTGGGGCTTTCGTGCGATCTTCCCGTTCGCCTGCGCCGCCGCGGTCATCGGCCTGGGCCTGAGCCTGTGGCTGCAGCGGCGCAACAACGCGCAGCCCCTTGCCTGAGCGGGAACCAGGCTCCCAATTTCGCGTAGGTGCTTTCGCAAAAATGCGCCAACCCTTCGAAATTCCTGGATTTTATCCACGTTCTGCTATCATCGCGCGCCATCGAGGCCTGTGAGGGGCCTCGAGACCATCCAAGAAACGCCAGCGCCCTGCGTTGCCGGCCCCGGGTTGGAGCACCCGGGCGGGCAGGCTTTTTCCGCGTTCGGGCGCTGCGAATAAACAGACTGCAGGAAATAACAAAATGATGAACAAAAAGTTCAGTTTGCTTGCATTGGGGATCCTCGCCGCCAGCACCCAGGTCATGGCCGACGATCAGGCAGCCGCCAAGGGCTTCGTGGAAGACAGCCACCTGGACCTGTTCTTCCGCAACGCCTACATGAACCGCGACTACAAGCACGGCCGCGATGACAAGGCCGAATGGGGCCAGTCCGCCACCGCCACCTTCAACTCCGGCTTCACCCAGGGCACCGTCGGCTTCGGCGTCGACGCCTTCGGCCTGTACGCCCTACGCCTCGACGGTGGCAAGGGCCGCACCGGCGCCGCCGGCATCGACTTCTTCAAGCAGGACAGCGACGGCAACCCGGCCGACGACCTGGCCCGTGCCGGTGGCGCGGTCAAGGCGCGCATCTCCAACACCGTGATCAAGTACGGTGACCAGATGCCCAGCCTGCCGGTGCTGAGCTACGACAACTCGCGCCTGCTGCCGGAGAGCTACACCGGCACCCTGATCACCTCCAAGGAGATCGAGGGCCTGGAACTGAACGTCGGCAGCTTCACCGAGGAAGCCCGCAAGAGCGCCGAAGGGCGTGACAGCGGCGGTCTGAAGCGCATCGACGTGTACGGCGGCAGCTACAAGTTCACCGACAACTTCAGCGGCTCGCTGTACGCCTCGGACAACAAGGACGTGGCGCGCAAGCAGTACCTGAACCTGAACTACGTCATCCCGATGCAGGATGCGCAGTCGCTGACCTTCGACTTCAACGGCTACAAGACCAAGCTGAACAAGGACTTCGCCAACCTGAACTTCGGCGGCGACCGCGACAACACCATCTGGAGCCTGGCGGCCACCTACGCCATCGGCGCACACTCGTTCATGATCGCCCACCAGCGCAACACCGGCGACACCGGCTACAACTACGGCTGGTACCAGAACGCCGGCGGCCTGGGCGACGGCGGCACCACCATCTGGCTGGCCAACTCCTACTGGTCGGACTTCAACGCCGAGGACGAGCGTTCCTGGCAGGCCAACTACAGCATCAACTTCGCTGAATACGGCATCCCGGGCCTGAGCTACACCGTCGCCTACGTCTATGGCGACAACATCAAGACCTCGCAGACCAACAATGGCCACGAGCGCGAGATCTTCAACCAGGCGAAATACGTCGTGCAGAGCGGTCCGGCCAAGGACCTGTCGATCAAGCTGCGCGGCTCCTGGGTGCGCGTTTCCAACGACGCCCGCGAGTACAACGACGACGGCAACGAAGTCCGCGTCTTCGTCGAGTACCCGTTCAGCGTGTTCTGATCGGCGTCGCGACCTGACGTGAACGAAAAAGCCCCGTGGCATGCGCCACGGGGCTTTTTTCATGGGCCACGTACAAGGCCTCCAGGCGGGCGCTGCCGTCCTCCAGGAACTCCGCACTGGCCGGGCCGACGAAGCCATCGGGCAGCGCGAGGGCGCCCAGGCCGCAAAGCGAACGGGGCATACTGGAGGGGGAAGGCAAGGGCATGGCGTGGCTCCGGAAAACAGGGACGGCAAAACGGCGCCGGAAGGTGTCACAGATACCCCCGACGGGGTCTTTATGACCTTGATCTAGAGCGGCGCAAGCAGGATTTCGGGGCAGCGCATCCCTGCGCTGGCATGGACCTCAGAGGGAACGCTGGTTCACCCGGGCCGACAGTTGCTCGGCGCTTTCCTTGCGCTCGGAATAGCGGTCCACCAGGAAGTCCTGGCGATCGCGCAGCAGCAGGGTGAACTTGACCAGCTCCTCCATCACATCGACGAGGCGGTCGTAGTATGGCGAGGGCTTCATCCGCCCCTGTTCGTCGAACTCCAGGTAGGCCTTGGGCACCGACGACTGGTTGGGGATGGTGAACATGCGCATCCAGCGGCCCAGCACCCGCAGCTGGTTGACCACGTTGAAGGACTGCGAGCCGCCGCAGACCTGCATCACCGCCAGGGTCTTGCCCTGGGTCGGGCGCACCGCGCCGAGCGCCAGGGGAATCCAGTCGATCTGCGCCTTGAACACCGCGGACATGGCGCCATGGCGCTCCGGCGAACACCAGACCTGGCCCTCCGACCACTGCACCAGCTCGCGCAGCGCCTGCACCCTGGGATGCTCCACCGGGGCATCGTCGGGCAGCGGCAGGCCGGAAGGGTCGAATACTCGCGTTTGCGCGCCGAAGTGCTGGAGCAGGCGCGCGGCCTCCTCCACCAGCAGGCGACTGAAGGAACGCTCCCGGGTGGAGCCGTAGAGCAGCAGGATGCGCGGCGCGTGGGTGCTGGACCCAACGGCGGCGGGTGCGATGCCGAACAGCGACTGGTCGAGGTTGGGCAGGTCGGTCATGGCGTATCTCCGCTCAAAGGGCGCCGATGCGCTGCAGCTCACGCTCCAGCGCAGCGCGATCGAGGCTGGCGAAAGGCAAGGCGAAGAAGGCCAGGCAACGCCGCTCGATGCGCGCCAGGGTGGCGCGGAAGGCGGCGTCCAGTTGCCCTTCGTCGCCCTGCGCCTCGGAAGGGTCTTCCAGGCCCCAGTGGGCCTTCAACGCCGGGCCGAAGTACACCGGGCAGGCTTCGCCCGCGGCCTTGTCGCAGACGGTGATGACGATGTCCGGCGGGTTGTCCGCGAAGGCCTCGTTGCCCTTGCTGCTCAGGCCCTCGGTGGCGATGCCGGCGCGCTCGAGGGTCGCCAGGGTGCGCGGCAGCACCTGGCCGCGGGGGAAGCTGCCGGCGCTCACCGCCTCGAAGCCGGCGGGCGCCAGGTGGTTGAACAGGGCTTCGGAAAGGATGCTGCGGCAACTGTTGGCCGTGCACATGAACAGGACTCGCATGGAAGGCTCCTGCCGCCGCCGGGCGGCTATCGGAAGGCCAGGCGCAGGGCCAGGGCCGAGAGGGTGACGAGCAGGACCGGCAGGGTCAGCAGGATGCCGACCCTGAAGTAGTAGCCCCAGGTGATGCGGATGCCCTTGCGCGCCAGCACGTGCAGCCAGAGCAGCGTGGCCAGGCTGCCGATGGGGGTGATCTTCGGCCCCAGGTCGCAGCCAATGACGTTGGCGTAGACCATCGCCTCGCGGACCACGCCCTCGGCCGCGCCGGCCTGGATGGCCAGCGCCCCCACCAGCACGCTGGGCATGTTGTTCATGACCGAGGACAGCAGCGCCGACAGCAGGCCGGTGCCCAGGGCCGCGGCCCACACGCCCTGCCCCGCCAGGCCGTCCAGCACGCGGGTGAGGAAGTCGGTGAGGCCGGCGTTCTTCAGGCCGTAGACCACCAGGTACATGCCCAGGGAGAACACCACCACCTGCCAGGGCGCCTCGCGCAGCACCCGGCGGGTGGAAATCACCTGGCCACGGGCGGCGACGGCGAACAGCACCGCCGCGCACAGCGCCGCCACCGCGCTGATCGGGATGCCCAGCGGCTCCAGGGCGAACAGCCCGAGCAGCAGCGCCAGCAGCATCCAGGCGCCGACCGCGAAGGTGGCCGGGTCGCGGATCGCCTCCCGCGGCGCCTGCAGCTGGTCCACGGCGTAGCGCTGCGGCAGGTCGCGGCGGAAGAACAGGTACAGCACCAGCAGCGTCGCGGCGACGCTGGCCAGGTTCACCGGCACCATCACCGCGGCGTACTCGGCGAAGCCCAGGCCGAAATAGTCGGCGGAGACGATGTTCACCAGGTTCGACACCACCAGCGGCAGGCTGGCGGTGTCGGCGATGAAGCCGGCGGCCATGACGAAGGCCAGGGTCGCCGCTGGCGGGAAGCGCAGCGCCAGCAGCATGGAAATGACGATGGGAGTGAGGATCAGGGCCGCCCCGTCGTTGGCGAACAGCGCGGAAACGGCGGCGCCCAGCAGCACGCAGAAGGCGAACAGGCGCCGGCCGCTGCCGCCCGCCCAGCGCGCCACGTGCAGCGCCGCACAGGCGAAGAAGCCGGCCTCGTCCAGCAGCAGGCTGATGACGATGACCGCGATGAAGGTGGCGGTAGCGTTCCAGACGATGGCCCAGACGGTGGGGATGTCGTGCAGCGACACCACGCCCAGGGCCAGGGCGACCAGCGCGCCGGCGCTGGCGCTCCAGCCGACGCCCAGGCCCCTGGGCTGCCAGATGACCAGGACGAGGGTGAACAGGAAGACGGCAGCGGCGAGCAGCATCGAGGCGGGTTCCGGGAGGGGTCAGCAGCAACTGGCGCGCACGGGGCGGCCATCCATGTCGCGCAGGCGGGCGGCGCTTTCCTTCAGCCAGTCGGCGTTGGCCTGCAGGGTGACGCGCAGCACCTCGTGGACCCAGGCGGGCAGAACGGGGTTGAGCCGGTAGTACACCCACTGCCCCTGGCGGCGGTCGAGCAGCAGCCCGGCGGCGCGCAGCTGCGCCAGGTGGCGGCTGACCTTGGGCTGGCTGTCGCCCAGCGCGCACATCAGCTCGCAGACGCACAGCTCGCCCTGCTCGGCGATCAGCAGGGTGGCGCGGGTGCGGGTCTCGTCGGCCAGGCACTTGAAGACATCGGGGGGCGTGAGCATCATGGGCGCCATGATATATGGAAATTCGAATATACGGATTTCCATATATCAAGGGCAACCCCGGCGCAAAACCTCTGCCCCCGGTGATTGCCGCCAGGGGTATTCGTTTCGCCTCAGGCCAGCAGGTCTTCGTAGAAGGCCCCGTAGGGCCTGTCCGGGTGGGCGATCTGGATTTCCAGGATCCACAGCCCGCCGCCCGGGTGCCCGGCGTAGTCGCCCAGGTCGCCGGCGCGGTAGATGGCATGGGGGAAGTCGCTGACGCGGTGGCCCTTGATGTCCAGGTTGAGCTTCCAGCCCAGCGCCTCGGCCCGGGCATGGGCGAAGTCGTACAGCGCCACGCCGCTGCAGCGGGTTTCCCGCCAGTGCGCCTCGACGTGCAGGAACAACTCCCTGGCCGCTGCCGCGCAGGCTGTCATCCCGGGGTCGTCGCCAACCACGAAGGTGGCCCCGGCATCGCCTTCGTGGCCGCGCCAGACCACGCCCATGTCGATGAAGAAGATGTCGTTCTCGCCCAGCAGCGGGTCGCCGTCGGAGCGTTGCTTGAAGGTCTTCAGGGTGTTGGCGCCGAAGCGGATCAGCAACGGGTGCCAGATGCGCTCCATGCCCAGCTCGGCGAGCACCTGCTTGCCCAGGGCGGTGGCCTGGGACTCGCTCATCCCCGGGCGGATGGCCGCGGCGATGGCGTCCACGGCCTCCCAGGTGCGTGCCTGGGCGTATTTCATCAGCTCCAGCGCGTAGTTCGCGCCTACGGCTTCCTTGGCGTGCACGGCGGTATTCATTCGGGCGCTCTCTGCGAAGTCCTCGGGGTTCGCCGTATAGAGTTCTACATAGCGAACCCGGAATGCAAGCCACGCAGGGTGGACAGCGCGCCGCGCGGCTGACAGGCTCTGTCCTCGGCCGGCAGCGGCCACCAGAGACCAACGCTTCACGGGAGACACCCTGCCCATGCACCTCGATCTGCTCCAGGTCCTCAGCCTCGCCGGCAAGGCGGAGGTTCCCAACGACGACCGCATCGGCTGCGCCGAGCGGCATGCCTGGATCATTGACGGTGCGACCGACCTCGGCGCGCCGGGCCTGCTGGGCGAGCGCGGTGGCGCCGCCTGGCTGGCCGCATCCGCGCACCGGGCTTTCGCCGCGGCCTCCGGCACCCTCGCGAACCTGTGCGAAGGCATGTTCGAGGCGGTCGCCGCCGACTACCGGCGCGACCGCCGCCGCGAGCCGGTCGCCGCCTGGGAACTGCCGCGCGCCTCCTTCGCCGCGGTGGCGATAGAAGGCGACAGCCTTGCCTGCGGCTTCCTCGGCGATTGCGCTGTGATCCATCGCAGCGCCGCCGGCGTGGCCTTCCTGACCCCCGAACCGAACCGTGCGGAGGAACTCGCCGAAGCCGCCGCCCTCGGCCCCGGCGCCGGTGCCGGCGGCGTACGCGCGCCCCACGTGCTGGCCGACCGCCGCGCCGCCCGCGAACGGCCCAGGGCCGTGCTGGGGGTGGATGCCGCGCAGGCCAGGGCTGGCCTGCGCCTGGCCCGTGCGCCCCTGGCCCGGGGCGACGACCTGCTGCTGATGAGCGACGGCTTCGCCGCACTGCTCGACACCTACGGCGCCTACGACGCCGCCGGCCTGGTCGCCCGCGTGCTCGCCCACGGCCTGGGGCCGCTGGCGGAAGAACTGCGCGGCATCGAGCGGGACGACGCGGCGTGCCTGCGCTACCCGCGCTTCAAGGCCAGCGACGACGCCTCGGCGATCTGGCTGCGGGTCGCGGGATAGCGGCCGTCGATGCCGCATGGCCGTAGGGCATTATCCGCCATCGTTCGTGAACATGGGCGCAGTGGCCAACGGCGGATAACCGCGAACGGTTATTCGCCCTACCCTAACGCTGGACTCCCCGCCCATACCGAACGGCCCCCTCTCCCGCCTGCCGGTGGCTTTCAGCGGCAACCCATCCAGGACCATGGGGCGCAGCGGAAGCTTGTCGTTGGCCATGCGCACGCGGCACCACGCGAGGAAAGCGTCGAGATCGATGGCCTGGCCCCGGCGGCGGAAGATCGTCCAATGGGACTAGGGGTCGGCGACCGTTCGGCCAGTTTCACTGGTCATTCACGCCACCTGGCGGTAAATTCTCGCCATGTGGCAAAAAACAGGAGCGCCGCGCCATGAACCTCGGCAATGACAACCGCCATCGCCTCCCCCAGGACCCGGACCGGCCGCTGCGCCTGCTCTATGGCGACAAGGGGCCCCACGCCAGCAGCGTGTTCGAAGTGCACGAGATGATCGAGCGCGGCCTGCCGTCGGACGTGGTGATCGCCTTCGCCGAGTCCCTGGAGCTGGACAAGCAGGCCTTCATCAAGCTCATCGGCATGTCCGAGCGCACCCTGCAGCGCCGCCTCAAGCACCCCGAACCGCTGTCCGCCGAGCAGAGCAGCAGCGCCTGGCGCCTCGCCAAGGTGCTCAGCCGCGCCGAGGAGGTGCTGGGTTCGCGCCGCGCCGCGGTGGACTGGCTGATGGCCCCGGCCCTGGGCCTGGAGGGCCATGCGCCGGTGGACCTGCTGACTACCCAGGTCGGTTTCGAACTGGTGGACGACTTCCTCACCCGCCTGGACTACGGGGTCTACTGATGCAGCCATTGCCAGGGAACGGCGAGCTGTACCTCTGGCGCCTGGACCGCCGCGAACACGCCGACGGCTGGGACAGCGGCATCGGCGCCGAACTGGCCGGCGGGCGCTGGAACTCCAGGGGCGTGCGCGCCGTGTACGCCAGCGCGGACGCCGCCACGGCCATCCTCGAGGTGGCGGTGCACAAGGGCTTCGCCGCGCTGGACCGAGTGCCCCACGTGCTGACCTGCGCGCGTATCCTCGACCCCGCCCGGGTACTGCGCGTCGAGCCGGGCAGCCTGCCGAACCGCAACTGGCTGGTGCCCGGCATCCCCAGCCATGGACAACAGCTGTTCGGCAACGAGTTGCTCGACGCCCACCCGTTCATCCTCATCCCCTCGGCGGTGGTGCCGCACTGCTGGAACCTGCTGCTCAGCCCGGCCCTGGCCAAGGGCGCCTACGAGTTGGTCAGCCAGGAGGCCTTCGCCCTGGATACCCGGCTGAACCCGCCGGCGCCGTGAGAAAATCGGCCAGCCCCAGGCAATGAAGTGAAGGCAAGTCTCCACACTCGAGAGTCCCCTTCAATCAGGAAAGCATGCCGGCGTGCCCTGCATGCCCGGCGGCCTTCCGCGCCTGCTGCCCTGAGCTACTTGGCGAACAACTGGCCGATGTCCTTGAACGCCTTGAACTCCAGGGCGTTGCCGCAGGGGTCGAGGAGGAACATCGTCGCCTGCTCGCCCACCTGGCCCTTGAAGCGCACGTATGGCTCGATCACGAAGCGCACGTCGAACCCGCGCAGGCGCTCGGCCAGCGCCTCCCACTGCGCCCAGTCGAGCACGATGCCGAAGTGCGGCACCGGCACGTCGTGGCCGTCCACCGGGTTGCAATGGGCGCTTTCCTGGGATGCGGTGCGCGGGTGCTCGTGGATCACCAACTGGTGGCCGTAGAAGTCGAAGTCCACCCACTGGGCGCTGGAGCGGCCCTCCTCCAGGCCGAACACCTCGCCGTAGAAGCGGCGGGCGGCGGGCAGGTCGTGGACGGGGATGGCGAGGTGGAAGGGGCGAAGGCTCATGGATGGCTCCTGGCGGTGGCGTGGGTTGCTTTCAGCCTAGGCCAACCGTCAGCGCTCTTCGCAGGTATGCCATACACGAAGCAGATGGATGTCGGAGCCCCGTATCTCGTAGCGCATCTCGTAATGGCCAACCAGAAGCCGCCGGACATCACGCGGCACGAACTCATCCAGGCGCTCACCGAGACGTGGGTTGGTCAGTAAGACAGCCGGCGCGGCGACCAGTTGCTGGGCGGTACGGGCCGCCGCAGACCGATTCACCGGAGCGAGAAACTCGTGGAGCCGTGCCAGATCGGACAAAGCCTTACTCGTCCACTGCAACGCCATCAGCGCGGTACCGGCAGCGGTAGCGGTGTGTCGGAGTCCAGGCTCTCCGCCCAGGCCTGGACGGACTGATGATCGATTACCCGGCCGGCATCCACATCGGCCAGGGCCTCGCGAGTCAAGCGGCTACGCTCGTCCTCCTGGTCTAGCCAGGCGGACAAGGCCTGCTTGACGATCCAGTTCTTCGAGCGTTCCAGGCGCTCGGCGATTTCGTCCACGCGCTCCGCCAGTTCGACGGGAACGTGAGCGGTGACCGAGCGAGTCTTGTAAGTCGTGGCCATGTCAAGTGCCTCCTGGGCAGACTTAGGCATTTCGATTAAAAACCAATCGTAACCAATAAAGATAAGGCGTCAAGCGATACTCACCAGGCTCAGTGGAAGACTTAAGCAGCAAACGGTTGCGACCTCGCTGTTCTTCGTGGGGCGCTCGATCCAAACGTCATGGCGACCGGACACCCTGTCGAGGCCAAAGCAATTAGACCGATAAATGCTTAATAAATGAAAACTAAGTATTTATGGTTCTAACACAACCCCAGCTAGGCTATCCCCATCTTCAACGCCAAGCCTCCCAGGAGTCGCCATGGACCGCACCGACAACGTCATCGACCTCGCCCGCTACCGCACGCGCCGCCAGGCACGCCGCATGGCCGAGCTGATGTGGGCGATGTACGCGAGCCGCGCCGGCTTCGGTGCCGCCCAATGGGTGCAGCAGCGCGACAGCGGCATCCGCGAGGCCTGAACATGGGCCTGCCGCTTTCCACCGACGCCACCGAGGCGGGCCTGGAGGCCGCCTCGGCGGCCGCCGACGACCCCATCGGCCAGCGCGTGGCGCACAACCTGCTGCGCCTGCGCGGCAAGCGCAACCTCTCCCTCGACGGCCTGGCGCGGCTGTCCGGGGTGAGCCGGGCGATGCTGGCGCAGATCGAGTCCGGGCGCAGCGTCCCCTCGATCAAGGTGCTGTGCAAGATCGCCCAGGGCCTGAAGGTCTCGGTGGCGGCCTTCCTCGACGACCGCGCCTTCGACGGCGTGGCCCTGCTGCCGGCGCGCGAGAGCAAGCGCCTGGTCAGCGGCGACGGCGCCTTCGTCAGCCGCGCGCTCTTCCCCTTCGACGTCTCGCGCCAGGTGGAATTCTACGAACTGCGCCTGGCCGGCCTGGCCATCGAGCACTCCGCCGGCCACGCCCCCGGCACCCAGGAGAACCTGGTGGTGGCCCAGGGCGTGCTGGAGATCGCGGTGAACGAGGAGCGCTTCCTGCTCGGCACCGGCGACTCCATCCTGTTCTATGCCGACCAGGCGCACAGCTACCGCAACCCGGCCGACAGCGAGGCCGTGGCCTACCTGGTCACCACCTACGCCGAACGCCTGGACTGAGGCGGCGGCGCAAAACGAAAGGCCCGGCGGGTTTCCCCACCGGGCCTTTCCCGTTCAGCGCGCCGCGATCAGCAGGTGCAGCACATCATCGGCATGCCGTTGCAACTCATCATCATCGGCATGCCGCATTCCATCATCTTGTTCATCAGCATGCAGCAGTTCTTGAACATCTCCATGTTCATGCCCTGCATCGGCATCATCTTGCACATCATGGCGTCGCCCTGCATGGAGCACTCCATCATGCACTTCATCGACGGCATGGGCATGCCCATCATCATCGGCATCATGTTCATCATGCCCATCATCGGCATCATCGCCATGCCGGTCTGGGACATGCACATCATCGACATGTTGCCGCAGTGCATCATCATCGGCATGCCGCAGTTCATCATCATCGCCATCATTTCGGCGTTGTTGCGGAACATGGCCGCGTCCATGCCCATGGCCGGCATCATCTTGCACATCATACCGTCGTCCTGCATTTCGCACTGCAGGGTCGCCATCATCATCGGCATGCCCATCATCGGCATCATCGGGTTGGCGTTCATCGGCATCTGCATGGCATTCATCATCTTGGTATCTCCCTGAACTGGATGGAATGGATAACTGCGAATGGCTGCGATTCTAGGCCGACGGTGGGGGCGGACAAGCTGGCGGGGCAGCGGCGGATTGCTTCGCCGGCCCTCGGGGAAACGGAGATCCAGTGGAGCACTCGTTCGTTATCGCTTCTTTATTTCCGTCATTGCAGGCAAACAAGATTCCATGACGTCCAAACAGACAACATGGATATTGCCTGCAGAACTAAGCAAATAACCGTAGTGAATAAACATTCTAAACAGGCCCGAAGATTTTCCTGCCGCCTCGCCTGGCCCCTGCCACACGCTTTCGCCGGCACATGAAAATGCCTTCGCGCTATTTATCGCCGGGGCGCGACCGCCTTTGCGGCCGCCTTTATAGTGCTCGGCCAGCCAACGGCACCCGCACGGATAGCCCCTCGCCATGAACAGCCACAGCCACAACCACAGCCGCCACATCAACCCCGACCACTTCCTGGAAACGCCCGACGGCCGCCTCTACACCCCCGAGCGCAGCGCCCTGGCCTGGCGCCAGGCCTACGCCGCATTGGACCGCGCGCTGGCCAGCGCCCCGGCCGGCAGCACTCTGTTCCTGGTGATCGGCGTGCAGGGCGGCGGCAAGACCGCATGGGTGCAGCGTCATGCCGCCGCGCTGGGCGACACCGCGTACTTCTTCGACGCCGCCCTGCCCGGCGCCGCGCATCGCCGCCAGGCCCTGGAAACCGCCGCGCGCCACGGCGTACCGGTGGTGGCCGTATGGCTCGACACCGCCCTGGAACTGGCCCTGGCACGCAACCGCGCGCGCCGCGAGGACCACCGGGTGCCGGAGGCAGCCATCCGCAGCGTCCACGCCCGCTTCGAGGCGCCGCAGGCCAGCGAAGGCTTCCTGCGCATCGAAGTGCTGCGCGAGGCGCCCAACAAGGCCTGCCCGGTGCTCGTGCGCCAATGTGGCGAACTGCAGGTGCTGGCCTTCCACCACCCGCTGGCCGGCCTGCAACTGGTCAAGGGCACCCTGGAGGCCGGCGAATGCCCGGCCGCGGGGGCGCTGCGCGAATTGCGCGAGGAAAGCGGAATCGCCGGGGCGCGGGTGCTGGCCGAACTCGGCAGCTGGGACAGCGGCTTCGCCGGCCAGGTCTGGTCCTTCCAGCTGTGCCAGGCGACCCAGGCCCTGCCGGAGCGCTGGACACACCGCGCCGAGGACGACGGCGGCCACGACTTCGCCTTCTTCTGGCAGCCCCTGGCGCAAGCGCCGGGCCCCTCCTGGCACCCGCTGTTCCAGAACGCGCTGGCCTGGCTGCGGCAGCGCTCGGCCCAGCTGGCCGCCCTCGTCGAAGCGGCGCGGACGGCCCCGCGGCAAGGCTGAGCCCACCCCAAAACTTGCAATTTTCCTATACTGTTCGCCAGCAGCGGCCCGCCTCCGCGCCGGCGAACCGGCCGGCGATTTGTGCCGGCCGGCGCTTTCCCTATACTGCCCGCCTCTTCCACCCACCGAGGGCCCCATGGATATCCAGCAGATGCGCCAGGCCGCCGCCGAGGCCGCCACCACCTTGCGCTCCCTGAGCCACCCGGACCGCCTGATGCTGCTCTGCCAGCTGAGCCAGGGCGAACGCTCGGTGGGCGAGCTGGAGGAACTCCTGGGCATCCAGCAACCCAACCTCTCGCAGCAACTCGGCGTGCTGCGCAGCGAAGGCCTGGTCGACACCCGCCGCGACGGCAAGCGCATCTTCTACTCGGTGAAGGACCCCAAGGTACTGCACCTGCTGAGCACCCTCTACCTGCTCTACTGCCCGCAACCCTGACGTCTTCATATTTCCGAAAGGCATATTAAAATAAATTAATATTATAGTTAGATATTATACATTCTATTAAATTGACATCTCTTCAGGCGGCAAGGTGCCGCCTCGCCATGGGGAGTGTCGATTCATGCAAGTCCAGTCACGTCTGCTGCTCGGCCTGGTGGCCCTGGGCGGGCTCGCCAGCCCGGCGGCCCAGGCCACCAACGGCTATTTCTTCCACGGCTACGGGATCAAGGCACAGGGCCAGGCCGGGGTCAGCATCGCCCAGCCGCAGGACGCCCTCGCCGCCGCCAACAACCCGGCCGGCACCGCCTGGATCGGCGACCGCCTGGACCTGGGCGCGAGCCTGTTCGCCCCGGACCGCAGCGCCAGCATCGAGGGCAACGGCGCCGGCGCCAACGGCCACTACAACGGCAACGCGCGCAACCTGTTCCTGATCCCCGAGTTCGGCGTCAGCAGGCAACTGAACGAGCGCCTCGGCGTGGGCCTGGCGGTGTACGGCAACGGCGGCATGAACACCGACTACCGGCACAACCCCTACGCCGCCTTCGGCAGCCGCGGCAGCGCCGGGGTGGACTTCAGCCAGGTGTTCTTCACCCCCTCGGTGGCCTACCGCTTCAGCGAGCGGCAGTCCTTCGGCGCCGCGCTGAACATCGTCTACCAGCGCTTCGCCAGCAAGGGCCTGAGCGCCTTCGCCAACCCGATGTTCTCCAGCGACCCGGGCAACCTCGACGACCGCGACCACGACAGCTCCACCGGCGTCGGCGTGCGCCTGGGCTGGCAGGGCCAATTGACCGACGAACTCACCCTGGGCCTGACCTGGGCCTCGAAGATCAAGGCCGACAAGTTCGACCGCTACGCCGGCCTGTTCGCCGACGGCGGCAGCTTCGACGTGCCGGAGAACTACGGCGCCGGCCTGTCCTACAAGCTGACTCCGCGCCTGACCCTGGGCGCCGACGTGCAGGAGATCAAGTACGGCCACGTGACCTCGGTGGGCAACCCGTTCGACGCACAGCAGCTGTTCGCCGGCAACCAGCTCGGCTCGAAGAACGGCCCCGGCTTCGGCTGGCGCGACATCACCGTGTACAAGTTCTCCGCCAGCTACCAGCTGAGCCCGCAGTTGACCGTGCGCGGCGGCTACAGCCATGCCGAACAGCCGGTGCCGAGCAGCCAGACCTTCCTCAACATCCTCGCCCCCGGGGTGATCCGGGACCACGCCAGCCTCGGCCTGACCTGGAGCCCGTCGGCGGACAACGAGCTGAGCCTGGCCTACACCCACGGCTTCGAGGAGAAGGTCAAGGGCAGCGGCTCCATCGACCCGGCCTTCGGCGGCGGCGAGGCCGACCTGAAGATGAGCCAGGACATCCTCGGCGTCGGCTACGCCTGGAAGTTCTGACCCGCCAGCTGTTGCCCAGACAACAGCGAATCAACACTTTGCCCGCCCAGCAACAGCCCGCCGCCGCAGTGGCAGGCTGCATGCCACGAATCCCGGCGCTGGCACAGGGCTTGCCTTTTCCGCGGCGAGCCCTCCCACCTACAAGACTCACCGCCACGCGTGCATTCCCGGGGCAACGCCCCTTCCTTTCGACGATGGCAACGAGGACACCTTCATGAGCCTGGATATCTTCTGGTTCCTGCCCACTTCCGGCGACACCCGCTACCTGGGCCATTCCGGCAGCGGCCGGCCGGCGACCAACGAATACATGCGGCAGATCGCCGTGGCCGCCGACCAGCTCGGCTACGACGGCCTGCTGATCCCCACCGGCGCCAGCTGCCTCGACCCCTGGGTGACCGCCGCCAGCCTGGTGCCGGTCACCCGCCGCATCAAGCTGCTGGTGGCGCTGCGCACGTCCCTGGGCAACCCCACCGCCTCGGCGCGCCAGGCGGCCACCCTCGACCAGGCCAGCGGCGGCCGCCTGCGGCTCAACGTGGTGCCCGGCGGCGACGCCACCGAGCTGGCCGCCGACGGCGTGTTCTATTCCCACGACGAACGCTACGAGGCCTCCGACGAGTTCCTCGACATCTGGCGGCGCCTGCTCGGCGGCGAAACCGTCGACCACGACGGCAAGCACCTGCAGGTGCGCGGCGCGCAGAACTTCTTCCCGCCCGTGCAGCAGCCCTACCCGCCGCTGTACTTCGGCGGCTCCTCCCCCGCCGCCCACGAGCTGGCGGCCAAGCACGTCGACGCCTACCTGACCTGGGGCGAGCCGCCGGCGGCGGTGGCCGAGAAGATCGCCGACGTGCGCCAGCGCGCCGCCCGCCACGGCCGCACGGTGCGCTTCGGCGTGCGCCTGCACGTGATCGTGCGCGAGACCAACGAGAAGGCCTGGGCAGCCGCCGAGGAGCTGATCAGCCACCTGGACGACGCCACCATCGCCGCGGCCCAGGCCAACTACGCGAAGATGGATTCCGAAGGCCAGCGGCGCATGGCCGCGCTGCACGGCGGCGACCGCAAGCGCCTGGAAGTCGCCCCCAACCTCTGGGCCGGCGTCGGCCTGGTGCGCGGCGGCGCCGGCACCGCCCTGGTGGGCGACCCGCAGACCGTGGCGGCGCGCCTGCTGGAGTACGCCGCGCTGGGCGTGGACAGCTTCGTGCTGTCCGGCTACCCGCACCTGGAGGAAGCCTACCGCTTCGCCGAACTGGTGTTCCCGCTGCTGCCGGGCAAGGGCCGGGTGACGGTGGACGGCGTGCTCACCGGCGGCGCCTTCGACGTGCGCGCAGGCCGGGGCAAGGAGCACGCGGCCTGACCGCGCCGCGACGAGCGTAGGCGTGCGCCCGGGCGCCGGGGGCTATCCTGAAGCGGTGACCTTCAGGAAAAGACGAGGAGCAAGCGATGAGCGACCATCCATCGTCCCCGCCCGGCCCCGACTTCGCCCAGGGCGTGCCCCTGGCGGACATCGTCGAAGGCAGCCCGCTCGCCGGCCAGGTCGGCGGCGAAGCGGCGCTGCTGGTGCGCCAGGCCGGCCAACTGTACGCCATAGGCGCCACCTGCCCGCACTATGGCGCGCCCCTGGCCGAGGGCCTGGTCGACGGCGACACCCTGCGCTGCCCCTGGCACCACGCCTGCTTCCGCCTGCGCGACGGGCGCCTGCTGGGCCCGCCGGCACTGGACGACCTGCCGCGCTGGCAGGTGGACTGCCGCGACGGCAAGGCCTATGTCGGCGCCCCCCTGCCCGCCCCCGCGGCGGACCTGCCGGTCGGCGCGCAGGTGCCGGCCTCGGTGGTGATCGTCGGCGGCGGCGCCGCCGGCAACGCGGCGGCCCTGGGCCTGCGCCACGAGGGCTACGACGGGCCCATCACCCTGCTCAGCGCCGACCCGGCCGCGCCCTACGACCGGCCCAACCTGTCCAAGGACTACCTGGCCGGCAGCGCCGACCCCGCCTGGCTGCCGCTGCGCCCGGCGGACTTCTACGCCAGCCAGCGCATCGAACTGCGCTGCGCCACCCGCGTCAGCCACATCGACACCGCGCACAAGAAGCTGACCCTCGCCAGCGGTGAGGTACTGGACTACGGCGCCCTGGTACTGGCCACCGGCTCCGCGCCGGCGCGCCTGGACGTGCCCGGCGCCGACCTGCCCCACGTCCGCGTGCTGCGCAGCCTAGCCGATTGCGATGAACTGATCGCCCGCTGCGCCACGGCCCGCCGCTGCGTGGTGGTGGGCGCCGGCTTCATCGGCCTGGAAGTGGCCGCCTCGCTGCGCGCCCGCGGCCTGGAGGTACAGGTGGTGGCGCCGGGTGCGCGGCCCATGGAGCACGTCCTTGGCGAGGCCCTGGGCGACATGCTCCGGGCCCTGCACGAGGCCCACGGCGTGGCCTTCCATTTCGGCACCGAAGTCACGGCGATCGAGGCGCAGCAAGTCCGGCTGGCCAGCGGCGCGACGCTGCCGGCGGACCTGGTGGTGGTCGGCATCGGCGCCCGCCCCGAGCTGGACCTGGCCCGCGACGCCGGCCTGCGCCTGGACAAGGGCGTGCTGGTAGACGCCTGGCTGCGCACCAGCGCCCCGGACGTCTACGCCGTGGGCGACATCGCCCGCTGGCCGGACGCCCGCACCGGCGAGGCGATCCGCGTGGAGCACTGGGCGGTCGCCGAACGCCAGGCCCTGGTGGCGGCGCGCAACATCCTCGGCCACCAGCAGCGCTACACGGCCGTGCCGTTCTTCTGGACGCACCAGTACGACACCACCATCGACTACGTCGGCCATGCGCAGAGCTGGGACCGCATCGACATCGACGGCGACCCCGCCGCCCACGACTGCCGGGTGACCTACTGGCGCGACGGCAAGGCGCTCGCCGTCGCCACCGTGGGCCGCGACCGGCAGAGCCTGGAGGCCGAGGCCGCCTTCGAGAAACAGACGCCGGACTAGCCCCGCCCGCTACGACCGGCCATGCAAGGACAGGCCCATCTATGCGACAATCCGCGGCCTGTCCGGCATGAACCCCGCCCCTTAAGCGCAACAGCTTGGACATCGCGTCCAGATGCTGCTCTTCGCGCACGTCCGCTGGATGCACCGGCGCCCACGCAAATCCGGGCCCCGGAACCCCAGATTGGTATCGAATTGGTATCGGCCCGCTGCCAACACTGGCCCAGCGGCTCGCAAGTCATTGATAGGTAAAGCCCTTGATCTCCACCGCCAACATCACCATGCAGTTCGGCGCCAAGCCGCTGTTCGAAAACGTCTCCGTCAAGTTCGGCAACGGCAACCGCTACGGCCTGATCGGCGCCAACGGCTGCGGCAAGTCCACCTTCATGAAGATCCTCGGCGGCGAGCTGGAGCCCTCCTCCGGCCAGGTCATGCTGGAAAGCAACGTGCGCCTGGGCAAGCTGCGCCAGGACCAGTTCGCCTACGAGGACTTCACGGTGATCGACACCGTGATCATGGGCCACGAGGAACTGTGGAAGGTCAAGGCCGAGCGCGACCGCATCTACGCCCTGCCGGAGATGAGCGAGGACGACGGCATGGCCGTGGCCGAGCTGGAGGTGCAGTTCGCCGAGTTCGACGGCTACACCGCCGAGTCCCGCGCCGGCGAGCTGCTGCTGGGCCTGGGCATTCCCCTGGACCAGCACTTCGGCCCGATGAGCGCCGTGGCCCCGGGCTGGAAGCTGCGCGTGCTGCTGGCCCAGGCGCTGTTCTCCGACCCGGACCTGCTGCTGCTCGACGAGCCGACCAACCACCTGGACATCAACACCATCCGCTGGCTGGAAAACGTCATCACGGCGCGTAACAGCACCATGATCATCATTTCCCACGACCGCCACTTCCTGAACAGCGTCTGCACCCACATGGCCGACCTGGACTACGGCGAGCTGCGCCTGTTCCCGGGTAACTACGACGAGTACATGACCGCCGCCGAACAGGCCCGCGAGCGCCTGCTGTCGGACAACGCCAAGAAGAAGGCGCAGATCGCCGAGCTGCAGACCTTCGTCAGCCGCTTCTCGGCCAACGCCTCCAAGGCCAAGCAGGCCACCAGCCGCGCGCGCCAGATCGACAAGATCCAGCTGGAAGAGGTCAAGCCGTCCAGCCGCGTCAGCCCCTTCATCCGCTTCGAGCAGTTCAAGAAGCTGCACCGCCAGGCGGTGACCCTGGAGAACGTCAGCCAGGGCTTCGACGGCGCGCCCCTGTTCAAGAACCTGAGCCTGCAGGTGGAAGCCGGCGAGCGCATCGCCATCATCGGCCCCAACGGCATCGGCAAGACCACCCTGCTGCGCACCCTGGTCGGCGAGATGCCGCCGCAGGCCGGCGAAGTGAAGTGGACCGACAGCGCCGACGTCGGCTACTTCGCCCAGGACCACGCCGAGGACTTCGAAGAGGACTACAACCTGTTCGACTGGATGGCCCAGTGGACCCAGGGCGGCGAGCAGCTGGTGCGCGGCACCCTCGGCCGCATGCTGTTCTCCAACGACGACATCAAGAAGTCGGTGAAGGTGATCTCCGGGGGCGAACAGGGCCGCATGCTGTTCGGCAAGTTGATCCTGAAGAAGCCCAACGTGCTGGTGATGGACGAGCCGACCAACCACCTGGACATGGAGTCCATCGAAGCGCTCAACCTGGCCCTGGAGAACTACCCGGGCACGCTGATCTTCGTCAGCCACGACCGTGAGTTCGTGTCCTCCCTGGCCACCCGCATCATCGAGCTGTCGGAGAACGGCGTGACCGACTTCAGCGGCAGCTACGACGACTACCTGCGCAGCCAGGGCGTGATCGTCTGACGCCCGCCTGGGGATGCCGCGCCGGCATCCCCTGCTCCCCTCCCCGCAACGCCCCTCCCCCCACCGTCGATCCGCCGCCCGCGCGCAAGCGAAATTGGCGCGTACCCTGCAAGGATGTCCGCACCGCGGCGGCCGGCCGCGCCCAGGCGCCCGGCAACGCCCGTTCCAGAGGCTGCGTTGGGGGTGGAGAGCACCATGTCGGGGCGATTCGTCTGTTGCGTTCTGCTACTGATCTTCTCACTGGCGGCCAGCGCCCAGACGCTGAACGTCGGTTTCCATCGCCTGACCCTCGACGACCCGCTGGACCACCGGCCGATGCGCGCCATCGCCTTCTACCCGACGCGGGCCGCGGTTTCGCCCACCACCCTCGGCCTGTTCACCCTGCCCCTGGCCGAGGAAGCCCCGGCGGTGGCCGGGCGCCATCCGCTGCTGGTCATCTCCCACGGCAACGGCGGCACCCCGCTGGCCCTGCGCGACCTGGTGCTGGCCCTGGCCCGGCGCGGCTTCGTGGTCATCACCCTGCTGCACCCCGGCGACAACCTCCACGACCAGAGCCGCCTGGGCGCCCTGAGCAACCTCTACGGCCGCCCGCTGCAGGTCTCCGAAGCCATCAGCGCGGCCCTGGCCGACGAACGCCTGGCGCCGCTGCTGGACCCACGGCGCATCGGCGTGATCGGCTACTCCGCCGGCGGCGAGACGGCGCTGATCCTCGCCGGCGCCCAGCCACGCCTGGAGCGCCTGCGCCGCTACTGCACGCGGCGCCCGGACGACCGCGACGCCTGCAGCGGCGGCGGCGAGCTGCTGGCCGACCGCAGCGACCTGGCGCCCATGGCCGACCCGCGGGTGGGCGCGGCGATGCTGCTGGCGCCGCTGGGGCTGATGTTCGGCAGCCGCGAGCTGGCCGACGTGAACATCCCGGTGCTGATCTACAGCGGCGACGCCGACAAGGTGCTGGACTGGACCCGCAACGCCGCCGCCCTGGCCCGCAAGCTGCCGCGCAGCGCCGACTTCCACGTGCTGCTGGGCGCCGGCCACTTCGTCTTCATGGCCCCCTGCAACGACGAGGAAACCGCCGCCACCCCGGGCCTGTGCAAGGACGCGGAAGGGGTGGACCGGGTGGCCATCCACCGCAACCTGATTGGTGATGCGCAGCGCTTTTTCGACGAGGCGCTGCAGCCGGAACAGGTGCAGGCGATGTTGCGCTGAGGCCGGGCACACTCCGCCTACGCGTAGGGCGCATAACCGTTCGCGGTTATCCGCCGTTGGCCGCGCCACCGGGGCGTCCGGCGTGGCCGGTGAATCCGATCGCGGACAAAGTCCGCTCCTACGCCCGTGCTTTCCTGAACCGTAGGAGCGGGCCCTGCCCGCGAATCGCGCGCAGGGCGCGCTCCTACAGGTGGGACAGCGGTGGCGGGGTAGGACTCCGTCCGCGATTCTCTCAACCCCTACGACCACCCATACCGCCGCGCGAACCAGCCCTTCACCGCCTGGGTCAGGCCCATGTAGCCCAGCAGGATAGCCACCAGCCACGGCCAGTAACCCGCCGGCAGCGGCTGCATGTGGAAGTAGCGCGCCAGCGGCCCCATCGGCAGGAAGATCGCCAGCGCGCCTATGGCCGCGGTCATCGCCAGCAGCGGCCAGGAGGCGCGGCTCTGCAGGAAGGGGATGCGCCGGGTGCGGATCATGTGCACCACCAGCAGTTGCGAGAGCAGCCCCTCGACGAACCAGCCGGACTGGAACAGCGCCTGGTGCGCCGGGGCGTTGGCGCCGAACACGTGCCAGAGCAGCAGGAAGGTGGTGATGTCGAAGATCGAGCTGAGCGGCCCGAAGAACACCATGAAACGCCCCAGGCCGTCGGGGTTCCACTGCTGCGGGCGGCTCAGCTGCTCGGCGTCCACGCCGTCGAAGGGGATGGCGATCTGCGAGATGTCGTACAGCAGGTTCTGCACCAGCAGCTGCATGGGCAGCATCGGCAGGAAGGGAATGAAGGCGCTGGCCACCAGCACGCTGAACACGTTGCCGAAGTTGGAACTGGCGGTCATGCGGATGTACTTGAGCATGTTGGCGAAGGTGCGCCGGCCCTCCACCACGCCCTCCTCCAGCACCATCAGGCTCTTCTCCAGGAGGATCAGGTCGGCCGCCTCCTTGGCGATGTCCACCGCCGAGTCCACCGAGATGCCGATGTCCGCGGTGCGCAGCGCCGGGGCGTCGTTGATGCCGTCGCCGAGGAAGCCCACCACGTGGCCGCGCTCGCGCAGCACGCGGACCAGGCGTTCCTTGTGCGTCGGCGTCAGCTTGGCGAACAGCGTGGTGCGCTCGGCCAGCTCGCCCAGCGCGGCGTCGTCGATGTCGTCCAGCTGCGGGCCCAGCAGCACGCCGTCGACCGCCAGGCCGACGTCGCGGCAGACCTTCAGCGTCACCCGTTCGTTGTCGCCGGTCAGCACCTTCACCGCCACGCCGTTGGCGGCCAGGGCGCGCAGGGCCGGGGCGGTGGTCTCCTTGGGCGGGTCGAGGAAGGCGATGTAGCCGTCCAGGCACAGCCCCTGCTCGTCGGCCAGGCCGTAGGTGTCGCGGCTGGGCGGCAGCTCGCGGGTGGCCACCGCGACCACCCGCAGGCCGTCCTGGTTGAGCGCCTCGGCCACCGCGCGGATGCACGCCAGGCGTTCGCCGGTCAGCGGCTCGACGCCTTCGCGCTCGCGCACCGAGGTGCACACCGCCAGCACTTCCTCCAGGGCCCCCTTGCAGATCAGCAGGTGGTGGTCGTCGCGCTCGCTGACCACCACCGACATGCGCCGGCGGGCGAAGTCGAAGGGGATTTCGTCGACCTTGCGGTAGCGGCTGTCCACCCGCAGCGCCTGGCGCAGTTCCACGTGTTCGAGCACGGCCACGTCCAGCAGGTTCTTCAGCCCGGTCTGGTAATGGCTATTGAGGAAGGCCAGTTGCAGCACGCGGTCCTCCACCTCGCCGAAGGCGTCGGTGTGGCGCTCCAGGACGATGCGGTCCTGGGTCAGGGTGCCGGTCTTGTCGGTGCAGAGGATGTCCATGGCGCCGAAGTTCTGGATGGCGTCCAGGCGCTTGACGATGACCTTGCGCCGGCTCAGCGCCACCGCGCCCTTGGCCAGGGTCGAGGTGACGATCATCGGCAGCATTTCCGGGGTCAGGCCGACGGCGATGGACAGCGCGAACAGCGCCGCCTGCAGCCAGTCGCCCTTGGTGAAGCCGTTGAGCAGCAACACGATGGGCGCCATCACCAGCATGAAGCGGATCAGCAGCCAACTGACCTTGTTGACCCCGGCCTGGAAGGCGGTGGGCGTGTGGTCGCTGGCGATCACCCGCTCGGCCAGCGAGCCGAAATAGGTCTGCGCGCCGGTGCCGACCACCACCGCGCGGGCCGAGCCGCTGACCACGGTGGTGCCCATGAAGCACAGGCTGTCGCGCTCCAGCGGGTTGCCCTGGCGGGCGTCGCGGACCTGGGCGAACTTCTCCACCGGCAGCGACTCGCCGGTGAGCGCCGCCTGGCTGACGAACAGGTCCTTGGCGCTGAACAGGCGCACGTCCGCCGGCACCATGTCGCCGGCCGACAGCCACAGCACCTCGCCGGGCACCAGTTGGCGGATCGGCACCTCCAGGCGCTGCGCCGTGCCCTGCCCGCCCTCCGCGCCGCGGAACACGGTGGCGGTGTTGCCGACCATGGCCTTGAGCTGCTCGGCGGCGTCGTTGGAGCGTTTCTCCTGGACGAAGCGCAGCAGGGTGGAAATGCCGACCATGGCACCGATCACCACCGCCGCCGGGCTGTCGCCGGTGAACAGCGACACCAGCGCCAGCACGCTGAGCAGCAGGTTGAAGGGGTTGCAGTAGCACAGCCACAGGTGCGTCCACCAGGGCATGGGGCGCGCCTGGTCGACCTCGTTGAGCCCGACGCTGTCGCGGCGCTCGGCGGCCTCGGCCTCGCTGAGGCCCTCGCGTCGGCTGCCCAGGCGTTCGAACAGCGCCTGCGGCTCCAGCACCGACCACTCCAGCAGGCCCTGGGCCAGTTGCGCCGGGGCCTGGCGCCCGGCCGCCGAACCCCGCAGCAGGTCGAGCAGCACCAGCCGGCGCAGTTGCCGGGCGGGCAGGCCCTTGTTGAGGAACTCCAGCAGGTGGGTCCGGATCTGTTCGAAACGCATGACGACTCCCCATCACCGCCGCCCTGGCCGGCGGCAGCGGGAGTCTGCGAGGTGTTCCTTAAGGCGCCATGAAGACCCGGCGGACGGGCCTCAGGTCCACCAGTAGCGCACCGCGTGGAAGAATACCGGCGCGGCGAAACACACCGAGTCCAGGCGGTCGAGCATGCCGCCGTGGCCCTCGATCATGTGGCCCCAGTCCTTGACCCCGCGGTCGCGCTTGATCGCCGACATCACCAGGCCGCCAAAGAAGCCGAGGATATTGATCATCAGCGCTATCAGCAGCGCCTGCCAGGGCGCGAAGGGAGTGATCCACCAGAGCGCGCCACCGATGGCGGTGGCCAGGGCTACACCGCCAACGAAACCTTCGAGTGTCTTGGACGGCGACAGGTTGGGGGCGATCCTGCGCTTGCCGAACAGCTTGCCGCAGACATACTGCAGCACGTCCGAGAGCTGCACCACCATCACCAGGAAGGCGATCAGCAACAGGTTGCGCCCCTCGAAGCCGGGGATGTCCAGGGTCAGCAACGCTGGCACGAAGGAAATGCAGTACACCGCCAGCATCAGCCCCCATTGCACCTTGGCGGTACGTTCGAGGAAGCGCTTGGCGTCGCCGCCCAGCGAGGCCAGGATCGGCAGCAGCAGGAACACGTGCACCGGGATGAAGATGGAGAACATGCCGTACCAGTCGATGGCGATCAGCAGGTATTGCATCGGCAGCACGAAGTAGAAGGCCGCCACCAACGCCGGGTAGTCGCTGCGGCGGGTCGGCATCAGCGTCATGAACTCGCGCAAGGCGTAGAACGACACGCCGTAGAACAGCAGGATCACCGCCCAGTGGCCGAGTGCAAAGGCGCAGCCGATCACCGCGACCATCGCCCACCAGGCCTTGATCCGCGCGTTGAGGTTGTCGATCACCGCGTGCGGCCCCGGCACGGCGCGCCAGCGCAGCAGCGCGCCGATCAGCGAGGCACTCACCAGCAGGGCGCCGATGCCGGCGAACAACAGCCAGGTCTGTCCGGTCATCTCAGTGCCCCTCCGCTGGCGCCAATGCCAGCAATGCATCGCGGGCGCGTTCGAGGAAAGACTCCTTGCCCTCCTCCTCGCCGGCCACCAGCGGCGCGCCGAAGCTCAAGGTGCACAGCAATGGCAAGGGCAAGGCACGCCCCTTGGGCATCACCCGGTTGAGGTTGGCGATCCACACCGGCACCAGCTCCACCTGCGGATGCTTGCGCGAAAGGTGGTAGATGCCGCTCTTGAACGGCTGCAGACGCACCTCGTCGTCCAGGTTGCGGGTGCCCTCGGGGAACAGGATCAGCGAATCGCCGGCGGCCAGCGCCTGTTCGATGGGCGCCAGGGGGTCGCCACAGGCTTCGCCACGCTGCCGGTCGATGAGCACGCCGTTGAACACCCGGTTGATGATGAAGCCGCGCGGGCCCGGCTTGCCCCAGTAGTCGGCGCCGGCCACCGGCCGCGTGCACCGGCGCAACTCGGGCGGCAGCGAGGCCCAGAGCAGGACGAAATCGCCATGGCTGCTGTGGTTGGCGTAGTAGATGCGCTGCACCGGCTTGGGCGTGGTGCCCAGCCATAGGCTGCGCAGGCCGGTAACGGTGCGGGCGCCAGCGATGATGGCGTAGGCGAGGAGTTTTTCCAGCATCCGGGTTTCCTTCAGGGGGTCAGGGCCAGGGTGAGCAGGCAGAGCAAGGCGGCCAGCCATTGCGCCGCACACAGCAGCGCCTGCCAGCGCAGCAGGCGCAGAGCGCCGCGGCTGCGTTGCGGCCAACTGCGCCCGGCCTTTTCCGCGGGCAGGCCGAGCAGTTCACCCAGCCCCTGGTCAAGCCGTTCGGTGCGCTCGGCCAAGGTCTCGGCCGGCGCGGCCAGGGCCTCGAACAGATCGGCGTCCAAGGCCACGCGCAAGGCGTAGCACTTCTGCGCCAGGCCCAGAAGCACCAGCAACGCCATGCCCAGGGCGAAGCCCGGGCTGGCCCCGGCGAAGGCTGCTACATACAGCCCCAGGCCCATGGCCAGCAGCGTCAGGCCGTCGGACAGGCGGCCCAGGTCCCGGCCACGGCGCAGCAACCTGGCCACCAGCAGCAGTTGCACGTCAGCTGGCATGGCCGATCTCCAGGGCCGACCGGCGGCCACCGGCCAGCTCGGCCAGACTGGCGAGTTGCGCGGCCTTGAGCACCACCTGCGGGCGCGCCTGGCGCAGCAACGCCAGCGCCGCCTCCGGGCTCGCGGCGCGACCACTGAGCAATAGCCAGGCCGCCACCACAGTGGCGCTGCGCGAGTAGCCCAGGGCGCAGCAGACCAGCAGCGGGCCCCGCGGCAACAGGTCGTCGATCAGCCCGGCAGCCCGCCGGCATTGCTCTACGCTTGGCGCCACCAGGTCCAGCAGCGGCAGGCAGGCGTGGGCCCGGCCTGCCGGCGCACATTGCAGCTCGGCGCTGAGGTCGAGCACGGCGCGGCAGGGGGTGGCATCCAACTCGGCGTCGGTGGGCACGCGGCCGATCCACAGTCCCGGCAGTACCTCGTCCGGCCGCGGCCGCCGATGCGTCCACAGCCGCGAGTTGAGGCGAGCCGCGAGCAGGTAGGGTGCCAGCAGCCAGCGGGTGGCCAGAGCCAGGCGCCCATCGGCCCCCTTCTGGAAGCCTTCGGCGCCGAAACCCAGGTAGATGAGCGCGACCAGGGCCAGGGCCAGCCCCGGCCACAGCAGCCACAACCAGGCGCCCTGCCCGCTGCCCGCCAGCAACGCCAGGACGGCGGCGCCCGCCGCGTACAGGGCGGCCAGGCGCCAGCGCTGCCGGTCCGCCGCCAGGCGCCAGCCCGCCAACGGTGGGCGCGCCTGCCAGGGCCACAGCCAGACGCACAACCAGCCCAGCAGGGCTCCGCTGGGCAGGTCGATGAAGTGATGCTGCCAGGTGGTGAGCACCGACACGCCGATCAGCGCGAACCAGCCGTGCAGCAGCCAGCGCCAGCCCCCGCGGGCGTAGCGCGCATAGATCGCCCAGAGGACCACCAGCAGTGCGATGTGCAGTGACGGCGCCTGGTTGAAGGGTTTGTCGAAACCCATCAACACGTCGAACAGCCAGCCGAAGACACCGTCCAGCGGCGGCCGCTCGAAGCTGAAGCGCAGCGGCAACAGGAGGAAGCCGGCCACCGCCAGTACCTGCGCGCTGAACAGGCGCAGGGCATGGCGGTCCAGTTCCTGGCGGCTGCGCGGCAGCAGGAAGGACAACCCGTAGAGCAGGTCGATCGACCAGTACGGCACTATGCTCCAGGGCCACAGCGGGATGTGCCGCTCCCAGGCGAAGGCCAGCACGCCGACATCGGTGCGCTGGGCGGTCAGCCAGTTGGCGAAGCCGTAGCTGAGGAAGAAGAACGGACCGAGGAACAGCAGCCAGGCCAGCGCCCGGCGCAGCACGCCGGCGTCCCGTGGAGTCATGGGCGCGGCTCCCGCACGGCCAGGGAGACGGTGAAGATGCCCCACTCGTCGACACGCTGGGTGAGCTTGCGGAAGCCGGCGGCGGCCACCAACTGGTCCATTTCCACCTGACTGCGGCGGCGCATCACCCAGGCCTGGCCGCCACGGTGGCTGGTCAAGGCGCGGGCGATCAGCTCCAGCTGTGGGTGCCACGGCTGGCCGGTATAGATCAGGTAGCCGCCCTCCTCCAGCACATCACCCACCCCGGCCAGGGAGCGGCCGACCTCGGCGTTGCCGGCGAACAACTCGTAGAGCCCGGAAACCACCGCCAGGCTTGGCTGCGGCCGAAGCGCGGCCAGGTCGTCGCGGTCGAAGGCGTCGCCCTGGGCGAAACGCGCCCGGTCGGCCAGGCCCAGGCGCTCGATCAGCGCCGAGCCTTCGCGCACGTTGAGCTCGCTGTAGTCGCGCAACAGCACGCTCTCGGGCAAGGGCTCGACGCCGGCGAGCGCCTCTAGGATGTAGCGACCGTGGCCGGCGGCGATGTCCAGGATACGCACCTCGCGGCCCTGCTCGCGCAGGTGTGCCATGGCCAGGCGCAGCAGTTCCTCGATGTGCAGCTTGCGCTGGCGGATGCCGCGCCAGCCGATGGAGCCCAGGTAGGCGCGGTCCACCAGGCGGCCAAGCGGCCCGCTGCCGCTGGGCTGGTTGCGGTAGACGTAGTCCAGGGTGCTGCCGGAGTCGAAGCCGGTGTCGAAGCCCAGCTTGACGCCATCGGAGAGCAGCCGGCCGAGTCGCAGGCCGGCGCGGGTGGCGCGCCAGTAGAGCCCGCGCGGCGAATACGGCGGCAGCGGCGTGGCCAGCGCCTCGGCCTCGGCGCAGCTGTGCCCCAGGCGGTCGGCATCCAGCAGCGAGGGCTGCTGCGGCGCCTGGGCAAAGCATTCGAGGATGAAGCGCCGCGCGCGGCCCAGGGCCAGGTGGCGGTCGCGCTCGCCGAGGGTGTCGTGGAAGAACCCCGGCAGCACGTGCATTTCCTTGCGCGGCGTGCCCAGGCGCTCGAAGAAACGCTGCTGCGGCGCGCGGTGCACCACGAAGTCGGCGCCGGAAACCAGCAGTTGGGTCGGCACCTGGATCGCCTGGGCATCGGCCACCACCCGCTCGGCGGCCTCGTAGAGCCCCAGCAGCACGCGCACCGAGATGGGGCGGGCGATCAGCGGGTCGCTGTCGTAGGAAGCGATACGCTGCGGGTCGTGGCTGAGGAAGCGAGCCTTGACGTAGCTGTTGACGAAGAAGTTGCCACGCCAGTATTGCGCCAGCTTCAACCCGGTGCGGGCAAAAGGCACGTAGAGCTTGACCTTGAACGCCGGCGAAGCGAGTACCAGGCTGCGGATGGGCGGCGCGTAATCATGAACCCAGGTGGCGGCCAGCACCGCTCCGACGCTCTGCGCCACCACGGCCAGGTCTTCCAGGGCAACGCCATGGTGAGCGGCGATATGCTCGGCGAAGCTCTGCAAGTCGCGCACGTTGGTGCCGAAACCCGGGCTGTCGCCGCGCTCGCCGGGCGACTGGCCATGGCCGCGGGCGTCCCAGGCGAAAACCTCGAAGCCCGGCAGGTCCAGCTCGTCGGCCAGGTGGCCGATGCGCCCGGAATGCTCGTGGCCGCGATGCAGCAGCAGCAACGCCCGGCGCGGCGCATCGGCCTCGGGCTGCGGCGCCGGCCAGTGGCGGTAGAAGAGTTCCACGCCGTCATGGGTGGTGAAATGGTGGATGGAGTGTTCGCGCATGACATCCTCTGTTCGCGGATGGAATGGAAGGACGGTCCTGTCCCCGTCAGTGAAATCCGGCGGCCGCCGCCGCGCCGGTCGTCGTTCAGGCCTGGCGCTGCTCGGCCAGCCCTTGGCGCACGCGGTTGACGATGGTCAACGCCAGCAGCACGGCCAGCACGCCCATCACGGTGTCGAGCCAGGCCGTCGGCAGCAGGCCGCTGGCGACACCGGCACCGAGCACGCCGAAGCACAGCGCGCGGTCGCTCTTGCCCATGGGGCCGTCGTAGCGCCGGGAAGCGCCGACCATGCGCCCGAGCACGCCGGCGTATTCAGTGAGCAGCGCCAGCACCACCACCAGCACGACCCAGGCGGGGGTCACCCCAGGCAACAGGGCGAAGGGCAGGTAGAGCGCGCTGTCGGCGACGACGTCGGTGAGTTCGTTGAGGTAGGCGCCGAGGCTGGACTGCTGGCCGAACTCACGGGCGAGCATGCCGTCCATGGCGTTGAGCGCCATGCGCAGGAACATCCACAGCGGGATCAGGGCGAACACCCAGGGGTGGCTGGCAAGGCCGGCGACCAGCGCCGCCACCAGCAGCGACAGGGCGCAGGCCGCGAGGGTCACCTGGTTGGCCGTGGCCCCGCGGGCGTGCAGGCGCGCCACCAGTGGCCGCAACAGGTCCTGGAAACGCGACTTGAGTTGGTAGACCGAGGCCATGAGTTCCTTCTCTCTGGTGCGTGGACGGTGCGATCGCCACAGGCGAACCGCTGGACATCCAGCATAGCCGCATCCCCCCCGGGGGGTTCCATGGGACTTATCTGAAATCGCCCGGATTGCCGAACACCACTCAGAAGTCGCGCTTGTAGAAGATATCCAGCGAGCTGGCCAATCCGCTGGCGGCTTCCAGGTAGACCTTCTTGCTCAGCAGGTAGCGCAGGGCGATGGTGTTGGCCGGTTCGAACACGCCTACGCCGTAGCGCAGGCTCAGGCGCTCGGAGAGCTGGCCGCTGGCGACCACGCTGGTGCTGTTGCCGGTGCCCTCGGTGCCCAGTTCGAAGTCCTTGATGCCCAGTTGCCGGGCCACCTCGCCGGTGACCGGCGCGCTGCCGGCCAGGCCCAGGGCCAGGGCGGCCTCGCCGAGCATGTTGCTGTCCTCGCCGGTGGACAGCGGGCGGCCCATGACCAGGTAGGACAGCGCCTGCTCCTGGCTCATCGCCGGTTCCGAGAAGACCTCGCTGCGCGGCTGCTCGGCGTTGCCCGATAGGCGCAGGCCGGCGACCACGTCGTCGACCTTGCGGATCGCCTCGATGTCCAGGTACGGCTGGTCGATGGGGCCGGCGAACAGCAGCCGCGCGCGGCGGATGGTCAGCTTCTGGCCGTAGGCGCGGTAGCGGCCCTTGTTCAGGCTCAGTTCGCCGCGGGTGTCCATGTCGTTGCCGACGTGCACCTGGCCGGCCAGCTCGGCGCTCAGGCCGAAGCCTTCGAAGGTCAGCTTGTCCTGGCCGACCAGCACGTCCACGTCCATGGCCAGGTGGGTGCCGCTGGCCTCCTTGGGCGGGGCGCCGACGATCAGGGTGTCGTCGGAGAGCTTCACCGTCGAGGGCGGCAACTGGCGGATGACGATGGCCCCGCGCGGCACCTGCACCTTGCCGGCGACGCTGAGCTTCTGGTCGGCCATGCGCAGCGCCAGGTCCGGGGTGACTTCCAGGGTGGCGTAGGGCTCGACCGTCACCGGCAGGTCGGTGCCGCGCAGCGCCAGGTCCATGTCCAGGCCCTGGCTCCAGGCCAGGTAGCCGCCCAGGCTGCCGTTGCCCTTTTCACCGCCGCTCCAGGTGCCGCTGAGGTCGACGCGCTCGCCGGCGATGCGCGCCAGCACCTGCAGGTTGGCCACCCGCGTCGGCAGGTCGCCGCCGGACAGCTCGCCGCCGGACAGCCGCAGCTCGCCGTCCAGGCGCGGCTGCAACAGGCCGCCGGAAATGCGCCCGCTGCCATCCAGGCGGCCCTTGAGGGTCTCGACCATGGGCACGAAGGGCCGCGCCACCGCCAGGTCCAGCCCGGCCAGGGTGAAGCTGCCGGTCAGCGGCTTGCTCTTCGGCCGCGGGTCGAGCACGGCCTGGGCTTCCAGGGTGCCGAGCCTGTTGCCGTGGAACTGCAGGCTGCTGTCGATCCGCGTGGGCGTCAGGCGGCTTTCCAGGCGCAGGCTCTGGTAGGGGAAGTCGACCCACTGCTCCTGCTCCCTCAGGCGCAGGGTGCCGGCGCCGGCATCCAGCAGGATGTTGCCGCTGGGGCCGCGGGCCGGCAGGTCGAGCTTGACCTCGCCGTTGAGCTTGCCCTGCCAGGCGAAGTCCTCGGGCAGCCAGCGCGCCAGGCTGTCCAGCGGGAAGTCGCGCAGTTGCCAGCGCAGTTGCGGCTCCGGCAGCAGGCGCTGCTCGCCGCCGCACAGGCTGGCCGCGCCGGAGGCCCAGCAATGCGCGCCGAGGTTCAGCCGGCCGTCGGCCAGGCGCTCCAGGCGCGCCGGCTGCTGCAGGCGCCAGTCCTGGCCGCCGCTCTGGATCTCGCCCCTGGCCAGGCGGCCGCGCCAGTCGCGGCCGTTCCAGCTGCCGTCGAAGCCCAGCGCCAGCACCAGCGGGCGGCCCTGCAGGGACAGGTCGAGCTGCTGGCGTTGCAGGTCGCCCTGGCCACTGGCCTTGAACTGGCCGAAGCGCGTCTCGCCGGCGCGCACGCCGTCGGCCAGCAGCTCCAGGCGGCCACGCTGGCCGGCGTCGAGGCGGGCGCCGAGGTCCAGGCTGCGCACGCCGTTGTCCTGGAAGGCCAGGCGCTGGCCCTTGAGGCTCAGCTCGCCCTGGGGCGCCTTGAGGGTGCCGGCCAGGTCGAGGCGGCCGTTGACCTGGCCCTGCAACTGCGGCCAGAGCTGGCCCAGGCGCGCCAGGGCGATGTCCAGGCGCCCGGCCAGGCGCTGGTCGAGGCTGGCCTGGCCGCTGATGCGGTTGTCGCCCAGGCGCAGCTCCAGGCCGTCGACTTTCCAGTTCTGGCCCTGGCCGTTGGCGGCGGTCTTGAACACCGCCGGCTGGCCGCGCAGGCGCCCCTGCAGGTCGAGGTTGGCCTGCAGGGCGAGCACGCCGTCCCTGTAGCTGCCCTGGCTGCTCAGCGGGCCGGCCAGCTTGCCCGGCAGCTCGGCCACCCAGTAGGCCGGGTCGAGGTCGCTCAGCTTCAGTTGCGCGTCCCAGGCCAGGGTGCCGGCGAACTTCAGGCCCAGGCTGCCCTCGGCCTTGCCCTGGCCGGCGCTGAGCTGTAGCGACGGCAGGTGCACCTCGGTGAGGTTGCCGGACACCGGGCTGCTCAGCTGGAAGGCCCCGGCCGGGCCGCTGAGCTCGGCGGCGAAGTTGCCCAGGTAGGCCTCGTCGCGGTACTGCAGGTCGGCCTGCAGGCGGTGCATGGCCACCGGCGGCGGCTCCATGGGGTACAGCCGCAGCCAGGGGAAGTCCAGCCAGTCCAGCCTGGCGTCGGCGGCGAAACCGTCCTGCCAGTCGAGGCGGCCGCTCAGGCCCAGGCGCTGTTCCGGCGCGGCGCTGAGGTTCAGCGCGGCGATGTCCGCGCCCTTGGCGTCGACGCGCCCCTGCAGGGCCAGGGCGACGTCGCCGCCCTCCCCCGGCAGCACCGCCGAGCCGCTGACCTGGTAGCCGGCGGCCAGGTCGCCCCTGGCCTGCAGCAGCACCTTGTTCAGCACCAGGGTGTCGGGCAGGTCCGCCGCGCCGCGGAAGCCGTCGGCAGTGATCTTCGCGCTGGCCGGCAGGTTCTCCGCCAGCGGTTGCAGGTCGCCGCTCAGGTGGCCTTGCAGGTAGCCGCTGCTGTCGGCTTCCAGCAATAGGTGGCCGAGCAGTTCGCCCTTGGCTTGCAGCTTCAATGCCCAGGGCTGCTCGCCGGGCGCCGGCAGGCGCAGGCTGCCCTGAGCCTGCAGCGGCCAGTTGCCCTGGGGGACGAGCAGGCCGCTCAGGTCCACGGCGAGGTCGCCGCGGGCGGCCTTGAGGGTGTCGATGTGCAGGCCGCCGGCCTCCCAGTGGGCGCTGGCCTGGACGTTGCTGACCTGTTCGTTGCCATCGAGCAGGAAGCTGCCCAGGCGCACTTCGCCCAGGCGCACCGCCAGCGGCAGCTTCAGCGCCGGTAGCTGGATCGGCCCTTCGCTGGGTTCCGCAGGCCCCGGCGCCAGGCGCAATTGCACGCGCTCGACCACCAGGCGGTCGATGCACAGCGCCCCCTGCAGCAGGCACGCCGGCGACCAGGCGAACTGCGGCCGCTCGACCTCGAGCGTGGTGGCGCCGTCGCTCCAGGCCAGGTGCTCGGCCTGCCAGGCCCCGCCCAGCCGGCCGGCATAGCCCTGCACCTGCAGGCCCGGCACCAGGCCCAGGGCCCAGCGGCTGCCGGCCTCGCTGCCGAGGATGGCGAACAGCGCCACGGCCAGCAGCAGGATCAGGCCGAGCAGCGCGGCCAGGAAGTATTTCAGCAGGCGCGTCACAGCTCGGGCCCCATGGAGAAGTGGATGCGCCAGCCGCCGCCCTCGTCCAGGCCGTCGGCCAGGTCCAGGCGCAGCGGCCCCACCGGCGACACCCAGCGGATGCCGAAACCGACGCCGGTCTTGATCGAGGGGAAGTCCAGCGAGTTGAAGGAGTTGCCCTGGTCGATGAAGGTCGCCAGGCGCCATTTTTCGGCCAGCGGGTACTGGTACTCGACGCTGCCGGCGACCATGTAGCGCCCGCCGATGCGGTCGCCCTGGGAGTTCTTCGGCGACAGCGTCTGGTAGTCGTAGCCGCGCACGCTCTGGTCGCCGCCGGCGAAGAAGCGCAGCGACGGCGGGATGCTCGAATAGTCGTTGGTGGCGATGAAGCCGACCTGGGCGCGGCCGAGCAGGCGGTGGCCGCCGGCGAAGGTGGTCAACCCCTTTGCCATGGCGCTGACGTGGGCCAGGTCGGCGTCGGCCAGCAGGCCCTCCTTGGCCACCTTGGTCTCCAGCTGCAGGCGGTAGCCCTGGTGGGGGTCGACCTTGTTGTCGGCCTGCAGGATGGAATAGCCGAAGCCGGGCATGAGGAAGCTGCTGTTGCCCGAGTCGTCGCCCAGCAGGTATTCCTCGTGCAGCCAGCCCAGGGAGAAGGAACGCTGCCAGCCGCTGGGCAGCTTGCGCAGCCATTCGCCGCCGAGGGTGAACTGCTTGCTCTCGGTGTCCACCAGGTCTTCGTTCTGGTAGCCGGTGGTGAAGCGCAGCTTGTCGGTCAGCGGCGGGTCCAGCGGCACCTCGTACCAGGCGCCGACGTTCTGCCGCGGCCCCGAGACTTCGGCCTCGGTGCCCAGGCTGTGGCCCTGGGGGTTGACCCAGTGGCGCGTCCAGCTGAACTTGGCGCGCGGCCCCACGTCGGTGGAGAAGCCCAGGCCGACGCCCAGGGAACGCGGCTTGCGGGCGGTCAGGTGGACCGCCACCGGAATGCTCTCGCCCTTGGCCTGCAGGGGCGATGCGTCGACGCGCACGCCGTCGAAGTAGCCGCTGGACTGCAGGGCCTGGTTGAGGTCGGCGATGAGTTCGGAGTCGTAGGCCTCGCCCTGCTGGAAGGGCACCATGCGCCGCAGCAGTTCCTCGTCGAAGGGGAAGTCGCCGCTGAAGCTGACCGCGCCCAGGGCGTAGCGCGGGCCGCTGGCGTACACCAGCTCGATGTCGGCCACCCCGGCCTCGGGGTCGACGCGCAGTTGCTGGCGGGTGAACTGGCCGCGGAAGAAGCCGAAGCGCGAGGCCTGGTTCTGGATCAGCCGCTTGGCGTCCTCGTAGGTGCCGTGGTTGAGCTGCGCGCCGGGCTTGAGGCCATCGCCGGCGGGAGTGCGGAAGCTTTTCAGCTGCGCCGCCGGGCCCTCGATGCGGATGTTGACCGTGCGCAGCTTCACCGGCTCGCCGGGCGAGACGTCGATGCGCAGGCGCGGGTTCTTGTCGTCGCCGCGCACCCGCGCGCGGATGCGCGCCTGGTAGTAGCCCAGCGCCTGGGCGGCCTGCACGGCCTGCTGCTGGACCGTGCGGCGCAGGCGTCGCAGGGCGGTTTCGTCGCGCCCTTCCACGCTGCCCACATAGGCCTCGATATTGGCCTTGAGCGCAGAGTTGGCGGGGTCGATACGTACGTCGAGCTGGCTTTCCGCTGCCACTGCCGCGCCGATCCAGCACAGCAGGCCCATCAGCGCTAGCCGAATCGTTCCTTGGAGTCTCATGGCGCGAGATGCTAGCACGATGGCCGTGACAATCCAGCGCCGCGGCCCCTGCGCCGCGGCTTTGCGCGATGGCGAGGGGCTATCAGCCCTCGCGGGCCAGGCGCGATTCCGGTTGCGGGTTGGGGTGGAACAGCACGTGTTCGCGGATCGGCCCCAGGGCCACCTCGCCCACCTCCTCGTAGCCGTGGCGGCGGTAGAAATCCAGGTAGCGGGCGTTGCCGGTGTCCAGCACCAGGCCCTGGGAATTCGCGTCCTCGGCGCACCAGGCATGCAGGGCGTCGAGCAGCTGTTCGCCGAGGTGGCGGCCCTGGAATTCCGGGTGCACGCCCAGCAGCGGCAGCACGTGGTAGGGCCCTGGCGGCAGGCAGCCGAGCACCGCCTCGTGGTAGCCCAGGTAGCGCCGCGTGCAGCGGAAGCCGGTGGTGAGCAGCATGCGCATGCGCCAGGCCCAGCTGTCGGTGATGTCCAGGCGGCGTTGCGGCGGCGCGATCAGCGCCACTGCGACCAGACGCTCGTCGATCACCAGGCCGAGCACCGGCAGGTCCTCGGACAGGTGCCGGTTGGTCAGCTCGCGCACGGTGGCGCGCACCCGCTGGTCGAAGCCGGGGCGGTCGCTTTCGAACAGGTAGGCGAAGGTCGGCTCGTGGCGGTAGGCGTGGTAGAGCAGCGAGCGGATCTCCCGGGCATAGGAATCACCCAGGATGCGGACTTCGGCGAGCGTCTCAGGCATGCGGACACCTCTTCTTATACTGTTGCGGGCCCAGAGCCGAACCCTAGCAGCGCCGCGCCCGCACCGCCAGCAGCCAGCTGCGGGCCGCTGCGGCATTTGCCGCTGCCGGCGCCAGCGGCTAGCATCGTCACTTTGCCCAGGACGCCGCGGATGAAAATCGTCTCTTTCAATATCAATGGCTTGCGTGCCCGCCCCGCCCAACTCAAGGCGATCGTCGAGGCGCACCAGCCCGACGTCATCGGCCTGCAGGAAACCAAGGTCGCCGACGACCAGTTCCCCCGCGAAGAGATCGAGGCCCTGGGCTACCAGGTGCACTACCACGGCCAGAAGGGCCACTACGGCGTGGCCCTGCTCTCGCGCCAGGCGCCGCTGGAGATCCGCTACGGCTTCCCCAACGACGGCGAGGACGCCCAGCGCCGCTTCATCTGGGGCACCTTCGCCGACGCCGACGGCCAGCCGATCACCGTGATGAACGGCTACTTCCCCCAGGGCGAAAGCCGCGACCACCCGGTGAAGTTCCCGGCCAAGCAGCGCTTCTACGCCGACCTGCAGCACCTGCTGGAGAACCAGTTCAAGCCCGACCAGCGCCTGGTGATCATGGGCGACATCAACATCTCGCCGGAAGACTGCGACATCGGCATCGGCGAGGAGAACCGCAAGCGCTGGCTGCGCACCGGCAAGTGCAGCTTCCTCCCCGAGGAGCGCGAGTGGCTCGGCAAGCTCAAGGCCTGGGGCCTGGTGGATAGCTTCCGCCAGCTGCACCCGCAGGTGGACGACCGCTTCAGCTGGTTCGACTACCGCAGCCGCGGCTTCGAGGACGAGCCCAAGCGCGGCCTGCGCATCGACGTCATCCTCGCCTCCGAGGCGCTGCGCCCGCGCCTGGCCGATGCCGGCATCGACTACCAGATCCGCGGCATGGAAAAACCCTCCGACCACGCGCCCATCTGGCTCAAGCTGAGCTGATCAGCCGCCGGCGCGCGCCAGCCACTCGGCCAGCGCGCGCTGCAGTCCGGCCAGCGCCGCGTCGGCCTGGCCCAGGCGCGCCTCCAGCCCTTCGCCGTCGCCTTCGCAGATCCGCTGCAGGGCGCGGCAATGCCCTTCCGCCTCGGCGGCGCCGATGATCGCCGCGGCGCCGGCCAGGCGGTGGGCCAGGTCGCCCAGGGCCTTGCGCTCACCGTTGCGCCAGGCCTGGTGCATCTGCTCGATGTCGCGGGCGTTGGTCTGCGCCAGGGTGCGCACGAACTCCCGCGCCGCCTCGCTCTCCAGCGGCTGTGGGCCGAACAGGCCGCCCAGGTCGAAGGCCGCCGGCTCCTCGGCCGGCCCGGCCGGCGCCACGCCCTGGGCGCCGGCCAGCGCCTGGGCCAGCACTTCGAGGGTCAGCGGCTTGAACAGCACCTGGTCCATGCCGGCGTCCAGGCAACGCTGTACTTCTTCCTCCTGGGCATTGGCCGTGGCGCCGATCACCCGGCACCGCCTGCGCCCTTCCTGGCGCTCATGGGCGCGGATGCGCCGGCTCAGCTCGTAGCCGTCGACGCCGGGCATCCGGCAGTCGCTGACCACTGCATCGAAGTCGCCCGCCAGCCAGGCCAGCCAGCCCTCCTCGCCGCCGGCCGCCAGGGTGGCGCTGTGGCCCAGGTGCGCCAGCTGCTGGCGGAACACCATGCGGTTGGCCGGGTGGTCGTCCACCGCCAGCACCCGCAGCCCCTGCCCGCCGGCCTGGGGCGAGCCGTGGCGGGGCGCCTGCTCCGGCGCCGCGGTGAGCACCAGCGGCAGGCGCAGGCTGAAGCAGGAACCCTCGCCGGGCGTGCTGCGCAGGCCGATGTCGCCGCCCATCAGCTGCGCCAGGTGGCGGCTGATGTGCAGGCCCAGCCCGCTGCCGGCCTGGCGCGCCGGCTGCCGCGCCTGGGCGAAGGGCTGGAACAGCCGGGCCTGGTCCTCGGCGGAAATGCCGATGCCGCTGTCGATCACCTCCACCCGCAGCTCCAGGCGCTCGCCCTGCCGCCAGGCGCCGGCCCGCACGCGGACGCCGCCGTGCTCGGTGAACTTCACCGCGTTGTTCAGCAGGTTGAACAGCACCTGCTTGAAGCGCAGCGCATCCAGCAGCACCCAGTGGTCCAGCTCGCCCTCGGTCTCCAGGTCCAGGCCCAGGCCCTTCTGCGTGGCCAGGCCGGCGAACAGCGCCACCGCGCCCTCGATCTCGCGGCGCAGCAACGCCGGCTGCGGCGTCGAGTCGATGCGCCCGGACTCGATGCGCGCCATGTCCAGCACGTTGCCGATCAGCATCAGCAGGGCCCGCGCGGCGTCCTGCGCCACCTCCAGCGCCTCGCGGTCGAGCACGCCCCCGCGGGCCTTTTCCAGCACCAGCTCCTGCAGCCCGACGATGGCGTTCATCGGCGTGCGGATCTCGTGGCTCATGGTCGAGAGGAACTGGCTCTTGGCGGCGCTGGCCTGGTCCGCGCGCTGCCGCTCGCCCTCCAGCTGGTTCACCAGTTGCTGGCGCTCGGTCAGGTCGATCCAGCCGCCGATCACGCCCTGGATGGTCCCCGCCTCGTCGCGCTGGGCCACCGCCCAGTGGTAGACGTAGTGCTCGCCGTCGCGCAGGCGCAGCACGTAGTCGCCCGGCACCGGCATCTGGCCGTCGGCCACCTGCCGCCGGTGCGTCTGCATCAGGCGCTCGGCCTCCTCCTCGGGGAACCAGTCCAGCTCGCCGATGGCCTTGCCCCGGCAATCCGCCAGGCGCGCGTCGAACAGGCGCAGCAGGGCCTGGTTGCAGTGGTCCAGGTGGCCCTCGCGGTCGAGTCGGTAGACCGGGTTGGGCAAGGCCTCGATCAACTCGTTGAGCAGGCCCAGCTGCTCGCCCAGGCGCTGCTCGGCGCGCCGCGTGCGCAGCACCTGGCGGTTGAGGTAGAAGCCCCAGACCAGCGACAGCGCCACCAGCGCCGTGGCCACCGCGAGGCCGGCGAGGATCGCCTCGCGGTAGCGGCTCCAGAAGTCGCCGCCGCTGGCCGCCAGGCGCGGTTCCCAGCGCCGCACCAGTTCGGCCACCTCCTCCGGGTCCACCGACAGCTGGGCCTTCTCCAGGATGGCGTAGAGCTCCGGCTGGTCCGGCAGCACGCCGATGCCGAAGGGGGTGCTCAGGTCCTCGAGTATGCCGGCGACCTTGAGGCTGTCCTTGAACTCGCCGGCGATCAGCGCCCGGGCGCTGAACAGGGTGCCGACGGCGGCGTCGCTGCGCTGCTCGGCCACGTCGCGCAGGGCGCTGCGCTGGTTGCTCGACGACGCCAGGCGGACCTCGGGGTAGCGCTCGGCCAGCGCGCGGTTGAGGTAGGGGCCGACGGCGACGGACACCCGCTTGCCGGCCAGGTCGCCGAGGTCGTGCACGCCCTCCTCGCCCTTGCGCGTCACCAGGATCATGGTGGCGCGCAGGTAGGGCGGCAGCAGCGTCAGCCCCTCGGTATTGGGCACCACCACCGGCGTCAGCCAGGCGCGGCGGGCCTGCAGCTCGGCGAACACGTCGGCGTAGTCGTCCACCGCGGCGTAGGTGAAATGCAGCCCGGAGCGCCGGCCCAGCAGGTCCAGGTAGTCGCGGGCGATGCCGCTGACGCGGCCGGCGGCGTCGGCCTGGGCCAGCGAGCCGCTGTGCCGGTTGAGCACCACCGGCACCTGCGGGTGGGCTGCCAGCCAGCGGTTCTCCCGCGGCGTCAGCACCACCCGCTGGCCACCCAGGCGCAGGCGCTCGCCGGCGCTCCAGCGGCGCAGGATCTCCTCGTTGCGCTGCACGTCGATGCGCGCCAGGCCGCGGTCCACCAGGCCCAGCAGGCGTTCCCCGGTGGGCCCCAGGAGGAAGCCGAAGCCGGCGCTCTCCAGCGGCGCGAAGTTGTCGATGCGCAGGTTGAACAGGTAGTTCATGTTGATCAGGTAGTGCACCGACAGCGCGTCGCCGAGCATGCCGTCGACGTTGCCCAGGCTCAGCGCCTCCAGGGCCCGCAGCGGCGAGGCGAAGAGCAGGATGCGGCTGTTCGGGTAGGCCGCCTGCACCTGGGGCAGGCGCAGGTAGTCGGCCACCAGCGCCAGGGTGGTGCCCGGCCGGCCGGCGTCGAAGGGGCGCGCCTCGTCGCTGACCAGCACCGGCTGGTCCTGCAGGTAGGCGCGGCTGCGCAGCAGGCCGCGGGCCTCGGCCTCGCTGGCGGTGCCGCCGCCTACCAGGTCGATCTCGCCCTTGCGCAGCGCCTCCAGCGCCGCCTCCCGCGAGGGGTAGGCGTAGACGCGCTGGTAGCCGCCGGCCAGCAGCCCCAGGTAGTCGGCGCTGACGCCTTCCAGGCGCCCGCCGCCGACGATCTGCAGCGGCGGCCGGTCGTTCAGCGCCACGCCCACCCGCAGCGGGCCGCGCTGCGTCAGCCAGGCCCGCTCGGCGGGGCTCAGCCAGCTGTCGGGCATGTGCGCGCTGTAGCCGGACAGCGTCAGCGGCTGCGGCGGCTGCTCGGCGGCCAGGGCCGGCGCTCCACCCAGCAGCAGGGCACAGCAGAGGATGAGGCCGCGTGCGAGGTCCATGGCGCTCCTGGCGAGGTGGGTCGGCGGCCGTCCGGCTGCCCGCTGTTGAATGACTATAGCCAACGGCCAGGGCGGCGGGGCCCGGCGTCACCGCACTGAAACCTCGCCGGCCTATGCTCCCGGCCTCGTCCGCAACTGCCCTGGAACCACCGATGCCGCACTTCACGCGCCACGACAAGGACGCCTGGCCGGTCACCCTCGCCTGGCTGGTCATCGCCTTCGTCTGCTACGCCCTGCCCTGGCACGCCTTCGCCGCGCTGCCCGCCTCCCAGGATGGCCAGCCGGTGCTGCACATCCAGGGCTCCAACACCATAGGCGCGCACCTGCTGCCGGAACTGGTCAAGGGGCTGCTGCTGGAACAGGGCTACAAGGCCATTCTCGCCGAACCCGGCCAGGCGCAGAACGAGACGCGGGTCCGCGCCCGCGATATCCAGGGCCACGACGTCGTGGTGACGGTGGCCGCCCATGGCTCCAGCACCGGCTTCGCCGCGCTGAAGGACGGCAGCGCCGAGATCGCCGCCGCCTCGCGGCCGATCAAGGACGCCGAGGCCGTGGCCCTGTCCGCCTCGGGCAACCTGCGCAGCGCCACGGCCGAGCAGGTGATCGGCATCGACGGCCTGGCCATCGTGGTCCACCCGGACAACCCCCTGCGCGAGCTGACCACCGACCAGCTGGCCCAGGTCTTCGCCGGCGAGGTGAAGACCTGGGAGGAACTCGGCGGCCGCGGCGGCGCCATCCACCTGTACGCCCGCGACGACAACTCCGGCACCTTCGATACCTTCAGGGAGCTGGTCCTGGCCAGCCACGGCAAGCCCCTGGCCGCCTCCGCCCAGCGCTTCGAGTCCAGCGACGCGCTCTCCGCCCAGGTCGCCGCGGACCCGCAGGGCATCGGCTTCGTCGGCCTGGCCTCGGTGCTCAAGGCGCGCGCCCTGGCCATCGCCGACGGCGAATCGCGGGCGATGCTGCCCACCCCCGGCGGCATCGCCACCGAGGACTACCCGCTGGCGCGCCGCCTGTACCTGTACATCAAGCCCAGCGAACGCAACCCCTGGGCCCAGGCCCTGGTGCAGTTCGCCCAGGGCGACCGCGGCCAGGCCCTGGTCAGCGGCAGCGGCTTCGTCGGCCAGCGCGTGCAGGCCATGCGCGTGCAGCCCGCCCAGGGCATGCCCGGGGCCTACCAGGCCCTGGCCCGCGAGGCCCGGCGGCTGTCGGTGAACTTCCGCTTCCGCGAGGGCAGCGCCACCCTGGACAACAAGGCCCGGCGCGACGTCGAGCGCCTGCTGGCCTACCTGCGCCAGCACGACAAGCTCGACGGCAAGGCGGTGCTGGTCGGTTTCGGCGATGCCCGCCAGGACCCAGCCCGCGCCCAGCTGCTGTCCAAGCTGCGGGCCATGGCGGTGCGCCGCGAGCTGGCCAGGGAAGGGGTCGTGTTCCAGGGCATCGAAGGGCTGGGCGCGGCCCTGCCGGTGGCGGCCAACGACGACCAGGAAGGCCGGGTGAAGAACCGCCGCGTGGAGGTCTGGGTGTACTGACCCAGGGCAGCCCGCGCTGCCGGCCCCCTGGTCTAGACTGTCCTGAAGGCGTGGATGGTCGTAGGAACTTGTTACTTTCCCCCGCTTGCCTCGCGACCGCGCTCTGCTATTTTTCCCGCCGTGACGCCGGGCCCCTCTGACGGTCGCTGACCGCCATGTCGGAGTCACTTTCGACAACGACAGCAAGAGAGGGCCCGCATGGCACCCCTATTGGATTTCCTGAATACCCCCTTCCTCGGCACCGCCGCCTGGTTCTGGCTGCTGTTCCTGGCCATCGTCATCCTCCTGCTGGTCCTGGACCTGGGCGTGCTGCAGCGCGACCACCACGAGATCGGCGTGCGCGAGAGCCTGCTGCTCTCGGCCGGCTACTTCAGCTGCGGCCTGGCCTTCGGCGGCTTCGTCTGGTACGAGTTCGGCGCCACCAGCGCCATGGAGTACTACACCGGCTTCCTGGTGGAGCAGTCGCTGTCGATGGACAACGTGTTCGTCATGGCGATGATCTTCGGCTTCTTCGGCATCCCCCGCCGCTACCAGCACCAGGTGCTGTTCTGGGGCATCCTCGGCGCCATCGTCATGCGCGCCATCATGATCGGCCTGGGCGCCGCCCTGGTCAGCGAATTCGAATGGATCATGTACGTGTTCGGCGCCTTCCTGCTGTTCAGCGGCGTGAAGATGCTGTTCGCCCGCCACGAGGAAGAGCCGGACCTGGCCAACAACCCGGTGCTGCGCTTCCTGCGCCGGCACATCCGCGTCACCGACCAGCTCCACGAGCACCACTTCTTCGTGCGCAAGCCCGACGCCTCGGGCAGGCTGGTGCGCTTCGCCACCCCGCTGTTCCTGGCGCTGATCCTGATCGAGCTGGCCGACGTGGTGTTCGCGGTGGACAGCGTGCCGGCGATCTTCGCCATCACCAAGGACCCGTTCATCGTCTACACCTCGAACATCTTCGCCATCCTCGGCCTGCGCGCCCTGTACTTCTCGCTGGCGGCGATGATCCACCGCTTCGTCTACCTGAAGTACGCCCTGGCCATGGTGCTGGTGTTCATCGGCGCGAAGATCTTCGCCCACGGCTTCATCGGCAAGGTTCCCGCGGTGCTGTCGCTTGGGGTAACCTTCGGCCTGCTCGCTGGTGGCATACTGCTGTCACTGCTCAAGACGCGCAAGGCAGGCGAGCAGGAGCTGGAAATCGTCAGCCGGGAGACCCTGCATGCAGGACGAGGTGAAGATCGAGGCCATTGAAGTCCAGGGCCGGCCCTGGTGGCTGGTGCGCCTGGGCCGCCGCGGCCTGCGCTTTTCCCAGGAACCCCTGGCCCGCGCCTTCGCCGCCCAGTTGCACGTGCGCCGCCAGTGGTGGCAGCAGCGCGGCGAAGACGAACCCAACGAACGCACCTGAGCCCCGCCCGCCGCCGGCGGGGCGCTCGCAGCGGCGCTAGTGGCTACGCCGGCCCTTGAGCACCTTGACGATCTCGCCGACCAGGTTCACCACCAGCGCCCGCTCGCTTTCCGCCAGTTCCTGAAGCAGGTCGCCGATGGCCTCGGCCTGCCCGGCGACGTCGATCGAATCCTTGCGGAAGAGGTCGCTCAGCGGGCATTCGAGGATTTCCGCGATCTGTCCCAGGCGATGCAACGTCGGCGATATCACGCCGTTCTCCATGCGGCTGATGGTTTCCTTCTCCACCCCTATCCCCTCTGCTATCTGTGCCTGCGTCAGCCCCTTGGACCTGCGGCGGTTGGCGATGGCTGCGCCGACTTCATGGACCACGTTCCGACCCTTCATGCGAATTGACCTCATACATCATCCGATATAACGCCTCAAGCCATTTTCAGGGGAGCTTGCGTGCGGCTGAAGGACGCATGACGTCTACAAAAGTTTCTTAATAGATCATTGACTAATTGACTTTCCTTTTCCGTGAAGAACAGGATAAAGGCTGATTGCCATCACCTCGCACCCTGGCGCAGCCGGTTCGATGGTGGTTCGCCACGAAAGGAAGTCCGCATGCTGTACAAGCTGAAAATACGCACGGGAATGCACATCGTCCTGGCCACCCCGGCCGCCGCCCTGACGCTCCGCAGCCGCGTCGGCCGCCGGAACGCAACGACACGGTGCCGCGCCTAGCGCCCTGGCGCCGCCCCTCGATCGCCAGGCCGGAGTGCAAGCATGCCGATCCACAGTATTCCCGACCTCCCCCGGATGCTCTGCAAAGCCCTGGAGCATGCCGAAACCGCCCTTTGCATCCACGATGACAGCCGGCGCCTGCTGTACTGCAACCCCGCCTTCGGCCGGCTGCTCGGCCATGCCCCGGAAACCCTGGTGGGCCGGGCATTCGACGAACTGGCGGGGGCACCACGGCCCGCGCAGCCGGCGGCCAACGGCCGCCTGGAAACCCTGGTGCGCTGCCATGACGGCCGGCGCATCTGGTGCGGCATCGCCAGCACCGGGCTGGACCGCGCCCCCGGCGAACCCGGCCTGCGACTGCTGGCGCTCACCGAGATCACCCAGTCGAAGATCCACGAGGTGCTGCTGGACCGCCTCCTCGAAGGCATGGCCCGCGACGAGGCGCCGGAGCGCCTGATGGAAGCGGCCTGCCTGGAAATCGAACGGCTGCTGCCGCGGGTCAGCGCCTCGGTCCTGCGGGTGAACGCAGGGCGCCTGAACCCGCTGGCCGGGCCGAGCCTGCCCCCCGCCTACCTGCAGGCCCTGGACGGCCTGCCGCTGGGCGACGGCCCGGGCAGCGAGGAGGCCTGGGCCGGCGAGATCGAGCAACACCCGTTGTGGTCCGCCTACCGCCACCTGTTGCCGCCGGAGCTGCGCAGCTGCAGCGTCACGCCGATCCGCTCCAGCGGCGGCCAGTTGATCGGCTGCTTCGTCTGCTACGGCCAAGGGGCGCAGCTGCCCTGCGCGACGCAGCAGTGCCTGCTGGACATCTGCACGCACCTCTGCGCGCTGGTGCTGGAGCGCGACCAGGCGCGCGCCCGCATCCACCAGCTCGCCTACTACGACGACCTCACCGGCCTGCCCAACCGCCACCTGCTGCAGGTCCTGGCCGGCACCGAGCTGGCCGGCCGGCAGGGCCTGGCGGTGCTGTACATCGGCCTGGACCGCTTCCGGCAGATCAACGATTCCTTCGGCCGCCCCTCCGGCGACGAGCTGCTGCGCACCATCGCCCGGCGCCTGCGCCAGGCCTGCCGCAGCGAGGACCACGTCGGGCGCCAGGCCAACGACGAATTCGTCGTCCTGCTGCCGGCCTGCGACCGCGCGGCGGCAAGCCGCCACATCGCCCGCCTGAAGGCCGCGCTCGACGCGCCCTGGCGGGTCGCCGGCGCGCCCCACAACCCGTCGGCCAGCATCGGCGTCAGCCTGTTCCCGGAGGACGGCGAGGACTTCCAGACGCTGCTGCGCCATGCGGCGATGGCGATGAACCAGGCCAAGGGCAAAGGCAAGGGCCGCGGCGGCCACGTGTTCTTCAGCGAGGAACTCGAACGCCTGGCGCAGGAACGCGTGGCGCTGGAAAGCGCCCTGCGCGAAGCCCTCGCCAGGCAGCGCCTGCACCTGAACTACCAGCCGCTGGTGGACATCCGCGAGGGCCGCCTGCGCGGCGTCGAGGTCCTGGCCCGCTGGCGCCACCCGCAGTTGGGCAACATCTCCCCGGAACGCTTCATCCCCCTTTCCGAGGAATGCGGGCTGAGCATCGAACTGGGCCGCTGGGTGCTGCGCGAAGCCTGCCGGCAACTGGCGGCCTGGCGCCGCGCGGGCCTGCGGGTGCCGGAGATATCGGTCAACCTGTCCGCCGGCGACTTCCAGGACCCGCAACTGCCCGCCGCGGTGCTGCGCACCCTGGAGGAACACGGCCTGCACGGCGCCGACCTGACCCTGGAGATCACCGAGAGCGCGCTGATGGAAGCGGACAGCGACACCCTGGGCGTGCTCGACCAGTTGCACGAACTGGGCATCCGCCTGGCCCTGGACGACTTCGGCACCGGCTACTCCAGCCTGGCCCGGCTGAACCGCCTGCCGGTGCAGGAACTGAAGCTGGACCGCAGCTTCGTCCGCGACCTGGAGAGCAACAGCACCAGCCGCACCCTCAGCGACGCCGTGCTGCACATCGGCCGCAGCCTGGGCATGACGGTGGTCGCCGAGGGCATCGAGACCCCCGGGCAACTGCGCATCCTCGAAGCCCAGGGCTACACGCTGGCCCAGGGCTACCTGCTGTCCCCGCCGCTACCGGCCGAGGGCCTCGCGGCCTGGTTGAAGGCGAGGGAGTCGCCGTAAGCACAGGCCGCGCCAGCGGATGGTCCGGCGCGGCCGGTGAATCCGATCGCGGACGGAGTCTCCTACGTCCGTGCCTCCTGGAACCGTAGGAGCAACTGTCTTACAGTCCGCGCCGGGGTGCTCTTTGTAGGAGCGGGCCCTGCCCGCGATTTCGCGCACAGGGCGCGCTCCTACAGGGGAATGGCATGACTCGGGCTGCGTAGGAGGACTCTGTCCGCGATTTGGCGGATAACGCCGTAGGCGTTATGCGCCCTACGGGGAACCCGGGAGCTTCGTGGTTCCGCTTCACGCCGAACGGTCCCCTCTCCCGCTTGCGGGGGAGGGTTAGGGAGGGGGAACGGAGTCAGGGTTCGCGAGCAAGCTCGCTCCTACGAAGAGCAAAAGCGGCTCTTGCTCTGGTTTTTGGATTTCCAGAGAAACATCCGAGCGCACCGGAACGCCCCTTCAGAAGGCTGAGCGAAACCGGCGCTCAGGAGGTCATGCGACATGGATGTCGCGAGAGCCCCGATCAGCACAGGGATGTGCTGTCGGGGCGGGCCTCCGTGGCGGGGGAATTCGCGAGGGTAGCCCGGCTCCATCGGGCCCGTATGTCGGGGCAAGCCTTTTTGGTTACTTTTTGCGGGGGTGGCCTTCCACCGTTTGACAAAAGTGACTCGCCCGAGGGGGCGAAACAAAAAACATCCGAGCACTCGGAGCGGCGTGCTACACCAAACCCCAAGCCACTGGTTTCCCGCGTTCGCGGTTATCCGCCGTTTCCAATGACAAAAATCGCGGACGGAGTCCGCTCCTACGGGCGCCAGGGAAGCACGATCGTAGGAGCGGACTCCGTCCGCGATTGGACCCGCAGGCCACGCCGGACCATCCGCTGGCCCGGACAGCCGGCTCAACGACCGCTGCGCAGCATTTCCTTGGGCACGTACTTGCCGATCTCGTACTTGCCGATGGCCATGCGGTGCACTTCGTCCGGGCCGTCGGCCAGGCGCAAGGTGCGCTGCATGGCGTACCAGTAGGCCAGCGGGAAGTCGTTGGAGACGCCGGCGCCGCCGTGGATCTGGATGGCGCGGTCGATCACCTGCAGGGCTACGTTGGGCGCCACCACCTTGATCTGGGCGATCTCGCTCTGGGCGATCTTGTTGCCCACGGTGTCCATCATGTACGCGGCGTTGAGGGTCAGCAGGCGGGCCTGGTTGATCTCGATGCGCGAGTTGGCGATGTGGTCGATGTTGCCGCCCAGGCGCGCCAGCGGCTTGCCGAAGGCGGTGCGGCTGGCGGCGCGCTTGCACATCAGTTCCAGGGCGCGCTCGGCCATGCCGATGGAGCGCATGCAGTGGTGGATGCGGCCCGGGCCGAGGCGGCCCTGGGCGATCTCGAAGCCGCGGCCCTCGCCCAGCAGCACGTTCTCGTAGGGAACGCGGACGTTCTCGAAGAGCACCTCGGCGTGGCCGTGGGGCGCGTCGTCGTAGCCGAACACCGGCAGCGGGCGGAGGATCTTCACCCCGGGGGTGTCGGTGGGCACCAGGATCATCGAGTGCTGCTGGTGGCGCGGCGCGTCCGGGTTGGTCAGGCCCATGAAGATCATGACCTTGCAGCGCGGGTCGCAGGCGCCGGAAGTCCACCACTTGCGGCCGTTGATGACCCACTCGTCACCGTCGCGCACGGCGTTGGCCTGCATGTTGGTGGCGTCGGAGGAGGCCACGCCCGGCTCGGTCATGGCGAAGGCGGAACGGATATCGCCGCGCAGCAGCGGCTCCAGCCAGGTGCGCTTCTGTTCCTCGCTGCCGTAGCGGACGATGGTCTCCATGTTGCCGGTGTCCGGGGCCGAGCAGTTGAACGGCTCGGCGCCGATCAGCGAGCGGCCCATGATTTCCGCCAGCGGGGCGTATTCCATGTTGGTCAGGCCGGCGCCGTATTCGGACTCGGGCAGGAACAGGTTCCACAGGCCCTCGGCCTTGGCGCGGGCCTTGAGGTCCTCCATGACCTGGGTCGGCTGCCAGCGGTCGCCTTCGGCCACCTGTTGCTCGAAGACGCTCTCGGCGGGATATACATAGGCTTCCATGAACGCGGTGACGCGCTCACGCAGGTCCTGGACCTTGGCGGAATAGGCGAAATCCATGGGGGCTACCTTCTGGCAGGGGTTTGTCTTGTGTCGAGGAAGATGCTAGAACAGGCAGCACGATTTACCTAGCCTATTATCCGAATCAATGAACATTCATAACCCGCATGATGGTCCGCCATCCCGGGTATGATCAGGCCACAACAATGACAAGCGGAGCCACGGGATGAACCTGAACAAGGTCGACCTGAATCTGTTCATCGTCTTCGATGCCATCTACACCGAAGCCAACCTCACCCGCGCCGGGCAGATCGTCGGCATCACCCAGCCCGCGGTGTCCAACGCCCTGGCCCGCCTGCGCGAAACCTTCAACGACCCGCTGTTCGTGCGCACCGCCCAGGGCATGGTGCCCACGCCCATGGCGCAGAACATCATCGGCCCGGTGCGCAACGCCCTGCAGCTGCTGCGGGTGTCGGTGCAGGAGAGCCGCACCTTCAGCCCGCAGCAGGCGAGCAAGACCTACCGCATCAGCATGACCGACCTCACCGAGGCCATCATCCTGCCGCCGCTGTTCCAGCGCCTGCGCCGCCAGGCGCCCAACGTGCACATCGAGAGCTTCCTCTCCAAGCGCCGCGAGACCACCAAGGAGCTGGCCGCCGGGCGCCTGGACTTCGCCGTGGACGCGCCGCTGAACACCGACCCGCAGGTGCGCCACGTCAAGCTGATGGAAGACCGCTACGTCTGCGCCATGCGCCACGGCCACCCGCTGGCCAAGGCGAAGCTGAGCCTGGACGAGTACCTGTCGCTGACGCACATCCAGATTTCCAGCCGCCGCAGCGGCCTGGGCTACATCGACCTGTCCCTGGGCAAGATGGGCCTGCAGCGCAAGATCGCCCTGCGCTCGCAGCACTACCTGATGGCCTCCAACGTGGTGCAGCAGACCGACATGGCGGTGACCGTGCCCGAGCGCTTCGCCCGCCACCACAGCCTGCACTACGTAGAGCTGCCGGTGAGCGACGTGCCCAGGCTGGAAACCCACCTGTACTGGCACGAGAGCACCGACCAGGACCCGGCAAACCGCTGGATGCGCGAGCAATTGATCGAGCTGTGCCAGCAGGTCACCGCCCGCGAGGCGCGGGAAGCGCAGCAAGGCTGATTCACCACAGGCTCTTCACGGCAATAGCCGGGGTTGCCGGCTGACTCCATTCTCCCCACAGACACCGAACGGCCCCCTCTCCCTTCAGGGAGAGGGCTGGGGAGAGGGGCCGAGTCAACCCGATATACCGCAGCTGCCGGTAAACACCGTTCGCGAGCAAGCTCGCTCCTACACCCTCCCCCCTATCCAAGGTCGGGCCGGCCCCTCCTTGGCCGCAAATAACCCTTCCATGGCCGGATCTGACCTCTCCTTTGTCCGACAATCCTTCCAACAATTACATCAACCAATGACACATTCACCGTGTCCGGCCATTCCGCTCCGGTGGCACCGCGCCCCTGCCTGACTCACCTGGCGCTGCCGACTCCGCCGCGGGCCTGTCGAACAACAACAAGGAGTTGCCCATGAACGCCCAGACCGAACCGCTCCGCGCCCACTTCCCCGTCCGGCGCATGGATTTCAGCTTCACCGAGACGCCGAAGTACTGGTGGGACGATCAACCCTTCATGTCGCACTTCATGAACAACCTGTCCTCGCTGTTCCCCTACGGCGAGAAGTTCTTCGTCGACAGCGTGCGCGCCGTGCGCGACCGCATCCAGGACCCGCAGCTGCAGAAGGACGTGTCCGCCTTCATCGGCCAGGAGGCCATGCACTCCAAGGAACACGCGGCCTACAACGAGTACGCCGAGGAACACGGCATCGACCTGGAACGCCTGGAGCTGCGCATCAAGTACCTGCTCGGCGCCATCGGCAAGGTCACCACCAAGAAGCAGGACCTGGCCATCACCTGCGCCCTGGAGCACTTCACCGCGACCATGGCCGAGCGCCTGCTGCGCCGCGAGGACCTGAGCACCCAGATGCGCTCGCCGAAGATGTACAAGCTGTGGATGTGGCACGCCATCGAGGAGAACGAGCACAAGGCGGTGGCCTACGACGTCTACCAGCAGGTCTACGGCGGCTACTTCACCCGTACCGCGGTGATGCTGCTGACCACCGTGATCTTCCTCGGCGTGATCGGCGGCTTCCAGATCCACCTGCTGCGCCGCGACCGCCAGCTGTTCAACTGGCGCAGCTGGAAGCACGGCCTGGTCACCCTGTTCGGCCTGCGCAACGGCTACTTCACCCAGCTCGTGCTGCCCTGGCTGGACTACTTCCGCCCCGGCTTCCACCCCTTCGACCACGACACCAAGGCGCTGGAGACCTACTGGAAGGACAAGCTGGATTTCGCTGGCTGAGCCGCCCCTTCACCTGTAGGAGCGGACTCTGTCCGCGATTCGCCTGACGCCGGCCTTGCCGGCGGAATCGCGGATGAATCCGCTCCTACCATAACCGGCGGGCACGGCTTCTCGTAGGAGCGAGCTTGCTCGCGAACAAACCCCGCAGCGGAATCTGTTCGCGAGCAAGCTCGCTCCTACGAAGAGCAGCTCGGCGCGGGCGGCTCTACACCCCCAACGCCTGCAACACCGCCGCCCCGGTGAACAACAGAAGCACCTGCCGCTCCGCCAGCGCGCAGACCTCGCCCCGCTGCCCCGCCGGCAATTCCAGGTAGTCCAGCGACAACTGGAACAGCTGCCGGCTGATCAGCCTCGACAGCTGCGCCACTTCGTCCCTGGGTACCTCCGGCAGCAGGCGGAACAGGGCGATGTCCTCGGCCATGTCGGCGCCGAAGTCGTCCATCACCTGGCCCAGGGCCTCGCGCAGGACCGCCGAGGGGCCGTGCAGTTCGCGCACGCCGATGATGAAGGCCTCGGGGCGGCGTTCGACGAAGTCGAAGAACAGCCTCACCGTCTCCTGGCACACCCGCTGGCCGCGGGCGAAGTCCAGGCCCAGCGGGGTGGCCGCCGCGCCGCCCGCCGCCGGTGCGCGCTCGGCCGCTTCGCGGCGCAGTTCGCGCAGCGGCTGGCGCAGCTCGGTGGCGATGTCGCGGATGATCGCAAGGCCCAGGTCGTCGACGTCGGCGAAGTGGCGGTAGAAGGTGTTGGGGTTCAGCCCGGCCTCGCGGGCCAGTTCGCGCAGGCCGATGCTGCTCAGGCTGCGCCGGCTGGAGGCCAGGCGCAGCGCCGCCTCCATCAGCAGGCGCTTGCCCGGCGCATCCTGGCGTTGTGTTACCGCATCCGTTTCCAGACTCATCCTTGCCCCACCTCGCCCACCCTAAAGATTGGTTGCCCTCGAAGTATACAGATGTCTACATTGGCAGCACGTAGACAGTTGTATACGCCTGCACACAAGCATAACAGGAGCCAGGTAAATGGGAACTCAACCTAAGACTGCCGCGGTCAGACACTGCAAGGTAGCCATCATCGGCACCGGCTTTTCCGGCCTGGGCATGGCCATCCGCCTGAGCCAGGAGGGCGAGGACGACTTCCTGCTGTTCGAGAAGGACGCCGGCGTCGGCGGCACCTGGCGGGTCAACAACTACCCCGGCTGCGCCTGCGACGTGCAGTCCCACGTCTACTCCTTCTCCTTCGAGCCGAACCCGGAATGGACGCGCATGTTCGCCCGCCAGCCGGAAATCCGCGCCTACCTGGAGAACTGCTGGAAGAAGTACCGCCTGGAAGGCCGCACCCTGCTCGGCACCGAGATCCAGCGCCTGGAATGGGACGAGGCGCGCGACCTCTGGCACCTGCACGACGCCGCCGGCAACCACTACACCGCCCAGGCGGTGGTCTCCGGCATGGGCGCCCTGTCGATCCCCTCGACCCCCGACCTCAAGGGCCTGGACAGCTTCAAGGGCCACGCCTTCCACTCGCAGCACTGGGACCACGACTACGACCTGCAAGGCAAGCGCGTGGCGGTGATCGGCACCGGCGCCTCGGCCATCCAGTTCGTCCCGGAAATCCAGCCGCTGGTGGCCAAGCTGGACCTCTACCAGCGCACCGCGCCCTGGATCCTGCCCAAGCCCGACCGCGCCATCAGCGACAAGGAGCGCGCGCGCTTCAAGCACTTCCCGCTGGTGCAGAAGCTCTGGCGCGGCGCCCTGTACAGCATGCTCGAAGGCCGCGTGCTGGGCTTCACCTTCGCGCCCTGGGCGATGAAGATGATCGGCAAGCTGGCGGTGCGCTACATCCACCAGCAGGTCAAGGACCCGGAACTGCGCCGCAAGCTCACCCCGGACTACACCATCGGCTGCAAGCGCATCCTGATGTCGCCGAACTACTACCCGGCGCTGGCCGCGCCCAACGCCTCGGTGATCACCGACGGCATCCGCGAGGTCCGCGAGCACAGCATCGTCACCGCCGACGGCCAGGAGCGCGAGGTGGACGCGATCATCTTCGGCACCGGCTTCACCGCCAACGACCCCATCCCCCGCGGCACCGTGTTCGGCCGCGGCGGCGTGGACCTGCTGGACACCTGGCCGCAGGGCCCGGAGGCCTACAAGGGCACCGTCACCCGCGGCTTCCCCAACCTGTTCTTCCTGATGGGCCCGAACACCGGCCTGGGCCACAACTCCATGGTCTACATGATCGAGTCGCAGATCGCCTACGTGCTCGGCGCGCTGAAGCTGATGAAGCGCCGCGAGCTGCTCAGCCTGGAGGTCAAGGAAGACGAGCAGAAGCGCTGGAACCTCAAGCTGCAGCGCGGGCTCAACCATAGCGTGTGGAACACCGGCGGCTGCAAGAGCTGGTACCTGCACCCGGTGAGCGGGCGCAACTGCACCCTGTGGCCGGGCTTCACCTGGCGCTTCCGCCTGCTCACCCGCAGCTTCGACGCCGCCGCCTATCATCTGAAGGCCAGGCCGTTCGAGGAAACCGCAGTCATCCAGCAACCCCGCGCCGAGGAGGTCCCGGCATGAAGTCCTTCGAGAACAAAGTCGCTGCCATCACCGGCGCCGGTTCCGGCATCGGCCGCGCCCTGGCCGGCGAGCTGGCCTCGCGCGGCTGCCACCTGGCGCTGGCCGACGTCAACGCCGCGGGCCTTGAGGAAACCCGCCAGGGCCTGGCCTCCTACGGCGTGCGCATCTCCACCGAGGTGGTCAACGTCGCCGAGCGCGAGCAGGTGCACGCCTGGGCCGACAAGGTGGTGGCCGAGCACGGCAAGGTCAACCTGGTGTTCAACAACGCCGGGGTGGCCCACGCCGGCACGGTGGAGGGCAGCGAGTACGAAGAGTACGAGTGGATCACCAACATCAATTTCTGGGGCGTGGTGTATGGCACCAAGGCCTTCCTGCCGCACATCAAGGCGTCCGGCGAGGGCCACGTCGTCAACGTCTCCAGCGTCTTCGGGCTGTTCTCCCAGCCGGGCATGAGCGCCTACAACGCCACCAAGTTCGCCGTGCGCGGCTTCACCGAGTCGCTGCGCCAGGAGCTGGACATGGAGGGCGGCGCGGTCTCGGCCAGCTGCGTGCACCCCGGCGGCATACGCACCAACATCGCCAAGACCGCGCGGATGAACGACAGCCTGGCCAAGGTCACCGGCCAGAACGCCAACGCCGCGCGCCAGCAGTTCAACGACCAGCTGCTGCGCACCACCCCGGAAAAGGCCGCCCAGGTGATCATCCGCGGCGTGGAGCGCGACGCCCGGCGCATCCTCATCGGCCCGGACGCCCACGCCATCGACATCATGCTGCGGTTGCTGCCGGTGTGGTACCAGAAGGTGGTTACCACCAGCATGCGCCTGGCCGCGCGCTTCGCGCCCAAGCCCAAGGCGCGGCCGGAGGGTTACGAGGCCAAGTAGGGCCCGATGTCGATGAAAGAAGAAGCCCGCGCCCTGGAGCGGGCTTTCTGTTTGATGGGTATCGCTTCGCTCAACGCCATCCTACGGGGCCTTGCTCTTCGTAGGAGCGAGCGAACCAATGGAGTTACCTGGCGGCGCTGGTGTGTAGCCGGACCTCGTTCCCTCTCCCTAACCCTCTCCCTGAAGGGAGAGGGGACCGTTGGGCAGGGTTTGGTGTTCTGGAGTTAGCCGGTAACAACGAAGGTTTCCGGCTGGAACCATTCCTTCTCTCGGCACGGGCTAGCCCCCTCTCCCTTCAGGGCGGGGCGCGCAGCCGAGGGCTGGGGAGAGGGAGCGGAGTCAACCCAAAACACCGCAGCCGCCGGGAAACGCCATTGGTTCGCGAGCAAGCTCGCTCCTACAGACAGCCCTCTCCCTCACAACCCCATCTGCTTGGCGATGATCTCGTTCATGATCTCCCGGGTGCCGCCGCCGATGGAGAGGATGCGGTTGTCGCGGTACAGCCGCTCCACCAGGCTCTCGCGCATGTAGCCCATGCCGCCGAACAGCTGCACGGCGTCGTAGACCACGCGGTCGGCGACGTCGGTGGCGAAGTTCTTGGCCATGGAGATTTCCTTCACCACGCTCTGCCCGGCGGCCATCTTCGCCGCCTGGCGGTAGGTGAACTCACGGGACACCTCGACCTGGGTGGCCATCTCCGCCAGGCGGTGCTTGAGCACCTGGAACTTGCCGATGGGCTTGCCGAAGGCTTCGCGCCCGGCGCTCCATTTCAGGGCTTCTTCCAGCGCCAGCTGGGCGGTCATGTTGGCCATGGTGGCCAGGGCCAGGCGCTCGCTCTGGAAGTTGGCCATGATGCAGGCGAAGCCCATGTTCTCCATGCCGATCAGGTTCTGCACCGGCACCCTGCAGTCGTCGAAGAACAGCTCGGCGGTGTCCGAGGCCCACCAGCCCATCTTCTTCAGCTTGCGGCCCACCGTGAAGCCGGGGGTGCCCTTCTCCACCAGCAGCAGGCTGATGCCGCCGTAGCCCTCGCCGCCGGTGCGCACCGCCACCGTGTAGTAGTCGGCGCGCACGCCGCTGGTGATGAAGGTCTTGCTGCCGGTCACGCGGTAGTGGTCGCCGTCGCGCACGGCGCGGGTCTTCAGGCTGGCCACGTCGGAGCCGCCGGAAGGCTCGGTGACCGCCAGGGCCATGATCTTCTCGCCGGCCAGCACCTGCGGCACGATGCGCTCGCGCAGCTCGGGGCGGCCCCACTTGAGCAGCGGCGGCAGGCCGATGTCCAGCGAGCCCAGGCCGGCCACCAGGCCGCCGGAGCCGCTGCGCATCAGTTCCTCGCTGGCCGCCAGCTTGGCGAACAGGTCGCCCTCGTGGCTGCCGCCGTAGGTTTCCGGGTAGCCGATGCCGAGGATGCCGGCCTCGCCGGCCTTGCGGTAGAGCTCGCGGGGGAACTCCTCGGCTTCTTCCCAATCGGCGATGTGCGGGAGGATTTCCCGCTCGACGAAGCGCCGCACCGAGTCGCGGACCAGGCGGTGGCTATCGTCGAAGTAATCGGTGAATGCGGACATGGCGGGCCTCCAGGCAGGTTGCCTGAAAACTTACCTAGCGCTTGCTTGGTTTACAAGGCGAGGCTTTTGCCATCGCCTGGGCCGTTTCGGCCCGATGCGCCGCGACTAGACGATCGGCCGGCGCCCGGCCAGGGCGTGGGCCAGGGTGCCGCCGTCCACCAGTTCCAGCTCGCCGCCCAGGGGCACGCCATGGGCGATGCGGCTCAGGACCAGGCCGCTGCCGGCCAGCAGTTGGGCGATGTAGTGGGCGGTGGCCTCGCCTTCCACCGTGGGATTGGTGGCGAGGATGACTTCGCTGAAGCTGCCGGCCTTGATCCGCGCCTCCAGCTCGGGAATGCCGATGGCCTCCGGGCCCAGGCCATCCAGCGGCGACAGGTGGCCCTTGAGCACGAAGAAGCGCCCGCGGTAGCCGGTCTGCTCCACGGCGAACACGTCCAGCGGACCTTCCACCACGCACAGCAGCGAGTCGTCGCGGCGCGGGTCGGCGCACTGCGGGCACAGCTCTTCCTCGCTCAGCGTGCGGCACTGCTTGCAATGCCCCACCCCTTCCATGGCCTGGGTCAGCGCCTGGGCCAGGCGCAGGCCGCCGTTGCGGTCGCGCTCCAGCAGCTGCAGCGCCATGCGCTGGGCGCTCTTCTGCCCCACACCGGGGAGGATGCGCAGGGCGTCGATGAGTTGGCGGATCAGCGGGCTGAACATGGCGGGCGTCGGTCTCGAGATTTCAGGAAGGGTAAACGGCGCAGGAGCGGGCCCGCTCGCGAACGCTTTGCCTGCCGTTGCTGGCGCGGCGAAGGTTCGCGAGCAAGCTCGCTCCTACGGGTGTGGCGGTGTCGCGGATCAGAACGGCATCTTGAAGCCGGGGGGCAGCTGCATGCCGGCGGTCATGCCCGCCATCTTCTCCTGGTTGTTCTGCTCGATCTTGCGCACGGCGTCGTTCACCGCGGCGGCGATCAGGTCCTCGAGGATTTCCTTGTCTTCCTGCATCAGGCTGTCGTCCAGGCTGACGCGCTTGACGTCGTGGCGGCCGGTCATCACCACGCTCACCAGGCCGGCGCCGGACTGGCCGGTGACTTCGGCGTTGGCCAGCTCTTCCTGCATCTTCTGCATCTTTTCCTGCATCTGCTGGGCCTGCTTCATCAGGCCGGCCATGCCACCTTTCATCATCTCGATCACCTCGGTCGTTCAGGGTTGGTTGGGCGCAGGCGGTCAGGCCTTCGCCGCCAGGGGTTCGATGGTACCGGCGCGGACCACCGCGCCGAACTGCTGCCGCATCTGCAGCACGTACGGGTCGGCCCCGATGGAGGCCTCGGCCTCGCGCTGGCGCTCGGCGCGCTTGCGCGCCGCGGCCTGGGCCGGGGTTTCCTGCTCGGGCTTCTGGATGGTCACTTCCAGCTTCAGGGGGCGCCCATGGTACTGGTTCAGCGCCTCGTTCAGGCGGCGCTGCTGGGTGGCGTTGTACAACGCGCTCTGCCCCGGGTCCAGGTGCAGGTGCCAGACGTCGTCCTCCACCGCCACCAGGGTGCAGTTGGCGCCGATGCTCGCGGTCAGGCCGCCCAGGCCCAGGCGCGGGAACAGGTCCAGCCACTCGGCGGCCAGGCCCGTGGCCGGCAGGGCCGCGGGCTCCGGTTCCGGCTCGGGCCGGGCCTCGGCCTGCCGCTCGTCGCCAGCGTCCAGGTAGCTGAGCGCATCCATGTCGACTTCATAGTAGTCGTCGGCCGGCGGCGGCTCTTCGTCGCGGTCGTCGTCCTCGCTGTCGGCCATGACGATGGGCGCAGGCTCAGGAAGCGCAACGGGCGCGGGCGCCGGCTGGGGCTCGACCTGCGGCTGCGCGGCAGCCGGCGCGGCGGGTTCTTCCCAGGGCAGGTCGACGGCGGGGGCCGGCGCCTCCACGGCGGCCTGTGGTTCGACCGCGGGCAGTTCGGCGGGCGCGGCCTCGACCGGGGCCTGCGGAGCGGGCTCGACGGGGGCGGCCTCGACGACGGGGACGACGGGCGCCGGCGCGGGTTCGGGCACAGGCTCGGCCTCCACCACCGGAGCCGGAGCCGGAGCCGGAGCCGGAGCCGCCACAGGCTGCGGCGCGGGCGCGGGCGCGGCCGGCGCAACGGCGGCGGGCACGGTGGACACCACCGGCACGCTCGCCACGCTGGCAACGGCTGCCGGCGCCGCGACGGCGGCGCCGGCCACTGGGTTGCGGTTGGAATCAGCCGTGGCCTTGCCGATCCCCAGGTCCTTTAGCGGCGACCTCGGTGGGGCGCCGCCGTCCGCCGGGCGGAAGGCCAGCATGCGCAGCAGCACCATCTCGAAGCCGCTGCGCGGGTCCGGCGCCAGGGGCAGGTCGCGGCGGCCGATCAGGCCCATCTGGTAGTAGAACTGCACGTCCTCGCCGGGCAGCGCCTGGGCCAGGGTCAGCACCTTGTCGCGGTCGCCCTGGCCGTTGTCGACGGCGTCCGGCAGCACCTGGGCGATGGCCACGCGGTGCAGCACGTTGAGGATCTCGGCCAGCACCCCGCCCCAGTCCGGGCCTTGCTCGGCCAGGTGGCGCACGGCGTCCAGCAGGGCCCGCGCGTCGCCTTCGAGCAGCGCATGGAGCACACCGTAGACCTGGCCGTGGTCGAGGGTGCCGAGCATGGCGCGCACGTCGGCGGCCAGCACCTTGCCCTCGCCGAAGGCGATGGCCTGGTCGGTCAGGCTCATGGCGTCGCGCATGGAGCCGTCGGCGGCGCGGCCCAGCAGCCACAGGGCGTCTTCCTCGAAGGGCACGTTCTCGGCGCCGAGCACCTGGGTCAGGTGCTCCACCACGCGCTCCGGCGGCATGTTCTTCAGGCTGAACTGCAGGCAGCGCGAGAGGATGGTCACCGGCAGCTTCTGCGGGTCGGTGGTGGCCAGCAGGAACTTGACGTGGGGCGGCGGCTCTTCCAGCGTCTTCAACAGGGCGTTGAAGCTGTGGCTGGAAAGCATGTGCACTTCGTCGATCAGGTAGACCTTGTAGCGGCCCCGGCTCGGCGCGTACTGCACGTTGTCCAGCAGTTCGCGGGTGTCCTCGACCTTGGTGCGGCTGGCGGCGTCCACTTCGATGAGGTCGACGAAGCGGCCCTCGTCGATCTCCCGGCACACCGAGCACTGGCCGCAGGGGGTGGAGCTGATGCCGGTCTCGCAGTTCAGGCACTTGGCGAGGATGCGCGCGATGGTGGTCTTGCCCACGCCGCGGGTCCCGGTGAACAGGTACGCGTGGTGCAGGCGCTGGTTGTCCAGCGCGTTGATCAGGGCCTTGAGGACGTGGGCCTGGCCGACCATTTCGCGGAACGAACGCGGACGCCATTTGCGGGCAAGAACCTGATAACTCATTGAAATCCATCGCGGCTGGTAGGCGGAAGTGGGCTAATCCTAGCGAAGAGGACCGGAAATTGCACCCGATGCAGGGGCCTGGAACCTGACAGGCTTGGCAAGAACCCTTCCAAACAGGCATTGTGTCCTGCTTCCGCACGTCCGGAGCCCGAATGCGCGCACTCGTCCCCGCCCTCCTACTCATCGCCGGCCTGGCCCAGGCCGATCCCCGGCAGCTGAGTTTCTCGGTGGTCGAAGGCTGGGCCATGCCGCTGGCGCGGGTCGAGGACGGCCAACTGACCGGCGGTATCCTCTTCGAGCTGTTCACCCGCACCGCGCGCAAGGTCGGCATGGCCCCGTCCTTCCACGTGCTGCCACGGGCCCGGGTGGAACAGGCCCTGCACAACCACAGCATCGACGTGCGCTGCTACATCTCCCCCGCCTGGCTCAGCGAGGAATTCCGCGACTACCGCTGGAGCGTGCCGCTGATGATCCAGCGCGACCTGCTGGTGGCCCGGGAGCGGGCCCCGGTGGACGTCGCCAGCCTGGCCGGGCAGAGCATCGGCACCGTCCTCGGCTACGCCTACCCCTACCTGCAGTTGTCGTTCGCCAGCGGGCGCCTGCACCGCGACGATGCACGCAACCAGGAGCTGGTGCTGAAGAAGCTGGAAGCCGGGCGCTACGACTATGCGGTGGCCAGCGAGGTGGCGCTGAACTGGTTCAACCTCGCGCGGCCGGCCGGGCACCGCCTCTACCCCGCCGCCCAGCTCGACCAGGCGGAACTGGGCTGCATGGTCCTCGACGACCCGCAACTGCCGACCCAGGCGGTGCTCGACGCCCTGGCCGAGCTCAAGGCCTCCGGGGAAATCGAGCGCATCCTCGATCACTATCGCTGACGGCCACGCCAGGGCCAGCCATAGTGAAACGGCGTACAACCGCGAACGGTTGTACGCCCTACGGGTGGGCCTGGCGTAGGGCGAATAACGCTCCGCGTTATCCGCCGTTTGGCCTTGGCCGAATCCCGCGCGGGCCCCTGCAAGATCGGTGAAACGGCGTACAACCGCGAACGGTTGTACGCCCTACGCCTCCGGCGCCACCGCGATGCGCGCTTCGCCGCGGCGGATCCACTCGGCGTAGCGCGCCGGGATGTGCCCGTGCACCGCGCCGTCGGTCACCGTGGCGGCGTAGTCACAGATCGCCTGCTCGCCCTCCCCGCTCCTGCGGTACAGGGTCCAGCGCACCCGGGTGCCCTCGGCCAGGGTGCAGGGCACTTCGAAGCGTGGCGAGCCTTCGGCGTAGCCGACGTGGAAGTCGTCCGGCATGGGCCCGCCGGGGAAGCCGGCGGCGCCCAGGAAGCCGAACATCGAGTCGTGCTGCAACAGGCTGCGCCGCGCGTAGGGCCAGACGTAGCGGCGCAGGAAGTGCTGGTCGGCGAAATGCCGCGAGGCCAGCGGCTCGGCGAAGAACGGCCGGAGCAGCTCCACCAGCGGCGGCAGCGCCCCGCCCACCGCGCCCCACAGGCCGGCCAGGAGCAGCTCGGTGTGGGTGCCGTTGTCGCGCAGGGCGTGGAAGTGCCTGTCGCTGGCCAGCCATTCGGCCACCGCCTCGGCCTCGCGTTCGCTGATCACCGAGTCGGCGTCGCGGAACAGGATGCGCTGGGCCCGGGCATCGTCCAGCGCCAGGAAACGCCACATGGGCCCCGGCCACTGGCGCACGGCCTCGTCGACCAGCACCACTTCGCCGCCGTTGTCGCGCAGGCGGCGGACGATGGCCTCGGGCACGCTGTCGTCGATGTAGAAGCGGCAGGTCCAGTGCGGGTAGATGCGCGGCTGCTCCAGCACGTTGAGCACCGCCGTCTCGCAGTACTTGGCGCTGGCGCCGAACAGCGAGAAGGCGATCAGGTTGCGCCCGCGGGTGGCGGCGCTGGGTGGTGGCGGCAGCGGCGGCAGGGCGTGGGCCAACGGCGGCTCGACGCCGAACTGGCGGTCGCGCAGGGTCAGCGCGTGCAGGCCGTGCTGGCGCACCTGGTCCCACTGGCGCAGCGCGCAGTGGGCGTGGGACAGGGCATCGAACAGCGCCAGGCTGGTGCCGCCGGCGGCCAGGGCGCGGCCGGCGTGCTCGACGGCCTGCTGCCAGCGCTCCAGCTTGATGCAGTTGACCGCCGCGTCGGTCCAGGCCACCGCCAGCTGCGGCCAGCGCCGGGCGGTCTGCAGGCACAGTTGCAGGGCCTCCTCATGCCGGCCCTGGGCATAGAGCGCGCTGGCACGCCTGCCGGCGGCCTCCACCTCGCGGCGCTCGCGGTAGCTGGGGGTGCGTTGCTTGGCCATGGCGCCTCCTCAGCGTTCGCGCAGCGCTTCGCGGGCGCGGTTGAGCGGCTTGGTCAGGTAGTCCCAGACGGTCTTGCTGCCGGTGTGCACGTCCACCGTGGCGACCATGCCGGGGAAGATCGGGAAGCTCTTGCCGTCCTTGTTCTGCAGCGAGTCGGTCTGGGTGCGCACGAATACCCGGTAGTAGTACTGGTCGCGGCGCACCTCGTCCTGGATGGTGTCCGGCGAGATGTGCGTCACCTTGCCGTCCAGGCCGCCGTAGATGGCGTAGTCGTAGGCGCTGATCTTCACCGTGGCCGGCTGGCCGGGGTGGATGAAGGCCACGTCGCGCGGCGAGATGCGCGCCTCCACCAGCAACTGGTCCTCCACCGGCACTATGACCATGAAGCGGCCGTTGGGCGGGATGACGCCGCCGACGGTGTTCACCTCGATGTCCTTGACGATGCCGCGCACCGGCGAGACCACGGTCAGGCGCGACAGCGAGTCGGCGCGGCCGCGGGTCACCGACTGCTGCGCCTCCACCTCGCCATTGGCCTTGGCCAGCTCCTCGCGGGCCTTGACGTAGTACTGGTTGCGCGTCTCGGTGGCCTTGAGCTCCAGCTCGTTGGCCTGGCGCTTCAGGCGCAGCACCTCGACGTTGCTCGCCGCGCCGATCTCGGCCAGGCGCGTGGTCAGCTTCAGCTCCTTGCGGACCAGCGCCAGGGCCTCGTTGATGCCCTGCAGGCTCTTCTGCAGGCTGTCGCGCCGCGACTTGTACAGGGCGGCCTCGGACCTCACCAGGTCCGGCTCCTCCAGCACTTCCGGAGGGAACACCAGTTCGCCGCCGTCCACCTCGGCGCGCAGGCGCGCGGCCATGGCCAGGGCGGCGCGCAGGCGCGAGGCGCTCTCGCCCACCGAGGACTCGGTCTTGGTGCGGTCGAGCTGGGCCAGCACCTGGCCGGCGTCGACGCGGTCGCCCTCCTTGACCCGCAGTTCGGCGAGGATGCCGCCCTCCAGGGACTGCACCACCTGCTCGCGGGAGCTGGGGATCACCTTGCCGGTGCCGGTGGAGACTTCGTCGAGCTCGAACAGGTAGGCCCAGGCGAACAGCAGCAGCATGCCGCCTAGCACGCACCAGACCAGCCAGGCGGCGCGGGGCGCGCGCTCCTTCGCCTGGAAATAGGGGGCCAGGGGCGCGGCCCCGGGCGCTTGAATCGAATTGGCTTGCATGGTCACTCCCGACACGGGCCAGGGCCCGCGTCCTCTGCGAATTGCGTGGGCGGCCTCAGGCCACCGCCGGGGCCTTCTCGCCGGGCTTGGCCGGCGGCGGGCCGGCGAGCTTGGCCAGCACCGCCTGCTTGGTGTCGTCGAGCACGACGCGGCCGTTGTCCACGACGATGATGCGGTCGACCCACTTGAGCACCGCCGGGCGGTGGGTCGCCACCACCAGGGTGCGCGACTTCAGCCAGGGCTCCAGGTGGCGGATCAGGGCCTGCTCGCCCACCTCGTCGAGCCAGGCGGTGGGCTCGTCGAGCAGCAGCACGCGCGGCTGGCGCAGCAGCGTGCGGGCCAGCAGCAGGCTCTGGCGCTGGCCGCCGGAGAGGCCGCGGCCGCCCTCCTGGACCATGTGCTCCAGGCCATCGGGCAGGGCCTGCACCAGGCCCAGGGCGCCGCTCAGGCGCAGGGCCTCGAGCAGCTCCTCGTCGCTGGCGTTGGGCCGGCCCATGGTCAGGTTCTCGCGCAGGGTGCCGAAGAACAGGTTGGCCTGCTGGCTGAGGAAGGCCACGTCGCGGCGCACGTCGTAGGGGTCGATCAGTTCCAGGCGCAGCGAGTCGAGCAGCAGGCTGCCCTCCTGCGGCCGGTACATGCCGGCCAGCAGTTGCAGCAGGCTGGACTTGCCGGCGCCGTTGCGGCCGAGGATGGCGACCTTCTCGCCGGCGGCGATGCGCAGCTGGGCCACCTCGATGGCCGGGCGCTTGTCGTCCTGGCCGTAGCGGAAGCGCACGCCTTCGAGCTGGTAGTCGCCGTGCAGCACCGGGCGGTGCAGGCGCTTGCCGCCCTCGGCGCTTTCCACCGGCCGCTTCATCAGTTCTTCCAGGCCCTCGCGGGCGACCTTGGCCTGCTGCCAGCGCGACATGATCCCGGAGATCTGCGCCAGGGGCGCGATCATCCGCGAGGACAGGATGGACATGCCGATCAGCGCGCCGGTGGTCATGTCGCCGCTCATCACCTGGAAGCAGCCGACCAGCACCACCAGCACGTACACCAGGGTCTGCACTTCCTGGGTCCAGGCCATGAGCGCGCCGGTGATGAAGCGCTGGCGCATGCTGACGGTGGCCGAGACCTCGTTGAGGTGGTTCCACTGGTTCTGGAAGCGCTGCTCGGCGCGCAGTTGCTTGACGTCCTCGATGCCCTGCACCGCCTCCACCAGCATGGCGTTGCGGATCGCCGACTCGCGCATGCCCTCCTTGGACAGCCGCCCCAGCGGCTTCTGCGCCAGCAGGCCGGGGATCAGCAGCAGCGGCAGCACCGCCAGCGGCACCAGGGCCATGCTCCCGCCCACCGACCAGAGCACCACCAGGAACAGGAAGAAGAACGGCAGGTCGGCCAGCGCGCCCAGGGTGGTCGAGGTGATCAGCTCGCGCACCTGCTCCATCTCGCGGATCTGCGAGATGAACGAGCCGGTGGACTTGGAGATGGCCTCGTTGCGCAGGCGCAGGGCGTGGCCGAAGACGCGGTCGGAGATGCGCAGGTCGGCGCGCTTGCCGATCAGGTCGGAGATGTGGGTGCGCGCCAGGCGCATGCCGAAGCCGATGAGCACCGCCAGCATCACCCCACCGAACAGCACCCACAGGGTCGGCTCGGATTGCGCCGGCACCACGCGGTCGTAGACCTGCATGGAGAACAGCATGGAAGCCAGGGCCAGCACGTTGGCCACCAGCGAGGCGAGCATCACGTCGCCGTAGCGCCGCCAGTCGCGCAGCACCAGGCTCCAGAACCAGTTGGGCTGGTAGGGCTTGATGTAGTCGTCGACGCGCACGTCCGCCACCGCCACCTCGGGGCGCAGGCGGTACACCCGCTGCACCCGCTCGGCCACTTCGGCGGCCGGCAGCGCCTGCAGCACGCCCTGCTCGCCGCTCAGGCGCACGCCGACGCCGCCGTTGCCGTCGACGCTCTCGATCAGCCCCACCTGGCCGCCGGAGAACTGCGCCAGCACCGGCAGCCGCCAGGGGTCGAGCACGCCCTTGTCCAGGGCCTCGGCGCGCAGCGTCAGGCCCATGTCGCGGGCCATGTGCTGCAGCTGGCCGTCCAGGTCCAGGCCGCGGTGCCATTCCAGGCCGACGCGAACACGCTCCTCGGATACGTCCAGGCGGTAGTGCCGGGCCACCATCAGCATGGCTTCCAGCCAGGGGGCGCTGTCGGCCACCGGGCGTTGCGCTTGCGCGGTCATAGGGAATCACTCTCGAGTTGGAAGACGTCGTGCATCCGTCCGGTGGCGTTGATGAAGGCCACCTGGGCGCTCCACAGGTCGTGGCGGGCGTTCACCGAATCGCTCTGCGCCTGGAAGATCTCCTGCTCGGCGTTGAGCAGGTCGAGCAGCGTGCGGGTGCCCAGCGACAGGTACTGCTCGCGGTACAGGCGCTGGGTGTCGACGATGCTCTTCTGGCGGTCGGCGAGCACCCGCAGGCGCTCGTCGAGGCCGCCCATCTGCTCCTGCAGGGCGGTCCACTGGTCGCGGGCCTCCAGCTGCCGGGTGTGCACGCGCTCTTCCGCCGCCCGCAGCGCCTGGCCGGCGCCGCGCACCCGCGCCGAGGGCGCGCCGCCGGCGAAGAGGTCGTGCTTGACGCCGAGGGTCAGGGTGTAGACGCGCTCGCCGGCCATGTCGCCGGCATTGCCGAAGTACTTGTTGACGCCGCCGTCGACGGTGAAGGTCGGCCGGGTGTTGGACCGCGCCAGGGACAGCTGGGCCTCGGCCTCCTCGCGCTCGGCCAGGGCCATGCGCACGCTCACCGGCATCCGCGGGTTCGGCTCGATCAGCCGCACGGCCTGCTGCAGGCGTTCGGCGGGCACGCTCACCGCGGCCTCGCTCACCTCGCGGCCGATCATGGTGCGCAGCTTGCTCTTCTGCTGCTGCAGCTGGGTCTGGATGGCCAGCAGCGAGGCCTCGGCCGCCTCCACCCGCGACTGCGCCTGGATCAGATCGGCCTGGGTGCTGGCGCCCTCGTCGGCGCGCTGCCGGGCCAGTTGCCGCAGGCGCTGCAGGCTGTCCACCAGGGTCCGGGCGCTATCGCGCAGGGCGCGGTAGCGGGCGACCTCGATCAGCGCCTGGGCCGATTGCCGGGCGACCTCGTCCACCTCGCTCATCAGTTGGAAGCGCTGCACGCGCACGCCAGCCTCGGCGCCCTTGACCGCGTTGGCCACCTTGCCGAAGTCGTAGATCATCTGCGAGGCGGACAGCGACAGGTTCTGCCCGCTGCCATAGGCGCCCTGCCTGCCGGTGTTGAGGCCGGTCTGGATGGTCGGCAGGTAGCCGGCCCTGGCCACGTTGATCGCTTCGCGTTGCTGGTCCAGCTGGGCGGCGGCATCGCGGATCGACGGGTAGGTTTCCACCGCCAGGCCGACCGCGCGCCACAGGTCCAGGGCACCGCCCTGCCCCGCCCCGGTATCCGCCGGCTGCCAGTCCCGGGCCAGGTGATCGACCGACAGGTCCAGCCTGGGCTGCGCACCGGCCCGCGCCACGGCCTGGCGCACCGCCGTGGCCGCGGGCGCCGCCGGCACGGGCACGGCGGCGTCCAGCCACTGGCATTCGGGCCGGCAGACCATGCGCTTGCCGTTTTTGCCAGCAGTCTCGCCGGCAACTGCCAGAGAAGAAAATGCCAGGCAAGCCAACATTCCCCAATACAGTTTATTGAGATACATCCGAACCACCCTGAAAAACCGAGGCGGCAATACTACGGATCACCGCAAAGGCTATCTTTGAGAGAACATCCGAAAATGCCGTTTATTACTGATGCCTATCAGTCTATTACCCGACAACTCGTCCCATCAGAGGATAAATACGAACCAGCATGTAGGATTTTTCTTATACAAAAAACCAAAAATCCATCAACTCCGACCTGAACCGGTAGGATCTTCCCTAAATTCGACACAATAAAAAACCACTACCGAAGCAGTGGTTTTCGATACAACCAGCATGACTCGCACCAGCACGGCTTATTATTTTCAGTCCGCATAGATATAGCGAATTATTTTCCGCTCCATGAAGTTCGGCAAACCCGGGCAATGGAAACTGAACAAGCGAATATGCGACAGAGCCTGCCGTTTACCGGCAGGCTCCGAGACAGCTAAAGGCCACCCGATGGGCGATGGCCTCTTCTGGGGATCAACGCGGGCTCACAGAACCGCCGCTGCCGCCGCTGCCGCCGATCAGGCCGCCCAGCAGACCGCCGCCGTGGCCGACCTGCGGTGCCGGGTAATCCATGCGCCACCAGCCTTCTGCGTTGCTGTTGAAGGTTTGCAGCGACATGTCCCAGCCATTCACCAGACCGTAGGTAACCGCATGAATGACGCCAAGAACGCCACCGATGACACCACCGAAGGCACCACTGGCGACACCAACGCCCAGGATGCCACCCACGGAGCCACCGGTTACCACGCCCTTGGCGACACCGGTGCTGAGGGACAGCGGGACCAGCATGATGGCCGCACCGATGCGACCGACCACGTCCTCGATGATACCCGCGCCCGCTACCATCTCGATTTCTTGCATTTTCAGTTCTTGCATTTGGATAGACTCCTTGCAGCTAACAGAATTACCGCTTTCAAATCACGGCTCATTTTCTCGACATACCGCCACCGATATGAACAGCAATAGCAAGGCCGTCTGAAGCTTTCCAAGAATGATCCGCAACAACCAATATCCACGGCAAAAGCCCAGCCAAGGATCGTGGCTTGTTGATCAACAGGAAGTACTTCAGCCCAAGGCCATTTCAATTACCACGCGGAGACTCCGCGACAATTTCGGCGCCGGCTATTTCGCAACAAGCACAAGGCCGATGCGACAGGTAAATTCTTGTTGATCAAACTACTGATGACAACCCAAAAACACTGGAAAGTGCCATCATCAGGAATTCGCAGGATATGGCCGGCAGAATACAACCCGATAGTTTGGAATTTTCATACAGGGACTTCTCATGCAGATCATTTCAATAAAGCCGCTGAATCCTGCACAGCCCCGAAAGCCGGGAAGTTAGCAACGGCAATGAACGGCAGGCAGTACCCGGAGAATGTCGGAAGCCCCGCCGCCACCCCGCGTCTGGACCTGGCAGCCGGCGCCTTGGGCGATACCGCTGACAAGACAGCCCCCAGAAGACGAGGGCAACGACGATGATTCCTGATTGGAACATCTGAAATTGGAAAAAATGCATGCGCCTTGCTGATGGCAACCGCGATATCGGTGCATGAAATGCAATGAAACCTGGAGTGTTACCCGCAGCGATGGATAAACGCACCGGACCGAATTGGTAGACGACCCATTTCGGTCACTTCACAAGCCCCCCCAACACAGCCCCCCGCTCGCCCGGGCGACACCGGGCTGTGCTGTGGGCAGAAAAAAAGCCGCCTGGAGGATTCCAGCGCGGCTTCAGTGTCGATGTCAGCGGGGGCCGGGCCTTGCCCGCAGGCATTCAGCGCAGCGCCCAGAACCCCAGGCGACCGAGCCCGGCCGCCAATTGCAGGCGGGCGCTCTGCCAGTCGGCCAGCGCCCGGATGTGCTGTTCGCGGGCGTCGGCGTACGCGCTGAGCGCGTTGAGCAGTTCGATCATGCTGCCGACCCCGGCGCGGTAGCGCCCCTGGGTCACCTCCAGCGCCTGGCGCGATTGCGCGACCAGGGCGTCGGTGCTGTTCAGGCTCTGGCTGTCCACCATCAGCCGCTGGTAGCTGCCCCAGACCAGCAGCGAGACCTGTTGCTCGGTACCGGCCAGGGCCGCGCGGCTGGCCTGGACCTCGGCCTTGGCACCGCGCACCCGGTAGTTGCGCTCGAAACCTTCGAACAGCGGGATGTTCAGCTGCAGGCCGATACTCGTATCGCGCTGCCGGGTGTCGCCATTGAGCGCACGCGGCAGATCATTGCGCGAGTGGCTGAGACTGCCGGTCAGCGCCAGGGTCGGCAGGCCCTCGGCGCGAACCTCGTGCACCCTCTGGCTGGCGGCTTCGACCCGGGCCTGGGCGGCGATCAGCTGCGGGTGCCGGTCGCGCGCCTGGGCCAGCAGGCGATCGATGGCGCTGACGAAGGTGGTGTCGGGCATCAGCGCCAGCTCGCTGGTCAGCTGGAAGCGGCTTTCCGCCGGCAACCCCATGCGCAGCGCCAGCACCCCGAGGGCGTTGTCCAGGTTGCCGCGGGCGCGCACCAGGCGCAGCTCCGATTGCGATTGTGCGGTCTGCGCCTGCAGGCGGTCCGACAACGCCGCTGCCCCGGCCGCATATTTGGCGTCGGCGGCCTGGTAGTTCTCCGCGGCCATGTCCCGCACCTGCTCCGCGGCGGCCAGCGTGTCCTGGGCGGCCAGGGCGTCGTAGTAAGTCTGCGCGGCGTCGACGAAGGCACTCTGCAGCATCGCCTGGTGGCTGGCGTTGGCCGCCACCAGCAGTTGCCGGGCACTGCGCAGGGCGGCGCGGCGCCGGCCGAAATCGAACAGCACCCAGCTCAGCTCGAGGTTGGCATTGAGCGACTTCTGGCGCGCCGAGCTTTCGACGCCGTCGAAATCCAGGTAGTCGGTACGGCTACGGCCGTCACTGCTGCCGAGGCTGGCGCCCAGGCGCGGCAGGTAGGCCGACCAGGCCACGCCCAGCTGCGCGGCCTGGGCCTTGGCCTCGGCCCAGGCCTGGGCGGTCTGCGGATCATGGCAGAGAATCCGCTCTATGGCCTCGTCCAGCGCCAGTTCCCCGGTCGGCGCGTTGAACAGGCAAGCCACCCCGCCACGGTGCGACTCGGCGATGTTTTCCGCGGCCACCGAGCGCTCGGTACGGAATACATCCGGCCCGGCCAACACGGGGCTGGCGCTCAGTACCAGGCTGCACAGGAGCAGACGCTTCATAGCGGTGCGCCCTCCAGGTCGTGGCGGTTGCGTTGTTCCGCGCTCACCCGGCCGGCACCGAGCAGCACCACGCGGTCGGCCGAAGCGATGGTCTCCGGGCGGTGGGCGACCATCACCCGGGTGATGCTCAGCGAACGGATGGCTTCGTTGACGCGGCGCTCGCAGTCCACGTCCAGGTGGCTGGTGGCTTCGTCGAGGAAGAGGATCTTCGGCTGCTTGTACAGCGCCCGGGCCAGCAGCACGCGCTGTTTCTGGCCGCCGGACAGCACCGTGCCCATGTCGCCGACCAGGGTGTTGTAGCCCATGGGCGCGGCCATGATCTCGTCGTGGACCGCCGCCAGGCGCGCGCACTCCATCACCCGCTCCATGTCCAGCGCCGGGTCGAAGAAGGCGATGTTCTCCGCCAGCGAGCCGGCGAACAGGCTGTCGTCCTGCAGCACGGTGCCGACCACGCTGCGCAGGCCGTCCAGGCCGATCTGCGACAGCTCCATGCCGGCCACGCGGATCTGCCCGCCGGTGGGCGGCAGGATGCCGAGCATGACGTTGATCAGGGTGCTCTTGCCGCAACCGGACGGTCCGACAATGGCCACCGATTCGCCGGCGCGGATGTTCAGGTCGATGCCGTCGAGCACATAGGGCTCGTTTTCCGAATAGCGGTAGCGCAGGTCGCGCAGTTCGATGCTGAACTCGCGCTGCTGCAGCACCTCGGGGGGCGCACCGCCACCGACCTGCTCCGGCGGCTCGAGGACGATGTCGGCCAGGCGCTCGCCCTGCAGTTGCAGCATGCGCAGCTCGAAGAACTTGTCGATCAGGCTGCCCACGCGGCCGTCGAACTGGCCCTTGTAGGACTGGAAGGCCATGAGCATGCCCACGGTGAAATGCCCATCCATCACCATGCTCGCCCCCAGGTACATCACCAGCAGGTTCTCGATGCCGAACAGCAGGCCATTGACCTGGCTGTAGAACAGCCCCAGCTTCTGCGTGCGCAGGCTGGCGTTGATCTGCTCCACCAGCAGGCTCAGCCAGGTGGCGCGGCGCTCGTCCTGGCGCTGGAACAGCTTCAGCGGACGGACCCCGCGGATGGTCTCGAGGAAGTGCGTCTGCTGCCGCGCGGCATGGATGATCTCGTCCTCGGTGGCATTGCGCAGCGGTTGATACCAGGCCCAGCGCACCAGCGCATAGAGCGTCATGCAGACGATGGCGATGCAGGCCAGCATCGGGCTGTAGACGAACATCATGGCCAGGGTGGCGACGGTCATCAGGCCATCGAGCACCGCCACCAGGAAGGCCGAGGTCAGGGTGCCCTGGATGCTGTCGACGGCGCCGAAGCGCGAGACGATGTCGCCCAGGTGACGCTTCTCGAAATACTGCGTGGGCAGGTTGAGCAGGTGGGTGAAGACGTTGGCCCGCCACTGCACGTTGAGCAGCGTGCCCATGTGCATGCCCACCCACTGGCGCACCGCGCTGATGGCCTGCTGCATCAGCATCATCAGGCCGAAGCCGATCAGCAGCGTGGTGAGCAGGTCACGGTCGTTGCTGGGGATGACGTTGTCGATGGTCCACTGCATGAAGAACGGGCTGACCAGGGCGAATACCTCCAGGGCCAGCGACAGCAGCAGCACCTGGCCCAGGGAACGGTACAGGCCACTGACCTTGCCGAGCATGCCGAGCAGACGCAGGCTCGGCTTGGCCTCCTTCTTCTGGAAGTCGGTGTCCGGCCACAGCTCCAGGGCCACCCCGGTGAAGGAACGCGACAGCGCCGCAAGATCCAGCTTGCGGATGCCGTGGGCCGGGTCGTGGATCACCGCCCCGCGCCGGCTCACCGACTTGAGCACGACGAAGTGCTTGAAGTCCCAGTGCAGGATGCAGGGCGTGCGCAGCTTGGGCAGATCATTCAGGCCCAGCTTCAGCGGGCGCGTGGCCATGCCCAGCTGCTGCGCCGCCTGGATCAGTTGCTTGAGGGTGATGCCCTTGAGCGAGACGTTGAAGCGCTGGCGCATCTCGCGCAGGTCGTTGTGGCAGCCGTGGTAGCCGGCGACCATGGCCAGGCAGGCGATGCCGCACTCGGCGGCCTCGGTCTGCTGGATGATGGGCAGGCGCCGGCCGAAGCGCAGCGCCAGGGAGTCGAAGATAGCCATGCGGCACGTTCCTCAGAGTTTGCCGGTCAGGCTGTAGAGGGGTTCGAGGACCCATTCGTAGAGTTTTCGGGTTTCCTGCAGCAGGTCGGCTTCCAGCAGCATGCCGCTCTGCAGCGGGCGCGGCTGGCCGTAGGCTTTCACCTGCTGCTCGTCCAGCTGCACGCGGATGCGGTAGTACTGCTCGCCGCTCTGGCCCACGCCCGGCACGCTGCCGGCCATGGCCGCCAGCTCGTTGTACGGCAGCGAGGTGCGCGAGATGGACAGCACCTTGCCGCGGTACTGGCCGAACTTCTGGTACGGGTAGGCCTGGTAGCGGATCAGCGCCGGGCCGCCGACCTTGATGAAGCCCACCGCGCGGCTCGGCGCGTAGAGTTCGGCGACCAGCTCGGCGTTCTCCGGGACGATGCTCAGCAGCGGCCGCGAGGGGTCGACCAGTTGGCCGACCTCGGCCAGCACCGCGGTGGCGATGCCCGCCTCCGGCGCCACGATGCGCAGGGTGCGCTTGGCCTCGCTCTCGCCCAGCTGCTGGTGCACGCCGTTGAGCTGGCGCTGCAGTTCGGCGCGCTGGTTGGCATGGCGCGCGTCGAGCCCGTCGAGGCCGGCCTGCTGCTCACGCAACTGCTGTTGCAGCGCCATGCGCTCGCGCTCCAGGCGCTGCAGGGTCTGGCGCTGGCCGAGCTGGTCGGCCTGGCGCTGCTGGAACTGGTCCATGGAGATGTAGCCTTTCTCCATCAGCCCGCGGTAGCGTCCTTCGGCGTCGCCGGCGATGGCCACCAGTTGGCGCTGGCTGTGCAACTGGGCGGCCTGGGTGGCCAGTTCGTCGCGCAGGCTGACGACCTTGGCCTGCAGGCTGCGGCGTTCGTCGGCCTGCAGCCGCTGCAGCTTCTCCAGTTGCTGCTCCAGGGACTCGCGGCTGGCCTCCAGCCGGTGGCTGATGCCGGCCTGCACCGCCTGGTCCTGGCCGCTGTAGCGCTCGCTGGAAAGGCGCAGCAGGGTCTGGCCGCGCTCGACCTTCTGCCCTTCGCGCACGGATTTCTCGATGATCACGCCCATCTGCGGCGCGTGCACCTTGGCCTGGCCGTTGACCGGCAGCAATTGCCCGACCACGGTGCTGCGCTTGGTGTAGCTGCCCCAGATGAAGAAGCCCATCACCAGCAGGGCGAACAGGGTGGCCAGGGCGGTGAGCACGCTGAAGGACAGCGGTCGTATCAGGATGATCGAGCCCAGCCATTGGGCGCTCTGCCCTTGCAGGGCCTCGGTGCGGAACAGCGGTGTTTCGGTACTCAAGGTAGGGACCACTTGTGTTGTCTTGGGGCGGACGGTCTTTCTACAGGGCGGAGCGCGGGTGGAAATACCGGGGATGTCCGATTCAGGAGCAGTAAAAAGACCTACATCGGCCAGATTTTTCTGAATGTCGACGAAAGACGCCGTGCCTGTTCCGAAGCTCGCGAACAAGCGTGCCCCTGCGAAAAAAAGCGGCGCCATCAAGGGGGAGGAAACCGGCGCCGCCAGAACGGATGAGTGCCCCGGCGCATGGGCGCCGGGGCGGTTCGGGGCCTCAGACCATGATCTGGTGGTTCTGGATCAGGGTCAGCAGGTCGGTACGGATACCCATCAGGTGGACCAGGTCGGTGGAGCCGACCTGGCTACCGATGCCGTCGCGGTCGACGCTGAGGATGGTGTTGTTGCCCTCGACGCGGGTCGACAGGTAGTCCAGCAGGCCCTGGGACGAGGCATCCAGCTGCAGCACGCCCTCATCCTTGACCAGGCTGACCGGGCCGCCGTAGCCGAGCATGCCGCGCAGGTCGACGATGTCGGCATTGCTGTTGTTCAGCACGTTGCCCAGGCCGAAGCCGAACACCACGTCATGGCCGTTGCCGCCATCGGCGGAGATGTCCCAGCCGCTGGACGGACGGTAGACCAGGGTGTCGTTGCCACCGCCGAAGAGGTAGAAGACGTCGTCGCCGCCACGGCCTTCGAAGCGGTTGCTGGCCGCGTTGTCCATGAAGGCGTCGGCATGGGCGCTGCCCTTCAGGCCTTCGATGTTGAGCAGGGTGTCGTTGCCCATGCCCACCGACTGGCCGCTCTGCAGGTTGACCTGCACGCCCTGCTGGGCGTGCTGGTAGTCGACCACGTCCATGCCCTGGGTGGCGCTCCAGACCTTGCTGCCGTCGGTGAGGTAGTTCCAGCCGCCACCGCCATTGATGACATCGTTGCCTTCGGTGGCGGTGAAGCTGTCGTTGTAGCCGCTGCCCACGGTGCCGGCGCCCTGGCTGTCGAAGCTCACGGTCGGCTTGCCGGCGGTGAGCACGTAGGCGTGGTCGGTGGCGCCGGCGACCAGGTTGCCCCAGGTCGGGTCGGTCAGGCCGAGGTCTTCCTCGAACCTGCCCGGCACGGCCAGGCCGCTGATCTTCGCGGCCAGCAGCTTGGCGCTGTAGACCTCGCTGGAGTCGAGCCCGTAGAAGTAGACCAGGCCGGAGCTGTCGTTGGTGACGCCGGACTGCGGGTTGATGACCTGCGTGGCGACCAGGCGGCCGGCCGAGTCGAACAGTTGCACGGTGTTGCCGTAGTAGCTGTTCAGGCCGTTCTTGTCGAGGATGCGCAGGATCAGGCTGGTGCCCTCGGCCACGTGGTTCTCGTTGCGGATCAGTACCGTGGGCGCCGTGTCGGTGATCATGCCCAGGTGCTTCTCGCCGGAGGTGCGGTACAGCAGCAGGTCGACGGCGCCGTCGAAGTCATAATCCACCGCCACGGCACCGGTGACGTTGTCGTAGGCCTCGTTGGCCAGCAGCTTGCCGGTGTTCATCCAGTCGCCATTGCCCTGGTTGAGGAACAGCACCGGAGACATGGGGGCGTTGGAGGCGGACTTCACGGCGTTCTGCCGCGGCGCCTCGATGACGTCCATCCTGCCATCGTGGTTCCAGTCCACGGCGAAGGAAACGCCGCCGTCGAAATGCACCAGTTGGCCGTCCTGGTTCTGGCCGAGGAAGTCGTTGAAGAACAGCGGATTTTCGTTGTCGATCCCCAGCCACTTGCCGTTGGCATCATTGCCCTTGTTCAGGTAGATGCGGCTGTCGTCGGCGTTGCCCTTTTTGCCGGTGGAGGATTGGCTGCCGCGGGCCAGGAACAGGTCCAGGTCGCCGTCGCCGTCGAAGTCGGCCCAGGTCATGGCGGTGGACAGGTTGCTGTGCTCCGTGCGGCTGGCGCTGTCGCTGCGGAACATATTGCCGAACGTCTGCTCCCTGCCGAAGGAACCATCATCCTGGGTCAGCAGCACGGCGAGGGCGGTATTGCCGTACTGGTCGTTGTGCCCTGCCAGGTCCACGGTGCCGTTGTTGTCCAGGTCGACGCCGCTGATCTCGGAGCCCCACCAGGTGTTGTTCTTCTTCTCCCCTTTCAGTACGCCGTTCTCGTTGCGGAGGAGGTTGAAGCCCCACTTGCCGATGCTGTTGTCGACCACGATGAAGTCGGTATAGCCGTCGCCGTTGCCGTCCCAGGCGATGACGCCGCCGATGTTCAGCGAGCTCGGGTTGTTCGCCCAGCCGGCGGTGTAGGTACCGTCGGCCTTCGCGGTCCATACCGGCAGGTTCGCGGAGTTGCCGCTGACGTGGCCGATCACGTCCATCAGGCCATCGCGGTTGTAGTCGGCGAAAGTGGCCCTGGAGATCATGTTGCCGTGGCCGTTGGCGGTGACCTTGCTCGGCTCGCTCAGGTAGCTGGCGCGGTAGTTTTCACGGTCGTAGCCGCTGTAGACGTGGCCGGAGTTCTTGTAGGTGTCGGAGCTCAGCGCATAGCCGGTGCTCTGGAAGAACGACCAGGTGCCATCGGCGCTCATGGTCATGGCCGCGGCATTGGAGCCGCGCTCGGACTGGACCGCGCCACCCCAGTTGGTTTGCTGGACGCTGGCGCCCACCTCGTTGACCGGACGGTAGGCGTCGGTCAGCACTTGCGGGCCGAAGCCGGAGTTGTTGCCGGCCACGTCCCAGGTGACGAAGCCCAGCTGCTGCTGGCCATCGGCGAGGATGGCATCGAAGCTCCAGCGGCCGTCGTTGCCGGCCACCGCATGGCCGACGATCTTGTCCAGGCCTTCCTGGTAGCGGCCGTCGCGGTTGACGTCCTGGACCAGGGCCACGGTGGCGCCGGCTTCGGCCAGGCCATACTGGGAGCTGGAATAGTAGGCGCGCTCGCCACTGGAGGTCAGCGAGGCGATCTGCGGGGCGAAGGCGAAGGGCACCGGCGAGTCGAGGTCGACGATGAGCGTGCGCTCGCCGAGGCCAAGGGTGCTGCCGCTGTTGTCGGCCACGCGCAGTTCGACGTCCAGGCGCTGGCTGGCCGCCAGCGGGTCGCTGGTGTAGCTCCACAGCTGGCCGCCGTTGGACATGATGGTCTGCCAGGTCTTGCCGCCGTCCAGGGACAGTTGCAGGTGCTGGCCGATCTGCAGGGCCGCGCTCAGCTTGCCGGACAGGGTGACGCTGTTGTCGCGGGTGATGAAGTCGTTGTTCTGCGCGGTCTGCGCATTGCTGTACTGGCCGGCGATCTCCACCGCGGTGTCGGTGCCCAGATCGATGGTGGTGTGCATTTCCGGCAGCGGCACGCCGGCGTCGAATAGCACGTCCTGGGCCGCGTAGGCGCTGGCCACCGGCTTGCCCTGGGCGTCGACCACGCGCACTTCGTAGCGAACCTGGGTGCCGAGGTTGTGCACGCTGGGATCGATGTAGATCCAGTCGGTGCCGAAGGCCTGCACGACCTTCCAGGTCTGGCCGCCGTCGACGCTGACCTGCAGCTTGGCGCCGGCCGGCAGCTCCTCGCTGAGGGTGCCCATCAGGGTGATCTTCGAGGCGCTGGTGATGAAGTCGCCTTCAACGCCGGTGTCCGGGGTGATGCCGGTGATGTACACCTTGATGCCTTCCAGCGGCGGCGGGGCCACCTCGCGGCTGATGGTGATCTGCTGGGCGGTCATCGCGCCCTCGTTGCCGGCGGCGTCGATGCTGCGCATCAGGTAGGTGTAGTTGCCGTTCTGCAGCTCGCGCACGTCCTGGTATTGCCAGTAGCCGCCGCTGACGGTGTCGACGTCCTGCCAGGTGACGCCGGTGTCCAGGCTGATCTGCAGCTTCTCGTTGGCGGCCAGCGGCACGCTCAGGGTGCCGTAGAGCAACGGCGAGGTGTCGGCGGTCACCAGCGGCTGTTCCGGACTGGCTTCGGCGACATTGCTGATCGTGGCCTGGGCCGATGGCGGGGTGCGGTCGAGGATGTAGGTGAAGGGCGAGCTGTAGCCGCTCTCCAGGCCATTGTCCTTGTCGGTGGCGGTGGCGCGCAGCACCTGCATACCCTCGTCCAGCAACGGCTCGCTCGGGGTGAAGCGCCAGGAACCGTTGCCCTGGACAGTGGTGCTGCCGAGCAGGCGGTCGCCATGGTAGACCTTGATCGTGTCGCCCGGCGCGGCACCGTTGCCGACGATGGATGGGGTAGTGTCGTCGGTGTAGCCGTTGAGCTGGACCATGCCCTGATACTCGGGCCTTCCGGTGTCGTCGAGGATGTACTGGATGTTCGGAGCGGGCGGCGCCACGGGAATGACGGGTTCGTCCTGAGAAGCGGCGTAGGCCGCGGCATCCCGGAACGGGTTCTGGTTGACGGTCATGTACTACTCCTGAAGTTTCTGTTGGCATGCGCCTGCCCGTATGCCCTGGGGCCAACCGGTTCGCAGGCGTGCGGCGATGTTAGAAAGCCATCTTCACGATGTATCTAAGGCGTGCCCTAAAGTCCGCCGACGTCCGTCGGCGCGCTGCATGGCGCACAAAAAAAGGCGGCATGGACCAGGGCCCATGCCGCCTGGGTAGGCCCCCGGCCGACGCCAGGCGTCGGCCGGGGCCGGGTGGGTCAGACCAGGTGCTGCTGTTGCAGCGCCAGCAGGTCCTGCTTCACCAGCGGGTTGTCGAAGACCACCGGCTCGGCCGCGGGCGCCGCCGGCGCCGCGGCTGCACTCAGCAGCTCGGGCGCGGCGGGCTCGGCCACCGGCTCCCGGGCCTGCAGCAGGTCCGCCAGCGACAACGGCTTCGCCTCGGCGCGGGCTTCCTGCCCCGACGCCAGGGCGCCGAGCAGCCCCGCCACCAGTCCATCGCCGGCCTCGTAAGGCTCGGCCAGCACCTGCGGCTGCAGTACGCTGTCCTCCAGGAAGATGGTGTAAGGCCCGGACGACGGCAGGTCCTCGGCGCCAACCACCAGGTCCACCGAACCATCGTCTTTGGCCAGGTGGGCCAGTTCACCGGTGGAGAAGGTCCAGTAGCCATCCTCGTCCACCACATGGGAACCCACCGCCACGTCGTTGGCGTAGAGCGTCACCAGGTTGCCCGGGGCACAGGAAACCTTGACCGTCAGATTGGTATCCTCGGTGAAGTCCTCCTTCTGCAGGAACACGCCCGCGACGTCGTCATACACATTGATGATCGACGGGTAGGGCGACGCTTGAATGGCCACCGTGAAGTCCCAGGCGTCGCTGAGCGGTCCCATGTTGCCAGCCTCATCCACGGCACAGGCCTGGAAGCTGTGGCTTCCGGTCGACAGCTGCAGGTAGGGCTCGAAGGCCCACTCCAGAGTGAGCTGGTTGACCGTGGCCGAGCCGAGGAAGGTGCCATTGTCGTAGACGTACACGTACTTCACGCCGAAGGTGTCCACCTGGCCGTAGAAGTTCGGCCAGGGGTCGTCGGTCTTGCCACCGTTCGGCACATCGCCCCAGTCCGTCTCCGGATTCTGTCCGATCATGTCGTACAGCCCGAGGTTGGTGACCCGGCCCGGTGCGGTGATATCCACGGTGAAGTTCCAGCCAACGCTGCGCGCACCTTCGTTGCCGGCCTCGTCCACGGCCGCGGCACTGAAGCGGTGCACGCCTTCGTACAGCGCCTCGTCCGGGGTGAAGCTCCAGTTGCCCTCGGCGTCCACGGCGACGCTGGCGATCAGCAGGCTGCCGTCGTAGATGTTCACCCACTGGGCGCCACTGGCCTGGCCGCTGAAGGTCGGCGTGGCGTCGTTGGTCAGGCCGCTCTGGGCGATGGTGCCGGTGATCAGCGGCTCGTCGTCGACCAGGTCCAGGCCGCTGACGACGCCGGGCACCTCGGTGTCGACGGTGAAGCCCCATTCGAGGCTTGCGCTCGGCGTACCGCTGGCGGTTTCGGCCACCAGGCGCAGGCTGTGCTCGCCGTCGGCCAGCTCCGGCAGTTCGAACTGCCAGTTGCCGTCGCCATCGACCAGCGCGCTGCCCAGCAGGACCTCGCCGTCATGGATGATCACCCGCACCGCGCCATTGCCGGCCGTGCCGGACAGCATCGGTTGCGCGTCGTTGGTCAACCCGCCCTGGGCGATCTCGCCCACGATGCCTTCGACATCGTCGTACACCGAGTCGAGGGTAAGGGTCGGTACCTGGGCCTGCACCGTGAAGTCCAGCGACTCGTTGGGTTCACTGGCATTGCCGGCCGGATCGGTGATGACCACGCTGATGCTGTGGTCGCCCTCTTCCAGCGGCTCTTCGGGTGTGAATTCCCAGTTGCCGTTCTCGTCGATAATGGCGGTGCCGATTTCTTCACCGTTGTCGAGGATACTCACGCTATCGCCCGGCTCGCCCGAGCCACTGAGGGTCGGCTGGGTTTCGTCGGTCACGCTGCCCGGCTCGATCGGGCCGGTGATGGCGCCGGTGTTGTCCTCGGCGGTCACTACTTCCGGCTGTTCCGGGGCGGTGGTGTCGAGGATGACGGCGACCGGGGCGGTCTCGTCGCTGTGACGGCCAGCCTCGTCCTGCGCCTTGGCGGTGATGACCTTCTCGCCATCGCCGGCCAGCGGCAGTTCGGTGCTCCAGTTGCCGCTTTCATCGGCGACCACGCTGGCAGCCAGCTCGCCGTTGACGTACAGCAGCACGAGGTTGCCGGCATCGGCGGTGCCCTTGAGCGACAGGCTGGTGTCGTCGGTGACGTCGCCGTCGTTCAGCGGGCCGGTGACCGAGCCCTCGCCATCGACGATCTCGCTGATGACCGGCAGCTGCGGCAGCGGGGTTTCCTCGCCCACCACGGTGAAGCCGATGCTTTCGCTGGCCTCGCCCTCCTGGCCGATGGCGTTCACCGGACGGGCGGAGATGCTGTGCTCGCCGGAGGCCAGCTCGGGCGCCTGGAAGCTCCAGTTGCCTTCGCCGTCCACCAGGGCGGTACCCAGCAGGGTCGCGCCGTCGTAGATTTCCACCCAGGCGGCCTCACCTTCGACATGGCCCTGTACGAGCGGCGCAGCATCGTCGGTGGAACCGCCGTTGGCGATCACCCCGGTGAGCGGGTCGACGTCGTCGATCAGCTCGATGCGGTCGATGACCATCGGCGGCACGCTGGTGTCGACGCTGAAGTCCAGCGATTCGCTGGGCTGGCTGGCGTTGCCAGCCGGGTCGGTGATGACCACGCTGATGCTGTGGTCGCCCTCTTCCAGCGGCGGCTCGGGGGTGAATTCCCAATGGCCGTTCTCGTCGATGATGGCGGTGCCGATCTCTTCACCGTTGTCGAGGATGCTGACAGTATCGCCCGGCTCGCCCGAGCCGCTCAGTGTCGGCTGGGTTTCGTCGGTCACGCTGCCCGCTTCGATCGGCCCGGTGATGGCGCCGGCGTTGTCCTCGGCGCTGATCACGTCCGGTTGTTCCGGGGCGATGGTGTCGAGGATGACGGAGACCGGGGCGGTCTCGTCGCTGTGACGGCCAGCCTCGTCCTGCGCCTTGGCGGTGATGACCTTCTCGCCATCGCCGGCCAGCGGCAGTTCGGTGCTCCAGTTGCCGTTTTCGTCGGCGACGACGCTGGCAACCGGCTCGCCGTTGACGTACAGCAGCACGAGGTTGCCGGCTTCGGCGGTACCGCTGACGCTCAGGCTGGTGTCATCGGTGACGTCGCCGTCGCTCAGCGGGCCGGTGACCGAGCCCTCGTCATCGTGGATTTCACTGATGACAGGCATCTCCGGCAGCGGGGTTTCTTCGCCCACCACGGTGAAGCCGATGTTTTCGCTGGCCTCGCCCTTCTGGCCGATGGCATTTATCGGACGGGCGGAGATGCTGTGCTCGCCGGAGGCCAGTTCAGGTGCCTGGAAGCTCCAGTTGCCTTCACCGTCCACCAGGGCGGTACCCAGCAGAGTCGCGCCGTCGTAGATTTCCACCCAGGCGGCCTCGCCTTCGACATGGCCCTGCACGAGCGGCGCGGCGTCGTCGGTGGAGCCGCCATTGGCGATCACGCCAGTGACCGGGTCGACGTCGTCGATCAGCTCGATGCCGTCGATACGCAGGTCGGTCGGCACAGCGGTGTCCACGGTCAGTTCGAACGGACGACTCGGATTGCTTTCGTTGCCCGCGGCGTCGGAAACGGTGACGGTCAGGCTGTGCTTGCCGTCAGCCAGCTCAGGCAGTACCAGGCTCCAGTTACCGTTTTCGTCGGCCGTGATGCTGGCGATCGGATCAAGGCCCTTGTTGTCATAGACCTTGACCAGCCCGTTGGGCTCGGCATAGCTGCCTTCCAGGGTCGGCTTGGCGTCGTCGGTGGTATCACCGGAGCGCAGTGGCCCCGTGATCGCACCGGCATCATCCAGCACGCTGTCGATGAGCGGACGGTCCGGAACCCGGGTATCGATCAGCAGGGTGAAGTCATCCCGGCCGAATTCGCCGGTGGCGCTCTGGACCTCGGCGCTATAGGTGTGCGGGCCGTCGCCCTGGGACAGGGACAGCTGCAGGCTCCAGTTGCCCCCGGCGTCCGCCTGTACGCTGCCGAGGACGATCCCGGCTTCGGAGATGATCACCAGCGCGCCCGCCGTCGCGGTCCCCACCAGGGTCGGACGGTTGTCGTTGGTGCTGCCATTGTCCGCCACCGGCCCGGTGGTCGGGTCGACAGCGTCCAGCGCATGCAGGATCTGCACTTGCGGCGCTTCGCTCCAGACGCTGAACTCCAGCGCGTCGCTGGGCTCGCTGAGGTTGCCGGCGGCGTCCTGGGCCTGCACGGTGATGCTGTGCGAGCCATCGTCCAGCGGCGGCTCGGGCGTATAGCTCCAGTTGCCTTCGGCGTCGGCCACCACGCTGCCCAGGGGTTTGCCGTTGTCGCTGATGATGACCACGGCGTCCGGCTCGGCCTGGCCGCTGAATTCCGGAGTATTGTCATTGGTGGTTCCATACTGGCCGATCGGGCCCTGCACCACGCCTTCGTTGTCCTCGGCGCCAGCCTGCTGCGGCTTGTCCGGCGCAGTGGTGTCGAGGACGATGGAAACCGGAGCGGTCTCGTCGCTGTGGCGGCCAGCCTCGTCCTGCGCCTTGGCGGTGATGACCTGTTCGCCATCCTCACCGTTCAGCGGCAGCTCCGTCGTCCAGTTGCCCTGTTCGTCGGCGGTGGCGCTGGCGACCAGTTCGCCGTCGACGTACAGCAGCACGAGATTACCGGCTTCGGCGGTACCGCTGACGCTCAGGCTGGTGTCGTCGGTGACGTCGCCATCGTTCAGCAGGCCGGTGACAGAACCATGGCCATCCTCGATCTGATTGATGACCGGCGCGTTCGGCAACACTGCGGGGTCCACCACCTCGAAGACGATGGCTGCCCCATTGGCGCCCCGATTGCCGGCTGCATCCACCGGGTATGCCTCGAAGCTATGCTCGCCAAGGAGCACCGTCCCCTCCTCCGGGGTGAATTCCCAGTTGCCCTGGTCATCCACCAGCACCGTGCCCAGCGAGGTGCCATCGAGGAATATTTCCACCCACTTGACGTCGGTGGCGTCGAAATTCTCCACCTTCCCTTTCAACGCCGGGGTGGCGTCGTCGGTCTTCCCGCCCGCGGCGATAATACCGGTGACGGGCCCGAAGTCGTCGTGCAGGGTGAGGCTGAGCTCGGCCTCATCGGGTGCGACGAAGTCCAGTTGCAGTTCGAGTTGCAGGAAGGGCTTGTCAACCTGGGAGCCCGGAGCCGCCTCGGGGGAGTTGCCGGCATCGTCCATCATGTAGAAGGCGAGCGTGTAGTCGCCGCCCTGCCCAACCAGTTCCTCGGGCCAATCGTAATGCCAGGAGCCATCGGCCGCGACACTCACCACGATCGGCAGGTCGCCAAGAATCGTCTTGCCATCCTTCTTGATGACGATCCTCACGTGCTGCAGGTCTTCCGGGCTGGCCGCCTGGCTGAATTTTCCGTCGAAGACCGGACGCTGGGCATTGATCTGGACCTGGCTCTGGGCACCCTCGATGGTCACCGGCAGGACGCCACCCAGCACCTGCATCGACTCCAGCGCAATCTCTTCCGGCCTGATGCGATCGATGACCACCCCTTTGACCGGGTCGGAATCGACACCCTCGACGGTGATGAAGAAGTCCACCACGCCTTCCATGCCTTCCTGCACGAAGGAGAGGTTCGGGCTTATGGACCAGTGACCATTCTTACGCACCGTTGCGACGCCCAGCGCCATCACTTCGCCGGACTCGAGCACGGCCTTGACGGTCACCTCCTGCCCTTCGGTCAGTCCCTGCCCCTTGAAGGACAGGGCGGGATCGTCGGTACGCGTCCCCTCTGTCACCTCTCCCTTGAGGTAACCATAGTCATCCCATATCTGGAATGTGGGCTTGGCCTGGGTGGTCTCCTCGGCCTGCGGAGCGGGCGCGACTCGCCCCGCCGATGCCTCTTGGGCAGCCGATGTGTTGGCCTGCATGCTGTCCTGATCGTCGCTCCAGTTCTTTTCGGTCATGGGCCGAAAACTCCTTGATTGTTCAATGATGAAATAGCGCCCATGGATGGGCGGCCGATTGCATTGGGCAGATCGCCACCAGCGTGGGCGCACTCACTTCTGGCAGTGTTGGTTGTGTGCTGAAGTCCCACCGGCGATGCTAGGAAAGTTGCCCGGGAAGGTATCTAGGGAACCCCCTAAAGCACCCGGCCGGCGGGCGTAAATCGCCTCCCGGGGCACTTCGGGCGCGGATGAAAAAAGGGCGCGAACACGGTTCGCGCCCTTGATGGGGAAAGAGACCGACCGCCATCAACGGCGGCCGGCCGCTCGGTCTTAGAGGACCAGTTGCTGGCCCTGCAGCAGTTCGAGCAGGTCGACGCGCTCCAATGCCGCCATCGGTACCGCGGCGTCGACGGTGGGCACAGCGCCGGTGGCGCTGTCGTCGCCCGCGCCGGCCAGGGCCGCCAGCAACCCTTCTCCCGGTTGCCCCATTTCACCCAGCAGCCCGGCCAGGTCGATGCGTCCTTCCTGCTCCCAGGCGGACTGTCCGCGCGGCTGGACGTCCTCCAGCGCAGCGCCATGGGTCAACAACTGGAGGACCAGGCTGCCACCCTCATCCAGGGCGTAGGCCTGCTCCGGCGCCGCCTCACCGGGCAACGCGCGCAACCCGGCCTCTTCCACAGGCTCGAGGATGATGTCGTAGGCACCGGTGGCCGGCGTGCGGTCGCCTTGGGCATCGTAGGACGATGCATAGAGGAACTTCTCGCCGTAGCCGCCGTACTCGAACAGGTCCGGGCAATCGATCGTCCAACTGCCATCGACACCCACCGTGGCCGAACCCAGGAGGATGGCCGTGTCGAGGTCCACCCCGCTGCCGTCGTCCTGCAGCTGCAGGTACAGCTCCATGGTGTGCCCCGGCGTACCGGTGCCTTTCACCGTGGGTGTCCGGTCATCGGTGAAGTCGCCTTTTTCCAGCGGACCGAGCTGGCCGCCGAAGTCGTCGACAACCATGCTGATGACCGGATAGGGGGGAACCGTCTGGGGAACGGAGAAGCTCCAGGATGCGCTAAGCGGCCCCTCGTTCCCGGCCTTGTCCACCGCCGATACCTGCAGGCCATGGTTGCCAGCGCCAAGCAGGGGGCTCTCGAATACCCAGGCACCGGATGCGTCGACCACGGCCGAGCCGACCAGCATGCCCTTGTCGAAGAGCTTAACGTAGGCGATATCGCCACCTTCGATGCGGCCGCTGATGGTCGGCCAGAAATCGTCGGTCTGCCCGCCATTGGCGATCGAGCCCTGGTCAGGACCGAAGTTGTCGTACACATCCTCGATCAGCGGCCGTCCGGGCGCCTGGGTATCCAGCACAATCTCCACCACCTCGCTCTTCGGGCTGTCCTTCCCATCGATGGACTGCTCGGCACTGAAGCGCTTGGCCCCGTCCTCGCCCAGGTCGGCGACAGCGATCTCCCACTTGCCATCCTGGCCCACGGTAGTACTGCCCACGACCTGGTCATCGAGGTACAGGGTCAGCAGGCTGCCGGGCACACCGCTGCCGCCCACGGTGGGGCTGCGGTCGTTGGTGCTTTCGCCGGGCGCGACTTCGCCGACCTGCGCTTCCTGGTCATCGCGAATCCAGTCGATGACGGGGGCCGCCAGCGGATCGCCCGGCTCTTCCGGATCGGTCGGGGCCGGACCGGTCGGCGTTTCCCCACTGATATTGCCGGCGGGGTCGGTCACCGTGACCGTGCCTTCCTCGCCGCCTTCCAGCGGGTTCTCCGGGAATTCCCAGTTGCCATTTCCATCCACGACGGTGGTGACGGTGCTGCCATCGGGCAGTTCGACGGTGACGGTGCCACCCGACTCACCGGTGCCGGCCAGGCCATCGCCATTCTCGGTGACGACCGGCGGTTCCGGCGCAATGGTGTCGGCCGGCTCGGTCACGGTCGGCGGGCTGACGTTGCCCGACGGGTCGGTGATGGTGACGGTGCCGCTCTCGCCGTTTTCCAGCGGGTTCTCCGGGAATTCCCAGTTGCCGTTTTCATCGACGACGGCGGTGACGGTGTTGCCGTCCGGCAGTTCCACGGTGACGATGCCTTCCGGCTCGCCGGTGCCACCCAGGCCGTTGCCATTGTTGTCGGTGATCACCGGCGGCTCCGGGGGAACCAGGTCGGCCGGCTCGGTGACGGTGGGCGGACTGACGTTGCCCGAGGGATCGGTGATGGTGACAATGCCGCTCTCGCCGTTTTCCAGCGGATTCTCCGGGAATTCCCAGTTGCCGTTTTCATCGACGACGGCGGTCACGGTGCTGCCGTCCGGCAGCTCCACGGTGACGATGCCTTCCGGCTCACCGGTGCCACCCAGGCCGTTGCCGTTGTTCTCGGTGACCACCGGCGCCTCCGGCACCTCGGTGTCGGACGGGCCGGTGTCCACGCTGCCGCTGTGGTTGCCGGCGGGGTCCACTTCCACCAGCGAACCGGACTCGCCATTGCCCAGCGGGTTCTCCGGGAAGGTCCAGTTGCCGTTCTCGTCCACGGTGGTGGCGACGCTGCTGCCATCGGGCCTGGTGAGGATGATGGTGTCGCCCGGCTCGCCGGTGCCGGACAGGCCGTTGGCGTTGTTCTCGGTGACGAGCGGGTCCTTCGGCGGGGTCAGGTCGGCCGGGCCGGTTTCGACCGCGGGGCTGGTGCCGTTGCCGTTGCTGGCGGTGACGCTGCCGCCCTGGCCGTCCTCCAGCGGGTTGGGCAAGAAGGCCCAGGTGCCGTCGGTGCTGGCGATGGTGGTGACGGTGCTGCCATCCGGGCGGGTCAGGGTGATCAGGTTGCCGGACTCGGCCGTGCCGGTCAGGCCCTGCTGGTTGTTGAAGAGGACCTTCGGCGCGGCCGGCGCCTCTCCCGGCAGGGGGTCCCCATTGCGCGGCGAGGCGCCACCGCCGCCGCGCTGGGTCAGCATGTTGCCCACGCCGATGGCGCCGAGGCCGGCGGCCGGCACCAGCAGGCCGAAGGCGACGTTATGGTCGTCCGATTGCAGCGCCAGCAGTTCCTCGACCGAGCCCAGCTCGGTCAGCTCCGCGCCCTGCCAGGGCTCCTCGTAGTCGGCCAGCCACAGCTTGCCGTCGGGAGCCTCCATGACGAGGTCGTTGCGCACGCCGTCGAAGTCCTGGAAGAAGTTGTCGACCGTGATGACCTTGCCGCTCTTCAGGCGCACCACCAGGTGGTTGCCGTCGCGGCTGATGGACTTGACGTCTTCCGGCGCGGCGGCGATCTTCACCACGCTCGGGTGCGACAAGGACAACAGGCTGTTGCCGGTCAGGCCCGTCACCTCTCCTGAGCTTTTCGCAATCAGTTCAATTGCGTCCATTTTCAATTCCTCCCGAAACAGTGAAGCGTCGCCCCGGCTAGGGCAGCCAATGAAGATACGAAGCGCGGTCTGCCCGACAGCCAGCTTCCAGGTGGGCACGAAGGGCCCGGCGCCCCCTGGACCACGGACAATGGCCGAGGGCGCCGGGAAGGCTACAGCGCCGCAGGCTCCCAACCATTAGGAATCCCCCTAAAGCCACCCTGCCCGACCGGGCTTTAAGGATTTCCTCAAGAACGCCCGTCGCCCTGCCGGGGCGAAAACGAAAAAAGGCACGAACCTCGGTTCGTGCCTTTTTCCATTGCCACGCGGCGGCCCCTCGCCGGGGGTGTCACTCAGACCACGTACAGCCCCTCCTGGATCAGCAATTGCACATGGGAGGCGCTGGCCGAGGTGTAGACGTCATAGGTGACCGCCCCCTCGCTGACCTTGGCCTGCCCGGCGTCCAGGGCCCATGCCGAGAGATCGATGTCGACGGTATCCGTCACGCCGTTCTGGCCGGTGTCGCCGGTGATCCTCAGCCGCTGCGCGTCCCCCTCCTGCGGGACTATCTTCAGCAGGTCGGCCAGGCTCAGGCTCAGCGTCTGGCCCAGCGCCTCGCCCAGGTGGATGGCCTCGATGTTCTCCAGCCTGTCGGCGACCTCGCCCAGGTCCAGCGAATTGCGCGAGGCCCAGACCAGGATGTCGTAGCCGGCGCCGCCGTCGATGTGGGCGAAGCCCGTACCGTCGATGAGGATGGCGTCGTTGCCCTCGCCGCCGCTGGCGGTGGTATAGCCACGGGCGTCGAGCATGTCGTCGCCGGCGGTGCCGAGGATGTCCGACACCGGATGGTAGTCGACGTGGGTGGCGCCGCCCTCCACGGCGGGTGCTGGCAGGCCGAGGGTTTCCTCCAGGTCCACCAGGCGCCCCTTGACCGCGCTGCCGCCGCCGTCGCCGACGCCGTTGTCGGTCCAGCTGACGAACAGCTTGCCGCTGTCCAGGAAGGCCGCGGAAACCTGCGTCTGGTCGCCGCTGAGCAGTTGGTTGATGTGCAGCTCCTGGCCGACCTTGCGCCCGGCGTCGTCGAAGAACTGGGCGTAGATGCCGTAGCTGCCCGCGCCCGGGGCGCCATCGCTGGCGGACTGGTACACCACCACGAAGCCACCGCCCTCGCGAGCCACCACCAGCGGCAAGGCCTGGTTGCCGGCCGTGCGGGTGTTGAGCAGGAACTCGTTGCCCAGCGGCTCGCCGGCGGCATTGAAGACCCGCCCCCAGACGCCGTAGCCGGACTGGTCCAGGCCGCCGTGGTCATTGGAGTCCCAGGTCACCACGAAGCTGCCGTTGGCCAGCTGCGACACGCTGGGCGAGGCCTGGCTGTTGGCGCTGGTCTGGTTGGCCAGGATCTCCGGCCCGAAGTTCCCGGTCGCCGGATCGTAGACACGGAAGAACACCTCGCCACCGGCGCCGCCGCCCATGCTGCGGCCGTAGGCGAACACCACGCGGCCATCCTCCAGGGTGCTGATAGACGGCGCGCGGGTGTCGAGGCTGTCGGCATAGTTGGTATCGCTGACCAGCTGTTCGCCGCCCGCCGGCGAGCCATCGGCATTGTACTGGCGGGCATACACATGCCACTCGCCCCCCACGGATGACTTCCAGGCCACCATGTAGCCGCCGTCGTCCAGCGCGGTGATGCTGGAGTAGCGCTGGTGGCCGGCGTCGTTGACATTCACCGTGTGCTCGCCACCCTGGCGCTGCACGCCATTGATCTGGCCATCGAGGTCGTGGGTGTAGCCGTACTTCTGCAGCAGGATGGCGTCGTTGCCGCCGGCATAGCTGGTCCAGCTGACCACGAAGCTGCCATCCGCGAGCACCGCCACCGTAGGCTGGCCCTGGTAGTTGGCGGTGGTGCCGTTGACCACGAACTCGCCGCCCAGCGGCATGCCCTTGGCGTCGAACAACTGGGCCATGACGCAGTCGTTGGAACCGTCGCCCGTGGCCGACTCCCAGACCACCACGAAGCCGCCGTTGGGCAGCCTGGCCGTGGCCGAGCGGTCCTGGTCGCCAGACAGGGTGCCGTTGACGCGAAATTCCGAGTAGTAGCCGGCGTCGATGTCGATGACGCTGCCCTCGATGCCCCAGCCGTTGCTGTCGGCCTTGTCGCTCTGCCAGGTCACGTAGACGTTGCCGTCGGCCAGGAGGGTGGCATCCAGCAGGTTGTTCATGTCGCCGTTGTCGCCGCCCCAGCCCTGGTTGCCCTCGGTTGTGGGGTTGACCAGGAACTCGCGGCCCAGTGGCTGGCCCTGGGCGTCGTAGCGCTGGGCGTAGACCGCCGAGCCACTGCCGTCGCCACCGTCCGAGCCCCACACCACCAGGTAACCGCCGTCCTCCAGGGCCACCGCGGTGGGCTTGTACTGCTTGCCGGCCAGGCCGCTGTTGACGCGGAAGTCGCCCGCGCCCACCAGCGACAGCTCGCCGCTGGCCGGGTCGACGCGGTAATGCGCGGCATAGATGTCCGAGCTGACCGAGCCGGGCAGGTTGCTGTCCCACACCACCACGAAGCTGCCGTCCTTGAGGGTGATCACGTCCGGGTAGTTCTGGCTGTTGCCGGTGCCGGCGTTGACCTGGAAGTTGCCGCCCAGCGGCGTGCCGTCGGCCTTGTACAACTGGCCGATGACGCCGCTGGCGGAGTTGTCCCCGGGGCCGCCGTGGCCGGTCCACACGGTCACGTACATGCCGTCGGCGAAGACCGCCATGGCCGGCGCGCCTTCGTTGCCGTAGAGGTTCCCGCTGCCGACGATGACGTCGCCGGTGAGCGGCTGGTTGTCGGCGTCGAAGCTGCGCTGCACGATGTGGTTGGTGGTGCTGGCATCCGGGTCGCTCTGCCAGCTGATGGTGTAGCCGCCGTCCGGGTGGGCGATGGCGATGGGCGACTTCTGCCCGCCCGCAGTGCCGACGTTGACCGCGAACTCGTCGGTCAGCGGGGTGCCGTCGGCGCCGTAGCGGCGCGCCATGACGCCATCGCCACTGGTGTCCGGGCCGGCCTGGTAGGACTCCCAGACCACCAGGTAGCCACCGTCGGCCAGGGCCACCACCTGCGGGCTGTCCTGGTTGCTGGCGTTGCGCTGGTTGACCTGCTGCTCGCCGCCGATGCGGGTGACGCCGTCGGCCGCGAACAGTTGCATGAACACCTCGGCATTGCCGGCGCTGGCATCGCCACTCTGCCAGACCACGATGATCCTGCCGTCCGCCAGGGTCGCCACGCTCGGGTTGGCCTGGGGGCCGGCCTCGGTGGTGTTGACCTCCACGGTGTGGCGGACCAGCTGGTAGTCGGCCAGGGCCGCGCCCTGGATGGCCAGCGGCGGCGCCTCGTGGCCGGCCGCGTCGCGGGCCGACAGGCTGCCCTGCTCGCCCTCCGCCAGCGGGTTGGGGTAGATGGCCCAGCGGCCGTGCTCGTCGGCGGTGGCGGTGTGGGTGACACCCTTGGCATCCACCACGGTGACGATGGCGCCCGGCTCGGTGCGGCCGCCCAGCTGCTCGGCGCTGTTGCTGTCCAGGCCGACGCTGAGCACGCTGATGGCCGGCGGGTCGGCCGGCACGTAGTCGATGCCGGTCACGCCTTCGCCCACGGGCGGCGGCGCGATGAGGCCGAGACTCTCGTCCAGGTCCACCAGGCTGCCCTTGATGGCGCTGCCGCTGCCGTCGCTGACGCCCTTGTCGGTCCAGCTGACGAACAGCTTGCCGCTGTCCAGGAAGGTGGCGTCGACCTCGACCTGGTCGCCGCTCACCAGTTGGTTGATGTGCAGCTGCTGGCCGACCTTGTGCCCGGCATCGTCGAAGTACTGGGCGTAGACGCCGTAGGTTCCGGCGCCCGGCGCCGCCTCGCTGGACGACTGGTAGATCACCACGAAGCCGCCGCCCTCGCGGGGTACGACCACCGGCAGGACCTGGTCGCCAATGGTGGTGCCGGTGAGCAGGAACTCGTTGCCCACCGGCTCGCCGGCGGCGTTGAAGATCCGCCCCCAGGTGCCGTAGCCGTACTGGTCCGGGCCGCCATGGTCGTTGGAGTCCCAGGTGACGATGAAATTACCGTTGGCCAGGTGCGACACGCTCGGCGAGGCCTGGCTGTTGGCGCTGGTCTGGTTGGCCACGATCTCCGGGCCGAAGGTCCCGGTGGCCGGGTCGTAGATGCGGAAGTAGGCTTCCCCACCTGCGCTGCCACCGACATCACGGCCGTAGGACATGACCACCAGGCCACCCTTGAGGGTGGTGATGGAAGGGCCGACGATGTCGATGCTGCTGTAGTTGGTATCGCTGACCAGCAGGTCGCCGGTAACCGGCGAGCCGTCGGCATCGTACTGACGGGCATAGACATGCCACTCGCCACCGACCGCCGACTTCCAGGTCACCATGTAGCCGCCGTCCTCCAGGGCGCTGATGCTGGAGTAACGCTGGTTGCCGGCGTCGTTGACATTCACCGTGTGCTCGCCACCCTGGCGCTGCGCGCCATTGATCTGGCCGTCGAGGTCGTAGGTGTAGCCATACTTCTGCTGCACGATGGCATCGTTGCCGCCGGTGTAGCTGGTCCAGCTGACCACGAAGCTACCGTCGGCCAGGGCTTCCACCGAGGGCTTGCCCTGGTAGTCGCCGCTGGTGGCGTTGACCACGAACTCCGGCCCTACCGGCATGCCCCTGGCGTCGAACAGCTGGGCCATGACGCAGTCGTTGGAACCATCGCCCGTGGCCGATTCCCAGACCACCACGAAGCCGCCGTTGGGCAGCCTGGCCGTGGCCGAATGGTCCTGGCCGCCGGTCAGGGTGCTGTTGACGCGGAATTCCGAGTAGTAGCCGGCATCGATGTCGATGACGCTGCCCTCGATGCCCCAGCCGCTGCTGTCGGCCTTGTCGCTCTGCCAGGTGACGTAGACGTTTCCGTCTTCCATCACGGTGGCGTCCAGCAGGTTCTTCATGTCGACGCTGTCGCCGGCCCAGCCCTGGTTGCCCTCGGTGGTCGGGTTGACCAGGAACTCGCGGCCGAGCTTCTCGCCGGTAGCGCTGTAGCGCTGGGCGTAGACCGCCGAACCGCTGCCGTCGCCACCCACCGAGCCCCAGAGGACCAGGTAGCCGCCATCGTCCAGCGCCACCGCGGTGGGCTTGTACTGGTCGCCCGCCACGTTGCTGTTGACGCGCACGTCGCCCATGCCGATCCGCTGCACGGCGCCGGTGGCCGGGTCGACGCTGTAGTGCGCCATGTAGACGTCGTAGCCGCTGCTGCCCGGCGGGTTGCCCTCCCAGACCACCACGAAGCTGCCGTCCCTGAGGGTGATCACGTCCGGGTAGTCCTGGCTGTTGCCGGTGCTGCCGTTGACCTGGAAGTTGCCACCCAGCGGCGTGCCGTCGGCCTTGTACAGCTGGCCGATGACACCGGTGCCGGCGTTGTCGCCCGGGCCCTTGGCGCCGCTCCACACGGTCACGTACGTGCCATCGGCGAAGGCCGCCATGGCCGGTGCGCCGGAGGCGCCGTATGCCTCGCCGCTGCCCACGATCACGTCGCCGGTCAGCGGCTGGTTGTCGGCATCGAAGGTACGCTGCACGATCAGGTCGGTGCTGGTGCCGTTCGGGTCGCTCATCCAGCTGATGGTGTAACCGCCATCCGGGTGGGCGACGGCGACGGCCGATTTCTGCCCGCCGGCGGTATTCAGGTTGACCGCGAACTCGTCGGTCAGCGGGCTGCCGTCGGCGCCATAGCGCCGTGCCATGATGCCGTCGCCGCTGGTGTCCGGGCCGGCCAGGTAGGACTCCCAGACCACCAGGTAGCCGCCGTCGGCCAGGGCCACCACCTGCGGGCTGTCCTGGCTGTACGCGCTGCGCTGGTTGACCTGCTGCTCGCCGCCGATGCGGGTGACGCCGTCGGCCTCGAACAGTTGCATGAACACTTCGGCGGAGTCGTTGCCGGTATCGCCGCCCTGCCAGACCACGATGATCCTGCCGTCCGCCAGGGTCGCCACGCTCGGGTTGGCCTGGGGCCCGGCCTCGGTGGTGTTGACCTGGCTGGTGTAGCGGCTCAGGTCGTAGCTGGCCAGCACGTCGCCCTGGATGACGATGGCTTGCGATGGGTTGCCGGCGGCGTCCTGCACCGAAAGGCTGCCGTCCTCGCCCAGGCCCAGGGGGTTGGGCTGCATGCTCCAGCGGCCGTCCTGGTCGGCGGTGACGCTGTGCGCCGTGCCGGCCTTGTCGACCACGGTGACGATCGCCCCCGGCTCGGTCTGCCCGGCCAGCTGCTCGGCGGTGTTGATGTCCAGGCCGACGTTCGGCGCCAGGGTGTCGACCACGAACAGCCAGGGCGCGCTGGGCTCGGTGACGTTGCCCACGCCATCGGTGAGGGTCGCGCTGAGCGCGTGCGAGCCATCGGCCAGCGGCGCCTGCGGGGTGAAGCTCCAGTGGCCGGCCTCGTCCACCTGCGTCGAGCCCAGTTCCTGGCCATTGTCGTAGACCACCACCAGCGAACCCGGCGCGCCGCTGCCGGAGATGCTCGGCGTGGTGTCGCTGGTGAGGTTGCCGGAGACCAGGCTGGTGAAGGCTTCGGTCTCCAGCGCCAGCATTTGCGGCGCCTCCGGCAGCGCGCTCTGCAGCTCGACCGGGAAGTCCTCGCCGGGCGCTTCGCTCATCTGCCCCGAGGGGCTCTGCGAGCTGGCCCACAGGTACTTCATGCCGTCGCCGCCGAACTGGCCGAGGTCGTCGGTGGTCAGGCTCCACTGGCCGTTGGCGTCGATGACGGTGGAGCCCAGCAGCTCGCTCGGCGCCTGCGCATCGTCGCTCAGGCGCACGTAGAGGAACAGGGTGGCGCCGGCGCTGCCGGTGCCGCTCAGGGTCAGGTTGGCGTCGTCGGTGGCGGCGCCCTTGTCGAGGTCGCCCTGTTGCGGCCCGAAGTCGTCCTGCACGCGGGTGATGCGCGGCGTCTCGGGGACGGCGGCATCGACCACGAAGTCCCAGGCCTCGCTGCGCGGGCCGAGGTTGCCGGCGGCGTCCAGCGCCTCGGCCTGGAAGCTGTGCGCGCCATCGGCCAGCGGCGTCTGCGGCTCGAAACGCCAGTTGCCGGCTTCGTCCACGCTCGCCGAGCCGATCAGCTCGCCGTTGTCGTAGATGCGTACCAGCACGGCGCCGCCCTCGACATGGCCGCTGTAGGTCGGCGTGGCGTCGTTGCTCAGCTCGCCCTGGCCGATGCTGCCGAGGATGCCGCCTTCCACGTCGTCGACCAGCGCCAGGTCGGTGATCGCGCCCGGCGCGGTGGTGTCGACCACGAAGCTCAGGGCCGGGCCCCGGGCACTTTCATTGCCGGCGGCATCGGTGGCCGAGGCCGTGATCGCATGCTCGCCTTCGGCCAGCGGGGTTTCCGGCTTGTAGCTCCAGTTGCCGTCGGCGTCGACGATGGCGGTGCCGATCACGCTGCCGTTGTCGTGGACAGTGATGAGGTCGCCGGGGTTGGCGCCGCTGCCGCTGATCACCGCGGCGCTGTCGTCGGTGGCGGCGCCGGCCTCCAGGCCGCCCTGCTGCGCGCCGACGTTGTCGGTCACGACGATGCCGGCCGGGGCGTCGGGGGCCTGGGTGTCGATGTCCAGTTCGAAGCGGGTGCCGGCCTCGTTGCCGTTGGCGGCGGTGGCCAGGATGTCGTAGACATGATTGCCGTCGGCCTGCTCCGGCAGCTCCAGGCTCCAGTTGCCGGAAGCGTCGGCGAGCACCGAGCCGAGCAGCGTCGAACCGTCGAGGATGCTGACGATGGCGCCGGCGCTGGCGGTGCCGACCAGGGTCGGGCGGTTGTCGTCGGTGAGCGCCTTGTCGGCCAGGTCGCCCTGCTTGGCGCCGACGTTGTCGCTGGCTTTGATCACGCTGACGCTGATGGGCGCGGTGTCGACGCTGAACGCCAGCGCGGGGCCGGGCTGGCCGACGTTGCCGGCGGCATCGCTGACCTGCGCGCTGATACTGTGGCTGCCCTCGGCCAGCGGCTGCGCCGGGGTGAAGCTCCAGTCGCCGTTGGCATCGGCGGTGACGCTGCCCAGCACCTCGGCGCCGTCCAGCAGGGTGACCACGGCACCGGCCTCTGCCGTGCCGGAGAACACCGGCTGGGCATCGTCGGTGACGCCGCCCGCGGCGATCGGGCCGCGGACCAGGCCCTGGTCGTCAGTGGCGAGCACCGCTGCCGGAGTGGCCGGCGCGGCGGTGTCGAGGTTCAGGCTGAACTCGGCGCTGCCGCTGTTGGCGCCATTGGAGACGCTGGCGGTATAGGTGTGCTCGCCATCGGCCTGGGCCGGCAGCTGGAAGCTCCAGTTGCCCTCGGCATCGGCGGTGACGCTGCCGATCTCGACCTCGCCCTCGAAGATGACCACGACCGCGTCGGCCAGGGTCTTGCCGACCAGGGTCGGGGTGGCGTCATTGGTCAGGGCGTTGTTGCTCAGGCTCTGGGGTTCGCCGGCATCGTCGATGGCGGCCTCGATGCTCACCAGCACATCACTGGTGTCGACCGTGAGCGCCAGCACGTCGCTCGGCTCGCTGACGTTGCCGGCGGCATCGGTGGCTTTCACGCTGATGGCGTGCTCGCCATCGGTGAGCGGCTGCGCCGGGGTGAAGCTCCAGTTGCCGTCGCCGTCGGCCACGGCCGTGCCCAGCACGCTGCCGCCATCCAGGATGGTGACGACGCTGCCCGGCTCGGCGCTGCCGCTGAAGGTCGGGGTGGAATCGTCGGTGATGCCGTTGTCGATGGGGCCGGTGACCTCGCCCTGGTTGTCGACGGCGAGGATCGCCCCCGGCTTGGCCGGCGCGCTGCCGTCGATGGTCAGTTCGAAGCGGGTGCTGGCGCTGTTGGCGCCGTTGCTGGCGGTGACGTCGTAGCTGTAGCCGCCATCGGCCTGCGCCGGCAGCTCCAGGCTCCAGGCACCGGCGGCATCGGCCACCACCGAGCCGAGCACGCTGGCGCCGTCCATGACGGTGACCAGGGCGCCGGCGGTGGCGCTGCCCACCAGGGTCGGCGTGCGGTCGTCGGTCACCGCGCCGTTGCCCAGCCCGGCGGTCAGGCTGCCGGCGTCATCCAGCGCCTTGGCGACGCTGACCACCAGCGGCCGGGTGTCGACCACCAGCACCAGCGCATCGCTGGGCTCGCTGACGTTGCCGGCGGCATCGCTGACCACGGAGGTGATGCTGTGCTCGCCCTCCCCCAGCGCCTCGGCCGGGGTAAAGCTCCAGTTGCCTTCGCCATCGACGATGGCCGTGCCCAGGACACTGTCGCCATCCTTGATGGTGACGGTGGCGCCCGGTTCGGCGCTGCCGCTGAAGGTCGGGGTGCTGTCGTCGGTTACGCCGCCGGTGATCGGGCCGGTGACGGCACCGACGTTGTCCAGCGCGCTCGGCGCGTCCGGGGTGGCCGGTGCGCGGGTGTCGAGGAGGATGTCGAAGCCGCCGGTGGCCGGGCTCCACTGCCCGGCCGTGTCCACGGCCTTGGCGGTAAGGGTCTTGAGGCCGTCGGCGCCGAGATCGTCCAGGGTGATCGACCAGTTGCCCTCGGCGTCGGTGGCGACGCTGCCGGCTTCGCTGCCATTGACGTACAGGTGGACCAGGGTGCCCGCCTCGGCGGTACCCTTGATGGTCGGGGTACGGTCGTCGGTCTGCGCGCCGGGCTGCAGGTGCTCGCTGGTCAGCGGCGCCTGGTCGTCGATGACGTGCTCGATGGAAGGCGCGGCCGGCGGCGTCAGCTTGAGGGTGAAGTGCCAGTCGGCGCTCTTCGGCCCTTCGTTGCCGGCGGCATCCACCAGCGCGGCCTGGAAGTTGTGCTCGCCGGCCAGCAGCGGCAGCGCGGGGTCGAAGCTCCACTGGCCAGCGCTGACACTGGCGCTGCCGATCAGCACGCCGTTGTCGTAGACGTTCACGCTCAGGATATCGGCCGGTACGCCATTGCCGCCGAAGCGCGGCTTGGCATCGTCGGTCACACCGCCACGGGCGATCTCCCCGATGACGCTGCCCACATCGTCGACCAGGCTCAGCGCACCGACCGTCTCAGGCGGGGTGACCGGCGCGAGGGTATCGACGGTGAAGCTCCAGCCATCGGCCGGCAGCATGGCGCTGGCATTGCCGGCGGCATCCACCGCGCTGGCCTGCAGGCTGTGCGCGCCCTCCTCCAGCGGCTGCTCGGGGGTGAAGCTCCAACTGCCGTCGGGGTTCACCGGGGTGCTGCCGATCAGCTCGCCATTGTCGTAGACGTTCACCAGCACGGCATCGCCGCCGACCAGTTGGCCCTTGAACTCGGGCTGGTTGTCATCGGTGTGGCCGCCCTGGGCTATAGGCCCGGTGATGGCGCCGACATCGTCGATCAGGTTGAGGCTCGCCTCGGCCTCGGAAATATCGGGGGCAAGGTTGTCCGTCGGTTCGGTGATGGTGGGCGGGCTGACGTTGCCCGAGGGATCGGTGATGGTGACGGTACCGGTCTCGCCGTTTTCCAGCGGGTTTTCCGGGAATTCCCAGTTGCCATTCTCGTCGACGATGGTGGTCACGGTGCTGCCATCGGGCAGTTCGACGGTGACGATGCCTTCCGGCTCGCCGGTACCGCCCAGGCCGTTGCCGTTGTTGTCGGTGATGACCGGCGGTTCCGGCGCGATGGTATCGGCCGGATCGGTTTCGGTCGGCGGGCTGATGTTGCCCGACGGGTCGGTGATGGTGACGGTGCCGCTCTCGCCGTTCTCCAGCGGATTTTCCGGGAATTCCCAGTTGCCGTTTTCGTCGATGACGGTGGTGACGGTGCTGCCGTCCGGCAGTTCGACGGTGACGATGCCTTCCGGCTCGCCGGTGCCACCCAGGCCGTTGCCGTTATTGTCCGTGATGACCGGCGGTTCCGGCGCGATGACGTCGGCCGGCTCAGTAGTCACCGGCGGGCTGACATTGCCCGACGGATCGGTGATGGTGACGGTGCCGCTCTCGCCATTCTCCAGCGGATTTTCCGGGAACTCCCAGTTACCGTTTTCGTCGATGATGGTGGTCACGGTGCTGCCGTCCGGCAGTTCGACCGTGACGATGCCTTCCGGCTCGCCGGTACCGCCCAGGCCGTTGCCGTGGTTGTCAGTGATGACTGGTGGCTCCGGTGCAATGACATCAGCCGGCTCGGTCACGGTCGGCGGGCTGACATTGCCCGACGGGTCGGTGATGGTGACGATGCCGCTCTCGCCATTCTCCAGCGGATTTTCCGGGAACTCCCAGTTACCGTTTTCGTCGATGACGGTGGTGACGGTGCTGCCGTCCGGCAGTTCGACCGTGACGATGCCTTCCGGCTCGCCGGTGCCACCCAGGCCGTTGCCGTTGTTGCCGGTGATGACCGGCGGCTCCGGGGGAACCAGGTCAGCCGGTTCGGTGATGGTGGGCGGGCTGACATTGCCCGACGGGTCGGTGATGGTGACGATGCCGGTCTCGCCGTTCTCCAGCGGGTTTTCCGGGAACTCCCAGTTGCCGTTCCCATCGACGACGGTGGTCACGGTGCTGCCATCCGGCAGTTCCACGGTGACGATGCCTTCCGGCTCGCCGGTGCCGCCCAGGCCATTGCCATTGTTGTCGGTGATCACCGGCGGTTCCGGGGCCGTGGTGTCGATGGGCTCTATCTCGGCCGGGCCGGTTTCGGTCGGCGGGCTGACATTGCCCGACGGATCGGTGATGGTGACGCTGCCGTTCTCGCCGTTTTCCAGCGGGTTTTCCGGGAATTCCCAGTTGCCGTTGCCGTCGACGACGGTGGTCACGGTGCTGCCGTCGGGCAGTTCGACGGTGACGATGCCTTCCGGTTCGCCAGTGCCGCCCAGGCCGTTGCCGTTGTTCTCGGTGACCACCGGCGGCTCCGGGGGAACCAGGTCGGCCGGCTCGGTCACGGTGGGCGGGCTGACGTTGCCCGAGGGATCGATGATGGTGATGATGCCGCTCTCGCCGTTCTCCAGCGGGTTTTCCGGGAATTCCCAGTTGCCGTTGCCGTCGACGACGGTAGTGACGGTACTGCCATCGGGCAGTTCGACGGTGACGATGCCTTCCGGCTCGCCGGTGCCGGACAGGCCGCCGGCGTTGTTCTCGGTGACAGTGGGCTCCTGTGGCGCCAGCAGGTCGGCCGCGCCGGTGCCGACCGGCTCGCTGGTGCCATTGCCGTTGGAGGCGGTGACGGTGCCGGCCTGGCCGTTGTCCAGCGGGTTGGGCTGGAAGCTCCAGTGGCCGTTGCCGTCGGTGGTGGTGGTGAGGGTGCTGCCGTCCGGGCGGGTCAGGGTGATCAGGCTGCCGGGCTCGGCGGTGCCGGCCAGGCCCTGCAGGTTGTTGGACAGCACGGCCGGCTTGCCCGGGGCCGCCCCGCTGGCGCCGCCCCCCGAGCCGCCGCCACCGCCCCCCGCCGCGGCGGCCAGGCCACCGACGCCCAGGGCGCCCAGGCCGGCCATGGGCAGCAGGCCGAAGGCGTAGTAGGCATCATCGGACTGCACGGCCAGCAGTTGCTCGATGGAATCCAGCTCGGTGGTCAGCCAGGGTTCGCTCTGGTCCGCCAGCCACAGCTGGCCGTCAGGAGCCTCCAGCACCAGGTCGTGGCGCAGGCCGTCCACGGCCTGGAAGAAGTTGTCGACGGTGATGACCTCGCCGTTCTTCAGACGTATCACCAAGCTGTCGCCGTTGCGGCTGACAGACTGGATGCTGTCCGGCGCGGCCGCGATCTTCACCACGCACGGGTGCGTCAGCGACAACAGGTTCTTGCCGCTGACATCGCTGACCTGTCCCGAACTCTTCGCAATCAGTTGAATCGCGGCCATGTGAACTCCCGCCTGACGAGGCTATCTTTCTTTCTGCAATTGAAAGGGCACTGGCGATTCCAAGATGCATCCTCAAAATACCTGGCCAGCGCCTTATTTGATTCAAATCAAGGAAGACCAAGGCATTCCTTAATTACTGACCGAAAGAATAGGGCGCGTTTCAGGGCATACAATTGGGAATTTTCTTATTCATGGTCCCAGGCGATAAATTCCGAAGCCATATCGGAAAATTCTCAACCCTTTTAATATTTCAACTTAACCCTTTCAGAAAAAGGTATTCCAACGGGAAATAAAAAAGCGGGCCATGCAAGCCCGCTTTTTCAGGTGGTATATAGGATGAAGTTCATCAGTCGAAGAAATGCCCCTCCAGGCAACAGGCCAGCAGTTCCTGGTCCGTGGTCACGCCCAGGCGGCGCTTGGCCGATGCCTTCTGCGCGCTGATGGTCTTGTCGCTGCGCCGCAGCAGGCGGGCTATCTCGCAGACGCGCAGGCCCGAGACGAACAGCCGCAGTACCTCGTACTCCTTGACCGAGAGCGAGGTCAGGCGGCTGTGCAGGTCGCCGCCCTCGCCCGTGCACGGGCTCAGTACCCTGCGGCCCTTGCTCAGGGCGTCCAGGGCCGACAACAGTTGGGGCATGCCCGCGTCCTTGCGCACCACGCCCTGCACCCCCAGCTCGCACAGACGGTCCAGCACCAGGCGGTTGGACAGCATGGTGAAGACCAGGAATTTTACCTCGGGGAAATTACGTACCAGATAACCGATGAAGCGCACGCCGTCACCGTAGACTTCGTCTCCGGGCATGCTGAAGTCGATGATCGCGATATCGAAATGCTCCCGTCGCAATGCCTCGACCAACTCACCGGAAGTTCGCACCTCACATGCCACTTGATACTGCGGGTGGCGTTCCAGAACTCCACGAACTCCCATCAATACGACTGCGTGATCATCCGCCAGAACGATCTTGATCTTTTTCAAGGCAACCTCACAAACGACGATAACCGCAACTTTCGCGGGTGCCTAATCTAATGGAAGCCCCTGAAAAACGTCACCTTAAAACTGGACTATTTAATCAATATAAGAAAAATCCGACATGACGCCCAAGTTGCCAATAGCGCGCGGGAAAAGAGTGCGGCGCGTCTGCGATGGCCGTCGCCGGCCCGTCCGCGCGCCAAGCGGGGCAGCGGAAATGCCGTGAAAAAAATCAGACGGATCGGAGGGGAAAAGGGGGAAACGGAGCTAGCCTGAGGGGAATTGTGGCTACGAAGAATCCCACCCGAAAATGGAGGTGGCCCCGCCAGCCACACCCCGGCACACGATGTCACCGCTGCGGCTGCTCCCTTCCGGGCCTGACCGGGTTCACGGCTGATCGTTGCGGGGGGACCGACAGGGCCACCATAACGAAACCCGCCTGAGCAGCGGGCGGCGACATTGTACCGAGCCCAGCGCAAGTTACAAGCACTTCAAGCACTTAGCGGTGAAATCCGCGATGAGACACGCAGAAATGGCAATTTGATATCACCACCCTGCGACATGATGGCACACTGCCATGGCACTGGTGAGATGGAGGGGACGGACACCCCTCGGCGCTTCAGCCCTCAACGCTTTGGGAGAATTCCGATGATCAAGTCTGCGCTCGCTGTCCTGGCCCTGGGCCTGTCTTCCACCGCCTTCGCCAACGGCGGCACCATCACCTTCAGCGGCCACATCTATTCGCCACCGTGCCAGGTCACCGATGTCGCCAGCGAAGCCAGCGCGCGCCAGGCACGCCTGGCGTTGACGGGCTGCGGCGGGACCTCGAGCCTGTCGTTCAGCGAACCGTCCGGGCAGGAAGCGGCCCGCCAACTGGCGGTGACCGACCTGGACGGCCGCCACGTCGACCTCGGCGCCGGGCACGAGGCGCAAGGCGGCGACCTCAACCTGGTGCTGCGCAACCTGGACGGCCGCAGCGGCGCGCGGCCGCTGCTGCTGAACATCACCTACCTCTGAGTTCCCCCTCCCCCCTCGCCCGGCGGCGCGGGGGATGGCCTCACTCGGCGCGGATCATGCCGCCGGGGATCGGCTGGGTCGACACCTCCAGGTTCGGCCCCAGGTAGAGGTCGCTCTTCTCGAAGCCGGGCCGGCTGCTGAAGCTGGCGTACTTCTCCTGCCCGCGGTGGAAGGTGAAGGCCACCCGGTAGTCGCCGCCACGCAGCAGGCGCAGGGGGAAGCTCAGCACGGCGCCCGGCTGGATCTCGCCGGAGAGGCTTTCCTCGCCGTTCTCCTTGAAGCTGTAGCTCGCCGGCGCGCTGGCGTTGGCGTCGTAGTGCAGCTGGATCTGCGGACGCTCGGTCCAGGCCACGTAGAGGGCGAACAGCAGGACCAGGGCGATCAGCCCCGCGAGCCGCTGTTTTCTAGCCTTGTCCATCGTCGCCCCCGGTCAGTTGAGGCTGTCGGCCAGGGCCTTGGCCGGGACGAAGCGCACCACTCTCTTCGCGGCGATCTCGATGCTCTTGCCGGTTTGCGGGTTGCGCCCGGTGCGCGCGGCGCGCTCGCTCACCTTGAGCTTGCCGATGCCCGGCAGGGTCAGCTCGCCGTCGTTCTCCAGGGCGTCCTGGACGATGCCGGCCAGTTGCTCGAACACGCCGCGCACCGAGGCCTGGGTCAGGTCGAGGGATTCGGCGATGTCGCGTACCAGTTGTTCCTTGGTCATTGCCATGGTGTTTCTCTCCGGATGGTCTTGGGAATTCGTTCAGGCGTCGATGCCGTGGCCGGCCAGCAGCTTCAGCAGCCCCTCTTCGTCCATGACGTCCACGCCGAGTTCCTGGGCCTTGGCCAGCTTGGAGCCGGCGCCGGGGCCGGCCACCACGCAATGGGTCTTGGCCGATACGGAACCGGCGACCTTCGCGCCCAGGCTTTCCAGCTTCTCCTTGGCGACGTCGCGGCTCATGGCCTCCAGGGTGCCGGTGAGCACCCAGGTCTGCCCGGCCAGCGGCAGGCCCTCGGCCTGCTTCTTCTCGCTCGCCCAGTGCATGCCGAACTCGCGCAGCTGGGCCTCGATGGCCAGGGCGCGGGCGGCGTTGCCGGCATCGTCGAAGAATTCGCGCAGGCTCTTGGCCGCGCGTTCGGGCAGGCGCTCCACCTGGCGCAGGTCGAGCCAGTCGGCATGGATGATGCCTTCCAGCGAGCCGAAGCGGCTGGCCAGCTTCTCCGCGCCGGTGGCGGCGATGAAGGGGATGTTGAGCTTGTCGATGAAGCCCGCCAGGGTGGCGCAGGCGGCGAACTCGGCGGCCACCCCGCCCTCCTCCTGCAGCTGCACGCCATGCTCGGCGTCCAGCAGTTCGGCGATCACCTTGCGGTTGTGCTCGTCGGCGAAGAAGTTGTGGATCTCGTAGGCCACTTCGGCGCCGACGTCCGGCAGGTAGGTCAGCACCTCCGGCAGGGCCTGCTGGATGCGCGCCAGCGAGCCGAGGGCGCGGGCCAGCAGCTTGGCGGTCTCCTCGCCGACGTCGGGGATGCCCAGGGCGTAGACGAAGCGCGCCAGGCTCGGCCGGCGGCTGTCGGCGATGGCGTTGATCAGGTTGTTGCTGGACACCTCGGCGAAGCCTTCCAGCTCGATCACCTGCTCGTAGGCCAGGCGGTAGAGGTCGGCCGGCGACTTGACCAGGCCCTTGTCCACCAGTTGCTCGACGATCTTGTCGCCGAGGCCGTCGATGTCCATGGCCCGGCGCGAGACGAAGTGGATGATCGACTGCTTGAGCTGCGCCTGGCAGAACAGCCGGCCGACGCAGCGGTAGATGGCGCCTTCGCTGACCGACTCGCGGCCCTTGGCGCGCTTGACCAGTTGCGTGCGCTCCACCTGCGAGCCGCACACCGGGCAGTGCTCGGGAATGTGCACCGGGCGCGCGTCGGCCGGGCGGCGCTCGGTGACCACCTGCATCACCTGCGGGATCACGTCGCCGGCGCGGCGGATGATCACGGTGTCGCCGATCATCAGGCCCAGGCGCGCCACTTCGTCCATGTTGTGCAGGGTGGCGTTCGACACGGTGACGCCGGCCACCTGCACCGGCTTCAGGCGCGCCACCGGGGTCACGGCGCCGGTGCGGCCGACCTGGAACTCCACGTCGAGCAGCTCGGTGAGTTCCTCGCGGGCCGGGAACTTGTGGGCGATGGCCCAGCGCGGCTCGCGGGCGCGGAAGCCCAGCTCGCGCTGGAAGTCGATGCGGTTGACCTTGAACACCACGCCGTCGATCTCGTAGGCCAGGCTGTCGCGGCGCTGGCCGATGTCGGCGTAGTAGTCCTGGCAGCCCTTCACCCCGCGGACCAGCCTCAGCTCCCGGCTGACCGGGATGCCCCAGGCCTTGAAGGCCTCGAGTATGTCGACCTGGGTGCCCGGCAGGCTGCCGCCCTCGACGCGGCCGAAGCCGTAGGCGCACAGTTCCAGCGGGCGGCTGGCGGTGATCTTCGGGTCGAGCTGGCGCAGGCTGCCGGCGGCGGCATTGCGCGGGTTGGCGAAGGTCTTGGCGCCAGCCTCCATCTGCCGGGCGTTGAGCGCCTCGAAGCCGGCCTTGGACATGAACACCTCGCCGCGCACTTCCAGCACCGCCGGCCAACCCTCGCCCTGCAGGCGCAGGGGGATGTTGCGCACGGTGCGCACGTTGGCGCTGATGTCTTCGCCGGTGGTGCCGTCGCCGCGGGTGGCGCCGCGGGTCAGCCGGCCGTTCTCGTAAAGCAGGCTGACCGCCAGGCCGTCGAGCTTGGGTTCGCAGCTGTATTCCACCTCGGCGCCGCCACCGAGCAGGTCGCCGCCCGGCAGCAGGTCGGCCAGGCCTTCGCGCACGCGGCGGTCGAAGTCCAGCAGGTCCTGCTCCTCGAAGGCGTTGCCCAGGCTGAGCATGGGGATTTCGTGGCGGATCTCGCCGAAGGCCGAGGCGGCCGCCCCGCCGACGCGCTGGGTCGGCGACTCGGGGGTGACCAGGTCCGGGTGCTCGGCCTCCAGTTCCTTCAGCTCGCGGAACAGGCGGTCGTACTCGGCGTCCGGCACGCTGGGCTCGTCGAGCACGTAGTAGCGGTAGTTGTGCGCGTCCAGTTCGCTGCGGAGCTGGGCGATGCGTTGGGCGGCGGTCTGGGTGTCGGTCATTCAGAAAGCCTCAAGCGGCAAGCTAAAAGCGGCAAGACAAGAAAAGCAAAGCCCCAAGCCAAGCGCTAGGCTTGCAGCTTGGGGCCTGTAGCTTGCCGCTGCGTTTATCGTTTCTGCGTCAGCGCGCGGCGTTCGAACTCGATGATGCGCTGGCGGTAATGCTCGATGGTCTGCGCGGTCATCACGCTGCGCTGCTCGTCCTTCAGCTCGCCGTTGAGTTCGTGGGCCAGCTTGCGGGCGGCGGCGACCATCACGTCGAAGGCCTGCTTCGGATGGCGCGGGCCCGGCAGGCCGAGGAAGAAGCTCACCGCGCGGGTGCTGAACTGGTCGATGTTGTCCAGGTCGAAGGTGCCCGGCTTGACCGCGTTGGCCATGGAGAACAGCACTTCGCCGTTGCCGGCCATGCTCTCGTGGCGGTGGAAGATGTCCATGTCGCCGAAGCGCAGGCCGCTCTCGAGGATGTTCTGCAGCAGCGCCGGGCCCTTGAAGCCACCCTCGTCGCGGCAGATCACGTTGATGATCAGCACTTCTTCCACCGGAGCCGGGGCGGCGGCGGGCGCCGGGCGCTCCTTGTCCTTTTCCTTGTCCTTCCTGCGGTCCCTGGCCCGGGATTTTTCCTTGGGCGCCTCGGCCAGGGGGTCGGGGAAGTCTTCCTCGTCCAGCGGGCCGAGCAGGTTCGGCGCCGGGTCGTCCAGGGCCAGGTCGCCCTGGCGCGGCTCGCCACGGCGCTTGCCGCGGGCCGGGTCCTTGGCGCTGACCTTGGGCAGGTCGTGCTCGTCCAGCGAAGGCTCGTGGTGCTCGACCACCCGCGAGGGCCCCAGCACCTCGGCGCTGCCGCCGTCGTCATCGTCGTCCAGTTGGTTGGCGAAATGGCGGTCCAGCTTGAACTTCAGCTTGCCCTTTCCGCCCCGCATGCGCCGCCAGCCATCGAACAGAATGCCGGCGATCACGATAAGCCCAATGACGATCAGCCATTCGCGCAGACCGATATCCATCTAATCCCAGTGCCCCTGATAAAAATGATGATGAAAAAGGGATGTCCTATCCCGGTAAAACGCGAACCCCGAGTTGTATGTTCGCGCGTAACAAAGTGGGCATTAAGCTAGCATGCCCGACACAACTTTTACACCGTCTGCGGCTGTTGCCCGCAGCAATATTCGCAACTTTTCCCGGGCGCTCCCGGGACTGGGCTTACCCCAATCGAATCAAGGGGTTACGCATATCCTCCCAGTACAGCACAGATCAACGCCGGGCGCTGACGAATACTGTACGAAATTTGTCCAGAAGGCACTTCATCAGGCTTCCGCCAGTGCCACGGCTTCTTCCACGTCGACCGCCACCAGGCGCGAACATCCCGGCTCGTGCATGGTCACGCCCATCAACTGGTCGGCCATTTCCATGGCGATCTTGTTGTGGGTGATATAGATGAACTGCACTTTCTCGGACATTTCCTTGACCAGGCGGGCATAACGCCCGACGTTGGCGTCGTCCAGCGGCGCGTCGACCTCGTCGAGCATGCAGAACGGCGCCGGGTTGAGCTGGAAGATGGCGAACACCAGGGCCAGCGCGGTCAGCGCCTTCTCGCCGCCGGACAGCAGGTGGATGGTGCTGTTCTTCTTGCCCGGCGGGCGCGCCATGATCGCCACCCCTGTATCGAGTAGATCTTCGCCGGTAAGTTCCAGGTAGGCGTGACCGCCGCCGAACACCTTGGGGAACAATGCCTGAAGGCCAGCATTGATCTGGTCGAAGGTTTCCTTGAAGCGGTTGCGGGTTTCCTTGTCGATCTTGCGGATGACGTTCTCCAGGGTGTCCAGGGCTTCCACCAGGTCGTCGTTCTGCTCGTCCAGGTAGCGCTTGCGCTGGGACTGCTGCTGGTATTCGTCGATGGCCGCGAGGTTGATCGCGCCCAGGCGCTGGATGCGCCCGGCCAGTTCCTCCAGGCGGGTTTCCCAGACCTTCTCGGCGGCGTCGTGGGGCAAGGTGCCGAGCACCGTGTGCAAGTCGTAGCCGTCCTCGCCGAGTTGCTCCTGCAGCGCCTTGCGACGAACGGTCAGGGCCTGCCACTCCATGCGCTGCTGCTCCAGCTGGCCGCGCAGCAGCTGCGACTGCTGCTCGGCCTGGGTGCGGCGCTTCTCGGCGTCGCGCAGCTGGCGGTCGGCGTCTTCCAGGGTCAGGCGCGCGGTCTTGAGTTCCTCTTCCACGCCCATGCGCCGCTCCAGCAGCTCTTCCAGGCGCATGCGCAACTCTTCCAGGGGGGCGGCGCCCTCCTCCAGGTTGAGGCTGAGCTGCTCGCAGCGCTCGACCAGGCGCACGGCCTGCACGTCGAGGCGCTCCAGGGCCTGGCGGGTGGATTCGTGCTGCGCTTTCAGCGAGCCGACGCGCACCGCCAGCTGGTGGGCGTGGTCCTTGTGCTGGCGGGCGTCCTGGCGGATGCGGTCGAGACGCTCGCGCAGCTCGTCGCGCTCGGCCAGCAGCGCCTCGCGGCGGCCGGTGTCCTCGGCCATGGCGTCCAGCGCCACCTGCAGGTGCAGGCGCGCCTCGCCCAGCTGTTCCTGCTCCAGGGCGCGCTGCTCGGCCAGTTCGGCCAGTTCCTCGTCGAGGCGGCGGCGGCGCAGGGTCAACTGTTCGACCTTGGCCTGCTGGGCCGAGAGCGCGGCCTTCAGCTCGCCATGGCGGCGACCTTCCTCCTGGATGCGCCGGCGCAGTTGCTCGCGGCCCTCTTCGACCTGGCGCTGGGCCTGGCGCTGGGCTTGCAGTTGTTCGTCCAGGGCGGCCAGGCGCTCTTCCAGTTCTTCCCGTTCGGCATACAGCCGCTCCAGCTCCTGGCCGCGGGCCAGCACGCCGGATTCGGCGGAGTCGCCGCGGCGCACCCGCAGGAAGTGCCGGCCGACCCAGTAGCCGTCGCGGCTGACCAGGCTCTGCCCGGCGCCCAGCGCGGCGCGCTGGGCCAGGGCCTGCTCCAGGCTTTCCACCGGGCGCACGCCGGCCAGCCAGGGCGACAGGTCGTGGTCGGCGCTGACCTTGTCCAGCAGGCTGCCGGCGGCACCGGCGCCGCCGCGCGGCAGGTCGAGCAGGCGCAGCTCGCCCTTTTCCAGGCCGGCATAGGGCAGCCCGGCGAAATCCTCCAGCAGCACGGCGTGCAGGTCGGCGCCGAGCACGGTTTCCACCGCCAGCTCCCAGCCCGGCTCCACGCGCAGGCCTTCGGCCAGGCGCGGGCGCTGCTCCAGGCCCTGCTCGCGCAGCCAGTCGGCGGCGCCGGCGCCCGGGTCCAGGGCGGCCTGCTGCAGGGCCTCCAGGGAGGCGATGCGGCCATTCAGGCGCTGCAGTTCGCCCTGGGCCTGGTGCTGCGCGGCGTTGCCATCCTGCAGGCCCTGGCGCACCTGCTCCAGGCGCTCGACCAGCTCCAGCTCCTCGGCCTGCAGTTCTTCCAGTTGCAGTTCGACGGCGGCCAGCTGTTCGCTCAGCTCGAGGATGGCCGCGCCTTCGGGGTCGGCGGCCAGTTGCGCGCGTTCCTCGGCCAGGCGGCGTTCGCGCTCGCCCTGGCGCTCCAGGCTGTGCTCCAGGTGCTGGATGCTCGACTGCTGCACCTCGGCCTCGCGGCGCGGCTCGGCGCTGCGCTGGTTGAAGGCGTCCCAGCGCTGCTGCCAGTCGTGCATGCCGGCCTCGGACGCTTCCAGCAGGGCGCTGGCCTCCTCGGCGGCGGCGGCGCTGGTTTCCTGCTCGGGGGCCAGCATGTCCAGCTCCTCGGCCAGAGTCGCCAGCAGGGTGCGGTCGTGGCCCAGGTGCGATTCGGTTTCCTGGCGGGTGCGCTCGGCCTCGCGCAGGTCGTCCTGCAGCTGGCGCATGCGCTGCTGGCCGTGCTGGATGCTCTGCTCGACGCGGGCGATGTCGCCGCCCACCGAGTAGAAGCGCCCCTGCACCTGGTTGAAGCGCTCGGACAGCTCGTGGTGGCCGTCGCGCAGGCGCTCGATGCTGGCGTCGGCGCTGCGCTGCTCGGCCACCAGGGCCTCGAAGGCCACCTCCTGGTCGCCGATCACCCGCTCCTTCTGCCCCACCTGCTCGTTCAGCTCGCGCCATTTCAGGGCGCCCAGCTGGGCCTTGAGCTGGCGTTCCTCGGCCTTGTATTCCTGGTACTTCTCCGCCGACTGGGCCTGGCGATGCAGGCGTTCGAGCTGGCGCTCCAGCTCCTCGCGCAGGTCGGTCAGGCGCGCCAGGTTCTCCTGGGTGCGGCGGATGCGGTTCTCGGTCTCGCGGCGGCGCTCCTTGTACTTGGAGATGCCGGCGGCTTCCTCGATGAAGTTGCGCAGGTCCTCCGGCTTGGCCTCGATCAGCTTGGAGATCATGCCCTGCTCGATGATCGAGTAGCTGCGCGGGCCCAGGCCGGTGCCGAGGAAGATGTCGGTGATGTCGCGGCGCCGGCACTTGGTGCCGTTGAGGAAGTAGGTGTTCTGGCCATCGCGGGTGACGCGGCGGCGGATGGAAATCTCGGCGTAGGCGGCGTACTCGCCCACCAGGGTGCCGTCGGTGTTGTCGAAGATCAGCTCGATGGACGCCTGGGTCACCGGCTTGCGCGTGTTGGAGCCGTTGAAGATGACGTCGGTCATCGACTCGCCGCGGAGGTTCTTCGCCGAACTCTCGCCCATCACCCAGCGCACGGCGTCGATGATGTTGGACTTGCCGCAGCCGTTGGGGCCGACCACGGCGGCCATGTTGCTCGGGAAGCCGACGGTGGTGGGGTCGACGAAGGACTTGAACCCCGCCAGCTTGATGCATTTGAGGCGCATGCGGGCTTCCTCAGCGTTCGGCCAGGGCAGCCAGCACCAGCTGGCTGTTGTGGCGGCCGTAGTCCAGCAGCACCGTGCGGATGGCCGCCTCGTCGCGCTCGATCACCGCCTGCAACAGGCGGGCGAAGCTGTCGAGGAACTGGCTCATCTCGCTTTTGCGCCGCTCCAGGGCCAGGTGGTAGGTGCGGCTGATGGCCGGCAGCAGGTTCTCCACCGTTTCCTGCAGGTAGGGGTTGGCGGCGAACGGGAAGGCGGCGCGCATGATGTCGAAGCTGGATTCGACGAAGGCGTCGATGTCGCCGCGCTGCAGGTTGTCCAGCAGGCGCTGCTGGATGGCCAGGAACGGCTGCAGGTCGCGCTCCTCGCGCCAGGTCCGGGCCACCGCCACGGCGAGCAGGATGTACAGCTCCATGACCAGCGCGTAGAGGCTTTCGACGTGGCTGGCGGACAGCTCCGAGACCTGCGCCCCGCGGCGCGGCAGGATGACCACCAGGTGGCGGCGCTCGAGGATCAGCAGCGCCTCGCGCACCGAGCCGCGGCTGACGTTCAGGGCCTGGGTGACCTTCTGCTCCTGGATGCGTTCGCGTTCCTTGAGCTCGCCCCGGATGATGCGTTCGGCGAGGTGGTGGGCAATCTGCTCAGCCAGGCTGTCCGGGGCCTTGAACGTCATGGGTGTCCTTATCGCTGGAGGGCTGATGGAATGGGGCTTGCGGCCGCGCAGTGTAACACAGGGTGTTACCCGGCAACGCCCCGGTCAAGGGGCTCGACTGAACGAAGGTTGGTGCGTAGGAAGAAAGGATTGGGCGCAGGATTGTCTGACAATCCTACAACGAGAGTCACCCCCATGTTCGCCTTCCTCCCCCCTGCCTGGATGCTGAGCCTGAAGAAGGCCGGCTACTGGATCTGGCTGGTGCCGGTGTTCGGCATCCCGCTGAGCTACTGGTGGTCCTACGGCAGCGAGCACCCCAACGCCTGGGCCTGGCTCGTCATCGCCGTGGTGTTCCTGGTCATCCCCGTGCTCGACGCCATCGTCGGCCGCGACCCGGCCAACCCCGACGAGGCCAGCGAAGTGCCCGTGCTGGAACGCGAGGGCTACTACCGCTTCCTCAGCCTGATGACCGTGCCGCTGCTGCTGGGCATGCTGGTCTACGGCGGCTGGGTGATCACCCACTATGAAGCCTGGAACTGGGTGGGCAAGCTGGGCTGGATCCTCTCGGTGGGCACGGTGATGGGCGCCATCGGCATCACCGTGTCCCACGAGCTGATCCACAAGGACCCGCAGCTGGAGCAGCGCGCCGGCGGCCTGCTGCTGGCGGCGGTGTGCTACGCCGGGTTCAAGGTGGAACATGTGCGCGGGCACCATGTGAACGTCTCCACCCCGGAGGACGCCTCCTCCTCGCGCTACGACCAGAGCCTGTACGCCTTCCTGCCCCACGCCTACAAGCACAACTTCCTCAACGCCTGGCGCCTGGAGGCCCAGCGCCTGAAGCGCAAGGGCCTGCCGGCGCTGCACTGGCGCAACGAGCTGATCTGGTGGTACGCCGTCAGCGCGCTCTTCCTGCTCGGCTTCAGCCTGGCCTTCGGCTGGCTCGGCGCGGTCTACTTCATCGGCCAGTCGATCATGGCCTTCACCCTGCTGGAGATCGTCAACTACGTCGAGCACTACGGCCTGCACCGCCGGCGCCTGGACGACGGCCGCTACGAACGCACCACCCACGAGCATTCCTGGAACAGCAACTTCCTGCTGACCAACCTGTTCCTCTTCCACCTGCAGCGGCATTCCGACCACCACGCCTACGCCAAGCGCCGCTACCAGGTGCTGCGCCACTACGACGCCAGCCCGCAACTGCCCAACGGCTACGCCGGGATGATCGTCCTGGCGCTGTTCCCGCCGCTGTGGCGCGCGGTGATGAACCCCCGGGTGCGCGCCTACTACGCCGGCGAGGAATACCAGCTGAGCGACACCCAGCGCGCCTGATTCCAACGGGTTCCACGCCTTTGCGGCAGCCGAATACCCCCGGCTGCCGTTTTTTTTGCGCCTCCGGGAGCGTAGAGCGACCTGCAACAGGCGCTTCGGGCTGACTCCGGGCGAGGTGTGGCCAAGGTCAAACGGCGGATAACCGCGAACGGTTATCCGCCCTACGTTACGGGCGGGCCTGGCGTAGGGCGCATAACGCCTACGGCGTTATCCGCCGTTTGGCCTTGGTTCCCGGCGGCTCCGGGGTTGATCAGGGCGGTCTGTGACCCAGGTTATCCGCCCCGCCCTTCCGCTCCTACGAAATAGCTGACCGAAAAATCAGAATTTTGTTGACTTAAAAGTCAGCTTTTCCTAGATTCAGCTCCATCGCGCCCCGCCCAACAACAAGAAAGCCTGGAGGCATGCCTTGATCAGGTTCCTGCTCAACCGCGAGCTGCGTGTCGAAGACCGCCTCGACCCCAACCTCACCGTGCTCAACTACCTGCGCCAGCACCTCGGCAAGACCGGCACCAAGGAGGGCTGCGCCTCCGGTGACTGCGGCGCCTGCACCGTGGTGGTCGGCGAGCTGGTCGGTGCCGAGGGCGCCGAACGCATCCGCTACCGCACCCTCAACGCCTGCCTGACCTTCGTTTCCGCGCTGCACGGCAAGCAGCTGATCGCGGTCGACGACCTCAAGCACCGTGGCGAACTGCACGGCGTGCAGCAGGCCATGGTCGACTGCCACGGCTCGCAGTGCGGCTTCTGCACCCCCGGCTTCGTCATGTCGCTGTTCGCCCTGCAGAAGAACAGCACCGGCGAAACCCACGAAGCGCGCAAGGCCGAAGCCCACGAAGCGCTGGCCGGCAACCTGTGCCGCTGCACCGGCTACCGGCCGATCCTCGACGCCGCCGAGCAGGCCTGCTGCCAGAAGCGCCCGGACCAGTTCGACGCCGCGCAGGAGCAGATCGTCGCCCAGCTCAAGGCCATCGCCCCGCGGGAAACCGCCGAGCTGAACAGCGGCGACAAGCGCTGCCTGCTGCCGCTGACCATCGCCGACCTGGCCGACCTCTACAGCGCCAACCCGCAGGCGCGCCTGCTGGCCGGCGGCACCGACCTGGCCCTGGAGGTCACCCAGTTCCACCGCGAGCTGCCGGTGATGATCTACGTCGGCCATGTCGAGGAAATGAAGCGCGTCGAAGTCCTCGCCGACCGCATCGAGCTGGGCGCCGCCGCGCCCCTGACCGACTGCTACGAGGCGCTGGCCCACGACTGGCCGGACTTCGGCGAGCTGCTGCACCGCTTCGCCTCGCTGCAGATTCGCAACCAGGGCACCCTCGGCGGCAACATCGGCAACGCCTCGCCCATCGGCGACTCGCCGCCGCTGCTGATCGCCCTGGGCGCGCGCATCGTGCTGCGCAAGGGCGGCGAAAGCCGCGAGCTGCCGCTCGACGAATACTTCATCGACTACAAGGTCACCGCGCGCCAGGAAGGCGAGTTCATCGAGAAGGTCATCATCCCGCGCCCGCGGGCCAACCAGGCGTTCCGCGCCTACAAGGTGTCCAAGCGCCTGGACGACGACATCTCCGCGGTCTGCGCGGCCTTCAGCATCACCGTCGAGGACTGCCGCATCAGCGCCGTGCGCAGCGGCTTCGGCGGCATGGCGGCGATCCCCAAGCGCGCCCGCGCCTGCGAGGCGGCGCTGCTCGGCCAGCCGTTCAACGCCGCGACCTTCGAACGCGCCGCGATCGCCCTGGGCGAGGACTTCACCCCGCTCTCGGACTTCCGCGCCAGCAAGGAATACCGCCTGCTCACCGCGCAGAACCTGCTGCGCAAATGCTTCCTCGAACTGGAAGCGCCCCAGGCCGTGACTCGGGTGACCGCATATGCATAAGCACGACAAGACCCAGGAAGAACTCCAGGCGCTGTTCCGCGCCGACCTCACCACCGGCGTCGGCAAGAGCGTCAAGCACGAGAGCGCGCCCAAGCACGTCAGCGGCGAGGCGGTGTACATCGACGACCGCCTGGAATTCCCCAACCAGCTGCACGTCTACGCCCGCATGAGCGACCGCGCCCACGCGCGCATCACCCGGCTGGACGTCAGCCCCTGCTACGACTTCCCCGGCGTGGCCATCGCCATCACCAAGGACGACGTGCCCGGCCAGTTGGACATCGGCCCGGTGGTCGCCGGCGACCCGCTGCTGGCCGACGGCAAGGTCGAGTACGTCGGGCAGATGGTCGTCGCGGTGGCCGCCGACAGCCTGGAGACCGCGCGCAAGGCGGCCATGGCCGCGATCATCGAGTACGAGGACCTGGAACCGGTGCTCGACGTGGTCGAAGCGCTGCGCAAGAAGCACTTCGTGCTCGACAGCCACCAGCACCGCATCGGCGATTCCGCCGCGCAACTGGCGAGCGCGCCGCACCGCATCCAGGGCACCCTGCACATCGGCGGCCAGGAGCACTTCTACCTGGAAACGCAGATTTCCTCGGTGATGCCCAGCGAGGACGGCGGAGTGATCGTCTACACCTCCACGCAGAACCCCACCGAGGTGCAGAAGCTGGTGGCCGAGGTGCTGGGCATCTCCTTCAACAAGGTGGTGATCGACATGCGCCGCATGGGCGGCGGCTTCGGCGGCAAGGAAACCCAGGCCGCGGCGCCCGCCTGCCTGTGCGCGGTGATCGCGCGCCTGACCGGGCGCCCGGCGAAGATGCGCCTGCCGCGGGTGGAAGACATGCAGATGACCGGCAAGCGCCACCCCTTCTACGTCGAGTACGACGTGGGCTTCGACGACGACGGCCTGCTGCACGGCATCCAGATCGAGCTGGCCGGCAACTGCGGCTACTCGCCGGACCTCTCCGGCTCCATCGTCGACCGCGCCATGTTCCACTCGGACAACGCCTACTTCCTCGGCAACGCCACCATCAACGGCCACCGCTGCAAGACCAACACCGCCTCCAACACCGCCTACCGCGGCTTCGGCGGCCCGCAGGGGATGGTCGCCATCGAGGAAGTGATGGACGCCGTGGCCCGCCACCTGGGCAAGGACCCGCTGGAAGTGCGCAAGCGCAACTACTACGGCAAGGACGAGCGCAACATTACCCACTACTACCAGCAGGTGGAGCACAACCTGCTGGAGGAAATGACCGCCGAGCTGGAAGCCAGCGCCGAGTACGCCAGGCGCCGCGCCGAGATCCGCGCGTTCAACGCGAACAGCCCGGTGCTCAAGAAGGGCCTGGCGCTGACCCCGGTGAAGTTCGGCATCAGCTTCACCGCCACCTTCCTCAACCAGGCCGGCGCGCTGATCCACATCTACACCGACGGCAGCATCCACCTGAACCACGGCGGCACCGAGATGGGCCAGGGCCTGAACACCAAGGTGGCGCAGGTGGTGGCGGAAGTCTTCCAGGTCGACATCGACCGCGTGCAGATCACCGCGACCAACACCGACAAGGTGCCCAACACCTCGCCGACCGCCGCCTCCAGCGGCGCCGACCTGAACGGCAAGGCCGCGCAGAACGCCGCCGAGACCATCAAACAGCGCCTGGTGGAGTTCGCCGCCAGGCACTGGAAGGTCACCGAGGAGGACGTCGAGTTCCGCAACAACCAGGTGCGCATCCGCGACCTGATCGTGCCCTTCGAAGAGCTGATCCAGCAGGCCTACTTCGGCCAGGTGTCGCTGTCCTCCACCGGCTTCTACCGCACTCCGAAGATCTACTACGACCGCGAGAAGGCCGCCGGCCGGCCGTTCTACTACTTCGCCTTCGGCGTGTCCTGCTCGGAGGTGATAGTCGACACCCTCACCGGCGAGTACCGCATGCTGCGCACCGACATCCTCCACGACGTCGGCGACTCGCTGAACCCGGCCATCGACATCGGCCAGGTGGAGGGCGGCTTCGTCCAGGGCATGGGCTGGCTGACCATGGAAGAGCTGGTGTGGAACGCCAAGGGCAAGCTCATGACCAACGGCCCGGCCAGCTACAAGATCCCGGCCATCGCCGACATGCCGCTGGACTTGCGGGTGAAGCTGGTGGAGAACCGCAAGAACCCGGAGCAGACGGTGTTCCACTCCAAGGCCGTGGGCGAGCCGCCGTTCATGCTCGGCATCTCGGTGTTCTGCGCCATCAAGGACGCCGTGGCCAGCCTGGCGGACTACCGCGTGCAACCACGGATCGACGCGCCGGCGACGCCGGAGCGGGTGCTCTGGGGGGTGGAGCAGATGCGCAGGTTGAAGGCCGAGCAGGCCGCTGAACCACAAACCACCGCCGAACCGGCATGACCCGTAGGGCGGATAACCGTTCGCGGTTATCCGCCGCTTGACCGTGGCCACACCTCGCTCGAAGCCAGCCCGAAACACCTGTTGCAGGCCGCGCCAGGCTCGACCACGAAGTTGACGATAAACAAGGTGTATCGGCGTACAACCGCGAACGGTTGTACGCCCTACGCTCCATGAACCTTCCGAGGTAGACGCCATGAACTGGATCAGCGCCCTCGCCGACCTGCAGCAACGCGGCGAAGCCGCCGTGCTGGTGACCATCATCGAGGAGCTTGGCTCCACGCCGCGCAACGCCGGCTCGAAGATGGTGGTCAGCGCCGAGAAGCTGTACGACACCATCGGCGGCGGCCACCTGGAGTACAAGGCCCAGCGGATCGCCCGCGAGATGCTCCAGCAGCGCAGCCAGCAGCCGCGCCTGGAGCGCTTCAGCCTGGGCGCCAGCCTCGGCCAGTGCTGCGGCGGCGCCACCGTGCTGCTGTTCGAGCCCATGGGCCAGCCCCAGGCGCACATCGCGGTGTTCGGCGCCGGCCACGTCGGCCGCGCGCTGGTGCCGCTGCTGGCCAACCTGCCGTGCAAGGTGCGCTGGATCGACTCGCGCGACGCCGAATTCCCCGAGGCGATTCCGGCCGGGGTGGAGAAGGTACTGAATGACGAAGTGCTCGACGAGGTCGAGAATATGCCGGCGGGCAGCTACTACATCGTCATGACCCACAACCACGCGCTGGACCTGGAGCTGACCGCGGCGATACTCAGGCGCAACGACTTCGGCTACTTTGGCCTGATCGGCTCGGACACCAAGCGCGCCAAGTTCGAGCACCGCCTGCGCGACCGCGGCTTCGCCGCCGAAACCGTGCAGCGCATGCGCTGCCCCATGGGCATCGCCGAGGTGAAGGGCAAGCTGCCGGTGGAAATCGCCGTGTCCATCGCCGGCGAAGTGATCGCCACCTACAACGCCACCTTCGGCCAGGAAAAGGCCAGCGGCGAGAACAGCGTATCCCGGCTGCTACCCAGCAGCCGCCGGGCGCGTACCGCCGAGAGCGGTGCCTGACATAGAGTCCGTGATGGGTGGAGCACAGCGATACCCATCGATTCCCAGATCGAGAGAACAGCATGACAACCACAGCCTACCGCGCCAGCATCCTGCACAGCGTCGCCGACCCCGCCGAAGTGGGCGTCGAGCAGTCCTACCAGTACTTCGAGGACGGCATCCTGCTGGTGGAGGACGGCAAGGTCGCGCGCCTCGGCCACGCCGCCGAACTGCTGCCGCAACTGGGTGGCGTCGAGGTGGTGGAATACCGCGACGCGCTCATCACCCCCGGCTTCATCGACACCCACATCCACTACCCGCAGACCGGCATGATCGCCTCCTATGGCGAGCAGCTGCTGGACTGGCTGAACACCTACACCTTCCCCACCGAGAAGCAGTTCGCCGACCCGGCCCACGCCGCCGACGTCGCCGGCATCTTCCTCAAGGAGCTGCTGCGCAACGGCACCACCACCGCCCTGGTGTTCGGCAGCGTGCACCCGCAGTCGGTGGACGCGCTGTTCGGCGCTGCCGAGAAGCTCGACCTGCGGCTGATCGCCGGCAAGGTGATGATGGACCGCAACGCCCCGGACTACCTGACCGACACCGCCGAGAGCAGCTACCGCGACAGCAAGGCGCTGATCGAGCGCTGGCACGGCAAGGGCCGCCTGCTCTACGCGGTGACCCCGCGCTTCGCCCCGACCAGCACCCCGGAACAGCTGGACGCCGCCGGGCGCCTGCTCAGGGAGCACCCGGGCGTGTACCTGCACACCCACCTGTCGGAGAACCGCAAGGAGATCGAGTGGGTGAAGGAACTGTTCCCCGAGCGCAGCGGCTACCTGGACGTCTACGACCACCACGGCCTGCTCGGCGCGCGCTCGGTGTTCGCCCACGGCGTGCACCTGTGCGACGGCGAGTGCCAGCGCCTGGCCGAGACCGGCTCGGCGGTGGCCTTCTGCCCCACCTCGAACCTGTTCCTGGGCAGCGGCCTGTTCGACCTGGCGAAGCTTGAGAAGCACAAGGTCAAGGTCGGCCTGGGCACCGACGTCGGCGCCGGCACCAGCTTCTCCCAGCTGCAGTCGCTGAACGAGGCCTACAAGGTGATGCAGTTGCAGGGCATCAAGCTCGACCCCTTCAAGTCGCTGTACCTGGCCACCCTCGGCGGCGCCCGCGCGCTGGAACTGCAGGACAAGGTGGGCAGCTTCGCCCGGGGCAACGAGGCGGACTTCGTGGTGCTGGACTACAAGGCCACCCCGCTGCTGGACTACCGCCTGCGCCAGGCGAAGAGCCTGGAGGAAAAGCTCTTCGCCCTGATCATCCTCGGCGACGACCGCGCGGTGCGCGCGACCTACGCCCACGGCCGCGCGGTGCACCAGCGCGGCTGACCCTTACGGTCGCGCCGGCCGGGCCCTCGCTCAGGACCACCCGCCGGCGGGGCCGCTTTTATCCCGCCGCCCCAGAGCCGAACCGTAGGGCGCATAACGCCCCAGGCGTTATCCGCCGGGGCTTCGTGCCATGCAAGAGCCCCTCTCCCCAACCCTCTCCCTGAAGGGAGAGGGGGCTTGTCCGTGCCGATGGTGGGGCCGTGCCTCATTGAGACATCAGGCGCGAATGAGCGCACCAATGAGATTCGGAATATCGCTTCACGCCGAACGGTCCCCTCTCCCGCTTGCGGGAGAGGGTTAGGGTGAGGGAGCGGAATCCCCACAGAGCACCGCAGCCACCGGGAAACACCATCCGCGAGCAAGAACTAGGCGTCCCCCTCGCTCCGACGAAAAGCCCCCGCCCCGCTACCCCCGCACCTCCACCAGCACCGGGCAGGGCGCCCGCTCGATCACCCGCTGCCCCACCGACGGGTCCAGCAGACGCTCGATGCGCCCCAGGTGGCGATGACCGATGACGATCAGGTCGCAGCCCAGGCGCTCGGCCTCGCGCAGGATGGTCCGCGCCGGGTCGCCGGCCAGCACCCTCCCCGTGGCGCGGCCCGCCGGCAGCTGCGCGATGGCGGCTTCCACCAGGGCCTGGGCCTCGTGCTGCTCGTGCTCGGCCGGCGGGTAGTCGAGCACGTCCGGCTGCGGCAGGGCGAAGGCGCGGTCGACCACGCAGACCACCTCCAGGTGCGGCGCGCCGACCTCGGCCATCTCCGCGGCCAGGGCGACGATCCGCTGCGACTGGGGCGCGCCATCGATGGCAACCAGGATGCGTTCGAACATAGGGCCTTCCTCTTCTGTAACGGCGAACGCCGGTCATTCTTCGGCCCCACGGCAGGTGCGTAAAGGCACCTTGGCCGCACGCCAGAGTTGCACCAGACGCACGTATGGCCGAGCATCCCCGGCAACGAACGCTTCCGGAGGCGCCATGGCCCTGCCCGACCTCAACCTGCTGGTCGCCCTCAACGTGCTGCTCGAAGAAGGCAGCGTGGTCGGCGCCGCGCGCCGCCTGCACCTCAGCCCGCCGGCCATGAGCCGTACCCTGGGGCGCATCCGCGAGGCGGTGGGCGACCCCATCATGGTCCGCGCCGGGCGCAACCTGGTGCCCACCCCGCGGGCCCTGCAGCTGCGCGAGGAAGTGGCGCACCTGGTGGAGCAGGCCACCGGCCTGTTCAATGCCCGCGAGAACCTGCGCCTGGACCAGCTGGAGCGCTGCTTCGTGCTGCGCTCGAACAACGTGCTGGTGGGCGGCTTCGCCGCGCGCATGCTGGCGGTGATGCGCGAGGAGGCGCCGCGCTGCACCCTGCGCCTGGTCCCGGAGGCGGACATCGACGACGAGGCCCTGCGGCAGAACCGCATCGACCTCTACCTCGGCGCCACCTCCACCCTGGAGCCGGAAATCCGCACCCAGACGCTGTTCACCACCAGCTTCGTCGGCCTGGCCCGGCGCGACCACCCCATCTTCGACGGCGAGATCACCCCCGAGCGCTTCGTCGCCTACCCGCAGATCAGCGTGTCGCGCCGCGGCCGCGCCACCGGGCCGCTGGACGATGCCCTGGCCGACCTCGGCCTGCGCCGCGACATCCGCCTGATCACCCCGACCTTCCATTCCTCGATCTTCGCCCTGCTGGAGTCCGACCTGGTGCTGCCCATCGCCGAGCATTCGCTGTGGCGCCTGGACCGCCTGGGCCTGGCCCTGCGCAAGTTCGACATCCCGCTGCCGCTGAAGACGGTGGTGGTGATCCAGGCCTGGCACCCGCGCTTCGACAACGACCCGGCGCACCGCTGGCTGCGGCAGACGGTGAAGCGGGTGTGCACCGAGCTGCGGGAAAGCTCGGGCGTGCTGCCGTGACGACCAATCAGTGCATGGAACGCACTGATTTGTTTTGGACATTTCAATTTTCACACTGATCGGCGCTCCCTAGACTGGGCCAAACACCAGAATCCAGTGACGCCATGCCTTGCCCGACCCCGTGCGCGGCCCGCGGCCTCCTTCGCGAGGCCCGGCCATGACCGCCGCACTCACTCCGCTCGCCACCCCCTCCGCCGCCCAGCCGGCCAGGCCCGCCGCGCAGCCCTTCGGCCCGCGCATCCTGGTAGGCATGCTCGGCGTGCTGGTCGCCTCGCTCAGCGCCGGGCTCAACGACAAGGTCACCGACCTGGCGATGACCGACGTGCGCGGCGCCCTGGCCATCGGCCACGACGAAGGCACCTGGCTGCTGGCGCTGTACGCCGCCTTCCAGGTCGCCGCCATGGCCTTCGCGCCCTGGTTCTCGGTGACCTTCTCGCTGCGCCGCTTCACCCTCGGCGCCATCGTCGCCTTCGCCCTGCTGGCGCTGCTCTGCCCCTTCGCCCCCAACGTGCAGACGCTGTACCTGCTGCGCGCCCTGCAGGGCCTGGCCGGCGGCTGCCTGCCGCCGATGCTGATGACAGTGGCGCTGCGCTTCCTGCCGCCGGGCATCAAGCTCTACGGCCTGGGCGCCTATGCCCTGACCGCCACCTTCGCGCCCAACCTGGGCATGCCGCTGGCGGCGCTGTGGACCGAGTACGTCGGCTGGCAGTGGGTGTTCTGGCAGGTCATCCCGCTGTGCGCCTTCGCCCTGGCCGCGGTGGCCTGGGGCATCCCCCAGGACCCGCCGCGCCTGGAACGCTTCCGCCAGTTCGACTGGATAGGCGTGGCCCTCGGCCTGCCGGGCATCCTCATGCTGGTGCTGGGCCTGCTGCAGGGCGAGCGCCTGGACTGGTTCGCGTCCGACCTGGCCACCCTGCTGGTGGTGGGCGGCGCGGCGCTGCTGGTGGCCTTCTTCCTCAACGAGTGGACGCACCCGCTGCCGTTCTTCCGCCTGGACCTGCTCAAGCGGCGCAACCTCAGCCACTCGCTGCTGACCCTCGGTGGCATCCTGGTGGTGCTCGGCGCCTGCGCCGGCGTGCCGGCCTCGTACCTGGCCGCCGCCCACGGCTACCGCCCGCTGCAGAGCGCGCCCATGGCCCTGCTGGTGGCCCTGCCGCAGCTGCTGACGCTGCCACTGGTGGCCGGGCTGTGCAACATCCCCCGCGTCGACTGCCGCTGGGTGCTGGCCATCGGCATCGCCCTGTGCGGCCTCTCCGCCTACGGCATGAGCCAGCTGACCAGCGACTGGACGCGGGACGACTTCTACCTGCTGCTCAGCCTGCAGATCGTCGGCCAGCCCATGGCGGTGGTGCCGCTGCTGATGTCCGCCACCAGCGTGGTGGCGCCCATCGAGGGGCCCTTCGCCTCGGCCTGGTTCAACAGCGTGCGGGCCTTCGCCGCGGTGGTCGGCAGCAGCCTGGTGGGCATCCTCATGACCTGGCGCGAGCACTACCACTCCAACCGCCTGGTCGACCACCTCGGCGCCGCGCCCCAGGCCCTGGGCCTGCGCCTCGGCCAGCTCGACGGCGAGCTGCCGCGCCTGGCCGCCCAGGTCCACGGCCAGGCCAGCGTGCTGGCCGCCGCCGACACCCTCTGGTGCATGGCCTGGCTGGCCGCCGCCCTGCTCCCGCTGATCGCCGTGATGCCGCTGCGGGTCTACCCGCCGCGCCCGGTCGCCCCCGTTCACTGAAATCCGGAAAAGACACCATGTCCAAGACCGCCCTCACCTCCCGCCGCGCCAGCCTGCTGCTGGCCGCGGTCGTGCTGCTCGCCGCCCTGGCCTGGCTGCTGCTGCGCCTGCTCGGCCCGGAGCGCGAACAGAGCACCGACGATGCCTACGTGCACGCCGACTTCACCCTGGTGGCGCCCAAGGTCGCCGGCACCGTGGAAAGCGTGCGGGTGGAAGACAACCAGCCGGTGAAGGCCGGCCAGCTGCTGGCGCGCATCGATGCGCGCGACTACCGGGCCGCGCTGGCCGCCGCCGAGGCCGACCTGCTCTCGGCGCGGGCGCGCCTGCGCCACGTCGGCGCCGACCTGGAGCGCCAGCAGGCGGTGATCGCCCAGAGCGCCGCCCAGGTCGAGGCCGACCAGGCCAGCCAGCGCTTCGCCCGCCAGGAGCTGGAGCGCTACCAGAGCCTCGCCAGCCGGGGCGCCGGCACCCTGCAGAACGCCCAGCAGGCGCGCTCGCGCCTGGACAACGCCCAGGCCGCCCTGGACAAGGCCCGCGCCGCCCACCTGGCCGCACGCAAGCAGCTGGAAGTGCTGCAGGCCCAGCAGATGGAGGCGCAGAGCGCGGTGCAGCGCACCCAGGCGCAGCTCGAGCAGGCGCAGTTGAACCTGTCCTACTGCGAGATCCGCGCGCCCTTCGACGGCATGGTCGGCCGCCGCGGCGTGCGCGTCGGCGCCTACGTCACCCCGGGCAGCCCGCTGCTGGCGGTGGTGCCGCTGCAGCAGGCCTACGTGGTCGGCAACTTCCAGGAAACCCAGCTCACCGAGGTGCGCCCCGGCCAGGCCGTCAGCGTGCGCGTCGACACCTTCCCCGGCGCGGTGCTGCGCGGCCACGTCGACAGCATCGCCCCGGCCACCGGCCTGAGCTTCGCGCCCATCGCCCCGGACAACGCCACCGGCAACTTCACCAAGGTGGTGCAGCGCATCCCGGTGAAGATCGTCCTGGAGCCGGACCAGGCGCTGCTGGCCCACCTGCGCGTGGGCATGTCGGTGGTCGCCAGCATCGACACCGCCTCCGCCGGCGGCGAACGGGTGGCCGCGCAATGAAGCACGCCCCGCTCCTGCTCGCCTGCCTGGCCCTGGGCGCCTGCACGCTCGGCCCGGACTTCCGCCGGCCCGACGCCCAGGCGCCGGCCGCCTGGAACGCCAAGGGCGACGACGTCGCCAGCCGCCCCGCCGACGGCGCCGTGGAAAGCCGCTGGTGGCGCCTGTTCGACGACCCGCAGCTGGACCGCCTGCAGGCCCGCGTGGCCGCCGGCAACCTCGACCTGCAGGCCGCCGCCGCGCGCCTGGAGCAGAGCCGCGCGATCCGCCAGGCCCTGGGCGCCGACGCCGTGCCGCAGGTGGACGGCAACGCCGGCTATGCACGCCAGCGCAATAGCGAGGTGGGCCTGTCCGACCCGTCCGGCGAGGGCGGCCGGCACAACTTCAACCAGCTCGACGCCGGCTTCACCCTGAGCTGGGAGCTGGACCTGTGGGGCCGCGTGCGCCGCGAGCTGGAGGCCGCCGAGGCGCAGGTGCGGGCCAGCGAGGAAAGCCGCCATGACGTGCTGGTGGCGGTACTGGCCGAAAGCGCCCGCGACTACGTGCAGCTGCGCGGCGAACAGGGCCGCGAGGCGATCCTGCGCGGCAACCTGGACATCGCCCGGCACAGCCTGGAGCTGACCCAGCTGCGCCGCGCCGAGGGCGTGGCCACCGAGCTGGACGTCGCCGAGGCCAAGGCCCAGGTGGCGGTCATCGAGTCGCAGCTGCCCGGCAGCCAGAAGCGCCAGGCGCGCCTGCTCAACGCCCTGGCCTACCTGCTCGGCGAGGAACCCGGCGCCCTGGCCGGCGAGCTGGCGCAGGCCAGGCCCATCCCGCGCCCGCCGCAAGCGGTGCCGGTGGGCCTGCCCGCGGAGCTGGCCCGGCGCCGCCCGGACATCCGCCAGGCCGAGGCCGTGCTGCACGCCGCCACCGCCAGCATCGGCGTGGCCCGGGCGGACTTCTACCCACGTATCAGCCTCAACGGCGACTTCGGCTTCCAGGCCCTGCAACTGGCCAACTTCGGCGACTGGAACAGCCGCACCTTCGGCATCGGCCCCAGCCTGCGCCTGCCGATCTTCGAGGGCGGCCGGCTGAAGGGCACGCTCGCCCTGCGCGAGGCCCAGCAGCAGGAAGCGGCCATCGCCTACCGGCGCACGGTGCTCAACGCCTGGCGCGAGGTGGACGACGCGCTCAACGACTACGCCGCCGACCAGCGCGAGCTGGCGGCCCTGGACGAGGCGGTGGAACACGGCCGCACGGCCCTGGCCAATGCCCGCGAGCAGTACAAGGCCGGCGCGGTGGACTTCCTCAACGTGCTGAGCGCCCAGCGCGAACTGCTGGCCAGCGAGGAACGCCAGGTGCGCAGTAGCGAGGCGGTGGGGGTGAACCTGGCGCTGTTGTACAAGGCGTTGGGGGGCGGGTGGGAGCAGGAGCCCGCGGGATCGTAGGGCGAATAACCGTTCGCGGTTATCCGCCGCCTGACCTTGGCCCCACGCAGCTCCGGCCTCGGCCTCGAAGCCGGGAGCGAGATGGGTGTAACGGCGTACAACCGCGAACGGTTGTACGCCCTACGCTTGCCGGGGGCTCTGTGCGATGCGAGAGCACCCTCTCCCCAGCCCTCTCCCGCAAGCGGGAGAGGGGGCTAGTCCTCTGCCAGCTGAAATAACAGAGTACTCCTGTAATTACCGGCTGACGCCTGACTATCGCCCAGCTCCGAACGGTCCCCTCTCCCTTCAGGGCGGGGCGCGCAGCCGAGGGTTAGGGAGAGGGAACGGAGTCAACCCGAGACACCGCAGCCTCCGGGAAACTCCATTCGTGAGCAAGAACTGGGCGTCCCCTCGATCCTACAAAAAGCGCGCCCTAGCGCGAGGCCTTCCTCCGCAGCGCCGCCGGGCTGAACTCGGCCACGTCCGGGGCCGGCTTGCTGAAGTCGGCGGTGCCGGGCTCCTCGTTGTCCAGCCACTGCACGCTGTAGCGCCGCGACTGCAGGTCGTGGAAGGTGTCCAGGGCGGTCCAGACCATGGGCTGCTCGTAGAAGTTCTTCAGGTAGGCCATGGAGACGCGCCACAGCTCGCCGCGGCCGTCGTACTGGTCGACCACCGCCGCGCCCCAGCTGTCCTCGTCGAGGTACAGGGTGCGCTTGCTGTAGATGTGCCGCGCGCCGGGCTTGAGCTTGCCTTCCACCACCCACACCCGGTGCAGTTCGTAGCGGGTGTATTTCGGGTTGATGTGGCCGGGGGTGAGCAGGTCCTTGTATTTCACCTCGGGGCTGGTGACCCGATAGTTGTTGTAGGGGATGTAGATCTCCTTCTTGCCCACGAGGGTCCAGTCGTAGCGGTCCGGCGCGCCGTTGTACATGTCGGTGTCGTCGGCGGTGCGCAGGCCGTCGGAGTCCTCGATCGGGGTGTCGTAGGCCAGCGTCGGCGCGCGCCGCACGCGGCGTTGGCCGGGGCTGTAGCCCCAGGCCTGGCGCGGTTCCCTGACCTGGTCGAGGGTCTCCTGCACCAGCGCGCCCTCGCCCACCAGGCGCGCCGGGGCGGTGGTGAAGGTCATGTAGTAGAACAGGGTGTTGCCCAACTGGTCGAAGCTGCCCTTGGGGTCGTAGAAGCGGAACAGCGCGGCATCCTGGCTGGTGACCAGCGAGTAGGCGCCGTTGCGCTGCACGCCGGTCTGCGCCGAGCGCCGCTCGATGTAGCTGCCGCGGTAGCGGGCGATGTGGTTCCACAGCGCCTCCAGGCCGCTCTGCGGGATCGGGAACGGCACCCCGCCGTAGGCGTCGGCGAAGCCGTTGCCGCCTTCCACCAGCTTGCCGCTGGTGGCGTTGCGGAAGGTGTTGTCGTACACCCACTGCGGCGCCGCGCCGCTGCGGCGGGTCTGGTACACCGGCATCTGGAAGCTGTCCGGGTAGGTGTTGAACAGGGCGACCTGGCCGGGGGTCAGGTGTGCCTTGTACTGCTCCAGGTTGGCCTTGGTGATGGTGAACTGCGGCTTGTCACCGGCGAAGGGGTCGACGTGGTGGCTGCCCGGGCCCTTGTAGCCTGCCGGGGCCTGGGTCAGGCCGCCGCTCCAGGCGGGGATGGTGCCGGCGGCGTTGCCGGCCTTCTCGGCGCCCAGGGGGGTCAGGCTGCTCTTGAGCTGCGCGGCCTGGTCGGCGCTCACCGCCGCGCGGGCATCGGTCGCCGCCAGGGCCGCCAGGGCCAGCAGCGCGATCATGGGTTTCTTGGCGATCATGCGAGTCTCCATCACCTGGCTGATCAGAACGAGTACTTGGCGCTGACCGAGACGTTGTCGCGGTCACGCATGGAGTTGTTCACCCCGGCGCCGTAGTAGTTGGTGTACTGCATGCCCACCTGGAAGCTGTTCAGGTAGGTGGCGTCGGCGCCCAGGGTGTAGGCCTTGCGCCCTTCGATGAAGTTGCCGGTGCGGTCCGAGTTGCCCTTGAAGTCGTCCTGGTAGACCACGTAGGGGCTGAGCTTCACGCCGGCGAACACGTCGTTCCAGGTACCGCTGAGCAGCAGGGTATAGCCGTAGCTGTCGCGGCTGATCTGGTCGCCGTCGTCGGAGCCGCCGACGTAGGACTTGTCCTGGGCGCCGACGAATTTGCGCTTGCTGCCGTCCCAGGCGGTGTATTCCAGGCTGCTGCCGCGGATGAACTCGCCGGCGACCTCGGCCACGCCCACCACCGAGTCGAAGGTCATGTGCGGGCCGAAGTTGTAGATGCCGGTCAGCGAGGCGTTGTAGGTCTCGGCGCGCTCGTAGTTCTGGAACAGCGAGCCGCGGCACAGTTGCTTGCCGGACACCGCCGCGCAGGCCTGGTCGGCCGGGATGTTGGCGTCGTAGAGGTTGGTCAGGCCGAGCACGCCCTGGGTCAGCAGGTCGCCGAGCAGGTCGTTGGTGGCCGAGATGCTGATCGGCATGTTCGGCCGGTAGGCCAGCTCGCCGGCCACCGAGGCGTCGCCCAGGGTGGTGTTGAAGCTGAAGCCGTACATGCGGATGTCTTCGACGTAGTCGCGCCGCGCCTGGGCGTTGCTGGCCAGGTCCAGGGTGGCCAGGCCGGGCACCGCCTCGCCCAGGCCCAGCGGGCCGAGCACGCCATTGAGGGCGGCGATGTCGGCGCCCTGGTAGCTGCGCAGGTCCACCGCCACCTGGGGTTCCTTGGCGTGGTAGTTGACGAAGTACAGGCCGAACTCGGTGGAGTTGAGCTGCTCGGCGATGTAGCGGAAGGCCACGCCGTATTCGCCGCTGTCGCGGGCGTCGAGGTCCTTGCCGACGCTGGCCACCTTGAAGGTGCCGGTGTTGGGGTTCAGGTAGGCGTTCGGGCCGGCCGGGCCGTTGCCGAGCAGGCCGAGCCCGGCCACCAGCGGGTAGCCGGCCAGCAGCTGCTTGAACGCCGGGCTGTCCTCGGTGGTGTAGGCGATGTCGCCGCCGTCGGCGAACAGGTCGGTGTCGGCGAAGTAGGTGCCCACCGGGTCCAGGCGCGTCTCCTTCCACTTCCACTGGTAGTAGCTTTCCATCGACAGGTTGTCGGTCAACCCGAGGTTGAAGCTCAGCGCCTCCACCGGCACCAGCACTTCCTTGAGCTCCGAGCCCGGCAGGTGGAAGCGCGAGGCGTCCACCGGGTTGATGGTGTTGATGCCGCCGCGGTAGAAGGTGCTCTCGCCCCAGTTCAGCACCTGGCGGCCGACACGGCCGGTGACCGGGTGCTCGGCGACGTCCCAGTCGCCCGAGAGGTAGGCGTCGAGCAGCTCGGCCTTGCGCCCGGCTATATGGCGGGTGTCCTGGGTGAAGCGGTCGTCGTCGGGGTAGGACTGGCTGGGGCGCTCGACGCCATCGGTGGTGCTCAGGTAGTCGTTGCGCTTGTCCATGATCTGCGTGTCGTAGTAGGCGGTGCCACGCATGAACAGGCCGTAGTTCTGGTACTTGGCCGAGAGGTCCGAGGTGATCTTGAACACCTGGGAGACCAGGCCCTTGTCGAAGTTGCGGTTGCCGTCGTCGGTGTTGATGTCGTCTATGTTCTCGGTCCCGCGGCCCTGCACACGCCACATGGCGCCATACGACAGGGTACTGTCCAGCGAGCCGGTGAGCTGGTTGTCGGCGAAGCTGAATTCGACGGCCTGGGCACTGCCCGCCACCAGCAACGGCAGCAACCCCATGAGCGCGCCGGCTCGCCTGGGCGCCCAGAACGCCTGGCAGCCCCAACCCCTTTCGATGCACGTACGACGGTTCATCGAAGCATTACCTCCATGACGGCCAAGATTTATCGCCCCGGGCATTGCGTCCGGCGCTGTTCTTATTCGTTTCTCGGCTGCTGGCCAGTGGCCCAGCAGTACAGCTCCACAGTGGCGCTTGCCGGCGCCCGCTGGCTCCTCTGGCGAATCCCCTGCACGCGGATTTTGGCACTATCGTGCAAGCAAGGTAACAAACTGTTTCCCAACTTGCCAACCCGAAAGCATGAACGCCCATGCCGCCGGCCATCGCACGAAAGCGCGATCCAGACGGATTGGACTTCAGGCAACGAAGGCCCGCAATGACAGGTCGCGCCACTGCGACTCACAAATCTGACCATCGGGACGACCACGGCAGGCCGTCGGCGACCGAAGGTACCGGGCGGCACCGGCCCGCGCCCAGGCGCAGCGGTGCGGCGGCGAGCGGCTATCCTATGGCCATAGCCCACCGGAAGCCTCGCCATGACCGCCGCCCCCTTCGCCATCCGCCCCCACGCCGACGAGGTCGAGGGCATGCCCATCCTGCGTGCCCTGCCCTCCGCGCAGTTCCGCAGCATCGGCCCCTTCGTGTTCTTCGACCACATGCTGGCCACCGACTTCGCGCCGGGCCAGGGCATGAACATCAACCAGCACCCGCACATCGGCCTGTCCACCCTCACCTACCTGTTCGAAGGCCAGGTGCAGCACAAGGACAGCCTGGGCTCGGACCAGCTGGTGCTACCCGGTGACGTCAGCTGGATGACCGCCGGGCGCGGCGTCGCCCACGTCGAACGCACCCCGCAGGCCTTGCGCGAGCGCGGTTCGCGCCTGCACGGGCTGCAGCTCTGGCTGGCCCTGCCGCAGGCCGAGGAAGGCCGCGAGCCGAGCTACAGCCACCACCCCGTGGCCAGCCTGCCGCAGAGCGAGAACCTGGGCGTGCGCATCCGCCTGATCGCCGGCAGCGGCTTCTGCCTGGCTTCGCCGGTGCCGGTGCTGTCGCCGACGCTGTACGCCGACATCGGGATGGTCGCCGGCAGCACCCTGACGCTGCCGCCCGAACATCCGCAACGGGCGCTCTACCTGCTGGAGGGCGAGGCCCTGCTGGACGACGAGCCCGTGCCGCTGCGCCAGCTGCTGGTCCTGCCCGAGGGCGAAAGCCCGGTGCTGAGCGCCTGCGCCGACTGCCGCGCGGTGCTGATCGGTGGCGCGCCGCTGGACGGCCCGCGGCGGATGAACTGGAACTTCGTCGCCAGCGACCCGGCGCTGATCGACGACGCCCGCCGGCGCTGGGCCGCCGGCGACTGGCCGAAGGTGCCCGGCGAAAGCGAGCGCATCGAGCTGCCGCGCTGAGCCGCGGCCCTCCCCCTTTCCCTCCACGACCTGGAGCTGCCATGCCAGAGCAGAATCGTCACGCCAGCGCACTCACGGTGCTCACCGTGCTCTTCTTCATGTGGGGCCTGATCACCTCGCTGAACGACGTGCTGGTGCCGCACCTGAAGGCGGTGTTCACCCTCAACTACGTGCAGGCGTCGCTGGTGCAGTTCAGCTTCTTCACCGCCTACTTCGTCATGTCCTTCCCGGCCGGCCGCCTGGTCGAGCGCCTGGGCTACAAGCGCGGGATCATCCTCGGCCTGGTCACCGCTGGAGTCGGATGCCTGCTGTTCCTGCCGGCAGCTGGCGCGCAGTCCTACCCGGCGTTCCTCGCCGCGTTGTTCATCCTGGCCTCGGGCATCACCCTGCTGCAGGTGGCGGCCAACCCCTACGTCACCGTGCTCGGCAGCCCGCAGTCGGCCGCCAGCCGGCTGAACATGACCCAGGCCTTCAACTCCCTGGGCACCACCGTCGGCCCGCTGGTGGGCTCGGTGACCATCCTCGCCATCGGCGCCGGCGCCGCCAGCGGGCTGGGCAGCGCCGCCGCCGAGGCCGACTCGGTGAAGACGCCCTACCTGGTGCTGGCCGCCCTGCTGTTCGCCATCGCCGTGCTGATCGGCCTGTTCCGCCTGCCGCAAATCACCCACGACGAGCCCAGCGACGGCGCGGCCGCCGGCAGGCACTCGCTGCTCGCCCACCGGCATCTGATATTCGGGGTGGTCGGCATCTTCGCCTACGTCGGCGCCGAGGTGGCCATCGGCAGCTACCTGGTCAGCCTGATGGGCCAGCCGGACATCGCCGGCCTGCCCGGCGAGCAGGCCAGCAAGTTCCTCTCGCTGTACTGGGGCGGCGCCATGGTCGGCCGCTTCATCGGCAGCGTGCTGATGCGCAGCATCCGCCCCAACCGCATCCTGGCCTTCAACGCGGTGACCAACGCCGTGCTGCTGGCGGTGGCCATCGGTGTGGGCGGCCACGTGGCGATGTGGGCGCTGATCCTCATCGGCCTGTTCAACTCGATCATGTTCCCGACCATCTTCTCCCTGGCCCTGGAAGGCCTGGGCAACCTGACCAGCAAGGGCTCGGGCCTGCTGTGCATGGCCATCGTCGGCGGCGCCCTGGTGCCGCTGGTGCAAGGCTTCTTCGCCGACCACATCGGCCTGCTCAATTCCTTCGCCATTCCGCTGGTGTGCTACCTGTACATCTGCTGGTTCGGCGCCCGTGGCTACCGGGCGGACGAGGCCAGGGCGACGCGGTTGGCGCAACCGTAGGGCGGATGATCGTGCGTGGTTATCCGCCGTTGGCCGCGCCACCTGGGCGTCCGGCGTGGCCGGTGAGTCCAATCGCGGACGGAGTCCTACGGGGAGCCCATGCTTCACGGCAAATTGTAGGAGCGGGCCCTGCCCGCGATTCGCGCGCAGGGCGCGCTCCTACAGGGGAATGGCATGGCTCGGCCCGCGTTGGAGCGGACTCTGTCCGCGATTTGGCGGATAACGCCGTAGGCGTTATGCGCCCTACCAACTATACCAGCGCTTATTCGCCGAACTTCTCGTCCAGCAGGTCGTACATCGCCTGGAATGCCCGGCGGGCCACCTTGGCGTCGTACTGCATCTTGCCCGGGATCTGCGCCTGCGGGTCGGTGAAGGAGTGCGCCGCGCCGCCGTAGCTGGTCAGGGCCCAGTCCACGCCGGCGTCGTTCATTTCCCTGGCGAAGTCGGCCAGTTGCTCGCGCGGCACCAGCGGGTCGATGGCGCCGTCGAGGACCAGCACCGAGCCCTTGATGTTCTTCGCATCCGCCGGGTTGGGCGAATCCAGGGTGCCGTGGAAGGACACCGCCGCGGCCAGCGGCGCGCCGTCGCGGGCCAGGTCCAGGGCGCAGCAGCCGCCGAAGCAGAAGCCGAAGGCGGCCAGCCTGGCGCTGTCGAGCGGTGCCTTGCCGGCCTGGGCCTGCAGCGCCTTGAAGGCCGCCTGCATGCGGCGGCGCAGGGCGGCGCGGTCGTTCTTCAGCGGCATCATGGCGGCGCCGGCCTGCTCCGGGCCGTCGGGGCGCACGTCCTTGCCGTAGAGGTCGGCCACCAGCACCACGTAGCCGTGGCCGGCGACCTGGCGGGCGATGTCCAGCGCGCCCTGGCTGACACCCAGCCAATTGGGCGCCATCAGCAGGCCGGGGCGCTGCACGGTGCTGGAGGCGTCGAAGACGAGCTGACCTTCGAAGGACACACCGTCGACTTCGTAAGCGACGGGTTGGACGCTGATCTGACTCATGGGTGACTTCCTTCAGTGGGAGTAGGAAAAGCACAAAGCCCGCGAAGGCGGGCTTTGTGTGAGGTTACCGGCTCAGGCGGAAAGTTCCACCAGCAGCTTGTTCAGCCGGCGCACGTAGGCGGCCGGGTCCTTGAGGCTGTCGCCGGCGGCCAGGGCGGCCTGGTCGAAGAGGATGTGCGCCAGCTCGCCGAAGCGGTCCTCGTCCGGCTCCGCATCCAGCTTCTCGATCAGCGGGTGGGCCGGGTTGAATTCGAAGATCGGCTTCGACTCCGGCACCTTCTGCCCGCTGGCCTCGAGGATCTGGCGCATCTGCAGGCCGAGGTCGGCCTCGCCGATGGCGAGGATCGCCGGCGAGTCGGTCAGGCGGTGCGACACGCGCACTTCGGCGACTTCCTCGCCGAGGGCGGCCTTCAGGCGCTCCACCAGGCCCTCTTTGGCCTTGGCCACTTCCTCCTGGGCCTTCTTGTCCTCTTCGGAGTCCAGCTTGCCCAGGTCCAGGTCGCCGCGGGCGACGTCGACGAAGTCCTTGCCGTCGAAGCTCGGCAGGTAGCTCATCAGCCACTCGTCGATGCGGTCGGTGAGCAGCAGCACCTCGATGCCCTTCTTGCGGAAGACTTCCAGGTGCGGGCTGTTCTTCACCTGGGCGTAGCTCTCGCCGGTGAGGTAGTAGATCTTGTCCTGGCCTTCCTTCATGCGGCCGAGGTAGTCGGCCAGGGACACGCTCTGCTCGCCGGACTCGTCGCTGGTGGAGGCGAAGCGCAAGAGGCCGGCGATCTTCTCCTTGTTGGCGAAGTCTTCCGCCGGGCCTTCCTTGAGGACCTGGCCGAAGTTCTTCCAGAAGCCCTTGTAGGCCTCGGCGTCGCTGCTCGCCAGCTTCTCCAGCATGTCCAGCACGCGCTTGGTCAGCGCCGACTTCATGGAGTCGATCACCGGGCCGGACTGGAGGATCTCGCGGGAGACGTTCAGCGACAGGTCGTTGGAGTCGACCACGCCCTTGATGAAGCGCAGGTACAGCGGCAGGAACTGCTCGGCCTGGTCCATGATGAACACGCGCTGCACATACAGCTTCAGCCCGCGCGGGGCCTCGCGGTGGTACAGGTCGAAGGGCGCGCGGCCGGGCACGTAGAGCAGCGAGGTGTACTCCAGCTTGCCTTCGACCTTGTTGTGGCTCCAGGTCAGCGGGTTCTCGAAGTCGTGGGCGGTGTGCTTGTAGAACTCCTGGTATTCCTCGTCCTTGATCTCGGTGCGCGGACGGGTCCAGAGGGCGCTGGCGCGGTTGACCACTTCCCATTCCGGCTCGGCCGGCTTGTCCTTCTCTTCGCCGTGGAATTCCTTCGGCAGCTCGATGGGCAGGGCGATGTGGTCGGAATACTTCTTGATGATGTTGCGCAGGCGCCAGCCGTCGGCGAACTCCTCTTCGCCGTCCTTCAGGTGCAGGACGATGCGGGTGCCGCGCTCGGGCTTGTCGAGGGTGGCGACTTCGAACTCGCCCTCGCCCTTCGACGACCAGTGCACGCCTTCGCTGGCGGAAGCACCGGCGCGGCGGGTGAAGACGTCGACCTTGTCGGCGACGATGAAGGCGCTGTAGAAGCCCACGCCGAACTGGCCAATCAGGTGCGAGTCCTTCTTCTGGTCGCCCGAGAGGTTCTTCAGGAAGTCGGCGGTACCGGACTTGGCGATGGTGCCCAGGTGCGCGATCACTTCCTCGCGGCTCATGCCGATGCCGTTGTCTTCGAGGGTGACGGTCCTGGCGTCCTTGTCGAAGCTGACGCGGATCTTCAGTTCGGCGCCGCCTTCGAGCAGTTCCGGCTTGGCCAGGGCCTCGAAGCGCAGCTTGTCGGCCGCGTCGGAGGCGTTGGAAATCAGCTCGCGGAGGAAGATTTCCTTGTTCGAATACAGGGAATGGATCATCAGGTGAAGCAGTTGCTTCACTTCGGTCTGAAAGCCCAGGGTCTCTTTCTGCGTCTCCACGCTCATAGGTTCTCGCTCCGAGGATGACAAAAGCCGCAGCGGGCGGCGGATGTCAGCGAGATGGGGGCTTCCTGATGCTTTTCAAGGGGTTGCCGCGACGGGCGTCACTGCGGCAGCAACTCGATGGCGCTGATCTCCGCGGGCCGCAGGCTGTAGCTGGCCTGGCCGGCGCCGGTGAGCAGGTGGCGGATGACCACCCGGCCGTTCGGGTCGAGGCCGGTGAACACGCCTTCGGCCACGCGCCCACGCTCGGTGGTCACGCGCATGCCGCGGTTGACGTAGCGCTGCGGCTCGGCCTGCAGGCGCTCCAGGCTCAGCGGCCGCGCCGCGTTGCCGGGCTGGGGCGCGGCGGGCTGGGGTTCGGCCGCCGGAACGCTGGCCTCGGCGCGCGGCGCCAGCTTCGGGTAGCGGTCGCCGCGCACCGTCCAGCCGCGGCTGGCGCTGCGCCCGAGCTCCAGGTCCAGGTGCTGGGGCTCGCCGTCCAGGCTGAAGTCCAGCGGCACCTGCAGGATCGGGCCCAGGGGCTCCAGGCGCGTCTCGGGCAGTTCCAGCTGGCGGCCCGGGAAGCGCCGCTGCAGGTAGTCGCGCAGGACGTAGGCCAGGGTGTCGGCGGAGTCGAAACGGGTGTCCACCTGGCCGTCGCGGTAGCGCAGGCGGTCGGTGTACAGCTCGATGCGGCCGCTGAGGGTGGTGCGGTACTCCGTCGGCAGCACCAGGTGGAAGTCGCCGCGCAGGCGGTTGGGCGCCTCGGGCCGCAGGTCCAGATGCAAGCTGTAGCCGCTGCCCAGGCGCACGGCCTCGGGCAGGTCGGCGCCCGGCGCCAGCCAGCTGACCTCCACCACGGGCCGCGGCCCACGGTCGTCCGGCAGCACGTCCAGGCGCAGCGCGCCCCGCGGCTGGGCCGGCAGGCGGATGCGCACTTCGCGGTGGGCATAGAAGTCCTGGCCTTCGCGCAGGCTAAGCACGCCGTCGATCAGCTCCGCCTGCTGCGGCGCGAAGGCCTGGCCATCGAGTTCGCCGCGCAGGGCGATGTCCAGCTCCGGCGCCGCCACGGGCCCGCTGCGCAGCCATTGCAGGCTGAGGATGGCTTCCAGCCGCGCGCTGTCGTGGCTGGCGAGCATGGCCAGGCCGACGACCAGGGGGATGCAGCCCAGGGCGCCGAGGAACAGCGCCTTGCGCGCGAAGCCCCAGTGCCGCGCCAGGAACACCGGCGCCAGGGGCGGCAGCAGGCAGGCCAGGCCCCACAGCGGGCCGCGCTCGAATGCCAGCATGACCAGCCAGGCGTAGCCGGCCAGCGCCAGCAGCAGCCCGCCGAGGATCAGCAGCGTGTCCATCGCGCCCCGGGCCTCAGGCGCCGTCGACCTTGAAATGCGCCCGCGCGGTGGCGATCGGCTCGGCGCGGCTGGTCTGCCAGGCGGTGATGGCGACGTTGGCCACGCGCCGGCCCTGGCGCCACACCTGGCACTGGGCGTAGGTGTCGCGGAAGTGCCCGGCGCGCAGGTAGTCGACGGAGAAGTCGATGATCTTCGGCAGGTGCGGCACGCCCATGAGCATCAGCAGGTGCAGCATGGCTGCGTGTTCCATGAAGCCGGCGATCACCCCGCCGTGCAGCGCCGGCAGGGTCGGGTTGCCGATGTTGTCGCGGCTGGCCGGCAGGTGGAAGATCACCTCCTCGCCCAGGCGCAGGCAGCGGATGCCGATCAGCCGGGCGTAGGGGATCATCTCCAGCAGCGGGCTGAAGTCGTTGTCCTGGTGCATCTGGCGCAGCAGGCTCTCGATGTTCGGGGTGCTCATGCGCCCTCCCCCTTGCCGCCCGCCGGGCCGCCGACGGCGCCCTTGCCCAGGCGCATGAAGGTGCCGACCACGTGGGCGATGGGCTCCTGCGGGTCGTCCTGGTAGGCGATGCCGCGGGTGAAGATGACGGTGGGCGTGACGCGGTAGCACTCGGCGAACCCGAAAATGTCCTTGTGCGGCTCGGCCGGGTGCATGTAGTCGATGCGCAGGTCGAGGGTCGGGCAGATCTCGAACTGCGGCAGCACGCAGAGCGTCGAGATGCCGCAGGTGGTGTCCATCAGGGTGGTGATGGCGCCGCCATGGATGACGCCGGTTTCCGGGTTGCCAACGATCGCTTCGCTATAAGGCAGGCGCAGGGTCAGGCCTTTTTCGTCCGCGGCGTGGGCCGCGATACCCAGCACCTGGCAATGGCGCAGGACGGCGAGGAAGCGTTGCGCGCGCTCTAGAATGGACATTTCACTCATGCGGATCGGGGCCCCGGGATGCTCGATGGCGCATGATACTCCGCCGCCAATGGGCTGCGCAGTGAATAATCGTAGCGCCGGCGCAAACTTGCATTGAACTTCTGAGGCGGGCCTCAGCTCAAAGGGCTAACACCAGGAACGCCGCACATGGAGGCTCCACGATGAAAAAAACCCTTCCCTTCGCTCTGATGCTGGTTGCAGGCCTGACCTTGGCCGGTTGCGACAAGAAAGAAGAGCCCAAGGCACCGCCGGCCACGCCGAGCACCGAGCAGCCGGCGACCCCGGCGCCGACCACGCCACCGGCCAACGAAGCCGCTCCGGCGCCGACCACCCCGGCTCCGGACACCGCGCCGGCACCGTCCAACGAGGAGCAGAAGTAACAGCCCGCTCCCCGTACAACGCACAAGGCCCGCATTCGCGGGCTTTGTCGTTTCTTCACTCCGGCTCCTTCGCCGGCTCCACCTGGGGCGTGGGGGTGAACACCATCACCTTGAGCACGTCGGAGTGGAACTCGCGCTGGTACAGCACCCCGACCACGCCGGCGGTAACCAGCATGAAGATCCAGGGGTTGATGAACCAGGCCAGCATGGCCAGGCCGAAGTAGTAGGAACGCAGGCCCTGGTTGAACTGGTGCGCGGCCATGGACACCACCCGCGCGGCGCGCTCGGCGAAGGCGTTGCGCTCCTGCTCGCCGACGTGGCGCTCGCCGATCATCGGCGCCGAGCCCACCAGCACGGCGGCGAAGTTGTACTGGCGCATGCACCAGCTGAAGGTGAAGAAGGCATACACGAACACCACCGCCAGGCACAGCAGCTTCAGCTCCGACAGCCCACGGGTCGGCGAGGCCACGAAAGGCAGGTCGGCCAGCACCGACACGGTGCGCTCGGCCGACCCCAGCAGGGTGAGGATGCCGGCCAGGATGATCAGGGTGCTGGAGGCGAAGAACGAGGCGTTGCGCTCCAGGTTGCCGATCACGCTGGCGTCGGCCACGCGGTTGTCGCGCAGCAGCAGGCGGCGCATCCAGTCCTTGCGGTACAGGTGCAGCACGCTGGCCAGGCATGCGGTGTCGCGGGCCCTGTGGCTGGCGTAGCGGGCATAGCCGACCCAGCAGAGGGTGAACCAGAGCATGGCCAGCAGGTTCCACAGGTACTGGATATCGAAGAGGTCGACGACGTCGGTCATGGTCTTCCTTGGCGGGCCCTGTCGGCGGGCCCGGCCTGTTGATGGGGTAATGGCGGGAGAACGCGGCAGATAGACGCCGGATATTTGCGGGAAGACACGTGATCGCGTCTGCTCCCGTCCTATTGCAAGAGACCTTGTCCGCGAATGGCGTTCACCGGCGGCGCCGTGCTTTGGATTGACGCCTTCCCCTCTCCCCAACCCTCTCCCGCAAGCGGGAGAGGGGGCTGTCCGGCATGAATGCGAAGTTCGGTTTCAACCTGTAGGAGCGCGCCCTGCGCGCGAAATCGCGGGCAGGGCCCGCTCCTACGACCGTGCCCAACCGTAAGGCGAATAACCGTTCGCGGTTATCCGCCGCCAGCCGGAACACCGGTGTCCGGGACCATTGGCGGATAACGAAAAAGGCCGCCTCGTGGGCGGCCTTACTCGTTGCGCGGACCCGGTCAGGCCACGGCTTCGCTGGGCTCGCCCAGCAGGCGGTCGACCACCACCATCACGGCGAGCATGGCCACCGAGGGGATCAGCCAGGCCAGGCCCTGCTCGGACAGCGGCAGGTGGGCCAGCCACTGGGGCAGGGCGAAGCCGGCGCCCTTGAGCGCATCGACCATGCCGAAGGCCAGCGATACCACCATCACCGGCGCGACTATGCGCGTCTGCGACTTCCACAGGCCGGCGCAGAAGCTCAGCGCCACCAGCACGATGCACGGCGGGTAGATGGCGGTCAGCACCGGCACCGAGAACTGGATCAGCTTGGTCAGGCCGAGGTTGGACACCAGCAGCGAGAAGCCGGCCAGGATCACCACCAGGCTGCGGTAGGACAGCGGCAGGATGCGGCAGAAGTACTCGGCGCAGGCGCAGGTCAGGCCCACCGCGGTGACCAGGCAGGCCAGGGCGATGAGCACGGCGAGGAAGCCGCTGCCCAGGGAACCGAAGGTGTGTTGCACGTAGGCGTGCAGCACGGCCGCGCCATTGGTGGCGCCGGCGGCGATGTCGTGGCTGCCCGAGCCCAGGCGGAACAGGCTGATGTACACCAGCGCCAGCCCTACCCCGGCGATCAGCCCGGCGATCACCGCATAGCGGGTGATCAGGCGTGGCGACTGCACGCCGCGGGAGCGGATGGCGTTGACGATGACGATGCCGAAGACCAGGGCGCCCAGGGTGTCCATGGTCAGGTAGCCGTTGATGAAGCCCTGGGAGAAGGCCGCGTGCTCGTAGCTCGGCTCGGCCTGGCCGATGGTGCCGGCCGGCAGCATGAAGGCGGCGATGCCCAGCGCCGCCAGGGCGATGATCTTCAGCGGGGCGAGGAAACGGCCCACGGTGTCCAGCAGCTTGCCCGGGTACAGCGAGATCACCAGGACCACCAGGAAGTACGCCAGGCTGTAGAGGAACAGCGGCAGCGAACCGTCACCGGTGAGCGGCGCCAGGCCCACTTCGAAGGACACGGTGGCGGTACGCGGGGTGGCGAACAGCGGGCCCACGGAGAGGTAGCAGACCGCCGCCAGCAGGCCGCCGGCGACGCGCCCGATGGGGTGGCTGAGGGTGTCCATGGCGCCACCGACCTTGGCCAGGGCGACCACGGTGATGACCGGCAGGCCGACCGCGGTGATCAGGAAGCCGAGGGCCGCCATCCATACGTGCGGGCCCGAGTGCAGGCCGACGATGGGCGGGAAGATGATGTTGCCGGCCCCGACGAACAGGGCGAAGGTCATAAAGCCGAGCGCCAGGATGTCCTGGCCTTTCAAGACGTTCATTCAGGGGAATACCACAGTGCTGAAACGGTTTCGTGGCCTGCCAGGGCACAACGGCCGAACGGGCACGGCGCAGCCGCATCGGGGATGCCTGCGTTCATACCTGTACGGGAGATTGTTCTTGGTAGTCCGATAGCAGAGGTTTTCCATGAGCTCGTGGCCCGGTTGCTCCTGCATTCTGGTTGTCCCGCCATCCTTGACGGTCAGGAATCACCGCCGCTCCGGGTAGGAGTTGGCGGTCAGCGCGCCTTCCCTTGTGGGGAACGCAACGCTGGAGATAGTTGCTAGCCTAACGATCTATCCCGATGAACTGCACTGACATACGTCAGCTCGTCCGCGGGATGAAAGGGCGTGTCGCATGAACGACACTTCTTGCGACGAGGCGGCAATGCAAGAGGCCACCCGAAGGTGGCCTCTCGCGGACGCTCAGGTAAGCGAAACGCTTACTTGGTCGCCCAGCCGGTCAGCTCGGCCAGGGCCTTGCCGATGTCGGCCAGGGAACGCACGGTCTTCACGCCGGCGTCCTGCAGGGCGGCGAACTTCTCGTCCGCAGTGCCCTTGCCGCCGGAGATGATGGCGCCGGCGTGGCCCATGCGCTTGCCGGGCGGAGCGGTGACGCCAGCGATGTAGGACACCACCGGCTTGGTCACGTTGGCCTTGATGTAGGCAGCGGCTTCTTCTTCAGCCGAACCGCCGATCTCGCCGATCATGACGATGGCTTCGGTCTTCGGGTCTTCCTGGAACAGCTTCAGGATGTCGATGAAGTTGGAGCCCGGGATCGGGTCGCCGCCGATGCCCACGCAGGTGGACTGGCCGAAGCCGGCGTCGGTGGTCTGCTTCACGGCTTCGTAGGTCAGGGTGCCGGAACGCGACACGATGCCCACCTTGCCCGGCAGGTGGATGTGGCCGGGCATGATGCCGATCTTGCACTCGCCGGGGGTGATCACGCCCGGGCAGTTCGGGCCGATCAGGCGTACGCCCAGCTCGTCGCACTTGACCTTGGCTTCCAGCATGTCGATGGTCGGGATGCCTTCGGTGATGCAGACGATCAGCTTGATGCCGCCGAAGGCCGCTTCCAGGATCGAGTCCTTGCAGAACGGAGCCGGAACGTAGATGACCGATGCGTCGGCACCGGTGGCTTCCACGGCTTCCTTGACGGTGTTGAACACCGGCAGGCCCAGGTGGGTGGTGCCGCCCTTGCCGGGGGTCACGCCGCCAACCATCTTGGTGCCGTAGGCGATGGCTTGTTCGGAGTGGAAGGTACCCTGCGAGCCGGTGAAGCCCTGGCAGATGACTTTGGTGTCTTTATTGATCAGGACGCTCATTACTTACCCTCCGCGGCCTTGACGACTTGCTGGGCAGCGTCGGTCAGGCTGGTCGCCGCGATGATGTTCAGACCGCTTTCGGCCAGGACCTTGGCGCCGAGATCGGCGTTGTTGCCTTCCAGACGAACGACAACCGGGATTTTCACGCCGACTTCTTTCACGGCGCCGATGATGCCTTCGGCGATCATGTCGCAGCGGACGATGCCGCCGAAGATGTTCACCAGGACGGCAGCGACGTTGCTGTCGGAGAGGATGATCTTGAACGCTTCGGTCACGCGTTCCTTGGTCGCGCCGCCGCCAACGTCGAGGAAGTTGGCCGGCTTGCCGCCGTGCAGGTTGACGATGTCCATGGTGCCCATGGCCAGGCCGGCGCCGTTGACCATGCAGCCGATGTTGCCTTCCAGCGCGACGTAGTTCAGTTCCCACTTCTGCGCATGGGCTTCACGGGCGTCGTCCTGGGACGGGTCGTGCATGGCGCGCAGCTTGGGCTGACGGTACAGGGCGTTGGAGTCGATGTTGATCTTGGCGTCCAGGCAGTGCAGGTTGCCGTCTTTCTTGATCACCAGCGGGTTCACTTCCAGCAGCGCCAGGTCGTAGTCCTGGAACAGCTTGGCCAGGCCGACGAAGATGTGGGTGAACTGCTTGATCTGGTCACCCTTCAGGCCCAGCTGGAAGGCCAGCTCGCGGCCCTGGAACGGCTGGGCGCCGACCAGCGGGTCGATGGTGGCCTTGAGGATCTTCTCGGGAGTGTCGTGGGCGACCTTCTCGATGTCCACGCCACCTTCGGTGGAGGCCATGAAGACGATACGGCGGCTGGAACGGTCGACGACGGCGCCGAGGTACAGCTCCTTGTCGATGTCGGTGCAGGATTCCACCAGGATCTTGCTGACCGGCTGGCCATTGGCGTCAGTCTGGTAGGTCACCAGACGCTTGCCCAGCCAGTTGGCGGCGAACGCCTTGGCGTCCTCCTTGCTCTTGACCAGCTTCACACCGCCCGCTTTGCCGCGGCCACCGGCGTGCACCTGGGCCTTGACGACCCACTCGGTGCCACCGATTTTCTCACAGGCTTCTGCGGCCTCTTCGGGTGTGTCGACGGCATAGCCCTTGGATACGGGCAGGCCGTACTCAGCGAACAGCTGCTTACCCTGATACTCGTGGAGATTCATGCTTGTCTACCGTTTTTTCGTCTTGGGTATTGCGCATTCGGCGCAGCGCTCGTGGCGCCGCACCACCTGTGACTCCCGCCCTTGCGGGCGGGAGTCCGGCGGGATGGTCGTGGCAGCCCCTCGCGAATGACTGCCGCCCTGCCCCGCCGTGGTCCTACCGCCTCAGCGCTTCTTGCGGTTGGCGATGTGGATGGCGTGGCCATTCACCGCCAGGGCCGCTTCATGCAGCGCCTCGGACAGAGTCGGGTGGGAGAAGACCATCATGCCCAGGTCTTCGGCGCTGGTGCCGAATTCCATGGCGATCGCGCCCTGCTGGACCAGCTCGGCGGCGCTCGGGCCGATCACGTGGACGCCCAGCACGCGGTCGGTCTTGGCATCGGCGATGACCTTGACCAGGCCGGTGGTGTCGTTGGCAGCCATGGCGCGGCCGCTGGCGGCGAACGGGAAGGTGCCGACGTTGACTTCGACGCCTTCGCCCTTGAGCTGCTGCTCGGTCTTGCCGACCCAGGCGATTTCCGGATGGGTGTAGATGACCGACGGGATCAGGTCGTAGTTCATCTGGGCCTTGTGGCCTGCAATGCGCTCGGCGACCATCACGCCCTCTTCCGAGGCCTTGTGCGCCAGCATGGCGCCGCGGACCACGTCACCGATGGCGAACACGCCCGGAACGCTGGTCTTGCAGTGGTCGTCGACGAAGATGAAGCCACGCTCGTCCAGGGTCACGCCGCTGTCGGCGGCCAGCAGGTCGGTGGTCACCGGGCGACGGCCCACGGCCACGATCAGCTTGTCGAAGGTTTCCTTCTGCTCGCCGTTGGCGTCGGTGAAGGTCACGGTGACCTGCTTCTTCTTCACCTCGGTGCCGGTGACGCGGGCGCCCAGGCGGATGTTCAGGCCTTGCTTGGTCAGGACCTTCAGGGCTTCCTTGGCGATCTGCTCGTCGGCGGCCGGGAGGAACTTGTCCAGGGCTTCCAGGACGGTGACTTCGGCACCCAGGCGGGCCCAGACCGAACCCAGCTCCAGGCCGATGACGCCGGCGCCGATCACGCCCAGCTTCTTCGGCACGGCCTGGAATTCCAGGGCGCCGGTGGAGTCGACGATGATGTCGTCGGTCAGCGGGGCCGGCGGGATCTCGACCGGCTTGGAGCCGGAGGCGATGATGATGTTCTCGGCTTCCAGGACCTGCACCTTGCCGTCCAGGCCGGTGATTTCGACCTGCTTGTTGGCCAGCACCTTGCCGTGGCCTTCGAAGGAGGTGACGCCGTTGGCCTTGAACAGGGTGGCGATGCCGCCGGTCAGGTTCTTAACGATGTTGGCCTTGCGCGCGACCATGGCCGGTACGTCGATGGTGACGCCCTTGGCTTCGATACCGTGGACCGCGAAGGCCTCCTTGGCCTCGTGGTACTTGTAGGAGCTGTCCAGCAGCGCCTTGGACGGAATGCAGCCTACGTTCAGGCAGGTACCGCCGAGGGCGACCTTGCCCTCCTTGCCGATGTACTTCTCGATGCAGGCGGTCTTCAGGCCGAGCTGGGCGGCACGGATGGCAGCCACGTAGCCGCCGGGGCCGGCACCAATCACAACCACGTCGAATTTCTGGCTCATATCTCAATCCTTATTCCGGTGAAGCGGACGGCCCCTTGCGGGGCCGTCGTGTAGTACGGGGCCGTCGGGTGAAATGACGAATCAGACGTCCAGCAGCAGACGAGCCGGGTCTTCCAGCAGGTCCTTCATGGCGACCAGGAAGCTCACCGCTTCCTTGCCGTCGATCATGCGGTGGTCGTAGGACAGCGCCAGGTACATCATCGGCAGGATCACCACCTGGCCGTTAACGGCCATCGGGCGTTCCTGGATCTTGTGCATGCCGAGGATGGCGGTCTGCGGCGGGTTGACGATCGGCGTCGACAGCAGAGAACCGAATACGCCACCGTTGGAAATGGTGAAAGTACCACCGGTCATGTCTTCGATGGACAGCTTGCCGTCCTTGGCCTTCTTGCCGAAGGTGGCGATGCCGTTCTCGATCTCGGCCAGGCTCATGAACTCGGCGTTACGCAGTACCGGTACCACCAGGCCGCGGTCGCTGGACACGGCGACACCGATGTCCTGGTAGCCGTGGTAGACGATGTCGTTGCCGTCGATCGAGGCGTTGACGCCGGGGAAGCGCTTCAGGGCTTCGGTGGCGGCCTTGACGAAGAAGGACATGAAGCCCAGGCGCACGCCGTTGTGCTTCTTCTCGAACAGGTCCTTGTACTTGTTGCGCAGGTCCATGATCGGCTTCATGTTGACTTCGTTGAAGGTAGTCAGCATGGCCATGGAGGACTGGGCTTCGACCAGGCGCTCGGCGACCTTGGCGCGCAGGCGGGTCATCGGCACGCGCTTCTCGACGCGATCGCCGGCGGCGAACACCGGGGCCTCGGCGGCCGGAGCGGCCGGCTTGGCGGCGGCCGGAGCGGCAGCCGGGGCGTTCTTCTTGGCCTCGACGGCGGCGACCACGTCTTCCTTGGTCACGCGACCGCCCTTGCCGGTGCCGGCGATGCTGTTCGGGTCGATGCCGTTCTCTTCGGCCAGCTTGCGCGCGGCCGGCGAGAGGATGGCGTCTTCGCCGGCGGCGGCCGGAGCGGCAGCGGCAGCCGGGGCAGCAGCCGGAGCGGCGGCGGCCGGGGCGGCGGCCGCGGCGCCGCCCTCGCTCAGCTTGCCGAGCAGTTCGTTGGAGAGGACGGTGTCGCCTTCGTTCTTGATGATCTCGGCCAGTACGCCGTCGGCCTCGGCCAGCACCTCGATGACCACCTTGTCGGTCTCGATGTCGACGATCAGTTCGTCACGCTTGACGGCTTCACCGACCTTCTTGTGCCAGGTGGCGACGGTGCCGTCGGCGACCGATTCCGGGAAGGTTGGGGCTTTGATTTCGATAGCCATTGTGTGTGTTTCCTTAAATTCGGTATCTACTGCGCGTTGGCGTTAAACGGTGAAGGCGTCTTGCAGCAGTTTTTCCTGCTGCTCGGCGTGCATCGAAGCGTAGCCGCAAGCCGGGGCGGCCGAGCCGTCGCGGCCGGCGTATTCCAGGTTGAGGCCCTTCTTGTGCGCGGCGATGACACGGCGCATGTGGTGCTGCGAGCAGTACCAGGCCCCCTGGTTCATCGGCTCTTCCTGGCACCAGACGACGTGCTTGAGGTTCTTGTACTTGGACAGGACCTCGGCCAGGTCGTCTTCCGGGAACGGGTACAGCTGTTCCAGGCGGATGATCGCGATGTTCTCGCGGCCTTCGGCACGGCGCTTCTCCAGCAGGTCGTAGTAGACCTTGCCGCTGCACAGGACGATGCGGTCGACCTTCTTCGGATCCAGGCTGTCGATCTCGTCGATGACGGTCTGGAACGAGCCGTTGGCCAGGTCTTCCAGGGTCGAGATGGCCAGCTTGTGGCGCAGCAGCGACTTCGGCGTCATGACGATCAGCGGCTTGCGCAGCGGACGGATCACCTGGCGGCGCAGCATGTGGTAGACCTGCGCCGGGGTGGTCGGCACGCAGACCTGGATGTTCTGCTCGGCGCACAGCTGCAGGTAACGCTCCAGACGCGCGGAGGAGTGCTCCGGGCCCTGGCCTTCGTAGCCATGCGGCAGCAGCATGGTCAGGCCGCACAGGCGCTGCCACTTGGTCTCGCCGCTGGTGATGAACTGGTCGATCACCACTTGCGCACCGTTGGCGAAGTCACCGAACTGGGCTTCCCAGATCACCAGCGCGTTCGGCATGGTGGTGGCGTAGCCGTATTCGAACGCCAGAACCGCCTCTTCCGAGAGGTAGGAGTCGTACAGGCTGACGCGCGGCTGGCCGTCGAACAGGTGGGCCAGGGGGATGTAGACCGAGTCGTCCTTCTGGTTGTGCAGCGCCGCGTGGCGGTGCGAGAAGGTGCCGCGGCCGACGTCCTGGCCGGTCATGCGCACCGGGTGGCCTTCGAACAGCAGGGTGGCGTAGGCCAGGTTCTCGGCGAAGCCCCAGTTGATCGGCATGCCGCCGGCGGCCATCTTGGCGCGGTCTTCGTAGATCTTCTGCACCTGGCGCTGCATGACGAAACCGTCCGGGGTCTCCAGCAGCTTGCTGGACAGCTCCTGCAGGGTCTTCAGGTCGAAGCGGGTGTCGTGACGCGCGGTCCAGGCGTGGCCCAGGTACGGACGCCAGTCGACGAAGAGCTCCTTGTTCGGCTCCTTGACCAGGCTCTTCACCACGTGCTGGCCGTTGTCCAGGGCGTCGCGGTATTCGTCGACCTTTTCCTGGGCCTGCTCGGCGGTCTGCACGCCGGCCGCGATCAGCGCGTCGGCATACAGGTCGCGGGTGGTGCGCTGCTTGGCGATCTGCTGGTACATCAGCGGCTGGGTGCCGCTGGGCTCGTCGGCCTCGTTGTGGCCGCGGCGGCGGTAGCAGACCAGGTCGATGACCACGTCACGCTTGAACTGCATGCGGTAGTCGACGGCCAGCTGGGTGACGAACAGCACCGCTTCCGGGTCGTCGCCGTTCACGTGGAAGATCGGCGCCTGGATCATCTTGGCAACGTCGGTCGCGTACTCGGTGGAGCGCGCGTCGTCCTGGCGGCTGGTGGTGAAGCCGACCTGGTTGTTGATCACGATGTGGATGGTGCCGCCGGTCTTGTAGGCACGGGTCTGGGACATCTGGAAGGTTTCCATGACCACGCCCTGCCCCGCGAAGGCGGCGTCGCCGTGGATGGAAATCGGTACCACCTTGTCGCCGTTGCCGTCCTTGCGACGGTCCTGGCGGGCGCGTACCGAGCCCTCGACCACCGGGGAGACGATCTCCAGGTGCGAGGGGTTGAAGGCCAGCGCCAGGTGGACTTCGCCGCCGCTGGTCATGACGTTGGAAGAGAAGCCCTGGTGGTACTTCACGTCGCCCGAGCCCAGCTCGACCAGCTTCTTGCCCTCGAACTCGTCGAAGAGGTCGCGCGGGTTCTTGCCGAGGGTGTTGACCAGGACGTTCAGGCGGCCGCGGTGGGCCATGCCGATGACGATTTCCTTGACGCCGTAGGAGCCGGAGCGCTGGATGATCTCGTCGACCATCGGAATCAGGCTTTCGCCGCCTTCAAGACCGAAACGCTTGGTGCCCGGGTACTTGGTGCCCAGGTACTTCTCCAGGCCCTCGGCCGCCGTCAGGCGTTCGAGCAGGTGGGCGCGGGCATCGGCGGAATACGCCGGACGGCCGCGCACGCTTTCCAGGCGCTGGGCGAACCAGTGGCGCTGCTCGGAATCGACGATGTGCATGAACTCCGCGCCGATGGTGCTGCAGTAGGTCTGCTTCAGCGCATCGAGGATTTCACGCAGGGTGGCCTCTTCCTTGCCGATGTAGAGCTCACCGGTGCGGAAGGTGGTGTCGAGGTCAGCGGCGGTCAGCCCGTAGTGATCCAGCGACAGGTCCGAAGGCGCGGTACGCACCCAGAGACCCAGCGGATCGAGCTTCGCGGCCTGATGTCCACGCAGCCGGTACGCCAGGATCAGGCGCAGGACTTCGACCTGCTTCTTCTCGTGCTCGGTGCTGACGCTGCCGGCGGAAACAGGCGCGGCGCGGCGCTGGTTCTTGGCCAGGAGCACGAAATGATCACGGATGGAGGAATGCGAGACGTCGGGGGCGGGATTGCCGTCGGCAGGGAGCTTCTGGAAGTACGTGCGCCACTCTTCTGGCACAGCGTTCGGGTCGTGCAGGTAGAGCTCGTAGAGCTCTTCGACGTAGGCAGCGTTCCCACCGGATAGATGGGCACTGTTCCACATCCGCTGCATTACGCTTTCGTGCATGCTTGGTCACCCTCGGTAAGGGGACTCCACCTGATGGAACTCTCGGGGGACCCAGCCCTGTGCAGCGACTGGTAGCCACAAAAGGTTCCCGCAGATAGTCCGGGTACCAGCCCGGATGCCCCTGCTGGTCATATATACGTTTTCAGAGTCAGAACCCCGGCTTTGTGGGCTGGGGCCCGTTGCAACCGTACCGCCGGACAATGTTCCGGCGGTACGGGTATTGCTCTTGCCTCATGCGGCAGCGAGTGGGATCAGGTCCCGCTCTGCAGCAGCATGTTGCGAATGTGACCGATGGCCTTGGTCGGGTTCAGGCCTTTCGGGCAGACATTCACGCAGTTCATGATTCCACGGCAACGGAACACGCTGAACGGATCGTCCAGGCTGGCCAGGCGAGCCTGGGTTTCCGTGTCACGGCTGTCGGCCAGGAAACGATAGGCCTGCAGCAGCGCGGCGGGGCCGAGGAACTTGTCCGGGTTCCACCAGAACGACGGGCAGGAGGTCGAGCAGCAGGCGCACAGGATGCACTCGTACAGACCGTCCAGCTTTTCGCGCTCTTCGGGGCTCTGCAGGCGTTCGATCGCCGGCGCGGCATACTTGTTCTGCAGGTACGGCTTAACGCTCTCGTACTGCTTGTAGAAGATGCGCATATCGACGACCAGGTCACGGATCACCGGCAGGCCCGGCAGCGGGCGCAGCACCAGCTTGCCGCCCTTCAGGCCGGCGGCCGACAGCGGAGTGATGCAGGCCAGGCCGTTCTTGCCGTTGATGTTCATGCCGTCGGAGCCGCAGACGCCCTCGCGGCAGGAACGACGGTAGGAGAAGCCCTCGTCCTGTTCCTTGATCAGCGCCAGCACGTCCAGGACCATCACGTCCTTGCCCTGGGTATCGACGTCGAAGTCCTGCATGTACGGTGCAGCGTCCTTCTCCGGGTTGTAGCGGTAAACACTTACTTTCAACATGACGGGCACCCTTAGTAAGTACGAACCTTGGGTTCGAATGCCGGAACGGTCTTCGGCGCGAAGTTGACGGCACGCTTGGCAACGCGCTTCTCACCCGGGAAGTACAGGGTGTGGCACAGCCAGTTCTCGTCGTCGCGCTCCTCGAAGTCTTCGCGGGCATGGGCGCCGCGGGACTCTTTGCGGTTTTCGGCCGCGATGGCGGTGGCTTCGGCCACCTCGAGGAGGTTCTGCAGTTCCAGCGCTTCGATGCGCGCGGTGTTGAAAGCCTGGCTCTTGTCGTTGATCTTGACGTTGGCGATGCGATCGCGCAGGTCAGCCAGTTGGGCGATACCCTTCTGCATGTATTCGCCGGTACGGAATACACCGAAGTAGTTCTGCATGCACTGCTGCAGTTCGCGCTTGAGCGGGGCGACTTCTTCGCCGCTGGTGCGCTCGTTCACGCCGTTCAGGCGCTTGAAGGAGGCTTCCAGGTCGGACTCGGAGGCGCCGCGGTGCTCGATGCCCTCTTTCAGGGCCTTTTCCAGGTGCAGGCCGGTGGCGCGGCCGAAGACCACCAGGTCGAGCAGCGAGTTGCCGCCCAGGCGGTTGGCGCCGTGCACCGATACGCAGGCGACTTCGCCGACCGCGAACAGGCCTTCGACGATCTGGTCGTTGCCGTTGGCGTCCATGGTCAGGGCCTGGCCATGGATGTTGGTGGCGACGCCGCCCATCATGTAGTGGCAGGTCGGGATGACCGGGATGGGCGCGACCACCGGGTCGACGTGGGCGAAGGTCTTGGACAGTTCGCAGATGCCGGGCAGGCGGCTGTGCAGGACTTCCTCGCCGAGGTGGTCGAGCTTCAGCAGCACGTGGTCCTTGTTCGGGCCCACGCCGTTGCCGGCGATCACTTCCTTGACCATGGAGCGTGCGACCACGTCGCGGCCGGCCAGGTCCTTGGCGTTCGGCGCGTAACGCTCCATGAAGCGCTCGCCATGGGCGTTGATCAGGTAGCCGCCTTCACCACGGCAACCTTCGGTGACCAGTACACCGGCGCCGGCGATGCCGGTCGGGTGGAACTGCCACATCTCGATGTCCTGCACCGGTACGCCGGCGCGCAGGGCCATGCCCACGCCGTCGCCGGTGTTGATCAGGGCGTTGGTGGTGGAGGCGTAGATGCGGCCCGCACCGCCGGTGGCCAGGACCACGGCCTTGGAGCGGATATAAATGGTGTCGCCGCTCTCGATGTCGATGGCGATGATGCCGACCACGTGGCCGTCCTGGTTCTTCACCAGGTCGACGGCGTACCACTCGTTGAGGAAGGAGGTGCCGTTCTTCAGGTTGGCCTGGTACAGGGTGTGCAGCAGGGCGTGACCGGTACGGTCGGCCGCGGCGCAGGTACGGGCGGCCTGGCCACCCTTGCCGAAGTCCTTGGACTGGCCACCGAACGGACGCTGGTAGATGCGGCCCTGCTCGGTACGGGAGAACGGCAGGCCCATGTGTTCCAGCTCGAACACGGCTTCCGGGCCGACGGAGCACATGTATTCGATGGCGTCCTGGTCACCGATGTAGTCGGAGCCCTTGACGGTGTCGTACATGTGCCAGCGCCAGTCGTCGTTCGGGTCGGCCGAGGCGATGGCGCAGGTGATGCCGCCCTGGGCGGAAACGGTGTGCGAGCGGGTCGGGAAGACCTTGGTCACCACGGCGGTCTTGTGGCCGCCCTGGGCCAGTTGCAGCGCGGCACGCATGCCGGCGCCGCCGCCACCAACGATGATGGCGTCGAAGGAGAGAGTGCGAATGCTTGCCATGGATCAGTTACCCCAGAGAATCTGCACACCCCAGACGAAGAATGCGAACATGGCCATGCCGCATACCGCCTGGACGAGGAAACGCACGATGGTCGCGGGCTTGCCCAGCGCCATCTGAGTCAGGTAGTCGGTGGTGATGGTCCACATGCCGACCCAGGCGTGCACGCTCAGGGCAACCAGCGTGAGAAGACTGAAGATCTTCATCAGGCTGTGGGAGAACAGACCATGCCACTCCTCGTAGGAAATGTTCGGGTGTGCGATCAGGTAACCCAGCAGGAAAAGCACATAAGCCGCGAGAACGACCGCAGAAACGCGTTGGGCCATCCAGTCGTAGAGGCCGGAACGCGAGAAGTTAGTGACGTTAGTTACCATACCCAGACCCCCGCCAGAACGATCAGCACCACGGCAATGGCGATGACGATTTTCGAACCACGCTTGCCACCTTCCAGCGTCTCGCCGATACCTGCGTCCATGACGAGGTGACGAATGCCGGCTACCAGGTGGTACAGCAGCGCGGAGAGCAGGCCCCAGATCACAAGCTTGGCCAACGGATGGGCCAGACACGCCTTCACCTGCTCGAAGCTGTCTTCCGATGCCAGGGACTTGTCGAGCGCGAACAGCAGCACGGCAATGCCCACGAACAGGATGACGCCAGAGATGCGGTGGAGAATGGACGTGTAAGCAGTGACAGGGAGTTTGATGGTCCTTAGGTCTAGGTTTACAGGTCGTTTGCTATTCACGGCTTTTTTCACACTGAGAGCCCTTCGAACTGCAGGGCTAGTTGTCGGGAGGTGCACTTGTCAGGTACCCATCACCTTCGGGAGTGACAACCGCCTGTGGAGCGAGGCCTGGAGGGCCCCAGCGGCTGGTCGCCGAGTATAGACAGTTAGGCTCCTAATGACAACGGAATCGCCTTCGCCTAAGGACTTATTGCCGCACCCCGGGAAAAGGCGTAAATAGGCGATTTTTTTCGCCAAAACAGGCAGTTGGAGGGGCTGTCGGGCACCACTTCTTGCAAATTGACAATCGGATTTATCTCTCTATAGTGGTGCGGGCCCTGCGTGGGGGGTCGTACAGATGATTTCAAGCATTAATAGGAGGCCTAATCATGGCTGACAAGAAAGCGCAGTTGATCATCGAGGGCGCAGCCCCCGTCGAACTGCCCGTCCTCTCCGGCACGCTGGGCCCCGATGTAGTGGATGTGCGGGGTCTGACCTCCACGGGCCACTTCACGTTCGATCCTGGCTTCATGTCCACCGCCTCCTGCGAGTCGAAGATCACCTATATCGACGGCGACAAGGGCGTACTGCTGCACCGCGGCTATCCGATCGAGCAACTGGCCGAGAAATCCGACTACCTGGAGACCTGCTACCTGCTGCTCAAGGGCGAACTGCCCACCGCCGAGCAGAAGGAACAGTTCGTCGGCACCATCAAGAACCACACCATGGTTCACGAGCAGCTGAAGACCTTCTTCAACGGCTTCCGCCGCGATGCCCACCCGATGGCCATCATGTGCGGCGTGATCGGCGCCCTCTCCGCCTTCTACCACGACTCCCTGGACATCAATAACCCCAAGCATCGCGAGATTTCCGCGCACCGCCTGGTCGCCAAGATGCCGACCATCGCCGCCATGGTGTACAAGTACTCCATGGGTCAGCCGATGATGTATCCGCGCAACGACCTGAGCTACGCAGAAAACTTCCTGCACATGATGTTCAACACCCCCTGCGAGACCAAGCCGATCAGCCCCGTGCTGGCCAAGGCCATGGACCGCATCTTCATCCTGCACGCCGACCACGAGCAGAACGCCTCGACCTCGACCGTGCGCCTGGCCGGCTCCTCCGGCGCCAACCCGTTCGCCTGCATCGCCTCCGGCATCGCCGCCCTCTGGGGCCCGGCCCACGGTGGTGCGAACGAAGCGGTACTGCGCATGCTGGACGAGATCGGCGACGTTTCGAACATCGAGAAGTTCGTGGCCAAGGCCAAGGACAAGAACGATCCGTTCAAGCTGATGGGCTTCGGCCACCGCGTGTACAAGAACTTCGACCCGCGCGCCAAGGTCATGAAACAGACCTGCGACGAGGTGCTCAGCGAGCTGGGCATCAACGACCCGCAGCTGGAGCTGGCCATGAAGCTGGAAGAGATCGCCCGCCACGACCCCTACTTCGTGGAGCGCAACCTCTACCCGAACGTGGACTTCTACTCGGGCATCATCCTCAAGGCCATCGGCATCCCGACCAGCATGTTCACCGTGATCTTCGCCCTGGCACGTACCGTGGGCTGGATCTCGCACTGGCAGGAAATGCTCTCCGGCCCGTACAAGATCGGCCGCCCGCGCCAGCTGTACACCGGCCACACCCAGCGCGACTTCGTCGAGCTCGGCGCTCGCAAGTAAGTCCCGCCGGGATGGGAAAAGGCTGCTTCGGCGGCCTTTTTCTTTTATGGCGCCGAGCCATGCACCCCGTAGGGCGCATAACGCCTACGGCGTTATCCGCCGTTTTCACCGGGCTCCGGTGCACCGGTCAACGGCGGATAACCGCGAACGGTTATGCGCCCTACGGTTGGGCACGTCCGCGATTGAACCCACCGGCTGCGCCGGACTATCCAACTCCGCCATGAAAAAGGCCGCCCAGCGGCGGCCTCTTCGACGCGAACGCCCAGCCTCAGCGCTTCTCGGCAGCCGCGCGCAGCCCCTTCAGGGTGTTCATCGGCGCATCCACCACGAAGCTGTTGGCCAGCCAGGACGGGATGCTGCCGCCCGGCTCGGTCTGCACCTGGTAGGTCACCTCGGTGACGCCCGTGCCCTTGGGCACCAGCTTCCATTCGCCGACCAGCTTGGGCACGCGGATCTCGCCCTTCTCTTCGGGGATGTAGGTCGGCTCGGCCTGCAGGTGGCGGATGAGGCCGCCGTCGGCGGTCTTCTCGGTGGTCACGTGGATCACCACGTCGCGGCCGGTCACCGGCCAGGGCATGTCGATCTTCGAGTAGGTCCAGGAGTTGTCGCCCTCGCTCTTGAGCAGGCGCATCTCGGCGCAGGCGTGGATCCACTTGCAGGAGCCCTTCACGTCTTCCTGCAGGGCGTTGATGCTGGCCACGTCGGCCTTGATGTCGACCACGCCGCGGTAGGCCTTGTACTTCGAGCCCGGGACGCTGCTCAGGTAGACCTTGACGCCGTCCTCGTCCTTGGCCAGTTGCCAGTCCTCGGCCATGGCGGCGCCGCAGGCGCCCAGCAGGGCGGCGCTCAACAGGGTCATACGCAGGATGCCACGCATCGTCTTCTTCCTCTGGTTATTGTTGGTCTGGCCGGGCCGGCCAAGCGCCGGGCCCGTGCAAATCCGCGATCCTGAGCGGTTCGGCAGTCAGGATGGGCGCCAGTATGGCCCCTGAAAACGTGACTTCCAAGTCACTCAGGCGGCGGTGATCCGTTCCCATTCGGCGAGGATGCGCAGGGCTTCCCCGTTGCTGCTGCCGCAGACCTCGGCATCGGCGTCGAAGGCCGCGCACACCGCCGGGCGCTCGGGCCGGCCGAACAGGCGGCAGAGGTTGCGCTCGTCCAGCTGCACGCAGCGCACGCCCGCGGGCTTGCCGCCGGGCATGCCGGGGATGGGCGAGGAGATCGACGGCGCCACGCAGCAGGCGCCACAGCCGGCACGGCATTGCATCGTTGTGGGCTCTCGGAAGGGTGCGACAGGGATGGCGCACCGCAGGGCCGGTGCGCGGCGCGGAGGATAAGCCCAGCGGCGCCCGCCGCCAAGGGCCTTGCATCGCCTGCTGCCCCTTGGCGGCGCGGGCGCGGCGATTTAGGCTGGCGCCCTCCCCGCCTCCGAGAGCACCCCATGCCGGTCTGGGCCCAAACCGCCACCCTCCTGGCGTTCTCCAACCTGTTCATGACCTTCGCCTGGTACGGCCACCTGAAGACGCTGAACACCAAGCCGTGGATCATCGCCGCCCTGGTCAGCTGGGGCATCGCGCTGTTCGAGTACCTGCTGCAGGTGCCGGCCAACCGCATCGGCTATACCGCGCTGTCGGTGGGCCAGCTGAAGATCATGCAGGAGGTCATCGCCCTGGCGGTGTTCGTGCCCTTCAGCGTGTTCTTCATGCAGCAGCCGCTGAAGCTGGACTACCTCTGGGCCGGCCTGTGCCTGCTGGGCGCGGTCTACTTCATCTTCCGCAGCTGATTCAGGCGCGCGGCTTCAGCCGGCTGATCAGGCTCGAGGTGTCCCAGCGCCCGCCACCGGCGGCCTGCACCTCGGCGTAGAACTGGTCGACCAGCGCCGTCACCGGCAACTGCGCGCCATTGTGCCGCGCCTCGTCGAGCACGATGGCGAAGTCCTTGCGCATCCAGTCCACGGCGAAGCCGAAGTCGAAGCGACCTTCCAGCATGCTCTTGTGGCGGTTCTCCATCTGCCAGGACTGCGCCGCGCCCTTGCTGATGACCTCGATGGCGGCCTCGCCGTCCAGGCCGGCGCAGCGGGCGAAATGCAGGGCCTCGGACAGCCCCTGGAGCAGGCCGCCGATGCAGATCTGGTTGACCATCTTGGTCAGTTGCCCGGCGCCGCTGTGACCCATCAGCCGGACCCTCCGCGCATAGGCGGCGATCACCGGCTCGGCGCGCCGGTAGAAGGCCTCCTCGCCGCCCACCATCACCGTCAGCACGCCGTTCTCGGCGCCGGCCTGGCCGCCGGACACCGGCGCGTCGAGGAAGCCCAGCTCGCGCTCGGCGGCCTGCAGCGCCAGCTCCCGGGCCACCGCCGCCGAGGCCGTGGTGTGGTCGACGAACACGCTGCCCGGCTGCATCCCGGCGAGGGCGCCGTCGGGCCCCAGCACCACGCTGCGCAGGTCGTCGTCGTTGCCCACGCAGCACATCACGAATTCCGCCTGCGCCGCGGCCTCGCGCGGCGTCGGCGCGGAACCGCCGCCATGCTCGGCGACCCACTGCGCGGCGCGCGCCGGCGTGCGGTTGTAGACGCAGACCTCATGCCCCTTGGCCTGCAGATGCCCGGCCATGGGGTAGCCCATGACACCCAGGCCGATGAACGCGACTTTCGCCATGGCTCCAGCTCCCTGTTGTCGATCGGGCTAGCCTAGCAGCGGTTTGCCGAGCCCCGAAAGGCCTTCCATACTGCATGCCAGGCGCCGCCCCTGCGGCCCACCGTCCCACTCGCGCGAGCAGGCCCTATGCCCCACTGGCTGGTGATCGACCTGGAAGCCACCACCGAGGAAGGTGGCTGGCCGGTCGAGGAAATGGAGATCATCGAGATAGGCGCGACCCTGGTGGCCGCCGCAGATGGCCGCGAGCTGGACCACTTCCAGCGCTTCGTGCGGCCGCAGCGCCGTCCGCTGCTGACCAGCTTCTGCCGCGAACTCACGCACATCAGCCAGGCCGACGTCGACGGCGCCGCGCCGCTGGCCGAGGTCTGGCCGCAGTTCGAACGCTGGCTGGCGCAGCACAGCCCGCGCCTGGCCGGCTGGGCCAGCTGGGGCGACTACGACCGCCACCAGCTGGAACTGGAATGGCGCAACCAGCGCATCGCCAGCCACCTCAGCCAGGTGCCGCACCTGAACCTCAAGCAGCGCTTCGCCCAGGCCCGCCAGCTCAAGCGCCCGGTGGGCCTGAACACCGCGCTGCAACTGGCCGGCCTGCACTTCCAGGGCCAGCAGCACCGCGCCCTGGAAGACGCCCGCAACACCGCCCGGCTGCTGCCCCTGGCGCTGTGAAGGCCGCGTAGTGACGCTGCCCACCGCCTTGGGCATACTGGCGCTCCTTTTTTCGCCCTCCCCTACCCCCTGTTGCAGGAGCAGCCCCCATGTTCAAGGTCAACGAGTACTTCGACGGCACCGTCAAATCCATCGCCTTCGGCATGAGCGAAGGCCCGGCCACCATCGGCGTCATGGCCCCCGGCGAGTACGAATTCGGCACCAGCCAGCTGGAGATCATGCACGTGGTCGCCGGCGCCCTGACCGTCAAGCTGCCGGGCAGCGACGAGTGGGAGACCTTCGCCGCGGGCAGCCAGTTCACCGTGCCGGGCAACAGCAAGTTCCAGCTGAAGGTCGCGGTGGATACCGCTTACCTGTGCGAATATCGCTGAGTTCGGGCGATGTTTTGAAGAAACCGGCCCCTGGGGCCGGTTTTTTATTGGTGGAATGCAATGTAGGAGCGAGCTTGCTCGCGAATGGTGTTCTACCGGTGACTGCTGTGTTTGGCTTAGGCACGTCCCCTCTCCCCAGCCCTCTCCCTGAAGGGAGAGGGGGCTTGTCCGTGCCGAGAGAAGGCCAGGTTTCAGCCGGCAACTTTCGGGGCTGCCGGCTAACTCCAGAGCACCAGCGTCTGCCCAACGGTCCCCTCTCCCTTCAGGGAGAGGGAGCGGGGTACGCCCGAGTGCAGGAGTAACCGGGAAGCGCTATTCGCGAGCAAGCTCGCGCCTACATCCCCCTCTCCCACTCAAGCCATGCAACCGCTGCTGCGTCGCGCTGGGCGTCTCGCCGAACAGCTTGCGGTAGTCGCCGGCGAAGCGCCCCAGGTGGGCGAAGCCCCAGCCCAGGGCGATCTCGGAGATGCTGCGGGAAGCGCCGCTGGCGAGGATGTCCTGGCGCACCCCGTGCAGGCGGTAGTGCTTCAGGTAGGTCATGGGGGCGCTGCCGAAGTACTTGCGGAAGCCCTCGAACAGCTTGAAGCGCGACACCCCGGCGGCCGCTTCCAGGTCGTCCAGGCCCAGGGCCTCGCGGGCATGGGCGTGGATGTGCTCGCGGGCGCGCAGCAGGTAGTGCGGCACCTTCTCGGCCAGGCACTGGCGCAGCGCCTCGCTGTAGTTGTTCGGCTGGGCGAGAATCAGCCCCTTGAGCAGCGCGCGCTCCAGGTCGCGACTGAAGAAGGCCTGGCCGAACAGCTCGCTCAGTTCCATCTCCTCGTTCAGGTGGCGGACCATGCGCCACCAGGCCGCCGCCGCGCCGTCCCGGGCGTCCATCTCCGGCTCGAACACCAGGGGCCGCTCGGCCGGGCGCTGGAGCATCTCCTCCAGGGTGCGGCGCATGGCCAGCAGCGGGATCACCACCTGCAGCTTGCGGCAGTCGCCGGTGATGTTCAGCTCCTGGCTCTGGTTGGGCGAGACGATCACCCCGCGCTGCGGGTTCGACTGCAGGTAGCGCCCGGCCACGCTCAGCTCCTGCTCGCCGACCAGCGGCAGGCTCAGGCTGTAGCTGTTGAAGCGCTCGGCCTCGACGATGCCGATGGTCACCTCGGTGCCGTACTCGATGCAGCCCAGGGTGGTGGACATGCCCTTGAGCACGCTGCCGCTGTGCTGGAAGCGCACCGCCTCGGGCCGCCCGGCGTGCAGGCGGTGGGGCCCGCAGATGCTCGACATCCAGTTGCGGGCGGCGGCGAGGTCGAGACGGTCGGCGTGGATGTCACGGAAGCGAGCGGGGTTCTTCGGGTTCATCGCTGGGCACTCACGGCTTGTTCGGGGCGGCTCTGGCGGCGCTTGCGCCCAGTGTGCAGCAAGACGCGTACCTGCGGGCCACGGATTGTCGGCAAAGCCTCAGTATACGGATAGTGTTCGCCCACTTTCCGGACCATCACCCTCCTTCCGGCACCCCGCCCGCGCCACCCGCCGACGCTCGGCGCACCGCGGCTGGGCAGCATCTACCCAACCCGTGCGCCGCGGTGTTACCAGGCCGCCAATTTTGCGGATCGCCTTCCCTCACTGGGCGGATAGACCGCCAGGGCGCGCCGGCCGTGAAATGGGGCCACCGATCCGCCCGATGGGACAACAACAATGAACGCACCAAGCAAGAGCCTTGCACAGTGGCAGGACTACATCCGTGGCTGCCTGGACTTCCGCCCCGCCGAAGGGGTGTACCGCATCGCCCGGGACATGTTCACCGAGCCGGAACTGTTCGACCTGGAGATGGAGCTGATCTTCGAGAAGCAGTGGATCTACGCCTGCCACGAAAGCGAGATCGCCAACCCCAACGACTTCGTCACGATGCGCGCCGGGCGCCAGCCGATGATCATCACCCGCGACGCCGGCGGCCAGCTGAACGCCCTGATCAACGCCTGCCAGCACCGCGGCGCCACCCTCACCCGGGTGTGCAAGGGCAACCAGTCCACCTTCACCTGCCCCTTCCACGCCTGGTGCTACAAGAGCGACGGCCGCCTGGTGAAGGTCAAGGCCCCCGGCGAGTACCCGGCGGACTTCGACAAGGCCAGCCGCGGCCTGAAGAAGGCCCGCATCGAAAGCTACAAGGGCTTCGTCTTCATCAGCCTCGACGTCAATGCCACCGACACCCTGGAAGATTTCCTCGGCGACGCGAAGGTCTTCTTCGACATGATGGTGGCGCAATCCCCCACCGGCGAGCTGGAAGTGCTGCCGGGCCGCTCCGCCTACACCTTCGAGGGCAACTGGAAGCTGCAGAACGAGAACGGCCTGGACGGCTACCACGTCAGCACCGTGCACTACAACTACGTGGCCACCGTGCAGCACCGCCAGCAGGTCAACGCCGCGAACGGCAGCGCCAGCGGCACCCTGGACTACAGCAAGCTCGGCGCCGGCGACGCGCAGACCGACGACGGCTGGTTCAGCTTCCGCAACGGCCACAGCGTACTGTTCAGCGACATGCCCAACCCCAGCGTGCGCCCCGGCTACGCCAGCGTGATGCCGCGCCTGGTCGCCGAACACGGCCAGGCCAAAGCCGAGTGGATGATGCACCGCCTGCGCAACCTGAACATCTACCCCAGCCTGTTCTTCATGGACCAGATCAGCTCGCAGCTGCGCATCGTCCGCCCCATCGCCTGGAACAGGACCGAAGTCATCAGCCAGTGCATCGGCGTCAAGGGCGAGTCGGACCAGGACCGCGAGAACCGCATCCGCCAGTTCGAGGACTTCTTCAACGTCTCCGGCATGGGCACGCCGGACGACCTGGTGGAATTCCGCGAGCAGCAGCGCGGCTTCCAGGGCCGCCTGGAACGCTGGAGCGACATCTCCCGCGGCCAGGGCAAATGGGTCGAGGGGGCCACGCCGAACAGCGAAACCCTGGGCATCGCGCCCGTGCTCACCGGCACCGAGCTCACCCACGAAGGCCTCTACGTCAACCAGCACCAGCACTGGCAGCGCTTCCTGCTCGACGGCCTGGAACGCAAGGCCCTGCAGCCGAAGGAGGTGCAGGCATGAACGCGCAACTGCAATACCGGGTGGAACAGTTCCTCTACCGCAACGCCGAGCTGTGCGACGCCCAGGACTGGGACGGCTACCTGGCGATGTTCAGCGAAGACAGCGAGTTCCACGTCCCGCAGTGGGATTCCGAGCACGTCTACACCACCGACCCCAGGCGCGGCATGTCGCTGATCTACTACGCCAGCCGCGCCGGCCTGGAGGACCGGGTGTTCCGCATCCGCACCGGCAAGGCCGCCTCCACCATCCCCATGCCGCGCACCCTGCACGGCATCGACAACGTGCGCATCCGCGAACTGGACGGCGGCGAGCTGGAAGTGCGCGCCAACTGGCACACCCTGTTCTACCGCCTGGAAAGCCCCGGGCAATTCTTCGGCCACGCCACCTACCACCTGCGCCCGGCCGGCGAGAGCTGGCTGATCGCCCGCAAGCACGTGCTGCTGCTCAACGACCGCATCGACTCGGTGCTCGACTTCTACCACCTGTGAGGATGGCCCGATGAACCACAAGGTCGCCTTCAGCTTCGCCGACGGCAAGACGCTGTTCTTCCCCGTGCAGGGCAACGAGATCCTCCTCGACGCCGCGCTGCGCAACGGCATCAAGATTCCCCTGGACTGCCGCGAGGGCGTCTGCGGCACCTGCATGGGCCGCTGCGAGTCCGGCCGTTACGAAATGGACTACGCCGACGAGGAAACCCTCTCCCCCGAGGACCTGGCCCAGCGCAAGATCCTCAGCTGCCAGACCCGCGTGCAGTCCGACGCCGCGTTCTACTTCGACTTCGACTCCAGCCTGTGCAGCGCCGCGGGCCCGGCCAGCCATCGCGGCGTGGTCAGCGGCGTCGAGCAGGTCTCGGCGAGCACCGCCATCCTGCGCCTGCAGGTGGAGGGCCCGGCGCCGGACTACCTGCCCGGCCAGTACGCCCGCCTGCAGGTGCCGGGCACCGACGCGGTGCGCTCCTACTCCTTCGCCAACCGGCCGGGCGCCGGCAATCAACTGCAGTTCCTCATCCGCCTGCTGCCCGACGGCGCCATGAGCAACTACATCCGCGAGCGCTGCCAGGTGGGCGACGTCATTCCCTTCGAGGCGCCGCTGGGCACCTTCTACCTGCGCCACGTCGAACGCCCGCTGCTGCTGGTGGCCGGCGGCACCGGCCTGTCGGCCTTCCTCGGCATGCTCGACGAACTGGCCGAGGCCGGCGGCTGCGGCCAGCCGGTGCACTTGTACTACGGCGTGCGCCAGGCGGCGGACCTCTGCGAGCTGGAGCGCATCGCCGCCTACGCCGAACGCATCCCCGGCTTCGCCTTCACCCCGGTGATCAGCGACGACGACGGCTGGGACGGCAGGCGCGGCTACGTCACCGGGCACTTCGACGCCGCGGCCCTGCGCGATGCGCCCTTCGACATGTACCTGTGCGGCCCGCCGCCGATGGTCGAGTCGGTGAAGGACTGGCTGCAGGCGCAGGGGCTGGAGAACGGCCGGCTGTACCTGGAGAAGTTCACCCAGAGCAACAGCTGAGTTCCGGTAGCAACGAAAAGGCCCGCTCGCGGGCCTTTTTCATGCGGGGCACCGCGCGGGGCGGTTTATCGCGGACGGAGTCCTCCTACGGCGGCTCCGAGGTTCGGCGTATACGCCCTCGACGTAGGGCGCATAACGCCTACGGCGTTATCCGCCGCTTGGCCCTGGCCCCAGGCGGCTTCGGGGTTGGCCTTGGCGTGGGTTTTGGCCTGGGTGTATCGGCGTATAACCGCGAACGGTTATACGCCCTACGCCCGACGTAGGGCGCATAACGCCTACGGCGTTATCCGCCGCTTGGCCCTGGCCCCAGGCGGCTTCGGGGTTGGCCTTGGCGTGGGTTTTGGCCTGGGTGTATCGGCGTATAACCGCGAACGGTTATACGCCCTACGTCATGGTCGAGCCCGGCGTTCCTGTCGATCGGACCCGGCATCAGGCCATCTGCGCCGCGCGGGAGCGCGTCAGCGTCATGGCGAACAGCGCCAGGCTGGCCAGCAGCACCGGCACTGCGATCCACAGGAAGAACAACTGCAGCCCACCCGCAGCGGCGAACAGCCAGGCGCCCAGCGAGGAGCCGATGATGGAGCCGGCGCGCCCGGCGCTCAGGGCCCAGGCCACGCCGGTGGCGCGGGCGTGGGTCGGGTAGAAGGTGGCGGCGAGGATGCTCAGGTTGTTCAGCGCGCCGGTCAGGGTGAAGCCGACCACGAAGACCATCAGCAGCAGCGCCGTGGCGTGGCCCAGCTGGGTGCCGGTCAGCGCCAGGGCGACGGCCGCGGCCAGGCACAGCGGCGGCAGAACCCGGTTCGCGCCGACGCGGTCCATCAGCATGGCCATGGCGATGCCGCCCACCACCCCGCCGAACGGCAGCATGGCGGCGATGCGCGCGGTCTGGCCGAGGGCGTAGCCGCTGTCGCGGAGGATGGTCGGCAGCCAACTGGTCAGCAGGTAGAAGACGAACAGGCAGCAGAAGAACGTCAGCCACAGCATCAGGGTGCGCAAGGCGCGGCCGTCGGTGAACAGCGAGGACACCGGCGAACGCGCCTGGCCACGGGGCTCGTCGCCGAGCAGCTCGACGGCCACCCAGTCGCGGCTGCCACCGATACGCTCGAGAATGGCCCGCAGGCGCTCGACCAGCGCCGGCTTGCCGGCCATGAAGCAGATCGACTCCGGCAGCGCCAGCCAGAGCGCCGGCAGCAACACCAGCGGCGCCAGCCCGCCGCACAGCAGCAGCCCCTTCCAGCCCACCAGCGGCAACAGCATGGCCGCCACCCAGCCGCCCAGGGCCAGGCCGAGGGTGAAGCCGGAATAGCTGAGGGTCACCAGCAGCATGCGCCGCCGCGCCGGGGAGTATTCCGAGCTGAGGGTGATGGCGTTGGGCAGCACGCCGCCCAGGCCGATGCCGGTGAAGAAGCGCAGCACGGTGAGCACCTCGATGTTCGGCGCAAAGGCACAGGCCAGGGTGCCCAGGGCCACGATCAGCAGGCTCAGCAGCAGCACCAGCTTGCGCCCGCGGCGGTCGGCCACCGGGCCGAAGCCGACGCTGCCCACCAGCATGCCGAACAACCCGGCGGCGAAGGCCGGGGCCAGCTGGGCGCGCTCGATGCCCCAGTCACGCACCAGTTCGGGGGCGATGTAGCCGATGGCGGCGGTGTCGAAACCATCGAGCACCACTACCAGGAAGCACAGCAGCAACACGCGGATCTGCAGGGCGGACAGCGGACTGTTGTCGATCACGTCGCTGACGCGCAGGGTTTGTCTGTTCATGGGGTTCTTCTCGTTGCTAGGGGTGGGCCGGCTCAGAAGAGCTTCCAGGTGTAGCTGAGGATCAGGCGGTTCTCGTCGATGTCGGTGAGGTAGTTGGAACGGGCCATGGCGTTGCGCAGGCGGATGTTCAGCCCGGCCAGCGGGCCGCTCTGCAGCGTGTAGGCCAGATCCAGGTCGCGCTCGCGGTCACGGCCCTCGAAGCCCCTGCCGGTATCGACGTTGCTGCCGCGCAGGTAGCGCAGCGTGGTGCTCAGGCCGGGGATGCCGAGGGCGGCGAAGTCGTAGTCGTGGCGCACCTGCCAGGAACGCTCGTCGGCCGAGGCGAACATGAAGGTGGGCACCTCGTTGCCCAGCGGCGCCACGTTGGGGAACACCCGCGGGAAGCCGTCGTCGCCGAACATGCCCTGGTAGCCGACGTAGAAGGTGTGCCCGCCGCGCCTGGCCGAGAGCAGCGCGTAGAAGGCGCGGTTGTCCAGGTCGCCGAGCAGGCGCTTGCCATCCTCCTTGGCGTCGTAGAAGCCGAGGTTGCCGCCCAGCACCCAGTCGCCGGCGGGCTGGCTGTGCCTGAGGCCGAGGAAACCCTGGCGGTAGATGTCTTCCAGCTGGCCGTACCAGAGGCTGGCGCGGGTGCGCTTGGCGTTGAAGTCGTAGTCGCCGCCGGCGAAGTTGAAGGCGTCGCTTTCCACCTGGCGGTAGGGCGTCGCGCCGACCATCGCCTGCAGGTCGCTGGTGCCGGCCTCGTTGCGCACGCTGTAGGACTCCAGCCGGCCCGCCTGCAGGGCCAGGCCGGGAATCTCGGCGGAAGCCAGCATGGCGCCCTGGTAGGTGGGCGGCAGCAGGCGGTTGTCGCTGGCCGGCAGCACCGGCAGGTTGGGCTGCAGTTCGCCGAGCTTGAGTTCGCTGCGCGAGACCTTCGCCTTCAGCGCCACGCCCAGGCGGCTGTAGTCGTCCGGCGCGCGACCGTCGCCGTCCACCGGCAGCAGCCCGCTGTTGGTCCGCTCCGGGCTGCTGTCCAGCTTCAGGCCGAGCAGGCCGATGGCGTCCAGGCCAAGGCCCACGGGCCCCGGCGTGTAGCCGGAACGGAAGTCGAGGATGAAGCCCTGGGCCCACTCCTCCGTCTTCGATTGCGGGTTGGCGCCGACGATGTCCGAGTAGTCGCGGCTGAAGTAGTAGTTGCGCGCCTGCAAGGTGGCGCTGGCGCCCTCGGCCAGGCCCTCGCCGGCTTCTACCTGCGGTAGCGTCGCCAGGGAGCCCGAAGCCAACGCGGCCCAGGACAGGTTGCGTGGATTGCTCATGTTCTTTGCACTCTTGTAGTTGTTGTAGGCAAATACTTCCCCCAGGCCGCCCGCAGGCGGCCTACGAAGGAAGGTCGTCATCGCCGCGGACCGGGCGGCCGGTCCACGCCATTAGCGACCAGTCGAGTGAACGGGGCTATCCGCTTAGTCGACGGCCTGCATCCGCTGATTGCGAATGTGCAACAGCACCGTTACGCCGGTGATCTCGCCTCCGGGGGGTCGGCGCCCTGCTCCGCGCTGGCGATCCCCAGGCACTCGCGGAACAGCCGTGCCGCCGGCCCCAGCTCACGTTCGCCGGGGTGGAAGCAGCCGATGTCGCCGAAGCGCAACGGCATGCCCAGCTCGAAGGCCCGCACGCCGCCGGGTTGCGCCAGTTGCCGGGCAGTCTCCAGGGGCAGCAGGCCGACGGTCCGCTGGTCCTGCATCAGCGCGACGTTGGTCAGTACCGACAGCGACTCGATGACGTTGCCCGGCAGCGCCAGGCCGGCCCGGGTGAACAGCCGGTCAACCGTCTGCCGCAGCAGCGAGCCGGGCGGCGGCAGCACCCAGGGGCAATCGTGCAGGTCGGCCAGGCCCAGCCCCGCCCTGCCATGCAGCGGGTGCTCCTGGCCGCCGACGATGCACAGGCGCTCCTCGTAGAGCACGTCCACGCCCAGTGAGCGAGCCTCGCCGCGCACTGGCCAGTCGTCCGGCACTCGGCCCACCACCAGGTCGACCTCGCCACCGATCAACGCCGGGAACAATTGGTCGAACTGGCCGACGCGCACCGACACCAGCACCTTCGGCGCGCGCGCCTTGAGCAGGCGCAAGGCATGCGGCAGCAAGGACGTGGAGGCGGAAATCAGGGTGCCCACCACCACGTGCCCGGAGGTACCTTCGCGGAAGGCCTCCACCTCGTCGCCCAGTGCGCGCAGCTCGGCGAGCATCGAGCGCGCCCGGCGCAATACCAATTCGCCGAGCTCGGTGACGCTGACGCCACGGTTGCCGCGCTCCAGCAGCGGCGCGTCGAAGTACGACTCCAGTTCGTGGATGACCTTGGTCACCGCCGGCTGGGTCATGTTCAGCACCTGGGCGGCCCGCAGCAGCGAGCCGCTCTGCGCTACCTGGTCGAACACCACCAGCTGGTAGAACTTCAGTTTGCGCGCGACGGATACGACGCTGGATTTCATCTGGCACCTCGCTCTGGCTGGCCATTGCGCCAACACCCTGCCATGGACGCTCTCAAAGGTCGAAGAAGGCCCTCGCATTGCCGGCGCAGATGCGCGCCTTGTCGGTTTCGTCCAGCAGCGGGTGCTCCAGCACACCGGCGCCGATGCTCTGTTCGCCCAGCGGGAAGGGCGAGTCGGAGCCGAGCATCACCCGGTCGGCGCCCATCACTTCCACCAGCAGGCGCAGCGCGCCGGGGTCGAATACCGCCGAGTCGACGAAGAAACGCTTCACGTAGCTGGAGGGCAGCTGCGGGCAGTCCTCGCGGACGATGTCGCGGTGGCGCCAGGCGTTGTCCACCCGCCCGAGCAGGAAGGCGAAGGCGCCGCCGCCGTGGGCGAAGCAGATGCGCAGCGACTCGGGCAGGCGCTCGAAGGCGCCGGAGAGGATCAGCGAGAGGATGCCCAGCTGGGTCTCCGCCGGCATCGCCACCAGCCAGGGCAGCATCCACTTCTTCATGCGCTCGCGGCCCAGCATGTCCCAGGGGTGCACCAGCAGCGGGATGCCCTCCTGCGCACAGTGGCGCAGGAAGGTCTCCAGCCCGGCGTCGTCCAGGTCGCGCTCGCCGACGTGGTTGCCGATCTGCACGCCGACGTGGCCGCAGGCCTTGGCCCGGCTGGCCTCGCGGCAGGCGGCGTCGATGTCCTGCAACGGCACCTGGGCCAGCACCTTGAGGCGCTCCGGGGCAATGGCGGCCATCTCCAGGGCGCGGTCGTTCATCAGCTGCGCCCAGGGCAGCGCGCGCTCGATGGGCTGGTCGTAGCCGAACATCACCGGGGTGGCGCACATCACCTGGACGTCCAGGCCCTGTTCGTCCAGGTGCTCCAGGCGCCGCTGCGGGTCCCAGAGCACGTCGTGCACCGGGCGGAACGGCTTGTCGCCGAGCATGATCTGCCCGTGCCGGCCCTCGGTGCGCAGCCAGGGCGCGCGCTGCGGGTGCAGGCGCGCGGCCTCGGCCTGGGTGATGGTCGGGAAGAAGTGCGAGTGGATGTCGATCTTCATACGCTGTGGAACTCGTTGAGTGTCTTGTGCCAGGCCTGCCAGTCGCGGCCCGGGTGGATCTCGCCGCATTCGCGGCAGCGGCGCTCCTCGTCGGAGGTGGCGTAGAACTGCTCGTACACCGGCGGCAGGTCGGCGACGATGCTCTGCAGCTGCATCTCGTAGCGCTTGACCAGGCAGCCGCAGCGCGCGCAGGACCACTGCAGGGCGTCATGCTGGCCCGCCGGGCGGCGGTGCTCGATGACCAGGCACAGGCTGCCGGGCTCGGGGCGCTGCGGCGAATGGATGACGTGCGGGGCCATCAGGTAGATGTCGCCTTCCTTGAGGTCCACCCGCTCGTAGCGGCCGCGGTCCCAGATGTTCAGGTAGGCGTTGCCCTTGAACTGGTAGAAGAACTCTTCCACCGGGTCGTCGTGGAAGTCGGTGCGCTGGTTCGGCCCGCCGACCACGGTGACCATGTAGTCGCTGCCCTGCCAGATCTGCTGGTTGTTCACCGGCGGCTGCAGCAGGTGGGCGTGCTCGTCGAGCCAGCGGTTGAAATTGAAGGGGGCGCTGAAGTGGTGCTTGTCCATTGTTGTTCTCTCCCAGCGGTTCAACGGGGGCGCGGCGCGTAGGCCACGGCCTTGATCTCGATGCGCAGGTGCGGGTGCGGCAGTTGGTGCACGGCCACGGTGGTGCGGGTGGGGCCATTCTCGTCGAAGTACTGGGCGTAGACCTGGTTGTAACCGCCGAAGTCGTTCATATCGACCAGAAAGCTGCTGATCTCGACCACGTCCGACAGGCGCGCACCCTCGCTGGCGAGGATGTCGCGGATGTTCTCGATCACCGCGCGGGTCTGCGCGCGGATATCCAGGTTGGTGGTGCCCATGGCGTCCACCTCGACGCCGACGAAGCTGTTGTCCGGGCGCCGCGAGCTGGTGCCGGAGACGAAGAGGAAGTCGCCGGCACGCTTGATGTGCGGGAAGCGCCCGCGCGGGGTGGCCTTGCCGGCGACCACGGTGGCTTTGTTGTCGCTCATGCTGTTGCTCCTTGATCGTTGCGCACGCTGAAACTGCTCTGCCCCAGGCCCTGGACCTCGACGCTGACGTGCATGCCGGGCCGCAGCGCCTCGGCGGCGGTGGCGGCGCCGGCCATCACCAGGCTGCCGGCGGGCAGTTCGATCTGCGCCTGGTGCAGCAGGCGCGAAGCCTGCACCAGGCTGCGCAGCGGGTTGCCGAGGATGGCGGCCGTGGAGCCGGCCTGGACCACCCGGCCGTCCAGGCGCAGCACCACGCCGGCGTTGGCCAGCCCGGCGAAGTCCCGCGACCAGGGGCCGACGGTGAGGCCGGCGGAGGAGCAGTTGTCCGCCACCACGTCCTCCAGGCTGAACTTGAAGGCCTGGTAGCGCGAGTCGATGATCTCCAGCGCCGGGGCCACGGCCTCCAGGTAGTCGGCCGCTTCCAGCAGGGTCAGCGGGCGGTCGATGGCGCGGCGGGTGAGGAAGCAGACCTCCGGCTCGACGCGCGGGTGGATGTAGCGGGCCAGGTCCACCAGGCCGCCGTCCTCTTCCAGCATGGCGTCGGTGAGCCAGCCCCAGATCAGGCTGTCGACGCCCATCTGGACCATCTTCGCGCGGCTGGTGAAACCCAGCTTGACGCCGATGCTGCGCTCGCCGTCGGCATAACGGCGCTGCATGGAGGCGCGCTGGATGCGGTAGGCGTCGTCCAGGCTGAACGGCGCGCTGGCGCTGAACTGCGCCAGGGGTTCGGCATGCCGTGCGGCCTGGTCGAGGGCCTGGGCGATGCGTTGGATATCGGTGCTCATATGCTGTACTCCTGCGGATTACGCTTTTCGTAGGATCGAGGGGGCGCCTAGCCCCTGCTCGCGAACCTGGCCCCGCTGCGGAGTCGGTTCGCGAGCAAGCTCGCTCCTACAGTCGAGGGGGCCCACCGTAGGAGCGGACCTTGTCCGCGATAGCCGGAAGTTCCGGCGCGATTCGCGGATGAGATCCGCTCCTACGGGTTGCCCCGACACCGTGCCTTTGTAGGAGCGCGCCCTGCGCGCGAATCGCAGGCAGGGCCTGCTCCTACAGTCGGGCTCGATGTCAGGCGCGGGTGGCCAGCAGGTCGAGGGCCACATCGACGATCATGTCTTCCTGGCCACCGACCATGCACCGCTTGCCCAGCTCGACCAGGATGTCCACGGCCTTGATGCCGTACTTCGCCGAGGCCACTTCGGCATGGCGCAGGAAGCTCGAATAGACGCCGGCGTAGCCCAGGGCCAGGGTTTCGCGGTCCACCCGCACCGGGCGGTCCTGCAGCGGGCGCACCAGGTCGTCGGCGGCGTCCATCAGCGCATAGAGGTCGGTGCCGTGGTGCCAGCCGAGCTTGTCAGCGGCGGCGATGAACACCTCCAGCGGCGCGTTGCCGGCACCGGCGCCCATGCCGGCCAGGCTGGCGTCGATGCGGTTGCAGCCCTCCTCCACCGCGGCGATGGAGTTGGCCACGCCGAGGCTGAGGTTGTGGTGGGCGTGGATGCCGGTTTCGGTCTCGGGCTTCAGGACGCTTTTCACGGCACGGAAGCGCGCGCGGATATCGTCCATGTTCATCGCCCCGCCGGAATCCACCACGTAGATGCAGGTGGCGCCATAGCTCTCCATCAGCTTGGCCTGCTGCGCGAGGCCTTCCGGGGTCTGCATGTGGCTCATCATCAGGAAGCCGACGGTGTCCATGCCCAGCTCGCGGGCGTACTCGATGTGTTGCCTGGAGACGTCCGCTTCGGTGCAATGGGTGGCCACGCGCACGACGCGGGCGCCGGCGGTGTAGGCGTTCTTCAGGTCGTGGATGGTGCCGATGCCCGGCAGCAGCAAGGTGGCAATCTTGGCGTGCTGCACCACATCCGCCGCCGCTTCGATCCATTCCAGGTCGGTGTGGGCACCGAAGCCGTAGTTGAACGACGAACCTTGCAGGCCGTCACCGTGCGCGACTTCAATGGAGTCCACTTTCGCGAGGTCGAGGGCCGTGGCAATCGCCCGAACATCGTCCAGCGAATACTGGTGGCGGATCGCATGCATGCCGTCGCGCAGGGTCACGTCGGAGATATAGAGTTTCTGGCTCATGCCGAGGCCCCCATTGCTTGCGCCATGCGCTCGGCGGTGGCCAGCGCGGCGGAGGTCATGATGTCGAGGTTGCCGGCGTAGGCCGGCAGGTAGTGGGCGGCGCCTTCGACTTCGAGGAACACCGAGGTCTTCAGCCCGCTGAAGCGGCCGTGGCCGGGAATGTTCAGGTCGCGGACCTCGTCGAACTGCACCTTCTGCTTCAGCCGGTAGCCCGGTACATAGGCCTGCACGGCAGCCGCCATTTCCTCGATGGACGCTTTGACCTTCGCCTGATCCACGGCTTCGGAAAGGACATAGACGGTATCGCGCATGATCAGCGGCGGCTCCGCCGGGTTCATGATGATGATCGCCTTGCCTTTCGCCGCCCCGCCGATCACCTCGATGGCTTTCGACGTGGTCTCGGTGAACTCGTCGATATTGGCGCGGGTACCCGGACCAGCGGATTTCGACGCGATCGAGGCGATGATCTCGGCGTAGTGCACCTTGGCCACCCGCGATACCGCCGCCACCATCGGGATCGTGGCTTGCCCGCCGCAGGTCACCATGTTCACGTTCAGCGCTTGCAGGTGCTGCTCCAGGTTGACCACCGGCACGCAATAGGGACCTATTGCGGCCGGGGTCAGGTCGATCACGCGAAGACCGGGCTTGTGGCCCCGCAGCAAGGCGTCGTTCTTCACGTGGGCGCCGGCGGAGGTGGCATCGAAGACGAAGTCGATCTCGTCGAAGATCGGCAGGCGGGTCAGGCCTTCCACGCCTTCGTGGGTGGTGGCGACGCCCATTCGTGATGCGCGAGCCAGACCGTCGGAGGCCGGGTCGATGCCGACCATGGCGGCCATTTCCAGGTGCTGCGCGTTGCGCAGGAGCTTGATCATCAGGTCGGTGCCGATGTTGCCGGAGCCGATGATGGCGACTTTGCGTTTCTGGCTCATGCGGGCTTCCTCACTGGGCTTCGGCGAAGGCGGCGCTGACGCGGCCCAGGCCCTGGATGTCGGCGCTGAAGACGTCGCCCGGACGTACCGGGACCATCGGCCCCAGGGTGCCGGTGAGGATGACGTCGCCGGCGCGCAGCGGTTCGCCCAGGCGGGCCATGGTGTCGGCCAGCCAGAGCGCTGCGTTCAGCGGGTTGTCCAGGCAGGCGGCGCCGGCGCCGACCGATACCGGTTCGCCGCGCAGGCTCAGGCTCATGCCGCAGTTCACCAGGTCCAGGCGCTCCAGGCGCACCGGGCGGCTGCCGAGCACGAAGAGCCCGGACGAAGCGTTGTCCGCCACGGTGTCGAGCAGGCTGATGTCCCAGTTGGCGATGCGGCTGCCGACGATCTCGATGGCCGGCAGGGCGAAGGCGGTGGCGCGGAGGATGTCCGCCAGGGTGTGGCGCTCGTGGCACAGGTCGTGTTCCAGCACCAGGGCGATTTCCGCCTCCACCTTGGGCTGCTGGCAGTCCGCCCAGGCGATGGGCTGGCCGTCGCCGCGGGCCATCTGGGCGAACAGGCGGCCGAAGTCCGGCTGGTCCACGCCCAGTTGGCGCTGCACGGCACGGGAGGTCAGGCCGACCTTGTGGCCCACCGGGCGCCAGCCGGCGGCGATGTCCGCGGCATTGTTGCGCTGCTGCACGGCATAGGCCAGGTCGAGCGCGGCGGCGTTGCCTTGCTGGCCGGCCTGGTGGATCAGGTCGCGCACCGGGGCGCAGGGCTGGCCGCTGTCACGGGCCTGGCGCAGGCGCGCGGCGGCTTCGATGAGTGCTGGATGCATGGGGTTCTCCTGGCCGTCAGGGGTTGACGCAGATGGTGGTGAGTTCGGAATAGAAGTCCAGCGAGTGGCGGCCGCCCTCGCGGCCCAGGCCGGACAGCCGGGCGCCGCCGAAGGGCGTGCGCAGGTCGCGGAGGAACCAGGTGTTGACCCACACCATGCCCACATGGATGCGCCGCGAGACACGGTGCGCGCGGCCCAGGTCGCGGGTCCACAGCGAAGCGGCCAGGCCGTAGGCGGAGTCGTTGACGCGGCGCAGCACTTCCTCGTCGCTGTCGAAGGGCGCGATGTGGCAGACCGGGCCGAACACCTCCTCGCGCATGCAGCGGGCGTCGTCGGCAAGGCCGGTCCAGATGGTCGGCTGGACGAACGCGCCCTTGTCGCGCGCATCGCCGAAGCGCGGCACGCCGCCCCCCGTGACCACGCTGGCGCCCTCCTCCACGGCCAGTTGGAAGTAGCCCAGCACCTTGTCGCGGTGCTTGTGGGAGATCAGCGAGCCCATGTTCACGCCGTCCTCGTCGGGGTAGCCGATCTTCAGCTTTTCGGCGCCGGCCTTGAGCGCGGCGACGAAGCGCTCATAGATCGGCCGCTCGACGTAGACGCGCTCGGAGCACAGGCAGACCTGCCCGGAGTTGGTGAAGCTGGAGCGCAGCACCCCGGCCACGGCGGCGTCGAAGTCGCAGTCGGCGAAGACCACCGCGGCGTTCTTGCCGCCCAGTTCGAAGGAGACTTCGCGCACGCCTTCGGCGGCGGCGCGCATGATGGTCGAGCCGGTGCGCGACTCGCCGGTGAAGGTGATGGCGTCCACCCGCGGGTGGCGGGTGAGGAACTCGCCGGCGGAATTCGGCCCGAAGCCGTGGACCAGGTTGAAGGCCCCGGCGGGCACGCCCACCTCGTGCATCACCTCGGCCAGCAGGGTGGCGCTGGAGGGCGTGTCTTCCGAGGGCTTGACCACCACCGAGTTGCCGCAGGCCAGGGCCGGCGCGACCTTCCAGGTGAGCAGCAGCAGCGGCAGGTTCCACGGCGAGATGATCGCCACCACGCCGTGGGGCTTGCGCACCGTGTAGCTGAACACGTCGCTGCCGTCGCCGCTGCGCATCTCGAAGAACTCGCCGCCGGCCTGGCGCACCAGGCCGGCGAAGCTGCGGAAGTTCTGCACGCCGCGGGCCACGTCGAGGCTGCGCGCCTGGTGCACGGGGCGGCCGGTGTCGGCCACTTCGGCGGCGACGAAGTCCTCGAAGCGCCGCTCGATGCCGTCGGCGATGCGCTCCAGCAGGTCGGCGCGCTGGGCGGCGCTGAAACGGGCCCAGGGGCCGTTCTGCGCCGCCGCCGCGGCTTCCACGGCGGCGTTCACCTCGGCCTGGCCGGCCTCGCAGACCTGGCCGAGCAGCCGGCCATCCACCGGCGAGACGTTGTCGAAAGTGCGGCTGCTGCCGACGAAGGCGCCCGCGATGTAGTGGCGGAGCAAGTGATGAGACACGGCGACCTCCCTTGTAGGGTGTTTTTCGCCGAGTCTAGGGAGGCCATCTATAAGCGGATAATCAAAAAATCGCTCTCAGGTATCCTTTACAGGAATACCGGAAATACCCTCGGGCGCACGCCTCCATCCGCCCCGACAGCCGGGGCGGACAGGGGACCAGGCGCCCTCGGGATGGGCTCAGAACAGCTTCCAGGTGTAGCTGAGGATCAGCCGGTTCTCGTCGATGTCGCTGCGGTAGTTGGAGCGCGCCATGACGTTGCGCACGCGCACGTTGAGCCCGGCCACCGGGCCGCTCTGCACGGTGTAGCCGATGTCCAGGTCGCGCTCGCGGTCCTTGCCCTCGAAGCCCATGCCGGTGTCGACGTTGTCGCCGCTGATGTAGCGAACCGTGGTGGTCAGGCCGGGCACGCCGAGGGCGACGAAGTCGTAGTCGTAGCGCACCTGCCAGGAGCGCTCGTCGGTGGAGGCGAACTCGTAGGTCGGCACCTCGTTGCCCAGCGGCGAGACGTTGGCGAACACCCGGGGGAAGGCGCTGTCGCCGAACATGCCCTGATAGCCGAGGTAGAAGGTGTGCCCGCCGCGCTTGGCCGAGAACAGCGAGAAGAGCGCGCGGTTGTCGATGTCGCCGAGCAGGTGCTTGCCGTCCTCGCTGGCGTCGAAGTAGCCGAGGTTGGCGCCCAACACCCAGTCGCCCACCGGCTGGGCGTGCTTGAGGCCGAGGAAGCGCTGCTTGTAGATGTCCTCCAGCTGGCCGTACCAGGCGCTGACGCGGGTGCGCTTGCCATTGAAGTCGTAGTCGCCGCCGGCATAGTTGAAGGCGTCGCTCTGCGCCTGGCGCTGCGGCTGGTAGCTGAGCATGGCGATCATCTTCTCGTCGCCGCCCTCGTTGCGCAGGTGGGTGGAGGTGAGGTGCCCGGCCTGCAGGGTCAGCCCGGGGATTTCGCTGGAACTCAGCGAGGTGCCCTGGTAGCTGGGCGGTAGCAGGCGGATGTCGCTGAACACCAGCACCGGCAGGTTGGGTTGCAGCTCGCCGACCTTCAGCTCGGTCTTCGACAACTTCACCTTGCCGGCCAGGCCCAGGCGGCTGTAGTCGTCCGGCGCGCGGCCGTCGCCGCCCACCGGCAGCAGGCCTGTGTTGGTGCGGTCGGGGCTGCTGTCCAGCTTCAGGCCGAGCACGCCGATGGCGTCCAGGCCGAAGCCGACGGGGCCCGGGGTGTAGCCGGAGCTGAAGTTGAGGATGAAGCCCTGGGCCCACTCTTCCGCCCTGGACTGCCGGTTGGGCCCGACGATGTCGGAGAAGTCGCGGCTGAAGTAGTAGTTGCGCGCCTGCAGGGTGGCGCTGGCACCTTCGATCAGCCCTTCGGCCGCGGCCGCCGGCTGGGTGGCGGCCACGCCGATACCCAGCGCGACGGCGGTCACGCATACGCGATTGCTCATGATTTTCTCTTGTTCTTATGGTTGTACGATCCCCTGCCTAGCGACCGGAGGGCCGCGGCCAAGCGCTGGGCGGGGAGCTGTGTGTCGGCCCGCGGGGGCATGGGGCTGTCCGCTTCGTCAGCCGCCCTGCCCTGCTTCCGCTGCCGTCTTGCCTGGGGCGGGCACCCCGGCCGGGCGCCCGCTTGCGGTTGCTCCGTGGTCAGGCGCGCACGGCGCGCGCCTCGGGTTGGCCGGCGCGGCGGCGCACCAGCAGCAGGTGCGCGGCCAGGCCGAAGATCAGGCCCCAGAAGGCCGCCGACAGGCCGAGGAAGGACATGCCCGAGACGGTCACCAGGAAGGTGATCAGCGCCGCCTCGCGGTCCTCCGGCACGCCCATGGCGCCGGCCAGCGCCCCGCCGATGGCGCCGAACAGCGCAAGGCCGGCCAGGGCGGCGATCAGCTCGCGGGGGAAGGCGCTGAACAGCGACACCAGGGTGGCGCCGAACAGCCCCAGCAGCAGGTAGGCGACGCCGCCCACCACCCCGGCGACGTAGCGCCGCGCCGGGTCCTCGTGGGCCTCGCGGCCGGTGCAGATGGCCGCGGTGATGGCGGCGAGGTTCAGGCCGTGGCAGCCGAAGGGCGCCAGCAGCAGGGTGCCCAGGGCGCTGCTGGCGATCAGCGGGCGCGCCGGGGTCTGGTAGCCGTCGTTGCGCAGCACGGCGATGCCCGGCACGAACTGCCCGGTGAGCGCCACCACCACCAGCGGCAGGGCGATGTTGAGCAACGCGTGGACGCTGAACTCAGGGGTGATCCATTGCGGCGTGGCCAGGCCGATCACCAGCGCCGAGGCGTTCAGCTCGCCGCCGCCGATGGCCATGGCGCAGCCCACCAGCAGCACCAGGGCCACGGCGTAGCGCGGCGCCAGGCGCTTGCCCAGCAGGTAGGCGACGAACATGGCCAGCACCAGCGCCGGCTTGGCCTGCAGCGAGACGAACAGCTGGGTGCCGAAGCTGAACAGGATGCCCGCCAGCATGGCCGCGGAGATGGCCGGCGGCAGCTTGCCGACCACGCGGTCGAAGGCGCCGGAGATGCCCACCAGGAAGATGATCAGGCTCGACACCAGGTAGGCGCCGACCGCCTCGTTCAGGCCGATGCCCGGCAGCAGCGCCACCAGCAGCGCCGAGCCGGGCGCCGACCAGGCGATCACCAGCGGCACCTTGTAGCGCAGGCTGAGGAGGATGCCGAGCACGCCGCTGCCGATGGAGATCGCCCAGACCCAGGACGACACCGCGGCGTCGGGCAGGCCGGCGCTCTTGGCCGCCTGGAAGATGATCACCAGGGGGCCGGCGTAGGAAATCAGGGTGGCGATCAACCCGGCCACCAGGGCGGACAACGAGAAGTCGCGGATGAGGTCTTTCATGGCGCCTCACTTTTTTCTTGTTCTGCACGCAAGGCTTCGCCCTGCCGGCAAGCCGGCCGGGAACGATGCCTGGGGTAACGGTGCAGGAGCGGGCTTGCTCGCGAACCCAGCCTCGCAGCGGGGGTTGGTTCGCAAGCAAGCTCGCTCCTACGAAGAGCCCGTAGCTCAGGCGCCCTGCACCTGCAGCGCGCGCGGGCGGTGGCTGCGCTGTTCGTCGTCGGCGCTGGTGGCCTTCTGCAGCTGGAAGCTGAATTCCAGCTCGGCGACGCGGCCTTCGATGCCGTGGGCGTTCTCGACGAAGTTCACCTCGCCGACCAGGCCGTCGCGAGTGGCGTAGGCAAAGTCGTCCCACAGGTACTGGTCGCCGGACAGGTTGATCTGGGTGGTCAGGTGGCGGTAGCCGGGGGCGGAGATGAAGAAGTGGATGTGCGCCGGGCGCTGGCCGTGGCGGCCGAGCTGGTTCAGGCATTCCTGGGTCGGGCCCTGCGGGTCGCAGCCGTAGCCGCTGGGCACGATGCTGCGGGCGCGGTAGCGGCCCTCGGCGTCGGTGACGATGCGGCGGCGCAGGTTGTACTCGCTCTGGCTCTGGTCGAAGTAGGAGTAGTTGCCCTTGGTGTTGGCGTGCCACAGGTCGACGGTGGCGCCGGCGATGGGCTTGCCGTCCAGGTCCAGCACGCGGCCTTCGAGGAACATCACGGTGGCCACGCCGTCCTCGCTGCCGTCGTCCATGCGGGTTTCGCCCTGGGCAATGGGCGCGCCGGCCACGTACAGCGGGCCTTCGATGGTGCGCGGGGTGCCGCCGGTCTTGCCGATCTGCGCGTCCTTGGCGTCGTTGAGCAGGTCGAGGAAGTGCTCGATGCCCAGGCCCGCCACCAGCAGGCCGGCTTCGCCGCGGCCGCCCAGGCGGTTCAGGTAGTCCACGGCGGTCCAGAACTCGTCGTCGGTGACTTCCAGGTCCTCGATGATTTTCGCGGTGTCCTGCAGCACGCGCAGCATGATGCGCTTCAGGCGCGGGCTGCCGGCGTCGTTGCCGTAGCCGGCGGCTTCTTCGAAGAACTTCTGGATCTCGGCAGTCTGGGAAATCTTCACGGTCATGGTGTTCACCTCGTCTTGTTCTTATACAGGGGTTTCGTCGGTCGGGATTGCGGGTCCGGGCTCAGCGGTCGTCGGCATGGATGGACGACGGATGGCGGCAGAGCCCGTCGACCTCGATGTCCATGTAGGGGAACAGCGGCAGCTGCATCAGGGTGTCGTGCAGTTCCTCGACGCTGGCGAGGTCGAAGACGCTGTAGTTGGCGTAGTGCCCGGCGATGCGCCACAGGTGGCGCCACTTGCCCTCGCGCTGCAGGCGCTGGGCCAGTTCCTTCTCGTCGGCCTTGAGCTGGGCGGCGCGGGCCGGGTCCATGTCGACGGGCAGTTTCACCGTCATCTTCACGTGGAACAGCATGGGGGCTTCTCCTCTCTCTAGATCAGGGGCGGCGGAAGCGCTTGAGGCGCTCCTCGTCCAGGCTCAGGCCGAGGCCCGGGGCGTTCGGCACCATCAGCTGGAAGTCGCGGTACACCGGCGGCTCGGTGACGATTTCCTCGGTCAGCAGCAGCGGGCCGAACAGTTCGGTGTGCCAGGTCAGCTGCCTGAGGGTGAGGAAGGCGTGGGCCGAGGCCAGGGTGCCGATGGCGCCTTCGAGCATGGTCCCGCCGTACAGGGCAATGCCGGCCGCCTCGGCGATCTGCGCGGTGCGCAGCACGGCGCGCGGGCCGCCGTTCTTGGCGATCTTCAGGGCGAAGATGCTGGCGGCGCCGTCGGCGGCCAGGCTGAAGGCGTCCTCGACGCTCTCGATGGATTCGTCGGCCATGATGGGGGCCGGGCTGCGCTGGTTCAGGCGCACTTGCCCTGCGCGGTTGATCCGCGAGATGGGCTGCTCGATCAGGTCGATGCCGTTCTCGCCGAGCACCTGGCAGCCGCGGATGGCCTGGGACTCGTCCCAGTACTGGTTGACGTCCACGCGCACGCTGGCGCGCTCGCCCAGGGCCCGCTTGATCGCCACCACGTGCTTGAGGTCCTGCTCCAGCGCGTTGGCGCCGATCTTCAGCTTGAAGATGCGGTGGCGGCGCAGGTCGAGCATGCGCTCGGCTTCCTCGATGTCGCGGGCGGTGTCGCCGCTGGCCAGCGTCCAGGCCACTTCCAGGCCTTCGCGCACACGGCCGCCGAGCAGTTCGCTGACGGCCAGGCCCAGGCGCTTGCCCTGGGCGTCGAGCAGCGCGGTCTCCACCGCCGAGCGGGCGAAGGTGTTGCCCTTGATGGCCTTGTCCAGGCGCTGCATGGCGGCATTGACGTTGCAGGCGTCCTGGCCGATCAGCAGGGGCGCGAAATGCGCCTCCAGGTTGGCCTTGATGCTCTCGGGGCTTTCGTTGCCGTAGGCCAGGCCGCCGATGGTGGTGGCCTCGCCGAGGCCTTCGATGCCGTCGCTGCAGCGCAGGCGCAGGATCACCAGGGTCTGCCGCTGCATGGTGTGCATCGCCAGCTTGTGCGGGCGGATGGTCGGCAGGTCGACGATGATCGCCTCGAGGCGTTCGATCAGGGCTTGGGTCATGTCAGGTTCCATATCACGCTAGGCTCTTGTCGAGGCCCGGCCGTCTGTCGCGGCCGATACCTTCCAGGTCTTGTCTTGCACGTCGAAGGATTGCGCCAGCAATGGCGTGCAGTCCAATATCATTGCCCTCTCGTTCCATACCCTGGAGGTATCATGGAGCTTCGACACCTGCGGTACTTCCAGGCGGTGGCCGAAACCCTCAACTTCACCCGCGCCGCGGAGCGCCTGCACATCGCCCAGCCGCCGCTGAGCCGGCAGATCCAGCAGCTGGAGGAACTGCTCGGCGTCGAGCTGCTGGAGCGCGGCCGGCCGCTGCGCCTGACCGAGGCCGGGCGCTTCCTCTACGAGCAGAGCGGCACCCTGCTCGAACAGCTGCAGAACATCTGCGACAACACCCGCCGCATCGGCCTGGGCCAGCGCCAGTGGCTGGGCATCGGCTTCGCTCCCTCGACCCTCTACGCGGTGCTGCCGGAGCTGATCCGCGAGCTGCGCGGCGACACCGAGCTGGAGCTGGGCCTGCAGGAGATGACCACCCTGCAGCAGGTCGAGGCGCTCAAGAGCGGGCGCATCGACATCGGCTTCGGGCGCATGCGCTTCGACGACCCGGCCATCCACCAGCAGGTGCTGCGCGAGGACCCGCTGGTGGCGGTGCTGCCCACCGGGCACCCCCTGCTGGGGGCGCCGGTGAGCCTGCGGCGCCTGGCCCGCGAGCCCTTCGTGCTGTACCCGGCCAATCCGCGGCCGAGCTACGCCGACCACGTGCTGGCGCTGTTCGCCAACCACGGCCTGGGCATCCGCGTGGCGCAGTGGGCCAACGAGCTGCAGACCGCCATCGGCCTGGTCGCCGCCGGCCTGGGCGTGGCCCTGGTGCCGGCCTCTGTGCAGCAGCAGCACCGCCCGGACATCGGCTACGCCAGCCTGGAGGAACCCGAGGCGGTGTCGCCGATCATCCTCAGCCGCCGCGCCGGCGACGTCAGCGCCATGGTGCAGCGCTGCCTGACGCTGATCGAGCAGGTCAACCGCTAGGCCGGCGCGGCGCTTCACGCCTGGGCTCCGGCCAGGGGGGCGACCGCCAGGCTGCGCCGGCTGACCAGGTACATGGCCAGCGCCGCCAGCGCGCCGGGGATGGCGAAGGCCATGAAGTTCAGGTGCAGCGGCAGCTCGATGGCCAGCAGCGAGCCGCCCAGCAGCGGGCCGACGATGGCGCCGTTGCGGCCGATGCCCGAGGCCCAGCCCAGGCCCGTGGAGCGGATGGCCAGGCCGTAGAACTGCGCGGCGGTGGCGTAGAGCAGGATCTGCGTGCCGATGGTGGTGGCCCCGGCGATGCCGATCAGCAGGTAGAGCACCGGCATCGGGCTGTTGAAGCCCAGCAGGGTGATGGAAACGGCGGCGGCGACGAAGAACAGCGCCACCACCCTGGGCAGGTTGAAGCGGTCGCCCAGCCAACCGCCGAAGATCGCCCCGAACATGCCGCCGAAGTTCAGCGCCAGCAGGAACGACAGGCTCGAACCCAGGCTGTAGCCGGCGTTGGCCATCAGCTTCGGCAGCCAGGAGCTGAGCGCGTAGACCATCAGCAGGCAGCAGAAGAACGCCACCCAGAGCATCAGGGTGCGCAGCGCCCGGCCCTCGCGGAACAGTTCCAGCACCGGCGCGCCCCGGGGCTTGCCCTCGTCCAGGTGCAGTTCGCTGGTGTCGTCCAGCGCGCTTTCCGGGCTGACGCGGCGCAGGATGGCGCGGGCCTGGCCGGTGCGGCCCTGGCGCAGCAGGAAGCCCACCGACTCGGGCAGTTGCCAGAGGATCAGCGGCAGCAGCAACAGCGGCAGCAGCGCGGCGAAGAACATCGCCTCCCAGCCGAAGCGCGGCAGCATGTAGATGCCCACGCCGGCGGAGAGCATGCCGCCCAGGGAGTAGCCGCTGAACATCACCGCCACCAGGGTGCTGCGCAGTTTCTTCGGCGCGTATTCGTTCATCAGCGCCACCACGTTGGGCATCAGCCCGCCGATGCCCAGGCCGGCCATGAAGCGGCAGATGCCGAACTGCGTGGGGTTGCTGGCGAAGCCGTTGAGCACGGTGAAGCCGGAGAAGAGCACGAAGCAGATGGCGATGCCCTTCTTGCGCCCGACCTTGTCGGCCAGCGGGCCGAAGAACAGCGCCCCGGCCATCATCCCGAACAGCGCGTAGCTGCCCAGGGCGCCGGCCTGCAGCGGGCTCAGGCTCCATTCCTTCATCAGCACCGGCAATACCACGCCATAGATGAACAGGTCGTAGCCGTCGAAGATCAGCAGCAGGGCGCACCAGGCCACCACGCGCCAATGGAAGCGGCCGAAGCGCGCGTTGTCGATGACCTCGTGTACGTCGATTTTCCGCATGGCGTCACTCTCTTTTTTGTTGTTGTGCGAGAAGCCGTTCGGGCAGTGCCGGGCACCGCTCGGTTGCGTAGGATGGCGTTGAGCCGGAGGCGATACCCATCCTACGGGTTGGTTCGGGTCGGGTTTTCAGCCCAGGTCGCCACCGCCTACCGGCAGGGTCACGCCGGTGATGTAGGAGGCTTCGTCGGAGGCCAGGAAGAGGATGGCGCCGACCTGTTCGTCGATGCTGCCGTAGCGCTTCATCAGGCTGCTCTGCACGGTCTGGTCGACGATCTGCTGGTACCAGGCCTTCTCCTGCGCGCTCTGCTCGGCGGCGTTGCGCGGGATGCGCCGCGGCGGCGCCTCGGTACCGCCCGGCGCGGTGGCGTTGACGCGGATGCCGCGCTCGGCGGTCTCGAAGGCCAGGCAGGCGGTCAGCGCGTTCACCCCGCCCTTGGCCGCGCCGTAGGGCACGCGGTTGACGCCGCGGGTGGCGATGGAGGAGACGTTGACGATGGCCCCGCCGCCCTGCTCCAGCATCGGCGCCAGCGCGGCGCGGCAACACCACAGGGTGGGGAACAGCGAGCGGCGCACCTCGGCCTCGATCTCGTGCTCGGCGTAGTGCTCATAGGGCTTGGCCCAGATGGTGCCGCCGACGTTGTTGACCAGCACGTCCAGGCGGCCGAAGCGCTGCACGGCCTCATTGACCACGCGCTGGGCCTCGGCGAACTGCTCGAGGTCGGCGGTGAGGGTCAGCACCTCGGCGCGCTGGCCGAGTTCGTCCTGCAGCTCGTGGACCAGCTCGGAGCGGTCCACCGCCACCAGGCGGGCGCCCTCCTCGGCCAGGCGCTCGGCGACGCGGCGGCCGATGCCCTGGGCGGCGCCGGTGACGATGGCGACCTTGTTGGCGAATCTGTTCATGGTTACCTCGGTAATGGTTGCGTCCTGGGAGGTGGGTGCGGTGTCCGGCTGCCCTCTCCCCCCGCCCTCTCCCTGAAGGGAGAGGGAGCTATCCGTGCACCTCGGTTGCATTCGGTGCTCGGGCAGATATCGGTGCTTCGTGATAGCCGGCTAACATCGAATTCCACCGTGGCACGGACGGTCCCCTCTCCCGCTTGCGGGAGAGGGTTAGGGAGAGGGGCTCTTACAGCGCCCCCATCACGCCGCGCTGGCCGCGAACTTCTCGTAGTAGAAATTCGCCGGCGTGATGCCCTGCTCGCGGATGTAGGCGCTGACCGCCTCGACCATCGGCGGCGGGCCGCACAGGTAGATGTCCACCTCGCCTTCGTTGAGGTGCCTGGGTTCGATGTGCTGGGTGACGTAGCCCTTCTGCGGATAGCTGCTCTCGGGGTTGGCCACGCAGGCGCTGAAGCTGAAGTTGGGGATGCGCGCGGCGAAGGCCTCGAGCCGGTCCAGCTCCACCAGGTCGAAGTCGTTGGTCACCCCGTAGATCAGGTGCAGCGGGTGCTCGCTGCCCTGCTCGGCGATCTTCTCCAGCATCGCCGTGAAGGGCGCCAGGCCCGTGCCGCCGGCCAGCAGCAACAGCGGGCGCTTGATGTCGCGCAGGTAGAAGCTGCCTAACGGGCCGGCCAGTTCCAGGCTGTCGCCGGCCTTGGCCAGGCTGGTGAGGAAGCTGCTCATCAGCCCGCCCGGCACGTTGCGGATCAGGAAGCTGACCTCGCCGCCCTTCTGCAGCGAGCTGAAGGAATAGGCGCGGCTCTGGTCGCTGCCCGGCACCTGCAGGTTGACGTACTGCCCCGGCAGGAAGGCCAGCTTGCTCAGGGATTCGCCCTTGACCGACAGGGCGATGGTGCTCTCGGAGAGCTGGCGCACCTCGCTGATGGCCGCCTGGTAGCTGGCCTGCTGGGTCTTGCAGACGTCCGAGGAGGCAGGCACGCGCACCACGCAGTCGCTTTCGGCGCGCATCTGGCAGGTCAGCACGTAGCCCTGCCCGGCTTCCTCTTCGCTCAGCGCATCCTCGATGTAGTCCTGGCCCAGGTCGTAGCGGCCGGCCTCGGCGAAGCACTTGCAGGTGCCGCAGGCGCCGTCGCGGCAGTCCAGGGGGATGTTCACGCCCTGGCGGTAGGCCGCGTCGGCCACGGTCTCGCCGGGGGTGGCGTCGATGAAGCGGGTGACGCCGTCCTCGAAGTTCAGTGCGATCGAATAGCTCATGGCGGCCACCTCAGATGTGGTAGATGTCGATGACCTGGCGGACGTAGTCGTTCTTCAGCACCACCTTCTTGGCCTTGATCAGCGGGTTGTCGCCGCGCAGGTCGATGGCGTAGAAGCTGGTGCCGAAGTAGCTGTCGGTGGTCTTGTAGCGGAAGCTCAGGGTGTGCCAGTTGAAGCGCACCTGGCAGATGCCGTCCTCCTCGCCCAGCACCTCGATGTTGCTGATGTTGTGCGAGGTGCGGGTGTCCGGCATGGTCGCGCTGGAGCGCTCGGTCTTGATGCGGAACACGCGGTCTTCCAGGCCGCCGCGGTTGCCGTACCAGATCAGCGAGATTTCCCGCTGCGGGTCCTGGGTCAGCTCGTCGCGGTCGTCCCAGGCCGGCATCCAGAAGCTGGCGTCGCTGGCGTACAGCTCCAGCCAGGCGTCCCAGTCCTTGTCGTCGAGGTAGCGGGCTTCGCGGTAGAGGAAGTCGCGGACGGTTTCGTAGCGGCTCATCACACGGCCTCCTCGAGCGGAATGCGCTTGGCCTGTTCGGCGGCCAGGGCCTGGGTCATCGCTTCCAGCCAGTACTTGTGCTGCAGCACGAACAGGCCTTCGTCCTCGGTGCGCACGCCGGACAGTTGCGGGTGCAGTTCGATCTCCTGCGCGGCTTCGTCGGCGCCCTGGATCCAGTGGGCGGCGCCACGGGACATGTCGTTCCAGCCCTCGGCGCTGCCCTGGTAGGCCTGCTGGCAGGAGCGGAACTCCTCCAGGTCGTCCGGGGTGGCCATGCCGCTGACGTTGAAGAAGTCCTCGTACTGGCGGATGCGCTGGGCGCGGGCCTCCATGCTTTCGCCCCTGGGCGCGATGCAGTAGATGGTGATCTCGGTGCGGTTGACGTCGATGGGCCGGGCGATGCGGATCTGCGAGCTGAACTGGTCCATCAGGTAGACGTTGGGGTACAGGCAGAGGTTGCGCGAGTTCTGGATCATCCAGTCGGCGCGGGCCTGGCCGAAGTCGGCGGCGAGCTGTTCGCGGCGCTCGTAGGCCGGGCGGTCCTCGGGGTTGGCCCAGCGCGTCCAGAGCAGCATGTGGCCGTGCTCGAAGGAGTAGAAGCCGCCGCCGTGCTTGGCCCAGCCACCGGCGCTCATGGTCTTCACTTCCTCGCCGGCCTCGCGCTGCTTGCGCTGGTTCTGGGTGGCGGCGTAGTTCCAGTGCACGGAACTGACGTGGTAGCCGTCGGCGCCGTTCTCGGCGGTGAGCTTCCAGTTGCCCTCGTAGATGTAGGTGGAGGAGCCGCGCAGCACTTCCAGGCCCTCGGGGGACTGGTCGACGATCATGTCGATGATCTTCGCCGACTCGCCCAGGTGCTCCACCAGCGGGCGCACGTCGGGGTTGAGGCTGCCGAAGAGGAAGCCGCGGTAGGACTCGAAGCGCGCCACCTTGGTCAGGTCGTGCGAGCCTTCGCAGTTGAAGCTCGACGGGTAGCCGGCCTCGGCCGGGTCCTTGACCTTGAGCAGCTTGCCGGAGTTGTTGAAGGTCCAGCCGTGGAACGGGCAGGTGTAGCTGGAGCGGTTGCCCGACTTGTGCCGGCAGAGCATGGCGCCCTTGTGGCTGCAGGCATTGAGGAAGGCATTGAGCTGGCCTTCCTTGTTGCGCGCGATGAAGATCGACTGGCGACCGATCAGGGTGGTCAGGAAGTCGTTCTTCTCGGGAATCTGGCTTTCGTGGGCGAGGTAGACCCAGTTGCCTTCGAAGATGTGCTTCATCTCCAGTTCGAACAGGCGCGGGTCGGTGAACATTTCGCGCTTGCAGCGGTAGACGCCCTTGACGGGGTCTTCTTCGAGCAGGGAACGCAAGTAGTCGATACCCAGGGTCATGGCCGGGGCCTCCGTTGTTATTGTTCAGGCAGGCTCAGGTTAGGGCTGGGTGGGCGGGGGCAATATCCGCTTTGTGCAGAGCGTTATCCGGTTTTTGCAGGCGGGGTTGCGAGGTGTTTCAGGGGGTGGGGATTGAGGGGGTGCGGGGTCGACATCCATGTCGCATGACCTCCTGAGCGCCGGTTTCGCTCGGCCTTCTGAAGGGGCGTTCCGGTGCGCGCGGATATTCCTCTGGAAACCCGTAGGGCGCATAACGCCTACGGCGTTATCCGCCGAATCGCGGACAGAGTCCGCTCCTACGGTTCCAGGAAGCACGGACGTAGGAGCGGGCCCTGCCCGCGATTCGCGCGCAGGGCGCGCTCCTACAGGGGAATGGCATGGCACGGACGGAGCGGACTCCGTCCGCGATTGGATTCACCGGCCACGCCGGACGCCCCGGTGGCACGGCCAACGGCGGATAACCGCGAATGCCGCCCGGTATCAGCCGCGGCGCTTGAAGGTTTCCGAGGGCAGCTCGCCGAACTGCTGGCGGTAGCTCTCGGAGAAGCGCCCCAGGTGCAGGAAGCCGTAGTCCAGCGCCAGCTCGGTGACGTTGCGCACGTTGCAGCTGGGGTCGGCGAGGCTTGCGCGGATGCGTTCGAGCTTGCGCTGGCGGATGTACTGGCGTGGGGTGCTGCTGGCGTGGCGTTCGAACAGGGCGTAGAGCGAGCGCAGGCTCATCCTGGCCTGGCGGGCCAGTTCCTCGATGTCGATGTCCTGCTTGAGGTTGCGCTCGATGTAGTCGTCGATGCGCTCGAACGAGGCCATGGGCGCGGCCAGGCATTCGCGGCTGACGTTGGTCTGCAGCAGGGTCAGCAGCTTGCTGGCGACGATCTGCTGGTAGTGCTCCTCGATGCGCGGCAGGCGCTCGCCGGCCTCGGCTTCCATGCAGACCATGCCCAGCAGGTTGACGAAGCCTTCCAGCTCGCCCAGGCGGTAGCGGCTCTCGGTGAAGCGCGGGCCCTGGCGCGGGTGGGCCCAGCGCTGTTCGGCGCAGACGCCTTCGAGCACCGCGGTGGGGATCTTGATGATGAATTTCTCGCAGTCGTCCGAGTAGGTCAGGTCGACCGGGTCGTCCGGGTTGATCAGCAGCAGCTCGCCGGGCTCCAGGTAGTGTTCCCGGCCCTGGCCGCGCCACAGGCAGTGGCCGTGCAGCAGCACCTGCAGGTGGTAGATGGTCTCCAGCGCCGGCGAGGTGACGCGCACCGCGGCGCCGTAGCTGATGCGGCAGAGGTCGAGGCTGGCGAACTTGCGGTGGTTGAGGCTGGCCTCGGGGCGGCCGTGGGCGGGCATGCGCAGGGCGTGGTTGCCGACGTGCTGGTTGACGTAGCCGGACACCGCGTAGGGGTCGGCGCGTTCGAAGATCCGGCTGCGCTCGCTCAGCAGGTTCTGCATACAGGCACTCACTCTTGTTGTAGTCGTCCGCGCTCTTCGTCGCGGCTCGTGCCCGTCCAGTCTATGCCGTGGCCGGGACGGCAGGGCCCGGCAGAGGACGGACGGTCGCGCGGCCACCCCGATCCGGGGACGGCTGGCCCGCATACCGTCCGGCCACCCTAAGGTGGGATGGCCGGCGGCGCAATTCGACCTGTGGCGCAGTGTTCGCCTATCGCACGCTTTCGCCCTGGCTCATTGCCAGCAGGTGCTGGCCGTGCCGGTGCCGCTGGCGCCGCGGGTGCCGGCCTGGTCGAGGGTCAGCGTCAGGCATTCGCTGTCCCTGGCCTGGCTGCCGGTGGCCGTGGCGGTCAGGGTGTAGGTCGAGGCGCTGACGTTGGAGATGGCCAGGCCGTAGTACTGCAGGCTGGCGACGTAGCTGGTCATGTTCAGCGCCGCGGCGGTGCTGGCGTAGCTGTTGTTCTGCGCGAAGTAGCGCTCCTGCCGCGCCGCCGCCTCGCTCAGCAGCGCCTGGCCCTCGGCGCGGTGGCTGCGCAGCACGTACTTCTGGTAGCTGGGCAGCGCGATGGCCGCGAGTATCGCCAGGATGACCACGACGATCATCATTTCTATCAGGGTGAAGCCGCGGCTTCGCTGTGCAGGTTTCATCGCTGGCCCTTTCAGTTGGAATCGCTCGGCAGCACCTGCCAGCTGCGCCGGCCGCTGACCGTGCCGGTGCTGGTGGCCACGCCGTCGAGGGTGTTGGCGGCCTCGGAGTTGCCCCAGGTGTAGCCACCGGACAGGGTGATGTCGCCGCCACCGGTGACGAAGCCGGCCACCGACTCGTAGGTGCCGTCGTTGTCCAGGTCGAAGACGTTGTAGTCGGTCTGCCCGCCGTTCTCCGGGTCCACCGCGTAGACGGTGCCGGACAGCCCCGCGGCGCAGGTGCCGGTCTGCGGCGTGACGCTGCTGAAGATCAGGCTGGAGCCGTAGAGCGTCATGTCGTAGATCAGCCGCTCGCCGCTCTGGGTGAAGTCGAAGTACCAGCCCCACTTGGCCACGTTGGCGTCGGCGGTGTCGCCGCTGCTGTCGTACCAGTCGACGTCGCTGTCGCTCAGGCTGTAGGTGGTGACGCCGTCGGTGGTGCCGGCGGTCAGCGTCTGCTGCTGCAGGTCGCTGCGCGTCCTGGCCGCGGTCAGCGAGGCGCTGGTGGCCTCGCCGGCGGTCTTGCGGTCCCAGATGCCGTAGACGCTCTGGGTGGCGGTGGAGGTCTTGTCCGAGGTGGTCAGGTAGCGGCCGCTGCCGAAGGCGACGATGTAGCCGGTGCCCGTGGGGTGCTCGACCAGGCTCGGCGCCGCGGTGATCGGCTGACGCGTGCCGCTGGCATTGCGCGCCACGTACAGCGGGTTGCCGCCGAAGGCCACGGCGAACCTGGCGTCGGCGGCGCTGGCGGTGAGCGGGCTGCTGGCGCTGGTGTCGATCAGGTCGAAGCGCCAGAGGTCGCCCAGCAGGTCGCCGGCGTAGGCGTAGTCGGCGATGCCGTCGCTGTTCACGTCGGCCACGTAGAGCCGCGACAGGCCGTTGGCCAGGCTGTCGAGCGCGCTGGTCTCGGCGCTGGTCAGGCTGGGCGTGGCGGTGAGCTTCCTCAGCAGGGTACCGGTCTGGATGTCGATGATCAGCAGCGAGGCGCTGTTGCTGCCGCTCTCGTAGCCGTTGGGCACCAGGGCCACCCACTTGCCGTCGTGCAGGCGGGCGATGCTGGGCCTGGCGGCGGTGTAGCCGAGGCTCGAGTCGTTGTCGCTGGTGAACTCCCAGAGCAGGCTCGGCGAGGCCGGGTCGGTCACGTCCAGGGCGAAGACCTCGCGGCCGCCGGCGCCCAGGCTGCCGACCAGCACCTTGTGCCAGGCCGAGCCGTAGTAGACGTCGGCCACCACCGGGGTGCCGTCGACGAAGTACTGGTGCTCGGTGCCCTGCTCCTTGCCGTAGTCGCTGGCGGTGAGGATGTTCAGGTTGGCGATCACCGCGCTGGGGATGAAGGCGAACAGCTCGGCCCCGGTGCTGGCGTTGAAGGCATGCAGCATGCCGTCGTTGGCGCCTACATAGACCGCCGACGGCTTGGAGGCCTGGCCGCTGGCGTAGGTGGCGTAGCTGGTGCTGCCCTCCAGGGCGTCGGCCCGCGCGGTGATGTAGTCGGCGCCGCTGACCAGCACCGGCGAGGAGTTGACGATGTCGCCGAGCAGCGTGGAGCGGCTGCGGAAGCTGGTGTTGCTGCCGCGCAGGAAGTCCACGCGGGTGGTGCCCTTGCTGTCGACCACGCCGGCGGCGGTGCGGTTGAGCGCGGTCTGCTGGGCGCTGCTGAGGTTGGCCCAGGTGAACGCGGTCAGGCTGCCGTTCCTGGCGAAGTAGATGTTGCGGCTGCTGGGCAGTTGCGCCGAGGCCTTCCACAGGGTGGTGGTGGTCGTGCTGGTGCTGCCGCTGCTGGAGGTGGTCTTGACCTTCTGCTTCTTGATCAGGTCGCCGGTCCAGTCGCTGGAGCTGAAGTTGGTGCTGTAGACGTAGTCGCCGTCGTCCAGCGACTGCGAGTCCACCGCCACCGCGGTGACCGAGGTGTTGAGCTGGAGGATGTCGTCGAAGGCCGACTTCAGCTGGCTGGCCAGCTTGCTCGGGTTGCTCACCAGGAAGTAGTTGTCCGGCGTGCCGTCGCCGTCGGAGTCCCAGGTGCTGAGGTCGCTCTTGCCGTACTTGGCGGCGTACCACAGGGGGTCCTGCAGGGTGGTCACCGCGGTCGAGGCGGATGGGGTGAAGGTGCGGGTGTGGTAGGTGGCACGGGTGGTGGAAGTCTGGTTGCGGCCCGAGCCGGACGTGTCGGTGATGGTCGCGCTGTTGTTCGCCAGGCCCGGCAGGTAGGCGCAGCTCGCCCCGCTCGCCGAGCAGTCGCCCGGGTACTTGCCGTCCGGGGTGTCGAGCTTGTACTGCACGTTGCCGCTGCCGCCGCCGGTCACCTCCAGGTAGACGCCGTCCTTGGTGGTGCCGGACATGGTGTAGCCCATGTGCGACTCGTAGGACGCCACCGAATACTCGGTCTTGGCGGTGACCGACACGGTGCCGTCGCTGTTGGCCGTCACCGTGTAGAGCACGATGGCGTCCATGTCGTAGTCGCTGCCCTGGGCCGAGTCGTCGTAGACCACGCGGAAGGTGATGGTGCTGATGTTGCCGCTGCTGTCCCTGGTCAGGGTGTCGATGTAGAAGCCGGTGATCTGGCTGACCACGCCCTGGGTCACGTCCATGCTGAAGGGCACCAGCTTGAGGGTGCCCTTGCTGGTGGTGATCCTGATGTTGGGCAAGGTCGAGGACAGCGCGATGGAGAAGCTCTGCACCTTGTTCGAGCCGGCGCTGGTCAGCGCCGTCTGGCTGCCGAAGTAGCTCACCGCGGCGGTGCTGTAGCTGCCCTGGCGCGTGGGCTCCTCGGCCAGGCCGCGGATGCTGGCGAAGCTGCTGGCGGACTTGGCGGTGGGCGCCGAGTCGTTGGTGGTGCCGGAGGATTCGCCGATGTTGACCTTGGCGCTGGCGCCCACCTCCTTGCTCCACAGGGTGGCGCCGATGCTGGCGAAGTCGAAGCCGATGTCGTCGGTGGGCTTGACGTCGCTGCCCAGGGTGCTGCCGGGCACGTCCGAGTCGTAGCTGGGGTTGATGTCGCTCATCAGCGTCATGAACGGCCGGGTGCACGACGGGTAGGTCGAGTAGGGGTTGCTCCAGGTGGTGACGCTGGACAACCCGAGCCCCGTGTCGATGCTGCCCGCCGCATAGTTGCCGTTGAGCGCCTTGCCGGCGTAGTAGCGCAGCGCCTCGTAGGCCATCTCGCCCAGCGGGTTGCCCCAGTCCGGGCAGTTGCCGTTGGTCAGCGGGTTGAGCAGGGTGCCGCTGCTGCAGCGCTGGTAGTACACCAGGCGGTCGAGGTTGGCGACGATGCCGCTGTTGTTCACGTAGCAGCGCGAGTTCAGGCAGCCGGTGCCGCTGGTGGCGTCGGTGAGGAAGCGCCCGGTGCTGGCGGTGTATTCGTCGCTGAAGCTGGCCGGCGCCTTGCGCAGCACGCCACCGCGCAGGTTGTTGGAATAGGTGCCGGTGACCAGGCCGAAGTACATCTTGTTCGAAGCGCCGTAGTCATGGAGTACGCCGGTGGGCTTGTAGACGCTGCCGTACTGGGTGCAGTTGCTCTCCAGCAGGCCGCTGACGCAGGCCTGCACGCGCACCGTCATGTCCGGGCTGGGGGTGACGCTGGTGCTGGAGGAAATGGTGTTGGTGGCCTGCGGGTCCTCCCGCGAGACCCAGTTCCAGATGCGGTAGCTGGTGTTGCTGATCACCCGCAGCCTGGGCACGGCGCTGCTGCTGTAGCCGGTGAGCGTGGACGTGCCGCTGGCCGGCCGCGAGGTGTTGGCGAAGAGGATGTACTTGCCGCTGTCCGGGACGCTCAGCGGCGCGTAGTCGGCGATGTTGTAGCCGTCGCGGGCGACGCTCTTGTATTCCTTGCCCCAGCTGTGGGCGTCGTTGGGGATGAAGGCGCGCTCCAGCACCGTGGCGGTGGCGCTGTCGGTGGAGCGGTAGCCGCCGTAGAGCACCTTGCGCAGCACGTCCAGGCGCGACATGGTCAGGTAGTTGAGGAAGTCGCCGCTCCACTGGCTGCTGCACTTCTTGGTGCTGGTGACGCTCTTCGGGACGAAGACGTTGTTGCTGCTGTCGTAGCTGTAGCACTTGTACGAGTCGAAGTAACCGGTGTAGTCGATGCTCGGCTTGTAGTAGATGTCCAGCTGGCCGTCGCCGTCGATGTCCGAGGCGTCGTTGTAGGCCGGGAAGTAGAGCTTCTGGTCGCGGCCGACCACCAGCATGTTCATCGGCGGGGCGATGTTGCTGACGAACAGCGGCGTCTGCGCCAGCACCGAGGCCCGGGCGCCGGCGCACAGCAGGCAGGACAGCAGGAGCAGCGCCAGCGCGCGCAGCGGTTTCATGGTAGGGAGCCTCCTCGCGGGCCTCATGGGATCACCAGCGCGGTGCTGGAGCGCAGGCACAGGGTGTTGGCGGCGCAGCCGGCGCTGGCGCGGTCCTTGTAGGCCTGGGCGTTGACTTCGTAGTAGTAGGTGCAGCCGGCCTGGCCCTTGGACAGGTAGGCGTTGGCGCTGCCGCCGGAGCCGCCCTTGCAGCTGTTGCCGATGTAGCGCAGGTACCAGCGCGCGTTGCGCGGCAGGCTGGTGGCGCCGTCCAGCCCGGTGTAGGCCGTGGTACTGGAGAAGTCCGCGGCGTAGCTGCTGGCCAGGCCGGTGTAGCAGGGGCTGGCGGACGACGAGCAGGCCTCCAGCGCGCGGCTGCTCTCGCTCACCCTGCCCTCGCCTTCGCGCAGGGCCGATTCGGCCGCGCTGGTCAGCCGCTGCAGCTCCAGGCGGTTGCCGGTCATCCGCCCTTCCAGCTGCATCTCGCGCATGCCGCCGACCGCCAGCAGGGTCAGCACCAGCAGCATCACCAGGGCGACGAATAGCACGGCGCCGCGCTGGCGCCCGTGCATCGGGGTACTCCTCATGGCATCAGGTTCCTCAACATGCTGCTGCCGCTGACGATGCGCCGCAGGGTACCGTCGCCGTCGGTGCAGGCGCTGCCGCCGCTGAGGGTCGCCCAGTCGGCGCAGCTGGTGGTGCTCATGCCGCCGGTCAGGTTGCTGCCGCTGCTGGCCAGCAGCAGCGTGTAGCGCAGGCTGCGCACGGTCTGGGCGCTGGTCGGGCTGGCGACGTACTTGGCGACCTGGCGGGCGTTCTCGTCGCTGCCGGTGTCCACGCCGTAGTCGAAGTGCACCGCCGCCACGTTGTCGGCCAGCACGCTGCCGTTGCAACTGAGCTGGCCGTTGGCGAGGCCGATCTTCTCCACCACGTCGTTGCTCGGGCTGAAGGTCGCGTAGGGCGTGGTCAACCCCGGCAGGCTGCCCAGGGAAGCGCCGGTACAGTCGATGTCGTCGGCGTCGCGCGGCTGGTAGCGCAGGCACAGGGTGTTGGCATCCACCCGCACCAGCGCCTGGCCGGCGGCGAAGCTGCAGCCGTTCTTGCTCTGCGCCGGGAAGGCGGTGCTCATGCGTGTCGATGGCTGGCGCCGGTAGCCGGCCCGGGACAGCCGCGCGTCCAGCACTCGCTGCAGGTAGCGGGCGTTGTCGAGGTTCTCGGACTGGCCGGTGAAGTAGCGGGTGCGGGTGCTGCCGTCGAGGTACATCTGGGTGACACCCAGCACCAGGAACAGGCCGAGGGTCATGGCCACCATCAGCTCGACCAGCGAGAGGCCGGCCTGGCGGCGGGAGTGGGCGGGCATTCAGGGCTCCTCGCGCAGCACGTAGTGGCAGATGGTCGGGTCGCTGCCGGCATTCGCGTCCAGGCACTCGCCGGACTTCACCCGCCAGGCCAGCTGGATCTCGATGGCCGAGCCGCTGCCGCTGCAGGTGCTGGCGCCATTGCTGCGGCAGACGTGGAAATCGCTGCTCATCAGGCTGGCGGCGTCGGGCAGCGCCTGGCGCACCCGCTGCGCCCAGCAGCCCAGGCGTTGCGAGGCGCTCAGCGCGGCCAGCGAGGCGCAGCTGTCCGGCGCCGCGGGGAAGGCGCTGCCGCTGGCCTTGTAGTAGTCGGAGCTGGCCGGCGGCGTCAGCGGCGTGCCGCCGTCCTGGGCGGAATAGAGGTCGGTGCGGATGGTTTCCATCAGCTCGTCGGCCAGCGCCGCCGCCGTGCCGCGCACCGCCATGTCCTGGGAATAGGCGATCGCCCTGCCCTGCATGGCGAGCATGCCCAGCACGCCGACGCAGATCACCAGCAATGCCACCAGCACTTCGATCAGGCTGAAGCCGGCCAGGTTGCGTTTCATTGGCTGCTCCCCGAGCCCAGGCTCATGTAGCCGGAAGCGGCGACCTTGATGCTGTAGCTGCTGCCGCTCCTGCTGCCGCTGAGGCTCAGGCTGGCCACCGCGGCGCTGCCGTCGGCACGGAAGGTCAGGCCGCTGACGCTGCTGGCCACGCCGATGCTGCTGGGCAGGCTCAGGCGCTGCGCCACCAGGCTGGCGTCGAGCGAGGCGCAGCTGCCGGCACGCACCAGCAGCCACTCGTAGGCGCTGCCGTTCTGGCACAGGCTCATGGCGGTGCGCGTGCTCACGGCGTCGGCGCGGGCGCCCTGGAGCAGGCGGTAGAGCGCCGAGGCGGAAGACTTCACCCGGCTGGACTCGATCAGCGAGCCGAAGGCCGGCACGGCGATGCTGGCGAAGATCGCCACCAGGGCGACCACCACCATCAGCTCGATCAGGGTAAAAGCGCGCTGACCCTCGGCCCCCTCCATGGGCACCGGCCTGCGCGGGTGGACAGAAACACTCATGGCCCGAACCGCTCGAACGACAGTTGCGTGAAACCCCGGCCAGGGCCGGGATGCGATGGGCCTATTGTGGGGCCGGCGTTAGCGGCGGCATGTGTCCTTGATTTTTCATGGCCGATACATTCGCTACCGCTCGCAGGCGGTGGGCGACCGCTGGTCCGTTGTCATTGCGGGGGGGAGATATAGAGGGCCGGTTCTTCGGAGCGGATCCTATCCGCGAATCGCGCCGGAACGGCCGGTAATCGCGGACGGAGTCCTACCCCGCCACCGCTGTCCCACCTGTAGGAGCGCGCCCTGCGCGCGATTCGCGGGCAGGGCCCGCTCCTACGAGGGCGTGCCTCCTGGCAACCCGTAGGGACTCCGTCCGCGATTTCGCGCGCAGGGCGCGCGCCTGCATCGGCGCGCCATGGTTCCCGGGCGCCGGTGTTCCGCCCTAGGGCTCAGGTAGCGTCCGCGTGGCTGACCAGGCCCTTGATCACCACCGCGGTGCCAGCGATGGCCGCCGGCACCACCAACGCAGTGAGCACCTGTTCGAAGTTCCAGCCCAGGCCCAGCAGGGTGGCGCCGATCCAGGCGCCGAGGATGGCGCCGAAGCGGCCGATGCCGAGCATCCAGGACACCCCGGTGGCGCGCCCCTGGGTCGGGTAGAAGCGCGCCGCCAGCGAGGGCATGGCCGACTGCGCGCCGTTCACGCACATGCCCGCGGCCAGCACCAGACCCGCCAGCAGGCCGAGGGTGCCCAGGCTCTGGCCCACGCAGTAGGCGAAGACGCCGGCCAGGCAGTAGAAGAGGCCGATCACCTTGTGCGGGTTGAAACGGTCCATGGCCCAGCCCACCGCCACCGAGCTGAGCACCCCGCCCAGCTGGAACAGCGCGCCGATGAAGGCAGCCTGCTCCAGGCTGGCGCCGCTGTCGCGCATCAGGGTGGGCAGCCAGCTGGTGAGCAGGTAGACGATCACCAGGCCCATGAAGTAGGTCAGCCACAGCAGCAGGGTGCCGGCGCTGTAGCGGCCGGCGAACACCACCTTGAGCACGTTGCCGCTGGGCGCGCTGCCCTGCTCCGGCACGCTGAAGCCGCCGGCCATGGCCACCTCCGCCGGGGCTATCGGCGCCAGCGCCTTGCGCACGCGCTCGTCGCCGCGGCTGCGCACCACCAGGAAGCGCGCCGATTCCGGCAGCCACAGCAGCAGCACCAGGGCCAGCACCAGCGGCAGCACGCCGCCGAGCAGCAGCAGGCTGTGCCAGCCGAAGGCCGGGATCAGCTTGGCGGAAATGAAGCCGCCGCCGGCCATGCCCAGGTTGAAGCCGCAGAACATGCTGGTGACCAGCAGCGACTTGAGGCGTTCGGGGGTGTACTCGGCGAGCAGCGTGGTGGCGTTGGGCATGGCAGCACCCAGGCCGACGCCGGTGAGCAGGCGCAGCACCAGCAACTGGTCGAGGTTGGCGCTGAAGGCGCAGAGCACGCTGAACAGGCCGAACAGGAACACCGCCGCCACCAGCACCACCTTGCGCCCGAAGCGGTCGGCCAGCGGGCCGGAGCCGAGGGCGCCGAAGACCATGCCGATCAGCGCGGCGCTCATCACCGGGCCGAGGCTGGCGCGGTCGATGCCCCAGTCCTGGGTCAGCGCCGGGGCGATGAAGCCCATGGCCGCAGTGTCGAGGCCATCGAGGAAGACGATGAGGAAGCACAGCAGCACGATGCGGTACTGGTACGCCGACAGCGGCTGGGCATTGATGAAGGATTGGACGTCCAGGGTGCCGGTGGACGGCAGGGTGGCGGAACGGGTCATGCGGCGATTCCTGCAGGCGGACAGGAATGAGGCCGCCACCGGGGCGTGGACCGGTGGCTGTCACTCATTGTTGTTATTCGGCGCCCTTGCGGGCGGACGGCCCACAGTACGAATAGTCTGACAGCCCTTCAATTCGATAATCGCCAAGCCGGGCGATTACCGAACAAAACCAACCCTCAGTGGAACAGCCGCGTGCTCAGCTCCCGGCTGGCCTCCAGCAGCACCGGCAGGAAGCGCGTCTCCAGTTCCTGGCGCGACACCCGGCCGACGTGGGTGCCGACGTTCAGCGCCGCCAGCACCTGGCCGGCGGAGTCCTTCAGCGGCACCGCCACCGAACGCAGGCCCATCTCCAGCTCCTGGTCGATGATCACCCAGCCCTGCCGGCGGATCTCGGCGATGCTCGCGCGCAGGCCCTCGGGGGTGCACACGGTGCGGCTGGTCTTCACCTGCAGGTCGGCGTGGGCCAGGTAGTCCTCCAGGGCCTGGTCGTCGAGCCCGGCCAGGAGGATGCGGCCCATGGAGGTGCAGTAGGCCGGCAGCCGGCTGCCCACGCTGAGGTCCACCGAGATCAGCCGCTGCGGCGTGGCCGAGCGGGCGATGTAGAGGATCTCGTCGCCTTCCAGGGTGGCCATGGAACAGGCCTCGCGCAGCTGCTCGCTGACGCGGTCGAGGATCGGCTGCGCGGTGACCGCCAGCGGCGTCGAGGACAGGTAGGCGTGGCCCAGGGTCAGCACCTTGGGCAGCAGCGAATAGGTGCGCCCGTCGGTGGTCACGTAGCCCAGCTTCATCAGCGTGTGCAGGCAGCGGCGCACGGCGGCGCGGGGAATCTCGGTGCGGTGGCTGACCTGGGCGATGGTCAGGTGGCGCTTGCGTTCCTGGAACGCATGGATCACCGCCAGGCCGCGGGCCAGCGAGGTCATGAAGTTGGGGTCGCCGGTGAAGGCCTCGATGCGCTTGGCCGGCGAAGCGACGATGGGCGGGGCCAGGGTGCCCGAGCTGGCGGAATTTTCGTCGGTCATGGCGCTGTCCTGCTGGCGGAGGGTTTGGCCGATTATCGAAGCGTCGGGCGATAATCGCAAATGGAGTTGGGCGATAATCGCCCAAACCTGTATCAACGGATAACCCGCCATTCGCCCCACGCCATGACCGACCTTGGCGTAGGGCGTACAACCGTTCGCGGTTGTACGCCGATACACCACCCACACCCGCCCCTCCGGAGCTGGGCCCGGCTCCCCTACAACGGCTCCAGCTTCAACTGCCGCAACCGACTCAGGGTCCGCGCGAAATCCACCGCCGCGCCGCCCTCGGCCAGGCGGTCCAGCGACACGCTGGCGAACAGCTGCAGGCGCAACTGGCGGTCGTAGGCGATGTCGATGAAGTTGAGGAAGCGCATGCTCACGTCCGGCGGGTAGTCGCCCAGCGGGCCCAGGCCGCTGACCGCCATGCGCGGGAAATGCTCGATCAGCCACAGGTAGTCGGCCGCCGAGCGCGGGCGTTCGAACAGCTCGCTGAAGTCGAGCCAGGCGCGGCCTTCCTCCAGGGCATGGATGCGCAGCGGGTGGTGGTTGACGTCCAGCACCTGGTCGAACCGCGCCGCGTCGTCCAGGCCCAGGCGCGCGCCGATCAGCGCCAGGTCGTCGGCGCGCGCCGGCCACAGGTAGCTGCCCCAGTTCTCCAGGGGCGTGGCGCGCAGGCGGTAGTCCTCGCCGCCGTCCAGCGGCACCACGTCGAAACGTTTCTCGATCAGCTCGATGGCCGGGCGGAAGCGCTCGCGGTACAGCGGGTTGGGGCACAGGCCCTCGGGCTGGTAGTTGGAGGTGCAGACCATGCCCACGCCCTCCTCCACCAGCACCTTGAGCATGCGCCCGAGCAGCATGGCGTCGCCGATGTCGTGCACGTGGAACTCATCGAAGCACAGCAGCCGCGTCTGCGCGGCGATCTCCCGGGCCGCCCGGGCCAGCGGGTCGGCCTGGCCGGTGAAGGCCATCATGCGTTTCTGCAGCTCCTGCAGGAAGGCGTGGAAATGCACGCGGCGCTTGGCCTGCAAGGGTGCCGCGGCATAGAAGCAGTCCATCACGAAGCTCTTGCCGCGGCCCACGCTGCCCCACAGGTAGACGCCCGCGGGCGGCTTGCGCAGCCAGGAGCGGCGGCCGCCGAGGAAGCCGTCCAGCCAGTCGGCCAGGTGGTCGATGGCGGCCTGCTGCGAGGCGTCGGGGCTGTAGCCGCGCTCGTCCAGGGCCACGCGAAAATGCCGCGACACCCGTGCGGCCACTGATTCGTCGTCGAGGGAATGATCGGAACTCAAGACACACCTTTTCGACATCACCGGCGGTGATGTCCCTTTCAAAACGGCGGGCGAACCGCACATGGGCCGCGCCTGCGATCACCACGGCGCAAGCGGCCGGGTGGACAAAAACCCTGTTCATCGTACGCCATCACCTTGCCAAGCGGCGCCGGTATTGGCATAACGATGGCCCCGGGCCCCCAGAACAAGGAAGTTGCGATGCGCATCATCGGACGGATCATACTCGCTGTCGTCCTGCTGCTCCTGCTCGTGGGTGGCGTGCTGCTCTGGTACGTCGCCCACCCCAACGTGCCGCAGTACACCCCGCCGGACAAGCTCAACCTGCTGCCGCAATGGGACCAGCAGGCCCGCGAGCACTACTACTACACGCCCCAGGGCACCCAGGTGAAGGGCCTGCTCTACGACTGGTTCGTCCAGCTGCGCCAGCCCTTCTCCGACGAGAAGTTCGCCGCCCCGGCCAACCTCGCCCGCTACGGCTTCCTGATCGCCCCCGAGCAGCTCAAGCCGGCCAAGGAGCGCAAGCTCGACCCGAACAACCCCGGCAACCTGCCGGTGGGCTTCGCCCGCCACCGCAACGGCGACAACGGCCCGGAGTACCTCGACATCACCTGCTCCGCCTGCCACACCGGCGAGCTGCGCTACAACGGCCAGGCCGTGCGCATCGACGGCGGCGCGGCCATGCACTCCATCGCCTCCACCGTCCCTACCGTGCGCGGCGGCGCCTTCGGCCAGGCGCTGGGCATGAGCATGCTGTTCACCTACATCAACCCCTGGAAGTTCGACCGCTTCGCCGAGGACGTGCTGGGCCAGAACCCCGACAAACAGGCCAGGGCCGAACTGCGCGCGGGCTTCAAGGACGTGCTCGGCACCCTGCTGGGCACCGCCTGGAACGACACCCGCCGGCGCCTCTACCCCACCGAGGAAGGCCCCGGCCGCGCCGACGCCTTCGGGCGCATCGCCAACGGCGTGTTCGGCGACCACATCAGCGTCGACAACTACCGCGTGGCCAACGCCCCGGTGAACTACCCGCAGCTGTGGGACATCTGGAAATTCGACTGGGTGCAGTGGAACGGCTCGGCCATGCAGCCCATGGCCCGCAACATCGGCGAGGCCCTGGGGGTGGGCGCCACCCTCGGCCTGCTCGACGCCAACGGCCAGCCGGTGCTGGGCGACGCGCGCTACGCCTCCAGCGTGCGGGTGAAGGACCTCCACGACCTGGAAGAAGGCCTCAAGACCCTCAAGCCGCCGGCCTGGCCGGAAGAGGTGTTCGGCACCATCGACCTCAAGCGCGCCTCCCAGGGCCGCGCGCTGTTCCGCGAGAACTGCCAGCGCTGCCACGGCCCCCACGTGGTGGAGCCGGACCAGCGCCTGGCCCCCGCGCGCGATCCGGAATGGGAGATGACCATGATCCCCACCCCGGTGATCGGCACCGACCCGACCACCGCGGACAACATCGCCAACCACACCTACGACCTGACGCCGCTGAAATGGCAGCTCGACGAGCTGGACAAGCTCAACGTGGTGCTGATGCCGCCGCCCAGCCAGCCGCTGGACCTGTCCAAACTGTCCGCCGCCAAGGGCCTGGCCTACATCACCGCCTACGTCGAGCAGCGCGCCTACAAGGACGCCGGCATCGGCCCCGACGAGCAGAAGCGCATGAACGGCTACGGCCTGGAGATCGGCGTGCGCGAGCTGGCCGCCTACAAGGCCCGCCCGCTGGACGGCGTGTGGGCCACCCCGCCGTTCCTGCACAACGGCTCGGTGCCCAACCTGTTCCAGCTGCTCTCGCCGGTGGCCGAGCGGGACCCCCAGTTCTACGTCGGCACCTTCGACTTCGACCCGAAGTTCGTCGGCTACCGCACCGAACGCTTCCCCGGCGGCTTCCTGTACAAGACCAGCGTCACCGGCAACAGCAACCGCGGCCACGAATTCCGCGACGGCTGCCGCAAGGACGGCGCCATCGGCCGCGCCCTGAGCCCGGACGAACGCTGGGCGCTGGTGGAATACCTGAAGGTACTGGGCAACCCGGCCTACGAAAGCCGCCTGACCGACGAGCCCACCCAACCCTGGACCCCAGGCCCGAAATGCGAGTGATGCCAGGACGGGGCTGACCGGCTGACTGCATAGCCCCGCCCCACTCCGAACAGTCCCCTCTCCCTTCAGGGAGAGGGTTAGGGAGAGGGCAAAACCCTCCCCCGAACACCCAACCCAACAGAAGAAAACCAAGAAAGCCCTCCGCAAAGGACCGCCCCCATGCGCGCACTGCTCACCCGGATCTGGAACCTCCTCGGCAAATGGGTGGCGCTGCCCATCCTCTGCCTGGCCCTGCTAGGCCTGGTCGGCCTGGGCATCGGCTGGGTGTACTACAGCATCAAGTTCAGCGGCCCGGTCTCGACCCAGGAACAGGTCCCCGCGAACGAGGCCCAGCAGACCCAGGCCATCATCGAAGACGCCATCCGCATCGTCGAACAGCACCGCGACAACACCCGCGTGCTGCGCGACGCCCACGCCAAGGCCCACGGCTGCGTGAAGGCCGAAGTCACCGTCAACCCCAACCTGCCCGCCGACCTGCGCCAGGGCGTGTTCGCCCAGCCGGGCAAGGTGTGGAACGCCTGGGTGCGCTTCTCCAACGGCAACGCCTACCCGCAGCAGGACAGCGCCAACGACGCCCGCGGCATGGCCATCAAGCTGCTCGAGGTGCCCGGCGCCAAGCTGATGCCCGGCAAGAGCCACGATGGCGAACAGGACTTCGTCATGTTCAACCACCCGGTATTCTTCGTCCGCGACGTGGCCGAATACCGGCAGAACTTCAACGCCCAGGCCAACGGCCAGAAGGTCCTGGCCTTCTTCCCCAGCTGGAAGCCCAGCACCTGGGAAATCCGCCACCTGCTGATCGCCCTGCAAACCCTCGCCCCCGCCCCGGCCAGCCCGCTGCAGGCCAGCTACTTCGGCATAGCCCCGTACAAGCTCGGCGAGCAGAACAACATCAAGTTCCGCACCGTCCCCGCCCCGGGCGCCTGCCCCAGCTACCAGTTGCCCAAGCTCAACGAAAAACTGCCGAACTTCCTGCGCACCGCGCTCTACCAGCAGCTCTCGATAGACCGCGTCCCCGCCTGCTTCGCGCTGCAGGTGCAAAAACAGGACGCCAGCAAATACATGCCCATCGAAGACACCAGCGTGGAATGGAAGGAAAAGGACTCCCCCTTCCAGACCGTCGCCCTGGTCAGCATCCCCCCGCAGGACTTCGACAGCCGCGAACAGAACCTGATGTGCGACAACCTCTCCTTCAACCCCTGGCACGCCCTGCCGGAGCACCGGCCGATCGGCGGGATCAACCGGTTGCGGAAGGCGGTTTACGAGGCGGTGAGCGTTTATCGGCATGAGAGGAATGGGGTGGGTGGGGGAACATGAAAAAGCCTAGAAACCATTAACAAATCAGAGCGCAACTTAAAATCAAGAGAGAAACGATGGATATAATCGAGTGGTTCCCTGAGTTCAAGGTTTCGGCCGAAAGCGATAGCGATCTAATGAGATACTTCGTCAAGACACCACTTCTTGATCGAATATTAAAACAGGGAAAGTGGATGGTAATAGGGCGGAAGGGAACGGGAAAAACTGCCGTATACGAGTATTTACGCCAGGCATCTCAGAGCGACCTTGGCGGAATTCAATCTATAGCTTTAAGCTTCAAAGACTATCCTTGGCCTATTCAAAGACTCTATCGTGAATCAATGGAGTCTGAAATTTCCTCATATCAGCGCAGCTGGAAATACATAATAATAACCAAAAGCCTTGCCGCACTAATCGAGACACTTGAAAAAACCGGGAAATTACCTAACGATCTAGCTGATGCAAAAAAATTACTTAAAAAGATATTCGGAAACCCCAATCCGGACTTACTAGAAATCGTTAAGTCAAAAATATTTCGAATAAAGTCTCTTTCCTTGCCTAGTGCAGAATTCGATGAAGCATCTCTGTCGCTAGGCGGTTTTGAATTCGACGACGTAGCAGAGCATGAAGAATTACAGAGAAAACTGCGAGCCAACGCATTCCAACTACTAAATTATTTTGACAATATTTACAAAAAACACTCCACAACAACAAGACAATTAATAATTATCGATCAACTCGACGAAAACTGGCTACATGGTGAGATAGAGGAATATTCAAAAATACTAGTAAACCTCATCCTCTGCGCACAAAATATAAACAACTCTCACGAGTATCGCGACCATCTGAAAGTAGTTGTATTTCTCCGCTCAGACATATATGACACATTACGATTTAATGATAAAAATAAGGTTTATCAAGACGGTGCAGTGGAGATAAAGTGGGCAGCAGAATCTTTGGATGCAATGGTAACTGAAAGAATTCAGAAATATGCCCCATCCACACTAAACCTAAGCTTAGCCACGGAGCACTCAGCTTCAATATTCGAGAAGAAGACAGTTCGCCACGGCGCCACGCCACTGAAACACATGCTGCGCCGTTCATTCTATCGCCCTCGAGATCTAATTGTTTATCTAAACAAACTCAGAGAGGCTCACAAACCCGCGACAAGTGGGCTCTATACCTCCAAAGACTTATACGCTGCTGAGAGAAACGTTTCATCCAGCATGTATGATGAGTTAATTGACGAATGGGCAGCGCAAAATCCAGACTTTGAATCGTACCTCCTAACTCTTCAAAATATCGGTTACGAAATATTTACAACAGAGCAATACGTAGAAAAATATCAATCAGCAAAGCCATCAGCAACCCTAGCCGAGATATATGAAATCCTTCGCTTCCTCTTCACCAACTCAATTATAGGACAGAAAATCAGTGTAAACTGGGAGTATGTCTGTACGAACCCCCATATGCAAATTGACTTTAAAAATCCATTCCATGTAAACAACGGATTAAAATACAGGCTTGTTCTTACTGAGAATCGAGAAAAGAGGAAAAAGAAAAGCGGCTCAAAATAAAAAATCCAAGCACATGCCCGCTCAGCACGGAGCGGGCCAACCCTGACACTCATCATAAAACCTTATATTAAATCTTCATTTCAAAAATTTATATCCAACCCCACTCCGTGACAGCGGATTTTTAATTCCTCATCATTATTCACCCCCAAGAACTCATCACTCCATGATCATGTCACCGCGCCCTCTTGACCATCCCCTACATTGTCCCTACCCTCCACTCGCCCCGTGAAAACGACGGGGCCGGGTTTAGCAGCCTGATTCAGAGCATCGGTAACGCCATAGCGATTCCCGGCGGTTTCGTTCGCCCCGAATTTGCCGCTATGACGGGCCGTGTAGGGAGACCTTCGGGTCTGCCGGTGCTCTGCCGGTCTGCTAACCCTGCACGGTTCCGTCACCACCGATTAGCAGCGGCAGTGACGGTCTTTGACTTTCAGAGCAAGGACCATTCCCATGGACGAATCCACCCTCCCCACCCCGCTCTACTTCTTCCACAAGCACCGCACCCTCCGCGCCCTGTTGCTCGACGACCAGGTCTGGTTCGTGCTGGACGATCTGCGCCGGTTGATCGGGCATCCCAGCAATGAACGGCTGGCCAAGCGCCTGGAGGATGACCAGTTGTGTACGCAATGGCTGCGCCTGGACGATGGCGGCAGCCTGGAGCGGGTGCTGGTCAGTGAGTCCGGGGCCTATGCGCTGGTGTTCCATTTTGCCCATGCCGACCTGGGTGGGTTGCGTCGTTGGATCAGTACGCGGGTGGTGCCGGAGGTGCGGGGCCAGGGCGGTGGCGATGGGCCGCGGCAGTTGTGTTTGAGCTGGGGGCGGTGCGGTGTTCGGGTGCTGGATTGGCAGGGGCAGTTGTGGGTGGATATGGCGGAACTGCCGCGGTTGGTGCGGGGGTCTGCCGAGGCGCGGGTGGGTTGGCGGGAGTGGGCTCGGCGGTTGAGGTAGGTTTTTCGTAGGAGCGAGCTTGCTCGCGAATGGTGTTTTCCGGTGGCGGCGGTGTTTGGGGGTGATGCTGTTCCCTCTCCCCGGCCCTCTCCCGCAAGCGGGAGAGGGGTTGTTCGGCGCGAGGGGGCGTGCTGAGTCGTCCTGATGCCTTGTCGTTCTTGCGCTTTCGGCTTGGCGCGGTGTCAGTCAGGTTCGCGAGCAAGCTCGCTCCTACGAAGAGCGTGAAGGGCGCGTGGGGTGGCTCATATTTTCGTATGAGGGGGGTGTGGCGGATTGCGTGGATTGCACGATTGTCCGTCCTCCTTGCCGGGGCGACAGTGGGGTATCGACAGTTCACCCACGGACAACGCCCCCATGAAACGTTCCCTCTGGCTTCAGGAAATCGCCGACGAACTTGCGCCCACCGCGCCGCTGCGGGAAGACATCACGGTGGACGTGGCCATCGTCGGCGGGGGCTTCGTCGGGCTGTGGACGGCGTTGCGCCTGCTGGAGCTGGAGCCGCGGTGCCGCATCGCCATTCTCGAGCGGGATATCTGCGGCGGCGGGGCTTCGGGGCGCAATGGCGGGTTCGTGATGTCCTGGTGGCCGAAGATCAGTTCCCTGGCCGCGCAGTGCGGCAGGGAGGAAGCGCTGCGCCTGGCGCGGGCTTCGGCGGCGGCCATTGGCGAGATCGGCGAGTTCTGCGAGGCCCATGGCATCGATGCGCATTTCCGCCGTGGCGGCTGGCTGTGGACCGCCACCAGCAATGCCCAGCGCGGTGCCTGGAAGGATGTGCAGCGCACCTGCGAGCGCCTGGGCGAGGCGGTGTTCGAGCCGCTGGCCGACGCCGAGGTGGCGCGCCGTGCCGGTTCGCCGCGGCACCTGGAGGGGGTGCTGGAGGCCAGCAACGCCACCGTGCAGCCGGCGCGACTGGCCCGTGGGCTGCGCCGGGTGGCCCTGGAGAAGGGTGTGCGGATTTTCGAGAACACCCAGGTGGAGGACTTCCAGCGCAGCGCCCCTGCCCTGCTGCGCACGCCGGGCGGCACCGTGACCGCGGGCCGCGTGGTGCTGGCCACCAATGCCTGGGCCTCGCAGATTCCCGAGCTGCGCCGGACCATCCTGCCGGTGACCAGCACCGTTGTCGCCACCGCGCCCATTCCCGACCGCCTGAAGTGGATCGGCTGGACCGGCGGCGAAGCCGTCACCGACTCGCAGTTGATGGTGGACTACTACCGCACCACCCGCGACGGGCGCATCGCCTTCGGCAAGGGCACCGGGATGATCAGTTTCGCCAGCCGCATCGACGAGGGTTTCGACGACGATGCGCAGCTCAGCCGCGATACCGAGGCGGACTTCCGCCGCACCTACCCGCAGTTGCACGACGTGCCCATCACCCACAGCTGGTGCGGGCCCATCGACCGCACCTACGACAGCCTGCCGGTGTTCGGCCACCTGCAGGACGCGCCGCACATCTTCTATGGCATCGGCTGGAGCGGCAACGGCGTGGGCCCCAGCCGCCTCGGCGGGCGCATCCTCGCCAGCCTGGCGCTGGGCCGCGACGACGAGTGGAGCCGCTGCGGCCTGGTGGGGCGCCAGCCCAGGCGCTTCCCGCCCGAACCGCTGCGCTACCTGGGCGGGCTGCTGGTGCGCGGCGCGGTGCAGCGCAAGGAGGCCCGCGAGGCCGACGACGAACAACCGGGCTGGCTGGACCGTGCGCTGAGCACCCTGGCCCCGGCCGGCCTGGAAGACAAGAGCCTCTGACCGCAGGAGTACGCCATGAACCCACCCATCCGCCTGGCCGCCACCGCCAGCCTCGCCCTGCCCGCCGCCGTGCCGGCCAAGGCGCCCGTCGGCACGCCGCTGGCCGAGGCCGCCACCCACGCCGTAGAGGGCCCCGGCGGGCTGCTCGCCGGCGTCTGGGAATGCACGCCGGGGCGCTTCCGCCGCCAGGTGCTGGAGCGCGAATTCAGCCATTTCATCAGCGGGCACTGCTTCTTCGAGCCCGACGGCGGCGAGCCGATCGAGCTGCGCCCGGGCGATGCGGTGCTGTTCCCGGCGAACTGCCAGGGCACCTGGGACGTGCGCGAGACGGTGCGCAAGAGCTTCCTGATCATTCCCTGAAGCCGGCGATCTGCGCCGCGCGCAGGGCGATCCAGAGCACCGCGACGTCTTCGGTGGAATCCAGCGAGCGGCCGGTGATCTCTTCGATGCGGCGGATGCGGTAGACCAGCGTCTGCTTGTGCACGTTGAGGCGCTGGGCGGCCTTCTGCCAGGAGCGGTTCTGCTCCAGGAACACCAGCAGGGTGTGCTCCAGCTGCGCGCCCTGCTGCTGGTCGTAGTCGGCCAGCGCGCCGAGCACGCGGCGGTGCACCCGCGCCGCTTCCTCCAGGCTGGCGGGCAGCCAGGATTGTTCGCTCTGCGCCTCGGCGTAGCGCGCCAGCGGCCGCTGCGCGGAGGCGTGGGCCAGCGCCAGGCGGGCCTCGCGCAATGCCTCCGGGGCGCGGCCGGCGTGGCCCAGCGGGTTGCCCAGGCCGAGCGGGCAGCCCAGCGCCTGTTGCAGCGCCTCGGCGGATTCGCCGCGGGCCAGCAACAGGATGAGTTCCTCGCCCTGGTTGCGCAGCAGCAGGCTCACCCCGTGCCGGCGCAGGCGTTGCGCCCAGCGTTCGGGCAGCGGCCCGGCGGGCCGCGCCACGGCCAGGGTGGCCTGTTCCACCGGGCAGTCGAGGGCGGCCAGGCGTTCCTGCGCCGGGCGTTCGCTCAGGCGTTGCTGCAATAGATCGTCGAGCAGTTCCGAACCCTGCCGCAGCAGGCGCTCGTGTTCCACCTGCAGGCGCTCCAGCTCGATGCCCAGCACCGCCGTCACGTGGTGCAGCAGGCCGTAGTCGAGCAGTTCGCCGCCGCTGGCCAGCAGTTCGCAGGCGGCCAGGGACGGCAGCGCCATCACCAATGCCTCTTCCTCGCCGGCCAGGTAGCGGTTCACCGAGGCGCCGCCGCCGCGCCGCTCGCCCAGGGCCTGGCGCCAAGCTTCGGGCAGCGGCTCCAGGCCTTCCTGCCAGGGCTCCAGGCTGGCCGCGTCGAACAGGTACAGGCGCGCCCGCACGTCCGCCGCCAGGCGCTTGAGCAGGGCGTCCGGGCCCAGGCCGCGCAGGCCCATGCGTGCGCTTTCGTAGATGCGCGTGACGGCGCTGCGGCGTTCGTATTCCTCCTGCTTGCCGGCGTCGAGGATGGCCCGGGTGACCGCCGAGAACGGCACCGAGTAGTGCGTCATCAGCAGGGGGAAGCCCAGGCGCTGGGCGGCCTCCTGCAGGGCGCCGAGGTCGGCCGGGGCCTGCATGTTCTCGCCGATCATCAGCCCGGCCAGGCGCGCCGCCGCCAGCCGCTCCAGGTAGGCGCGCTGGGCCTCGGGCTGGGCCGGGATGCCGATGCCGGTGGTCATCAGCAGGTCGCCCTCGCCCAGCCATTCGGTGGGGTCGGCCAGCTCGCACACGTGGGCCCAGCGCAGGCGCCGCGCGGTGTTTTCCGCGCCGGCCAGCAGGCGGGTGCGCAGGGCGCTGTCGTCGAGGATGTCTTGGATGCAGAACGGCATGGGGCGGCTTCCGGCGGCAGGTGGAGGTGGCGCGCGGGCAAGGATGACACCAATGCCGCCCGCCTGTCGCGCCGGGGCGCGGCGCCCCGTACGGAGGTACGAGCGGCCCCGGCCGAATCGTTGTTCCGTCTGATTGTCCGGCGCCGCGCGGCGCGCCGAGACTAATCGCCAATCGCCAGCCCTCACCGACTCGACGGAGAACAACAATGCACAAGTCCCTGAGCAGCGCCATCACCCTCGCCCTCGCCTGCCTCGCCGGCCAGGCCCATGCCGACATCACCGTGGTGTCCCACGGCGGCGCCAACAAGGCCGCCCAGGTCAAGGCCTTCTACGAGCCCTATGCGGCCCAGGCCGGCAGCCGGGTGATCGCCGACGAGTTCAACGGCGAGATGGCCAAGGTGAAGGTGCAGGTGGATACCGGCAGCGTGTCCTGGGACGTGGTGGAGATGGAGATGCCGGAGCTGGCCCGCGCCTGCGACGAGGGCCTGCTGGAGGAGATCGGCGAGGACCCGGCCATCGCCAGGCTCGCCCCGCAACTGCTCGAAGGCGCGGTGCAGCCGTGCGGCGTGGGCTTCTTCGTGTGGTCCACGGTGCTGGCCTACAACGCCGACAAGCTGAAGACCGCGCCCACCAGCTGGGCCGACTTCTGGGACCTGCAGAAGTACCCGGGCAAGCGCGGCCTGCGCAAGGGCGCCATGTACACCCTGGAGTTCGCGCTGATGGCCGATGGCGTGGCGCCCAAGGAGGTCTATGCCGTGCTGGCCACCAAGGAAGGCCAGGACCGCGCCTTCCGCAAGCTCGACCAGATCAAGCCGAGCATCCAGTGGTGGGAGGCCGGCGCCCAGCCGCCGCAGTACCTGGTCTCGGGCGACGTGGTGATGAGCTCGGTGTACAACGGCCGGATCGCCGCCGTGCAGAACGAGAGCAACCTGCGCATCGTCTGGAACGGCGGCATCTACGACATGGACGCCTTCACCATTCCCAAGGGCGCCAGGCGCGCCGAGGAAGGCCGCCGGTTCATCGAGTTCGTGCTGCAGACCGAGCAGCAGAAGGCCTACGCCCAGCAGATCGCCTACGGCCCGGTGAACACCGCCGCGGTCGGCCAGGTGGATGAGGCCCGGCGCCGCGACATGCCCACCGACGCGGCCAACCTGGCCAACCAGGTGCAGATGAACGCCGCCTTCTGGGCCGACCACGGCGAACAGCTGGAGCAGCGCTTCAACGCCTGGGCGGCGCGCTGATCGCCGAAACCCCGTTCCCACAGTGTGGCGTGCCCGCGCCCACTTTCCGAGCCGCCTGCGGGCGGCTTCTTTTTGCCCGGCGGGCGCGTCAGCGCCAGTCGAGGATCGGCCAGCCGAAGGCTTCGGCGTGGCTGCGCAGGGCCGGATCGGGGTTGACCGCGCGGGGGTTCTCCACCAGGGAGAGCAGCGGCAGGTCGTTGCGCGAATCGGAGTAGAAGTGGGCGCCGGCCAGGCTTTCGCCCTGCGCCTGCAGCCAGGTCCGCAGGCGGGCGATCTTGCCCGCGCGGTAGGTCAGGGTGCCCTGGGTGCGGCCGCTGTAGGTGCCCTGGTGCTGTTCCAGGTCGATGGCCAGGACTTCGCTGACGCCCAGCCGGGCGGCGATGCTGGCGACCAGGAAGTGCGCCGAGGCGGAGATGACCAGCAGGCGGTCGCCGGCCTGGCGGTGGTGGTTCAGGCAGCCCAGGGCGTCGAAGCGGATGCGCGGGCCTATGACGTCGGTGACGAAGGGCTCCACCGCCGCGGCGACGGCTTCGGGCGTGCGCCCCGCCAGCGGTGCCAGGGTGAAGGCCATGTAGTCCTCCATCGCCAGTTCGCCCCGGGCGTAGAGGGCCATGAGCGCCTGGTCGTGGTGGACGAAGGCGTCGCCGTCCACCCAGCCCAGGTCGGCCATGTGCCGGCTCCACAGGCTGGCGCAGTCGCCGTCGATGAGGGTGTCGTCCAGGTCGAAGAGTGCGAGGGCCATGGGCCTGCTCCTTGTGTGCTCGGGAATGCTGGCCGGGCCGCCCCGCGGCCCGGCGTGTCGGCGCTGGCGGCTCAGCGCGCCTGCAGGCCGCTGGCGGGTACGGCGCCGGCCCGGCCCTGCGGGACGCTGTACCAGAACGGCACCAGCAGCAGGCAGGCCGCCAGGGCGGTGCCGGTGAAGAGGACGAACACCGAGAGGGTGTCGAAGTAGCCGGGCAGCAGGCCGCCGAGGATCGCCCCCACCGAGCCGCAGCCATTGACGAAGCCGGTGGCGGTGCCGGCGGCCCGGCGGGTGCCGAAGTCGATGGCGGCGGCGCCGCTGATCATCGAGTCGGGGCCGTAGAGGGTCACGCCCATCAGGAACAGCAGCCCCACCACCAGGTACAGGTTGCCGCTCAGCAGCACCGGCACGAACAGCGCCAGGCACACCGCCAGCGCCAGCAGGCTGAGCACGCAGGCGGGCATGCGCCGGGCGCCGAACAGCCGGTCCGAGGCCAGGCCGATGAGGATGGGCCCGAGCAGGCCGGCCACCTCGAAGGCGGTGGGGACGATGGCCGCGGCGACCTTGCCGATCTCCGGCATGCGCTCGTAGATGATCACCGGGCCCCAGAACAGGATGGCGTAGCGGGCCGGCTTGAGCAGGAAGTAGGCCAGCCCCAGGACCAGCACGGTGCGGTTGCGCAGCACCTGGCGCAGCGCGTCCCACAGGCCGCCGTCGGCTTGCGCCGGCGGTTCGTGCCGGTCTTCCAGCGGCGGCAGGCCGACGTCTTCCGGGCGGTTGCGCTGCAGCAGCAGGAACAGGCCGCCCACCACCAGCACCACGCCGGCGGCGGAAAGGAAGGCCATCTGCCAGTCGTCGGTGAGCCGGTAGGCGCACCAGCCGACGAAGGGCGTGGCCACCAGGCCGCCGAAGGCGTAGCAGGTGCTCCAGTAGCCCATGGCGCGGCCGCGCTCGCCGGTGGAGAAGAAGCAGCCCATGTTCTTGCACAGCCCCGACCAGCCGGTGGACTGCGCCAGGCCCTGGACGACCATGCAGGTGGCGAAGATCGGCAGGGTGGCGAAGGTGCCCATGGCCAGCGCCGCCAGGGCCGAGACGAACAGCCCTACGCCCACCACCACCCGCGGGCCGTAGCGGTCGGCGAAACTGCCCCAGACGAACTGGCCCACGGCGTAGGCGGCGAGGTAGAGGGCGTCCAGGTCGGCCATCGCCGCCTTGTCGAGGACGAAGCCCGGGTCTTCGCCGATGCCCAGCTTGGCCACGGAGAAGGCCTTGCGGGTGAAGTAGAAAGCCGCGTAGGCCAGCCAGGTGATGGCGAAGATCTGGATGCGCCAGCGCTGCTGGGCGGTCCAGCCGCCGGTTCGAGTCTGCATGGGTGGTGCTCCCCCTTGGTGTTCTTTTCTTGTGGTGGGTGCGGCCGGTGCACGGCAAGGCCTCGTCCAACGGCACGAAGGGGCGAGCTTAGGTGTGGCGCGGCGCGCAGAACTTGACCGCTGGCTCACGCTGCGAAGCCCGGGGGTCAAGTCCCACAGTGCTCGGCGCAATTACGGAAACCGGCTACGGCGGGGGCGGTGCGGCGCTGTCGGAAAACCGCCTGTGCCCAGCCAGGAGGCAGGTGTAGGCGGGTGATGGCTGTGGGCGGGGACTCGGTCGCGGCGCTCAGGTGCCCAGGTAGCGCTCCGGCCAGCGCAGTTCCCAGGCCTCCAGCTCGGCGTCGCTGGGTGGGCAACAGCCGGCGCGCAGGGGCGCCACTGCCGCCGGCGGGCTGGGCAGGCCGCAGTGGATGGCCGGGTTGGCGCTGGCGTAGCGGTGCGCGGCCTCGGCGCAGGCGCAGGCTTCGTCTTCACTGGTGCATACGATGAAGAACGTCCCCAGGAAGACCTTCCATGTGGGCGGATCACCATCGGTCTGTTCGATCCGGATGTCCATGGGCCCAAGCATAGCCACACATTTATTACGGGAAGGCGCAGGTCGTCGCCTGGGGGGTGGGCCGTTGGTCGGGGCGCGAAGGGATCGGTTGTGTCGGGGCGGCGATGCCAGGCTCGGAACCGAGCGGGCCGGCGGCCAAGGTCAGGCGGCGGATAACGCCTGGGGCGTTATGCGCCCTACGCAACGGCCGACCTTGGCGTAGGGCGAATAACCGTTCGCGGTTATCCGCCGCCTCACCTTCCTCGTCGACCCTGCCTCGGTCGAGCCAGGGGGAATGCGTGACCAGCGCCAAGCCCGGAACCGAGCGGGCCGGCAACCAAGGTCAGGCGGCGGATAACGCCTGGGGCGTTATGCGCCCTACGCAGCGGCTGACCTTGGCGTAGGGCGAATAACCGTTCGCGGTTATCCGCCGCCTCACCTTCCTCGTCGACCCTGCCTCGATCGAACCGGGAGAATGCGTGACCAGCGCCAAGCCCGGCACCGAGCAGGCCGGCAACCAAGGTCAGGCGGCGGATAACGCCTGGGGCGTTATGCGCCCTACGCAATGGCCGACCTTGGCGTAGGGCGCATAACCGTTCGCGGTTATCCGCCGCCTCACCTTCCTCGTCGACCCTGCCTCGATCGAGCCAGGGGGAATGCGTGACCAGCGCCAAGCCCGGCACCGAGCAGGCCGGCAACCAAGGTCAGGCGGCGGATAACGTGGAACGTTATTCGCCCTACGTCGGGCCCGGCCCCTGGAGCGGACCTCATCCGCGAATCGCGCCGATATCTCCGGCTATCGCGGACAAGGTCCTACGCGTCATCCCGAGCGCCACGGCTGCGGCGGCTCAGGCGTCGATCACCGGCCGCGGCTTGTCCTGGTACTTGAAGGTGCCGCTGGCGGTGGCCACGGCATCGCCCGCGGCATTGCGGATCTCGGCCTCGCAGAAGGCGATGGAGCGGGTGCGGTGGCGGACGTGGCCGAAGGCTTCGAGCACCTCGCCGACGTCGCCGCCGGGGCGCAGGAAGCTGGTCTTCATCTCGATGGTCACGCAGCCGCGCCCGGCTTCGTCGGCATGGCTGCAGGCCAGCGCCATGGCCACGTCGAGCAGGCTCATGAGCACGCCGCCGTGGGCGTTGTTCCAGCCGTTGAGGTGCTCGCGCTCCACCCGCAGCACCAGGTGGCCGTCGCGCCCGCCCTCCCCGGCCGGCAGGTAGCGGAACTTCAGGTGGTCGAGCAGCGGGATGGCGATGCCACGGTACTGGGTGTAGGACTGCAGTTGCGAAGGGTCGAAGCTCATGGGCGATCCTGTTGACACGATATGCCGCCATTTCAACGCATCGGCCGGCCCCGGCGTATCACTCCTTCGGATGAATCTTCAGCGCCGCTTGCGGCTGCGCTCGCCGTCGCGCTGCAGCTCCACCGCCTGGACGAACAGTTCGCCCACCATCAGCGTCTGGATGGGCTCGTCGGACAGCAGCGACAGGCTCATGGACTCGATGGCCTGGTTGTATTCCAGGCGCGCGATGCCGCACAGCAGGATGCGCTGGTTGAAGCCGGGGCGGCCGCGGTCGATCAGTTGCTCGCGGACGGTCTCGCCGTCCTGGTAGCTGACCTTGAGGGTCACCTGCAACTCGTCGGCGAGCGCCAGGTGCAGCCAGACCGCGACGTTGAAGTCGGCGCGCCAGCCGCGCCCGACCTTCTTCGGCACGGCCTGCTGGATCAGGTGGCGGGGAACGTGGCCGATGAACTTGCTGTGGGATTGCATGGAAGACATGTGCGCAAACGTGGGCTTACTGCGGAAGACCGCAGTCTAGGCAACGGAGTTCAGCAATGCACCCGGCATCGGGTAGCGTCCTGCATCGGCTTCGATACATGGCCGGCGCGGGGGCCTGGCGGCCGGCAGGAGGGCCGGCCGGGGCGGGGTCAACCGAGGAGATCGAGGCTGGGCTGGGTTCGTTCAACGCCGTACATCTGCTTCAGGGCCACCGGGGTGGCAGTGGGTGCGACCGGCGGGCTGCCGGCGTCGGCCTGCTGCGTGATCTTTTCCCTGATGCGCTGGGCTATCTCGTTCTCGATGCGCTCGCGGTCCTCGGCGGGCATGGCATCGAGCTGCTCCTGGGTGATGTCCATGTCCTGCATGACGCTGTGCCGCAGCTTTTCGCCGGGGCTGAGCTTCATGTAGGCGAGGAATTCGTCCAGGGCGCTGCCGCCGTTCTGCGCGGCGGCGCCGGAGGATGCTACCGCGCCGGAAGGCGTATCGCTCGTACCGCTCGTCGTGGCGTCTGCGCTGCTGGCGCTGGCCAGGTAGCTGGCGAATTCGCTGGCGCCGGCGACCACGCCGCGCACCAGTTTGGTCGCCAGGCTCAGGGTGCTGAAACCGTCGATGATGTTCATGGGCAGGTCTCCCGTGCCGAAGGGGGAAGCCTGTATCGGGCAAGAAACACGCCAGGATGTCGGCCGGCGGGCGCGATGGTGTGGCAGGGCCTGTAGGAGCGAGCTTGCTCGCGAACAGCTTTTCCCGGCTGCGACGCTGCCGTGCGGTTCGCGAGCAAGCTCGCTCCTACGAAGAGCGCGCCGTCGGCAAGCGCCTGCCGGGGGTGGCAAGGGGTTGCCGGAATCCATAACGAAAAACGCCCGCCACGGCGTGCACCGTGGCGGGCGTCGGCGGTGCGCGAAGGCTCAGCCGAAGCGGCCGGTGATGTAGTCCTCGGTCTGCTCCTTGGCCGGCTTGGTGAACAGGGTGTCGGTGTCGCCGAACTCGATCAGGTCGCCCAGGAACATGAAGGCGGTGTAGTCCGAGCAGCGCGCCGCCTGCTGCATGTTGTGGGTGACGATGACCACGGTGAACTCCTGCTTGAGCTCGGTGATCAGCTGCTCGATGCGCCCGGTGGAGATCGGGTCCAGCGCCGAGGTCGGTTCGTCGAGCAGCAGCACCTGGGGCTTGAGGGCGATGGTGCGGGCGATGCACAAGCGCTGCTGCTGGCCGCCGGAGAGGCCCTGGGCGCTGGCGTTGAGCTTGTCCTTCACCTCGTCCCACAGGGCGGCGCCGCGCAGGGCCTGCTCGACGCGGTCGTCCATCTCGCGACGGTTGACCTTCTCGTGGTGGCGCACCGCGTAGGCGATGTTCTCGTAGATGGTCATCGGGAACGGCACCGGCTTCTGGAACACCATGCCCACCTGGCTGCGCAGGCGGTTCATGGAGTAGCCGGGGGCGAGGATGTTCTCGCCGTTGAGCAGCACCTCGCCGCGGGCTTCCTGCTTGGGGTACAGGGAGTAGATGCGGTTGAAGATGCGCAGCAGGGTCGACTTGCCGCAGCCGGACGGGCCGATGATGGCGGTGATGCACTTCTCCGGGATGTCCATGTTGATGGACTTGAGCGAACGGTGCTCGCCGTAGAAGAACTCCAGGTCGCGAACGCGGATCTTGGTGCGTTCGGCGGCGATGGCGGTGGTCATGGCAGTCATCAGGATGCCCTATTGCGCAGAAGGATGAGACGGGAGGTGAGGCTGAGCAGCAGTACGAACAGGGTCAGCACCAGGGCGCCGGCCCAGGCCAGGGCGTTCCAGTCGCTGAAGGGGCTCATGGCGTACTGGAAGACCACGACGGGCACGCTGGCCATGGGCTTGAGCAGGTCGCTGCTCCAGAACTGGTTGCCGAAGGCGGTGAACAGCAGCGGCGCGGTTTCGCCGGTGATGCGCGCCAGGGCCAGGAGGATGCCGGTGATCACCCCGGCGCGGGCGGCGCGCAGGACGATCTGCAACGTCAGCTTCCACTGCGGCACCCCCAGGGCCAGCGCGGCCTCGCGCATGGTGGTCGGCTGCAGCTGGAGCATCTCGTCGGTGGTCCGCACCACCACCGGGATCACCAGCAGGGCCAGGGCCAGGGCGCCGGCGATGGCGGAGAAGCCCACGCGGTGGTCGGAAAGGTAGTTCAGCGGCAGGATCACGCTGGTGTAGACGAACAGGCCCAGGACGATGGACGGCGCCGACAGCAGGATGTCGTTGATGAAGCGCACCACGGTGCCCATGCGGGTGTGGCGGGCGTACTCGGCCAGCCAGATGCCCGCCATCAGGCCGATGGGGGTGCCGATCAGCAGCGCCAGCGCGCTCATCAGCACGCTGCCGTAGAAGGCGTTGGCCAGGCCGCCCTCGGCCCCCGGCGGCGGCGTCATCTTGGTGAACAGGTCGAGGTTCAGCGCCTCGATGCCGTGGCTGATGGTGGTCAGCAGGATCCACGCCAGCCACATCAGGCCGAACAGGGTGGCGCCGCAGCTGAGCAGCATGGCGGCGCGGTTCTTCAGGTCGCGGGTGCGGTACAGGCTTTCGTTGCCGGCCATGTCACTTGCCCTCCTTCTGGGACAGGCGCAGCAGCATCAGGCGTGCGGCGGCGAGGACGATGAAGGTGACCACGAAGAGCAGGAAGCCCAGGGCGATCAGCGAGGAGCGGTGCAGGTCGGTGTAGGCCTCGTTGAACTCGTTGGCGATCACCGAGGCGATGGAGCTGCTGGGCATCAGCAGCGAGGCGGAGAAGTGCTGCGAGTTGCCCAGCACGAAGGTCACCGCCATGGTCTCGCCCAGGGCGCGGCCGAGGCCGAGGAAGATGCCGCCGACCACCGCCGAGCGGGTGTAGGGCAGGACGATGTCCCAGACCACTTCCCAGGTGGTGTTGCCCAGGGCGTAGGCCGACTCCTTCAGGGTGGTCGGCACGCTGTGGAACACTTCGTTCATCACCGAGGTGATGAAGGGGATGATCATGATCGCCAGGACGATGCCGGCGCTGAGCATGCCGATGCCCAGCGGCGGGCCCTGGAACAGGCCGCCCACCAGCGGCAGCGCGCCCAGGTAGTCGTTCAGCCAGGGGGCGATGTGCTGGGCCATGAACGGGCCGAAGACGAACAGGCCCCACATGCCGTAGATGATCGAGGGGATGCCGGCCAGCAGCTCGACGGCCGCGGCCACCGGCATGCGCAGCCACGGCGGCGCCAGCTCGGTGAGGAAGATGGCGATGCCGAAGCTGACCGGTACGGCGATCAGCAGCGCCAGGAAGGAGGTGACCAGGGTCCCGTAGATCGGCACCAGGGCGCCGAACTTGTTGTTCACCGCATCCCATTCGGTGCTGGTGAGGAAGTCCAGGCCGAAGTGCGAGAAGGCCAGGCTGCCGCCCCACAGGGTGGAGCCGGCGACGCCGGCGAGCAGCAACAGCACCAGGAGCGCGGAGCCGAACATGGCGTTGCGGAACCAGCGGTCGTGGCGCTGGTCGCGCTGGGCGCGGTCTTCGGCTTCGGCGGCCTTCAGGTTGGGCATGGCGATGGACGGGGAGGATTCGGTAGACATCGGTTCATCCAAGCAAGCGAACCGCCGCACGGGGGTTCCGGGCGGCGGTCCTGGTCATTCACCCGATCAGCGGGCGAAGTCCGACTTCCAGTAGCCTTCGATGCGCTTGACCAGGGATTCGGGCAGCGCCACGTAGTCCAGGGCGGCAGCCTGCTGCTGGCCGTTCTCCAGGGACCACTTGAAGAAGTGGAAGGCGGCCTGGGCCTGTTCCGCGTTCTTCGGTTGCTTGTACATGATGATCCAGGTGGTGGCGGTGATCGGCCACGCGCTGTCGCCCGGGGCGTTGGTCATCAGCAGGTTGAAGTCCTTGGCGTTGGCCCAGTCGGCGGTGTCGGCGGCGGCCTGGAAGCTCTTGGTGTTGGGCTGCACGAACTTGCCGGCGGCGTTCTTCAGCGAGGCGTAGGCCATCTTGTTCTGCAGGGCGTAGGCGTACTCGACGTAGCCGATGGAGTTCTTGATCTGCTTGACGTAGGCGGAGACGCCTTCGTTGCCCTTGCCGCCCATGCCCACCGGCCAGGGCACGGTGGTGCCGAAGCCGATCTTGTCCTTCCACTCGCCGCTGACCTTGGACAGGTAGTTGGTGAAGTTGTAGGAGGTGCCCGAGCCGTCGGAGCGGCGCACCACGGTGATCTTGCTGGCCGGCAGCTTCAGGTCGGGGTTCAGGGCGACGATGGCCGGGTCGTTCCAGTCGGTGATGGTGCCGAGGAAGATCCTGGCCAGGACTTCACCGTCCAGGTGCAGCTTGCCCGGCTCGACGCCGTCCAGGTTGACCACCGGCACGATGCCGCCGATCACGCTGGGGAACTGGCCCAGGCCGGCGGCCTTGAGGTCGTCGGCCGACAGCGGGGCGTCGGAGGCGCCGAAGTCGACGGTGGCGGCCTTGATCTGGGCGATGCCGCCGCCGGAGCCGATGGACTGGTAGTTGATGCGATTGCTGGAGGACTTGCTGTATTCCTGGGACCACTTCGACAGCACCGGGTAAACGAAGCTGGAGCCGGCGCCGGTGACATCAGTGGCATGGGCCAGGCCGGTCAGGGCCATGGAAGCCAGCAGGACGGACAAGCGGGTTTTGCTGAGCAGCATCACGTCAATACCTCAATATGGGAGGAAGTCCGGGAAGTCCCCGGTTGGTTAGAAGACGTGATGATTTAATGCCGCCAATGTGTACGCTTTATGACAGCGAGATTAATAATCTGCGTACTGGCAACTTAATGGCAGCGCGGCTGTCCCGGCGCCCCTCCGCAACTCGGCGCGCCAGGGCCGCCAGGGGCTAACGCGCCCGGCCGCGCGGCAAGCGCCGGCCGGGTGCGTGGCGCGCCGGTCAGGCCGGCGCCGCGGCCAGGCGCGGGCGACGGTCGCCCACGCGGTTCTTGCGGACTTCGCGGCGTTCGCGGAAGTCCAGCTCCTCCATGGCCTCCATGCGTTCCTGCAGGTCCTCGATCTCCTGGGGGGTCAACAGCTTGCGCGTCCTGTACATGGACACCTCCGCATGCAAGTTCCTCACGGCATTAGAGTGGCACGCGGCGGCAAAGATTCCACTCAGCGCAGTTCCTGCACCAGGCCCGACAGGGTCGAGAGCACGGCGCCGGCCAGGCGCTTGGCGCGCGCGCCGCTCCAGCCGGTGCGGGCGTCGGGGGCCAGGTCGTGGTCCTTGAAGGGCATCTCCAGGGTCAGCGCCAGGCACTGGTAGGTCTCGCCGACGTGGTTGCAGGCCAGGGTCATGTTGGCCTTGCCCGGCGCGCTGCGCGGGTAGCCGTGGACGCTCTGGAATTCGCCGCGTTCCTCCAGGCGCTTGCGGAACTCCGCTTCCAGCCGCGCCTGGCGCTCGCTGTAGCCGGGGTTGCCCTCGCAGCCGGCGGCGAACACATAGGGGATTTCCTCGTCGCCATGGATGTCGAGGAACAGGTCGACGCCCTGCTGGCGCATGTGCGCCTGGACGAACAGTACTTCCGGGCTGGTCTCGGCGCTGGGCGAGCCCCAGGCGCGGTTGAGGTCGGTGCCGGCGGCGTTGGTGCGCAGGTGGCCGCGGAAGGCGCCGTCGGGGTTCATGTTCGGCACCAGGTACAGCTCGGCGTGCCGCAGCAGGTGGTCGAGCTCCGCATCCTGCTGCTGCAGGCGCTCGACCAGGCCTTCCATGAACCACTCGGCCATGTGCTCGCCGGGGTGCTGCTGGGCGATCAGCCAAAGCTTGCGCGTGGCCTGCGGGTTGCGGCGGATGCGCAGCAGCGGGATGTCGCGGCCCTCGATGCTGCGCCCGGTGGCCACCAGCTCGGCGCCGGCCTGCTCGATGGCCTGGCGCACCAGGGTGGCGTGGCGCTCGCGGCTGTAGGGCTCGAAGTAGGCGAACCAGGCCTGCGGCTGCTCGGCGTCGAGGGCGAAGTGCAGGGTCTGGCCGTCGTAGCGGGTGTCCACGCGGAACCAGTCGCGCTGGTCGTAGGAGGCCACGGCGCGGTAGCCCGGCCAGCCGCCGGGGTAGCTGGACTGCCCGGCGTTGGTCAGGCTGAAGCCGTAGCGCCGGCCGGGGGTCAGGCCGCCGGCACGGAAGTGGAACCACTGGAAGTGCGGGCTCTTCAGGTCCGGGCGCAGGGCCAGGCGCACGTCCTGGGGGTCGCTGGCATCCAGCACCTGGATGTTGCCGCTGTCGAAGTCGCAGCCAATCTCCATGAATCCTCCTCGGGCAAAAGCGGATGCAAAACCGCTATCTTGCGGCGCCCTACCCCGGCTGTCACGAACCGGCCCCGGAAAAACCGGGCCGGGGACACACAGCCCCTGCGACGCAACGGCGCACCCCACAAGCTCGATGAAAGCCGCGTGGCAGAGCCATTTACCGGCGGTTTCCCGGAAGATTGCCAGCAATTTTCCCGTTTCCAATGCGACAACCTTGTGCACAAAAGCGACAGGCGTTGTGACTTTTTGCACGGCTCGCGGTGTCAATGGGCTGTACAGATCGGACGGATCAGTGAAGCGCCGTCCCCTTGACAGAGCAATGGATGACCTGCGCAGAGAGTGTAACCACCATGAACGCGACCCTTCGTTTCAACGAGGCTCTGCTGATCACCGGACGAGCCTTCAAGCCCTTCCACTGCGTCACCTGGATCGACCAGTCCGGCGGCGACGGCAGCCTGGACCTGTCCGTGCTCGACCGCACCGGCACCCGTCTGCTGGGCCTGACGCGCATCCCCTGCACCGAATACTCCGATCCGGCCCGCCTGGCCGACCTGCTGACCCAGGCCCGCGAGGAACTGAATCGCGAGGGGTATGACCTGCAGGAATGGCATATGCCCGAGTGAGGGTGTGGCCTCTGACCCGGAGCTGAAAAGCGCCGTTTCTCGCGGGGAGGGAAACGGCGTTTTTTTATTTCCGGTGAGGGGATGAGGCTGTTGTAGGAGCGAGGGGGACGCCTGGTTCTTGCTCGCGAATCTTGCTTCTGTGCTCCGACCTCCCCCTCGTCATTCCCGCGAACGCGGGAACCCAGAGACTTTGGGGTTAGGCTTGGTGTACCGCGCCGCTCCGAGTGCGTTGATGTCTCTTGTTTCGCCCCCTCGGGCGAGTCCCTTTTGTCAAACGGTGGAAGGCCACCCCCGCAAAAAGGAACCAAAAAGGCTTGCCCCGCCATACGGGCCCGATGGAGCCGGGCTACCCTCACGAATTCCCCCGCCACGGAGGCCCGCCCCGACAGCACGTCCCTGTACTGATCGGGGCTCTCGCGACATCCATGTCGCATGACCTCCTGAGCGCCGGTTTCGCTCGGCCTTCTGAAGGGGCGTTCCGGTGCGCTTGGATGTTTCTCTGGAAATCCAAAATCAAGAGCGGCACAGCTCTTCGTAGGAGCGAGCTTGCTCGCGAACCCTGGCTCCCCACGTTCGCGATAGTTCGTAGGGCGCATAACGCTTACGGCGTTATCCGCCATCGTCGTCGGGCATCGGTGTTTGGGCTAACGGCGGATAACCGCGAACGGTTATTCGCCCTACGAGTTTACCGGCTGACTCTGCGTTATCCGACAGCTCGGGACAGCCCCCTCTCCCTTCAGGGAGAGGGTTGGGGAGAGGGAGCGGACTTCGCCCACGCACCTCTGCCACCCCTGACGCCGTCCCCCCTCCCTAACCCTCCCCCGCAAGCGGGAGAGGGGACCGTCCGGCGTGGTGGGAAACCACGAAGCTCCCGGACTCCCCGTAGGGCGCATAACGCCTACGGCGTTATCCGCCGAATCGCGGACAGAGTCCGCTCCTACGGTTCCAGGAAGCACAGCCGGAGCGGACTCCGTCCGCGATTGAACTCCCAGGCCGCGCTGGGCCCTCCGGGAGCCCCGGCAAACGATTGGCAAGATCCGTGGGGTACATGGCATTGCCGCCACACCCCGCCAGGCGCACACTCCCGGCAAACCCCGGGAGCCATCCGCCATGCCCGCCACCCGCCGCATCGCCAGCCTGATCTACCCCGACGTGATGAGCCTGGACGTCACCGGCCCGCTGCAGGTGTTCGCCTCGGCCAATGTCGAGCGCCAGCGCCAGGGCCTGCCGGCGCCTTACCAGCTGCTGGTGCTGGGCGAGGACGAAGGCCCGGTGACCACCTCCGCCGGCCTGCGTATCTGCGCCGACGCCGCCTGGGGCGACACCGACGCCGCCAGCCTCGACACCCTGCTGGTGCCCGGCGGCCTGGGCGTGGAGGCGCAGTGCGCCAACGCCGCGCTGCTGGCCTGGCTGCGCGCCGCCGAGGGCCAGGTGCGGCGCCTGGGCTCGGTGTGCTCCGGCGCCCTGTTGCTGGCCGCCGCCGGGGTGCTCGACGGGCGCACCGCCACCACCCACTGGGCCGACGTCGATACCCTGCGCGCGTGCCACCCCGCGGTCCAGGTGCAGGGCGACCGCCTGCACACCTACGATCCCAGCCGCCGCGACGGCGACGACCACGTGTTCACTTCCGCCGGGGTCACCGCCGGCATCGACCTGGCCCTGGCGCTGGTGGAGGCCGACCTCGGCCGCCCGCTGGCCCTGGCCGTGGCCCGGCGCCTGGTGATGTTCCTCCGGCGCCCCGGCGGCCAGGCGCAGTTCAGCGCCTGGCTGACCCCGGAGCCGGTGCGCGCGCCGCGCCTGGCCGCGCTGCTGGAGTGGATCCCGGCCAACCTCGGCGCCGACCTGTCGCTGGAGGCCCTGGCCGGGCAGGCCTGCATGAGCCCGCGCACCCTCTCGCGGGTGTTCATCGGCGAGCTGGGCGTGGCGCCGGGGCGCTACGTCGAGAAGGTCCGCCTGGAAGCCGCCCGCGCCCTGCTGCAGGACGCCCGGGCGTCGATCGCCACCGTGGCCCGGCTGTGCGGCTTCGGCCACCCGGAGAACCTGCGGCGCACCTTCCACAAGCACCTGGCGGTGAGCCCCCAGGAATACGCCGAACGCTTCGGCCAGCACGCCGACGCCTGATCCCCCAGCCAGAAGGACCTCGCCATGCTCGAACTGCGCCCCACCTGCGAATGCTGCGACCGCGAACTGCCCGGTGACAGCCCGGACGCGCGCATCTGCACCTTCGAATGCACCTTCTGCCGCGACTGCGCCGAAGGCGTGCTCGGCGGCCAGTGCCCGAACTGCGGCGGCGAGCTGCTGCAACGGCCACGGCGCCCGGCTGCTGCGCTGCTGCGCCACCCGGCCTCGACGCAGCGGGTGCTCAAGCCCGGCGGCTGCCAGGGTTGAGGGCGCGGACATGCTGCTACTGCGCAACGGCGCGCTGCGCCTGCTGTTCCTCGGCCAGGCGCTGTACTGGTCCTGCTCGCTGATCGGCATCACCCTGACCTCGCTGATCGGAGCGCAACTGGCGCCGCTCAACAGCCTGGCCACCCTGCCCCTGGCCCTGCTGGTGCTGGGCAACCTGCTGGCGGTGCAGCCGCTGTCGCTGTTCATGCAGCGCCACGGCCGCCGCCCCGGGCTGATGCTGGGCGCCGCCGGCGGCGTGCTCGGCGGGCTGGCCTGCGCCCTGGGCGTGCAGCTCGGCTCGTTCGCCCTGCTGTGCCTGGGCGCCTTGCCCATCGGCGCCTACCAGGCCTCGGCCATGTACTATCGCTTCGCTGCGCTGGAGGCGGTGGGCGAGGCCGAGAAGGGCCGCGCCAGCGCCTACGTGATCGGCGGCGGCGTGCTGGCCGCGCTGCTGGCGCCCAGCCTGGCGCTGTGGGCCCGGCAGGCGCTGCCCACGCCCTTCGTCGGCGCCTACCTGGCCATCGCCGCGCTGGCGCTCGCCGGCCTGCTGCTGATGGCGCGGCTGCGCGAAGGCGCCGCGCCGCGCCCGCCCCATGGCGGCCTGGCGGCGATGCGCGCGCTGCTCGGCCGGCCGCTGGTGCGCGCGGCCATGGCCTGCACCGCCGCCGGCCACGGGCTGATGATCCTGATCATGAACGCCACGCCGCTGGCCATGCAGTTCTGCGGGCTGTCGCTGGAAAGCTCGGCGAGCGTGATCCAGTGGCACATCCTCGGCATGTTCCTCCCGGCCTTCGTCGCCGGCCCGCTGGTGGACCGCCTGGGCAGCCGCCGCGTGGCCCTGCTCGGCATCGCCCTGCTGGCGGCCAGCGCCGGCGTGGCGCTGGCCGGGCTGGACCATGGCCACTTCCTGGCCAGCTCGCTGCTGCTGGGCATGGGCTGGAACCTGATGCTGGTGGCCGGCACCACCCTGCTCGGCGAGGGCCATGGCGCGGAGGAACGCGGCCAGGCGCAGGGGCTGATGGAACAGGGCAACAGCCTGATGGCGGCGCTGATGTCGTTCAGCTCCGGCGCGCTCATCACCAGCCTGGGCTGGAGCGCGGTGAACCTGCTGGTGTGGCCGGTGCTGGCACTCGCCCTGGCGCTGCTGTGGCCGGCGCGCAAACGGCAGCCGGCGAGCGCCTGAGCCACAGTATTCCTCCCCCCGTAGGAGCGGACCTTGTCCGCGATAGCCGGCCATCCCGGCGCGATTCGCGGATGAGATCCGCTCCTACGCTGCCCCACCCGCGCCATTCCATGTAGGAGCGCGCCCTGCGCGCGAATCGCGGGCAGGGCCCGCTCCTACAGGTGGGGCATGGCGTAGGAGGACTCCGTCCGCGATTGGATTCACCGGCCACGCCGGACGCCCCGGTGGCACGAATGGCGGCGGATAACCGCGAACGGTTATTCGCCCTACGCCACCCACACCATCCCCGTAGGGCGCATAACGCCTAGGGCGTTATCCGCCAAATCGCGGACAAAGTCCGCTCCTACAGGTCCAGGGAAGCACGGACGAATGAAAAAGGCGGCCCGCAGGCCGCCTTTTCCGCAGACCCCCCCACCACTCAGTAGTAGGCGTTTTCCTTGTTGCTGTGGTCGGTGACGTCGCGCACGCCCTTCAGTTCCGGGATGCGTTCGATCAGGGTCTTCTCGACGCCGTCCTTGAGGGTCATGTCGACCATGCCGCAGCCCTGGCAGCCGCCGCCGAAGCGCAGCACGGCGATGTTGTCCTCGACCACCTCGACCAGGCTGACCTGGCCGCCGTGGCTGGCCAGGCCGGGGTTGATCTCGGTCTGCAGGTAGTAGTTGATGCGTTCGTTGATCGGGCTGTCCTCGTTGACCATCGGCACCTTGGCGTTCGGCGCCTTGATGGTCAGTTGGCCGCCCATGCGGTCGGTGGCGTAGTCGACGACGGCGTCTTCCAGGAAGGGCTCGCTGATGCCGTCGATCCAGGCGGTGAAGTCCTTCAGGCCGACCGGGGTGTCTTCCGGCTTCTGCTCCCCCGGCTTGCAGTAGGCGATGCAGGTTTCCGCATACTGGGTGCCCGGCTGGGTGATGAAGACGCGAATGCCGATGCCCGGGGTGTCCTGCTTGGCCAGCAGTTCGGCCAGGTAACCCTGGGCAGCTTCGGTAATGGTGATGGCGCTCATGGCAACTCCTCGCAAACGTGGGGGCAGTTTACGCCATTCGCCCCGCCCGGATAAAGCCCTACCAAATTAGTAGGAATAGTTCGCAAGTAGCGGCTTCAGGCGGCAGGCTCCAGGCCGCAGGCTTCAAGCCGCTCTTGCCTGCCGCCTGTAGCCTGCAGCCTGCCGCCGCCTCAAAGGTTTTCGTAGCGATTCATGTCCAGAACCCCCGCCTCCACCGGCTCGGTCTCGCGCAGGTAGGCGTCGAGGTCGTGGAAGTAGAACCAGAATTGCGGGTGGCTGCGGCGGATGCCCCAGCGCTCCACCACCTTGTCGAAGTCTTCCTGGCTCTGCACCCGCTCCAGGGCCGTGACGAAGTCGCCGGCCTCCTCCGCCTTGAGGTCGAACATGAAGTTCGGGTAGCTGGAGAGCACGCCCGGGTAGAGGGTCAGGGTGTCCAGCCCCGGCTGGTAGCGCAGCGACTCGCCGAGCATGAAGGCGACGTTGCTGTGCGCGCGGTTGCGCAGCGCCGTGTAGATCTCGCGTTTTCCGCCGGGCAATTCGACGCGCAGGATGGTCGCCTCGGGGAACTGCTCGATCACCTTGAGCCCCGCCGCCGGGCGGCTGACCAGGCGGCTGAAGGCCTGTTCGGCATCCTGCAGCGCTCGCGGGGCCTTCGGCCGGTAGCAGCCGCCATCCTGGCACAGGTTGATCGGGTCGGGCCGCGCGTCGAGGCTGGCGTAGCGGCTCAGCAACTGGACGGCGAAGGCGTTCCTGGCGCCCTTCTCCGGCAGGTCCAGGCCGGTGGGTGCGTCGTTGTCGAGGTTCTGGTAGTCCAGCCACATCTTCAGCCTGCCGCTGTTCTGGTACCAGTCGTCGAGCAGGTGCTCGCGCGCGGCCACCGGCATCAGGCGCAGGAAGTTCTGCTCGGCGCCGTTGCGGATCAGGTCGAAGTACAGCCGCGTCTGCGCCTGGTGCGAGACGTTGCCGTAGACGTCGAAGTTGACCACCAGCTGGTAGTAGGTGCGCTCCAGCAGCGGGTAGTCCATCCACCACAGCGTCTGCGGGATGCCGCCGATCAGTCCCTTGCGCACCGAGGCGCTGTCGTACTGGCGGAAGATCGACAGCAGCGCGTTGTCGTTGCCGTGCCAGATGTCCGCCCAGGTCGGCGCCGGGGCGTCCTCGTAGGCGTCCAGGCGCAGCGCCTCGTACTCGTTGCGCTTGTCGCGGTAGCTGGTCCATTGCTGGAGCATCTGGCCCATGTCGTCGATCTGCCCGGGCAGGCCGAGCAGCGGCGTGGCCTTGGCCCGGTAGGCCGGGTCGGTGACGTAGAGGTCGTGGGCCGGGTCCTGGAAGATGGCCCAGAAGTTGTCGCGGATCACGTCGGTGGCGATCTGCCCGCGGCACACCGGGCCGCGGATGAAGGTGCGGACGAAGTACTCGGCGTTGTCCAGCATGAACTGGTAGCGCGAGCGCGGCGGGATGGCGGCGAAGGTCTCGAAGGGGTTGGCGCGGTGCTGCAGGCCGTAGCCGGGCACCTTGTCGGCGGTCCAGGCGTCGGCGAAGAACAGCTCGCGGGTGTGCGCCAGCCTGGCCGGGCTCAGCGGGTAGGTGATGTGGGTCTTGTGCACGATCACGCCCTGGATCGGCCACAGGCGGTAGTAGAAGGCCGCCCCGGGGTCGTCGTTGGGCCGCCGCGTGGCGATGGGGTCGATGGGCTGGCCGCTGGGCGTGCGCGAGCGCACCAGCTGGAAGAAGTGCCCCGGCGCGCCCTGGTCCTCGAAGTACAGGTGGGCGAGGAACAGGTGCTCGTAGAACCAGCGCGAAACCAGGCTCTCGCGGGCGCCGGGCTGGTTCAGGAAGCGCTCCCACTCGCCGATCTGCCGCGCCTCGCCGGCGCCGGGCTGCCAGGCCTGCTCGTCCACCGGCGCGCCCTCGGCCAGCCATTGCTTCAGGGTGGCGTACTGCGCATCGCTCAGGCCGGTGACGGCGAAGGGCATGCCGCTGCGCGGGTTCTTCTGCACGAAGTCGTCGATGCTGTCCGGCGTCGGGCACTGGTTGCCGCGGTTGATCGACAGGTCCAGGCCCTCGGGGATCTTCGCGTTGGGCACCAGCGGGTGGGCGTGGCCCAGGTCGAGCATGCGCTGCATCAGCGCGGCCTGGCCGCCGCGGGCGTCCAGCACCGACCAGAAGTCCTTGCGCCGCCAGGCGTCGGCGCCATGGGCATCGAGGAACAGGCGGGTGGTTTCCTGGGCCCTGGTGCGCGTGCCGTCGTACACCGGCAGCTTGTTGGCGCCGCGCTGGGCGCCCTCGGCGGCGCTCAGGTTGAGCTGGCACGGCGAGTCGTAGCAGGCGTGGCAGGCCACGCACTTCTCGGTGAAGATCGGCTGTATGTCCTTGCTGTAGGAAATGCCGGCCGCCTGGGCAATGGCTGAAAGCAGCATGAACGCAATGGTCAACGCAAAGGATGCGCGCAAGGACATCGGGTACTCCCTACCTCGTGAATAGGCGGATTCTAGCGGCTCCGCGGGCGTTTGCGGCCAACCGATGGCCGGTCCAACATGAGCCGCGCTCATGTAAAAGGCCGGTCAGCTCAAATCCCCTGCAGGTTTGCTATCATCAGCGACCCTTTGTCACGCCCTTTTCCAGGTAGTTCCCATGTCCGACCGTGCCGCCCGCCAGCAAGCCCTGCAGAAAGCCCTGAAGGAGCGCATCCTCATCCTCGATGGCGGCATGGGCACCATGATCCAGAGCTACAAGCTGCAGGAAGAGGACTACCGCGGCACCCGCTTCGCCGACTGGCCGAGCGACGTGAAGGGCAACAACGACCTGCTGCTGCTCACCCGCCCGGACGTCATCCAGGCCATCGAGAAGGCCTACCTGGACGCCGGCGCCGACATCCTCGAGACCAACACCTTCAACGCCACCCAGGTGTCCCAGGCCGACTACGGCATGGAAGCGCTGGTCTACGAACTGAACGTCGAGGGCGCGCGCCTGGCCCGCGAAGTGGCCGACGCCAAGACCGCCGAGACCCCCGACAAGCCGCGCTTCGTCGCCGGCGTGCTGGGCCCGACCAGCCGCACCTGCTCGATCTCCCCGGACGTCAACGACCCGGGCTTCCGCAACGTCACCTTCGACGAGCTGGTGGAGAACTACAGCGAGGCCACCCGCGGCCTGATCGAGGGCGGCGCCGACCTGATCCTGATCGAGACCATCTTCGACACCCTCAACGCCAAGGCGGCGATCTTCGCCGTGCAGGGCGTCTACGAGGAACTCGGCTTCGAACTGCCGATCATGATCTCCGGGACCATCACCGACGCCTCCGGCCGCACACTGTCCGGGCAGACCACCGAGGCCTTCTGGAACTCGGTGCACCACGCCAGGCCGATCTCCGTCGGCCTGAACTGCGCCCTGGGCGCCAAGGAACTGCGCCCGTACCTGGAAGAGCTGGCGACCAAGGCCGACACCCACGTCTCCGCCCACCCCAACGCCGGCCTGCCGAACGCCTTCGGCGAGTACGACGAGACCCCGGCGCAAATGGCCGAGGTGGTCGAGGAGTTCGCCGCATCCGGCTTCCTCAACATCATCGGCGGCTGCTGCGGCACCACCCCGGCGCACATCGAGGCCATCGCCAGGGCCGTGGCCAAGTACCCGCCGCGGGTCATCCCCGAGATTCCCAAGGCCTGCCGCCTGTCGGGCCTGGAGCCCTTCACCATCGACCGCAGTTCGCTGTTCGTGAACGTCGGCGAGCGCACCAACATCACCGGCTCCGCCAAGTTCGCCCGGCTGATCCGCGAGGAGAACTACGCCGAGGCCCTGGAAGTGGCCCAGCAGCAGGTGGAAGCCGGCGCCCAGGTGATCGACATCAACATGGACGAGGGCATGCTGGACTCGAAGGCGGCCATGGTCACCTTCCTCAACCTGATCGCCTCCGAGCCGGACATCTCCCGCGTGCCGATCATGATCGACTCCTCCAAGTGGGAGGTGATCGAGGCCGGCCTGAAGTGCATCCAGGGCAAGGGCATCGTCAACTCCATCTCCATGAAGGAAGGCGTCGAACAGTTCAAGCACCACGCCCGCCTGTGCAAGCGCTACGGCGCCGCGGTGGTGGTGATGGCCTTCGACGAGGCCGGCCAGGCCGACACCCAGGCGCGCAAGGAGGAAATCTGCCAGCGCTCCTACGACATCCTGGTCAACGAAGTGGGCTTCCCGCCGGAAGACATCATCTTCGACCCGAACATCTTCGCCGTGGCCACCGGCATCGAGGAACACAACAACTACGCGGTCGACTTCATCAACGCCTGCGCCTACATCCGCGACAACCTGCCCTACGCGCTCACCTCGGGCGGGGTGTCCAACGTGTCCTTCTCGTTCCGCGGCAACAACCCGGTGCGCGAGGCCATCCACTCGGTATTCCTCTACTACGCCATCAAGAACGGCCTGACCATGGGCATCGTCAACGCCGGCCAGTTGGAGATCTACGACGAGATCCCCAAGGAGCTGCGCGACAAGGTCGAGGACGTGGTGCTCAACCGCAGCCCGGACGCCACCGAGGCCCTGCTGGCCATCGCCGACAACTACAAGGGTGGCGGCGCGGCCAAGGAAGTGGAAGACGAGGAATGGCGCAGCCATAGCGTCGAGAAGCGCCTGGAGCACGCCCTGGTCAAGGGCATCACCACCTACATAGTCGAAGACACCGAGGAATGCCGGCAGAAGTGCGCGCGGCCCATCGAGGTCATCGAAGGCCCGCTGATGAGCGGCATGAACGTGGTCGGCGACCTGTTCGGCGCCGGCAAGATGTTCCTCCCGCAGGTGGTCAAGTCGGCTCGGGTGATGAAGCAGGCGGTGGCCCACCTGATCCCCTTCATCGAGGCGGAAAAGGGCGACAAGCCCGAGGCCAAGGGCAAGATCCTCATGGCCACGGTGAAGGGCGACGTGCACGACATCGGCAAGAACATCGTCGGCGTGGTGCTGGGCTGCAACGGCTACGACATCGTCGACCTGGGCGTGATGGTGCCGGCGGAGAAGATCCTGCAGACCGCCATCGCCGAGAAGTGCGACATCATCGGCCTGTCCGGGCTGATCACCCCGTCGCTGGACGAGATGGTCCACGTCGCCAAGGAAATGCAGCGGCAGAACTTCAGCCTGCCGCTGATGATCGGCGGCGCCACCACCTCCAAGGCGCACACCGCGGTGAAGATCGACCCGCAGTACAGCAACGACGCCGTGGTCTACGTCACCGACGCCTCGCGCGCGGTGGGCGTGGCCACCACCCTGCTGTCCAGGGAGCTGAAGGCCGACTACGTGGCAAAGACCCGCGCCGACTACGCCGAGGTCCGCGAGCGCACCGCCAACCGCAGCGCGCGCACCGAGCGGCTGAGCTACGAGGCGGCCATCGCCGCCAAGCCGCAGTTCGACTGGGCCGGCTACCAGCCGCCGGTGCCCTCCTTCACCGGCGTGAAGGTGCTGGAAGACATCGACCTGGACGTGCTCGCCGAGTACATCGACTGGACGCCCTTCTTCATCTCCTGGGACCTGGCCGGCAAGTACCCGCGCATCCTCACCGACGAAGTGGTCGGCGAGGCCGCCACCAGCCTGTTCAACGACGCCCAGGCGATGCTGCGCAAGCTGATCGACGAAAAACTCATCCGCGCCAAGGCCGTCTTCGGCTTCTGGCCGGCCAACCAGGTCAACCACGACGACCTGGAAGTCTACGCCGACGACGGCCACAAGCTGGCCACCCTGCACCACCTGCGCCAGCAGACCATCAAGCCCGACGGCAAGCCGAACTTCAGCCTGGCCGACTTCGTCGCGCCCAGGGACAGCGGCGTGAAGGACTACGTCGGCGGCTTCATCACCACCGCCGGCATCGGCGCCGAGGAAGTGGCCAAGGCCTACGAGGCCAAGGGCGACGACTACAACGCGATCATGGTCAAGGCCCTGGCCGACCGCCTCGCCGAGGCCTGCGCCGAGTGGCTGCACGAGCGCGTGCGCAAGGAGTACTGGGGCTACCAGCCGGACGAGCACCTGGACAACGAGGCGCTGATCCGCGAGCAGTACGTCGGCATCCGCCCGGCCCCCGGCTACCCGGCCTGCCCGGACCACACCGAGAAAGGCACCCTGTTCCAGCTGCTGGACCCCAAGGGCCTGTCCGGCGTCACCCTCACCGAACACTACGCCATGTTCCCGGCGGCCGCGGTCAGCGGCTGGTACTTCGCCCATCCGCAGGCGCAGTACTTCGCCGTGGGCAAGGTCGACAAGGACCAGATCGACGCCTACAGCGCCCGCAAGGGCCAGGACGTGGCGGTCAGCGAACGCTGGCTGTCGCCGAACCTGGGCTACGACGCCTGATCCGCCTTCCAGGAGCGAAAGATGAAATACCTCACCCCCGAACAGATGGAAAAACCGCGCAAGCGCCGCCTGCGCAAGAAACTGCGCCTGGCCGAGTTCAAGGAACTGGGCTTCAGCCTGGAAGTGCACTACAGCGGTGACCTGGACGAAGTGCTCGACCAGTGGATCGCCTTCGTCGAATCCCAGGGCTGGCTGTTCGTCGGCGGCGCCACCGAGGACGGCGAGTTCACCGGCTACCTGTGCCTGAACGCCGTCGGCAGCCTCGACGAAGCCGACCGCGAGACCGTCCGCCAGTGGCTGCAGAGCCAGGCCTGGTGCACCTCCTCCGAACTGGGCGAGCTGAGCGACTGCTGGCACGGGTTGCTGGACTGACGAAATCGCGGACGGAGACTCCGGCGCGATTCGCGGATGAGATCCGCTCCCTGCTGCCCCACCCGCGCCATTCCCCTGTAGGGGCGCGCCCTGCGCGCGATTTCGCGGGCAGGGCCCGCTCCTACAGTCCACCGTAAGGCATGGTGTTTCCCCGTAGGACCCTGTCCGCGATAACCGGAGATTCCGGCGCGATTCGCGGATGAGATCCGTTCCCTGCTGCCCCACCCGCGCCATTCCCCTGTAGGAGCGCGCCCTGCGCGCGATTTCGCGGGCAGGGCCCGCTCCTACAGGTCACCTTCCTCCCCCGTAGCACTTGTCTCTGCAGGCCGAGCCTAGGTGCTTTTCGTAGGAGCATCCGCCTCCGAACCCACCTGCAGGAGGATTCCGTCCGAAGCGCTCCGCGGCCGCCCAGCGGCTATGGTTAACCTCGACCCGTTGCCGAGTGTCGCCATGTCCGCCCTCTCCCACTTAAAGCGCCACCCTTCCGCCATCCTGCTGTTCGTCCAGTTGCTCGGCGTGCTGTTATACCCCTGGATGGACGACAGCACCCTGGGCCGCGCGCTGTTCGGCGCCTTCGGCCTGCTGGTGCTGGGCCTGGCGCTGCAGGTGGTCAAGCGCAGCCCGGTGCATAGCTGGGTCGCCGCGGTGCTGGCCTTGCTGGTGCTCACCCTCGGCCTGCTCGACCTCTGGCTGGCCAGCCGCGTGCTGGAGCTGCTGGTGCCGGCGCTGGAGGCGGCTTTCTACTTCTATGCCGCGGCCAGCCTGATCGCCTACATGAACGCCGACCAGCGCGCCACCACCGACGAGCTGTACGCCGCCGGCGCCACCTTCACCCTGCTGGCCTGGGCCTTCGCCCACCTGTTCAGCTTCTGCCAGCTGGCCGTCCCCGGCAGCTTCAGCGCCGCGCTGGACGCCGATGCTCCACGCACCTGGACCGAGCTGCTGTTCCTCAGCTTCACCACCCTGTCCGGGGTCGGCCTGGGCGACATATTGCCGCTGACGCCCGCGGCCCGTTCGCTGGTGATGATCGAGGAATTTGCCGGCGTGATGTACCTCGCCCTGGTGGTTTCGCGGCTGATCGCCATGAGCGTCAGCCGTCGCTGAGGCCGTGCCGGCGCGACGATCGAGCGGGCAACGCCGCGCCCGTTACGCTAGGCTTTGCCGTGAGGGGCGCGGTCACCGGCACGCCGCCGCCCTCGACCAACAATCGCCGGATCACCTGCAGTTCGGGGACGCCATGCTAGAGCGCGAGCGCCTTCGCAATATCCTCTGCCTGGGGCTGCCGATCATCGGCGGCATGCTCAGCCAGAGCCTGCTCAACCTGGTGGACGCCGCCATGGTCGGGCACCTCGGGGAAAAGTCCCTGGCCGGCGTGGGCATCGGCAGCTACGCCAATTTCGTCGCCATCTCCCTGGTCATGGGCCTGGGCGCCGGCGTCCAGGCGCTGGTGGCGCGGCGCCGCGGCGAGGGCCGCGACGGCGACCTGGCCAGCCCGCTGAACTGCGGCCTGCTGGTGGCCCTGGGCCTGGCCCTGCCGATCGCCCTGGTGTGCCTGCTGTTCGCCGAACCCATCGTCCGCCTGCTGTCCCACGACCCCGAGGTGCTGGCCGTGGGCGTGCCCTACTTCGAATGGCGCGCGCTCTCGGTGCTGGCCGTGGGCCTGAACTTCGCCTTCCGCGGCTACTGGAACGGCACGCGGCGCTCGGGCACGTACATGCGCACCCTGGTGGTGATGCACCTGGCCAACGCCGCCATCAGCTACAGCCTGATCCACGGCCTGTTCGGCCTGCCGCGCATGGGCGCGGTGGGCAGCGGCCTGGGCACCACCCTGGCGTTGTACCTGGGCTCGGCGATCTATGCCTGGATCACCTGGCGCGACGCCCGCCCCCACGGCTTCCTCGCACGCCTGCCCAGCGAGCGGGAAATCCGCGTGATGCTGCGCCTGTCGCTGCCCAACTCGCTGCAGCAGTTCTTCTTCGCCGCCGGCATCACCCTGCTGTTCTGGATCATCGCCCAGGTCGGCACCCGCGAGCTGGCGGTGGCCCACGTGCTGATCAACCTGGCGCTGTTCCTGATCCTGCCCGGCATCGGCCTGGGCATGGCGGCCACCACCCTGGTCAGCCAGTGCATGGGCGAAGGCGACTTCGACAGCGCCCACCGCTGGGGCTGGGACGTGGTCAAGGTCGCCGCCTGCGGCCTGGCGCTGCTGGGCACGCCGTTCTGGATGTTCCCCGAGGCGATCCTGCGGCTGTTCGTCAGCGACCCTGCGCTGATCGAGCTGGGCCGCGTGCCGCTGATGTTCACCGGGCTGGGCATGGTCATCGACGCCACCGCCCTGGTGCTGACCCAGGCGCTGCTCGGCGCCGGCGCCACGCGCACGGTCATGGCGGTCAGCCTGGGCAACCAGTGGCTGTTCTTCCTGCCCCTGGCCTACCTGGTCGGCCCGGTGCTGGGCGGCGGCCTGCTGGCGATCTGGAGCATGCAGATCCTGCAGCGCGGCCTGGCCTCGGCGATCTTCGCGGTGATGTGGCAGAAGCGCCAGTGGACGCAGATAGAACTCTGAGGCCGGCTATGCTTTCCGGCAGCTAAGGAGGCTTCCATGAACGACGATTCGCAGAACCGCCCGCCGAGCTTCTGGCAGATGCTGCACAGCGTGCTGGCCGCCGCCTTCGGCGTGCAGAGCGGGAAGAACCGCGCCCGCGACTTCAGCCATGGCAAACCCAGCCACTTCATCTTCCTCGGCGTTGCCTTCACCCTGGTCTTCGTCCTGCTGCTCTATGCCCTGGTGCGCCTGGTGCTGCACCTGGCGGGGGTCTAGTCGAGCAGGGGCCGCAGGCTGAAGCGGTAATCCTTCTGCCCGGGGTGCAGGGCCAGGCTGAGCGCACGGAAATCCACGCCATAGCCGGGGCGCGCCAGGCTGCCGCGCAGCTTTTCCGCGCGCCTCTTGTCCAGCAGGATGAACACCGGCAACTGGCGGTCCTTGCCGCCATGGGCGGCGAAGTCCACCCCGGCGTCGTAGTCGTGCAGCAGCACCATGGTCCAGCCGCCGAGGGTGAAATGGCCGCTCATGGCCACGCTGATGCTGCCGTCGACCACCGCCGAAAGCAGCTCCTGGGAATTGTTCAGGCCGCTGAACAGCATGTCGCGCCCCGGCACGTGGCCGGCCTCGCGGGCCGCCTTCATGGCGCCGAAGGCCATCTCGTCGTTGGCCGACCAGACCAGCCGCACCTGCGGGTAGCGGCGCAGCAGCTGCTGCGCCTGCTCATAGGCGCGCTGGCGGTCCCAGCCGCCGTACACCACCTGCAGCAGCCGGGCCCGCGGGAAGTCGGCCAGCGCCCGGCGCATGCCCTGCTCGCGCAACTGCGCCACCGGCGCCTGGGCGAGCCCGGAGAAGGCCAGCAGGTCCAGCCCCCGTCCCGCCGCCGTGCCGGCCTTGAGCAGGCGGTGGGCCATCAGGTAGCCCGCCTCCTCCTCGTTGGCCACCAGGCTGCCGATCCAGTTGCGGTAGCGCTCGCGGCTGCCGCCGACGATGCGCTGCTGGTCGGCGGTCAGCATGTGATTAACGGTGAACAGGCGCACGGGGGTGTCGGCGAACAGGCGCAGCAGCTCCGGGCCGATGTAGCCCTCGTTGGTGAACACCAGGTAGTCGGGGAGCCGGCCGTCACGCAGCAGCTCGCGCGCCTGCTGCAGCGAGCGCTGCGGGTCGCGCTCGGCGTAGAGCACGCGCAGCGGCATGCCCAGGTCGTCGGCGGCGGCCTGCATGAAGCGGGTATAGCTGACCCAGTAGGGTTCGTCGGACCGTCCCGGGTTGAGGAACACCACCGACGCCGCCTGGCTGCCCAACGACAGCAACAGACCGGCGACCAGCAGCCAGGACCTGCACAGAAGACTCAAGAACCCACACCCCACCGACCAGAAGCCGGTGAAGTATAGCCATTTGCCTTCATTGTGTTCGCTCAACCCTGACCGGTGGAGCGGAAATTACTGATGGCTCACCCAGAATATCGCCGTAGCCACCACCAGCAGGATGAGGATGAAGGCCGCGCGGGCGTCGATCACGCTGTCGCGATTGTCGTTACGGGATTCTTCGCTCATGTTTCCCCCATTTGTTCTTGCTGTTTTCGGTGGACCCACCAGCAGTTAAGACCAGGGCACGGGCAGCGACAAGGCGCGGCCCTTCATGCAGGCGGCGAAACCGGCTAGGCTGGGGCGATTTCCGCAACAAGAACAAGGCGTCACCATGGAAAACCTCTCCCTGCAAGACCGCGCCGCGCCCGAAGGCATCTGCTACGGCTGCGGCGGCAGCAACCCCCACGGCCTGCACATCAAGAGCTACTGGCACGAGGACGGCATCCACGTCATGGCCGAGCACCTGCCCGAGGCCAAGTACACCGGTTGGCCGGAACTGGTCTACGGCGGCCTGATCGCCATGCTGGTGGACTGCCACTCGAACTGGACGGCCATGGCCTACCACTACCGCGCCGAAGGCCGCGAGCCGGGCAGCCTGCCGCGCCTGGACTGCGTCACCGGCCACCTCGGCATCAAGTTCATCAAGCCCACCCCGATGGGTGTGCCGCTGACCCTGCGCGCGCACGTGGAGGGCGAGCTGGGGCGCAAGAGCCGGATCATCTGCGAGGTGTATGCCGGCGACGTGCTGACCGCCATCGGCGACTCCATCTTCGTCCGCGTCGATACCGCCCGGCTGGGCGACCAGGCCCACGGCCGCGAGGGCTGAGGGAACCTGCGAGGGGCGTGCGGCCAGGTTCCGCGCCCCTTTCGCGGCACCTGCCGGCGGAGAAGGTTGCGACGGATACGGCGCTTATATCAGAAAGTTCTCGCCATATACTCAAACTTCACTTTTACGCATATTCCCTAACTGGTATCTTGCCCGCCACTCCGCGTGGAGCGCGTTGCCGTGCGCGCTCGGAAGCGTAGTACGCCCGAGCGCTATAGCCTGACAGCAGGATTTTTCATGTACGTATACGACGAATACGATCAGAGGATCGTAGAGGATCGCGTCAAGCAGTTCCGCGATCAGACCCGCCGCTACCTGGCGGGCGAACTGACCGGCGAGGAATTCCGCCCGCTGCGTCTGCAGAACGGCCTGTACATCCAGCGCTATGCGCCGATGCTGCGTATCGCCGTACCCTACGGCCTGCTCGCCTCCCGGCAGCTGCGCAAGCTGGCGCAGATCGCCCGCGACTACGACAAGGGCTACGCCCACATCAGTACCCGGCAGAACGTGCAGTTCAACTGGCCGGCGCTGGAAGACGTGCCGGACATCCTCGCCGAACTGGCCACCGTGCAGATGCACTCGATCCAGACCAGCGGCAACTGCATCCGCAACACCACCACCGACCAGTTCGCCGGCATCGCCCGCGACGAGCTGGTGGACCCGCGTCCCTGGTGCGAGATCATCCGCCAGTGGTCGACCTTCCACCCCGAGTTCGCCCACCTGCCGCGCAAGTTCAAGATCGCCGTCAATGGCGCCGCGAGCGACCGCGCCGCCATCGAGGTGCACGACATCGGCCTGGAAGCGGTGAAGAACGAGGCCGGCGAACTGGGCTTCCGCGTGCTGGTCGGCGGCGGCCTGGGCCGCACCCCGATCGTCGGCAGCTTCATCAATGAATTCCTGCCCTGGCAGCACCTGCTGTCGTACCTGGACGCCATCCTGCGCGTGTACAACCGCTACGGCCGCCGCGACAACAAGTTCAAGGCGCGCATCAAGATCCTGGTCAAGGCGCTGACCCCGGAAGTCTTCGCCGAGAAGGTCAACGCCGAATGGGCGCACCTCAAGGACGGCCCCAGCACCCTGACCGAGGCGGAAGTGCAGCGCGTTTCCGCGTTCTTCGTCGACCCGGCCTACAAGGCCCTGGAAGACCAGGACGCCGCCCTCGCCGCCCTGGACGCCGAGCACCCCGGCTTCGCCCGCTGGCGCGAGCGCAACACCTTCGCCCACAAGAAACCCGGCTACGTCGCCGTGACCCTGTCGCTCAAGCCCACCGGCACCGCACCGGGCGACGTGACCGACAAGCAGCTGGACGCCATCGCCGAGCTGGCCGACCGCTACAGCTTCGGCGAAGTGCGCAACAGCCATAACCAGAACATCATCCTCGCCGACGTCGAGCAGGCGCAGCTGTTCACCCTCTGGGGCGAACTGCGCGAGCTGGGCTTCGCCAGCCCCAACGTGGGCCTGCTGACCGACATCATCTGCTGCCCGGGCGGCGACTTCTGCTCCCTGGCCAACGCCAAGTCGATCCCGGTGGCCGAGGCCATCCAGCGCCGCTTCGACGACCTCGACTACCTGTTCGACATCGGCGACATCGACCTCAACATCTCCGGCTGCATGAACGCCTGCGGCCACCACCACGTGGGCCACATCGGCATCCTCGGGGTGGACAAGAAGGGCGAGGAGTTCTACCAGGTGTCCCTCGGCGGCAGCGCCGGCCGCGAAGCCAGCCTGGCGCAGATCCTCGGCCCGTCCTTCGCCCAGGACCAGATGGCCGACGTGATCGAGAAGCTGATCAAGGTCTACGTCGAGCGGCGCACCGAAGAGGAACGCTTCCTCGACACCTACCGCCGCATCGGCATCGACCCCTTCAAGGAGCGCGTATATGCAGCGAATCATTAAGCACCGCGAAGTGGTCGACGACCGCTGGCACCTGCTGCCCAAGGACGCCCCCCTGGAAAGCGTGCCCAACAGCGACGACGTGATCATCCCGCTGAACCTGTGGCTGGAACACGGCCCCGCCCTGCGCGGCCGCGACGGCGGCCTGGGCGTGTGGCTGGACGCCGACGAGGAACCCGAGGCCATCGCCGGCGACCTGGACAGGTTCCAGGTGATCGCGGTGAACTTCCCGGCCTTCACCGACGGCCGCGGCTTCAGCACCGCGCGCCTGCTGCGCGAGCGCTACGGCTACAAGGGCGAAGTGCGCGCCATCGGCGACGTGCTGCGCGACCAGCTGTTCTACATGCAGAGCTGCGGTTTCGACGCCTACGCCATCCGCGCCGACCGCGACCCGCACGACGCGCTGGCCAGCCTGGAGGACTTCAGCGAGGTCTACCAGACTTCGGTGACCCAGCCGCAGCCGCTGTTCCGCCGGCGGCAGCTGGCCTGATCGCCGCGATATGAAGAAGCCCTGCCCTGGCGGGGCTTTTTCGTTTCCCGCTCCTCGTAGAATGGCGTTTCCCGGTGGCCACAGTGCTTGGGATTGGCTCCGCGCCCTCTCCCCAACCCTCTCTCTGAAGGGAGAGGGGGCCGTCCCGAGCGGCTGGAGAATCAGGCGTCATCCTGACCCGTAGGGCGCATAACGCCTATGGCGTTATCCGCCATGATCGCGGACGGAGTCCGCTCCTACAGTTCCAGGAAGCACCGTCGTAGGAGCGCAACTCCGTCCGCGATTGGATTCACCCGCCACGCCGGACACCCCGGCGGCACGGATGGCGGCGGATAACCGCGAACGGTTATTCGCCCTACGGCTGGGCAGGGTCGTAGAAACAACGGCCTTGGAGACCACGCCGTGTTGCTCTTCGTGGGAGCGAGCTTGCTCGCGAATGGCGCTTGCCGGCGGCCACGGTGCCTGGGGTTGGCTCCGCGCCCTCTCCCCAACCCTCTCCCGCAAGCGGGAGAGGGGACCGTCCCAAGCGGCTGGAGAATCAGGCGTCATCCTGACCCGTAGGGCGCATAACGCCTACGGCGTTATCCGCGATCGGCCTCGCCAACCGCACCGGACTCCCGGCCCCCTCCCCTACGCCCGCACACTCTCCCAGGCGATCTGCGCCAGCAGGTCCCGGCAGTCGGCCAGCTCCACCCGGGTGCGGCCGGCCAGCCAGTTGCGCACGTAGTCGTGGGTGGGGCCTATCACCACCGAGTTGAACAGCTCGAAGGGCATTTCGCGGAAGGCGCCGGCCTGGCGGTGCACGGCCAGCAGCTCGGCGATGCGCCGGCCCTGCTGGCGGTTGGCCTCGCGCAGTTGCTCGCCCATCTCCCCCGCCTCCACCCGGCCGCGGTTGTGCAGGATGAAGCGGGCCCAGTCCGGGTGCGCCACCACCCAGTCGATGTAGCAGGTGACGAACAGCTTGACCGTGGCCTCGGCGCCCATGCCCTCCCGCAGCCCGGCGTCGAGCAGGGCCGCGTATTGGCCGATGCCTTCCAGGTAGAGCGCGCCGATGATCCGCTCGCGGTTGCCGAAATGGTGGTACAGGCTGCCGATGCTGGCGCCGGAGCGGTCGCGGATCATCTCGATGGTGGTGGCGTCCACGCCGGATTCGCTGAAGCAGGCCAGCGCGGCCTGGAGGATGTCGTCTTTGCGGGAAGCTCGGCCCATGGGGTTCCTTGTGCGGATCGTTTCTAGAATATTTTTCTAGAATTAATTTCTAGCCTTCGTATACTGCCCTGACACGCAGCCATTCTTCAATCCGAATCCACGCAGCCGGCCAGCCCCAGGAGCAAGCAGCCATGATCACCCCGCAGCCTCGCGAGATCGACAACGGCCAGGGCCAGCGCCTGGCCAGCCACTGGTACCGGCCGCCGGGCGAGATGCTCGGCGCCGCGCTGATCGTCCCGGCCATGGGCGTCGAGCAGCGGTTCTACGGCGCCTTTGCCAACTGGCTGGCCGAGCGCGGCTACCTGGTCGTCACCTTCGACTACCAGGGCATGGGCCAGTCGCGCAACGGCCCGCTGCGGCAGGTGAAGGCCAACGTCGTCGACTGGGGCCGCCACGACTGCAGCGCCGTGCTCGCGGCGGTGGCCGAGGCCGCGGGGGAAAAGCCGCTGTACTGGATCGGCCACAGCCTGGGCGGGCAGATCCTGCCCTTCGTCGATGGCCGCGCGCGCATCACCCGGGCCTTCAGCATCGCCAGCGGCAGCGGCTACTGGCGCGACAACACGGCCGGCCTGCGCGGCCGCGCCTGGCTGCTCTGGCACTTCATCGCGCCCACCGTCACGCCGCTGCTGGGCTACTTCCCCGGGCGCCGCCTGGGCATCGTCGGCGACCTGCCACGCGGGGTGATCGAGCAGTGGCGGCGCTGGTGCCTGCACCCGCAGTACGCCCTGGGCGAGGGGGAGCAGATGCGCATCCGCTATTCGGCGGTGCACACGCCCATCGTTTCGCTGTCCTTCACCGACGACGAGATGATGTCCCTGCGCAGCACCGAGGCGCTGCTGGGTTTCTACCGCAGCGCGCCCATGGTGAGCCGGCGCATCGCCCCGGAGCAACTGGGGGTGAAGCGCATCGGCCACTTCGGCTTCTTCCGCGAGCAGTTCGCCGACACGCTGTGGGAGGACTACCTGCTGCCGGAGCTGGGCTGAGCGCCCGGCCCCGGCACGGGTATCAGTCGAGGTTCACCAGCAGGCGGCCGACCAGCTTGCCGGCGAGGATCTGGTGGATGGCGGTGGGCAGGTCGTCGAGGCGGATCTCGCGGACCAGTTCCTCCAGGCGCGGCAGCTTCCACTGCAGCGAGAGCTTGTCCCACATCGAGGCCTTGACCACCAGCGGCAGTTCCACCGAGTCCACGCCCAGCAGGTTCACCCCGCGCAGGATGAACGGCAGCACCGTCGCCTTGAACCCGGCGCCGGCGGTCAGCCCGCAGCAGGCCACGCTGCCGCCGTACTGCAGCGACTTGACCACGTTGAACAGGATGTCGCCGCCGACGGTGTCCACGGCGCCGGCCCACTGCTCCTTGAGCAGCGGCTTGTCGACGCCGTCGGCGACGGTGGCGCGGTCGATGATCTGCCGCGCGCCCAGGCCGTTGAGGAACTCGGCCTGCTCCAGCTTGCCGGTGGAGGCCGCCACGCTGTAGCCCAGCTGGGCCAGCAGCATCACCGCGATGCTGCCGACGCCGCCGCTGGCGCCGGTGACCAGCACCGGGCCGGCCGCCGGGGTCACCCCGGCCTGCTCCAGCTTGTCGACGCACAGCGCCGCGGTGAGGCCGGCGGTGCCGAGGATCATCGCCTCGCGCAGGCTCAGGCCCTGCGGGCGCTTGATCACCCAGGCGGCCGGCACGCGGATGTACTGGCCGAAACCGCCCGGGGTGTTCATCCCCAGGTCGTAGCCAGTGACTATCACCTCGTCGCCGACGACGAACTCGCCCACCGAGGACTCCTCCACCACCCCGGCGGCATCGATGCCGGGGGTGTGCGGGTACTTGCGGGTCACGCCACGGTTGCCGCTGGCCGACAACGCATCCTTGTAGTTCAGCGACGAATACCGCACCCGGATCAGCACCTCGCCGGCCGGCAGTTGGCTGGTGTCGCGCTCGACCACCTGCTGCTCGTGGATGCCATGCGGGGACTCGGTGACCCAGAGGGCCTTGAATGCACTCATCACGCTCTCCTTCTGCAAAGCCTGCCGCGCGGACGCCCCTGCGCCCGCGCCGGAATCATTGCCAGTAACGGCTGCGCCCCAGGCGCTCCCACCAGCTCAGCAGCACGCGGTCGATCACCGTGCTGGCGCCCACGCCCAGGCGCTCCTGGACGCTCTTCTTCTGCACGTACTGCAAGTGGTAGACGTCCGCCTCGCGGGCGCGTTCGGCCAGGTACTCGTCGCTGGTCTTCAGCTCGTCCACCAGCTTGCGCCCCAGCGCCGCCTGGCCCAGCCAGACCTCGCCGGTGGCGATCTCCTCGATGGCCAGCTTGGGCCGGTAGTGGGCGACGAAGCCCTTGAACAGCTCGTGGGTGGACTCCAGGTCCTCCTGGAATTTCTCGCGGCCCTTCTCGGTGTTCTCGCCGAACACCGTCAGGGTGCGCTTGTACTCGCCGGCGGTGAGCACCTCGAAGTCGATGTCGTGCCGCTTCAGCAGGCGGTGCACGTTGGGCAGCTGCGCCACCACGCCGATGGAACCGAGGATGGCGAAGGGCGCGGAGAGGATGCGCTCGCCGATGCAGGCCATCATGTAGCCGCCGCTGGCGGCGATCTTGTCGACGCACACGGTCAGCGGCACGCCGGCCTGGCGGATGCGCGCCAGCTGCGAGGCGGCCAGGCCGTAGCTGTGGACCATGCCGCCGCCGCTCTCCAGGCGCAGCACCACCTCGTCCTTGGGCGTGGCCAGGCTGAGCAGCGCGGTGATCTCGTTGCGCAGGTGCTCGGTGGCCGAGGCCTTGATGTCGCCGTCGAAGTCCAGCACGTAGACGCGGCTCTTCTGGCCGCCGGCCTTCTTCGCCTGCTTGGCGGCCTTGTGCTCGGACTTGCGCAGGGCCTTGAGCTTGTCCTTGTCGAGCACGCTGCCCTGCAGGCGCTCGCGCAGGTCCTTGTAGAAGTCGTTGAGTTTGCGCACTTCCAGATGGCCCGAGCTGCGCCGCCCGCGGCCGCGCAGGGCGGCGACCACCACCAGCACGACCAGCACCGCCACCAGCACGGTCAAGGTCCTGGCCAGGAAACCCGCGTAATCCAGAAGAAACTCCACACTTCCCCCTATTCACCTGTGCCCCGCCCGCCGACCGGGCCGGGGAATCCCGCAAGCATACCCAGCCCGCCGGGCCGCAGCCAGCGCTGGCGAACGCCTTCATCAGCGCCGGGAATGCCATTCAAACAAGCGTATGTTTTTTCGTTGACAGCCCAGGGCCTTCCCCATAACCTCGCCGGAACTTTCCCCCTGCCGAGGTCCGTGCGTGGGCAGCATCTATCTGATTCGACATGGCCAGGCTTCGTTCGGCGCCGACGACTACGACGTGCTCTCGGCGACCGGCGTGCGCCAGGCCCAGGTCCTGGGCGAGCACCTGGCGGGCCTGGGCCTGCGCCTGGATCGCTGCCTGGCCGGCGACCTGCAGCGCCAGCGCCACACCGCCGACGAGGCCCTGGGGCGCATGCGCGAAGCCGGGCTGGACGTGCCGGCGCTGGAGATCGACGCCGCCTTCAACGAGTTCGAGGCCGACGCGGTGATCCGCGCCCACCTCGACGACCTGCTCCAGCACGAGCCCCAGGCCCTGCACATCATGCGCAACGCGGCGCAGCACCGCGCCGAGTTCCAGCGCCTGTTCTCCTACGTGATCGCCCGCTGGGTCGGCGGCGAGCACCCCAAGGAAGGCCTGGTCAGCTGGCAGGAATTCCTCGACACCGTGCACGACGGCCTGCAGCGCCTGCTGCGCCAGGCCAGCGGCAAGGACAACATCGCCGTGTTCACCTCCGGCGGGACCATCACCGCCGTGCTCCAGCAGATCGTCGGCATACCGCCGATCAAGGCCTTCGAGCTGAACTGGCAGATCGTCAACACTTCCCTCAGCCGCCTGAAGTTCCGCGGCGACGAAGTGTCCCTGGCTTCCTTCAACAGTCACGTGCACCTGGAACTGTTGAGGGCGCCGGAACTCATCACCTATCGATGAGCCCGGCCCATTGCGCCCGACGGGCGCGCGAGAAAACCTAGAAAAGGGATAGAACCATGAGCGTTGCTGACATCGTCTCCACCATGAAGAGCAAATTCAACGCTGGCGCCGCCGCCGGCCTGGACCTGGTCTTCCAGTTCAACATCGAGGACGGCGACAACCACTACCTGGTGGTCAAGGACGGTACCTGCGAAGTCGTGCAGGGCGATGCGCCGAACCCCAACGTCACCCTGATCATGGACAGCGAGACCCTCAAGGGCATCACCAGCGGCGAAACCGACGGCATGCAGGCCTTCATGGCCGGCAAGCTGCGCGCCGAAGGCGACATGATGCTGGCCATGAAGCTGGGCGAGCTGTTCCCGGTCTGATCCCGGAGCACTACCCGCCAGCACGAGAAAACCGGAGTCCCGCGGCTCCGGTTTTTTTTCGTCCGCGCCGCTCTAACCAGGCGGATCAGGCAGCCTGATCGGGCTCCAACACGCTCGCCAATAACGCCCCGCGGCGCTTGTGGGGGTAGGACGCGAGCATTAGATTAGCCAATTATCTCGGGACACCATTATTGCCCTGCATGATGGGCCCCGGGCGCCGCTGCCCCGGCAGCTACCGACTACAAGAAAGGGATAAGCATGTCGCTGACTGACCAGTCCACCCGCATCCGCCAAGGCGAAGAGCTCGACGCCGCGGCCATCGATCCCTACCTGAAGGCCCACATCCCCGGCCTGCAGGGCGAGCCGAAGATCAGCCAGTTCCCTGGCGGCGCCTCCAACCTGACCTACCTGCTGGAGTACCCCAGCCACGAGCTGGTGCTGCGCCGCCCGCCGTTCGGCCGCAAGGCCAAGTCGGCCCACGACATGGGCCGCGAGTACCGCATCCTCAACCAGCTCAACGCCGGCTTCCCGTACTGCCCGAAGGCCTACGTGCACTGCACCGACGAATCGGTGATCGGCGCCGAGTTCTACGTCATGGAGCGCGTCAACGGCATCATCCTGCGCGCCGACCTGCCGCCGGAGCTGACCCTCGACGAGCAGCAGGCCAACACCCTGTGCAAGAACTTCATCGACCGCTTCGTGGAACTGCACAACGTCGACTACCAGGCCTGCGGCCTGGGCGACCTGGGCAAGCCCGAGGGCTACGTGCAGCGCCAGATCGAAGGCTGGAGCGACCGCTACGAGAAGGCCCTGACCCCCGACGCGCCGAGCTGGGAAGCGGTCAAGGCCTGGCTGCGCGAGAAGATGCCGGCCGACCACCCCAAGCCGGGCATCGTGCACAACGACTACCGCTTCGACAACGTCATCCTCGACCCGAAAGACCCGATGCGCATCATCGGCGTGCTGGACTGGGAGCTGACCACCATCGGCGACCCGCTGATGGACCTGGGCAACACCCTCGCCTACTGGATCGAAGCCGACGACCCGGCCCCGGTGCAACTCATGCGCCGCCAGCCGAGCCACCTGCCCGGCATGCTCACCCGCCAGCAGTTCGCCGACTACTACGCCGAGCGCGCCGGCCTGCCGCCCATCGGCAACCTCGACTTCTACTACACCTACGGCCTGTTCCGCCTGGCCGGCATCGTGCAGCAGATCTACTACCGCTACTTCCACGGCCAGACCCAGGACAAACGCTTCGCCCAGTTCATCCACATGAACAAGCTGCTGGAGCAGATGAGCCTGCAGGTCATCGACAAGTCCCGGCTGTAACGCCGATCACAACAAGGGGAACCCCATGTCCAAGACCCACCTGTTCGACCTCGACGGCAAGATCGCCTTCGTCTCCGGCGCCAGCCGCGGCATCGGCGAGGCCATCGCCAGGCTGCTGGCCCAGCAGGGCGCCCACGTGATCGTCTCCAGCCGCAAGATCGAGGGCTGCCAGGCAGTGGCCGACGCCATCATCGCCGAAGGCGGCAAGGCCACCGCCATCGCCTGCCACATCGGCGAGATGGAGCAGATCCAGAGCGTCTTCGCGCAGATCCGCGAGCAGTTCGGCCGCCTGGACATCCTGGTCAACAACGCCGCCACCAACCCGCAGTTCTGCAACGTGCTGGACACCGACCTCTCCGCCTTCCAGAAGACCGTGGACGTGAACATCCGCGGCTACTACTTCATGTCCATCGAAGGCGGCAAGCTGATGAAGGCGAACGGCGGCGGCAGCATCATCAACGTCGCCTCGATCAACGGCGTGTCCCCCGGCGAGTTCCAGGGCATCTACTCGGTGACCAAGGCCGCGGTGATCAGCATGACCAAGGTCTTCGCCAAGGAGTGCGCGCAGTTCGGCATCCGCTGCAACGCCCTGCTGCCGGGCCTGACCGACACCAAGTTCGCCTCGGCCCTGGTGAAGAACGACGCCATCCGCAACGTCGCCCTGCAGCGCATCCCGCTCAAGCGCGTGGCCGAGCCCAGCGAAATGGCCGGTGCGGTGCTGTACCTGGCCAGCAACGCTTCCAGCTACACCACCGGCGTGGCGCTGAACGTGGACGGCGGGTTCCTCGCCTGATCGCGAAAGCGCAATGAACAAGGGAGCCTTCGGGCTCCCTTTTTCGTTGGGTGATCCATCGATGCACGCCTCCCCGCAACCTGTAGGAGCGGGCCCTGCCCGCGATTTCGCGCGCAGGGCGCGCTCCTACAATGAGAATGGCGCGGGTGGGGCGGCGTAGGAGCGGATCTCATCCGCGAATCGCGCCGGAACCTCCGGCCATCGCGGACAAAGTCTCCTACGGAGGAATGCCGTGCCATCCAACGACCTGTAGGAGCGGGCCCTGCCCGCGATTCGCGCGCAGGGCGCGATCCTACAATGAGAATGGCGCGGGTGGGGCGGCGTAGGAGCGGATCTCATCCGCGAATCGCGCCGGAACCTCCGGCCATCGCGGACAAGGTCTCCTACGGAGGAATGCCGTGCCATCCAACGACCTGTAGGAGCGGGCCCTGCCCGCGATTCGCGCGCAGGGCGCGCTCCTACACCGTTCGGCAAACACAACATCCCGTAGGATGGCGTTGAGCGAAGCGATACCCATCACCGCCACCGCATGGGTTTCGCAAGCTCAACCCATCCTACGAAAGGCATCCCGGCGCGGCCCGCCTATCGCCACTCCCGCAGCGCCTGCTGCGCCGCGGCGTTGACCGGCTCCGCCGCCAGGCCCGCGGGGCCGAGGCTGACGCTGTAGACCGCCTGGTCCGCCATGGGCAGGAAGTTCACCCGCGCCGCCAGCGGGCGGAAGGTCAGCAGGTCGTGCTGGCCGTCGCGCAGCCAGCGCCACAGGTCGAAGCCGTAGGGGCTCTCGGCCAGGGATTGCTGGCGCGCCTGGCCCTGCTGCTCGATGGCCAGGTAGCGGCCGCCCAGGCCCTGCAGGCGGTAGCCGGGGTCGAGCCCGATCAGCGCGGCCAGGCCGCGCCACTGCATGATGCGCACGTCCAGCTGCCAGAGGTCGCCGCCCAGCTCGACGCGGCGTTCGCGGTCGCCTTCGAGGATTTTCACCTCGTAGCGTTGCGGCGCCAGGCGCTGGAAGCTCAGGGTCGCCAGCGGCCGCTCGGCGGGCAGCGCGTCGTAGCTGCGCAGGTCCCAGGCCGCCAGGCCCAGCGCCAGCGCCGCGGCGACGAAGGCCAGGCCGGCGCAGCCGCGCAGCCAGCCGAGGAACCAGTGGCGGTCGAAGAGGATGCGTGCGGCGACCAGCAGCGCCAGCAGGGCGATCAGCGCGAACGTCCAGGCCAGGCCGTCGTACTGCATTGAATCAGTTCCTTGCGCGTAGAATTGCCGGCATTATGCGCACCCCTCGACGCGACGGCCAGCCGTGGCGTCGCAGCCTTGAACCCAGGTCGTACTTTTCATGCCCTTCGCCATCCCCTTCGAGCTCACCGTAGACCCGCTCACCCTGCTGATCCTCGCCGTCGTGGCCTTCCTCGCCGGCTTCATCGACGCCATCGCCGGCGGCGGCGGCCTGCTGACCATCCCCGCCCTGCTTACCGCCGGCGTGCCGCCGCACCTGGCCCTGGGCACCAACAAGCTGAGCTCCACCTTCGGCTCGGCCACCGCCAGCTACACCTTCTACAAGCGCAAGCTGTTCCACCCGGCGAAGTGGCGCAACGGCCTGCTGGCCACCGCCATAGGCGCGGCCGTCGGCGCCTGGGCCGCGCACCTGCTGCCGGCGGAATGGCTGAACCGCATGCTGCCGGTGGTGGTGTTCTCCTGCGGGCTGTACATGCTCTTCGGCGGCACGCCCAGGGCGCCGCTGGACGCCGACGCCCCGGTGGGCCGCAAGCGCCAGTGGCCGCAAGGCCTGGGCCTGGGCTTCTACGACGGCGTGGCCGGCCCCGGCACCGGCGCCTTCTGGACCGTCAGCAGCCTGCTGATGTACCCCCTGGACCTGGTGCGCGCCAGCGGCGTGGCGCGCACCATGAACTTCGTCAGCAACATAGTGGCGCTGGCGGTGTTCGTCGCTTCCGGCCAGGTGGTCTGGCTGCTCGGGCTGTGCATGGGCAGCGCGCTGATGGTCGGCGCCTACCTGGGCGCGCGCACCGCCATCGGCGGCGGTGCGAAATTCATCCGCCCGGTGTTCATCCTGGTGGTACTGGCGCTGACCGCGCGCCTGGTCTGGCAGCACTGGTTCAGCGCAGTCTGAAGCGCGGGGAAGGCGCCGGGCGTCAGTAGCCGCCGCCCGGCAGGATGGGATCGGGCCGCCCGGCGCGGCGCGCCAGCCAGGTCTCGATCAGGTAGCGGGCGATGGAGCGCCCGGCCGGCAGGCGCGGCAGCGAGTCGTAGGGGAACCACTGGGCGTCCTCGATCTCGTCCGGCTGGCAGACGATCTCGCCGCTGACGTATTCGGCGTGGAAACCGAGCATCAGCGAATGCGGGAAGGGCCAGTTCTGGCTGCCCAGGTAGCGGATGTCGCCGACCTGCAGCCCCACTTCTTCCTTCACCTCGCGGGCCACGCAGTGCTCCACCGACTCGCCCGGCTCGACGAAGCCGGCCAGGGTGCTGTACATGCCCGGCACGAAGCGCGGCGAGCGCGCCAGCAGCAGTTCGTCGCCGCGGGTGACCAGCACTATCATGCTCGGCGACAGCAGGGGGTAGCGCTGGATGTCGCAGGCGTCGCAGCGCATGGCGCGCTCGCGCGGCACGGCGCGCATCGGCTGGCCGCAGCCGCCGCAGAAACGGTTCTCGCGGGCCCAGGTGCCGACCTGGCTGGCGAAGCCGAGCATGGCGAACTGGTCTTCCTCGGCCTCGAGCATGACGTGGCGCAGGCCGATCCAGCTGCAGCCCTCGACGCTGGCCGGCGCGTCCAGCTCCAGCAGGTACACGGCGTCGCCGTCGAAGTGGCCGACGCCCTGCTCGGAGAGCACCGGCAGGTCCTGGCGCTTGAGCCAGTCGCGGGGGAAGAGCACGCCATTGGCATCGCCGAGGAACTGCTGGCGACAGTGGGCCAGGGCCCAGCCCCCCTTCTCCGCCGGGTCGAGCCAGGCGGACTCCCAACGTCCGGTACGCATCAGGCAGCCACCTCCAGGCCGAGGGCGCGCACGCTCTCGCTGGCCACGTCCAGCACGTCGGGCTGGCCTTCGGGACGCAGCACGGCGCCTCCCTCCAGGTAGTATTCGAGGCCGGTCAGGGCATCGGCCAGGGTTTCCAGCATCTGCTCGGACGGCATCTGCGTGGTTTCGATCATCTGCCGCTGGATGTAGTCGGCGCAAGCCCCGACCAGCCGGGCGGCGCGTTCCTGGCCGAGGAACCAGAGCCCGCCGCGCACCGCCTGCAGGCTGCCGGGGACGTTGGCCAGGTGCAGCTTGTCGCCGTTGGATTCCAGGTAGGCGGTGATCGCCCGCTTGGCCAGGGCCAGGCCGCCCTGGGCTTCGTCGATGACCACGATGCGCGCCTCGGCCAGCTGGTGCACGGCGAAGGATTCGGCGGTCGGCTCCAGGTCGGTGATGGCGGGAGCGGCCATGCGCTCGCCACGCTCCAGGCTGCCGACCAGGCTTTCCACGTAGAGCAGCGCGTCGGCCAGGGCGTTCAGCGCCGCCGGCGACTCCACCGCCCCCCTGGCCACCCAGGCGGAGACCACCGAGACCTGCCCCTGCAGCACGTTGGCAGCGGAGTTCAGGCCGACCATGCCGAGGGTCTTGGCCAGCTTGCCCAGCTGGGTGTGCAGGGTGCCCAGGGCGTCGGCCGGGGACACGCCGCGCTCGATCAGGTCGAGCTGGTCCTTGACCGTGGTGAGTTCCTCGCGGATGGCCGCCGACAGCGAGCGCATCACCGCCTGGCCGGGGCCGGACAGGCGTTGCGACTCGTCTTCCAGCAGGTGGTCGGTGAACGGCAGCGGCGCCAGGCCGAACACCTCGCGCAGCTCGCTGGCGCGCGGGCCGCGGGTATCGGCCAGGGCGGTGAGGTAGAGCAGCTCCTTGAGCAGCTGGCGCGGCACCTCGTAGCTGGGGTTGGCCAGCAGTTGCTTGAGCTCGCGGTCCAGGCGCGAGAACAGCTGCTTGCGCGCCTTGCGCGGCAGCATCTGCGCATCCGCCAGGGCTTCCAGGGCGCCGGCGCCAATCCAGCACAGGCGGCTGCGCGGGCCGTAGCCGAGCAGCGCGTCCAGGCGCGCCAGGGCGCGGCCCATCAGCTTTAGGCCGGCGTAGTGGTCCTGTTCGCGCACCAGCGCGAGCAGGCCCACCTGGTACATGTGCCGCAGGCGGCGGACCTCCTGGGCGCGGTCGGCCACCGCCGGCACCGCGCGGGGCGCCGCCGGGCGCGGCAGGTCCAGGCGCGCGCTGAAGAAGAAGCTCTCCGGCAGCACCGGCTGGCCGGCGGCCAGGCGCACGTCGTTGATCGCCGGCAGCAGCAGCTCGGGAATCTCCTGGCGGTTGGCCTCCAGGTTCTCCAGGTAGCGGCGCAGCACGTACAGGGCATTGCCCAGCGCGGCCAGCTGGCCGTCGCGCTCCTCGCCGACGCCGGTGGGGATGTCGGTGGCCAGCTGCAGGGCTTCCTGGGCCAGCAGCTCGGCGCCGGCCAGTTCGATCAGGTTGAGGGTGCCGCGGATCTGCGCCAGGCATTCGACCGCATGTTGCAGCAGGCTGCCGTTCTGGCGCTCGGCGATGAACTGCTCGAGGTTCTGCTCGGCCTGCTCCATGGTGGCGAAGAGCTCGTCGCGCACCAGACTGAGGGAGGTGGCTCCAGTGACCATCGGGCTAGCGCGCCTCCTGCGCGAGGTGGGTACGGGGCATCAGTCGGCGAACTCCGGCTGCTGCTTGCTCATGTGCGCGGCCATGGCCTTCTGCAGGTCGGCCGATTGCAGCATGGCGGCGTTCCAGGTGGCGATGTACTCCAGGCCGTCCTCGACGCGGTGATCGCGGGCGTAGCGGATCATCTCCTTGGTGCCGCGGATGGCGATCGGCGACTTGCCGGCGATCTGCCGCGCCAGTTCGAACACGCCGTCCAGCAGCGCCGCGCCATCGGCGTAGCTGCGGTTGACCAGGCCGATGCGCTCGGCCTCGGCGGCATCGACCATGCGCCCGGTGTAGGCCAGCTCGCGCATGATGCCGTCGCCGATCAGCCGCGGCAGGCGCTGCAGGGTGCCGACGTCGGCGGCCATGCCCATGTCGATTTCCTTGATGGAGAACTGCGCGTCCGCGCTGCAGTAGCGCATGTCGCAGGCCGAGATCAGGTCGATGGCGCCGCCCAGGCAGTAGCCCTGCACGGCGGCGATCACCGGCTTGCTGCAGGCGTCGATGGCGTTGAACGAGGCCTGCAGCTCGAGGATCTTGCGGCGCAGGGCGCGGGCGTTGCGGCCGACGTCCTTGCCCAGCTGGCTGCCGGCCTGGGCCAGCAGCATCAGGTCGATGCCGGCGGAGAAGTGCTTGCCGGCGCCGGACACGACCACTACGCGGACTTCATCCGTTTCGTCGGCCCAGCGGAAGATTTCGACGATCTCGCGCCAGAAATCGGCGTTCATCGCGTTGACCTTTTCCGGGCGATTGATGATCACATGGGCGATCTTGTCGGCCAGTTCGACGCGGAATGCTTTGTACTCGGTCACGGGGGAAACCCTCGGGAATGCCCTGCTCTGCTGTACGCGGCAGGTCTTGTAGTGATGACGTGCCACTATAACAAGGCAAGGGCAAAAGTCGATGCCGGCCTATGTGATGCAGGGCACGCTCCCGCTGCCCGCGGGCGCTAGTCGATTTCCGCCACCGGCAGGCCCTGCTGGCGGTTGCGCCACTGCCGCCAGGTGTACATCGGGATGCCCGCCATGAACACCAGGAAGCCCCAGAAGATGGCCTGCTCGCCGGTGCCGTAGAGCGCCCACAGCGAATAGAGGAAGCCCAGCGAGCCGACGGCGATCAGCTGCGGCCGCGAGCGCGGCGAGAATTCCTCGGTGCGCACCGCCAGCAGTTGCAGCAGGGCCGCGGTGCAGAAGGCGTAGGGCACCACGCCGGTCATGGTGCCGAGCAGGATGATGACGTTGAACACGTCCACCAGGTTGCCCTGGCCGTCGATCAGCACCAGCACCGTCACCAGCAGCCCCGAGGCCCACAGGCCGTTGGCCGGGGCGCCGTGCTTGTTGAGCTTGCCGAGGGACTCGGGGAACAGCCCGTCGCGCGCCGGCGCCACCGGGATCTGCCCCTGCAGCAGCACCCAGCCGTTGAGCGCACCGAGGCAGGCGATCACCGCGCCGCCGGCCACCAGGTAGTAGCCCCAGTCGCCGAGCAGGATGCGCGCGGCGTCGGCGAAGGGCGAGGTCGACTTGGCCAGCACCTCCGGCGGCATCAGGCCCTGCACCGAAGTGATCGACAACACGTACACGCCGGCCGCGGCCAGGGTGCCGAACAGCGTGGCGCGCGGGATGGTGCGCTTGGGGTCGCGCACGTCGTCGGCCGGCACCGTGGCCGACTCCAGGCCGATGAACGACCAGAGGGTCAGCGCCGCGGTGGTGGCGATGGCCTGGGCGTAGCCCATGTTCGGCAGCTGCTCGCGGGGCGGGATGGCCAGGTAGTCGGGATTGAAGTGCAGCCAGCCGAGCACCCCGACCAGCAGCAGCGGGATCAGCTTGAGCGCGGTGAGCAGGTTCTGCACCACGGCGAAGGTGGCGATGCCGCGCAGGTTGATGAAGGTGCACAGCCAGATGGCGCCGATGGCGGTGGCCACCATCAGCAGCGGGTCGGCCAGCGCCGGGATGAACACCCGCAGGTAGCCCACCAGGGTCACGGCGATGGCGGCGTTGCCGATCCACGCGGCCTTCCAGTAGGTCCAGGCGCACAGGTAGCCGGCGAAGCTGCCGAAGCCCTCGCGGGTGTAGGCGTAGGGCCCGCCGGCGCCGGGGTTGAGGCGCGCCAGGCGGGCGAAGGTGAAGGCCAGCAGCACCGCGCCGGTGCTGGAGACCAGCCAGCCGAACAGGCTCAGGCCGCCGTAGGCGGCGAGGCTGGAGGGCAGCAGGAAGACGCCCGAGCCGACCATGTTGCCGATCACCAGCGCGGTACAGCTCCAGAACCCCATGCTGCCCTTCTTGGCAGCCTCTCCCCCACTCATCCTCGCTCCTTAGGTCCCGCCGCCCTGGACGACGGAATCAGCTGTCGGCATTTTCCACGATGCACTCAACGGTATAGCAGCGCCGGCCGTCCACGTCCTGCACCTGCAGGCCGTGCACATCGGAATCGAAGCCGGGGAAGTCGTGCTCGAAGGTGCGGGCGAAGGCCAGGTAGTCGAGGATCGAGCGGGTCGCCTCGGTGAAGCGCTCGCCCGGCATGATCAGCGGGATGCCCGGCGGGTACGGCACCAGCATGACCGCGGCGATGCGCCCTTCGAGCCGCTCGATGGGCACTGCCTCGACCTCGCCGCGCACCAGTTGGGTGTAGGCGTCGGCCGGGCGCAGCACCAGCTCCGGCAGGGTGGTGTACATGCGGCGCATGGCCTTGGCCGTGGCGTGCTCGCGGTAGCAGGCGTGCAACTGCTCGCAAAGGTCGCGCAGGCCCATGCCGGCGTAGCGCGCCGGGGCGGCCTGGAGCACGCTGGGCAGAGCCTCGGCCAGGGGCGCGTTGCCGTCGTAGCTGCGCTTGAACTCCAGCAGCTCGGTGACCAGGGTGCTCCACTTGCCCTTGGTCACGCCCATGGAGAACAGCACCAGGAAGGAGTACAGGCCGGTCTTCTCCACCACCAGGCCGCGCTCCCAGAGGAAGCGGCCGACCACCGCCGCGGGGATGCCGTGCTCCTCCAGGCGCCCGGCGGCGTTCAGGCCCGGGGTGGCCAGGGTGACCTTGATCGGGTCGAGCAGCACGTAGTCGTCTTCCACCTCGCCGAAGCCGTGCCACTCGGCGTCGGGCTCCAGCAGCCAGTCGCGGGTGCGCACCTCGTCGGTGCCCTCCACCCCCGGCGGCTGCCAGACGCAGAACCACCAGTCGCCGGCCGCCAGGTTCTGCCGCACGTTGGCCAGGGCGCGGCGGAAGCTCAGCGCCTCGTCGAAGGTCTCCTGCACCAGCGAGTGCCCGGCCGGGCCTTCCATCATCGCCGAGGCCACGTCCAGCGAGGCGATGATGCCGTACTGCGGCGAGGTGGAGATGTGCATCATGAAGGCTTCGTTGAAGCGCGCGCGGTCCAGGCGCCGCCTGCCGCCGTCCTGCACGTGGATCATCGAGGCCTGGCTGAAGGCCGCCAGCATCTTGTGGGTGGAATGGGTGGTGAATACCAGCGGGCCGTCCTCGCCGCGGCTGGTGGCCATGCCGTAGCGGCGGTCGTAGAACTCGTGGAAGGCGGCGTAGGCGTACCAGGCCTCGTCGAAGTGCAGCACCTCGACGCTGCCGTCCAGGGCCTGCTTGATCAGCTCGGCGTTGTAGCACAGGCCGTCGTAGGTGGAGTTGGTCACCACCGCCAGCCGCACCTTCGGCTCGCGGCCGCGGGCCAGGGGGTTGGCGGCGATCTTCGCGGCGATCGATTCGCGGCTGAACTCGGCCAGCGGGATGGGCCCGATGATGCCCAGCTCGTTGCGCGCCGGGCACAGGTACAGCGGGATGGCACCGGTCATGATGATCGAGTGCAGCACCGACTTGTGGCAGTTGCGGTCCACCAGCACCAGGTCGTCGCGGCTGACCATGGAGTGCCAGACGATCTTGTTCGCCGTGGAGGTGCCGTTGATCACGAAGAAGGTGTGGTCGGCGCCGAAGTTGCGCGCCGCGCGGGCCTCGGCCTCGGCCAGCGGGCCGGTGTGGTCGAGCAGCGAACCCAGCTCGGGCACCGAGACGGACAGGTCCGAACGCAGCGTGTTCTCCCCGAAGAACTGGTGGAAGGCCTGCCCCACCGGGCTCTTGCGGTAGGCCACGCCGCCGCCGTGGCCGGGCGTGTGCCAGGAATAGTTGGATTGCGCGGTGTGCTCCACCAGCGCGCGGAAGAACGGCGGCAGCAGGCCCTCCAGGTACTTGCGCGCGGCCCGCGAGACCTGGCGGGCGAGGAAGGGCACGGTGTCCTCGAACAGGTAGAGGATGCCGCGCAGCTGGTGCAGGTCGGCCATGGACTCGGCCGGCGCGTTCTCGATGGTCATCTGCTCGCCGAGGGCGAAGATCGGCAACTGCGGCGCGCGCACCCGCGCCACGCGGATCAGCTCGACCACGTCCTGCAGCAGGCGCTGGTTCTCCCCCGCGCCCTCGGCGGCGACCAGGATGCAGGCCAGGCCATGGTGGGTCGAGGCGACGATGCGCCCTTCGGTGGAACTGGCGGTGGACAGGATGCTGAAGCCGTCCAGCTCCAGCTCGCGGGCGATGCCGCGGACGCGGTCGCCGGCGACGGTGTCGGCCTTGATGTCGCGGTGGACGATGAGGATGGGGAATTTCAGGTCTTTGTACATTGTGAGCCCCGAATGCTGACGGAGGCTTCCGTCGTTCCCCTGCAGCGTATGGGCTTACATTCCGCAGGGGAATATGGCCGGCTTCAGGCTGTAAGAAAAGGTCGCACGGGAGAAAGGCGGAAAGCGTGGGGGTCGTTGGTGCGTGGGCGCAGTCCTGAGCGGCCGATGGGTCCGATCGCGGACGGAGTCCGCTCCTCCACCCGTGCGTCCCTGGAACCGTAGGAGCGGGCCCTGCCCGCGAATCGCGCGCAGGGCGCGCTCCTACAGGTGGGGCAGCGGTGGTGGGGTAGGACTCTGTCCGCGATTCTGCGCTCAGCGCCGCTGTCCGGCCTTTCCTGAGCGGACGCCCCGGTGGCACGAAGCGCCCCGCTGCGGCATGCTTGTGCCTTCGCCCCGGCCGCACGAGAGCGCAGATGAACCTGCCCCCCCGCCAGCAAAGCATCCTCGACCTGGTCCGCGAGCGCGGCTACCTGAGCATCGAGGAGCTGGCCCGGCAGTTCGCCGTCACCCCGCAGACCATCCGCCGCGACATCAACCAGCTCGCCGAGCGCAGCCTGCTGCGCCGCTACCACGGCGGCGCGGCCTGGGACTCGAGCATCGAGAACACCGCCTACAACACCCGCGCCGACCAGATGCGCGACGAGAAGCAGCGCATCGCCGAGGCGGTGGCGGCGCAGATACCCGACAACGCCTCGCTGTTCATCAACATCGGCACCACCACCGAGGCCATCGCCCGCGCCCTGCTCGGCCACCGCAACCTGAAGATCATCACCAACAACCTGCACGTCGCCGCCACCCTCAGCGCCAAGGCCGACTTCGAGGTGCTGGTGGCCGGCGGCACGGTGCGCAGCGACGGCGGCGTGGTCGGCCAGGCCGCGGTGGACTTCATCGAGCAGTTCCGCGTCGACTTCGCCCTGGTGGGCATCAGCGGCATCGACGAAGACGGCAGCCTGCTGGACTTCGACTACCAGGAAGTGCGCGTCTCCCGCGCCATCATCGACAACGCCCGGCAGGTGTTCCTCGCCGCCGACTCCAGCAAGTTCGGGCGCAACGCCCTGGTGCGCCTGGGGCCGATCGGCCTGGTCGACAGCCTGTTCACCGACGCCGCTCCGCCGCCCGCCGTGGCGCGCCTGCTGGCCCAGCACAAGGTGCAGTTGGAACTGGCCTGACGGCCGTCACGTTCGAATTCGAAAAACGCCTATGAATCAGCCGAATGGCCGCCTTCAGGCTGGTCATTTTTCGTTCGCCCGCCTATCATGTTTTCGAATTCGAACATATTGATGTTCATTTCCAGTCAAGAGGACGCCCCATGAGCCATTCCCACAAGCGCTCCGCTCCCCTGGCTGAGGTCTACGACCTGGCGGTCGTCGGCGGCGGCATCAATGGCGTGGGAATCGCCGCGGATGCCGCCGGGCGCGGCCTGCTCACCTTCCTTTGCGAACAGCACGACCTGGCCAGCCACACCTCCTCGGCCAGCAGCAAGCTGGTCCACGGCGGCCTGCGCTACCTGGAGCACCACGAATTCCGCCTGGTGCGCGAGGCCCTGGCCGAGCGCGAAGTGCTGCTGGCCAAGGCCCCGCACATCGTCCACCCGCTGCGCTTCGTACTGCCGCACCGGCCGCACCTGCGCCCGGCCTGGCTGATCCGCGCCGGGCTGTTCCTCTACGACCACCTGGGCCGGCGCGAGAAGCTGCCGGCCTCGCGCAGCCTGTCGTTCGGCGCCGACAGCCCGTTGCAACCCGGCATCCGCCGTGGCTTCGAGTACTCCGACTGCGCCGTCGACGACGCCCGCCTGGTGGTGCTCAACGCCATGGCCGCCCGCGAGCGCGGCGCCCACGTGCACCCGCGCACCCGCTGCGTCAGCGCGCGGCGCAGCAAGGGCCTGTGGCACCTGCACCTGGAACGCGACGACGGCAGCCTCTACTCCATCCGCGCCCGCGCCCTGGTCAACGCCGCCGGTCCCTGGGTGGCGCAGTTCATCCGTGACGACCTGCGCCAGCAACCGCCCTACGGCATCCGCCTGATCCAGGGCAGCCACCTGGTGGTGCCGCGGCTGTACGAAGGAGAGCAGGCCTACATCCTGCAGAACGAGGACCGCCGCATCGTCTTCGTCATCCCCTACCTGGGGCGCTTCACCCTGATCGGCACCACCGACCGCGAATGGCTGGGCGACCCGGCGAAGGTACGGATCAGCGACGAGGAAACCGGCTACCTGCTGGCGGTGGTCAACGCCCACTTCAGGCAGCAGGTGCGCCGCGAGGACATCCTCTGGAGCTTCTCCGGGGTGCGCCCGCTGTGCGACGACGAGTCCGACGAGCCGTCCGCCGTCACCCGCGACTACACCCTGGCGCTGCAGGGCGCCCCGGGCGAAGCGCCGCTGCTGTCGGTGTTCGGCGGCAAGCTGACCACCTACCGCAAGCTCGCCGAGGCGGCCCTGGCCCAGCTGGCGCCGACCTTCCCGCGCCTGGGCCCGGCCTGGACCGCCGGCGCCCCGCTGCCGGGCGGCGAGCACATGACCAGCCCCGAGGACCTGGCCGTCGAGCTGCTGGCCAGGCACCCCTGGCTGCCGGCCGAGCTGGCGCGGCGCTGGGCCACCAGCTACGGCACGCGCGCCTGGCGCCTGCTGGACGGGGCGAAGGGCGAAACCGACCTGGGCGAACACCTGGGCGCCGGGCTGCATGCCCGCGAGGTGGACTACCTGTGCCGCGAGGAATGGGCCGAGAACGCCGACGACATCCTCTGGCGCCGCAGCAAGCTGGGGCTGTTCCTCAATGCCGCGGAACAGCTGCGCCTGGCCGACTACCTGGCGCGCGAGCACCCGCGCAAGGCGAACACGCAGGTGGCCTGAAGCGGGCTCAGAGCGACGAATTCAACTCGCTGATCAGCGCTTCGCGATGCTTGAGCGAGGCCAGCGCGCTCTCGCCCAGGCGCCCGGCCACTTCGCTGAGCAGCCCCTGGGCCAGCAGCATGAAGGCGCACATGCTGTTGCTGTAGAACAGGCTGTGGTTGGGCACGTAGAAGCTGTGCCGCGCCACCCGCGCCAGCGGCGAACTCGACGAATCGGTCAGGGCCACCACCTCGATGCCATGGCGCGCCGCCACTTCGGCGGTGGCCAGCACGCTCGGCGTGTAGGGGAAGCAGCTGGCCACCACCAGCACGTCGCCGGCATCCAGCTGCGCCAGGGCATCGGCCACGCCCTGGCGGTTGGAATCCAGCGCCGCCACGTCGGGGCGCAGCATGCCCAGGCCGTAGGACATGAACAGCGCCAGCGAGGTGAACTGGCGCATGCCATGGATGCGCACGCGGCGCGCGCCGGCCAGCAGCTCCACCACGCGGGCGAACACGTCCGGCTCGACCTGCTCGATCAGGCTGGCGATGTTGGCGCTCTCCTGCCGGCCCAGGCGCGTCAGGCGCGACAGGGTGCTGTCGGCGGGGGTCAGCAGCAGGCGCGAGGCCTGGTCGCTGTAGAAGCTCTTGCCCTCGGTCAGCTCGCGGCGGAACACGTCCTGGAACTTGCTGAAGCCGCCGTAGCCCAGGCGCTGGGCCAGGCGCGAGAGGGTCGAGGCGTTGACCCCCAGTTGCTCGGCCAGCTCGCTGATGGACGACACCGCGGTGCGCTGCGGCGCCTCGATCAGCGCCGCCAGCACCCGGCGCGAGCTGCCGCCCAGGGAGATGCCCGCCCCGCCGCGCTCGATGTCCTCCAGCAGTTGCTTGAGGGCTTCCAGGTTGTCGGGCAGTGCGGCGGGCGCTTGGCTCATCGTGCGGGTCCAGGTGCGGGATCGGGGCGGACACTGCCCCGGGCCTCGACCTCTCGGGTGTCGGGCTGGCAGTGGACGCGCCATTCTACCGAGTTCGCAGCGATGCGGAACACGGCCGTGGCCAGGGTGTTCTCGTCGTCCGGGTCGTCCGCGGCGCGGCGGTAGACCGGTAGCTCGGCATCCGCCGTGTCGCGCAGGATGGCCAGGGCGCGGGCCTCGTCCAGTAGCGCGGGCACCCCGGCCAGCAAAGCATCGACGCGCCGCTGGCGGCTGCCGGAACTACCGGTGATGCGCTGGCCCCGGGCGTCCAGCGCGGCATCCAGCAGGTGGTTGGAATGCCCCGCCGGGCGCAGGATCTCGCGCACCGCCACGCCGCCGGAACAGGCTTCGACGCTGAACAGCTGGCTCGCCCCCACCTGCCCCAGCGCATGGTGGAAGGCCCCGGCGCGCCCCGCCGTGGACAGCACGGCCACGGCCTGGGCCAGGCTCTCGGCGTCCAGCACCGCGCGGGCCAGCACCTGGCGCGGCAGCCCCGCCGGGATGGCGCTGGGGCGAATGTTGTTGACCGTGCTGACCAGCCCGCGCGCGTTCACCGCGAAGGTGTGGCCGGGGATGGAGCCGGGGTAGACGAAGCTGGTGAAGCCCAGGCCCTGCCCGGGCTGCGCGTGGAGCAGGCCGCAGCAGCCGTCGAGCGCAGGCAGGCCGTCCTCGTTGTGGGCGATCAGCCAGCCGCCCTCGGCGGGGCCGAACACCGTGGTGCAGCCGTCGACGCTGGCGTCCTGGACGAAATCGCCGCGGCAGTTCCACAGGAAGACTTCCTCCAGCGGCAACTCCAGGCCGTCGGCCAGGCCGCGCAGCTCGTCCCAGACGCGCGGGAACTGCGCCTGCACCTGCGCCTGCATGCGCTGCGCCGCGGCCGAACCGGCCCGCGCCGCCAGGCTACGCCACAGCGGCAGCGGGCGCAGGCGCTGGTGCACCGCGTCGCGGCCGAAGCGGCCGAGGCCCAGGCCGATTTCGTAGGCGCTGCCGGAAAGGTTCAGGGGGCTCAGGCTCATGGGGCGACCTTCAGGCGACATGTTGCAGGAACTCCCGCAGGCGCGGGCTGGCGGGGTTGCCGATCAGGCTGGCGGGTTCGCCGTCCTCGGCGATGCGGCCCTTGTCGATGAAGATCAGCCGCGAGGCGACCTTGCGCGCGAAGTCGATCTCGTGGGTGACGATGACCATGGTCATGCCCTCCTCCGCCAGGTCCTTCATCACCTGCAGCACCTCGTGGCGCAGCTCCGGGTCCAGCGCCGAGGTCGGCTCGTCGAACAGCATCAGCTTGGGCTTCACCGCCAGGGCGCGGGCGATGGCCACGCGCTGCTGCTGGCCGCCGGACAGCTCCGAGGGGTAATGCCCGGCGCGGTCAGACAGGCCGACCTTGGCCAGCAGCTCGCGGGCCAGGGCCTGCGCCTCGGCCTTCTTCGCCCCGCGCACGCGGATCGGGCCGAAGGCCACGTTCTCCAGCGCGGTCATCTGCGGGAACAGGTGGAACTGCTGGAACACCATGCCCGCCTCCTGGCGGATCAGGCGCTCGTCCACCTTGGGGTCGTTGACCTCCATGCCGTCGACGAACAGCTCGCCGCCGGTGATCACCTCCAGCTTGTTGATGCAGCGCAGCAGCGTCGACTTGCCGGAACCGGAGGGGCCGATGATCACCACCACCTCGCCGCTGCCGATCTTCAGGTTGATGTCGTGGAGCACCTCGGTCTGGCCAAAGTGCTTGGATACCCGCTTGAACTCGATCATAGGATCTTCAGCCTCGACTCCATGCGCCGCAGCACGTAACTCAATACCAGGGTGATGACCAGGTAGATCACCGCCACCGCCGACCAGATCTCCATCGCCCGGAAGTTGCCGGCGATCACCTCCTGGCCCTGGCGGGTCAGCTCGGCGACGCCGATGACGATGAACAGCGAGGTGTCCTTGATGCTGACGATCCACTGGTTGCCCAGCGCCGGGATCATCCGCCGGAAGGCCAGCGGGGCGATCACGTAGCGCAGGGTGTCGCGCCCGGACAGCCCCAGGGCCAGCCCGGCCTCGCGGAACCCGCGGTTCACCGAGAGCAGCGCGCCGCGGGTGATCTCGGCGATGTAGGCGCCGGAGTTGATCATGATGGTGACCACCGCCGCACTGAACGGGTCGATGCGCACCGGGATCATCAGCGGCAGGGCGAAGTAGATGAACATCACCTGGACCATGATCGGCGTGCCGCGGATCAGCTCGACGAACACCAGCGCCAGGCGGCTGGAGAAGAAGCCGCCGTAGGCGCGGGCAACGCCGGCCAGCAGGCCGATGACGGCGCCGCCGGCCAGGCCCAGGATGGAAATCCACAGGGTCAGCCGGGCGCCCTCGAGCAGCACCGGCAACGCGTCCCAGATGGCGGACCATTGGAAATGCATGGGGCTCTACCTCCGGCTCACTTGGGCTCGGTGCCGAACCACTTGCGGTAGATCTGCGCGTAGGTGCCGTCCGCGCGCAGCTTCTTCAGCGCGGCATTGACCGGCTCGCGCAGCTCGCTGCCCTTGGGGAAGCCGATGCCGTACTGCTGCGCCATCATCTGCTCGCCCACCGCCTTCACCTGGCCGTCGCCGGCGGTCTTGATGTAGTAGAGGACGTTGGGGGTGTCGTGCATGGCGGCGTCGACGCGGCCGGTGCGCAGCTCCAGGTAGGCGTTGTCGATGTTGGGGAACTGGCGCAGGTCGGCGGCCTTGAGGTTGGCCTTGGCGTAGTCCGCGGCCGAGGTGCCGCTCTTCACCGCCAGGCTCTTGCCGGCGATGTCGGCCTCGCCCTTGATGCTGTCGTTGTCGGCCTTGACCATCAGCAGGAAGCCGCTGTCGTAGTAGCCGTCGGAGAAGTCGATGACCTGCTTGCGGTCTTCCTTGATGGTGATGCCGGCCAGGGCGGCGTCGACGTTGCGCGTCTGCAGCGCGGGGATGATGCCGTTGAAGTCCATCGGCTTGAGCTGGTAGCTCACGCCCATCTCCTTGGCGATGGCCGCCCACAGGTCGATGTCGAAGCCCACGTACTTGTCGCCCTGCTTGAACTCGAAGGGCACGAAGGCGGTGTCGGTGGCGATCAGCAGTTCCTTGCCGGCGGCCATGGAGCTGGCGGCGGCGAACAGGGACAGCGCGGCGAACGAGGCTTGAAGCAGCTTTTTCATGCAGGACTTCCTCTTGCGGGTCGGTGGTTGCGCCACGCCGGCCGGCGGGGCGCGCATTAGCGGCAGTTCGATCGCAACGGGCCGGGGCCCGGACTTTATTGTTTTGAGCGGCTAACCCACGGAAGGGGCTGCATGCACAGGGTGCTTTTTCGCAAAATAAACATGCAACAAATACGATTGCAAGTATTTTTATCAAACCTTGCCGGGTGCTTGCGGCCTTCATCCAGTGGGAAATTGACCAAGAGCTTCTCTACTTCGCCGCTTCAGGTCGTTCGCTAGCCTCCTCGATCGTGCAACCGTTGCGCAACAAAAGATTGCCAACACAGAAAATGCAATTAATATTTGCGCAACCAACCCGGAGGTCACCATGAGCCACGTCCTGCACCGCAGCCTCACCCAGTCCTACCCCACGGCCGTTCGCGGCGACGGCGCCTACCTGGTCGACAGCGAAGGCCGCCGCTACCTGGATGCCAGCGGTGGCGCGGCGGTGTCCTGCCTGGGCCACAGCGACCCGGCGGTGATCGAGGCGGTGCGCCGGCAGGTGGGCACCCTGGCCTACGCCCACAGCTCCTTCTTCACCACCGAGCCCATGGAGGAACTGGCCGACTTCCTGGTCGCCCGCGCGCCCGCCGGCATGCGCTCGGTGTACTTCGTCAGCGGTGGTTCCGAGGCGGTGGAAGCGGCGCTGAAGCTGGCCCGCCAGTACTTCGTGGAGATCGGCCAGCCGCAGCGCACGCACCTGATCGCTCGCCGCCAGAGCTACCACGGCAACACCCTCGGCGCCCTGGCCACCGGCGGCAACGCCTGGCGGCGCCAGCAGTTCCAGCCGCTGCTGATCGACGTCAGCCACGTCAGCCCCTGCTATGCCTACCGCGACCAGGCCGCCGGGGAGACGCCCGAGGCCTACGGCGAACGCCTGGCGCAGGAACTGGAAGCGGAAATCCTCCGCCTGGGGGCGGACAACGTCATGGCCTTCGTCGCCGAGCCGGTGGTGGGCGCCACCCTCGGCGCGGTGACCGCGGTGCCGGGCTACTTCAAGCGCGTGCGGGAAATCTGCGACCGCCACGGGGTGCTGCTGATCCTCGACGAGGTGATGTGCGGCATGGGCCGCACCGGCAGCCTGTTCGCCGCCGAACAGGAAGGCATAAGCGCCGACCTGGTCACCATCGCCAAGGGCCTGGGCGCCGGCTACCAGCCCATCGGCGCCACCCTGGTGAGCCAGCGCATCCACGACGCCATCGCCCAGGGCTCGGGCTTCTTCCAGCACGGCCACACCTACATCGGCCACGCCACCGCCTGCGCCGCGGCCCTGGCGGTGCAGAAGACCATCGAGGCGCGCGACCTGCTGCCACGCGTACGCAGCCTGGGCCTCGGCCTGCAGCAACGGCTGCAGCAGGCCTTCGGCGCCCACCCGCATATCGGCGACATCCGCGGACGCGGGCTGTTCCAGGGCCTGGAACTGGTGACCGAGCGCGACGCCAAGGCGCCCTTCCCCGCCGAGGCGAAGCTGCACGCGCGGATCAAGAAAGCCGCCATGCAGGAGGGCCTGCTGTGCTATCCCATGGGCGGTACCCTGGACGGCCGAAGAGGCGACCACATCCTCCTGGCGCCGCCCTTCATCCTCGAGGAGGCACAACTGGACGAACTGGTGGACAAGCTGCGGCGCGCCATCGACCAGGCCATCGGCAGCCTCTGAGGACAGCCCCATGAAGATCGAATCGCGCCTCACCCCGCTCACCGACGAGCGCATGGACGACGAACAGCGCCGCGTGCTGAACGACATCCTCAGCGGCCCCCGCGGCAACCTCGATGGCCCCTTCCTGGCCTGGGTGCACAGCCCGCAGCTGGCCGACAGCGCGCAGAAGCTGGGGGCCTTCTGCCGCTACGGCACGCGCCTGGAACTGCGCCTGAGCGAACTGGCGATCCTGCTCACCGCGGCCTGGTGGCGATCCCAGGCGGAATGGCAGATCCACGAACCCATCGCACGCCGGGCCGGCCTGGCCGACGAGGTGATCGAAGCCCTGCGGCGCGACGAGGAACCGCCGTTCGCCCGCGACGACGAACGCCTGGTCTACCGCCTGGGCAGTAGCCTCTACGCCCGCAAGCGCATCGGGCAGGCGCTCTACGACGAGGGCGTGGACGCCTTCGGCGAGGCCGGGATGGTGGAGCTGGTGGGCATCTTCGGCTACTACGCGCTGGTGGCCATGACCCTCAACGCCTTCGCCGTACGCCGCGAAACGGACGCGCCCCTGCCCTTCGCCGAGCCCTGAGCGGGCCTGGGCACGGGCCTTTCGTAGGAGCGGAACTTTTCCGCGATAGCCGGACGTTCCGGCGCGGATCGCGGATGAGATCCGCTCCTACGCCGCCCCACCCGCGCCATTCCCTGTAGGAGCGCGCCCTGCGCGCGAAATCGCGGGCAGGGCCCGCTCCTACGGTTCCGCACGTCGTAGGAGCGGAACTTTTCCGCGATTACCGGACGCCCCGGCGGCACGGCCAACGGCGGATAACCGCGAACGGTCATTCGCCCTACGGTCGACGCGGAACCATCCGGTGGCACACTCGTAGGGCGCATAACGCCTACGGCGTTATCCGCCATTGCCCCGCGCCTGCGCCCCGCCTCAGGCACGCTCCGCCAGCTGCGCCTCCAGCTCGGCGATGCGCGCCTGCAGGCGCTCGCGTTCGGCGCGGGCCGGGCCTATGTCCTCGAACACGCTGATCAGGTGCTCCGGCAGGCCATCCTGGCGGCGGCGTTGCAGCGAGGTGCGGGCGCGCACCCAGACGTAGCGGCCGTCCTTGCGCCGGCAGCGCTTCTCCACCACATAGCGGTCGATTTCCCCGGCCAGCATGCTGCGCAGCAGCTGCAGGTTGCGCTCCAGGTCGTCGGGGTGGGTGAGCTGCTGGAAGGTCATGCCGTAGAGTTCCTCGGCGCTGTAGCCGAGCAGTTCGCAGAGGCTGCCGTTGACGCGCTGCCAGGTGCCGTCCAGGCCGATGTAGGCCAGCGCGCCCCAGGTCAGCTCGAAGATGGCGCGGAAGCGCTCCTCGCTGTTGCGCAGTTTTTCCTCGGCGGCCATGCGCGCGGTGTTGTCCATGCTGATGCCGACCATTTTCACCGAGCGCCCGGCGCTGTCCTTGACCACCCGGGCGCGGGAGGCGATCCAGCGCATCTCGCCGTCCGGGCGGTAGATGCGGAAGTCGCATTCGCAGCCGCTGCCCTCGGCGATGGCCTGGTCGTACATGGCGCGCATGGCGGCCACGTCCTCGGCCGGCAGGTGCGGCCAGAAGTCCTGGTTGTGGCTCACCGGCCAGCCGTAGACCTCCTCGACGTTGGGCGAGTAGGTGACCTCGTCGCTGATCAGGTTCCATTCCCAGGTGACGATGCGCGCGCTCTCCTGGGCCAGCTTCATGCGCGCCTCGCTCTCCATGATCTCGGCGGTGTAGCGGCGGCGCACGTCGGTCATCGGCAGCTCGATGGGCTCCAGCGCCTGCAGGTCGCGCACGGCTTCCTCGCCGTAGCGCAGCCAGATCCAGTTGACCTTGAGGAAGGCGGCCAGCTTGCGCAGGTTGTCGTAGTCGATCTCGCCGCCGCGCGTCCACTTGTGCACCGCGGTGCGCGAGATGCCCAGCGCGCTGGCCACGGCCTGCAGGGTCAGCTTGTTGAGTTCGAGCAATTCCTTGAGGCGGAAGGCGAAGCTGTTTTCCGTCATGCGCGGTCCTGTCCTGGAAGAAGCCTGGAGCCGCAGTATACACAGTTGTAAACCGCCGGATTACAGCAAACCCCGGGGCGCACGGCCGTGCGCCCCGCTCGCTCACGCCAGGCCGGCCAGCCTCAGCCAGTGGGCGTAGAAGCCCTCGGCCACGCGGTTCAGGTCAGCCACCTTGCGCGGCAGGTCGTCGAGCATCACCTCGGCGCTTTCCTGGCTGGGCTGGCTGGGGTCCAGGTACTGCGGCCAGCCGTTGATCCAGCCGCTGACCAGTTCCTCGGTCATCTCCGGGTGGCCCTGCAGGCCGAGGACGAAGCCGCCCCAGGAGAAGCCCTGGTTGGCGCACCAGGGGCTGGACAGCAGGTGCTCGGCGCCCTCGGGCAGGTCGAAGGTGTCGCCGTGCCACTGGTAGATCGGGAATTCCCCGGGCAGGTGCGCAAGCCAGGGGCTTGCGGACTCCAGGCGGCGCATCGGCTGCCAGCCCATCTCGGTGTAGCCCTGGTGGCGGATGGATGCGCCCAGGGCCTTGGCCAGCAGCTGGCCGCCCAGGCAGTGGCCGATCATCGGCACCTTGCGCTCGATGAAGCGGCGCAGCGCCGCCACCTCGGTGCGCAGCCAGGGCAGGTCGTCGTTCACGCTCATGGGGCCGCCCATGATGGCCACCGCCCTGGGGCGCTCCAGGTCGTAGCCGTCCAGCTCGCCGTGGTCGGCGCGGCGCACCTCGAAGGCCAGGCCGGCGCGGTCGAGCACGCAGGCCAGGTGGCCCGGCGGGCAGAAGTCGGCGTGGGTCAGGATCAGGATATCGGTCATGCTTACCTCCGCGCGGCAGTCTGCCGCAAAAGGCGCCCGACCATAACCCCCAGCGCGCCCGCGGGCAGGCCCGCACCGCCTTCCGGCGGCGCGGGCGCATCGGCTTCATGGGAGTGGGAAGCCGCCGGCCGGCGCGGCCTGGCGGCGAGACGAACGGGTTGGATCAGGGACGCAGGCTGCTCACTTCCTGGGTCACGCCCCAGCCGTCGAGCACACCTCCGAGCGGCGCCACGACTTCCTCCAGGTCGTGTTCGAATGCACCGATCGCCGCGTGGGTGGCGAACATCACCTTGCTGATCTGCAGGTTCCAGCCACCATCGGAACGGGCTTCGACCTGGGCCCTCAGGGATTCGCCGCGAAATTGCCGGGCGGCCTGGCGGGCGTTCTGTTCATCGGGAAAGATGGCGAAGAAGTCGATGGGATGAATGCGGGCGAAATCGAAGCCCCCTTCCTTCATCCGGCGCAGCACATTGACACTGATATCCTCCGAGAGGGGCTTTTCCATGGTACGCACCTCCTTTCGAGACGTTCAGGGTTTCACCTAGTTTCCCAGCCAATGCCGGCCCGGCTTGCGGCCAGGCCCGCGGCGGGCACTCGCTGTGCCACAGGAAACGCCAAAAATGCTTCAACGTCCCCCAATTGGTCGCCAAAGGTCTTGAACTGGCAGGCAGGAAGGCCCGTCTGCCGGCAACCAACAGTTTCAGAGTAGCGTCTATGCAGGCCGAATGCCGCCCTACCGGTCAGTCGGTACGTTCGGCGGCGACGGGCGGCAGCGCCGCGGGGCGCGTCGCCAGCAGCAGGGCCGCCAGCACCAGGGCCATGCCCAGGGCGTGGCCGGCGCCGAAACGCTCGCCCAGCAGGCTCACGCCCACCAGCGCCGAGCCCACCGGCATCAGCCCGGTGAACAGCCCGGCGACGTTGGCCTGCACCCGGGAAATGCCGCGGTACCACAGCAGGAACGACAGCACGCTGGCGCTCAGGGCGTAGAACAGCGTCCAGCCCCAGGTCGCCGCCGGCACCGCGCGCCAGTCCAGCGCCCGCGCCTCGGGCAGCGCCAGGGGCAGGAACAGCAGCAGCCCGGCGAGGTTGACGCCCAGGGCCATGGTCCAGGGGTGCAGGTGCAGCGACAGGCGCCGCGAGTAGATGGCGAACAGCGCCTCGGCGAGCACGGCGCCCAGCACCAGGGCGTTGCCCGCCACGCCGCTGTGGCCGCCCGCCGGGCGCTCCAGCAGGTTCAGCGCGGCGATGCCCAGCACCGCCAGGGCGATGGCCAGCAGGCCGCGCGGCTCCAGGCGCTCGCGCAGCCACAGCCAGGCCAGCAGGGCGATGACGCTGGGCGTGGCGCTGGTGATGATGCCGGCGCTGGTCGCCGAGGTCAGCTGCACGCCGTGCAGCATGCACAGGCTGAACAGGAAGCAGCCGAAGAAGGCCTGCAGGAACAGCCCGCGGCAGGCGCCGCCGTCCAGCCCCGCGCGCACCCGCGGCAGGGCCAGGCCGGGCAGCAGCACCAGGCTGGCGATGAGGAAGCGCAGCAGGGCGAACAGGTAGACGGGCAGTTCTTCCAGCACCAGCTTGCCGATGGCGATGTTGCCGCCGACCAGCAGCATCGACAGGGCCAGGCAGAAATAGGCGAAGGGCATGGCGGCTTCCTTGCGGTGGGCGGAAGGGCCCGGCAGCCAACCTCCTGCGGCTGCGGACGGGCCCTACAGCATCCGGGCTGCACCACGGCAGTGCAAGCCCCCTGCGCTCACTCGCGGCTGAGCCAGCCCATCGCCCAGCGGTTGAGCGCCGGCGGCGACAGCCAGCCGGACCGGCACATGGCCTGGAACAGCCGCGCGCTGGCCGCGCCTATGCCCGAGGCCGCGCCGGTGACCAGGATGCAGTCCATCAGCGCCCTCCCCCGAGGTGCCGGCCGAGGAAGCCCGCCACCTCGCCCAGGGCCTGGTCGGCGATGCGCAGCACCCCGGCGTGGGCCTGGAACACGTGCCAGCAGTCGCGGTAGCGCTGCAGGGTGACGTCCACGCCCCGCTTACGCGCCGCGCCGGCCAGGCGCAGGCTGTCGTTGCGCAGCACTTCGTCCTCGCCGACCTGGATCAGCAGCGGCGGCAGCCCGGCAAGGTCGGCGAACAGCGGCGACAGCTGCGCCGAGTCGCGCGCCACGCCGGGCGGGCAGAACATCGCGATGGCGCTTTCCACCCAGGCGCGGCCGATCAGCGGGTCGCCGGCCTTCGGCTGGTGCCACTGGGCGCAGCTGACGTCGGTGACCGGCGAGAACACCACCAGCGCGCCGGGCAGCGGCAGGCCCCGCGCCTTCAACGCCACGGCCAGTTGCAGGGCCAGGTGGCCGCCGGCCGAATCCCCGGCCACGGCCAGGCGCGCCGGGTCCTGGCCGCGCGCCAGCAGCGCCTGGTACACCGCCAGGGCGTCCTCCAGCGGCGCCGGGAAGCGGTGTTCCGGGGCCAGGCGGTAGTCCGCCGCGCAGACGTCGAGGCGGCCCAGGCGCGCCAGGTTGGCGGTGATCGCCCGGTGCGTGGCCGGCGAGCCCACCAGGTAGGCGCCGCCGTGCAGGTAGAGCAGCGTGCGGCCTTCGCCCTGGCCCGCGCGCTGCCATTCGCAGGGCACCCCGGCGATGACTTCCGCGCCGCGCTGCACGCCACGCGGGGTCAGGGTGGCGGCGGTAAGCGCATTCAGCACCCGGCGCTGCATCGGCACCGGGATCGACGGGCGCATCAGCCCGCGGAACAGCAGGCGCAGGGTGCCGCGCAGCAGGCCGGCGAGCAGGCGCTGCGAGAGGGAAACCGGCGGAGCGAACTCAACGGGCGCATTCATAGTCGGCGAACTCCGGCTGACGGGTCTGTTGGCGGTAGCGGAAGGTGAAGCCCGGCCAGTTGTTGGTGTTGCGGCCGGCGGCGGTCTTGTACCAGCTGTCGCAGCCGCTCTCCCACACGGTGTGCTGCAGGCCGCGCTGCAGGGCCTGGTTGTAGGCGCTCTGCACGGCGGGCCGCACGTCCAGGTAGCGCAGGCCCTGCTCGTCGAGGTGGCGCAGGCAGGCCAGCACGTAGGGGAACTGGCTCTCCAGCATGTAGACGATGGAGTTGTGCCCCAGGTTGGTGTTCGGCCCGTAGAGGATGAACAGGTTGGGGAAGCCACTGACGCTGATGCCCTTGTAGGCCTCGGCGCCCTCGGCCCAGGCCTGTTCCAGCCAGCGCCCGCCCAGGCCCTGGATGCGCATGGGGGCGAGGAACTCGGTGGCGGCGAAGCCGGTGCCGAAGACGATGGCGTCCACCGGGTGGCGCTGGCCGTCGCGGGTGACGATGGCGCCCTCGGTCACCCGCTCGATGCCGGTGTCGATCACCCGTACGTTGTCCCGCGCCAGCGCCGGGTAGTAGTCGTTGCTGATGAGGATGCGCTTGCAGCCCAGCGGGTAGTCAGGGATCAACCGCCGGCGCAGTTGCGCATCGGCGATGCCGCGGCGCAGGTTCAGGCGGAAGCTCAGCTGCATGAACTTCATCAGCGGCGGGAAGGTGGAAAAGGCCAGCACCCGTGACTCGTGCTGCAGGTACTTGAGGCCGCGGTCCAGGCGCTGCAGCCAGGGCAGGCGCGCCTTGAGCCGGCGCTCCCAGGCGGCGTAGGGGCGGTCCGGCTTGGCGATCACGTAGGGCGCGCTGCGCTGGAACAGCAGCAGCTCGGCCACCTGCGGGGCGATGCGCGGGACGAACTGGATGGCGCTGGCGCCGGTGCCGATCACCGCCACGCGCTTGCCGCGCAGGTCGGCGCGCTGGTCCCAGTGCGCCGAGTGGAAGGCCGCGCCGCGGAAGCCCTCCAGGCCGGGGATGCGCGGGTACAGCGGCCGGCTCAGCTGGCCGGTGGCGCAGACCAGGGCACGGGCGCGCAGCGTCTGCCCGTCGGCGCAGCGCACCACCCACTGCCCGGCGGCCTCGTCGAAGCAGGCGTCCACCGCCTCGCAGCCGAAGCGGATGCGCGGGCGCAGGCCGTACTTGTCGGCGCAGTGGCGCAGGTAGTCGAGGATCTCCGCCTGGGGCGCGAACTTGCGCGTCCAGTCGGCCTTGGGCTCGAAGGAGAAGGAATACAGGTGCGAAGGCACGTCGCAGGCGGCCCCGGGGTAGCTGTTCTCGCGCCATACACCGCCGACGTCGGCGGCCTTCTCGAGGATCAGGTAGTCATGGATGCCGGCCCGCTGCAGGCGGATGGCCAGGCCCAGGCCGCCGAAGCCGGCGCCGATGACCAGCACGCGCAAGGGTGCCGGATCACGGGAAGTATTGTGCATTGTTGTGCTCCCGATTTTGGCTGGACGGCGGCCCCGCAAGGCCTGCCGTCGTCCGCCGCGCTGGCGGATGAGCATAGGCTAGTGCCACCCTCCGCGCCGGGTTATGGCATAGTCGGACATTAAATTGTGATTTCCGGACAAAGCCACCGATGCCCGACCAGCCCTGGCCCACCCGCCGCAGCGCCCTGAGCGTGCAGTTGCTCACCCAGTTCGGCCTCGACCACGGCCTGGCCCTGGAGGACTGCCTGCACGGCAGCGGCCTGGACCTGGCGGTGCTGGCCGACCCGGCCCGCGAGATCGACGCCCCCTGCGAGCTGCAGGTGCTGCGCAACCTGGCGCAGCGCCTGCCCGCCGGCAGCAGCCTGCAGGCCGGCCTGCGCTACCACCTGAACACCTACGGCATCTGGGGCTTCGCCCTGCTAAGCAGCCCGAACTTCCGCGGCGCCGCGCACCTGGGCCTGCGCTACCTGGGGCTGACCTACGTGTTCACCCGCCTGGACTTGCAGGAGGACGGCGCCGAGGCCTGCCTGCTGCTGGACGACGCCGCCGTGCCGGAGGACGTCCGCGCCTTCGCCTGCGAACGCGACCTGGGCGGCGTGCTGCGCATCCAGCGCGACCTGACCGGGCGCCCGCTGCCGGTCCTGCGCGCCGAATTCCGCCGCCCGCGCCCCGCCGACACTAGCCTGTACCTGGCCGAACTGGGCGTGGAGCCGGCGTTCGGCCAGGCCGCCAACCGCGTCGTCTTCGCCAGCGCCGCCCTCGACCTGCCGCTGCCCGGCGCCAACCCGCAGGTGGCCCGGCACTGCGAGGAACAATGCCGCGCCCTGCTGGCCCGGCGCCAGGAGCTGGGCGGCCTGGCCGGACGCATCCGCGACCGCCTGCTGCGCACCCCGGGGCGCCTGCCGGACATGGAGCAGGTGGCGCAGGAGCTGCACATGACCTCGCGCACCCTGCGCCGCCGCCTGCAGGACGAGGGCAGCAGCTACCGCGCCCTGCTCGACGAGGTGCGCCAGGCCCTGGCCGAGGAACTGCTGGGCACCGGCGCCATCCGCCTGGAGGAGATCGCCGAGCGCCTGGGCTATGGCGAGGTGTCCAACTTCATCCACGCCTTCAAGCGCTGGAAGGGCGTGCCGCCGGGGCGTTTCCGCGGCCGCTAGTCAGGCCTCGATGCCGAGCTGGCGCAGGGCGCCTTCCAGGTGCTCGATGAAGGCGAGGATCTTGCGCGTGGCGCGCCTGTGGCTGGGGTAGACGGCGAGGATGCGCTGGCCGAAGGCATCGGGGTCGAAGTAGTAGTCGTCCAGCACGCTGCACAGGCGCCCGTCGCGCAGGTACGGCAAGGCGCTCCACAGCGGGCAGGGCATCAGCCCCCTGCCCTTCAGGCAGGCGGCCAGCAGCAGCTCGTGGTTGTCGCTGCTCAGGCGCCCCTCGCGCAGGATGGAGAAGCGCTCGCCATCGCGCTCCAGCCACCAGCGGGTGTCCAGCGCCGGGTGCCAGTAGGTCAGGCGGTCGTGCCCGGCCAGCTCCAGCGGGTGCCGGGGCTCGCCGCGGCGCGCCAGGTATTCGGGGCTGGCGCAGAGCGCCACGCGGTTCTCCACCAGCGGCCGCACGATCAGCCCCGGCAGGTTGCTGTGGCCCAGGCGCAGGGCCAGGTCGTAGCGGCCGTCGAGCAGGTCGACGTAGCTGTCGCCGAGGTCCACCTGCAGGCGCAGGTCCGGGTGCTGGATGAGGAAGTCGGCGCAGACGTCGTTGAGGAAGGCCGCGCCGAAGGCCAGCGGCGCGGTGATCCGCAGGCTGCCGCGCAGGCTGTGCTGCAGCTGGCCGATTTCCTCGGCGGTCTCGTGCATGCGCGCCAGCACTTCGCGGGCGCTGTCCAGGTACAGCTGCCCGGCCTCGGTCAGCGCCATGCTGCGCGTGGTGCGCTCGAACAGGCGTGCGCCGAGGCTGGCCTCCAGCTGGCCGATGGCCTTGGTCACCGCCGAGGGGGTCTTGCCCTGCTGCTCGGCGGCGCGGCTGAAACTGCCGGTCTCGGCGCAGGCGACGAAGAGGGCTAGGCTGCTGAACCTGTCCATATTCTTTCCAATTTTTCACAAGTCTTGTGCCAGCGACTGGCTTTCGGGGAATAGCCCCCGGCCAGTAGCCTCTTGTGCAGACCAATAAAAATCAACCACCAAGCAAGGGGAAGTCATGCGAAGGCTCATCAAGGGCGCACTCGCTGTCGCAATCGCACTGGGTACTTTGGAAGCCCACGCACAAACCGCGGACCTGATCCTGTACAACGCCAAGGTCTTCACCGCCGAGCCCGGGCAGCCGCTGCAGCAGGCGGTGGCCATCGCCGGCGACAAGGTGCTGAAGGTCGGCAGCGACCAGGAAGTACGCGCCCTCGGCGACGCCCACAGCCGCCAGGTCGACCTCGGCGGCAAGCTGCTGATGCCCGGCTTCATCGACAGCCACTCGCATTCCATCTTCGGCGGCCTGGAGCTGATCGCCGCGAGCATGCAGGACGAACAGGTCAGCCTCGACGAGCTGGCTCAGCGCCTGCGCGAGGCCCGCGACAGCGGCAAGGCCAGGGTCGGCGACATCCTGGTGCTCAACGGCATGCACTCCAGCTACTGGTCCCAGGCCGAGGGGCTGGCGAAAATCTTCAACGCCGGCGAATGGGCGAAGGTGCCCATCGTGTTCATCGGCAGCGACCACCACACCGCCTGGGCCAACGCCGCCATGCTCCAGCGCGCCGGGCTCGACGCCAGGCGGGTACGCTCGCTGCCGGCCAGCGAGCAGCAGAACATCGCCCACGCCAAGGACTTCACCCCCACCGGCTTCGTCGTCGACTCCGGCTTCGACCGCGTGGCCGAAGCCATGCCCGCCGCCGACCAGCAGACCCTCGACCGCGCCGGCCTGGCCGCCGTGCAGTACAACAACAGCCTGGGCATCACCGCCTGGATGGACCCGGCGGCCAACGGCAGCCCGGGCCAGGCGCTGTTCGACATCAAGCCCACCGAGCACACCCTCGGCGTGCTGCCGGTGTACCGCGACCTGGCACGCAACGGCCAGCTCAGCGCCCACGTCGCCGCGCTGCTGGTGGTCAACCCGAAGAGCCGCCCGGCGGACCTGGCGGTGATCGACAAGGTGCGCCGGCAGTTCCAGGGCATCCCCAACCTGAGCCTGCCGGGCATCAAGGTGTTCGCCGACGGCGTGCTGGAATACCCGGCGCAGTCCGCCTCGCTGCTGGAGGACTACAAGAACCTGCACAAGCCCGGCGAACTGCTGCTGGACCCGCAGCACTTCGGCGAGTTGGTCAGCGCCGCTGACGCCCGCGGCTGGCTGGTGCACATCCACGCCATCGGCGACCGCGCGGTGCGCGAGTCGCTCAACGGCATCGCCCAGGCGCGCAAGGACCGGCAGAGCGGCGTGACCCACTCCATCACCCACCTGCAACTGGTCAACCCGGCGGACTTCCCGCGCTTCAGGCAGCTCGGGGTGATCGCCTCGATGCAGCTGGACTGGGCCACCGCCGAGGACTACACCCTCGACCTGGTCAAGCCCTACATCGCCGACGACGCCTTCCGCTACATGTACCCGGCGAAATCGCTGCTGGACGCCGGCGCCACCATCGCCGGGGCCAGCGACTGGCCGGTGTCCACCCCCGACCCGCTGAAGGCCATGTACCAGGCGGTGACGCGCCAGGGCCCGAAGGGCGTGCTCAACCCCGAGCAGCGCATCGACCGCCAGACGATGTTCTACGCGTACACCCTCAACGCCGCCAAGGCCATTGGCCTGGACGGGAAGATCGGCAGCCTGGCCCCCGGCAAGCAGGCCGATCTGGTGGTGCTCGACCGCGACCTGTTCAGCGTCCCCGACGCCGAACTGGGCGAGGCCAGGGTGCTGCACACCCTGTTCGGCGGCCGCGAGGTCTACCGCGCCGACGGCCAGCAGGGCCTCTGAAGCCGTTCGCTCCAATGCCGGGCCACTGAAGCCCGGCCCTTCCCGCCGCCCCTTCCCTTTCGCTTCCCGGCTCGCCGGCGGGAGGGGGCTGCGCGGGCTTTTTCCTGCCCACACAAGCACAACAAAGGGTAAGTCCATGAAGTACAACACTCTCGTCCTAGGCGCGGCGCTCGCCTGCGCGCCTTTCACCAGCGGCCACGCGCTGGAGCTGACCGACGACCTCTCGGTCCAGCTGGAGGCCACCCTGGCCAGCGACTACCGCTCCCGCGGCATCTCGCAGACGCAGAACGACCCGGCCATCCAGGCCGGCGCCACCCTGCAGCACAGCAGCGGCCTGTACCTCGGCGTGTGGAGCTCCAACGTCGACTTCGGCTATGGCCTCAAGAGCCGCCAGGAACTGGACTACTACGCCGGCTGGTACTGGCAGGCCACCGACGCGGTGAGCCTGGATCTGGGCTACATCCAGTACCGCTACCCGAAGGAAGGCCAGTTCAACCAGAGCGAGGCCTACGCCATCCTCAACGCCTACGGCTTCGAGCTGGCCAGCTACTACTCGAAGGACATCACCACCTACTTCGGCAAGGACCAGAGCCAGCTCTACAGCTACGTCGGCTACGGCTTCGAACTGCCGTCCGGCTTCCAGGCCAAGCTGCGCTACGGCCGCAACGACGCCAAGGACCCGCTCTACCTCGCCGGCGACGGCGGCACCCGCAGCACCTACCACGAATGGGAGGCGCGCCTGGACAGGGAGTTCGTCGGCATCGACTGGTCGCTGAGCTACATCGACACCGACCTGTCGCAGAGCGAGTGCTACAACTGGCAGGGCTTCAAGGACATCTGCACGGCAACCGTGGTGGCGCGGGCGACGAAGCGGTTCTAGCGGGCGCGGGCCGAATGGGGTTTCTGGTGCCCCATCGGGAAAACCGTTGGCCCGGGCAGCGATGCCTGACGATTGGCGCGGCCGGGGGCCAATCGCGGACGGAGTCCGCTCCTACGCCCGTGCTACCTGGAACCGTACCGCGATTCGGCGGATAACGCCGTAGGCGTTATGCGCCCTACGTGGGAACCCGGGAGCTTCGTGATTCCGCCTCACGCCGAACGGTCCCCTCTCCCGCTTGCGGGGGAGGGTTAGGGAGGGGGGACGGCGTCAGGGGTGGCAGAGGTGCGTGGGCGAAGTCCGCCCCCTCTCCCCAACCCTCGCCTACGCGGCCCGCCCTGAAGGGAGAGGGGGCTGTCCCGAGCAAGCGGATAACGCAACGTCAGCCGGCAAACTCGTAGGGCGAATAACCGTTCGCGGTTATCCGCCGTTGGCCGTGCCACCCAGGTGTCCGGCGTGGCCGGCGCCCTACGGGTTTCCAGAGAAACATCCGAGCGCACCGGAACGCCCCTTCAGGAGGCCGAGCGAAACCGGCGCTCAGGAAGTCATGCGACATGGATGTCGCTAGAGCCCCGATCAGCACAGGGACGTGCTGTCGGGGCGGGCCTCCGTGGCGGGGGAATTCGTGAGGGTAGCCCGGCTCCATCGGGCCCGTATGTCGGGGCATGTAGAGGACAAGCACATGGGTAACAAATGAGTTCAGTCACATGGGTGACA
>NZ_FZPC01000009.1 GCF_900187975.1 Pseudomonas delhiensis | reverse complement strand
ATGTTCATCGTGACTCCCCCTCCGGGACTGTTGCCAACACATCAGTCTGGCACCTAGATGCCGTAGGAGGGAGGAGTCCATTTCATTGCCCTACGAAGAGGCCAGCCTCAGGCGCTGGCTTCTTCCAGTTCGACCAGCGCCGTACCCTCGGCCACCAGTTCGCCTTCGCTGCAATACAGCGATTTCACCACGCCGGCGTGCGGCGCGCGAATGCTGTGTTCCATCTTCATCGCTTCGAGCACCACCAGGGCGGCGCCGGCTTCCACCGTTTGCCCGGGCTCGACCAGGATGCGCACGATGCTGCCGTTCATCGGCGCGCCCAGGCCGCCGTGGTGGGCGTGGGCCGCCTCGGCCTCGGCGATGGCGTCGTAGCGGCGCACCGGCACCAGTTCGCCCTGCCATTCCAGGTACAGGCTGTCGCCCTGGCGCAGGGCCAGGTGGCGGCGGCGCACGCCTTCGACGTCCACTTCCAGCCATTCGCCCTTCAGCGTTGCGCCGCGCACGCCATTGGCATGGCGCAGGCGCACCACCCGGGCTTCGCCCTTGGCCAGCAGGTGCAGGTCGGTTTCCCCCGGCAGGCCGCTGCGCCAGCCGTCGCGGGCGCTCCACGGCGAGTGGGCGTCGTCGCCGCGCACGCGCTCGGCCTCGCTCTGCGCCCAGGCTTCGCCGGCCAGTTGCCAGAACGGCGGCGGCAGCTCGCTCGCCGCCGGCAGCAGTTGTTCCTGGTGGCGGCCGATGAAGCCGGTGTCCAGTTCGGCGGCGGCGAAGGCCGGGTGGGCCAGCACGCGGCGCAGGAACGCCAGGTTGGTCTTGAAGCCGCCCACGGCGGTTTCGGCGAGCATCGCCAGCAGGCGCTGGCGGGCTTCCTCGCGGTTCTCGCCCCAGGCGATCAGCTTGGCCAGCATGGGGTCGTAGAACGGCGAGATGTCGTCGCCCTCGCGGATGCCGCTGTCCACCCGGCGGCCGGGGCCGGCCGGCGGTTCGCGGTACAGCGCCAGGTGGCCGCTGGCGGGCAGGAAGCCGCCTTCCGGGTCCTCGGCGTAGAGCCGCACTTCGATGGCGTGGCCGTTCAGCGGCACCTGTTCCTGGCTGATCGGCAGCGCTTCGCCACGGGCCACGCGGATCTGCCACGCCACCAGGTCGAGGCCGGTGATGGCTTCGGTGACCGGGTGTTCCACCTGCAGGCGGGTGTTCATTTCCATGAAGAAGAACTGGCCGCTGCCCTCGTCGTAGAGGAATTCCACGGTGCCGGCGCCGACGTAGCCGATGGCCTGGGCGGCGCGCACGGCGGCTTCGCCCATGCCGCGGCGCAGCTCGGCGGAAAGGCCGGGGGCGGGGGCTTCCTCCACCACCTTCTGGTGGCGGCGCTGGATCGAGCAGTCGCGCTCGTTGAGGTACAGGCAGTTGCCGTGCTTATCGGCGAACACCTGGATTTCCACGTGGCGCGGCTTGGTCAGGTACTTCTCCACCAGCATGCGCGCGTCGCCGAAGCCGGACTGGGCTTCGCGCTGGGCGGATTCCAGGGCCTCGGCCAGCTCGCTTTCGCGCTCCACCACCTTCATGCCCTTGCCGCCACCGCCGGCGGCGGCCTTGAGCAGCACCGGGTAGCCGATGCGCGCGGCCTCGCGCTGGAAGGTGGCGTAGTCCTGGGCTTCGCCGTGGTAGCCGGGCACCAGCGGCACGCCGGCGTCTTCCATCAGCGCCTTGGCCGCGGACTTGCTGCCCATGGCGTCGATGGCGCTGGCCGGCGGGCCGAGGAACACCAGCCCGGCCGCTTCGCAGGCACGGGCGAAGCCGGCGTTCTCCGAGAGGAAGCCGTAGCCGGGGTGGATGGCCTGGGCCCCGGCGGCCTTGGCCGCGGCCAGCACGGCGTCGGCGCGCAGGTAGGATTCGGCCGGCTTGGCGCCGCCCAGGTCGATGGCGATGTCCGCCTCCTCGACGTGGCGGGCGTGGCGGTCGGTGGCGCTGTGCACGGCCACGGTGGTCAGGCCCAGGGCCTTGGCGGTGCGCATCACCCGGCAGGCGATCTCGCCGCGGTTGGCAATCAGTAGCGTTGTAATCATTGTTCTGCTCCGTTGGAGGGCGGCAAGCCGCTTGGGGCTTGCGGCCTAAAGCTTCTAGCTGCTCTTCTGCCAGGCCGGCTTGCGCTTTTCGAGGAAGGCGTGCAGGCCTTCCTGCCCCTCGGGGCTGATGCGGATGCGGGCGATGGCGGCCTCGGTGTAGCGGCGCAGGTTGGGGCTCAGCTCGCCGGCGCCGATCTCCTGGAACAGCGCCTTGCAGGCCACCAGCGCGGCCGGGCTGTTGTTCAGCAGGTTGGCGATCCAGGCCTCGACCTTCTCATCCAGTTCCTCGGCGCCGTAGCACTCGTCCAGCAGGCCCAGCTCGCGGGCGCGCTTGCCGTCGAAGCGCTCGGCGGTGAGGGCGTAGCGGGTGGCCGCGCGCTGGCCGATGGCCTTGGTGACGAAGGGCCCGATGGTCGCCGGGATCAGCCCGATGCGCACTTCGGACAGGCAGAACTGCGCCTGCTCGCTGCCCAGGGCCATGTCGCAGCAGGCCACCAGGCCCACGCCGCCGCCGAAGGCCGCGCCCTGGACCACGGCCAGGGTCGGTTTCTTCAGCAGGTGCAGGTTGTTCAGCAATTCGGCCAGTTGCTGGGCGTCGGCCAGGTTGCCCTGGTAGTCGAGCTTCACCGCCTCCTGCATCCAGGCCAGGTCGGCGCCGCCGCAGAAGTGCTTGCCGCGCCCGCGCAGCACCAGCAGGCGCACGCGCGCGTCGTCGGCCACCTGGTCCAGCGCCCGGATCAGCTCGGCGATGGTCTGGGCGTTAAAGGCGTTGTTCTTGTCCGGCCGGTTCAGCCAGAGGCTGGCCACGCCACGGTCGTCGATGTCGAGCTGAATGTTTTCAAAAGTAGTCATAAGGGCCTCTTGGGCTGCAGGCCGCAGGCTACAGGCTGCAGGCAGAAGCGCTCTCGCCTGCAGCCTGTAGCCTGTAGCCTGCAGCCGCTTACATCCTGAATACGCCGAATCTGGTCGGCTCGATGGGCGCGTTGAGCGAGGCGGAGAGGGCCAGGGCGAGGACCTCGCGGGTCTGCGCCGGGTCGATCACGCCGTCGTCCCACAGCCGCGCGCTGGAGTAGTAGGGGTGGCCCTGGCGCTCGTACTGTTCGAGGATCGGCGCCTTGATCTTCGCCTCGTCCTCGGCACTCAGCGCGTTGCCGGCGCGTTCGGCCTGTTCGCGCTTGACCTGGGCCAGCACGCCTGCGGCCTGCTCGCCGCCCATCACGCCGATCCGCGCGTTGGGCCACATCCACAGGAAGCGCGGGTCGTAGGCGCGGCCGCACATGCCGTAGTTGCCGGCGCCGAAGCTGCCGCCGATGATCACGGTGAACTTCGGCACCTGGGCACAGGCCACCGCGGTGACCAGCTTGGCGCCGTGCTTGGCGATGCCGCCGGCCTCGTACTTCTGGCCGACCATGAAGCCGGTGATGTTCTGCAGGAACAGCAGCGGGATGCCGCGCTGGCAGGCCAGTTCGATGAAGTGCGCGCCTTTCTGCGCGGCCTCGGCGAAGAGGATGCCGTTGTTGGCGAGGATGGCGACGGGGTAGCCGTGCAGGTGGGCGAAGCCGCACACCAGGGTGGTGCCGAACAGCGCCTTGAACTCGTCGAATTCGCTGCCGTCGACCAGGCGGGCGATGATCTCGCGCACGTCGAACGGCTGCTTGCTGTCCACCGGGATCACCCCGTACAGCTCCTCGGCGGGGTACAGCGGCGCGCGCGGGGGCAGGGTGTTGAGCTTGCCCTGCTTGCTCCAGTTGAGGTTGGCGATGCAGCGGCGGGCGATGGCCAGGGCGTGCTCGTCGTCCTCGGCGTAGTGGTCGGCCACGCCGGAAGTCTTGCAGTGCACGTCGGCGCCGCCGAGGTCCTCGGCGCTGACCACCTCGCCGGTGGCGGCCTTCACCAGCGGCGGGCCGGCGAGGAAGATGGTGGCCTGCTCGCGGACCATGATGGTCTCGTCGCTCATGGCCGGCACGTAGGCGCCGCCGGCGGTGCACGAGCCCATCACCACGGCGATCTGCGGGATGCCCCGGGCGCTCATGTTGGCCTGGTTGAAGAAGATCCGGCCGAAGTGCTCGCGGTCGGGGAACACCTCGTCCTGGCGCGGCAGGTTGGCGCCGCCGGAGTCCACCAGGTAGATGCACGGCAGGCGGTTCTGCTGGGCGATGGCCTGGGCGCGCAGGTGCTTCTTCACGGTCAGCGGGTAGTAGCTGCCGCCTTTCACCGTGGCGTCGTTGCCGACGATCATGCATTCCACGCCTTCCACGCGGCCGATGCCGGCGACCACGCCGGCGGCGGCCACGTCTTCGCCGTAAACCCCGTGGGCGGCGAGGGCGGAAACCTCGAGGAACGGCGAGCCGGCATCGAGCAGGCGGTTGATGCGCTCGCGCACCAGCAGCTTGCCGCGCGCGGTGTGCTTGGCCTGTGCGGCGGCGCCGCCGCCTTCGTGAACGCGGCCGAGCAGGGCGCGCAGGTCCTGGACGCTCTCCAGCATGGTCGCGGCGTTGGCGGCGTATTCAGGAGAGCGCGTATTGATCTGGGTGCTAAGGATGGTCATAGGTTCTCCGCGCGCTGCAAGCTACAAGCTTCAAGCCGCAAGCGGGTGCTCTGGCTTCGGCTTGCAGCTTGAAGCTTGCCGCTTGTGGCTATCACTTCGTTTCGTTGAACAGCTCGCGCCCGATCAGCATGCGGCGGATCTCGCTGGTGCCGGCGCCGATCTCGTAGAGCTTGGCGTCGCGCAGCAGGCGGCCGGTGGGGAACTCGTTGATGTAGCCGTTGCCGCCGAGGATCTGGATGGCGTCCAGGGCCATTTGCGTCGCGCGCTCGGCGGTGTAGAGGATCACCCCGGCGGCGTCCTTGCGGGTGGTCTCGCCGCGGTCGCAGGCCTGGGCCACCGCGTACAGGTAGGCGCGGCTGGCGTTGAGCTGGGTGTACATGTCGGCGACCTTGCCCTGGATCAGCTGGAACTCGCCGATGCTCTGGCCGAACTGCTTGCGGTCGTGGATGTAGGGCACGACCACGTCCATGCACGCCTGCATGATGCCGATCGGGCCGCCGGCGAGCACCACGCGCTCGTAGTCCAGGCCGCTCATCAGCACCTTCACGCCGCCGTTGACCGCGCCGAGCACGTTCTCTTCCGGCACTTCCACGTCGTCGAAGAACAGCTCGCAGGTGTTCGAGCCGCGCATGCCCAGCTTGTCGAACTTGTTGCCACGGCTGAAGCCCTTCCAGTCACGCTCGACGATGAACGCGGTGATGCCGTGGGCGCCCTTTTCCGGCTCGGTCTTGGCGTAGATCACGTAGGTGTTGGCGTCCGGGCCGTTGGTGATCCAGGTCTTGCTGCCGTTGAGCACGAAGCGGTCGCCGCGCTTCTCGGCGCGCAGCTTCATGGAGACCACGTCGGAACCGGCGTTGGGCTCGCTCATGGCCAGCGCGCCTATGTGCTCGCCGCTGATCAGCCTGGGCAGGTACTTGGCCTTCTGTTCGGCGTTGCCGTTGCGCTTGATCTGGTTGACGCACAGGTTGGAATGCGCGCCGTAGGACAGGCCGACGGAAGCCGAACCACGGCTGATCTCCTCGATGGCGATGACGTGGGCCAGGTAGCCCATGTTGGCGCCGCCGTACTCCTCGGCGACGGTGATGCCGAGCAGGCCCATGTCGCCGAACTTCTTCCACATGTCCACGGGGAACAGGTTGTCGGCGTCGATCTGCGCGGCGCGCGGGGCCAGTTCGCTGGCGACGAAGCCCTGCACCTGCTCGCGGAGCATGTCGATGGTTTCGCCGAGGCCGAAGTTGAGGGACGGGTAGCTCATGGTTGCACCTTTGTTGTACTTGGAATGCGGGGTAGGGCGCGTCAGGCGTTGGCGCGCTGTTTCTTCTCGGTCTCGGCCAGGGCCGCCAGGCAGCGTTCCTCGGCCGTGTCCAGTTCCAGCTTCATCTGCTCGATGTCGAGCAACTGCTGCTCCAACTGCGCGCGGCGGGCGGCGATCTTCTGCATGAAGGTCTCCAGCTGCTTGCGGTTGCCGCTGCTGGGGTCGTAGAGGTCGATCAGCTCCTTGCACTCGGCCAGCGAGAAGCCGATGCGCTTGCCGCGCAGGATCAGCTTCAGCGCCACCAGGTCCTTGGGGCTGTAGATGCGCTCCTGGCCGCGGCGCTCCGGGCTGAGCATGCCCTGCTCCTCGTAGAAGCGGATGGCGCGGGTGGTCACGTCCAGTTCGCGGGCCAGGTCGGAAATGCTGTAGGTGGTCGGCATCGGGCTTGCTCGTTCGTTTACCTTTACGTTAACGTAAACCTGCGTCGAGGGGCTGTCAATCACTTCGCCTCAAGCCGGCTGGCCCGCTAATTGCGTGCGTTGCCGGGCAACCGAGCGTCCTCTTTACTCAAGGGGAGGACGGGTGTAGACAGTCCCTGACCAGCCTGAGCGTCCCGCGCGGCCATGCACTGCGCGGACAAGCGGAGCCGAGATCGACATGACAAGAACAATAGGCAGCGACCTGCTGCGCGAGGCCCACCGGGCCCGTGAACGCCTGCAGCGCGAGGGCGAGCTACCCGCCGGCGTGCTGCGCGAGGAAATCGACGCCTCCTGGCGGCGCAGCCTGGGCCACGGCCTGGATTGCGGCGGCGCCAACGACCAGGAACTGGACAATCGCGCCGGCATCGAGCTGCTGCTGGAGAACAACCGCCTGCTGCTCGACGCCGCCACCCCCGAGCTGGATTTCCTGCGCCAGCGCCAGGGCCACGACGCCCTGGTGATCCTTGCCAACGCCGACGCCACCATCGTCTCGGTGGCCGGCGCCCACGAGCGCCTGCGCCGCATCGGCCTGGAAGACATCACCCTGGGCGCCTGCTGGAGCGAGGCCGCGCGCGGCACCAACGCCCTGGGCACCGCCCTGGTGGAAGGGCGCGCCACCCAGATCGACTGCGGCGAGCACTACCTGGAACGCCTCAGCCGCTTCTCCTGCACCTCGGTGCCCATCAGTTGCCCCCAGGGCACGCTGCTCGGCGTGCTCGACCTGACCCGCGAAGGTCCCCTGGCCGGCCCGGTGGAAAGCCTCAGCCTGCTCAACCGCGCCGCGGTGCAGATCGAGGAGCGGCTGTTCGCCGCCAGCTTCCCGGGGCAGGTGGTGCTGTCCTTCCACAGCCGCCGCCAGTACCTGGATTCGCCCTGGCAGGGCCTGCTGGCGCTGAGCCTGGAGGGCCGCATCCTGGCCCTCAGCACGCCGGCCTGCCAACTGCTCGGCGCCGCCCGCGAGGTACTGATAGGGCGCCGCTGCGAGGACCTGCTGGGTGCCCGCGGCGAACAGCTGCTGGCGCGCCTGCAGCCCGGCGCCCTGGGCAGCCTGCAGACGGCCAAGGGCGAGTTCTTCTACAAGGTGCTGCAGGCGCCGCTGCGCAGCACCGCGGTGTCGGTGCCGGCGCGCCAGCCGCAGCGCCCGGCCCCGGCTGCGCCGGACCTGGAGGCCCTGGCTGGCGGCAACCCGCGCTACGCCCGCGCCCTGCGCATGGCCCGCCAGGGCCTGCTGAACGAGTTGCCGGTGCTGCTGCTGGGCGAGACCGGCAGCGGCAAGGAGGTGGTGGCGCGCGCCCTGCACCAGGGCAGTGCGCGGGCCGGCAAGCCGTTCATCGCGGTGAACTGCGCGGCCATCCCCGAAGGCCTGATCGAATCCGAACTGTTCGGCTACCGCGAGGGTGCCTTCACCGGCTCGCGCCGCGGCGGCATGGTCGGCCGGCTGCAGCAGGCCCACGGCGGCACCCTGTTCCTCGACGAGATCGGCGACATGCCCCTGGCCCTGCAGGCGCGGCTGCTGCGCGTGCTGCAGGAGCGCAAGGTGGCGCCGCTGGGCGCGGGCGAGGAGCAGGACATCGACGTGGCGCTGATCTGCGCCACCCACCGCGACCTCAAGCGCCAGGTGGAAGAGAAGCAGTTCCGCGAGGACCTCTACTACCGCGTCAACGGCATCAGCGTGCGCCTGCCGGCATTGCGCGAGCGCGACGACCTCGGCGAGCTGGCCCAGGGCCTGCTGGCCAGGCTGGGCGCGCCCGGGGTGCGCCTGGACGACGAACTCTTCGCGCTGCTGGCCGACTACCACTGGCCGGGCAACATCCGCCAGCTGGAGATGGTCCTGCGCACCGCCCTGGCCATGCGCGGGGAAGGCGAGGCCACGCTGGGCCTGGAGCACCTGCCCGACAGTACCCTGGAAGAGCTCGCCGCCGGCGAGCGGCAGCCCTGCGGGCGCATCCGCGAGACCGAGATGGAGCTGATCCGCCAGGCCCTGGACCGCCACCAGGGCAACGTCTCGGCGGCGGCCGACGCGCTGGGCATCAGCCGCGCCACCCTGTACCGCAAGCTCAAGCAACTGAAGGGCGGCTGATGTTCTTCACCCGCCTGATCGACAGCGACGACCCCAAGGCCCTCAAGGACGCGCTGCACTGGCTGTACGGCTTCGTCCGCCCGCAGCGCCTGGCCATCCTCGGCCTGCTGGGCCTGGCCCTGTGCGCCTCGCTGCTGGCGCTGGCGCAACCCTGGCTGACCAAGCTGCTGATCGACGACGGCCTGCTGGCCCGCGACTTCCCCATGCTGGCGCTGCTGGCCGGGGCGATGATCGTGATCGGGCTGGTGGGCACGGTCCTCTCGGGGCTCAACCGCTACCTGCACACGCGCCTGTCCGGGCGCATCCTGTTCGCCCTGCGCGATGCGCTGTACCGCCACCTGCAGAGCCTCTCGCCGACCTTCTTCGCACGCCGCCGCATCGGCGACCTGATGTCGCGGCTGGACGGCGACGTCGCCGAGATCCAGCGCTTCGCCGTGGATTCGCTGTTCTCCGCGGTGTCCGCGGTGATCGGCCTGGTCGGCTCGCTGGCGCTGCTGCTGACGCTGAGCTGGAAGCTGTCGCTGCTGGTGGCCGTGCTGATCCCGCTGGACGTGCTCTGGCTGCGCTGGATGCGCAAGAAGGTGGAGCGCGAGGCGCGCCAGCTGCGCGAGCGCTCGGCGGACCTGTCGTCGTTCTTCGTCGAGACCCTGCCGGCGATGAAGTTCATCCAGTCCGCCGGCCAGCAGGGCCGCGAGGCGCGGCGCCTGGAGGGCCTCGGGCAGGGCTACCTGGGCCAGCTGCTGCGCCTGCAGGTCACCGAGTTCTTCACCCAGGCGCTGCCGGGAACGCTGATGTCGCTGTCGCGCGCCTGCGCCTTCCTGGTCGGCGGCTACTGGGTGGTGCAGGGCACCTGGCAGCTGGGCTCGCTGATCGCCTTCTCCACCTACCTGGGCATGGCCATCGGCCCGGTGCAGAGCCTGCTGGGCCTGTACGTGGCGCTGCAACGCATGACCGTCAGCCTGGGCCGGGTGATGGAGCTGCGCGGCGAGGCGCCGGGCGTGGCGTCGCCGGCGCAGCCGCGGCCGATGCCGAGCGTCGGCGAGCTGCGCCTGGAGGGCGTGAGCTTCAACCACGCCGGCCGCAGCCAGCCGCTGCTGGAGGGCGTGGACGCCTGCATCCCGGCCGGACGCAAGGTGGCCCTGAGCGGGCCGTCGGGCGTCGGCAAGTCGACCCTGACCGACCTGCTGCAACGCTTCTACGACCCGGACCAGGGGCGCATCCTGCTCGACGGCGTGGACCTGCGCGAGCTGGACCTGTTCGAGCTGCGCCGGCGCATCGCCGTGGTCAGCCAGGAGCTGGTGCTGTTCCGCGGCAGCCTGGCGGACAACCTGTCGTACAGCGCGCCCCACGTCAGCCGCGAAGAGATCGAAAGGGTGGCGACCCTGGCCCAGCTGGACGGCCTGGTCGCCAGCCTGCCCGAGGGCCTCGACAGCCCCCTGGGCGAGCGCGGCCAGCAGCTTTCCGGCGGGCAGAAGCAGCGCATCGCCATCGCCCGCGCCTTGCTGCAGGACCCGCTGGTGCTGATCCTCGACGAAGCCACCTCGCAGGTGGACGAAAGCACCGAGCGCGAAGTGATAGCCGCCATCGACCGGCTGTTCGCCGGGCGCACCCGCATCCTCGTCAGCCACCGCCCCTCGACCCTGGCCGAGGCCGACCTGCGCCTGGAACTGCAGGACGGCCGGCTGAGCGTGCGCGAGGTGCCGCTGGTGGCCGTGGGAGGGCAGGGTGGCTGAGATCCGGGTGGGCGTGGTCGATAGCGGCCACGCCGAGGTACAGACCGGTGTCGTGCTGGCCGGCCAGCGTTTCTGTCTGGCCGATGATGGACTGGACCGACTGCCATTGGCGACGGATGCCCTGGGCCATGGCTCGGCCGTGATCCAGGCGATTCTTTCCCGCGCGCCGCAAGCGCGCTTCAGCGTGGCCCAGGTGTTCGACGGGCGCGGCGTGACCAGCCCGTTGCAGATCGCCGCCGCGCTGCAGTGGCTGGGCGGGCAGGGCGTGCGCGTGGTCAACCTGAGCCTGGGGGTGCGCCAGGACCGGCCTCTGCTGCGTGAGGCGGTGGCCGAGCTGGTGGCGGCCGGGGTGCTGGTCTGCGCATCCAGCCCGGCGCGGGGCGAGCCGGTGTTTCCGGCGGCCTATCCGGGGGTGGTGCGGGTGACCGGGGATGCGCGGTGTGGCGAGGGCGAGTGGTCCTGGCTGGGCAGTGCGCAGGCGGATTTCGGGGCGGCTGTGCGGGTTGGGGGGCAGGCGGGGGCGAGTCTGGGGTGTGCGGCTTTTTGTGGGCACCTGGTGGCTTTGCTGGGGGAGCGGCCGGCGTTATCGAATGAAGAATTGTTGGCGTTGATGCGTGAGGGGGCCGTGTACAAGGGGATCGAGCGGAAGGTGGGGTTATGAGTGGGGTTGGGGTTTCTTTCCCTCTCCCCAGCCCTCTCCCTGAAGGGAGAGGGGGCCGTTCGGCGTGGTTGGGAGTCCGGAGTCATCCTGTTGCTCCGCGACTGCCGGCTACATGCCTAACTTCGCCACTGCTCCGTACAGTCCCCTCTCCCTTCAGGGAGAGGGTTAGGGAGAGGGAACGGACCTGCAGCCATCACCAACCCCCCCAGCGAACACCCCCATGCCCCCAATCCTGATCCTCGGCGCCGGCCCCGCCGGAACCGCCACCGCCATCGGCCTGCGCCGCCTCGGCTACCCCGTCACCGTCATCAGCGAATGGCGCCGCTTCGCCGCCGTCGAAGGCGTCTCCCAACGCGTGCTCGACGGCCTGCGCCACGCCGGGCTGAACCACGCCCTGGCCTGCGCCGCGCCGCCTTCGCAACGGCGGGTGAACTGGAACGGCGCCGAGAGCGCGCAGAACGTCGAATTCATCCTCGACCGCCCGCTGTTCGACCAGGGCTTGCGTCAGGACCTGCATGAGGCCGGCATCCAGGTGCAGGAAGACCGCGTGCTCGGCGTAGACTCCGACGCCACGGGCCACCACGTGCGCCTGGAAAGCGGCCAGCAACTGCAAACCCCATTTCTGGTGGAAGCCCGTGGCCGCCAGGCACCGCTGAACCAGAAGGCCGGCAAGGCCCGCCGCGGCCCGGAAACCCTCAGCCTGCTCAGTCGCTGGCAGGGTGCGCCGGGGCCGGTGGCCAGCGCGGTGCAGAGCCTGGCCGACGGCTGGGCGTGGATGGCGCGGCTGGCCGATGGGCGCTGCTACTGGCAGCTGACCCTGGACGTGGCCAGCAGCGCTCTGCCACCCAAGGAGCAGCTACTCGACTACTGCCGCGAACGCCGCCAGCGCGCCGAACTCAGCCAGGCATTCTTCGGCGGCCACCCCGAGCAGGGCCTGGAGCTGCATGCCCGCAGCAGCACGCCGATCCTCTGCCTGGAGGCCTGCGGCGAGAACTGGATTCGCGTGGGCGATGCGGCTATGGCGGTGGACCCGCTGTCCGGCAACGGCATCTTCCAGTCGCTGTCCTCGGCGCTGCAGGCCCCTGCGGTCATCAACACGCTGTTGCGCGCGCCGGCGCGCGGCGACCTGGCCAGGCGCTTCCACCAGCGCCGGGTGGAGCAGCTGTTCCTGCGCTTCGCCCGCGTCGGCCGCGACTTCTACGCCGAGGAAAAACAGTGGGCCGACCAGCCCTTCTGGCAGGCCCGCCGCGCCTGGCCGGACGCGCAGCCCAGCCATGCCCCGGCGGATTTCGACGCCCTGCGCATCGAGCGCGCCCCGGTGCTGCGCGACGGCCTGGTGGACGAGGCCGAGGTGGTGGTCAGCCCCGACCAGCCCCTGGGCATCTGGCACCTGCAGGGCCTGGAGCTGGCGCCCTGGCTGCGGCGCCTGCGCAGCGAGCCGCAGGACCGGGTGCTGGCCGCGCTGCCGGCGGAGCAGCGGCGCATCTTCCAGGGCTGGCTGCTGAGCCAGGGCTACCGCCCGCGCTGATCAGGCCTTGAACTGCTGCACCAGGCGGTGCTGCTGCTCGGCGCTCTGGTTCAGCTGCTGGCTCAGGTGCGCCGAGCGCTCGGCCTGGTCCGACAGGGCCTGGGTGACGTCGCGGATGGTGCCGATGTTGCGGCCGATCTCCTCGGCCACGCTGCTCTGCTCCTCGGCGGCGCTGGCGATCTGCAGGTTCATGTCGCTGATCAGGTTCACCGCGCCGGTGATGCGCTGCAGCGCGTCTATGGCCTGGCGCGCCTGCTCGACGTTGTCCTGGGCCTGGCGGTAGCTGGCGTGCATGGCGTCGGCCACCGACAGGCTGCGCGCCTGCAGGTTCTCGATCACCTGGCGGATTTCCTCTACCGAGTCCTGGGTGCGCCGCGCCAGGCCGCGCACCTCGTCGGCGACCACGGCGAAGCCGCGCCCGGACTCGCCGGCGCGCGCCGCCTCGATGGCGGCGTTGAGGGCCAGCAGGTTGGTCTGCGCGGCGATGCCCTGGATCACCTCCAGGATCGCGCCTATCTGCTCGTTGCTGCGCGCCAGGTTCTGCAGCTCGCCCATGGCCTGGTTCATGTCGCCGGCCAGGGCGTCGATGCCGGCGCTGGTGGCCGCGATGGTGGCGTAGCCGTCCTGGCTGGCGCGCTCGGCCTCGCCGGCGGCCTGGGCGGCGCTGGCCGCGCTCTGGGCCGAGGCGTTGGCGGTGGCGGACATCTCCTGCAGGGCGGTGGCCACCATGTCGATCTCGCGGAACTGCTGCTGGATGCCGTCGCTGGTCCGGCGGGCGATGGCGGCGGACTGGTCGGCGCCGGCGCGGGCCTCGCCACTGGCCGCCTGTACCGCGGCGATGCTCGGCTGGAGCTTGTCGAGGAAGCGGTTGAAGGCCAGGGCCAGGCGGCCCAGCTCGTCGTGGCGCGGGTGGTTCAGGCGGCGGGTGAGGTCGCCTTCGCCGTCGGCGATGTCTTCCAGCATGCGCGCCAGGCCCAGGATCGGCCGGCTGATGCCGCGCGCGGTGAGGGTGATGACGCCCATGCCCAGCAGCGCCACCAGCACGCCCAGGCCGATTTCCAGCCAGGTGCTGCGCGCGCGCAGGGCGTCCAGGGTGTTCTTCAGCGATTGCGCCGGGGCCAGCAGCACCTGGCGCGGCACGCTGAGCAGGATGCCCCAGGGTTTGGCCCCTGGCAGCGGCGCCAGGCTGCTGAGTACGGAAACGTCGGCGCTCTGGTCGTAGGTCAGCGAGCGGTCCCGGGCCATGTCGCCCAGCACCTGGGGCAGCGCCGCGTCCTTGAACGGCTGGCCGAGGCCGGCGGCGTTGGCGCTGTCGCTGGCCAGCAGGCCGTTGGGGCTGAGGATGCGGATGCGGCCCTGGCCGTCGAACAACTGGCGGCTGCCGGCCACGCTGCTCTGCTGCAGCGCGGCGAGGTCGATGTCGAAGCCCACGGCGGCGACGAACTTGCCGTTCTCCAGCAGCGGCAGGGTGATGCTGGTGACCAGCCGGCGCTGCCCGGAGGCGTCGTCGAAGTAGGGGTCGAGCACGCAGGGCGCCAGACTCTCCCGCGGGCAGGTGAAGAAGGCGTTGTACGGCTGGCCGCTGGGGCCGGGGGTGGTGTCGGCCAGCACCTGCTCGGTGCCGACCACGCTCTGCTGCTGGCCGCCGCTGCGCAGCAGGTAGAGGGTGAAGCGGCCGTTCTCGTTGCTGCCCAGTTCGTCGCGGCCCTTGAAGCTGGCGTCGGCGCCGTCCAGGGTGTCGACGCCGAACACCACGAAGAGCCCGAGCAGCTCCGGGTGTGCGCCCAGGGTGCCGCCCATTTCCGCCACCAGCTTGCGCCGCAGTGCCTCGGCGCCGAGGTTGCCCTGGCGGTTCTGCTCGCGCAGCGCCAGCAGGGTGCGCGACAGGCCTTCGCCGAGCAGCAGCTTGTCCTGCAACTGGCGTTGCAGCTGCAGGGCCTGCACTTGGCCCTGGGTCTGCAGGCTGGCGCGGGCGGCGTCGGCGAACAGCTTGCCGCTGTCGTCCTTGATCACCTGGCTGTCCTGGCGCGCCTGGTACAGCGACAGGCCGATCAGGGTGGCGGCGACGCCCAGCAGGCACAGGCCGGCCAGGCAGGTGATGCGGCCCTGGAGGGTGGACAGGATGCTGCGCATGCAAAGGCCTCCATGAAAACCGCGAAACCCGCCGCCGCGCCATGGCCGGGATGGGGGCCGGCGGTGGCGCGGGGCGGGCTTGCGGTGCGTGGCTTAGAAGGTGCTGGTGAAGATCAGCTGGGTGTAGAGGTTGTCGTCGTTGCCGCCGATCTGGGTGCCGCCTTGCTCGGCGCTCTTCTTCGGCTTGTACACGCCGACCAGCGGGGTGATGGTCAGGTGCGGGCTGAGGGTCCAGTCGGCGTACAGGTCGATCTCGTGGCCGCCGAGGTTGCCCAGGTCCTTGTCGATGGTGTCGAAGCGGAACCACTGCAGACCGACGTCGAAGGTCTCCGTCGGCTGGATTTTGGCACCGACGTTGTGGACCCGGGTGTTGCTGTTGAAGGGGCCGGAGTAGTTGCCCGCCACCTCGCCCTGGAACCAGGTGCCGAAGCCGCGGCTGAAGCCGTAGAACAGCGGGTCGAAGCCTTCCGAGAAGCGGCTGAAGCGGTAGCTGAGGTAGGGCTTCCAGGCGGCGTCGGCGAAGGTCCAGCCGGCTTCCAGGTACCAGGCGTTCTCGTCGTCGGCGTGGCGCTTGTCCTGCCAGGCGTACTCGCCGGAGAGGAACAGGTTCTCGACGCCGGCATTGCCCTGGCCGCGAACGCTCCAGGTCTTCATGTCCTTGCGGTCGAGCTGCGCGGGGGAGGCGTACTGCTCGTCGATGTCGGTGATGTCGATGTAGGTCAGGCCCAGGGTGCCGGCCTCGTCGACGTGTTCCAGGGTGCCGACGTACAGCTCGGGCTTGGCCTGGGCCGGGTTGTCGGACTTCAGGCGCATGATGTCGCCGCGCCAGCCCTGCTTGCCGCCGATGCGCAGCACCGCGGTCTCGTCGAAGCTGCGGCGGCCGGCCAGGTAGTAGGCGCCGCCGCGGTCGAACATGCCGTCGGCCAGGCCGTTGCCGAAGTTGAGGGCGTCGCCGTTGATCAGGAAGCCGTCGCCGACCACGATGTTCTGGCGGCCGAAGGACAGGTCGATGCCGTCCTCGCCCAGCACCGGGAACAGCTTGCCGGAGCGCCAGCCCAGGTAGGCGTCCTCGATCTTGGTGGTGCGCTCGGAGCCGTCGGTGAAGCCGGCGGCGTCGCCGTCGCCCCAGGTCGCCGAGCTGAGCAGGGCGAAGGCGCCATAGGCCGTGCCGGCCTCGCCCAGGCGCTGGTCGCCGCTCAGGCCGTACTTGATGAAGCCTTCCTGCCAGGAGGACGAGCCCTTGTCCTTGGTGCCGCTCTGCGCGTAGTTCTCCTGGCTGTGCAGCAGCGCGTAGACCGCGGTGAGGTCGGCGTTGAGGTGGGTGTCGTCGGTGGAATACAGCGAATAGGCGCTGGCCTGGCCGCTGCCCGCGATCAGCAGGGCGAGCAGCGTCGGGCGCAGGACGGTGGGTCTGGTCATGGCGTGCATCCGTATCGTTATTGTTGGCAGGGGACGAAACTGCCTGGGATGCTAAGGCCACGGGCGCTGCTGGCCTTGTGCCTGTCTGCCAAGTGCTTGGATGTGCTTGCCAGATGTCGGCGGGATCGCGGACGGAGTCCGCTCCTACGGTGGGACAGGTGCCTCATGGAAACCTGTAGGAGCAGGCCCTGCCTGCGATTCGCGCGCAGGGCGCGCTCCTACATGGGAATGGCGTGAGTGGCGCAGCGCAGGAGCGGATCTCATCCGCGAACCGCGCCGGAACCTCCGGCTATCGCGGACGAGGTCCGCTCCATACGGGCGGGCTCGGCTTCTCGTAGGAGCGAGCTTGCCGGCAACCGCAGTGTTTTGGGTTGACTCCGCTCCCTCTCCCTAACCCTCTCCCTGAAGGGAGAGGGGACCGTTGGGCAGAGTTGGGTGTTCTGGAGTTAGCCGGTAGCACCGAAGGTTTCCGGCTGAAACCATTCTTTCTCTCGGCACGAACAAGCCCCCTCTCCCTTCAGGGCGGGGCGCGCAGCCGAGGGCTGGGGAGAGGGGACGGTCTCCACCACAAACACAGCAGCTACCGGCAAGCCCCCTTCGCGAGCAAGCTCGCTCCTACGAAAAGCGGCCCCGTGGTGCCTGTAGGTGAACCAGGCCGGCGGCGCTGTCCGGGGCGCCGACAATCCCCCGGACAACGCCGCCGGCTTGGCTGCTCAGTGCCCGGCGGGCCTTGCGGCGGCGCGCCCGGCGAGCATGCGGCCGAGCAGGGCGAGGAGGGTGAGGGCGATCAGCAGCACCGAGATGGCCGCCACCGCCGGGTCGATGTTGTCGCGCAGGCCCGACCAGATTTGCCGGGGCAGGGTGTTGACCTCGGTGCTGGTGACGAACAGGGTCACGGCGATCTCTTCCCAGGAGAGCGCGAAGCACAGCAGCGCGGTGCTGGCCACGCCCAGCTTGAGGTTCGGCAGCACCACCAGGAAGGTGGTCTGTGCCAGGCTGGCGCCGAGGTTGCGCGCGGCCAGCTCGATGCGCCGGTCCAGCTGGCTCAGCGCCACCAGCATGGTCACCACGCCGTAGGGCACCACCATCACGATGTGGGCGATGGTCAGGCCGAACAGGGTGTCGTAGCCCAGGCCCGGGGCGAATTTGCTGACGGTGGTTTCCATGAAGTACAGGACCATCGCCGAGATCATCGGCGGGATGGCCATGGGCAGCAGCACCAGGCCGATCAGCAGGGTCGCCCAGCGCGAGCGCAGGTACCAGATGCCCAGGGCGAAGCTCACCGCCAGGGCGGTGGCGACCACGCAGGTGGCGCTGGCCACCACCAGGCTCTGGCCCACCGCCGAGAGCCACTCGGGGCTGTCCAGCAGCGCCTTGTAGTGGCGCAGCGACCAGTTGCCGTCGGGCATCGAGAGGAAGCGCTTGCCGGTGAAGGACACCGGGATCACCGCCAGCAGCGGGAACAGCATGAAGATCATCGCCATCGCGGCGAGCAGGCGGCTTGGTGCCTTGCTTTCGTGTGCGTTCATCTCGTCAGCCCACCAGTTTATCGACGCGGGTCATGCGCAGCAGCGCCCAGATCAGCCCGGCCACCAGCGCCAGCAGTACCACGCTGAGCGCCGCGCCCAGGCCCCAGTTGCTGGTCTGGAACATCTGCAGGTAGACGTACTCGGCCACCATCACCGTCTGCCCGCCGCCGAGGATCGCCGGGGTGATGAAGAAGCCCAGGCAGAACACGAAGACGATGATGAAGGCGCCGAGGATGCCGGGCACCGTCTGCGGCACGAAGATGCTCCAGAAGGTGCGCAGCTGCCCGGCGCCCAGGCCGCGCGCGGCCAGCAGCACGCGCGGGTCGAGGCGGCGCATGGTCGAGACCAGCGGGAAGAGCGCGAAGGGCACCATGAAGTGGACCATGCCGATCACCACGCCCAGCTCGTTGCGCGTGAGCTGCAGCGGCTCGCTGGTGATGCCCAGGGCCTGCAGCCAGCCGTTGAGCAGGCCGTTGCTGCGCAGCGCGATCAGCCAGCCGAAGGCGCGCACCAGCACCGACAGCCAGAAGGGGATGAACACGCAGATTTCCACCATGCGCTGCCAGAACGGCGGGCTGTACACCCAGCAGTAGGCCATCAGGTAGGCGATCAGCAGCGACGCCACGCTCACCGTGGTGCACAGGCGGAAGGTGCGCCAGAGCACGTCGTGGATCGCCGGGTCGCTGGCGATGCGCTGGTACTGCTCGATGCCCGGGGTGGGCAGGCTGAAACTCCAGCCCACCACCCCGGCGAAGGGCAGCACGTAGAACAGCAGCAGCACCAGCGGCAGCGGCGCCAGCAGGAAGGCCAGCTTCAGCCGCGAAGGATTCTCCGCCATGGCGCTCACCTCACTTGGAAACGTGGGTCAGGTATTGCTCCAGGGTCGCCGCGTAGTGGTCGGTGTACCACTCGTGGCTGAGCATGATCTGCCGCGGCAGGTTGTCCGGGTCGGTGCAGTTCAGGTGCCTGCGGTCGGCCGGGATCAGCGAGGCGGCGGCGGGGTTGGCCGGGCCGTTGCCGAACAGCTTGAACAGTTCCACCTGGGACTGCGGGTCCTGGGCGTAGGCAATGAAGCGCATGGCCGCGTCCTTGCCCGCCGGGTTGCCCTTGAGCACGCCCCAGTTGCTGCAGCCGAGCAGGGCGTTGTCGAAGTTCCACTTGATGCGCCCTTCGCTGTCCTCGGTGATCACCTGGGCGCGGGTGTTCCAGATCGCGCCCATGCTCACCTCGCCCTCGATCAACAGTTGCTGGGTCTCGGCGCCCGAGCCCCAGAAGGCCAGGATGTGCGGCTTGAGTTCGTCGATCTTCTTCAGCGCCCGCGGCACGTCCAGCGGGTAGAGCTGGTCCGCCGGCACGCCGTCGGCCAGCAGCGCGGCTTCCAGCATGCCGTTCATCCACTTGTACAGGGTGCGCTTGCCGGGGAAGGTCTCGACGTCCCAGAAGTCCTTCCAGGTCTTCGGCGCCTTGTCGCCGAAGCGCTCGCTGTCGTAGGCGATCACGTAGCTGAGCATGTAGTCGGCGATGCCGTATTCGTAGGCGAAGCCGGGCAGCACCTTGTCCTTCGACACGATGCTGTAGTCGATGGGCTCGACCAGGTTTTCCTTGCCGAGGTTCTGCAGGATGGAGCTTTCCGCGTCGACCACGTCCCAGCTCACCCGGCCGCTGCTCATCTGGGTGCGGATGGCGCCCTCGGTGGGGCCGCTGCCGTCGATCTTCACCGGGATGCCGGTGGCCTTGGAGAAGCCCTCGGTCCAGGCCTTGCCGAATGCCTTGATGGCGTCGCCGCCCCAGTTCACCACCACCAGCGGCTTGTCGCCGGCGGCGAAGCCGACGCCGCTGCGCAGGGCCAGGGGCAGGGCGGCCAGCAGGCCCATGCCCTTGAGGAAGGTGCGGCGGTCGACCTGGCCGCGACGGGCCTTGTCCATGAGGACTTCGATGCAGTCTTGCTGGTGCGGGTTGAACATGTGTGCAGCTCCCAGACAGGGGATGGCGAAAGGGGGAGGGCGCGCGCGGGCGCCCCGGCGATCAGGCGAGCAGCAGGCTCTTCTCGATGGGCCAGCTCAGCCACACGCGGGCGCCCTGGTCCAGGCGCGCGGCCTGGTGCTCGGCGTGCACCGCCAGGCTCATGGGCGGCGCGCCCTCGGCGGCGGTGGCCAGGCCCAGCTCGGTGCTGGCGCCCTGGTAGGTCTTGGTGGTCAGCACCGCCTGCACCACGTTGTGGCCTTCCACCAGTGGCGGCGCGCTGTGCAGCTGCATGTGCTCCGGGCGCACCGCCAGCAGCGGCGCGGCGGCGTCCAGGGCGGCCGAGGGTTCGGCGTGCAGCTCGGCGTCGCCGAAGCGCCCGCGGGCCAGGGCGCCGGCGCGGCCCACCTGGCTCAGCGGGAACAGGTTCATCTTGCCGAGGAACTCGGCGACGAAGCGGTTGCTGGGCTGGTTGTAGATGGTCTGCGGGCTGTCGATCTGCGCCACGCGGCCGCGGTTGAAGATGGCGATGCGGGTGGACAGCGCCAGGGCCTCGTTCTGGTCGTGGGTGACGAAGACGAAGGTGGTGCCGACCTGGCGGTGGATGCGCTGCAGCTCCGCCTGCAGCTGCTCGCGCAGGTTCTTGTCCAGCGCCGAGAGCGGCTCGTCGAGCAGCAGCAGGTCGGGCTCGAAGACCAGCGCGCGGGCGATGGCCACGCGCTGCTGCTGGCCGCCGGACAGCTCGCCGGGGCGCTTGCCGCGGTGCTCGCCCAGGCCCACCACTTCCAGCATCCGGCGCACCCGGCGGTTGCGCTCCTCGGCTTTCACGCCGCGGATCTTCAGCGGGAAGGCGACGTTGTCGTCGATGCTCATGTGCGGGAACAGCGCGTAGCCCTGGAACACCATGCCGAAGTTGCGCTTCTCGGCCGGGCGCCGGGTGATGTCCTGGCCGTGGGCCTCCAGGCGCCCGCTGGATGGGTCCTGGAAGCCGGCGAGGATCATCAGGAAGGTGGTCTTGCCGGAGCCGGAGGGGCCGAGGAGGGTGAGGAACTCGCCCTGGCGAATGTCGATGGAGACATCGTTCAGTGCGTGGAAATCGCCATAGCGCTTGCCGATGTCGATGGCACGAAGTTGGGGCTGTCGCTCCACTGCATTTACCTCGTTTTTTCTTGTTCTTCTCGGGTTGCCGACCCTTCGGTCAGCAGCCCTTTTGCGCAGTATTGTCAAATCCCTCTTCGCTTCAATCGCGTTTTTTCGCCGTCATTGTTCAAATTCCTTCACCTGTTTCCTTCACCTATCACGCCGCCGCGGCTGCCCTTGCGGAATTGCTCGGACAGCCGCAGCTCGGCCTTCATCCAGGCCTTGAAGGCCTGCACGTCGGGGCGTTCGGTCTTGGCCGCGTCGGTGACGAAGTAGTAGCGGTTCGGCGGCTCGATGGAGACGTTGAACAGCCGCACCAACTGCCCCTTGGCCATGGCGTCGCCGCTGACCAGGGCGTCGCCCATGGCCACGCCCTGGCCGGCGATGGCCGCCGACTGCACCAGGTGCGCGTCGGAGAAGACGATGCCGTTGCGCACGTTGAGGTCGCGCACCCCGGCGGCCGCGGCCCACAGCAGCCAGTCGGAGTGGTCGACCATGTGCAGCAGCGGCAGGTTGGCCAGGTCCTCGGGCGAGTCCAGGCCGCCGGCGGCGTTGAGCAGCGAGGGGCTGCACACCGGGAAGGTGTCGAGGGTGGCGATCAGCTCCACGTGCAGGTCCGGCCAGTCGCCCACGCCGTAGGCGATGAACAGGTCGACGTCGCGGTTGCTGACGTCGTCGGGGATGCGCGGCGCCACCAGGTTCAGCTCCACCTGCGGGTGGGCGCGCTGGAACTGGCCGATCTGATGGCACAGCCAGTAGGTGGCGAAGCCCGGGGTGCAGCTCACGCACAGGCGCCCGGCGATCTCCTGGGCGTCGGTGAAGCGCCGCGCCTCGTTGAGGATGGCCAGGGCGCGCTGGGTCTCGCGGGCGAAGTATTCGCCGCGGTAGGTCAGCACGATGCCGCGCCCGGCCTTCTCGATCAGCGCGGTGCCCAGGCAGTCCTCCAGGCTGTGCAACTGGTGGCTCACCGCGCTGCGGGTGAGGCTCAGCTCGCTGGCCGCGGCGGACAGGCTGCCCAGGCGGGCGACGGCGTCGAGCACGCGCAGGGCGGTCATCGAGGGGAAACGCATGGGGTCACTCCTGGCGCGCTTGCGCGCGCCGCTGGCGGAAGCCTTCCGGGGTGGTCCCGGCATGGCGCAGGAAGGCACGGTGGAAGCTGGTGACGTGCTCGTAGCCGAGCAGGAAGGCGATCTCCTGCAGGCTCATGTGGCTGGCCAGCAGGTAGCGCTCGGCCAGGGCCATGCGCACCTCGTAGACCACGCCCTTGAAGGTCAGGCCGTGGGCGCGCAGGCGCCGCTGCAGGGTGTGCGGCGGCAGGCGGAAGTGCGCGGCGGCCTGCTCCAGGTCCGGCAGCGGCACGCGGGCGTTCTGCAGCAGGTAGAAGCGCAGGTCGTCGGGCAGCGCCTCGCCGCTCTCGAAACTGGCCAGGGTGGCCGCGCCCTGGGCCTGGCACAGGCGCAGCACCGAGGGGTTGGAGGTGGAGAAGGGGCGGTCGTGGAAGGCCCTGGGGATGCGCAGTTCGGCGCGGCTGGTGGCGAATTCCACGCGGCCGGGGAAGATGTCGCCATAGAGCGCGGCGTGGGCCGGCGCGGCGAACGGCAGGCGCACCTGCATGCCGTCGCACTCGGCCAGCTCCGGCAGGCGCTGGCACAGCCAGCGCCAGGTGCTGCTGAACCATTCCTCCAGCAGCGCCTGGCTTTCCATCGGGCTGTAGGGCGGCGCCTGCAGGGCCAGCACCAGGTGCTCGCCGTGTTCCTCGCGGGCCACGTGGATGGGGTGGGGCAGCAGGCTGGAGGGCTGGCCCAGGGAGATGTCCCAGGAGCGTCGCAGGTTGGCCGCGCTGATCAGCGCGTAGCCGATCACCCCGAGGTCGAACAGGTTGTAGCGCTGGCCCAGGCGCAGGAAGAAGTCGCTGGCGCCGAGCAGCCCGGCGGCCTGGCGCAGCAGGCGGTAGTAGCGGGCGAAGGTCATGCCGGCGGCGGCCTCGGCGGCCGGCACGCCCAGGCCGGCGAGCAGCGGCGCCAGGGGCGGCAGGTGCGGGCGGGCCTGCCATTCCTCGAGGAAGCGCTGGTACAGCTGGCGCGCGGCGTAGTCGATCTCGGACTGCTGGTCGGGCATGGATGTTGTTGTTATCTGAGGCTAGCGAGTTGTCATCTTATGCTAGTCCGCGGCCGCTGGCAGCTCCCTATACTCGGCGCAAAACGACAAGGGAGCACCGAGATGACGGCGCCCGATACTTTCCGTTCGTCCCATTCGCCTGCCAACCGCCACGCCGACCTGCTGCTGCGCAACGGCCGCTTCTACACCCTCGACCCGGCGCAGCCCTGGGCCGAGGCCGTGGCCATCCGCGACGGCCGCTTCCTCGCCGTCGGCCGCGCCGAGGCGCTGGAGCACCTGGTGGGGCCGCGGACCCTGCAGCACGACCTCGGCGGGGCCTTCTGCATGCCCGGCCTGCACGACATGCACACCCACCCGGACCTGGCCCTGGCGCCGCGCTACGCCGACGACCTCGACGTGGGCATCGAGGACCCGAGCCCCGAGCAACTGGCCGCGGCCATCCGCGCCTACGCCGACAGCCACCCCGGCGACGGCTGGGTCTACGGCCAGTACTGGGTGCGCTACACCTTCCGCGAGGCCGGGCTGAAGCCGGGCCGCGAGTGGCTCGACAGCGTGCTGCCGGACCGCCCGGTGGCGCTGCTCGACCGCATGTGGGGGACCATGATGGCCAACTCCCGCGCCCTGGCGCTGGCCGGCATCGACGCCAGCACCCCCGACCCGCGCAACGGCTACCTGGAGCGCGACGAGCTGACCGGGGAGCCCAACGGCCTGCTGATCGACGGCGCCTACGCGCTGATCCACGCCGCCATGCCGCCGACGCCCATCGAGGTGCTGCGCCGCGCCTACCGCGACGGCGTGCATTTCCAGAGCGCCCGCGGCGTGACCGCCAGCAAGTACGTGCACGTCTGCGAACGCCGCCTGCAGGCGCTCAAGGAGCTGGACGACGCCGGCCAGCTGACCCTGCGGGTGGAAGCGGCCATCAGCTGGCAGGACGACATCTTCCCGGTGCGCCGGCGCTGGGAACTGCTCGGCGGCGAGCGCCACTACTACCGCAGCGCGCGGCTGTCGGCCAACGCGGTGAAGTTCCACTTCGACGGCACCGTGGAGCCGCGCTCGTCCTTCCTCATCAGCCCCTGGCCGGGCGAGGACAGCTGGCGCGGCAAGCTCAACCTGACCCCCGAGCACATCACCGACATGGTGGTGGACATGGACCGCCGCGGCATCCGCGTCATCGCCCACTGCACCGGCGACGGCGCCTCCGACGTGTTCCTCGACGCCGTGGCCGAGGCGCGCCGGCGCAACGGCTTCAGCGGCATCCGCCACCAGTGCGCGCACAGCACTATCCTGCACCCGGGCAACCTCAGGCGCTTCCGCGAGCTGGAGGTGATCGCCGAGTTCTCCCCGGCGGCCTGGTACCCCACGCCCTTCGCCAGCGGCGCGCGCTCCGGCTACGGCGCCGAGCGGCTGAAGCGCATCTACGACTACAAGGGCGTGCTGGCCGCCGGCGGCATCGCGGTGATGGGCACCGACTGGCCGGTGGCCTCCATCGACCCCTGGCTGGCCCTGGAGACCATGGTCACCCGGCAGAACCCCTGGAACGACGACCCGGCCTGCTTCGGCGAGCCCATCGGCCTGGAGCAGGCGCTGAAGGTGGCGACCCTCAACGGCGCCCACGCCATGGGCCTGGAGGCGCTGACCGGGAGCATCGAGGCCGGCAAGTCGGCGGACTTCATCGTCCTCGACCGCAACCTTTTCGCCCAGCCGCCGCGCGGCTACATCCACCGTACCCAGGTCGAGCAGACCTTCGTCGAGGGCCGCCCGGTGTACGACCGCCAGGGCACCTTCGCCAACGGCCCGCTGCAGGCGGTATGGCAGGGCGAGGTGCCGCAGGTGATGGGGGACGACCGATGAGCATCCCGGTGACCGTGGTCGCCGGCTTCCTCGGCGCCGGCAAGACCACCCTGCTGCGCCGCCTGGTGCGGCAATGCGCCGGGCAGCGCCTGGCGCTGATCGTCAACGACTTCGGCGAGCTGAACGTGGACGCCGAGATGATCGCCGAGCAGAGCGACGCGGTGTACGCCCTGCAGAACGGCTGCCTGTGCTGCACCATGCAGGACGACCTGCTGGCCCAGCTCGGCCGCCTGGCCCAGGTCCAGCCGCCGGTGGAGCGCATCGTCATCGAATGCAGCGGCGTGGCCGACCCGCAGCCGATCGTCCAGGCCCTGGGCTACCCGCAACTGCGCAGGCACATGCACCTGGATGCGCTGGTCACCCTGGTGGACGCCGCTCGCAGCCAGCCGCTGGAAGGCGAATACGCGCAACTGGAAAGGCGCCAGGCGGCCGCGGCCGACCTGCTGCTGCTGAACAAGGCCGACATCGCCGCGCCGGAGCAACTGCAGGCCCTGCGCCAGCGCTTCGGCGAGCCGCGGCGGATGCTGCAGACGGTGCAGGCGCAGATCCCCGACGCGCTGCTCTACGGCGAACGCCCGGACGCCCGCCCGCAGCGCCTGCAGGCGGTGGGCAGGCAGAACCACGGCGAGCTGTTCGACAGCTGGACCTGGCGCCACACCGGCCAGCTCGACCCGCAGCGCCTGCGCGCCTGGCTCGAGCAGTTGCCGGAGGGCCTGTTCCGCCTCAAGGGCCGCGTCCAGCTCCGCGGCCGCGAACAGCCGTTGTGGCTGCAGTACGTGGGCGGCCGCAGCCAGTTCCTGGAGGCGCAGGCGCAGGAGGGGGAGAACTGCCTGGTGTTCATCGCCAGCGCCGATGCCGGCCTGCGCGAAAGGCTGGAGGCCGGCCTGGAGCAGTGCCTGGCGGCCTGAGCCGTTGCGGTCCCTGGGGGCGGCGGATAACGCCGTAGGCGTTATGCGCCCTACGCGGTGATGGGCCGACGGGGAAGATGGGCGGTATCACCCTGTAGGAGCGGACTCCGTCCGCGATAGCCGGACGTTCCGGCGCGATTCGCGGATGAGATTCGCTCCGGGTTGCTCATGCACCGTGCCCCCTTGTAGGAGCGCGCCCTGCGCGCGAATCGCGGGCAGGGCCCGCTCCTACAGTTCATCATGAGGCATGGTATTCCACTGTCCGCGATAGCCGGACGTTCCGGCGCGATTTGCGGATGAGATCCGCTCCGGGTTGCTCATGCACCGTGCCCCCTTGTAGGAGCGCGCCCTGCGCGCGAATCGCGGGCAGGGCCCGCTCCTGCAGTTGCCGTGAGACACGGCTTTCCCACCCCGTAGGAGCGGGGCGGCTCAGCACACCGCGATATGCGAATCCGCCCGTGGTTCGGTGCCGCCGCAGAGCACACCGGTGACGGGGTCGCGGACGATGATCTGGCCGCGGCCGTAGTCGGTCAGGTCGCAGGCCACCTGCACCTCGTGGCCGCGGCGGGCGAGGGCGAAGGCCAGGTCGCGCGGGGCGGTCTGCTCGATGCCCACCTTCATCCCGCCCAGCCATTGCCAGCGCGGGGCGTCCAGCGCCGCTTGCGGGTTGAGGCCGAAGTCCACCAGGTTCATCACCACCTGCACGTGGCCTTGCGGCTGCATGTAGCCGCCCATCACGCCGAAGGGGCCGACCGCCACGCCGTCCTTGCTGAGGAAGCCGGGGATGATGGTGTGGAAGGTCTGCTTGCCCGGGGCCAGGGCGTTGGCGTGGTCGGGCTCGAGGCTGAATTCCGAGCCGCGGTTCTGCAGGGCGATGCCGCTGTCCGGCAGCACCACGCCGGAGCCGAAGCCGTGGTAGGCGCTCTGGATGAAGGAGACCATGTTGCCCTCGCCGTCGGCGGCGGCGATGTACACCGTGCCGCTGGCGTGCGGGTCGCCGTGGCGCGGTGGCTGCGCGCGCTCGCCGATCTCCTGGCGGCGGCGGGCGGCGTAGTCGGCGCCGAGCAGGTCGGCGCAGGCCACGCGCATGTGCTCGGGGTCGGTGATGTAGTGCAGGCCGTCGGCGTAGGCCTTCTTCATCGCTTCCAGCTGGCGGTGCCAGGTGAGCTGGCTGTCGCGCTGGTCGAAGTCGAAGCCCTGGAGGATGTTCAGCGTCATCAGGGCGATCAGGCCCTGGCCGCTGGGCGGGATTTCCCAGACGTCGTAGCCGCGGTAGCTGGCCTTGATCGGCTCGACCCACTTCGGCCGGTAGCCGGCCAGGTCCGCCGCGCCCAGGTGGCCGCCGCTGGCGGCGGCATGGGCGGCCAGGCGCCGGGCGATGGCGCCGCGGTAGAAGCTTTCGCACTTCGTCTCGGCCAGTTCGGCGAGGGTCCGCGCCTGGGCCGGGTTGCGGAACAGCTGGCCGGCCCGCGGCGCCTCGCCGTCGACCAGGAAGGTGGCGAACCAGGCTTCCAGGGCCGGTTCGCGCTCGCGGCTGGCCTGGTATTCGCGGCGGGCGATTTCCCACTGGTGGGCCACCACCGGCGACACCGGGAAGCCGTCGCGGGCCAGGGCGATGGCCGGTTGCAGCAGGTCGGCGAAGGGCAGCTTGCCGAAGCGCTCGGACAGCGCGGCCCAGGCCGAGGGAATGCCCGGCACGGTGACCGGCAGCCAGCCGTGCACCGGCATCTTCGCGTGGCCGGCGGACTTCACCGCGTCGATGCTCAGCGAGGCCGGAGCATGGCCGCTGGCGTCCAGGCCGTGCAGCTTGTCCTTGACCCAGACCAGGGCGAAGGCGTCGCCGCCGATGGCGCAGCCGGTAGGCTCGACCACCGTCAGCGCCGCCGCGGTGGCGATGGCGGCGTCGATGGCGTTGCCGCCGGCGCGCAGCATGGCGATGCCGGCCTCGGCGGCCAGCGGCTGCGAGGCGGCGACCATGCCGTTACGGGCGAAGACGCTCTGGCGCTGGGAGGCATAGGGGTATTCGTGGGCGGAGAAACGCAGCATGGAGGGCGTCCTTGAATCAGAGTACGCGGCTGAGGAATTCCCGCGTGCGCGGGTGGTGGGGGTTGCCGAACACCTGGGCCGGCGGGCCTTCTTCGATCAGCTCGCCCTGGTGCAGCACCACCACGCGGTCGGCCACTTCGCGGGCGAAGCCCATCTCGTGGGTGACCACCACCATGGTCATGCCTTCCTCGGCCAGCTCCTTCATCACCTGCAGCACCTCGCCCACGGTTTCCGGGTCCAGCGCGCTGGTGGGTTCGTCGAACAGCATCGCCTGGGGCTTCATCGCCAGGGCGCGGGCGATGGCCACGCGCTGCTGCTGGCCGCCGGAGAGCTGCGCCGGGTAGTGCTCGGCCTTGTCCGCCAGGCGCACCCGGGCCAGCAGCCGGCGGGCCAGTTCGATGGCTTCGCCGCGGGGGAGGCCGAGCACCTGGGTCGGCGCCTCGATGATGTTCTCCAGCACGGTCATGTGCGGGAACAGGTTGAAGCGCTGGAACACCATGCCGATGTCGCGGCGGCGGCGGGCGATGTTGCTCTCCGAGTCGCGCACCAGCTTGCCGTCGGCGCGCTCGCGGTAGCCCATCAGCGCGCCGTTGACGCGGATGCTGCCGCCCTGGATGTCCTCCAGCAGGTTGATGCAGCGGATGAAGGTGGTCTTGCCCGAGCCGGAGGCGCCGATCAGCACCACCACCTCGCCCTTGTGCACGTCCAGCGACACGCCCTTGAGGATCTCCAGCTCGCCGAAGGCCTTGTGCACGTCGCGGGCCTGGATCACCACTTCTTTCGCGGTCGGGATCATCTCAGCGCCCCCTCAGCAGTTTCATGGCCTGCTGGCCGAACATCCGGCTCGGCGCCGCCGGGGCGTTGCCCTCGGACTTGCCGAAGCGCTTCTCCAGCCAGCGCTGGAAGAAGCCCCAGAGGGTGGTCAGCAGCAGGAAGTAGATGGCCACCACCAGGTACAGCTCGAACACGCGGAAGGTCGCCGAGGTGACCATCTGGGTGCTCAGCAGCAGCTCCTGCACGCCGATCACGCTGACCAGGGTGGTGTTCTTGAGCATCACGTTGAACTCGTTGCCCAGCGGCGGGACGATGACGCGGAAGGCCTGGGGCAGGACGATGCGCCGCATCAGCTTGGCGAAGGTCATGCCCAGGGAGCGCCCGGCCTCGTACTGGCCCTTGTCCACCGCGCCTATGCCGGCGCGGATGATCTCGGCCATGTAGGCGCCCTCGTTCAGGCCCAGGGCGATGATCGCCGCCTGGATGTTGCCGGGCAGGACGAACAGCCCAAGGTCCAGGTCCTCGAAGCGGAACACCCCGCCCGCGGCCAGCGCCGTGTAGAGGAAGACGATCTGCACCAGCAGCGGGGTGCCGCGCATCAGCCACACGTAGAAGCGCACCGGGTACTGCAGCAGCGGGTTGGACGACAGCCGCATCAGCGCCGCCAGCAGCCCGAGCACGCAGCCCAGGAGCATGGCGCTGACGGCGATCACGCAGGTCAGCCAGAGCCCGTACAGGTAGATGTCGCTCGGCTTGAGCAGGTATTGCCAGAACACGTCCCAGCTGAAGTTCATGGTCGCTTACCTCGGCTCAGTCGAGCTTGTCGCCTTCGATGTGCCACTTGGCGAGCAACGCCTGGTAGCTGCCGTCGGCCTGCATGTTCCTGATGATCTGCTGCACCGCTTCGCTGAGCTGCTTGTCTTCCTTGCGGATGCCCAGGCCGGTGAGGATGCGGGCGAAGGCCGGCACGCCGATCTCGAACAGGTCCGGGGCCATGCCCTGGTAGTAGCCGGCGGTTTCCACGGTGGTGCCGTAGGCGTCGGCCTGCTGGATGCGCAGGGCCTGGAAGGCGTCGGTGTCGGTGTTGTAGACGATGACTTTCATCGGCGCCTTGCCGGCCTGCTTCAGCTTCTCGTTATGGGCGTCGAGCAGGGTGCGGATGGTCGAGCCGTTGAGCACCGCCACCTTCTTCCCGGACAGGTCGTCCAGGGTGTGGATGCCCTTGGGGTTGCCCTTGGCGACCACCACGGCCTGGCTGGAGTACATGTAGTTGACCATGTCGATCACTTCGCGCCGCTCGGGCTTGTCGAACAGCTGGTCCACCAGCATGTCGCACTGCCTGGCCAGCAGCGCCGGGATCAGCCCGGAGAAGGGCGTCACCCGCCATTCGATGCGCTTGTCGCCCAGGCGCTTGGCGATGGCCTCGCCGAGGTCGACGGTCACCCCGGTGAGCTTCTGCGAGGCGTCGTAGAAGCCCATGGGCGGGGAGTCCATGCCGCCGCAGAACACCACCTTGTCGGCGGCCTGCAGGCGGTCGGGGATCTTCACCGCGTCGGCGTGGGCCAGCGGGGCGGTGAGGCAGAGGGCGAGAAGGCACTGCGGAATCCTGCGTACGAACATGTTCAGCTCCAGTGGGGGGGTTGCCGTGGCAGTTCAACGGGACAGGCGAAGGCCGGGTCTCAGGCGCCCGCCGCTTCGAGGAACTTCAGCAGCGAGGGCACCGTGCCCTCGATGTGCTCGCAGAGCACCCGCTCGGCTTCGCGGGCGTCGCCGCTGCGCAGGGCGTCGAGGATCACCGCGTGCTCCTCGCGGGCGCTCATCGGCTTGTCGACGTGCTGCAGCCACAGGCGCATGTGCGGTTCGATCACCGAGTACAGCGCGTTGATCTGCCGCAGCAGCCGCGGGCGCTCGGCCAGGCTGCAGAGGTATTCGTGGAAGACGCGGTGGCGGCTCACCCACTCGGCGCTGTCGTCGCGGTAGTCGTCCATCTCGTCCAGCAGGCGTTCCAGGCGCGCCAGCTGGCGTTCGCCCAGCTTCGGCACGGCGAGGCGGATGGCCAGGCCTTCCAGGGCGCTGCGCATCTCGAAGACTTCGCGCATTTCCTCGAGGTTCAGCCCGCTGACGATGGCCCCGCGGTTCGGCCGCAGCGTCACCAGGCCCTCGGCGGCCAGGCGGCGGAAGGCCTCGCGCACCGGCATGCGGCTCATGCCGATGTCGTTGGCGATGTCTTCGGCGATCAGGCGGTCGCCGGTGCGGTACTGGCCCTTGCAGATGGCGTCCAGCAGGTAGCTGTAGGCCTCTTCCTCGGCGGTGACGGGTTGGCGGTCGTAGTTGGGTACCAGGCGCATGGGGCGCTCCTTTTGGATTTATGTATCCAATTATCCATGCATGCAATCAAGCAGATGCCGTGCCAGGACGGCTGTCCGAGGTGCAAGTATTTGATCTGCCGGGAATTCGGGGGGAATGGGGGAGGGCGGCAGGCTGCCGGTGGAGCATCGAAAGGTAACTTCCTGGCCGCGGCGTGCGTCATGCTGGTGCGTGGCGGGCACTTTTGGTAACGCGGCGGGGACGTTCGTCGGGGCGGGCCCCGGCCGGCCGTGTCGCGGCCGCCCGGGCGAGCGTCGATGCATGGCCCGCGACCGTCGGTCTCAGCCGAAAGGATGGCCGTGATGCCCATCCTTGACGCTTCGCTGGCGGCCTGGTGAGCTTGGCGCGGGCGCCCAGGGGGGGGCTCGCTGGTTCGTTGGCGCTTGCAATTTGACAGCTGTGTTCCAAGCTAGGTCAGGGCATCGCTTTCTGTTAAGGTTCGCGGATTCGATGGCGCTCGCACAGCGCCCGGTTCCACTCTTTATGCATGAGGTGCTGTGTGATCAAGGTGCTGGTGGTCGATGACCACGATCTGGTGCGCACCGGAATTACCCGCATGCTGGCCGACATCGAGGGCCTGCAGGTGGTGGGGCAGGCGGAGTCCGGCGAGGACGCCCTGCGGCTGGCCCGCGAGCTCAGGCCCGACGTCGTCCTGATGGACGTGAAGATGCCCGGCATCGGCGGCCTCGAAGCCACCCGCAAGCTGATGCGCAGCCAGCCGGACGTGCGCGTCCTGGCCGTGACCGTCTGCGAGGAAGACCCGTTCCCCACGCGCCTCATGCAGGCCGGCGCCTCCGGCTACCTGACCAAGGGCGCGGCGCTTGAGGAAATGGTCCAGGCCATCCGCCAGGTCTTCGCCGGGCAGCGCTACATCAGCCCGCAGATCGCCCAGAGCCTGGCGCTGAAGTCCTTCGAGCCGGAGAAGGGCGGCTCGCCGTTCGACTCGCTGTCCGAGCGCGAGATCCAGATCGCCCTGATGATCGCCAACTGCCACAAGGTGCAGAGCATCTCCGACAAGCTCTGCCTGTCGCCCAAGACGGTGAACACCTACCGCTACCGCATCTACGAGAAGCTCTCCATCACCAGCGACGTCGAGCTGGCGCTGCTGGCGGTGCGCCACGGCATGGTGGATGCCAGCAACTAGATGAGCGCGGTGTTCGATTCGGCGGCCTACCTCGCCACCTGCAGCGGCCGCCCCGGCGTCTACCGCATGTTCGATGCGGACGCCAAGCTGCTCTACGTCGGCAAGGCGAAGAACCTCAAGAAGCGCCTGGCCAGCTATTTCCGCAAGACCGGCCTGGCGCCCAAGACGGCTGCCCTGGTGGCGCGCATCGCCCAGGTCGAGACCACCATCACCGCCAACGAGACCGAGGCGCTGCTGCTGGAGCAGACGCTGATCAAGGAATGGCGGCCGCCGTACAACATCCTCCTGCGCGACGACAAGTCCTACCCCTACGTCTACCTGTCGAGCGAGGACGAATACCCGCGCCTGGCCCTGCACCGCGGTGCCAAGAAGGCCAAGGGCCGCTATTTCGGGCCCTACCCGAGCGCCGGCGCCATCCGCGAGAGCCTGGCCCTGCTGCAGAAGGCCTTCCTGGTGCGGCAGTGCGAGGACAGCTACTTCCGCAACCGCACCCGGCCCTGCCTGCAGTACCAGATCAAGCGCTGCAAGGGCCCCTGCGTCGGCCTGGTCAGCCCCGAGGAGTACGCCGAGGACGTGCGCCACTCGGTGATGTTCCTCGAAGGCCGCAGCAACCAGCTGGCCGACGAGCTGAGCAGCGACATGGAGCAGGCGGCGATGCGCCTGGACTTCGAGCGCGCCGCCGAGCTGCGCGACCAGGTCGCCATCCTGCGGCGCGTGCAGGACCAGCAGAGCATGGAGGGCGGCAACGGCGACGTCGACGTCATCGCCGCCATGGTCAACCCCGGCGGCGCCTGCGTGCACCTGATCAGCGTGCGCGGCGGGCGGGTGCTGGGCAGCAAGAACTTCTTCCCCCAGGTGGGCATCGAGGAAGACCTGAGCGAGGTGCTGCTGGCCTTCCTCGGCCAGTACTACCTGAGCCACCACGAGCGCGAACTGCCGGCCGAGCTGATCGTCAACGCCGTGCACGAGGACTTCCCCGTGCTGGTGGAGGCCATCGCCAGCGCCCGCGGCCGCGAACTGGAGATCAGCCACCGGGTGCGCGGCACCCGCGCACGCTGGCAGCAACTGGCGATCACCAATGCCGAGCAGGCCCTGGCCGCGCGCCTGGCCAACCGCCAGCACGTCGCCGCGCGCTTCGAGTCCCTGGCCGAGGCGCTGGACCTGGACGAGCCGCCGCAACGCCTGGAGTGCTTCGACATCAGCCACTCCAGCGGCGAGGCCACGGTGGCCTCCTGCGTGGTGTTCGGCCCCGAGGGCCCGCTGAAGTCCGACTACCGCCGCTTCAACATCGAGGGCATCACCCCCGGCGACGACTACGCCGCCATGCACCAGGCCCTGACGCGGCGCTTCAGCCGCCTGAAGGAGGGGGAGGGCAAGATGCCCGACATCCTCCTGGTGGACGGTGGCAAGGGCCAGTTGGCCATGGCCCGGGAAGTGCTCCAGGAGCTGGCGGTGAGCGGGCTGATCCTGCTCGGCGTGGCCAAGGGCGTGACGCGCAAGCCGGGCCTGGAGACCCTCTACCTCAACGATGCCGAGCACGAATTCACCCTGCCGGGGAATTCCCCGGCGCTGCACCTGATCCAGCAGATCCGCGACGAGTCGCACCGTTTCGCCATCACCGGCCACCGCGCGCGCCGCGGCAAGGCCCGGCGCACCTCGAGCCTGGAAGAGGTGGCGGGCGTGGGGCCCAAGCGCCGCCGCGAGCTGCTCAAGCATTTCGGTGGGTTGCAGGAACTGGGCCGGGCCAGTATCGAGGAGATCGCCAAAGCCCCGGGCATCAGCAAAAAGCTGGCCGAGCAGATTTATGCTGCCCTGCACAGCGAGTAGAATGCCGGGCTCAACTCACCGGCCAGTGGTCCCGATGAATATTCCGAACCTGCTCACTCTGCTCCGCGTCCTGCTCATCCCGATCTTCATCCTGCTGTTCTACATGCCGTTCCCGGGCAGCCACCTGGCCTCCAGCGCGGTATTCGCCCTGGCCGCGGCGACCGACTGGCTGGATGGATACCTGGCGCGCAAGCTGGGCCAGAGCACGCCGTTCGGCGCCTTCCTCGACCCGGTGGCGGATAAGCTGATGGTCGCGGTGGCCCTGGTGCTGCTGGTGGAAGAGCACGCCAACCTGTGGCTGACGCTGCCGGCGGTGATCATCATCGGCCGCGAGATCGTGGTCTCGGCGCTGCGCGAATGGATGGCCGAACTGGGCGCCCGCGCCCACGTCGCCGTGTCCAACCTGGGCAAGTGGAAGACCGCCGCGCAGATGGCGGCCCTGGTGATCCTGCTGGCCAACGCCCCGGTGTTCACCTTCTGGGTGCTGCTGGGCTACGGGCTGCTGATCGTCGCCGCGGCCCTGACCCTGTGGTCCATGCTGCACTACCTGCTGGCCGCCTGGCCGCACCTGAGCACCACCCCGAAAGAGAAATAACTTTTTTTGAATCAAAGGGTTGACGAGGCTCCAGAAAAAGATAGAATGGCGCCCGTCAACACGACGCGGGAATAGCTCAGTTGGTAGAGCACGACCTTGCCAAGGTCGGGGTCGCGAGTTCGAGTCTCGTTTCCCGCTCCAAATATTGACTTGCAGGGTTCGGTGAATGCTGTAAGTCGCTGAAGAAAGGGCCGAAAGGCCCTTTTTTCGTTTCTGCGAAAGCCACTGGAATCCACCCCCAGCCCGGACTTTTAAGCACAGTCCTAAAGCGACTGGAAAGGATGGTTCATCCGGTAACTGAGCATGTCCTGCGCATGTGGCCAGCCCAGTGCGGGCCGGAGCAGGTGCATGCCGGTGCATGCGATGCTGATCGACAGCGGTACACTGCCCCGCCTGAAGAAGGCGCGCTCAGCCCTCCCTCCCGCCGAGCCCCAGACAGAAAAGACCGCCGGGTTGCCCCAGGCGGTCTTTTCAATTCGCGGCATTGCCCACACACAAGCTGCAGCCGGGCGCGCTACCCGAGCGGAATCGATCGGGTAGCGCGTCCCGGTCTCACCAGTTGTAACTCACCTTGGCCGTGATCTCGCGGCCCGGGTTGTAGTAGTCCGCGCTACCGCGACCGACCACGTGCTGCTCGTCGAACAGGTTGCTGACGTTGATGGCCAGGTCGGTGTCCTTGAGTATCTGGTAGTTGAACGCGGCATCGAAGAGCGTGGTGGCGTCGCTCTTGCCGGTGTCGTTGAAGTCGCCGAAATAGTAGGCCCCTGTGTAGCGGGCGCCCAGGCCGACGCTGACATCCGTTCCCGGCACGCTGTAATAGCTCCAGAGCGAAGCCGAGTGCTTGGGCGCGGAGACGAGCTGGTTGCCCTTGATCGACACGACCTCGTAACCCGTCCCGGCCCATACCTGCAGCGCACCGCGAAGCACCTCGGTGTCCATGTAGGAGTAGCCGCCGACCAGGCTCAGGTTCTCCGTCAGCTCGGCCTTGACCTCCAGGTCGAGGCCACGCACACGCTGCGAGCCCACGGTCTGCTGGTCGATGACGCCGTTCGGCTGCACGACCGCGGTGGCGACGTCGTCTTGGGTCAGCTGGTAGACGGCAGCGGAGAACAGCGCGTTCATCTCCTGGGGCGAATACTTCACACCCACTTCGTATTGGGTGCCGCGCTCAGGAGTGACGCCGACCTCGGGCGGGGAAACCGACTCCACCATGCTGACGTAGGTGGAAACCTCATCGTTGACGATATAGGTCAACGCGCCACGGAAAGAGTTTTCCGAGAAATTGTCCGAGGACTTGATGCCGGAGAGGTGGTCGGTTTCGGAAACGTCCATGGAGTCGTTGCGCATGCCGGCGGTGACGATGAAACGCTCGAAGAACGACAGGTTCTGCTGCAGGAACACCGACTTGATGGTGCTGTCCTGGTCCTTGTCCTGGTAGACGATGGCCGGCGAAACGCCGCGGTATACCGGGTTGGCAACGTCTATCGGGTCGGCGGAGCCATAGACGGAAACGTTCTTGGCAGAGGAGTCGAGATATTCCACGCCGACGATGCTGCTGCTGTCGATGTTCTCGAAGCGCGCGTCGTACTGCAGCATCAGGTTGCCGTTGAACTGCTCGGCGTCGCTGTCGGAGCCCAGGTAGCCACGGTCGACCAGGGTTCCGGTATGCCCGGAAGCGTCGCTGATATAGGCATAGCCGTATTCATCGCTCAGGTCGCTGTGGCGCAGGTTGCTGCGCAGGGTGAAACCGTTGTCGAAATCATGGGTGAAGTTGGCGCTGACGTTGGTGCGCTCGACGTCGTGGAAGTTGTAGCTCGGCTCGCCGAAGAACTTGTCGCGGTCATACTCCCTGTCCATGGGGTAACCGCCACTGTTGGGCGTGTTGTCCTGGCGCAGGTGATCCACCACCAGGGTAGCGGAGGTATAGGCCGTCGGCGCCCAGGTCAGGCCGCCCATGAGGAAGTTGTTGTCGTCCTGGGAGTGGTCGTATTCGCGATCGCTGTCCTGGAACTTGCCGGTGAAGCGGTAGGCCAGGGTCTTGTCTTCGTTCGCGTCGCCGGTGTCCAGGCCGGCCTCCATGTGGTTGAACGAGCCGTAGGTCGCATAGACCTGGCCGAACCTGCTGAAACGCGGCTGCTTGGTCACGAAGTTCACCGAGCCGCCCGGGTCGGCCGGGCCGAACAGCGTGGAGTTGGCGCCGCGCAGCACCTCGACGCGCTCATAGGCGAAAGGCTCCTCGCGCACGCCGCGCATCGAGCCCAGGGTCAGGCCATCGCGGTAGGTGGTGGCCTGGAAGCCGCGAATCAGGAAGTAGTCGTTGCGGTCATCGGTGCCGTAGTAGTCGGTGATGGTCCCCGGGGTGTACTGGAGGATTTCCTCGGTCGTGCTGGCGCTGCGCTGCTCGATTTCCTTCTGGGTCACGACGGAAACCGAGGCCGGGGTATTCTGGATGTTGGTCGCCACCTTGCCGCCGACCCACAGTTCCCGGGTCACCACCGAGGCGGAGGGGTCGTCCGCTACCGCCTGGGCGTTGACGATGACGGGAGCCAGGCGATAGGGCTCCGCGCTTGGCGCCCTCTGCAGCCCATAGCTGCCATCGGCCTGCTGAACGGCCTCCAGGCCGGTTCCGGAAAGCAGCGCGGCCAGGCCGTCCGACACCGTGTAGCTGCCTTGCAGGCCCGGGCTGGTCACGCCCTCGGCCACGCTGCCGGCACCGACCAGGTACACGCCTGCCTCACGGGAAAAACGCGTGAGCGCGCTGGCCAGCGGGCCGGCGGGAATGTCGTAGCTGCGCTCGGCGCTGGCCACGACGCCGTCCCCGGCCATGGCGACCGGCGACCAGCCGGCCAGGCCCATGGCGCTACCCGAGAGCGCCAGGTGAAGCGCCAGGGTCAGCGGGCGCAGGGCAAAAGCGTGTGCGACAACACCCGGGTGGGCAGCGCGCGGGTGACAGCGGAGGGACATGGACGGCATTCCTCTGGGGACAAGGGTTGATGAGCGAAGACCCTCGACAGCCGATGCCATACGGCCCCTCGAGGCACCGATGCGGCGATGTTTCACGTCTTCTCACTGGGTAAACCAGCGAGCAGGCGAAACCCGGAACCCTTTTTCCGATTTTTTTGCCCGCCTTGCTCAGCGCTGGGCTTCGATGCTCGCCCACCAGGGCAGGGGCTGTTCGATACGGATCGGCAACGCCGAGGCCAGCATGCGCAGCACACGCTCGGGGTCCTGGATGGGGAAGTTGCCATACACCCGCAGGTCGGCCACCTCGTCGGCAACGCCGAGGTGGCCGTGGCGATAGCGGCGCAGCTCCTGCACCACCTCGCGCAGGGAAATGTTGTCGGCCAGCAGCGAGCCCTGGGTCCAGGCTTCACGGGCCGCGTCGGCGGCCTGGCTGTCACCGATGTGGCTGGCGCTGAAATGCGCCTGCTGGCCGGCCTTCAGCACGCGGACGGGGCCCTTGGCAGTGCGTATTTCCACAGCGCCTTCATAGACGGCCAGCCAGGTTCGCTCGCCCTCGCAGCGCACGTTGAAGCGCGTGCCCAGGGCTTGCAGGCGCCCATGTTCGGTCTCGACGTAAAAGGGCCGCGCGCCCTTGGCGGTGGCGATGAACACCTCGCCGCGCAGCAAGGTGACGCGGCGGGCCCGGGCACTGAACGCCAGGTCGATGGCACTGGCGGTGTTGAGCCAGGCGCGGGAGCCATCGGCCAGGGTTATCGCACGTTGCTCGCCAGTGGCGGTACGGTAATCCGCGCCCCAGGCCACCAGGGCGGGCGGCAGCAGCGCTTCACGCCAGCCCAGCCAGCCGCACAGGGTGCCAGTGGTGACGGCCGCCATCGCGGTCAGCAGCCGGCGACGCGAATGCATGCGTTCGGCGGCGATACCCAGCGCATCGGCAGCCAGGTGCGTGTCGGGCCGGCCACGCAGCGGCTCGAAGTTGCGGCTGACGCCTTCGACATAACGCCAGGCCTGCTCGTGCATCTGATCCGCGCCCAGCCATGCCTGCCAGTGGGCGCGCTGCTGGGCGCTGGCCTGGCCGTCACGCAGGGTGGCGTACCAGTAGGCCGCCTGCTCCAGCACGGCGTGCGAGGGCAGGGGCCTTTCGTGACCGGGGCCCGCCATCAGTAGAGCGGCTCCTGGCGCAACGCGGCAGCCGTCTCGCCGGCGCGCAACGTCAGGCACGCGAGCATGGCCTGGGCCACGTACTTGCGCACCATGCGCCCGGAAACCCCAAGCTGCGCACCGACCTCGTCGTCGGTCATATCGCACACCACGGCGAGGGTAAAGGCCCGTGCCGCCTTGGCGGACAGCGTCTGCAGCATGCAGCTGATTTCCTCCAGGGCCTGCAGAACCGCGGCCTGCCGCTCGGCGGAGGGGCACTGCTCTTCCGGCAGCGCCGCCAAGGTGTCGAGCCAGGCGCGTTCGATTTCCTGGCGCCGCCACAGGTTGATGCACAGGTTCCTGGCGGTGGTTCGCAGGTAGGCGCGCACTTCGGCCATGCTGGCGAAGCGCGGCTGGCTGGCCCCGCCGATCAGCCGCAGGAAGGTGTCGTGGGCCAGGTCCGCGGCATCGCTGGCGTGCCCCAGGCGCCTGCGCAGCCACGCCTGCAGCCAGCCGTGATGGTCGCAGTACAGCGTCTCCAGCGATGGGGGAGTGGCATAGGCAGATGAACTCACAGACAGTCACCACGCCGCTGGGTGGTGTCCCGCGGCCATCAGAGTCTTTTGGTAAATGAGAATCGATACTAATCATCACATAGCTTGCCATTGGCCAGCAACTCGGCGCCGCTGCCGGTGCTGCTCATATCGATGAGTCGTATAATTCCTGGGCTGCCGACAGAGGCCTGGCCAGATCGCCTGGAAGGTCCACGCTGGAGATCGGCCCGGAGGTGAGCGAGATGAAAGTCCGTATCTACCGTTATCTCCCGGAACAGGATGCAGCGCCGCGCCTGCAGGACTACACCTACGACTTGCAGCCGGGCGAGGACCTGATGGTGCTCGACCTGCTCGAGCACCTGAAGACCCAGGACCAGACGCTGACCTACCGGCGCAGCTGCCGCGAAGGCGTCTGCGGCTCCGACGGCATGAACATCAACGGCGCCAACTGCCTGGCCTGCATCACCAGTGTCTCGACCCTGCTCCACGGCGGGCAACTGCCATCCGGGCAGGCGATCAGGCCGTTGCGCGGCGACGTGGACATCGTCATCCGGCCATTGCCCGGCCTGCCGGTGATACGGGACCTGGTCGTCGACATGCGGACGTTCTACAGGCAGTACGAACGGATAAAGCCCTACCTCATCAACGACGAGCCACCACCGGCCATCGAGCGGCTGCAGTCGCCGGAGGAGCGGGCCAGGCTGGATGGCCTGTACGAGTGCATCCTGTGCGCCTGCTGCTCGACGCAGTGCCCGTCCTGGTGGTGGAACCCGGACCGCTTCATCGGCCCGGCGGGCCTGTTGAACGCCTACCGCTTCCTCGCCGATTCCCGCGACACGGCCACCGAGGCGCGGCTGGCGGCGCTGGACGACCCCTTCAGCGTGTTCCGTTGCCGCTCGATCTACAACTGCATCGCCTTCTGCCCGAAAAAGCTCAAGCCGCGGGCGGCCATCGGGCATATCGAGAGGATGCTGCTGAAGCGCGGCACCTAGTTGGAGACAGCCGCTCATGTCATGCCGGCGGCGAGGCGGTGACGGTGATCAACGACATGAACCTGCAGATCGCCAGCGCCGTCGAGGAGACCAACCGCAACGTGGCGGGTGTCCGCGACGTGACCGAGTCGCTGTCCGGCCAGGCCCGGGAGTCGGCGTGGATCAGCCGGTCGCTGAACGACCTGGCGAACCACCAGCAGGGCCTGATGGACCACGTCAGGGTCTGAGGTCGTGGCCGAGGGGCTGCGGTGCGCCGGACCTGCATCAGGCGAAGACGCCGTTTCTCCGAAGGGTGAAGCGGCGTTTTTCAATCCAGGGTTCCGCTGCAAGCGGTAAACGCCATCGGCAACCGTTCGAGTGTCCACCGTGGGTTGAACCTTGCAGGTAACGGCAGGAGTTTTGCACCAAGTTCTGGAAGTTTTTTTGGGACAAGTATCATGAGTTTGATTTTATGTTTGGGACAAATCTAATTGTGCTGTTTTTATTGTTGGTTACTTGTATTTTTCTGGTGCTAATTTGTTTTCTCGTGGACTTCTACAATGCCTTGATTTGCATGGAGATATTTGAATTCCTGTGGTCGTTTGGCATGACTGTGGCAATTTGGCGCTTGTTGCCGGATAAGTTGGGTGTATTCTTTGTCGGAAGTTTAAAAGACTGTTTCGCCAGCAGCTTTCTCATATAAACGAGTGGTGAATTGGCCGGAGGAGAGATGGATCTTTCGAGTCGCTTGTTCGTGGTGGATATTGAGTCACTGGGTGTCGGGGAGTTGCTGTTCCATTCCCTTTCCGGGACGGAAGCGCTTTCCGATCTGTATGAGTTCGAAGTTACTTTGCTGCATCCGCACAACAACCTGGATATCGCGGCGCTGCTGGGCAAGAGCCTGACCCTGGAGATTCGCGACATACCGGCCAGCAGCCGCTACCTGAACGGCAAGATCACGCGCATGGCGCTGTCCGGCCGCGAGGCCGGCGGCAACCGCCACTACATCTACCGCGCCCTGGTGCGCCCGGGGCTGTGGTACCTGACGCAGAGCAGCGACTGCCGCATCTTCCAGGAGAAGTCGGTGCCGGAAATCCTCGCCCAGGTGCTGGGCGAGTACCGCATCGGCTTCGTCAATCGCCTGTCCGCCGGCTACCGCGTGTGGAACTACTGCGTGCAGTACCAGGAGACGGACTTCGCCTTCGTCAGCCGGCTGATGGAGCACGAGGGCATCTACTATTACTTCACCCACCAGCAGGGCGAGCACGTGCTGGTGCTGGCCGACGCGCCCCAGGGGCACGACGCGCTGCCCGGCTACGCCAGCATCGACTACCGCCTGGCCGAGGGCGGCGCGGTGGACCTGCGGGCCTGCATCCGCGAGTGGACGGTGGCCGCTTCCATCCATTCCAGCCAGGTCAGCCTGGACGACTACAACTACCTCAAGCCGCGCGCCAGGCTGCTCAGCGTGGGCCAGAACCCCGCTTCCCACGCCCAGGACAAGGCCCGGCTGTTCGAGTGGCCGGGGGTCTACACCGAGCGCGACCAGGGCGACTTCTACGTGCGCGTGCGCCAGCAGGCGCTGGAAGCCCGCCACGCCAGCATGCACGGCAGCGCCTCGTCCCTGGGCCCGGCGCCGGGCCGGGTGTTCCAGCTGCAGGGCGCGCCGCGGCAGGCGGACGACCAGCAATACCTGGTGCACCGCGCCCGCTACTTCTTCCAGGAGAACAGCTACGCCAGCAACAGCGAGGACCGTCCCGAGCACCGCATCGACTTCGACGCCATCCCGGCCACCGTCAACTGGCGGCCGCAGCGGCTCACGCCCTGGCCGAAGACCAGCGGCCCGCAGACCGCGGAGGTGGTCGGCCCGGAAGGCGAGAGCATCTGGACCGACCAGTACGGGCGGGTCAAGCTGCGCTTCCACTGGGACCGTTACGCCGCCGGCGACGACACCAGCTCCTGCTGGGTGAGGGTGTCCAGCGGCTGGTGGGCGGGCTGGAAGTACGGCGCGGTGCAGGTGCCGCGGGTGGGCGAGGAGGTGATCGTCGACTTCGTCAACGGCGACCCGGACCGCCCGCTGATCACCGGGCGCGTGTACAACGAGGACAACATGCCGCCCTGGGACCTGCCGGCGCAGGCCACCAGGATGGGCATCGTCAGCCGCAGCAAGGACGGCACGGCGCAGAACGCGAGCTTCTTCTGCCTGGACGACACCCGCGGCGTCGAGCGCTTCGACATGCACGCGGAAAGGGATATGAACATCTCGGTGGAAAACGACCAGAACATCTCGGTCGAGAATGACCAGAACACCACGGTGGCACATGACCAGAACACCAATGTGCTCAACGACGTGAATATCAAGATCACCAATAACATGACCATTGTCCTGGGGGGCTGACATGCCGGTATTCACTTTGATCGCACCGACCGCGAACATGTTCTCCACGAATGCCCTGCGTGTTTATAACTACGATATCGGGCTTATTGGAATACGCGCGGAACTTGCCGGGGTTTCCATCGATATGGCCAGCTTGGAAGCGGATATATATCCGGTACTCCTGGCCATCACCGGGGCCAAGATAAATATCGACCATACCGTGCTGAAGGTATTCAGGCAGCGCATAAACATGGGCAAGCTGGAGTTGAACTCCCAGGACCTCACGGTCTATCTGTAAGTTCGACATCGTTCATTGAAAAAGACTTTCCACGGCCGCCATGCAATGGCGGCTGAAGGACACTTTCGTCTCATCGAAACGGAACGGGGAACGGCGTGAAAATCGTCAAGCCATTTCGACTCGCACTTCTCAGCCGACCTTATACCTGGGCCGGACGGCATTACCTGGGCATCGCCACGATGGCGCTGACCAACCTGCAGGGCCCGGCCCTGCTCAGGCCGGAACCGGAGCTCTGGTCGCTGGCCGGCGAGGAACTGGCCGACTGCGGCGGGGTGCTCGACCTGGCGCTGCCCAAGGCCAGGGCCGAGGTGCTGGCCTGCGGCTTCGCCAGCACCGCGCACCAGCGCGACAAGACGGCCTGCGAGGTCAGCCTGGCCCTCGGCGGGCTGCGCAAGACGCTGCGGGTGAGTGGCGACCGGCAATGGACGCCGGAACATGGCTGCACGCCGCCGTTGGCCTTCGAGCGGATGCGCCTGGGCTGGGACCTGGCCTATGGCGGCGAGGGCTGCGCCGACAACCCGCTGGGCCGCGGCATGCCTGGCGCCGGTGAGGCGCCGGCCGGACCACAGGCGCTGCCCAACATCGAGTACCCGCAGTGGCCGACGCGGCCGGGGGAGGAGGGCCGCGCCGCCGGTTTCGGCCCCCTGCAGGCCGACTGGCCGTGCCGCCTGCGGCTGCTCGGCGATGGCCATGCGGAGATGGGTGGGCAGGGCTTCGCCGAGGACTGCGACGCCGGGTTCTTCAACATGGCGCCGCCCGACCAGCGTTTCGACCAGGACCACCTGCCGCCGGGCGCGGCCTTCGAAATCCGCAACATGCACCCCAGCCAGGCCTGCCAGCAGGGCCGCCTGCCGGACTGGCGGGCGCGCTGCCTGGTGCTGCGCCAGCAGGACGGCGAAGAGCGCTGCGAACTGCTCGACCTGCGCCCGACCACGCTGTGGCTGTTCCCGCACCGCGAGCAGATGGTGCTGGTCTACCACGCCGCCGTGCCCATCGCCGAGGACGATGCCCACGACGTGCTGGCGCTGATGCCGGCGCTGGAAAGCGCCGGGCAGCCGCGCGGCCTGGAGCATTACCAGCAAGTCTGGCGGCAGCGCAGCGACAAGGAACGCGGCGCCCTGCACGCCTTCCGCGACGCCGACCTGCTGCCCGCCGAGGCCCTGGGCGCCTGGTTCGACACCGAGGTGCCGGCCTTCGAGCACCCACAGTTCAAGCGTCGCGAGGCGCAGCGCCAGCAATTGCAGGCGCAGCGCCAGGCCCGCGTCGGCGAGCGCGCGGACATGCCTGCGGACCTGCCACCCTCGAGCCTGCCGCCGCCGCGCCTGGACGAGCTGCCGGCCTTCTACGACCAGGTCCACGCCCAGGCCATGGCGCTCAAGAGCGACGCCCTGGCGCGCGCCGAGGCGGCGCGCCAACAGCCGTCGGCCCAGCACATCCAGCAGGCGCCGGAGAAGGGGCCGGAGGGCATTCGCCGGATGCGCCGCCTGCTGGAGGAGAACGCCGCTGCGCAACCGCAGCAATGGAGCGGCGAGCGCCTGGCCCACAGCCAGGACCTGCTGCACCGCCTGTACCTGCGCGCGGCGCTGGCCCAGGAGGCGGCCGAGCGCCTGCCCCAGGAGCAGGCGAGGGAACTGCGCGAGCAGGTGGAAGAACGCCTGCGCACCACCCGCGACCTGTCGGGCCTGGACCTCACCGGCGCCGACCTGTCCGGCCTGGACCTGCGCGGCGCCTGCCTGCGCCAGGCCTTGCTGGAAGGCGCGGACCTGAGCAGATGCGTGCTGGACGCCGGCGACTGCCGGGAGGCCATGCTGGCCCGCGCGGACCTCACCGGCGCCTCGCTGCGCGGCGCGCAGCTGGAGGGCGCGAGCCTGGCCCAGGCGTTCGGCGAGGGCGCCGATTTCCACGAGGCCTGCCTGGACGGGGCGCTGTTCGGCGAGGTGCGCTTCCAGCGCTGCGACTTCAGCGCCGCCCGCCTGCATTCGACGGAACTGGAGCGGGTCATCCTGATCGACTGCCTGTTCGACGGCGCCAGCCTCGACAACCTGGCGATCAGCGAGGCGCTGCTGCAGGGTTGCCGCTTCCAGCAGGCCCAGCTGCACAAGCTGACCTGGCGCGACTGCCGCCTGGTCGACCTGGACTTCAGCCAGGCCAGCCTGGCCCATTGCGCCTGGATCGGCAGCCCCGCGCTGCGCCCCGACTTCAGCGGCGCCAGCCTGCGCAAGTGCGCCTTCCCCCAGGCCAGCCTGGAGCGCGCGGTGTTCGCCGGCACCCTGCTGGAGCAATGCAGTTTCCGCGGCGGCCAACTGGCCGGGGCGTACTTCCGCCATGCCCGCCTGCGCCTGACGGATTTCTCCGAGGCTTGCCTGCGCGGCGCCGACTTCGACGACTGCGACGCCAGCGGCTGCCTGTTCATCCGCAGCGACCTGGGCGAGGCCAGCCTGCTGGCCGCCGACCTGATCGAGGCGCTGCTGGGCAAGGCGCGCCTGCCGGGGGCCGACTTCAGCCGCGCCAACCTGTTCCGCGCCGACCTCTCACAGGTGCGCCTGGATGGCCGAACGCGCTTCGACGGCGCGTACTGGGCGCGGACGCGCGGCGTGCCACCCGAGGTAACACGCCAGGAGGCCAGGGCATGATCGACCGCGAGCAATTGCAGGCGCGCCTGGCGCGCGGCGAGGTGATCGAGGCCTGCAGCCTGGAGGGCATCGACCTGCAAGGGCTGGATCTGGACGGGAGCATCTTCCGCCAGGTCCGCTGGCAGGGCCTGGACCTGCATGGCATGCAACTGCGCGACTGCCTGTTCGAGCAGTGCCGCTTCGAGGATTGCGACTTGCGCGGCGCGTCCCTGGAGGGCGGCCAGTTCCTTTCCTGCCACCTGGAGCGCTGCAGCCTGGCCGGGGCGCACCTGCAACGCACCCTGTTCAACCAGAGCCAGGTGCGGGCCTGCGACTTCTCCGCCTGCCGCCTGGAGCAGGTGCAATGGCTGGAAGGCGAGGTCGAGGCCGTCGAATTCAGCGGTGGCCAGTTGCTGCAGAGCAGCTTCTCGCGGACCGCCCTGGCGCAGCTGAAACTCGCCGGCTGCCAGCTGGAGCGCGCGGGCTTCCACGACCTCGACCTGCGCGCCGTGCAACTGGCCGGCGCGCGCTTCGCCCAGTGCCTGTTCTACCGCTGCGACCTGCGCGCCATGGACCTGGCCGGCCAGGTCCTGGACGCCTGCCTGTTCACCGAGAGCCACCTCGACGGCGCCCGTCTGAACGGCTGCAGCCTGGTCCGGGCGAATTTCCAGGGGGCCTCGCTGCGGGGCGCCGACCTGTCCGAGGTGCGCGCCGAGCAGGCGCTGTTCGCCGGCGCCGATGCGTGCGCCGCGCGCCTGGACGCCAGCCTGCTGCGGCAGAGCCTGTGGCCGCTGGCGCAACTGGCCGGCGCCAGTTTCCAGGGCGCCGACCTGCGCCAGGCGGTGTTCCAGGGCTGTCATGGCGAACGCGCGGTGTTCGCCGGCGCACGCCTGGCCCATGCCGATTTCACCCGCGCCGACCTCGCTGGCGCGGATTTCCGCGAGGCGTACTGCCAGCGCACGGTCTTCCATGGGGCGAACACCCAGGACAGCCAGTGGACGGGGGACGAGGGCGTGCTCTGGAGCGATCCGGAGCTGGCCGCGGCCGAGCTTTTCAGCGCCGAGCGCAATGCCGGAGGGCAGGCATGAGCCGGTTCAATTCGGAGGAAGCAACGATGATCAATGTCGAACACGCCGCGGCGATGCCGGCGCCGTCGCTGGGGCTGCTGCAGGGCAGCGTGGTGGATTGCCTGGCCGACGGCAGTTTCATGGTGCAGGCGCAGGGGCGCGGCTGGCATTGCCAGCGCTCGGCCAGTTGCCTGCTGGCGCCGGAGGAAGGCGACAGCGTGCTGCTGGCGCTGGCCGAGCGCCGCTACTGGATGCTCGCGGTGCTGGAGCGGGCCCGGGCGCAGACGCCGTCGCGGCTGAGCGTAGCCGGCGACCTGAGCATCTGCGCCCCCGGCGGCGCACTGCGCCTGGACGCCGGCCAGCGCCTGGCCATGGCGGCGCCGGCCTTCGCCCTGGAGGCCGATACCGGCGAATGCCGCGTGCAGGCGCTGCGCTACAGCGGCGACGAACTGTCGGCCTGGGTCGGCGCGGCGCGCTGGGTGGGCGGCACCTGCGAGACGCTGTGGCGCACCCTGAGCCAGGTCAGCCAGTCGCTGTTCCGCCAGGTCGGCGGCGTGGAGCACGTGCGCGCCGGCCACCTCGACTACCAGGCCGACGACAGCCTGCGCCTGCATGCGCGCAACACGCTGATCACTTCCCAGGACCTGGCCAAGCTCGATGCCCAGCAGATCCACGTCGGCTGAAGAAGGAGCACGCTGATGTTCGCCAATTGCCAAGCCGGTGGCCTCGATATCGCGGTCCCGGACGTCTGCCTGACGCCGCCGGTGCCCTTGCCGGTGCCCTACGTCAACCTCGCCCTGGGAGCGACGGCGGTGCCCAACATCACCAACATCCTGTTCGTCGGCGGGCCGGTGCACAACCTCGGCACCCTGGTGCCGCTGACCCTCGGCGACGCGCCCGGGAGCTGCGGCGGCGTGGTCTCGGGCACGGTGATGGGCCCCTCGCGGCACATCACCGGGGTCGGCAGCTTCATCCTCCAGGGCCTGCCGGCCACGCGCATGACCAGCCTGACGCTGCAGAACCTGACCAACGTCGTCGGCGCGCGCCTGCTGCCCAGCCAACTGAAGATCGCGTTGATGGGGAGCTGAGCGGCATGCACGGAGCATCCATCACCGCCGCCTGCCGGCGCCTGTTGCTCGGCCTGCTGCTGGCCTCGGCCACCGGCTGTGGCCTGTGGCCCTGGAGCGAGCCGGCGCCGCTGGAGCAGCTCAAGCCGGCCGCGCCGCTGGAGTACGGCGTGCTGTTCAACGCCGACGCCCGGCTCAACGCCAACCGCACCAGCCTGCAGCCGGCGCCGCTGAAGCTGCGGCTGTTCCACCTGCGGCGCCAGGAGGAGTTCCTCAACGGCGACTTCTTCTCGCTGCAGAACGAGCCGGCCACGGTGCTGGGCGACAGCCTGCTGGGCAGCGAGCAGTTCTTCCTGCTGCCCGGACAGCAGGGCAGGGCAGTGCGCTTCGAGGTGCCGCCGGGCATGCGCTACCTGGGTGTGCTCGGCGAGTTCCAGGACCTGCAGGCGAACACCTGGCGCCTGGTGCTGAGCCTGCCCGAGCCGGGCGTGGCGCCCCTGGCGCAGTTGTGGCCGGAGGCCGCCGGCGAAGGCGCGCGCACGCCGCGCTGGGATGCGCAGGTGTTCGCCGGCGCCGGCGGGTTGCGCCTGACCCCCTGCGCCCCGGAAGGCGCGGACTGCCGCTGAAGGAGAAAGCCCAGCATGAAACAAGCACACAAGATCGTCTGGACCGAAGGGATGTTCCTGCGGCCCCACCACTTCCAGCAGTCGGTCAGCTACCTGGAGCGCAGCATCGCCGACTGGGGTATGGCCCTGCACGGCCACCACTGGGGCTTCCTCGAACTGGACGTCGACCAGGCCGCGCTGCGCCAGGGGCTGGTGGCGCTCGACGCCGCCAGCGGGGTGATGCCCGACGGCACCTACTTCGCCTTCCGCGGCGCCCGCGAGGCGCCGCCGCCCCTGGCCCTCGGCGAAAGCAAGGGCGGCCAGGCGGTGGTGCTGGCCCTGCCGGTGCAACTGCCGGGGCGCGAGGAAGTGATCTTCGCCGAGCGCGCCGACTCCCTGGCGCGGCACCTGGCCTACGAGGCCGAGGTGGACGACTTCAACGCGGTGGCGGTGGGCAGCGCGCAGATCCAGGCCAGCCGCCTGCGCCTGCGGCTGATGCCGGCCAACGAGCTGAACGCCAACTGGATCGCCATGGGCGTGGTGCGGGTGCTGGAGCGCGGCGCGGACAACGGCCTGCGCCTGGACGCCGGCTACATCCCGCCGACCCTGAATTGTCGCCGCGACGACAACCTGCTGGCCTTGCAACGCGACCTGCAGGGTCTGCTGCAGCAGCGCAGCCAGCAGATGGGCCAGCGCCTGGAGCAGGCCGGGCGTGCCGGCGTCTCGGAGATCGCCGATTTCCTGCTGCTGCAGTTGATCAACCGCCACCTCGGCCAGGTCAGCCACGCCATCAGCCTGGCCAGCCTGCACCCGGAGCGGCTGTTCGCCGACTGGCTGGCGCTGGCCGGCGAGCTGGCCACCTTCACCCCGCGGCGCATGCTCAGCGCCGGCGAGCTGCCGGTGTACGACCACGACGACCTGGCGGGCTGCTTCGGCCGCCTGCAACTGCTGCTGCGCCAGGGCCTGTCGGTGATCCACGAGGACAGCGCCCTGCAGATCCCCATCGTCGAGCGCTCCCACGGCCTGAGCGTGGCCTCGCTGGCCAACCCGGCGATGCTCGACGACTTCGGCTTCGTCCTGGCCGCGCGCGCCGACCTGCCGGCGGAGAGCCTGCGCACGCACCTGCCGGCGCAACTGAAGGTGGCGCCGGTGCAGCGCATCCGCGACCTGGTGCAACTGCAACTGCCGGGCATCGCCCTGCAGCCGATGCCGGTGGCGCCGCGGCAGATTCCCTACCACTCCGGCTTCACCTACTTCGAGATCGAGCGGGGCGGGGAACTGTGGTCGCAGATGGAACGTTCCGGGGCCTTCGCGCTGCACGTGGCGGGGCATTTTCCCGGGTTGGAAATGGAGTTCTGGGCCATCCGCAACGAGCAGGGTTGAGCGGCGGCGAGGTTAGGCGCCGCGGGGAAGGGCCCCGTGGTTCCAGGAGAGGATGTTGAGGACGACGATGGAAGAGTCAGCCAAGGCAGCGCGCCAGGTCGGGATGGACCGGCGCGCGGGAGAGCGGTTGCCGCTGCGGGCGCGCAACCCGCTGGTGGAGGCGGCGACGCCGCTGTTGAACGCCATACCGCAGCTGCGCCATGCGCCGCTGCATGCCGACCCGGCCGCGCTGCGGCACCAGCTCATCGAACAGGTGCGGCGCTTCGAGGTGAACGGGCAGAAGGCCGGCCTCGGCCACGAGGTGCTGATCGGCGCGCGCTACTGCCTGTGCACGGTGCTCGACGAGGCCATCTCGCTGACGCCCTGGGGCCAGGCCTGCGTCTGGTCGCGCAACGGCCTGCTGGTGACCTTCCACAACGAGACCTGGGGCGGCGAGAAGTTCTTCCAGCTGTTGGCGCGCCTGTCGCAGAACCCCAGGGAGAACCTGCCGCTGCTGGAACTGCTGAACCTCTGCCTGCTGTTCGGCTTCGAGGGCCGCTACCGCGTCCTCGATGGCGGCCGCAGCCATCTGGAAACCCTCCGGCAGCGCCTGCAGCAGGTGATCCGCACGAGCCGTGGCGCCTATTCCGGAGCGCTGTCGGCGCATGCCCTGGACACCCCCGTGGGCAGCCGCACCTGGCGGCCGATGTTGCCGCTGTGGGCCTGCGCGGCACTGTTCGGCCTGTGCGCCTGCCTGACCTACATCAACCTGAACTGGCGCCTGGGCGACGCCACCGAACCGGTGCTCAGCGCCATCTACCAGGTGCAACTGCCGCGTGTCGAGCTGGAGATGCCGGCGGCGAGGCCGCTGGAACCGCGCATCAGCCTCAAGCGCTTCTTCCACAAGGAGATCGCCGAAGGCCTGGTCACGGTGCGCGACGACGAGCACCAGAGCGTGGTGATCATGCGCGGCGATGGCCTGTTCGCCTCCGGCGCCTCGAGCATGCAGCCGGCCTACCTGCCGCTGGTGCGGCGCGTGGCCCAGGTGCTCGGCGAGCTGGAAGGCAAGGTGCTGGTGCTCGGCTACACCGACTCCGACCCCATCCGCAGCGCACGCTTCGCCTCCAACTGGGAACTGTCCCAGGCCCGTGCCGAGTCGGTCGGCCGCCTGCTGCTGGATTCCGCGGCGCTGGCTGGCCGTATCCAGGCCGAGGGGCGCGGCGAGCGGGAGCCGCTGGCGCCCAACGACAGCCGCGCCAACAAGGCGCTCAACCGGCGGGTGGAGATCGCCCTGCAGGTTCCCCCGCGCAGACCGGCGCACCCCTGGCGTGGCCCACTGACGGAGGCCCATTGATGTTCGCTTCGCTGTTCAACTCGCTGCTCTCGGTATTCGCCAGCCGCCTGTTCTGGGGCGGCATGGGGATAGCCGCGCTGTCCATGCTGATCTGGACCGCCGGCCCGCTGCTGGCCGTCGGCGACCTGCGCCCGCTGGAGAGCGAGGTCAACCGCACCCTGACGATCACCCTGATCTGTCTGCTGTGGGGCCTGGCGCGGCTGTTGCCGGCGCTGTACCGCAGCTGGCGCAACCGGCACCTGCTCAAGCGCATGAGCCAGGAAGGGGAGAGCGCCGCCGGCGGCGGGCAGGGGGCCGAGCCGCGCCTGCGCGAGCGTTTCGAGGAGGCCACCCGCCTGCTGCGGCGGATGCGCTTCGACCGCGACGCCCGCGCCTCCGGCTGGCCGCGCTGGCTGTTCGGCCTGCTGCGCTTCGGCCGGCAGCACCTGTACCAGTTGCCCTGGTACGTGATCATCGGTGCGCCGGGCGCCGGCAAGACCACCGCCCTGGTCAACTCGGGGCTGCACTTCCCCCTTGCCGAGCGCTTCGGCAGCGCCGCCCTGCGCGGCGTCGGCGGCACCCGCAACTGCGACTGGTGGTTCACCGACGAGGCGGTGCTGCTGGACACCGCCGGCCGCTACACCACCCAGGAAAGCCAGCGCGAGCAGGACGCCGGCGAGTGGCTCGGCTTCCTCGGCCTGCTGCGCAAGTACCGGGCGCGCCAGCCGATCAATGGCGTGCTGGTGACCATCAGCATCGCCGACCTGCTGGGCGCCTCCGAGGCGGAGCTGTACGAGCAGGCCCAGGCCCTGCACCGGCGCCTGCTGGAGCTGCACGAGCAACTGAAGATCGACTTCCCGGTCTACGTGCTGCTGACCAAGGCCGACCTGCTCGACGGCTTCGCCGCCTACTTCGCCGACCTCGACGCCGAGCAGCGCGCCCAGGTCTGGGGCTTCACCTTCCCGCGCGCCTGGGGCGGCCAGGCCGACTTCGACCTGCCCGGCGCCTACGACCAGGAGTTCGCCCTGCTCCACGACCGCTTGCAGAGCGCGCTGCCGGAGGTCCTGGGCGCCGCCAGCGGGCTGGCCGAGCGCGGCGCCTGCTACCGCTTCCCGCAGGAGTTCCTGGCCCTGCGCGAGCCGCTCAAGGCCTACCTGCTCACGGTCTTCGCCTCGTCCAGCTTCGAGAGCGCCAGCTTCACCCCGCGCGGCATCTACTTCACCAGCGGCACCCAGGAAGGGCAGCCCTTCGACCGCGTGATGGGCGAGCTGAACCGCTACCTGGGCCTGGCCGCGCCGGCGCCCGGCCAGGCCGCCGGCGAGCAGGCCGCGCTGCCCGAGCGCGGGCGCAGCTTCTTCCTCCTCGGCGTGCTGCGCGAGGTGGTGTTCCGCGAGGCGGGCCTTGCCGGCAGCAACCGCTGGTGGGAATACCGCAACCGCGCGCTGCACTGGCTGGGCTACCTGTGCCTGCTGCTGGCGCTGGGCGCCGCTGGCTTCTGCTGGGCCTGGAGCTACCGCAACAACCTGGCCTACCTGGACGAGGTGCGCGCCAAGGTCGCGCCCCTGGAGCGCCAGGGCGAGACGCTGCAGCGCCTGGACGCCCAGGACTTCTTCCGCCTGCTGCCCTACCTCGACGACATCCTGCACCTGCCGCAGAGCCAGCAGTTCGCCCTGCAGGCGCCGCCCGGCCGCTACGGCTTCGGCCTGTACCGCGGCGAACTGGTCGGCAGCGCCGGCCAGGCGCTGTACCGGCGCGCCCTCAAGGAGCTGCTGCTGCCGCTGGCCGCCTTCCAGGTGCAGCACATCCTGCGGCAGGACCCGCGCACCGACCCGGACTTCAGCTTCGAGGCGCTCAAGGCCTACCGCATGCTCTACCTGCCCGAACAGTACGACGGCCGCTTCCTGCGCGCCTGGCTGATCTACAACCTGCAGCGCAGCCAGCCCCAGGCCGGCACCAAGGCCCAGTGGCAGCAGCTGGAATGGCACCTGGGGCAACTGCTCGACGAGCAGGTCCAGGCCTCGCCCTACCTGCGCGACGAAAAGCTGGAGGACGCCGTGCGCGCCTACCTGGCCCAGGTGCCCCTGGCGCAACGCATCTACGGGCGCCTCAAGCGCATGCTGCTCAAGCCCGAGGCGCTGAAGTCGCTGAGCGTCGCCGAACTGGCCGGGCCCCAGGCGGAGCTGGCCTTCAAGCGCCGCAGCGGCCTGCCCCTGGGCGAGGGCCTGCCGGGCCTGTTCACCCCGCAGGGCTACTGGCTGGCGTTCGACAAGCAACTGCCCGGCGTGGTCGAGGTGCTTGGCCGCGAGGACGGCTGGGTGCTCGGCTTCACGGCCCAGGCCGAGGCCCGCGAGGACGTCGAGAAGACCGTGCGGCTGCTCTACATGCGCGACTTCATCCGCACCTGGGACGGCCTGCTGGCGGACCTGGAGCTGACCAACGTGGCCAGCCTCGCCCAGCGCATCGGCACCGCGCGCCTGCTGTCGGCGGCCGACTCGCCGCTGCGCCGGCTGCTGCTCAACCTGGTGAAGAACGTCAACCTCACCGACGAGCGCGTGGACCGCGCCGCCAAGTCGCTGGTCAACGAGAAGGCCTCGGCCTCGCCGAGCAGCCCCGGCGGGCTGTTCGACGCGCTGTTCTCCCAGCGCGAGAGCCACGTCGAGATCGACGCCGCCAGCCAGCCCGAGCAAGTGGTGATCAACCACTATGGCGCCTTCATCGAACTGGCCGGCAGCCCCGGCGCGGACAAGGCCGAGGGCGGCATCCCCTTCGACGCCGTGCTCAAGCAGACCGATGGCCTCTACAACTACCTGACCGCGGTGCAGGGCGCGGCCAACAGCGGCATGCCGGTGCCGGCGGGGGACGTCATCACCCGCCTGCAGGCCGAGGCCGGGCGCCTGCCGCAGCCGTTCCAGGGCATGCTGCTGTCGCTCAGCGTGGGCGCCAGCACCGACACCCAGCTGCAGGAAATGGAGAGCACCCGCAGGCGCATCGGCGCCGAGGTCGGCAGTTTCTGCCGGCAGGCCATCGCCGGCCGCTATCCGTTGCAGCGCGGCGCCGCCATGGACATCGCCGCCGCCGACTTCGCCCGCATGTTCGCCCCCAACAAGGGCCTGATGGAGAGCTTCTTCCGGCAGAACCTGGAAGGCCGCATCGACACCTCCGGGCGCACATGGCGCTTCAACCCGGGGGTGGACGGCAAGACGCTGCCCGGCGGCGAGGGCCTGCTGCGCGCCTTCCAGCAGGCGCGCTCGATCCGCGACACCTATTTCAACGCCAGCCAGGAACTGCCCGGCTACCGCCTCACGGTGACGCCGGTGAGCATGGACAGCGAGGTGCTGAACATGGTGCTGGACGTCGACGGCCAGGTGCTGCGCTACAGCCACGGGCCGCAGGTGCCCATGGCCATCGGCTGGCCGGGCACGCGCAACAGCTCGCGGGTCAACCTGCAGCTGAACCTGGTCAACGGCGCCAGCAGCAGCCTGGGCACCACCGGCGACTGGGCGCTGAACCGCCTGCTCGACAAGGCCCGCCTGGCGCCCGGCAGCTCGCGCCTGTCGCGCCTGGCGACCTTCGAGCTGGACGGCCGGCGGGTGACCCTGGAGTTCACCCCCAACAGCATCCGCAACCCCTTCGAGGCCATGGCCTTCAACTGCCCCTGAGGATGATCCCGGCATGATTCGCGTGGAGTCGCTGATGGGCGACATCGGTTGGTACGGCAAGATTCCCAGCGCCGGCGATTTCGTCGGCCGGCGCCTGGCCCCCGAACTCGAGGACAGTTGGGTCGACTGGTGCGACGCCGGGCTGCTGCGCCTGCGCCAGGACGGCCACGGCTTCGCCGCCGAGCAGCGGCTGTGGAACTTCGTCCTGCCGTTGCAGCGGCCGCGGCCGCAACTGCTGATCGGCTGCCTGCTGGCCGGCAGCGACAGGGTAGGGCGGCGCTACCCGCTGTGCGCCCTGCGCAGTTGCACGGCGATGGACTGGGCGCGGCTTTCCCCGGCCGTGCTGGCGGCCTGGTTCGCCCGCCTGGGCAGCCTGCTGCGCCAGGGCCTGCACGAGCGCTGGGCGGTGGAGGCGCTCGACCATGCCCTGCTCACCCTGGACAGCCGCCAGGAGGCCGCCGCGGCGCTGCCGGCGCTGGGCGAATGCATCGCCGGCGGCGCTTCCAGCTACTGGTGGCGCTGGCTCGACGACGGCCCCGGCGTCGACCTGCTGCACCACTGCGGCGAGCCCGACGTGGCGCTGTTCATCCGTTTGTTCGGCAACGCCGGAGAAGGAGATCGCCCATGAGCGAATTCGACCTGCAAGCCCTGCTGCAACCCATCGAGGGCCCGCTGCCCTGCGGCGAGAACCTGGAATACGACGCCGGCTTCCTGGCCATGGAGCAGGCCGCCACCTACCGCCCGGAGCAGGAGTTCGGCAGCACCCTGATCGCCGCCGAGGCACCGGACTGGCAACAGGTCGAGCGCCTGGCGCTGGAGCTGTGCCAGCGCACCCGCGACCTGCGGGTGATGGTGCAGTTGGGCAAGGCCTGGACCCAGCTGCACGGCCTGGACGGCTACGCCCGGGCCCTGGCGCTGATCCACGCCAGCCTGGAGCGCTACTGGGACGGATTGCACCCGGCGCTGGAGTTCGACGGCGAGTTCGACCCGCTGCCGCGCATCGGCTGCCTGGCCGAACTGGGCGACCGCGGCGAGCTGACCCAGATGCTGCGCGCCTGCCCGCTGGTGGGCGGCGCCGCACCGCTTTCCCTGCGCGATGCGGTGGCGCTGCTCGATGGCAGCGGCGCGGCGCCCGAAGGCTTCCCCGGTGGGCGGCCGCGCCTGCAGCAGTTGCTGCAGGCGGGCACGCCGCTGCACGCGACCCTGGCCGGCATGGCCGAGCGCCTGGAGGCGCTGCGCGAACTGGCCGGCCGGCAACTGGACGAGGCCGCGCAACCGGACATGCAGCAACTGCGCCGCGGCCTCGCCCTGCTGTTGCAGGAGGGCACGGCGGCACCGGCCGCCGATGTGCCTGGTGGCGCCGCCGGCGCCACCGACGAAGCGTACCGCCCCGGTACCCGCATCGCCTCGCGGGAGCAGGCCCTGCAGGCGCTGGACGGCGTGCGCGACTACTTCCAGGCCCATGAGCCGAGCCATCCGGCGCCGCTGTTGATCGAGCGCATCCGCCGGCTGGTGGCCCGCGACTTCCTCGGCATCGTCGAGGACCTGGCGCCGGAGGCCATGGACCGGTTGAACCTGGTGCTGGGCACCTCCAGGGATTCGCCATGAGGCCGCCCGGGAGTGCCCCAGGGCATCGATTCGAAGCGTTGTACGCACAGGAGATTGGCAAGTGAGCCAGAAGCACAAGAAGTACCGCAGCGGGCAGAAATTCATCGCCCGCAACCGCGCGCCACGGGTACAGATCGAGTACGACGTGGAAATGTACGGGGCCGAGCACAAGGTCCAGCTGCCCTTCGTCATGGGGGTGATGGCGGACCTCTCCGGCAAGCCGGCCGAGCCGCTGGCACCGGTGGACGAGCGCAGGTTCCTGGAGATCGACGTCGACAACTTCGACGACCGCATGAAGTCGATCCGCCCACGGGTGGCCTTCGACGTCGACAACACCCTGACCGGCGAGGGGCGGCTGAACGTCGAGCTGAGCTTCCAGAGCATGGACGACTTCTCGCCGGCGGCGGTGGCCAACAAGGTCGAGCCGCTGCGGCAACTGCTGGAGGCGCGCACCCAGCTGTTCAACCTGCTCTCCTACATGGACGGCAAGAGCGGCGCCGAGGAGCTGATCTCGCAGATCCTCGCCAACCCCGAGCTGATGCAGTCGCTCAGCCGCCTGCCCAACCGCGCGGCCCCCGTGGAGCCGGACGCGCCCGTCGATGCCGTCGAGACCGCAGAGGAGGGACGCCCATGAATACCCAGGTGCAACGACCGGCCGAGGCGCTGCAGAGCGTCACCAGCGACGAGTTCAGCGCATTGCTGCAGAAGGAGTTCCGGCCCAGGACCGACCAGGCCCGCGAGGCGGTCGAGAACGCGGTGAAGACCCTCGCCCAGCAGGCCCTGGAGCATTGCGTGGTGACCAGCGCCGACGCCTACCGGGCGATCCAGGCGCTGATCGGCGAGATCGACGAGAAGCTCTCCGCGCAGGTCAACCAGATCATCCACCACCCCGACTTCCAGCAGTTGGAAGGGACCTGGCACGGGCTGCACTACCTGGTCAACAACACCGAAACCGACGAGATGCTCAAGATCCGCGTGATGAACGTCGGCAAGCGCGAACTGGGCCGCACCCTCAAGCGCTACAAGGGCGTGGGCTGGGACCAGAGCCCGGTGTTCAAGCACATCTACGAGCAGGAGTACGGCCAGTTCGGCGGCGAGCCCTTCGGCTGCCTGGTGGGCGACTACTACTTCGACCACGGCCCGCAGGACGTGGAAATGCTCGGCGAACTGGCGCGCATCGCCGCGGCGGCGCACTGCCCGTTCATCGGCGGCGCGGCGCCCAGCGTGATGCAGATGGAGTCCTGGCAGGAACTGGCCAACCCGCGCGACCTGACCAAGATCTTCCAGAACACCGAGTACGCGCCCTGGCGCAGCCTGCGCGAATCCGAGGACTCGCGCTACATCGGCCTGGTCATGCCGCGCTTCCTGGCGCGCCTGCCCTATGGCATCCGCACCAACCCGGTGGACGAGTTCGACTTCGAGGAAGACACCGACGGCGCCACCCACGGCAACTACACCTGGACCAACGCCGCCTTCGCCATGGCCGCGAACATCAACCGCTCGTTCAAGGAGTACGGCTGGTGCACCGCGATCCGCGGCGTCGAGTCCGGCGGCGCGGTGGGCGACCTGCCGTGCCACAGCTTCCCCAGCGACGACGGCGGGGTGGACATGAAGTGTCCCACCGAGATCGCCATCAGCGACCGCCGCGAGGCGGAGCTGGCCAAGAACGGCTTCATCTCCCTGGTGCACCGCAAGAACTCCGACTTCGCCGCCTTCATCGGCGCCCAGTCGCTGCAGAAGCCGGCCGAGTACTACGACGCCGACGCCACCGCCAACGCCCAACTGGCCACGCGCCTGCCGTACCTGTTCGCCTGCTGCCGCTTCGCCCACTACCTGAAGTGCATCGTGCGCGACAAGGTCGGCTCCTTCCGCGAGCGCGCCGAGATGGAGCTGTGGCTCAACGACTGGGTGATGAACTACGTCGACGGCGACCCGGCCAACTCCTCCCAGGAGGTCAAGGCGCGCAAGCCATTGGCGGCGGCCGAGGTGAAGGTCGAGGAGATCGAGGACAACCCCGGCTACTACGCGGCCAAGTTCTTCCTGCGCCCGCACTACCAGCTCGAAGGCCTGACGGTGTCCCTGCGCCTGGTCTCCAAGCTGCCATCGCTCAAGGGCGGGGAGGGCCAGGCCGGCTGAAGGCATTGACTTGCGTGCAGGAAAACAGAAACCCGCCAAAGCGGCTCGCGCGGCCGCGAAGGCAGGGACGTTTGGCACCGCCCCGGTAGGGGCGGCGAGATCATCAGTCATTCATAGGTAACCATATGTCTATCGATATGTTCATGCGCGTCGAGGGCGCAACCGGCGAGTCCAAGGATTCCAACCACAAGGGCTGGACCGATGTCGTGTCCTTCACCTGGGGGGCCGTGCAACCGGGCAACATGGGCGTCGGCGGCGGCGGTGGCGCCGGCAAGGTGCACTTCGACGACCTGCTGATCAATGCGCAGATCGACAAGTCCACGCCGGCGCTGCTCAAGTACTGCGCCAGCGGCAAGCACATCCCCAAGGTCGAGGTCTCGGTGTGCAAGGCCGGCGGCTCCCAGGTGGAGTACACGCGGATCATCCTCGAGGAGGTGCTGGTGACCGGCGTCAAGTACACCGGCGCCGACACCGGCGACCTGGTCAGCATGCTCTACAGCTTCCAGGCCGCGAAGGTCACCCAGCAGTACTGGGAACAGACCGAGCAGGGTAGCAAGGGGGCGGAGAGCAGCGCCGCCTGGGACATCAAGCAGAACCGCGTGGCCTGACCACGCAGGCGCCCCCGCCGGGGCGCCTTTTCCACCTTCGCGGCCGGCCGGGTGAGCCCCGGCCGGCCGCCAACCTGCGCCCCGCAGCGGGCGTGCCGGTCCAGCCGGCCCAGTCGGAGAGGGAAGCAAGCCCCATGCGCTTCACCATCGTCGAAAGCCCCGCGGCCGAGCGGCCGCCGAAGGGGTTCCATGATTTCAGCGTGCCTGGCGGCAGCATCGGCCAGGACACGCACAACCACCTGGTTCTGCCGGACAGCACCCAGACCATCGCGTCGCTGCAGAGCATCGTCTACATCTCCTCCCGCGGCGACTGCCACCTGAGCAGCTGCGGCGGTGCCCGTGCCGAGACGCTCAACGGCACGCCGCTGGAGGCCGGCCGCCAGTACCGGGTACAGGAGGGCGACGTCCTGCAGATCGCCGGCTACCGCCTACAGGCCTGCCAGCCACTGGCCGAGGCCGCGGGGGACGATACGCCGCCGCCGGCAGTGAAGCAGGCGCCGGTGCCCAGCGAGGTCTGGGCGGCGCTGGACAACGAATTCGTCGCTCCGCTGGACGCGCTCGCGCCGCAGCCGCCACTGGACCCGCTGCTGGCGCCGGCGGCCGCTGTAGAGGAGGCGGCCGACCCCCTGCTGGGCTGCGCGTCACTGCTGGCGCTGGGGGGACTGGCGCCGCCGGTGGAGAGCCCGCACCGGCTGTTCCCGGTGGACGAGTACGCCGCCGCGCAGCCCGACATCCTCGCCGACACCAGCCCCACCGTGCTCTTCGACGGCCTGCCGGCCGCCAACAGCAGCTTCATCGACGACCTGATCGACATCGGCATGCTGCCGCTGAGCCAGTCGGTGGCCCAGCTCGCCGAGGGCGACGCCCTGGAGATGCCCTTGTCGGCGGCAGCGGCCGCACCGGCAGCTCCGGCCGACGTCGTGGCTTTCGACGCGCCGTGCGAGCCGGAGGCTGGCGCCAATGATTTCGACTTCCTGCTCGGCGGCGCGGTGCCGCTGACGGCCTCGCTGGAGGCGCCGCCGCCGCTGGCCCAGGAGCCCGCTGCTGAGGAACAGGCATCGCCGGCCGCCGAGATCGGGCCGGCGCCCGCGCCGGAAGCCCCGGCCGTGGACCCCGCCGGGCCGACGGGGCTTGGCGCGTTGCTCGGCGGCCTCGGCCTGGACGGCCTGGGCGCCGAGCCGCACTGGTCGGCCGAACAACTGCAGCAACTGGGCCGGGTGCTCGCCGTGCTGGCCCAGGGCAGCGTGGCCTTGCTGGCCTCGCGGGAGATCTTCCGCCGCGGCATCCGCGCGGGCACCGAGGCGCCCTCGGGCGCGCCCGGCAACCCCTTGCAGATACTGCCTTCGGGCCAGGCCGCGCTGATGCAGATGTTCTGCACGCCCATGCCCGGCTTCATGGCCCCGGAACAGGCCGCGCAGGCGGCCATGGTCGAGTTGCAGGCGCACCAGGTCGGCATGGTCGAGGGCATCCGTGCCATCCTCGCCGCGGTCTTCGCCGAGTTCGCCCCCGAGGCCCTGGAAGCCCAGGCGCCACAGGGCCCGCTGCGGTTCCTGGCGATGCGCCGCAAGGCGCAGTGCTGGGATGCCTTCGTCCAGCGCTACCGTTACCTGCAGGCCGACGCCGACAGCGACATCCGCGGCGCCTTCGGCCGCACCTTCCGCCAGGCCTACGACAAGCAGTGCGCGGCGCTGCGGGCGTCCCTGGGCGCAGGGCAGCAGATAGCGCATGGCGGGGAGGGGCGGCCATGAGCGGCCTGGAAAGACCCGCGCCGGCCACGCTCCTGGCGCGCCGCGGCGCCCGGCACGGCCGCGAAGCCATGGGGCCGGCGCCCCGGGCCGGCCAGCCGCGCCTGCAGCCCTCGCTGCTGGACCGCCTGACCGACGACCAGCCGCAGCAGCGGCAGGAATCCGCGCAGCAGCGTTTCATCTGCCAGAGCGCCCTGCGCCGGATGGTCCTGCGCGACCTCGGCTGGCTGCTCAACTCGGTGGCCGCGGGCGACCGCGAGGACTTCGCCGCGCACCCGCTGGCCGGGCGCTCGACGCTCAACTTCGGCATCGCGCCGCTGGCCGGCCGCTGCCTCTCGGAAATCCCCCTGCAACGCCTGCAACAGGGCATCGCCCAGGCCATCCTCGATTTCGAGCCGCGCATCCTCGCCGAGGGCCTGCAGGTGCGCTGCCTCGCGCCGCAGGAGGGCGGCACCTGCGGCAACAGCCTGGCGCTGGAGATCAAGGGCCGCCTGTGGTGCACCCCGGTCCCACAGGAGTTCCTGTTCCGCACCGACGTCGACCTGGAGAGCGGCACCTTCGACCTCAAGGACCTGGGCTGAGCATGGACGGCAAATTCCTCGACTACTACCAGCGTGAACTGCTGTACCTGCGCGAGATGGGCGGCGAGTTCGCCGAGCGCCACCCGAAGATCGCCGCGCGCCTGGGCATGAGCGGCAGCGAAGTGGCCGACCCCTACGTCGAGCGGCTGCTGGAGGGCTTCGCCTTCCTCTGCGCGCGCATCCAGCTGAAGATGGACGCCGAGTTCCCGCGCTTCTCCCAGCGCCTGCTGGAAATCCTCCATCCCCACTACCTGTCGCCGCTGCCGTCGATGGCCATCGCCGAGCTGCGCCCGGACATCCGCAAGGGCGAGATCAACGGCGGCTACCGGGTGCCGCGTGGCACCGCCATCGAATCCGATGCGTTGCGCCGCAGCGGCACCGCCTGCAGCTACCTGACCGCCCACGAAGTGACCCTGCAGCCGCTGGCGCTGGAGCTGGTGGAACTCGGCGGGCTGCCGCCGGACCTGCCGCTGGCCGGCCTGGGCGCCGACGCCGGGCGTTGCCGCGCGGCGCTGCGCATCCGCCTGCGCACCCTCGGCCAACTGGCCCTGAAGGACCTGCGCCTGGAGCGCCTGGCGTTCCACCTGAGCGCTGCCGAGGTCCAGGCCCAGGCGCTGCTGGAGCTGCTCATGCAGCACAGCGTCGGGGTGGTCTGCCAGGGCCTCGGCGAGCAGCCGCGGCGGTTGCTGCTGGATGCCGATGCGCTGCGCCACGACGGTTTCGCCGAGGACGAGGCGCTGCTGCCGGTGGACCTGCGCAACTTCGACGGCTACCGGCTGCTGCAGGAATACTTCGCCTTCCCCGCGCGCCTGCTGTTCCTCAGCATCGGCGGCCTGCAGGCGTTCTTCGATGGCGCGGCGGACCTGCAAGGGCAGGGCTTCGAACTCATCGTGCTGCTCGACCGCCAGGACACCGAACTGGCGCGCCACGTCGACGCCTCCCACCTGGCGCTGCACTGCACGCCGGTGATCAACCTGTTCCCGCGCACCGCCGAACGCATCGTGCTCAGCGAGCGCACGCCCGAATACCACCTGGTGGTCGACCGGGCGCGCCCGCTGGACCATGAGGTGTTCTGCGTGCGCAGCGTGCACGGGCTGTCCGCCGCGCTGGACAGCGAGCAGGCGTTCCGGCCGTTCTATTGCACCTACGCGGCGGACCACGCCAACCATGGCGCCTACTTCTCGCTGCGCCGCGAGCCGCGCCTGCTGGCCGAGCGCGCGCGGCGCGGCGGGGCCGGCGCGCAGTACGCCGGCAGCGAGGTCTTCGTCTCGCTGGTGGACGAACGCGAGTCGCCCTGGCGCGGCGACCTCAAGTACCTGAGCGCCGAGGTGCTGTGCAGCAGCCGCGACCTGCCGCTGCTGCTGCGCGGGCAGGACCCGGGGCGCTTCCTGGTCCCCGACGCCATGCCGGTGAGCGCCGTGCGCCTGCTGCGCGGGCCGACGCCGCCGCGCCCGGCGCTGGCCCAGGACCAGGTGGCCTGGGGGCTGATCAGCCAGTTGCAGTTCAGCTACCTGAGCCTGATGGACGGCGAGCATGGCGAAAGCGCCCTGCGCCAGTTGCTGAGCCTGTACGCCGACCTCGCCGAGCCCGGCGTCGCCCGGCAGGTGCAGGGGCTGACGCGGTGCCGCCTGCGGCCGATCTACCGCAACCTCGCCGAACCCGGCCCGGCGGCTTTCTGCCGGGGCCTGGCGGTGGAACTGATGGTCGACGAGCAGGCCTTCTCCGGCGCCAGCCCCTACCTGCTGGGGGCAGTGCTCGACCGCCTGTTCGGCCGCCTGGTCACGCTCAACAGCTTCGTCGAGACGCGCCTGCTCGGCCAGCAGCGCGGCGAGATCGGCCGCTGGGCCGCGCGGCGTGGCCGCCGGGGGCTGCTGTGAGCGCCGCCGCCCCCACTGCGCGCCTGGCGGAGGACTTCTGGCAGCGGCTGATGGCCGAGCCCCACCGCCACGACCTGTTCCAGCTACTGCGCCGCCTCGACGCCCAGGGCGGCAGCCCCTGGCGCCTGGGCCGCGCGCCTTACCCGCGGGACGAGCCGCTGCGCCTGGGGCAGGAGGCGTCCATGTCCTTCGCGTCCTCGACCCTGGCGGCGGTGAAGCCGCGCCCCGGCAGCCCGCTGCACGAGCTGAGCATCTTCAGCTTCGGCCTGTTCGGGCCCAACGGGCCGCTGCCGCTGCACCTCACGGAATACGTCCGCGAGCGTGTGCAGCACCACGGCGACCGCAGCCTGCAGGACTTCTGCGACCTCTTCCACCACCGCCTGATCCTGCTGTTCTACCGGGCCTGGGCTGACGCGCAGCCGACGGTCTCGCTGGACCGCGCCGAGCAACGCAACTTCGACCGCTACCTGGCCTGCCTGATCGGCCTGGGCCCCGACGCCACCCCGCGGGACAGCCTGCCCAGCCACGCCAAGTACGCCCTGGCCGGCCACCTGGCGCGCCAGTGCCGCGACGCCGAAGGCCTGGAAAAGGTCCTGCGGCACTACTTCGGCCTGCCGCTGCGCCTTGTCGAGAACTGCCCGACCTGGCTGCCCATCGAGGCCGCCGAGCGTGCCCAGCTGAGCGCCGGGCGCCAGGTGGCGCGCCTGGGCGAGGCCATGCTGCTGGGGCTGGCGCGCCTGGACCTGCAGCACGGCTTCTGCATCGAACTGGGGCCGCTGGAGATGGCCGACTACCAGGCCTTCCTGCCCGGCGCGGCGCGCACCGGCGAGCTGCGCGACTGGGTCCGCCAATACCTGGGCCTGGAGTTCTTCTGGCAACTGCGCCTGCTGCTGCGTTGCGACCAGGTCCAGGGCGCCAGCCTGGGCGATGGCGCCCGGCTGGGCCTGAGCAGCTGGTGCGGACAGCGCCACAGCGAAGCCGACGCCGGCGACCTGGCCTACACCGTGGAGCCGCTGGACCGCGGCTGCACCGTCTTTCCAACCCCCTGAACGGAGTTCTGGCCCATGGCCGAGATCAGTCGAAACGTCCTCTTCAGCAAGCTCAACCGCGAACTGCTGGATGCGCTGGAGCAAGCCACCGCCCTGTGCAAGCTCCGGGGCAACCCCTACGTCGAGCTGGCCCACTGGCTCTACCAGCTGCTGCAGCGGCCGCAGGGCGACCTGCAGCGGGTCATGGCCTACTTTGACCTGCAAGCCGAGGCCCTGCAGGAGGACCTGCTGGCGGTGCTCGACCGGCTGCCGCGCGGCGCCGGCTCGGTGCAGGACCTGGGCGAGCACATCGACAGCGCCGTGGAGCGCGCCTGGGTGTTCGCCTCGCTGCAGGACGGCAGCGCCAGCATCCGCGGCGCCCACCTGCTGCTGGGCCTGCTCACCACCGTCAACCTGCGCAACCAGCTGCGGGCCATCTCGCCGCAGTTCTCGCGGATCAACGCCGAGACCCTGCAGCAGCGCCTGCACAGCATCGTCGAAGGCTCCAGCGAGTCGGCCCTGGGCCTGCACGCCGAGCAGGCCGCACCGGCGCAGGCGGCCGGGCAGGGTGCCCTGCAGCGCTTCGCCCAGGACCTCACCGAACGGGCGCGGCGCGGCGAGCTGGACCCGGTGGCCGGGCGCGAGGAGGAAATCCGCCAGATCATCGACATCCTCATGCGCCGCCGGCAGAACAACCCGCTGCTCACCGGCGAGGCCGGCGTGGGCAAGACCGCGGTGGTCGAGGGCCTGGCCCTGCGCATCGCCAGCGGCGACGTGCCGGCGCCGCTGCGCGGGGTGCGCCTGTGCCTGCTGGACATCGGCCTGCTGCAGGCCGGTGCCGGGGTCAAGGGCGAGTTCGAGGCGCGCCTGCAGGCGCTGATCGAGGAGGTGCAGGCCAGCACCGTGCCCACGGTGCTGTTCATCGACGAGATCCACACCCTGGTCGGCGCCGGCGGCACCCAGGGCACCGGTGACGCCGCCAACCTGATGAAGCCGGCATTGGCCCGCGGCCAGCTGCGCACCATCGGCGCCACCACCTGGTCGGAGTACAAGAAGTACATCGAGAAGGACCCGGCGCTGACGCGGCGCTTCCAGGTGGTGCAGGTGCAGGAGCCGGACGAGCAGCGCGCCCTGCTGATGCTGCGGCGCATCGCCGCCGCCCTGGAGAGCCACCATGGCGTGCTGCTGCTGGACGAGGCGGTGGTCACCGCGGTGCGCCTGTCGCACCGCTACATCCCCGCCCGGCAGCTGCCGGACAAGGCGGTGGCCCTGCTCGACACCGCCTGCGCGCGGGTGGCGGTGAGCCAGGACGCCGAGCCCGCGCCCATCGAGGACTGCCGCCAGCGCATCCAGGCGCTGGAGATCGAACTGGAGGTCATTGAACGCGAGCGCGGCATCGGCCTGGGCGAGCCCGAGGCCGTGCAGGCCCTGGGCGCGCGCCTGGAGCAGGCGCGTGGCGAGTTGCAGGCGCTGCAACTGCGCTGGCAGGAGGAAAGATGCCTGGGCCTGGAGATCATCGCCCTGCGCCAGGCGCTGGCCGGCGAACCCCAGGCCGATGCCCGCGACGATCAAACGGAGGCCCGCCAGCGCCTGGCCGAACTGCAGGAACAGTTGCAGGCGCTGCAGGGCGAGGCCCCGCTGATCTTCCCGGCGGTGGACGCCAACACCGTGGCGGCGGTGGTCTGCGACTGGACCGGCATCCCCCTGGGACGGATGCTCAAGGACGAGATCCAGGCGGTGCTGCAACTGGGCGAGACCCTCGGCCAGCGGGTGATCGGCCAGCGCCAGGGGCTGGACGCCATCGCCCGGCGCATCCGCACCTCGCGCGCGCGGCTGGACGACCCGCGCAAGCCGGTGGGCGTGTTCCTGCTCTGCGGGCCCTCCGGCGTGGGCAAGACCGAGACCGCCCTGGCCCTGGCGGAAACCCTCTACGGCGGCGAGCAGAACGCCATCGTGCTGAACATGAGCGAGTTCCAGGAAGCCCACAGCGTCTCCACGCTCAAGGGCGCGCCGCCCGGCTACGTGGGCTACGGCGAGGGCGGCGTGCTCACCGAGGCGGTGCGCCGCCGGCCCTACAGCGTGGTGCTGCTGGACGAGATCGAGAAGGCCCACCCGGACATCCACGAGGTCTTCTACCAGGTCTTCGACAAGGGCTGGATGGAGGACGGCGAGGGCCGCCACATCGACTTCCGCAACAGCGTGATCATCCTCACCTCCAACGTCGGCAGCGAAGTGGTCGAGGCGCTGTGCCGCGAAGGCGCCGAACGCCCCAGCCCCGATGCCCTGGCCGAGGCGCTGCGCGCGCCGCTGCTGGAGGTCTTCCCGGCGGCCCTGCTGGGGCGGCTGCTGGTGGTGCCCTACTACCCGCTCGACGACGCCACCCTGGGCGAGATCATCCGCCTGCAGCTGCAGCGCATCGGCCAGCGCATGCTCGACAACCACGGTATCGACTGCCATTTCGACGACGCGCTGGTGCAACTCATCGTCAGCCGCTGCACCGAGGTGGAGTCGGGCGGGCGGATGGTCGACGCCATCCTGGTCAACGCCCTGCTGCCGCAGATCAGCCACAGCCTGCTCAGCGCCACCCGCGAGGGCCATCGCTACCGCCAACTGAGCGTCGGCGTGGAGGAGGGCGCGTTCCGCTGCGAGTTCGCCTGAGAAACGGGCTTCGGCCCTCTCTCCAACAGGAGAGGGCCGAACCTCGGCATCAGGCACTTCAGGTCTCGGGGGCTGGCTTCTTGCCTTCTCTACATCACCCATACCGTCCCGGCTGGTGGCAGGGGAGTGCCATCTTCCGCAATTGCACCAGACACTGATGGCACATTCGGTTTCAACGTAGCGCTGGAAGCTTGTCAGCCCTCGCCAAATGGCTATGGACGAATTCAGACGGAAATTCAAGCCAGGCCAACAATCTTTGTCGGAGAATGCATCCGCTCCCTGGCATAGGACGAGGGACGCTGATGATGTTTAAATGATAGTGAGACTTTTTATCATTTAAATTTCAGTACCCCGGGAGGTTTCCCATGGTGTCCATTCAGTACTCCGATCCCTATGCCTTGTCCGCAGAATTCTATGACGTGCTCAGCGAGCAGCAATGGTTGAAACGTCGAGACTCCATAAGCGCGGCGTTGCAGGAGGTCGATCCGCAGGGGCTGATTCTCGATGTCGGCGCTGGCACCGGGCCGTGCGTGCAAGTGATCGCCGATGCCTTGCCCCAGGCTCGGATTCTTGCGCTGGAACCCTCGGCGGCCATGCGAGCGGCGTTGCTTGGCCGGCTGATGCGCAGCGCCGATCTGCGTCAGCGGGTCACTGTGCTGGCAGGCACGCTAGAGCAGGTGACCTTGCCGCCACAACTGTCAGCGGCGGTGATCTGCGGCACTCTCGGCTACCTCGATGCACTCCAGCGCCAATGCCTATGGCAGCAATTGTCGGAGCGCCTGGATGAGCTCGGCATCGTGATTGTCGATGTGATGATGCTCGACACGCCGCAGCCGGTGCCGCTGATGCAGGTGGCCTGTGCCGAGATCGGCGAGCACCTCTACCGGGTCTTCCTGCAGGGTGAGCCGGCGGGTGGGGACCTGATGCACTGGACCCTCGACTACCAGGTGCTGGCCGGCAACAGCGTGGTGCGCCGTTTCAGCGCCAAGCATGACTGGCACACCTTTGGCCTGGAACAGGTTGCCCAGGAGGCTGGCGTAGCGGGTTTTGTCCTGGAGCCGCTGGGCGACGCACTGATCCCGGCCGCGGTGCTGCGCCGCCGTCCACACAGTTAATTCCTATTCGGGGGATGCGCCGCTGGTTTCGGGTGGCGCCTTGAGGGGGCATGGACTTCCATGGCGCCTTTGCAGCTTTGGTTTTGGGGGAGCACATGACGTCGGTTGCCGTAGAAGCGAAGCCCCTGCCGCGTGAGCAGGGGCGTGCATGGCAGGTTCTGCTGTTGGTGGGTGGGTTGTATCTGGCCCAAGGCTTACCCGTGGGGCTGGCCTTCCAGGCGTATCCGACTCTCTTGCGCAACATGGGTGCCTCGCTGGACCTGGTAGCGCTCACGCCCCTGGCCAGCTTGCCGTGGGTCGCCAAGCTGCTGTGGGCGTCGGCGGTGGAGAACCGCTGGAGTGAGCGCATCGGTCGCCGCCGTAGCTGGATCCTGCCGTTGCAGGCCGGCTCGGTAGCGACCCTGACGTTGATGGCGCTGGTACCGTTCGACGTAGCCAACATGGGGGTGCTGTTGGGCCTGATCGCCTTGCTCTCGCTGCTTTGCGCCACCCAGGACATCGCTGTCGACGGCCTGGCCGCAGAGCGTTTGCCCAGCGCCAGCCTGGGCCGGGTGAATACCTTCCAGGTTGCCGGCTTCATGGGCGGCATGCTGCTTGGGGGGCCGGGCACCATGGTGCTGTTCGATCATTTCGATGCGTCCGCTGCCTTTCTTCTACTGGCTGCGGTGGCGCTGCTGTGTGGCCTGCCGGCGCTGTTCTGGCGCGAGCCGGCGCCGCTGGTGGCTCCGTCCAAGGCCAGCCTGCGCCGCTTTTTCAAGCGGCGCTTTTCCGGGCGGCTCACGGCCCTGGTGATGCTGGTGACCCTTGCTGGGGCGATCTTCTTCGGCCTGGCCAGGCTCATCCTGCTGGACATCGGCTGGTCGATGAGCGATGTCGGTGTGCTGGCCGGGGTTGGCCAATTGCTGGCGATCATCCTCGGCTGCGGTCTGGCCGGGTTGCTGCTGCGTCGGGTTTCGCGCTGGAACACTCTGCTCTGCGGCTTGCTTCTGGTGGGGGCTGCCGGGCTGTTATGGCTTGCCCTGGTACTGCAACCAAGCCTCGCCGGCAGCGGCTATGTGGGGCTGGCGACATTGCTGGGTGGGTTGGGTATCGGTGTCACCAGCGTAGCGTCCTATACCCTGGCGATGCGTTTCGCCCAGCAAGGAGAGCAGCCCGGTACCGACTGCTCGGTGTTCCAGGGGCTGCAAACCCTTGGCGAAATCCTGGTGTCGTCACTGGCCATCGGCGTGGCTGGTTATTGGGGGTACGCCAGCGGTCTCGGCATTGGCCTGCTGGCGTTATGCGCGGCGCTGGCGGTGCTGCGGCAGGTTCGCAGCAGCACCGCCGGAGCTGGTCTGGACGATGGCCGAACCTAGGGCATTTCCAGGGACTCCGGGGAGTACTCTCCCAGGCATCGGCTGATGCATTGCGTCACTGCCTGACGCTGCGGCGTCAGGTAGAAATGTCCGCCATGGAAGCCGTGCAGGCGTACGCCCTGACTGCTCTCCAACGTCCAGGCCTGGGCATCACCTGGGTGCAGTTCCGGGTCGTCCTGTCCGAACAGCACCTCGATCGGCAGGCTCAAGGGCGGCCGCCGTGGATTGGGGTGGTAGGTCTCGATCAAGCGGTAGTCGTTGCGCAGGACCGGCAGCGCCAGGGTGAACAGCTCCGGGGATTCCCGCAACGCCGGCGAGGTGCCGCCTAGAGCCATGATCGCAGCCAGGAAGTCCTCGTCTGAGGCCTTGTGCAGCTTGCTGCTGTGATTGCGACTAGGTCCTTCGCGGCCGGACACCAGCAGGCGCAGTGGGAGTGGCAGCCCCTGGCGCTGTATGCTCAGGCACAGTTCGTGGGCCACTGCGGCGCCCATGCTGTGGCCGAACATTGCGTAAGGCCGGTCCAGCCAAGGCTGCAGAACATTGCTGATGGCGCTGACCAGTGGCGTCATGTGCTCGATTGGCGGCTCGTCGATGCGCTCTTCGCGCCCTGGTAGCTGGATGGCGACCAGTTCGATGCTTTCGGGCAACAGTTGTGCCCAGTTGGCGAAGAAGCGTGCACCGCCACCAGCGTGGGCCAGACAGAACAGGCGCAGGCGTGCTCGGGGCCGCTCTGTAAAACGGCGGAACCAGCGTTGCTGGTACTGCTGCAACTGTCTGATTTCGTTCAGCATGAGATGCTCTCCCGCGGCGGAGGCCATTGACCCAGGTCCAGTGGCAGCGGAGGCGCCGGGTTGATGATCTGGGGCGGGCCCAACTCGGCACCCAACTGCTGCCAGGCCTTGCAGCAACTCAGGTGGAATTGTGCCAGGGCTGGCTCGGCGGGCTTTTGCAGACTCAGGTGGAAACGCTCCAGGCTGCAGGCGATGCTGGCTGGCCACAGCTTGGCGAATACCTGGCGCAGAGTCGGTGGCTGCGGGTGGCCTATCAGGCTGCTGACGGCCAGGTCCAGGGCCGCCGAGTCACCATCCATTTCCAGCACGCCCTGGGGGTTGCGGTGGACATGGGCCCGCGGGCTCCACAGTACACTGCCATGTGTATCGGTCAGGCTCAGGGTACCGCCGCTGGTGCCCAGGGTGATGCGATGCAACACCTGGGTGTGGTTGTCTGGATCGGCCGGGTTTAGCTGGTTCTGCACGCGCAAGGCCAGGGGCACCCCGGCCAGGTTACCCGCTACGTTGAGGAAGGGGCCTGTGTCTTGGGGTTGCACGGTGAAAGCCCAGGGGCGCAGGCCGCCAAGGGCCTGGCCGAGTATTTCCACCAGCGGGAACAGCACGTGCACGCTGCAAGCGGCGTCGACATACAACGCCTCCCGCTGGCCCAGGACGTGTCGCGCGGCATCGATGAAACAACGTACCGGCGCCAGGTCGCTGTAGAACGGATTGAGCCGGTACTGCAGATCCCTTTGCCGGGCTATGCGCAGGCATGCGGCGACCTCGTCGTGGTGCACCGGATGTTCCTGGATCACATGAACGCCTCGCTCGAGCAGAGCCTTGGCCAGCTCGGTGCCCGGGCCGCCGACTACCGCCGAGCGTACCGCCACGCAGGCAAGATCGACTTCGGACGGCAGAGCCGCGACGCACTCGTACAAGGGGACCTGCCAACGCTTGGCGCAGGCGCGGGAGTGCTCGCTGCCCCGCCCGAGGATGCCTACCAGCCGGTAGTGTTGTGGCAGGCGGGCGATACCTTGCAGGTAGATGGCGCCAAAGGTGGTGCCGCAAACGATGACACGCAGAGGCTGGTTCATAGGGCTCCTTCTTCTTTGCCGGAATTACGGGCCTGTTGTCCGGGCAGTTCGACCAGGCTCAGGTCATTGCAGGCCTGCTGAAGGACGGCGTCGATGACGGTGGCGGGTTGCAGGGCCTGTGCCGCCCAATGGGCACCACTCCAGGCATCGTCTTCCAGCAGCCGTACGGTGGCGCATACCGCTACTGTGGCACTCAGGCTGTAGCTGTCGTGGCTGCGCAATACCGCCCGTTGGCAGTAGGGTCGCTGGCTGCGCCAACCCTCCAGCTCCACCACCAGGCGGTAGTACGATGTGCGCCCTTGCAGCTCCAGGTCTGCCGCGCGAACCAGTTGCGCCACTGCCTGTTGCAGGCTGTGCGGGTCATGCGATTGGCTCAGGCGCTGGCACAGACTGGCGATCAGCGTGGGCAACTCGGGGTTGGAAAACACGTTGCAGAAACTCGCTTCGCGCAGTTCCAGAGCTTGGGCCAGTTGCAGCAGTTCATTGGTCAGGTAGGACGAGCGGTGGGCCAGTTCGGGGAAGCCCGGTAGTTCCTCGGTGCCCGGGGGGAGTACCAGGGCCTGCACCTGGCCGTCGTACCAGTGGGCGTTGGGCGTACCGAAGCCGCCCAGCGCACTGAGCAGTACATCGGCGCCGCCGGCGCTGCTGCAAGGTTCGCGGCCGCCAGAGAGGATTCGCAGGTGGGTCGGGCGTTCCAGGCCCTGGTTGACCAGCCAGCGTGGCAGCAGGGCGGTGAGGCCGGGGAAGACCCCGGCGCCGATGATCGAGGGCCTATCGGCTCCTTGCAGCGCCTCCAGCAAGGCGGTATTGCCGAAGGCATCGACATAGGCCGCGCCGGCCCGGTGGGCAGCACAGGCAACACGCTCACCGATCAGCCAGGAGGGGCCGGCGCAGTTGAGCACCACCTGGCAACCTTCGCAGAACCTCTCCAGTTGCGCGGCATCGAAAACATCCAGCGGATGTGTCTCCAGCGTTGCCGACTGGGCCTGTGGGCGTCGCTGTCCGCAGCGCAGGCGCAGCCCCGGTCGGTGGCGCAGCAGGGCCAGTGCTGCGCCACCGACGCTGCCGCCGGAGCCGACCAGGCCGATCAGTGGCGCGCTCATGACACCTCACCCATCAGCACCGGCAGCAACTGGTCAACATGGGGAGGCTGCATGCAACTCACGTGGTTGCCATTGATGTTCAGCAGGCGAATGTCGCCAAGAGCGAGGTCTCTCCAGAAGCCTCGCATGTTACCTTGCAGACCCGGCAGGAAATGCAGGCTCTGGTCGTCCAGCAGTACCTGCAGGTTGCCGGCGAAGGGGGCGGGCCGATACCCCGCGACGGCGTCGAGGCTATGGCGGAATACCCGGAACAGGCTGTGTGCCTGCACGGCCGACAGGGGGGCGGCCTGGGTCGGCACACAGCTGGCGAGGGTTGCCAGGCGCTGTTCGGCGGGACATTGTGCGAGGCGGCGATAACACTCGGCGACCGGGGCCCATTCACCGTCCAGGTCTTGTAGGCAACCGGCCGGCAACCGCGGGCCGTGGCGCTTGACCAGATGCTCCAGGGCCCGGTGCAGTACGGCATCTTCTATCTCGTGGCCAGCGGCTTCGATGGTGGCGCCGAGCAGGCGGCCGAAGGCCCGTTCCAGCAGCAGTTCGTCGTCGATCTGGTAACGGAAGCGGTCGCTACTGATGACGCTGACCATACCTACCTCGGCCCCGGCTTCCAGCAACCCCCGGGCAGTCTCGATGGCCAGCAAGCCACCCATGCAGTAACCCACCAGCTCGAAGCGCTGCACTCCGTAATCGAGCAAGTAGCGGGCGTACTCGGCACCGAGCCATTCGATCAAACCTGCGGCAGGGCGCGCCAGGTAGTCGGCTTCCCCTGGCAGGCTCAGGCCGAGGATCGCGCCCTGGCGCGCTGGCTCATTGCGCAAGGCGCCGAGCAAGGCGCGGTAGGGCGCGAGGGTGCCGCTGCCATCGTGCACCAGCACATGCACGGTGTTGCAATCGATGCTTCGGGCCGGGGCCAGCACGTTCAGGGGCGAGTGCCGGCTGGCGGGCTCGTCGTCGCGCTCATCGGGGCTTTCCTGCAAGCGTGTGGCCAAGGCTTGCACTGTCGGTTCGCGCAGGACTTCACGCAATAGTCGATCCCACTCCCAGCACGCGCTTTCCGGAATCTGTTCACGCATCCTGGCGACGATCTGTGCCACCAGCAGCGAGTCGCCGCCGGCGGCGAAGAAGTCCTGGTCACGGGCGATGTCGTTGCAACCCAGGGCGGCGCTCCAGAGCGCGGCGATGCGCTGTTCCAGGTCTCCTCGGGGGGCTTCGCCGAGGACCATCTGGCGGCTGCCGTGGCCGGGCAGGCGAGCGCTCAGGCACGTACGGTCGATCTTGCCATTGGGCGACAACGGCATGCATTCCAACACTTCCAGGTAGCTGGGCAGCATGTAGCTCGGCAGGCATCGTTGCAGGTAATGCAGCAGGTCCTCGCGGTTCAGTTCGACCTGTTCGCATGGGAAGCGGACGATGAAGGTGGTTTGCCCGGCACAGTCCAGCGGGTCTTCGGCTACCGGCCACGCGGCGACCAGCTCAGCTCCGGTATCCTCGAACAGTTCCTGCCATTGATGACGGCTGATGAAGGTCTGGTCTTTGTCGGCGCGCAAGTCGGTGAAGTTGTCCAGGCCTTCCTTGAACTCCATGGAAGTCAGCAGCGAGAGAATCTCCCGGGTTGCTTCCATCACCAACAGGTGCCCGCCGGGTACAGCCAGTTCGCGCAGGTTGCGTAGCACCGTCGGGGCGTGGCGGGCATTGTGCAACACGTTGGCGCAGACGATCACGTCCCAGCTGCTGCCGTGCAGGCCCTGGCCGAGGGCGTCGGCGTTGATGTCGAACAGACCGAAGCGCACCCAGGGCCGGTCGGCGAACTGCTCCCGCGCTTCGTTGAGAAAGAAGGCCGAAACATCGGTGAACAGGTAGTCCACGGCGAAACCGTCCAGCGCCGGGATCAGCTCGCGACTGGTCCCGCCCACGCCGGCGCCGACTTCCAGGATCCGCAAGGGTCGTCCGCTGTGCGCCCGGGTACTGGCGATCTGGAGCACGCAGGCACAGATCACCTGGTTCATGCAGCGCATCAGCAGGTTGTCGTTATAAGCCGCCAGCGCCGTGTCCATGCGCCCCTGGGGGAACAGCAGGGCCAGCGGGTCGACCTCACCGCTGAGCAACTGTGGCAGGCGGTCGCTGGAGTCACGCAGGTAGCGCAGCAGCTCAGTGCCGTAGTGCAGGCGTGCTTCCAGTTCGTCCATGGCTTGCCAGCATTGGGCGCTCTGTCGCTCGTCCGGCGCATTGCCGAGTCTATAGCTGGCCGTGGCCTTGTCCTCGATTAGCCAGCCTTCGCTGGCCAGTGCCTTGAGCCAGCGTCGCATCAGGCGTCTATGGGCCGGAGCAACGCGGCATTGCTGCTGTACATTTGCAATGCTGTGGCAGGCCTGTGGATCGACGAAAAGGCCGGCGCCACGTAGGGTCTTGAGCATATCCAGCAGGGCGATGTGGTTGGCCATGTCCACCCATTGTGCGAGCAGCGCCCGGTCGAGCCCGAGGGTGGCCCGTTCGCCACAATCCATGGCGCAAGCCGCCAGTTCGGCGTTCCAGCTGTCGTGCGTGGCGGTGGTCAGGCCCCGAGGCGTAACGAAGGCGGCCAGGCGCCGCTCCTGGGCCTCGCCGGCCAGCACCACCACCGCTTGGGCCACGTCCGGATGCTCCTGCAGCAGGCTTTCGATCTCACTGAGTTCTATGCGGTGGCCACGCAGCTTGACCTGGGTATCTTCGCGGCCGAGGAACTCGATCAGGCCGTCGCTACGGTAACGGCCGAAGTCGCCGGTACGGTACAGGCGTTCGCCGCTATGGGGATGGTGAATAAAGCGTTCGGCCGTGCGTGCGGCATCGTTGAGGTACCCCTCGGCCAGGCCGGCGCCGCCGATGTACAGCTCGCCGGCTACGCCGTCCGGGCGCGTCTGCAACTCGCTGTCGAGCACATGGAAGCGCTGGTTGGCCAGTGGCGTGCCATAGGGAATGCTGCGCGTCCCTGGCGGTACCTGGTGGATCTCATGGCTGATCGACCAGATGGCCGCTTCGGTGGCGCCGCCCAGACTGATCAGGCGTAATGCCGGGCAATGGTGGCGGATCGCGGCGGGCAGGCCGACGCCGACCCAGTCGCCGGAAAGCATCGCCAGGCGCAGGCTGAGGGGTGTGGTGGCTGGTTCCGCGTCAAGGTAACTGCAGAGCATCTGCATTTGTGCCGGTACCGAGTTCCACAGGCTGACAGCGTGGCGGTTGATGAGGCTGGCCCAGTGCGCCGGGTCGCTGCGCTGCGCGGGAGATGGCAGCACCAGAGTCGCGCCGGCGAGGAAGGTGCCGAAAAGGTCGTAGACCGACAGGTCGAAGCCCAGGTTGGCCAGGCCCAGCAGGCGGTCGTTGGCGTCTACCGCAAAGCGCTGGTTGATGTCGGCCACGGTGTTGAAGGCGGCGCGGTGGCTCATCATCACGCCCTTGGGGCGGCCGGTGGTGCCCGAGGTGTAGATCACATAAGCCAGGTTGGCCGGGTCACAGAGGTGGTGTCGGGGCAGTTGGCGGAACGGCAGTGGGGACAGGCTGTCCACGGCGATCAGGGCCACGTTGCCAGGCCATGCGCGGCTTTCGCGCTGCCCGGCGTCGGTCAGCACCCAGCGAATTCGCGCATCATCGAGAATGGCATCACGTCGGGCATCCGGCTGGCCACTGTCCACTGGCACGTAGACCGCACCTGCCAACAGGGTGCCGAGTACCGCGGCAACCTGCTCAAGTCCTTTGTCGAGGATGATTGCCACCGGACTGCCCGGCTGGCAGCCGCTGTCGCGCAGACATTCGGCTACGGCATTGGCTCGTTCTGCCAACTGGTGGTAGCTGTAGTGGCCGCTGGCACAGATCAGTGCGCAAGCGTCTGGAATGGCGCGCAGGCTGTCGAGAAAGCCGTCGTGCAGGCAACGTACCGGCAAGTCTCGTTCGGTGGCATTGCTGGCCTGCCGGCGCTCGGCCATGGTCGCCGGCAGGGTTAGTGGCTGCGTCCGGTGCCAGGCGCCGGGCCCCTGGGCCAGCTCCAGCAGCAGACCGTGGAAGCTGCTGAACGCGGCCTCGATCAGGCCTTCGGCGAACAGGCCCTGGCGCACGTCCCAGTTGATCAGCAGGCTGCCATTGCGTTCGGACACCTGGCAGTCGAGCCACACCTGCGGGGTCTGGGTGATGCCGTAGCCCAGCCTGGCTCCGCGCAGGAAGTCGCCCTCGGCATGGCGGTTGTCGCCCACGCCCAGGGTGCTGGTGAACACTACTGGCAGCAGGCTGCGGGATTGCAGCCGGGCCCGCTCGCGCAGCACCTCTACGCCGGAAAACGCTTCGTGTTCCAGGTCTTGCCATAGGCGCTGCTGCAAGGCCTGGGCGCGCTGGTTGAAGTCACTGGCGCCGGGTGGCTCCACCGCCAGCACGTTGATTGCGGTGAAGTCGCCGACGATGCGCCCGATGTCCGGATGATACGGCGGACGTCTGAGCACCGTGACGCTGAGGCTGAAGTGCGGGCGCCGCGACCAGTGGCCAAGGGTTTCGGCGAACACCGCGAGCACTGCTGCCGAGGGCGTCAGACGCAATTCGGCGGCCTGTTGGCAGAAGCCTTGCCATTGCCGGGAGTCCAGGTACAAGGCATGACGATCGAAGCCTGTGCCTGGCTGCTGTTGTTCCAGTAGTGGCAGTTCGGGAGCGTCTGGCAGTGTCGGCAGGCGCTGCAGCCAGTAGTCGCGGTCGCGCTCGCGTCGAGCGCGGGCCGCCGGGGCGTCACGGGCCGCGCGTTCGGCCAGGAGGATGTCGCGGAAAGTCAGTTGCAGCTCCGGCAATGCTTGTTCGGGTTCGTGGTAAAGCTGGTCGAGCTCGCATAGCAGGCACTGGATGCTGACGAAGTCGGCGATCAGCAGATCGATGGACAGATGTACTCGGCTACCCTGGTCACGCTGGCTCAGGCGAAGTTCATAGAGGGGCCAGGTATCGGCGCAGTAGACGCGGTTGGCCAGTTCCGTACGGGTGGCAAGCAACGCCTGTTCTTCCTGCGAGGCGCTGTGCCCGCGTAGGTCGTTGCAAACCAATGGAGGCAGGCGCACCCGCTGCTGGACCTGCTGGAAGCCGGCTTGGGCGATGACTGCACGTAACATCGGATGACGCAGGATCAGGGTGTGCCAGGCTAGTTCCAGACGCTTCGGGTCCAGGCCTGGGCCATCCAGTTCTACGTAGCCGTGGCAGCCTACGCCTCCATAGTCATAGGCGTCGCTGCGTCCCACCAGGTAGGCCGCCTGTACGTCGGTCAGGATGAAGGGTTCGAACTGATGCCGGGGATCGGCCTGCACCTGGACTTCCTGCGGTGCGAGCAGGGCCAGTAGCCCGTTCTTGTGCTCGCGCAGGCGTTGCTTGAGGGTGTCGTCCATGACGCCGTTCGGCGCGCGGTATCGCAATTGGCCGTCCTCGGTCCAAAGCTGGATGCCCAGGGCTTCGCAGTCGGCCAGGAGAGCGGAGATGTCGAGGGCGTTCATAGGCTGCCTTCCTCGAAGTGCGTGGCGTGAGGATGCTGGGGGGCTTCACCAGGCGCGATCAGGTACGCGCACAGCTCGGCGATGCTGGGATGGGCGAAGAGTTCGCGCAGAGTGAGGGAGCGGTTGCCCGTTCTCTGACGTTTCACGGCTTCGATCAGGCGCGTGGCGCTGAGGCTGTCGCCGCCCAGGAGGAAGAAGTCGATGTGTCGATCGACAACCGGGCGTTGCAGTATCTCGCTCCACAGCGCTGCCATTTCCTGCTCGGTGGTTCCCTGTGGGGCCTCACCGGTACTGTCGGTCTCTGCTCCGCGACAGGCCAGCAACTGCTGGCGCAGGGCCGCGCGGTCGGCTTTGCCGTTGATGCTCGAGGGCAGGCTGTCGAGGGTATGCAGGCTGGCAGGAATCATGTAGTCCGGCAGACTGTCGCGCAGCTGCTGGCGCAGGTGGTCCGGCGCGACTTCCCGATGCAGCACTACCGCCACCGCCAGTCTGGGCGGGTCACCCAGCACCACGGCCATGGCCTGGCGTACCTCGGGCAGGGCGAGCAGGGCGCTTTCCACTTCACCCAGTTCGATGCGGTGGCCACGGAGCTTGACTTGCTGGTCGCGGCGGCCGAGGAACTCCAGGCAACCGTCGGGCCAGTAACGACCCATGTCGCCAGTGCGGTACCAGCGCTGGCCCTCATGCTGGACGAAACGCTCGGCGCTGAGCTGTTCCGAACCGCGATAGCCGTCGGCGACGCCGACCCCGCCGATCCACAGCTCGCCGGAGACCCAGTCCGGACAGTCGCGGCCCAGGCTGTCGACCACGCGGAAGCACTGGTTGGCCAGGGGCGTGCCGTAGGGGATCGAGGTCCAGTGTTCAGGCAAGGGCAGCGTCACGGGTTGCCAGTTCGACCAGATGGCGGCTTCGGTGGCGCCGCCCATGGCGATCAGTCGGCAGCCGCCGGCAGTGGCGGCGTCCAGGCGGGCCGGCAGGTCGAGGCCGATCCAGTCGCCGGACAGGTAGGCCAGGCGCAAGGGCAGGGTGCGCCCATCGCTTTCGGCCACTGTCAGCAGCATGTCCAGCAACAATGGCACCGAGTTCCACAAGGTCACTTGGTGTTGCTGGATCAGCCTGAGCCAGGCAGTGGCGTCGCGGCGTTGCTGTTCATCCAGCAGTACCACAGAGCCACCTGCCGCCAACACGCCGAACAGGTCGTGGACCGACAGATCGAAATCCAACGCCGAGACCGCCAGTACGCGGTCCTCGGGGCCGACGGCAAAGCGCTGGTTGAGATCGTCCAGGGTATTGCAGGCGGCACGGTGGCTGACCTGCACGCCCTTGGGTTCGCCAGTGGAGCCGGAGGTGAAGATCACATAGGCCGGACTGTCCACGCTGACGTCTACGGGGGCTGACAGCGGCGCTTGCGCCAGCAGTTGCGGCAGTTGCTGGGTATCGAGGGTGTAGCGGATAGTGGCGCGTTGCTCGATACGCTTGCGCCGTGCCGTGGGCTGAGCGATGCCGATCGGTACATAGCAGGCGCCAGCGGCGAGCACTCCGAACAGGGCGATCACTGCGTCGCTGCCACGTGGCAGGCATACGCCAACGGCCTCGCCAGGCTTTACGCCCTGGGCCAGCAGACCCGCTGCCACGCGCAAGGCTGCCTCGCGCAACTGGCCATAGCTCAGCCGGCTTTCTCCGTCTATCAGCGCCAGGCGTTCGGCACTCATGGCAAAGGGGGCGGAGAGTAGGGTACGTGGGGCTATGGGGCGGGCTGTGGCATTGACCTGCCGGCGCACAGCGGCCTGCATAGGAGGCAGTGGCAGCGCCAGGGGGTACTGCCAGTCGGCGTCGATCAATCGCACCAGCGCTTCGGTATAGGTAGCGAACGACGCGTCCAGCAGGCCTTCCGGAAACAGTGCGTCCACGGCGTCCCAGCACAGCACCAGGGCGCCGCGATGTTCATACAACTGATGGTCGAGCCAGACCTGCGGGGTTTCCGATAGACCGCCGGGGACGATATCCGGAAAGTCCTCGGGTAGCTCGCCCAGCAGATCGTCGGCCAACCCCAGGGTACTGGTGAACACCACTGGCAATGCCGCGGCCTGCGGACCGACCCGGTGTGCCCGTTGCCGTTGGACCCAGATCGAGGAACAGGCAGCGTGTTGCAGCACATCGGCGATCTGCGCCTGTATCTGCTGGGCCTGGAGCAGGAAGCTGCGGCCAACCTCGGGGTAGAAGCTCACCGGCACCAGCGAGGTGAAGTCACCAAGCACTCGCCCGATGTCCGGATGGATGTCCTGCCGGTCGAACAGTGTCAGATTCAGGGTATGGGCATGGCCGTTGCTCCAGCGGGCCAGCACCTGGGCATAGACGCTGAGCAGCAGTACCGAGGCAGTGATCCCCGACTCTCGTGCCCGCTGGCGTAGCGCTTGCCACTGGTTGGCTTCCAGGCGGAATTCACGGCGACTGAAACTGGTTTCCTCAAGGCTCTGCGGCGAACAGCGCAGAGGGAGGGTTGGAGGCCCAGGCAGATCGTCGAGGCGTTCACGCCAATAGGCGTGGGCCTGTTCCAGCTGTTCGGGGCTGGGCTGGACCTGCAGAACATAGTCGCGGAACGACAAGCCGATTGGCGATAACGGATGATCGGGCTCGGTGTAGAGCTGGGCCAGTTCTCCCAGCAGGAGCTTGATGCTCAGGCCGTCCAACGTCAGGTAGTTGAAGAACAGCCCCAGGCGACAGCGTTGCCCGGTGTAATTCACCGCATGCACTTCGAACAGTGGCCAGCTGCGCCGCTGGCGTGGCCGCTGCGCCCAGAGTTTGGCCAACTGCTGTCGTGCGGTTTCGGCGTCGCCGCACTTCAGCCAATGCTGCTGCACCTGTACTGGTGGCACCTGTTGCAGGATTACTTGGCGGTCGTCGTCAAGCAATTCGGCGCGGAGCATTTCATGGCGCTGTACAAGACGCTGCCAGGCCCGCTCGAAACGCGGCACATCCAGGCGTTCGCCATCCAGTTCGATCAGGTAGGTAGTGCCACAGGACAATGGCAAGTCCTGGCTTTGCCCGCGCCAGTAGGCCTGTTGGACTTCGGTCAGGGGGAAGCCTCGATAGCGGTTGGCGAGGTCCGGTACTACCTGCAACGTTGGGGGGGCGCCGACCGGCAGCAGGGTTGCGGCAAAATCGGCCAGGCGCGGTGTGGCGAACAATTGGCGCAGGCTATGGTTGCTAGCCAGACCTTCCCGGCGCAAACGGGTGCTACATCGAGTGGCCAGGAGGCTGTCGCCGCCCAGGCGGAAGAAATCGTCCTGGCGGTGGACCTGCGGGCAATGCAGCAGCTCACGCCAGATCGCCGCGACCCGCTGCTCCACTTCTCCGCAAGGCGGCTGCCGTTGCTGGTCGGTTTGCGGTGCCTGCTGTTCGGCCAGTTGCAACAACTGTTGCCGGTCGAGCTTGCCGTTGGCGCTCAGGGGCAGGCTGGGGAGCAGCAACCATTGGCTGGGCAGCATGTACTCGGGCAACTGCTGGGCCAGGTGCTGACAGAGATCGTCGCTGCAATCGATGCTGCCGACCACTGCGGCCATCAGTCGTAGCGGTTTCCCCGTGGCGAGCACCACTACCTGGCGTACCTCGGGCAGGGTGAGCAGGGCGCTTTCCACTTCACCCAGTTCGATGCGGTGGCCACGGACCTTGACTTGCTGGTCGCGGCGGCCGAGGAACTCCAGGCAACCGTCGGGCCAGTAACGACCCATGTCGCCAGTGCGGTACCAGCGCTGGCCCTCATGCTGGACGAAACGCTCGGCGCTGAGCTGTTCCGAACCGCGATAGCCGTCGGCGACGCCGACCCCGCCGATCCACAGCTCGCCGGAGACCCAGTCCGGACAGTCGCGGCCCAGGCTGTCGACCACGCGGAAGCACTGGTTGGCCAGGGGCGTGCCGTAGGGGATCGAGGTCCAGTGTTCAGGCAAGGGCAGCGTCACGGGTTGCCAGTTCGACCAGATGGCGGCTTCGGTGGCGCCGCCCATGGCAATCAGTCGGCAGCCGCCGGCAGTGGCGGCGTCCAGGCGGGCCGGCAGGTCGAGGCCGATCCAGTCGCCGGACAGGTAGGCCAGGCGCAAGGGCAGGGTGCGCCCATCGCTTTCGGCCACTGTCAGCAGCATGTCCAGCAACAATGGCACCGAGTTCCACAAGGTCACTTGGTGTTGCTGGATCAGCCTGAGCCAGGCAGTGGCGTCGCGGCGTTGCTGTTCATCCAGCAGTACCACAGAGCCACCTGCCGCCAACACGCCGAACAGGTCGTGGACCGACAGATCGAAATCCAACGCCGAGACCGCCAGTACGCGGTCCTCGGGGCCGACGGCAAAGCGCTGGTTGAGATCGTCCAGGGTATTGCAGGCGGCACGGTGGCTGACCTGCACGCCCTTGGGTTCACCGGTGGAGCCGGAGGTGAAGATCACATAGGCCGGGCTCTGCGGATCGACGTATACGGGAGCGGACAAGGGCACGTAATCGAGGGCTTGCTGCAGCAGTTCCATATCTATCAGGCTGCGAATGTTGGCACGTTGCGCTATGCGCTCGCGGCGGGCAGGTGGTTGGCCGGGACTGATCGGCACATAACAGGCACCAGCGGCCAGTACGCCGAACAGGGCGATCACTGCGTCGCTGCCACGTGGCAGGCACACGCCCACTGCGTCACCGGGCTGTATTCCCTGTTCCAGCAGGTAACTGGCAATTCTCAGGGTACCGTCCCGCAAGGCGGTGTAGCTCAACCGGCGTTCACCATCGATCAGCGCCAGGCGTTCGCCAGCAATGGCGAAGGGCGCTTCCAGCAGGGTACGGACGGGGATCTTGGCCTGGGTGGCATTGACCCGTTGGCGCAGCGCCTGCTGCTCCTCAGGTAGATCCGGTAGCACTGGTGAATCCCAGGCTGCTGGCCCCTGCAGGTCATGCAAGAGGTCGATGTAGGTACCGAACATGGCGTCGAGCAGGCCTTCCGGAAACAGCGTGTCCTGGGCATCCCAGGCCAGCAGCAGGGTGCCGTCCTCTTCGTATACCTGATGGTCGAGCCAGACCTGCGGGGTCTGCGAGATCATGTAGTTCAGGCGACCCAGGACGTCGGCGTCCGCCGGGTCGAGCAGCGGCGTGCCGAGGTTGCAGGCGAACACCACGGGGGAAAAACTGCGCTGGCCATCATGGCGTTGAGCCAGGTCTCGTTGCACCTGGACGCCGGAATAGTCGGCATGGGCCATGTCTCGGTGGAACTGCGTCTGCAGGCGTTTCAGCTGTTCGGCGAAGGTGCCGGGCTTACGCAGGTCGACCTCCAGCAACAGCAGGTTGGTGAAGTCCGCTACCACCTGGTCCAGTGTTGGCTGGCCGCCCTGGCGATCGAACAGCGGCAGGTTGAGGAGAAAGTGCGGCACGCGGCTCCAGCGCCCCAGCACCTGGGCGAAGCATCCGGCCAGCAGCATGGCAGGGGTCACGCAGTGCCGTGCAGCCTGTTCGCGCAGGCGCGTCCAGACCTCGACCGACAGCCGTTGCTGGCGACGGGAGAAGCGTACCTGCTCGATCGACTCGGGAGGACGTGCGAGCGGCAGCTCCGGTCCCGCCGGCAACTGGTCCAGGCGTGCCTGCCAATAAAGGGCGGAACTGGCCGAAGGGGCTGGGCGTACGGCCAGGTAACGGGCGAAATACCAGTCCCGGCCGGCTTCCGGCAGTGCTTCGCCACGGTAGCGAGTAGCCAGATCTCGCAGGATCAGATGCAGGCTATGGACGTCGGCCACCAGCAGGTCGATGTCGAAATGCAGGCGACAGGCGCCCGTTGGCAACAGGCTCAGCTCCAGCCCGGCGACTTCGCCGCGCTCCACCGCCAGGCGCCGGTGCGACAAGCGTTCACGGGTCGCCACCAGGGCCTGCTGTACGGTGGCCTCGTCCAGCTGACGCAGGTCCTGCACGCGTAACCGGGACTGGCCCCGTTCCAACACCTGCTGCCTGCCTTCATCGTCGAAGCGGGCACGCAGCATACCGTGCCATTGCTGCACCTCTTGCCAGGCCGTTGCCAGGCACCGGGGTTGTAGAGTCGCACCGTCGAATTCCAGGTAGGCGTGGCAACCGACTCCGCCGAGTAGTTGTTCATCGCCGCGGCCTATCCAGTACGCGTGCTGTACATCGGTCAGGGCGAAGGGCGCCTGTGGGGGTGGTTCGTCACGAGGCAGAGGCAGGAGTGCTACTGGTATCCCGCTGGTTTTGGTTAGCAGCGGCAGCCAGTGCTCAAGGAACGGTTGTTCGATCAGTTCGGCAAAGGTGACCTGGGCACCAGCCTGGCGCCATTCGTTGACCAAACGCATCAGGTGTAGTGAGTCCAGGCCTCGTTCGATCAGGTTGGCGCTGTCGTCCAACAACTCGCCCTGGGGTAGCAAGGCACGAATCTGCTGGCGTAGCAGGGTAGCGTGCAGCGTGCTCATGGCTGCACCTCGGCTGTTTGCCGCACGGTTGCCAGCTGAGGTTCGGCCAGGTGTACGTAGGGCGCGATGCTGGCGAGCTTCTCACGGGTTTCTTCCAGTTCGCGCTCCGGCAGCGAGAGGGAGACGATACCAGCGCCGGCCTGGACCCAGGCCTGGTCGCGATGCTGGAACGCTGTGCGCAGCACCAGCGCGGCGTCGAGCATGCCGTGGCTGTCGCAGATCATCACGCAGCCGCTGTAGAGGTCACGGGGGGCCCCCTCATGGGCCGCGATGGCCTGCAGGGCCTCACGTTTGGGAATGCCCGAGGCGGTGACCGCCGGGAACAGCGCGGCGAAGGCATGCCAGGCGTTGCAGCCGTCCCGGAGCTGGCCTCTGAGCCGCGAGCTCAGATGTTGCACGCTGCCACGCCGGGAAACTGCCATGAACTCGCTGACCCCCAGCTGTTGCGGCTCGCAGATCGCCTGCAGTTCCTCGAAAGCCAGCTTGACCGAAACCGCATGTTCAGCGATTTCCTTGGGGTCGCTGTACAGCTCGTCACGCAGTTGCGCTTCTTTCTCGACGCTGTCTCCCAGCGCGCGGGTGCCGGCCAGGGGCTGGGTGCCGACCAGGCCTTGGGCACTGACCTCGACCACGGTTTCCGGGCTGAAGCCAACGCAGGCGAAGTCGCCCTGGTGATGGATGAAGGAGCGGGCCGGGGTGTTGGCCTGGCGCCCGGCACGATAGCTGGCCACCAGATCCAGATTGCCTTTGAGTGGCACTTTGCGTGACAGGATGAGCTTCTGGTATCGGCCTTGCCGGATTTCCGCCACGGCGCTGGCCACCTGACCGCGATAAAGCGCGGCGTCGTGGGTTGCCACGTTCGGCTGGGCATGGCCGGTGCGGATGGGAGCAAGTGGCTTGGCATCCAGTTCCTGCAAGCGAGCTTTTGCGCTGGCCAGTGCCTCGGGCTGCAGGGCCCGGATCAGCGCCGTGCCGTCGCGCAGACGAATATCCACGGCCGGGATATCCAACCGAAGCGGCGGACGGCTGCCATCCTGCACAGGCAGGCCATGGAGGCGCCGGGCCAGTTCGAAGCAGGCGGTACCGTAGGCTCGCCAGTCCTGGAAGGGCAGCTCCCCCAGGGCTTTGCCCAGGGCTTCGGGCAGGTCCTCTGCGGGCCATTGCCTGCGCTGCTCGGCGATGCTCAATTGCAGTTGGTTGCCAAGCAAGCGGATGCATGCCGCGCTGCCAATGCCTAGGGCCCACTCACCGTTGTGCTCGTAGAGGGTGAGGTCGTCGGGCAGGTAATGCTTGACCAGCGCTGCTGCCAGTTCCTGAGGTTTTTCGCGGATGGGCACGCAGCACTCCAGATAGGCCGCGCGCGACGCGGCTTCATCCTGGAAGCGTTGTTGCAGCTGGCGCTTGTCGAGTTTGCCGATGCTGGTCAGCGGCCAACTGTGCAGGGTTTCCAACTGGTCTGGCCATTTGTGGCGGGGTAGACCCAGGGCCTGGAAGTGCTGGCGCAGGTCAGTCAGTTCGAGAGTTTGGTCGCCTCGCACAATCACGCAGGCGCACAGTCGTTCACCCAGACGCTTATCGGCCAGGGCGATCACCGCGGCGTCCTGGATCTGGGGGTGTTCACGCAGCAACTGCTCTATTTCAGCAGCGGCGATTTTCTCGCCGGCACGGTTGATCTGTTCCTTGAGGCGGCCTTCGACCACCAGATTTCCATCCGGGGACCAGCGCGCCAGGTCGCCGGAGTGGTAGAAACCTTCGGCGTCGAACACCTGCTGGTTGTGTGCCTCGGCGCGGTAATAACCGTGAATGGTATAAGGGCCGCGCACGATCAGTTCACCGGTTTGACCGTCGCCTACCGGTTGCCCGTCGGCACTGATCAGACGCACTTCATCAGCTTCGCTAAGGGGGCGGCCTTGGGTATTGAGTACCACCTGCTGAGGATCGTCCAGGCGGGTGTAGCAGAGCAGGCCTTCGGCCATGCCGAACACCTGTTGCAGGGCGCAGCCCAATATCGGTGTGACCTGCGCCGCCAGTTCCGCCGGCAAGCGTGCGCCACCCACTTGCAACAGGCGCAGGCTGGACAGGTCGCTCTTGTCCCATTCCCGGGCCTGTAGCCACAGCTTGACCAGAGATGGTACCAACGCGGTGTGGGTAACGCCTTCGCGCGCGATCAGGCCAAAGGCTTCGTCGGCCCCCGGGGTAAGAGCGAACACCACCTTGCCGCCCATCGACAGGGTTCCGATCAGACCTGGACAGGCCAGTGGGAAGTTATGGGCAATGGGCAGGGCGGCCAGGTATACCGAGTCGCCAGCAAAGCCGCACAGGCGAGCCGATGCCTTGGCGTTATAGGCATAGTCGGCATGGCTGCGGGGAATCAGCTTCGGGGTGCCGGTGGTCCCGCCGGACAGCAGCAACAGGGCGGTGTCCAGGGGATCCACGACGGCTGGGCGGCGAATTTCTCCGTTCAACGCGCTCAGGGGGACCCCGGCATTGCTTGGCTTGCCGGCGATGATCAGGTGCCTCAGGCTCGCTTGCCTGCCCAGTTGCCGCTCGGCCATGGGCCGGTAGTCGTAGCCGAGAAAACGTTCGGCGACTATGTAGGCAGTCGGCTCGGCCAGCTCGCACAGGGCCTGGATCTCCCGTTCGCGGTGGGCCGGCATGGCCAGGATCGGCCAGGCGCCGAGGCGCAGCAGGGCGAAGAAACTGCTGGCGAAAGCGATGCCATTGGGCAGTTGCAGCAGTACCCGGTCACCGCATTGGATACCCAGGTCGGCCAGGCCACCGGCCAGGCAGCAGACTTGCTGTTCGAAGTCGAAATAGCTGAGCTGTTGTTCGCCTTCAACCAGGGCGATGCGCGGGCCGAATCGGTGGCTCCACTCCTGCAAGTGCTCATTCAGGCTCCGGGGTTCCCAATAGCCTTGTTGCACGAATTTCCGGGCCTGGGTGTCACGCCAGTGAAGAGTGGGCATGGGCTTGCTCCTTTTGCAGGGTCGCAGGAAATTCCAAAATTTGAGAATGATTATTGTTATGTTTTGTAGAGGGACTCCCCGAAACCGAACGCCTCAGCCCCGATCGGCATTTTTTGTCATGAGCTTATGCCCAAGCCGTCGACGTTCCCGGATGGCAGGGCGCAGGGCCATGGCGGGAGGGCAATAGTCCTCATCCGGGGTCTGTCAGAACCGATCAGGGCAGTCCCCTGGCCAGGGCGTAGCGGATGCTGTCGGCACTGTTGGCGAGTGGGGACGGTCATGGGGGGCGAGTTCAGCAGAGGGCAAAGGCCTGCCTGGCGCTGGCTGTTGCGTGGGCAGGGTTGGCGTCTGGGCGGGGCGGTGGCGATGGCGGTGCTGGCTGCCGGCGTCGAGTTGCTGCCTTTCGTGCTGCTGGCCCAGGCGGTGAACCTGGTTCTGCAGGAACCGGCGCCAAGCGCCAGTCTGCTGGAGCTGGCCGGCTGGATGGCCCTGTGCGTGCTGCTCAAGTACGTGCTCTACACCTTCGCCTACTACCTCAGCCACGTGGCGGCCTATCGGGTACTGTTCAACACCCGCAGGGCCCTGGTGCGGCATTTGTCATGGGCGCCCCTGCCTTGGCTCGTCCGCTTGTCCAGCGGTGAACTCAAGCGGCGGCTGATCCAGGACGTGGAGCGCATGGAGCAATTCATCGCCCACCACAGCGTCGAGTGCGTGGCGGCATTGCTGAGCCCCTTGTGGGCGTTCGCGTTGCTGTGCGCCGTCGATTGGCGCCTGGCCCTCTGTGCCTTGCTTCCCGTACCCCTGGCGTTGCTCGCCCAGGGCTGGATGATGCGCGGCCTGGAGGGACGGCTGCGGGAGTACGCCGGCGCCGTGGACGATCTGGACGGCGCGACACTGGAATACCTGCGCAATGCCCTGTTGATGAAAGCCTTCCGCCAGGACTCGCGCTCGTTCAAGCGTATGCGTGAAGCCCTGGATCGCTACCGGCGCCTGATCGGCCGCATGATCGCCCTGAGCGTGCCTGGCTGGTCGGCGTTCACGGTGCTGCTGGGGGCCAACGTGGCCATCCTCTTCCCTTTGGGCCTGTGGCTGCATGCGCGGGGCGAAGTGGGGCTGTCCGACCTGGTACTGGTGCTGATCCTCGGCACCGGCATGCTCAGGCCATTGTTGCGGGTGGCGCGGTTCAACTCGCAGATTCAGGAAATCATCGGTGGCGTACGGCGCTTCGCCCCTCTGCTGCAGTGGCCGCAACCCGCAGAAGGGAACGAGCAGGTGCCACAGGGGGCGCTGGAGGTACGTTTCGAGGCGGTGTGTTTCAGCTATGACGGGCGGCCGGTGCTCCGCGAGATCGACCTGTGCCTGCCTGCCGGGCAGATGACTGCGTTGGTCGGCCCGTCGGGGAGCGGCAAAAGTACCCTGGCCTGGCTGCTTGGCGGCCTTCTTGACGCCGATTCCGGGCGGGTGACCGTCGGCGGCAGGCCCCTGGCCGCGATGAGCGACGCGACGCGGGCGGCGACGGTCGGCGTGGTTTCCCAGGAGGCTTTCGTCTTTCGGGGCTCCGTGCTGGACAACCTGTTGATCGGCCGCCCCGACGCCAGCGAGGAACAACTGTTCACCGCCTTGCGCGTGGCACAGGCCGAAGACTTCGTGCGTGCCTTGCCCCAGGGCCTGCATACGCCGCTGGACGAGCGGGGCGTGCGCTTGTCCGGTGGCGAACGGCAACGCATCGGGCTGGCCCGGGCGTTGTTGGCCGAGACGCCGGTCCTGGTGCTGGACGAAGCCACGGCCTTCGCCGATAGCCGTACCGAGCAGCGCTTTTATCGCGATCTGCGCCAGGCCTGGCCGGAGCAGACCGTGCTGGTGATTGCCCATCGTCTGGGTAGCGTCCGCGATGCCGAGCAGATCGTGGTGCTGGAACGCGGCGTACTGTCCGACCGGGGGCAGCATCCGCAATTGCTGGAGCGCAGCCCCCTGTATGCGCAGCAATGGCGGCGCCAGTTCGAGACCGAGCAGTGGTCCATCCGCAACAGGAGCCCGCAGCATGCAGTGGCTGACTGAAGGGCTGCGTCAGGTGATGGCCACTGCGGATACGCGGGCGCCGCGCCTCTGGCTGGGCTTGGCCCTGCGGGTGCTGGAGCGGGCCTGCGCCATGGCGCCGTTCTTCCTCGGCTTTTTCTGGCTGGGTGATCCCGCGTCGGGCAACCAGGGCCTGGCACAGTCTGCGTCGCCGGGTTGGCTGGCAGTGGGGCTGCTGGCATTGCTGATGGTACAGCTGCTGTGTTCGCACTTCGGCCAGCTCAATACATTTCTCGGCGGCTATCAACTGATGCACGGCTATCGCCGGAGCTTGCTGGACCATGTCGGGCGGCTGCCCCTGGGGGCATTGCGGCGTGAGCGGATCGGCCAGCTGGGGGAGCGCTTGACCGAGGACGTCAAGCGTATCGAAAGCATTTTCACCCATGTCCTGGCCGAGCTGCTGGCGGCCTTGAGCGTGCCCCTGATGTTCATGCTGGTGCTGGTATGGGTCGACTGGCGCTTGACCCTGGCGCTGCTGGTGACCTTGCCCCTGGCGTTCGCCATGCTCAACCTGCTGAGCGGCTTCTTCCTCGCGGTGGGGCGGCGCAAGCAGCAGGGCTTTCTCGAAGCGGCGGGGTTGCTGGTGGAGTTCATCGGCGGTCTGCGTACCTTGCGTCTGTTCGATCGTGCCGAGCCCTGGCGTACCCGGCTGGACTGCCAGTTCCGCGCCATCGAGCGTCACAGCCTGGGGGTGGAAGCCTGGGCCGGCAGTGCGATTCAGCTGTATCGCATCTGCATCGACATGAGCCTGGCGCTCATGCTGGCCGTTGCGGCCTGGTTGGCGGCGACGTCGCAGCTGTCGGCCCTGAGCTGGATGCTGTTCGCCCTGGTGGCCAACCGGTTGCTCGATCCCTTGCTGGATGCCGCGGCCTACCTGAGTGAGTTGCGCGGCCTGGCCCAGGCGCAAACCCGTCTGCAGGAACTGATGCAATTGCCCGAGGTGCAGGAACCTCTGGCGCCGGCCTCGCTGCATGGCCATCGGGTCGTCTTCAGAAATGTCGGCCTGCGCTATCCGGGTCAAGCGCAATGGGCGCTGCAGGGGGTGGAGTTCGTCGTCGAGGAAGGGCAGATGGTGGCGATCGTCGGTCCCTCCGGTGCCGGCAAGAGCAGCCTGCTGCACTTGTTGGCGCGCTTTCACGACCCGCAGCAGGGGAGCATTGAACTGGGAGGCGTCGACCTGCGGCAGATACGCCTGGAGCAGCTCTACCAGCAGTCGAGTTTCGTCTTCCAGGATGTGCAGCTGTTCGACGGCAGCGTGCTGGACAACCTGTGTCTGGCGAAGCCCGAGGCCAGCCTGGAGGAGGTGGTCGAGGTGTGTCGCCAGACCTGCTGCGATGAGTTCATTCGCAGCCTGCCCGAGGGCTATGACACACGGATCGGCGAGAATGGCCAGCGCCTGTCCGGCGGTGAGCGTCAGCGCCTGTCGATTGCCCGGGCGCTGCTCAAGGATGCGCCGATACTGTTGCTCGACGAGGCTACCGCCTCGGTGGACCCACTGGCGCAGTACGAGATCCAGCGGGGGCTCTCGCAGTTGGCCCAGGGGCGCACGCTGATCGTGGTTGCCCACCGTCTGGGCACGGTATGCCATGCCGACCTGATTCTGGTGTTGGAAGGAGGGTGTGTCGTCGAGCGCGGTCGCCACGAACAACTACTGGCCGAGGATGGCCTGTATGCCGAACTGTGGCGCCGCCAGCAGGCAGGTTGAGGCGTTACTCCAGCGCGCCTTTGCGGGCATCGCGGGGCAGTACCCCGTACTGTTTGCGAAAGGCTGCGCTGAAGTGGCTGATATTGCTGTAGCCGAGCATCGATGCGGTATCGGTGACGCCATGCTGCTGCAGCAATTGTCGGGCCTTGCCCATGCGCTCACGCTGGAACAGCGCGTAGATGCTGGTATCGAACAGGGCCTTGAAGCCGCGCTTGAGCTTGAGCTGGTTGAGCCCGATTTCCCGTGCCAGTTGCTCGATGGTGGGGGGCGCGCTGAGGTCCATCAGCAAGCGCTCGCGGGCGGCAAGCAGCAGCCGCTGTTCACGCTTGGATACCCGTTCCCCCTGGTCCTGCGGGGTACAGGCCTTGAGGTGCCAGGCGAGAAACTCCAGGGTGGCCGAATGCACCAGCAACGGTAAGGCGGTCTCGTCGCCCAGCAGGCGTTCCAGGCGCAGCGCCGCGTCCTTGATCCTCTGGTTGCCGTGGCTGACCTGCAGGTAGAAGCTGCGTTCGATGCTGTCCCCCAGGCGTTGGTAATCGTCGCCGGCCAGTTCGTGCAGGCGTTGCGGGGTGATGCGCAGTTCGAGGTTACGGTGGGCCGGCGCGAACTCCAGCTCGAAACGCTCGGCCGGAGCAAAGCTGGCCATCAGCTGGTTCTGGCCCAGGCGCAGGCCCCTCTGTCCGGTACGGACGTCGACGTCGCCGTTGAGCATGCAACTGAAGTGCAGATGCGAACTGTCGTCGATGGTGCTGATACTCAGGTTGCGGGTGGCATCGAAAGACACCAGGGAGACTTCCAGGCCCGGCTGCAAAACCTGGGTGCGTACATGGCAGCCAGGCGGGCCGGTCTCCGGTATTGCCGTGTCGAAAAAGGTGGAAGCGCGAAGCTGGTACATGGTCGTCCTCGCGGGCCTGCGCCCAGGTGGGCTGGGCATAGGGAGAGGGCTCGCAGGTCTCCCTGCTTATGGCGGTGGAACGAGTCCATTCGCTATGGGGCTCGGAGATCCCTGCGAGCGTTCAAGGATTCATGTTATTGCAAATTATTATCATTTTCAAGTGTGGCTCCCACATTCGGGCGCCACTTCTGCAGCCTCGGTCACACTTCGGCGAGAGGCTCAGAACTCCATGCCCACGCGCATTCCCACTGTCCTCGGCTGGCCGGCGATGACCATGTCGTTGGCCATGGCGCGGGTGTAGTAGGTGGCGTCGCTGAGGTTCTTGCCGAACAGGCCGATGCTCCATTGCCTGAGGCGGTAGTCGAGGTTGGCGTCCCACAGGGTGTAGGCGTCGTTTTCGATGTTGGCGCTGGGGTACAGGTTCGATTCGCCCTGGCGGGTCAGGCCGGTGCCGAAGGTGATGCAGTCGGTGACGGCCCAGTCCATGGACACCCCGAAACTGTGCCTGGGGGTGCTGGGGAACTGCTTGCCGGCGTAGTCCACCGAGCCGCGGCTGTAGTCGTCGAACTCCGCTTCGACAAAGCTGGCGTAGGCGTTGAGTTGCACCGATGCCAGCGGGAAAAGCGTGGCGGTCAGTTCCACCCCCTTGTTGTGGGACTTGCCGGCGTTGCTGGTGAAGGTCTGGCCGCCGACATCTTCGACGATCACCTGCTGGTCGCGCAGGCGGGTGTAGAACAGGTTCGCACCCGCTTGCCAAAGATTGTCCGGGGCGCGATAGCGGTAGCCCAACTCGACGTAGTTGCCGTATTCCGGATCATAGGCATTGCCCGCCGCGGCGGCACCCGTGGCATAGGTGTTGAATCCCGAGGCCTTGTAGCCGCGGGCCAGCACCAGGTAGCTGAAGTGCTGGTCGCTGGGGCTGTATTCCAGGCTCAGGCGCGGCAGGGCCTCGGTTTCGTTGACCTTGCGGTCGTCGAAGGCTTCCAGGCTGTCGAACGGGGTATCCGGCACGCCGTCGCCGTTGCTGTCGAACAGGCCGCTCTGCTGGCTGCTCCAGTCCATGCTGCGGCGGTTGTGCTCCAGGCGCAGGCCGGCGGCCAGGCGCCAGTCCGGCTGGAAGCGCCAGCCCAGCTCACCGAAAGCCGCCGCGGTGTCGCCGGTGACCTTGGCTTTGGTATCGCTCAGGTAGTACGGGCTCAGGTCGAAGGTGTAGGGCGCGTCCCGGCGCACATGGGAGAGGAAGCCGCCCACCAGCCAGTCCCATTTTCCCCGTTCGCCGTTCAGGCGGGCCTCGGCACTGTACTGGCGGGTCTCCATGTCGTAGCCGGCCTCGCCGCCGAAAATCGATTCGGGCAACCAGTAGTCCCACTCGGTCCGGTTGGCGCCGAGGTTGACTACCAGTTGCGTGTCGTCGGCGTAGCGCTTGCGGTATTCACCGCCGAACAGGGTATATGCGGTGTCGTTTCTGCCGGTGTCGGTGGCGTTGGATTCGTGCTTCCTGGCCAACTCGCGGGGGGCGAAGTAGTCGTTGTCGCCATGGGTGTTCATCTGGTGCAGGGCAAAGCGCCATTCACCACCGTCATCGTCCAGGTGCAACAGCTTGATACGGCCGAAACCGCTGTTCCAGCCGGCGCTGTCGTGGCGCCCGAGGGTGGGGTTGGCCACCATGCCGTCACTCTGCTCGCCGCCGGCGCTGAGCCGCAACGCGGTATTCCCGGAAAGCGGCAGGTTGCCGGCGAACTCGGCGCGCTGCCGGTTGTGACTGCCGTATTCGAGCTTGAGCCTGCCGCCGGCATCGAACGCCGGGTCGCGGGTACGCAGGGCTACCAGGCCACCCATGCTGTTCTGGCCATAGAGCGTGTTTTGCGGGCCGCGCAGCACCTCGATCTGCTCCAGGTCGTAGAGCTGGCCGAGGACCATGCCATTCATCGGCACACCATCGATGTACACGCTGTTGCTGATGCTGTCGCCTTCGTCGTCTGAGAAACCCAGGCCGCGGATGGTCAACGACGGTGTGTGCTGGGTGAAGGTGCTGAAATACACGTTGGGCAGGCGCTGGGCCACGTCACCCAGCGTGTCCAGGTGGCTGTCCGCGAGCTTTTCCCCGTTCACCACGCTGACGCTGTTGGCGGTGTTGAACGCCGGGGTGTCCTGCTTGGTGGCGGTGATGACGGTGGCATCCAGTTCCCTGGGGGCGGAATCGGCCGCCTGGGCGGTTTGCAGCAACGGCAGGGGGCCGCAGAACAGAAGGAGGCAGCGGGCAGACTGGAAGAGGGGAGTGCGGGCCATGGAATTCACGCCTGAATGAGATAGGTGTGAATGATACGAATTCACATTTGCGCCACTACCCGATTCAGGTCGCGAAAACCCCGATTGCAGTGTAAGTAACGGTTGGCTGGGTGCCCGTGCAACTGACAGGATTGCGAAGGGAAGGTGAAGCAGTCCGTGTTCGGGCTTGCATCACGAGACCTGATGGACTTGCTTCCTCTCCTGCCGCCAGCCGGGTCATGAAGAAATTTAATCTCAGGTGTTGCCAGTCTTGTCCCATTAGTCCATAATCCCGGCCATCGAAAGCGCAGGGCGATGAAAACTCTGTGTAATCAATAGGTTAGAGCTTGAAAGAGAGCCAGACCTAACAGAATTTCAGCGAATCGCAACGCGGTTTGCCAGGTTCAAAGGCTGAGTAGCAGAGTGGTTATGCAGCGGATTGCAAATCCGTGAACGCCGGTTCGATTCCGACCTCAGCCTCCAACATGAAAGCCCCGAAGACGCAGGTCTTCGGGGCTTTTTCTTTTCTCCTCCAGGCAAGTATTTCCCGTATTGCTCGTGCCGACGCCTGCTTCGAGCAGCGGTGGCATGCGGGTTGACAGGCTCCATGGCTGGGCGGAGCATCTCGGATATTACCTTTGACTACTCGGGGGCGTGATGGCCACTTCGGTGAAGCTCGACGATGCGATGATGGCGCGCATACGCAACCTTGCGGGGATACGCCAGCGTTCACCACATTGGCTCATGCGCGAGGCGATTGCCCAGTATGTCGAGCGCGAGGAAAGGCGTGAGGCACTGAACCGTGAGACGGCGTTGGCGTGGGATGAGTATCAGGCCACCGGCAAGCATGTGACGTCCGAAGCGGTCAATGAGTGGCTGAACACTTGGGGGGAGGTTGACGAGCGGCCCGCTCCCGGATGCGAGTGATCTACGCTCCGGCCGCGATACGCGATCTCGAGCGCCTTCGGGAGTATTTGTGCTCCAGGAGTCCTGATGCGGCCAGGCGGGCTGCTCAGGCGGTCGTCCTGGCCACCCAGGCGCTGGGAAATCGCCCGCAGGTGGGACGGATAATCGAGAGCCTGCCCGTCTCCTTCCGAGAATGGCCAATCGAGTTCGGTGACAGCGGCCATGTCGCCCGGTATCGCATCGATAACGAGACCATTGTGGTTCTCGCCATTCGGCATCAACGCGAAGCGGGCTATTGATCGCGGCCGATTTCGCTATGCGCAGGTATTTGCGTCATGGCTGGGGCGAGCGTTCTTCGGGCGGGACATCCGCAAAAGAAAAGCCCCGTGGGATCGCTCCCACGGGGCTTTTCACATCGGGGCGGCCGGACTTACTTCTTGCCGCCGAGCGCGCCGCCCGCCGCGCCACCCAGGCCGGCGCCGATGGCCGCGCCGGTGCTGCCGCCGAGCTTGTTGCCGATGATCGAGCCGCCGGCCGCGCCCAGGCCGCCACCGATGGCCGCCTTGGTCTTCCGGCCTTTCTTGGCGGTGGCTGCGCCACCCGCGGCGCCACCGAGGCCGGCGCCGACCGCGGCACCGGTGCTGCCGCCCATCTGCTGGCCGATGACGTTGCCCAGGGCACCGCCCAGGCCGCCGCCGACGGCTGCCTGGGTGCCACCGCCGGCCATGGCGGCTTGGGCGAACAGCAGGCTCAGGGCCAGGGCGGGGAGTGCTTTGCGCATATTGCTAACCTCGAGGAGTGGAGGGCGGCACTTGCCGCCCGGGATGGTCGATCGTCCGGATCGCATGCCGACCCGTGGTGTGAATTCGCTGGCGGTTTCAGACCGGCCGGAGCCGTTCCGGTTCCCAGGGGCGCGAAATTCTACCGGGCCCGGCGTTTCTTTGCTCGTCTCGCCGCCTGCCGAAGGCTCTGAGAGGTAGATGGCGTTCTGATGTCATGTGCCGTTCGCCATGGCATACTGTCATTCTGAAATTGCGCTGCTCAAGGATGAGAGATGTCGCGCTTCGAATGGCTCGTAGTGGCCGCCGCCTGCCTTGTCATCGCCTGTTATCTGGTCGTCTGCCTGTTGCTCCCCTCCGAATACATCGCGCCCGGCTGGCTGCCGCTGCGCTAGCCCGCACCGTCTAGAGTGAAGGGGAGACCCGGTCGCGGAGGTGCCTGGCATGGCTGGTGTATATCGGCGGTTGCTCTGGCACGGCCTGCTGCTGTTGTTGCTCGGCCTGCTCACCGGGCTGGTCGAGGCGCAGCTGAGCAACCCGCGCATGGCCCTGGCGGCCCACCTGGAGGGCATCCTCAATGGCCTGCTGTTGCTGGCGCTGGGGGCTGTCTGGGGCGAGGTGGCGCTGTCGCACCGGTGGCAGGGCGTCGCCTTTTGCGCATTGCTCTACGGCGCCTATGCCAATTGGGCCTTCACCCTGCTCGCCGCGGTCTTCGGCACCGCGGCCATGTTGCCCGTCACCGCCGCGGGGCATCGCGGGGAGCCCTGGCAGGAACTGCTGGTGACCTTCGGTTTCGTCAGCGTCGGCCTGGCGATCATGCTTGCCATCGTGCTGCTGCTCTGGGGACTGCGCGGCAGGGAAGGGTAAGTGGCTGGCCGTCGCGTCCCTGCTCGGCCGGCCATGTCCTCAGCAAGAGGGCCAGGCATATTGCCATTACACGACAGCGAAATAAACATACATTCTCGTGTGCATGTATGCGGGCCGCTCATGTCCCCGGCCGGCACGGCGTTTCAGGTGGTCGATGGCGGTGGAAAGAAAAAGCCTCGCGGGTGAGGCGAGGCTTCTTCGTACTGCCGATGGGGGCTGGTCCGTCAGCCTTCATGCAGTATAGATGGATGATGTTGCTTTGATATTGCAGCTGGGCAAGCGATGCCCCCCTTCGTCAGGGAACCCGCAGGGCAGGGGCTGCCTGCTGGGTGGCTGGCATGGCAAGCGACAGCGGCCCTTCGAGGGTGGCAATCACGGTGACTCCGCTGCGTGCCCGCAACAGGTTGCGAACCGCGCCGACGCGCTGGCGGCTCAGGGGCAGGCGGATTTCCGTGCCCTCGATGCCGATGCTGGCCGAATAGGCGTCCCAGCGCAGGTTGCTGACCAGGCTGCTGCGCACCAGGTGGCTGCGATGGATGCGGATGAACGCTTCGGCGAACTCGATTTCCAGGGCCTTCAGGGTGGCGTCGAAATGGATCCGGCCCTTGGCGGTGAAGGCAGTCACATACTTTTCTTCCGCGCTGAAATGCGTGATGTCCTTGGTTTCGATGACGACCAGGGACCTGCCCACGCGAGTGGCAATGCGTTGCCTCATCGGAGCTCTCCTGTTTGGCGTTTCGTGATCCACTGAACGTCAAAGTCTTGTACCGATGATGGCGCTGTGCCGGTTTTTCGGCAGTTATGTGATTGGCTTCACATTGTCCTGCTGTCCGGGGGGGGGGCAGAAGAAAAAGCGGCCGCATCCGGGGTAATGCGGCCCAAGCCGGGGCTGGCTTCCCTTCCGTCCCGTGGGTGGGCAGCTTATGTGACATGGGGGATGGCAAAAAGCCGGTAATTCCGACTAGTCCCTTGCGCTGGGCGCGCAGCGGACCTGGGGGAGGGTAGAATCGGCTGTGCCATCAAGCGTTTAGGCGTTCGGCCCCGGCTTTACCGCAACGAGTCGACTCGGTATAGTCTCGGCCCTTCCACATTGCCCGGTGGCCGCGCTTTTCGTCATCGGCAATGCCCGCCCGGCTCGGATGGTGAAATTGGTAGACACAGCGCACTTAAAATGCGCCGGCCTAACGGTCTTGCGGGTTCGAGTCCCGCTCCGAGCACCAGAATTCCTCCCTGCATTCCCGACTTGCCGACTCGGCAGCGTGACAATCGGCCGCGCTGCCAAGGCCCGCCGCCGCATCGTCCGCCGGCTTGCGCAAGAGGGGATGCGCCTGACCGCTGGTCAGAATGCAACTCGCTGAAATCTTTGAGAAATATTGTTGTCCTAGGGTGCTCGCACTTTGTCATGAGGACCTGACGTGCAACGTGCAGCCCGTAACATCCGCAAGGTGCTGGACTCGGTAGCCAGCAACAACGAAGCCACTGCCATCGAAGTGATGCGCGCCGTGGAGCAAGTGCCGGACGAACTGCTGCGCCAGCGGTTGCTCAAGGCCATCCACCACCTGAACCAGGATGCCGCCGAATTGCGTGCCCTGCGCGACGAGGTCACCGGGGCGGACATTCGCCTGGCCTGACTCCGGCCTTGGAGTGGCGGCCCCTGCGAGCCCATCGACGGTTATCGGGGTGGCGGGGATGGTGAGGCGGCCATCGGACTCACCCGGACGAGCCTGTCGGGCAAGGAAACCTGAGGAAGGGCGCTGTATGGAGCTTCCGAAAAGCCTGGATGACGGCGGCCTGCGGCCGCCTCAGCGATGATTCCACGCCAGCCAGCCGGCATGACGCCTGCGCGGGGCCGCCTGCGGCTGGGGTGCCGGCGCCTCGTGGGGATGGGCCTGGGCCTCGTTGCGCGAATGCAGCCGGGCCCTGCGCATGGGTACGCGCAGGAAGGCCCAGAGCGTGACGCCCGCCAGCAGCAGCCAGCCGAAAATCATGAGTGTGACGAACGTGCCAGGATTCATGCTGAAAGTCCTCGCCCCCACACGAAGGATAGACCACGCCGCGGCGGTTGCCGGCGGCTATCAATGGAGTGGCGGATGGCTTGCCGGGTTCGCATTATTTCTGGTATCTGTATGCATGTACAGTATTCCGAGGATGTCCCGCCATGTCTCATGCCGCTTTCCATCCTGCCGTCGCCGAGCCGTCGGCGTTCCTCCAGGCGCAGCCGCGGTCGCTGGATGACCTGCTTGAGCTGCACACGCCCCATACCTACATAGTCCGCGCACATGGCGATGGTATGACCGGTGCCGGCATCCACGACAATGACCTGCTGGTGGTGGACCGCGCTTCCCTGGCCTGTTCCGGCGAGGTGGTGGTGGCCGCGGTGAACGGCGAGCCGCTGATCCGCCGCCTGGACATCATCGACGGCGCCTACGCGCTGCTGCCGGCCAACGACCGCTACCCGCCGATCCGCATCGGCGAAGGCGACGAACTGGCGATCTGGGGCGTGGTGCGCTGGAACCTGCACCGCCTGGCCAGTTGAGCCACTAGCGGAAATCGCGGCTGGGCACGTCCAGGCCGCTGAGCAGGGGCGTCAGGTCGACCAGTTGCTCGGCGATCACGTGGCGCACGCCGCTCTCGCTTTCCAGCCGGCCGCGCACCTGCAGCAACTGCGCTTGCAGGAAGACGCGGCGCTGGCGTTCGGCAACGTCGCGCCAGACCACGACATTGACCAGGCCGAACTCGTCCTCGAGGGTAACGAAGGTGACGCCGCTGGCGGTCTGCGGCCGCTGCCGGCCGATCACCAGCCCGGCGACGCTGAGTGGCCGGCCATGCTCCAGGCCGGGCAGCTCGCGGGAGCTGCGGCAGCGCAACGCTTTCAACTGGCCGCGCAGCAGGCGCAGCGGGTGTGGGCCGAGGGTGGTGCCCAGGCTGGCGTAGTCGGTGAGCATTTCCTCGCCCAGGCTGGGCAACGGCAGGCTCACCGCGGCCTCCGCCATGGCGTCTTGGCCGGCGAACAGCGGTAGCTGCGGTTCCACCCCGGCCACGGCCCAGCGCGCCCGGTGGCGATGCCCGGCCAGGCCGCGCAGGGCGCCGGCGTCGGCCAGGCGCTCGCGGGCCGCGGCGTCCAGGCCGGCCCGGTAGCTGAGGTCCTCGACGCTTTCGAAAGCCCGCCGCTCGCGGGCCTGGACGATGCGTTGGGCCAAATCCTCGCGGAAGCCGCGGACCATGCGCAGCCCCAGGCGGATCGCCGGCTGTGCCTCCCCCTTATCCTCCAGGCTGCAGTCCCAGTGGCTGTAGCGCACGTCCACCGGCAGCACCTCGATGCCGTGGCGGCGGGCATCCTGCAGCACCTGGTCGGGGCTGTAGAAGCCCATCGGCCAGCTGTTGACCAGGGCGCAGGCGAAGGCTGCCGGCTCGTGGCACTTCAGCCAACTGCTGGCATAGGTGAGCAGGGCGAAGCTGGCGGCGTGGGATTCGGGGAAGCCGTAGCTGCCGAAGCCCTTGATCTGTTCGAAGATGCGGGCGGCGAAATCGGCGGTGTAGCCATTCTCCAGCATGCCCTCGGTCAGGCGCAGGCGGTGTTTCTCCAGGCCGCCGTGACGTTTCCAGGCAGCCATGGAACGGCGCAGGTCGTCGGCTTCGCCGGCGGTGTAGCCGGCAGCGACCACCGCGACCTCCATGACCTGTTCCTGGAACAACGGAACGCCCAGGGTGCGCCGGAACACCTGTTCCAGGGCCGGCGAGGGATAGGTGATCGGCTCTTCCTTGTTACGCCGTCGCAGGTAGGGGTGGACCATGTCGCCCTGTATCGGGCCCGGACGGACGATGGCGACCTCGATCACCAGGTCGTAGAACGTCTTCGGCCGCAGCCGCGGCAGCATGGCCATCTGCGCGCGGGACTCGATCTGGAACACGCCTATGGCATCGGCGCGGCTGATCATCCCGTAGGTGGCCGGGTCTTCCGGGGGAATGCTGGCAATGCTCATCGGCGTGCCGCGCAGGCGATGCACCAGGTCGAAGCAGCGGCGCAGGGCACTGAGCATCCCCAGGGCGAGCACGTCGACCTTGAGTAGCTTCACCGCATCGATATCGTCCTTGTCCCACTGGATCACGGTGCGTTCGGGCATGGACGCGTTCTCGACCGGGACCAGGTTGATCAATGGCTGCTCGGAAATGACGAAGCCACCAGGATGCTGCGACAGGTGTCGGGGAAAACCGATCAGCTCCGCGGTGAGCGCCAGCACCCTGCGCATGACCGGGCTCTGCGGGTCGAAGCCCGCTTCGCGCAGTTGCTCTTCGGGTGGCGTTTGCTCGCTCCAGCGCCCGCAGCATCCGGCCAGGGCGTCCACCTGGTCGGGTGGCAGGCCCAGGGCCTTGGCGATGTCGCGTATGGCGCCTGCGCCGCGGTAGCTGCTGACCACGGCGGTCAGGGCTGCACGGTGGCGGCCGTAGCGACGGAAGACGTACTGGATGACTTCTTCGCGTCGATCGTGCTCGAAGTCGACGTCTATGTCCGGCGGCTCGTTGCGCTCGCGGGAGATGAAGCGGCCGAAAAGCAGCTTGCTGCGCGACGGGTCCAGCTCGGTGATACCCAGGGCGAAACACACCGCGGAGTTGGCGGCCGAGCCGCGCCCCTGGCAGAGAATGCCCTGGCTGCGAGCGAACTGGACGATGTCGTGGACGGTGAGGAAGTAGTTCTCGTACTCCAGCTCGGCGATCAGCAGCAGTTCCTTGCCGATGCGTTTCAGCACCTTTTTCCGCGCCCCGTCCGGCCAGCGCCTGCGGATGCCGGCGTAGGTCATCTGGCATAGCCAGGACTTCGGCGTGTGCCCCTCGGGCACCAGTTCGCGGGGATACTGGTAGCGCAGCTGCCCCAGATCGAAACTGCAGCGCCCCGCGATCCGCAGCGTCTCCTCCAGCAACTGCGCCGGATACAGCTCGGCCAGCACTTCCCGCTGGCGCAAGTGGCGTTCGCCGTTGGGGAACAGGTGGGCGCCGGCCTCGCTGACCGGCAGGTGGTGACGGATGGCCGTCATGCAGTCCTGCAGGGCCCGGCGGCCGCGGCTGTGCATGTGCACGTCGCCGCAGGCCACGGCGGCGATGCCATGGTGGGCGGCCTGGGTCAGCAGGGCCTGCAGGCGGGTGCTGTCGTCCGCGCCGCGGTGCAGCCCGACGCCCAGCCAGAGGCGCTGCGGGAAGCGTTCGCGCAGCCAGGCGCCATCCGTATCCGCTGCCGTGTCGGGCAGCCAGATCGCCAGCAGGCCTTCCAGGTCGGCTTCCAGGTCCTCGCGCAGCAGGCGGTAGCTGCCCTTGTCGGCGCGGCGCCGGGCGTGGGTGATGAGCCGGCAGAGGTTCTGGTAGCCGGTGAGGTTCTCGGCCAGCAGGACCAGCTTGGGGCCGGCCTCGATGCGCACCTCGCTGCCGACGATCAGCGCCAGCTCGAATGCCTTCGCCGCCTGCCAGGCGCGGACGATACCGGCCAGGCTGCATTCGTCGGTGATGGCCAGGGCGCGGTAGCCCAGGCGTGCGGCGCGCTCGAAGAGTTCATGGGCACTGGAGGCACCGCGCTGGAAGCTGAAGTTCGACAGGCAGTGCAGCTCGGCGTAGGCCGGGGTCATGCGAACCAGCCGTGGATCAGCCACGGCCCCTCGCTGCCGACCTCGCGGTAGACCCAGGCCTGCTGGCCGGCGCGGGTCTGCACCCGGTAGTAGTCGCGGCGCATGTCCGCGCCGTCCCACCAGCCGGACTCGATGCGCTCCGGCCCGGCGAGCACCCGGGGCAGGCTTTCGCGCAGCGCCTGTGGCTGCCGCAGCAGCCAGCCGGGGCGCGGCCCGCAAGGCGGCAGGGGGAGGGCGCGCGGGCTTTCCCGGGGTTGCCAGGCCTGCTCCGGGCGGTGCTCGGCGAGGGCTCCCAGGCCGTGCACGGCATCGTCGCCCAGCCGTGCACGCAGGCGTTCGCGCAGCTGTTCCCAGGGCTGCATCTGCTGCGGGCGCTCGTCGAACAGCTGACGCAACTCGGGGGCGAAGGGCGGCAGGTCGTCGGCCTGCAGGCGCACGGCCTGTACCGCCGCGGGCAGTTGCAGCTGTTCCAGGCGGCCGCGGCTCAGTTCGAAGAGCATGGCCGGCTCGCGCTCGGCGCTGAGCAGGCCGACCGGCATGCAGGTTTCGCCGTGGCCGTGGTGCTCCAGGTACAGCTCGAAGCGCTGCACGCCGCTGTCGCGCCCGGCGAGGAAGGCGGCGAGGTCGCCGGTCAGGCGGCGCAGGGGGAAGAGCAGGGCCTGGGTCGACTCGACGTCGAAATTCAGCTCGATGCGGCTCTCGAAGCGTTCCGGTGGCCGGTAGAAGTCCAGGGCCAGCGACCGCTGGCCGAGCAGGTTGTCAACCTGCCGCAGCAGTTCCGCCGGAAAGCGCCGGGCCAGGCCGTCGCGGGGCATGGCGAGCAGTTGCTGCAGGCTGCGCAGGCCCATGCGCGCCAGGCTGGCCACGCTTTCCCGGGGCAGCCCGCAGCGCTCCAGGGGCAGGCGCCCGAGGACGCTGCGCAGGGCTTCCGGGTGTTCCACCACCAGGCCGTCACCGGCGTTGACCAGTACCCGCGCGGCCGCGGGGGTGGGCGCCACGCCGATGCGATGGCTGAAGCCCAGGGCCCGCAGTTCCTCGCGCAGGCGGGCCTCGAAGCGTGGCCAGGGGCCGAACAGCGCCAGGCTGGAGGCGACCTCCAGCAGCAGCGCGCGCGGGTAGTGCTGGCTGACCTGGGAGCTGAAGCCGTAGGCCCAGGCGGCGAGCAGGTCCTGGCTGCGCTGGATGGCGGCCAGGTCGTACTCGGCGCAATCGAAGTCGCGGCACAGGGCGCGCGCCGCGGTCAGCGACAGGCCGGGGCGCAGGCCGAGCCGGCGGGCCGCCGGGTTGACCGCCTGCAGCACGCGCCGTTGTGGCGGGCCGGCTAGCAGGGCGAGGGGCGCCTCGGGATCGCTGCGCTGGCGCAGGGCGGCGTCCATGGCCAGCTGTGGCAGGAGAATGCAGGCCCAGCGCATGGCGACCTCAGTGCAGGGCGGCCAGCGGCAGGGGGCTGGCCGGGGCCAGGCCGCCACGGCACTTGAGCACCCGCAGTTGCGCCGGGCGGGTTTCGACGGCCAGGCGCAGCGCGGCCGGCGAGGGGTTGTACGCCTCGCGCAGCGGACGGAAGGCGAAGGCCAGGGTCTGGCCGCTTTCCGCCGCCACCTGCAGGCGGCGCAGGGCGCGGTCGTCGGCCTGCTGCGGCCAGCACAGCACGGCGCCGCAGCAGCCCGAGCGCAGGCATTGCTCGGTCGCCCAGAGCGCATCGCGGCCACTGGCCTCGACCCAGGCCAGGTGCTGCAACTCGACGCCCGCCTCCAGCCAGGCGCGGGGGTAGGGGATGTGCGGCGGCGCCACCAGCACCACGCGCTCGCCGGCCGCGCTCAGGCGCGCCAGGGTCGGCCAGAGCAGCTGTAGCTCGCCGATACCCTCGGCGGCGTGGAGGATCTCGCTCAGCGCCGCCTCCGGCCAGCCACCGCCCGGCAGCAAGGCGTCCAGCCGGGTGTGGCCGGTGGGCTGGGCCGCGCTGGGCATGGTGCCGGCCTGGCCCTTCCAGACGCGTCGCTGGTCGAGCAGCGCGCCCAGGTCTACGGCGACGCCCATGGTTGGCACCTGTGATGGGAAGCGGGGAAGTGGAGCAAGATGAAATCCTGAATACTGTATGGAAATACAGTATCTGGTCTCGCCCCCATCCGGTCAATACGGCCAGTTCGCTGCGCCGCGACGATCCGCCGGAAGGCTGAGCCAGGTCAGCGCGGGCTCCGTCGGCACCCTTCAGAGTGCGTAGGATGGCACCGACGGACGGTCACTGAAGGCGCCGGTGCTGACTTTTTGCCAGTATCGACCGAACTTGCCGGCGCCGCGGCGGTCTGACTAGCCGTTGCCCATCGCCGACGGGCCTGCGCCTCCGCTGGCGGGCACGCAGTGCGGGCATTGTAAGCCGCACGCGGGCTCATTAGACTGCGCGCCATTCACACCCTGGTTCATGTCGAAGGACTCCCATGATCAAGAAATGTCTGTTCCCGGCTGCCGGCTACGGCACCCGTTTCCTCCCGGCCACCAAGGCCATGCCCAAGGAAATGCTGCCGGTGGTCAACAAGCCGCTGATCCAGTACGGCGTCGAAGAGGCGCTGGAAGCCGGGCTGTCGGAGATCGGCATTGTCACCGGCCGCGGCAAGCGTTCGCTGGAAGACCATTTCGACATCAGCTACGAGCTGGAAACCCAGATCCGCAACACCGACAAGGAAAAGTACCTGGTCGGTATCCGCCGCCTGATCGATGAGTGCACCTTCTCCTACACCCGTCAGATCGAGATGAAGGGCCTGGGCCACGCCATCCTCACCGGCCGCCCGCTGATCGGCGACGAGCCCTTCGCCGTGGTCCTGGCCGACGACCTCTGCCTGAACCTGGAAGGCGACAGCGTCCTGAAGCAGATGGTCAAGCTGTACAACCAGTTCCGCTGCTCCATCGTGGCCATCCAGGAAGTGCCGCCGGAAGAGACCAACAAGTACGGCGTGATCGCCGGCGAGATGATCCGCGACGACATCTACCGCGTGAACAACATGGTCGAGAAACCCAAGCCGGAAGAGGCGCCGTCGAACCTGGCGATCATCGGCCGCTACATCCTGACCCCGGACATCTTCGAGCTGATCGAGCAGACCGAGCCGGGCAAGGGTGGCGAGATCCAGATCACCGACGCCCTGATGAAGCAGGCCCAGGACGGCTGCGTGCTGGCCTACAAGTTCAAGGGCAAGCGCTTCGACTGCGGTAGCGCCGAGGGCTACATCGAGGCGACCAACTTCTGCTACGAGAACCTCTACAAGACCGGCAAGGCCTGGTAATCCCGGCGCGTTCCCGGTACGTCGAAGAAGCCACCTGCGGGTGGCTTCTTCGTTTCCGCCGTTCGCGGTTATTCGCCGTTGCCTTGCGAAGGCGGCGGATAACGCTGGGGGCGTTATGCGCCCTACGGTTCGGCGTCTACAGCGACGATGGAATTGGCATCGCCTCCGAGCCCGGCCCCAGCGGCTGGCCGTAGCTGAACTCGACGTAATTGCCTGCTGGGTCCCTGAGACCACAGTAATAGCCCACAGGGTATGGCTCCTGGCGCGGCGGCCAGATCAGGCAGCCGGCGCGTTCGGCCTCGGCGGCGATGGCATCGACCTTCTCGTGGCTGTCCACGGCGAAGCCGAAGTGGCTGTAGTCGTCGCTGGCCAGGTGGCGGGCCTCGCCGCCGGGCATGATGACGAAGATGAACTGGTGCTCCTTGCCCGGCTCGGCCATCCACACGATGCGCGAGCCCTTGCCCTCGCGCTGGTGGATCACGCGCATGCCGCAGAAGCGTTCGTAGAAGGCGATGCAGGCCTCCAGGTCCGGTACGTGCAGGGCCAGGTGGGTCAGGGACGGGCGCATGGCGGCTTCCTCCTGTGGGCTCTGCTGGCAGGATAGGCCAGCGGCGATGAGGTATGCTGCCGGGCATCTGCCAGTGGAGAACGACGATGGCTTTCGATTTCGACCTGTTCGTGATTGGTGCGGGTTCCGGCGGCGTGCGTGCCGCGCGGTTCGCCGCGGGGTTCGGCGCGTGCGTGGCGGTGGCCGAGAGCCGCTACCTGGGCGGCACCTGCGTGAACGTCGGCTGCGTGCCGAAGAAGCTGCTGGTATACGGCGCGCACTTCCACGAGGACTTCGAGCAGGCCGCCGGCTTCGGCTGGAGCCTGGGCGAGGCGCGCTTCGACTGGCCGACCCTGATCGCCAACAAGAACCGCGAGATCCACCGCCTCAACGGCATCTACCGCAACCTGCTGGTGAACAGCGGGGTGACCCTGCTCGAAGGCCACGCGCGCCTGGTCGACGCCCATACCGTGGAAGTGGGCGGCCAGCGCCTGCGCGCCGCCAACATCCTCATCGCCACCGGTGGCTGGCCCCAGGTGCCGGACATCCCCGGCAAGGAACACGTCATCACCTCCCAGGAGGCCTTCTTCCTGCCGCAGCTGCCGCGCCGGGTGCTGGTGGTGGGCGGCGGCTACATCGCCGTGGAGTTCGCCTCCATCTTCCATGGCCTGGGCGCGCAGACCACCCTGCTGTACCGCCGCGAGCTGTTCCTGCGCGGCTTCGACCGCAGCGTGCGTGAGCACCTGCGCGACGAGCTGACGAAGAAGGGCCTGGACCTGCAGTTCAACGCCGACATCGCGCGCATCGACAAGCAGGCCGACGGCAGCCTGCTGGCGACCCTCAAGGACGGCCGCCTGCTGGAGGCCGACTGCGTGTTCTACGCCACCGGCCGCCGGCCGATGCTCGACGGCCTGGGGCTGGAGAACGTCGAGGTGGCGCTGGACGACAAGGGTTTCGTCAAGGTCGATGAGGCCTACCGCACCAGCGAGCCGTCGATCCGCGCCATCGGCGACGTCATCGGCCGCGTGCAGCTGACCCCGGTGGCCCTGGCCGAGGGCATGGCGGTGGCCCGCCAGCTGTTCCGCCCCGAGGAATACCGGCCGGTGGACTACAAGCTGATCCCCACCGCGGTGTTCAGCCTGCCGAACATCGGCACCGTCGGCCTCACCGAGGACGAGGCGCGCGCCGCCGGGCACCGGATCAAGCTGTTCGAGAGCCGCTTCCGCGCGCTCAAGCTGACCCTCACCGAGTCCCAGGAAAAGACCCTGATGAAGCTGATCGTCGACGCCGACAGCGACCAGGTGCTGGGCTGCCACATGGTTGGCCCGGAGGCCGGCGAGATCCTCCAGGGCATCGCCGTGGCGCTCAAGGCCGGGGCCACCAAGCGGGTGTTCGACGAAACCATCGGCATCCACCCGACGGCGGCCGAGGAGTTCGTCACCCTGCGTACGCCGGTGGGCTGATCTCGTAGGATGGGTTGAGCTTGTGAAACCCATGTGGCCGTGGCGATGGGTATCGCTTCGCTCAACACCATCCTACGGTGGGGCTTCTCCTGCCATTTAGGCGGACTGTCTTGCGGCTTGCACCGAGATGCTCTTCGTAGGAGCGAGCTTGCTCGCGAACCGCATGGCACCGCGTTTGTTCGCGAGCAAGCTCGCTCCTACGAAAAGAGTTGCCAGCGGGTAGTGTAGGAGCGGGCCCTGCCCGCGATTCGCGCGCAGGGCGCGCTCCTACAGGTTGCCGTGAAGCCTGGCATTCTCACCGGTAGGAGCGGATTCATCCGCGATTACGCTGGCAAGGCCGGCGTCTGGCTTATTGCGGATACATCGCACCGAACGGCTCAGCGCGACTGCGCCACCTGCGCCGTGGCCGCCGCTTCCTGCTGGCGCTTGGCGTAGCGCTGGGCCAGCACCGCGCAGACCATCAGCTGGATCTGGTGGAAGAGCATCAGCGGCAGCAGGATCACGCCGATGCTGCCGGTGGCGAACAGCACCTGGGCCATGGGCACGCCGGTGGCCAGGCTCTTCTTCGAGCCGCAGAAGACGATGGTGATCTCGTCCTCCTTGTCGAAGCCCAGGCGCCGGCTGAGCTGGCTGGTGGCGAACAGGGCGAGCGCCAGCAGGATGCAGCACACCACCACCAGGCCGGCCAGCGCGGCCAGCGGCACCTGGTGCCACAGGCCCTGGATCACCGCGGCGCTGAAGGCGGTGTAGACCACCAGCAGGATCGAACCCTGGTCGACGTAGCGCAGCACCGGCTTGTGCCGGTCCACCCAGCCGCCGATCACGCCGCGCAGGGCCTGGCCGGCGATGAAGGGCACCAGCAGCTGCAGGGTGATCTTGCCGATGGCGTCCAGGGTGGAGACGCCGGTGTCGCCGTGCACGCCCAGCAGCAGCTGGACCAGCAGCGGGGTGAGGAAGATGCCGATCAGGCTGGACGCCGAGGCGCTGCATACCGCCGCCGGGATGTTGCCGCGGGCCAGTGAGGTGAAGGCGATGGACGACTGCACGGTGGCCGGCAGGGCGCACAGGTACAGCAGGCCCAGGTACAGGTCCGGGGTCACCAGCGGCGAGAGCACCGGCTTGAGCACCAGGCCGAGGACCGGGAAGAGGATGAAGGTGCAGGCGAACACCAGCAGGTGCAGGCGCCAGTGGGTGGCGCCGGCGATGATGGCCTGGCGCGACAGCTTGGCGCCGTGCAGGAAGAACAGCAGGCCGATGGCCAGGTTGGTGATCCAGCCGAAGGCGGTGGCCACCGGCCCCTGGCAGGGCAGCAGGCTGGCGATGGCCACGGTAGCGACCAGGGCCAGGGTGAAGTTGTCGGGGAGCAGACGTGGACGAGCCATGGCGATCATCTCGGGCAAGGTACGAAGAATGCGGTCGCCGCCTCTGACGGACGGATGACGGTTCCGACTCTATGTCCGTGCTGGCCTTCCGGCTAACGCGAGAAAGCCAGCCTGTATCGCTGAACGGACAGATTGCGCCGTCAGAAGCTGCTGAACGCCAATTCCACCGTCGCCACGCTGACCAGCGAGCGCATGCGCTCGGCCATCACCTCGCCGCGCCGCTCCGGCATGCCCGGTACGCGTAGGGCCACCTGCAGCCATTCGCCCGCCTGCACGGCATGCACTTCGGCCGGCAGCCAGCCCTGCAGGGCGAACAGGTTCAGCAGCTTGCACAGCACGTCGGCATCGGCCTCGGCGCGGATGGCGAAGTGCGCCTGGCGCGCCGCGTCGGCCGGGCGGCGGGTCCAGCCGTCGGGGCGCTCGCCGGGGCCGGCGTCGAGCAGGCTGGCGGGCAGGGCGGCGGTGCGGGTGGGCAGGGAAACGGCTTGGTTCATGGCGGTGACCGGCAAGGCTGGGAGGTGGCTCATTGTCGGTGGCCCGGCCGGGTTTTGCTTTGCGAAATGAGCGGCGATGGAGATGTTTTGCGAATAGACTATGCGTGAATGCATGGGTTGGAGAATAGATAATGCCGATCGAGCTGGATGCCTACGACAAGCGCATCCTCGCCCTGCTGCAGGAGGAGGCGACGCTCTCCACCGCCGAGATCGCCGAGCGCATTGGCCTGTCGCAGTCGCCGTGCTGGCGGCGTATCCAGCGCCTGAAGGAAGAAGGGGTGATCCGCCGCCAGGTGACCCTGCTGGACCGCAAGAAGATCGGCCTGAACACCCAGATATTCGCCCAGGTGAAGCTGAACACCCACGGGCGCAACAACCTCACCGAGTTCGCCGCGGCCATCCGCGAGTTCCCCGAGGTGCTGGAGTGCCATGTGCTGATGGGCGCGGTGGACTTCATGCTGCGCATCGTCACCGAGGACATCGAGGCCTACGAGCGCTTCTTCTTCGAGCGCCTGTCGCAGGTGCCGGGCATCCAGGAGATCAACTCCATAGTCGCGCTGTCGGAGATCAAGTCGACCACCAGCCTGCCGCTGCCCGGGCGCTAGGGGGGGAGGGTGCCGGCGTGGCCGGCACCGGGCGGGCTCAGGCGCCGCCGAGGAAGTCCATCTTGCCCAGCTCCACGCCGTTGTGGCGGAGGATGGCGTAGGTGGTGGTGACGTGGAAGTAGAAGTTGGCGTTGGCGAAGCCGAGCAGGAAGTCCAGGCCCTTGAAGTGCAGCTCGCGGCTCGGCGTCTTGATGTGGATCTCGCGGTTCTCGGCGCCTTCGAACTGCTCGGGCTTGAAGCCCTTGAGGTAGTCGATGGTCTTGGCGATGCGCGCCTGCAGGTCGGCGAAGCTCTGTTCGTCGTCGGCGTAGCTGGGAATCTCCACGCCGGCCAGGCGGGCGGCGCAGCCCTTGGCGGCGTCGCTGGCGATCTGCACCTGGCGCGCCAGCGGGAACATGTCCGGGGCCAGGCGGGCGTTCAGCAACACCGTCGGGTCGATGGACCTGGCCTGGGCATGGGCCTCGGCCTTGGCCAGGATGGCCGAGAGGTTGCCGAGCATGCGGATGAACACCGGAACGGAAATCTGGTAGATCGACAGGGACATGCGAGGTACTCCAGACAGGGGGAAAGAGGCCTGCGCGACAGGGCGCACCCGCTGAGTCTACTGCCGGGCGCGGCGGCCGTCGCCTGGCTTTCAGCGCCCGGCGACGCTGCCCGCGGTACCGCAGCCCTGCAGGTCGATCTTGCCCACGTACGGGTTGCCCCAGCCCATCACGCAGCCGACCATCTGGTTGCGCTGGCGCTCCCAGGTTTCCACCGGGTACTGCCTGCTCCAGGCCTGGTACAACTGGCGGTCCTGCCTGGACAGCCTCAGGCCGTAGCGGTCGCTCATGTAGAAGTAGGTGCGGGCGATCATCCCGCGGATCTGCGGGCGCGGCATGGCCTTCTTCGCCTTGAAGTCGATGACCATCGGGCAGGCGCCATACTGCGGCGCCTGCTGCGGCAGCCAGCCGTAGCCGAAGTTGCTGCGGTCGCCGTTGACCTCGCCGATGCTCGGCACCAGGTTGAACAGGTCGGCCTCGGCGCGCTGGTACACCGGGTCGTGCCGCGAGCAGTTGCTGCGCCCGCCGCTCTGCCAGCACTGGCGCTGGTGGCCGATGACCCAGGCCGGGACTATGTGCTCCCACTCGATGCGCCCGGCGCGCTTGGCGTTCTTGCGCGGCACGTAGCCGCAGCTGGCCAGGTCGACGCGGTTGCCCTTGTAGCGGCAGCCGCAATAGAACTCCACCGACTGGCGGGCATAGAGCTTCCAGCCGATCTTCTTGGCTTCCTGGAAGGTGCGCGGGGCGGCGGCGGAGGCGGCCAGGGGCAGGACCGCAATCAAGAGGAGGAAGGCTGTGCGACGAATATTCATCAGAAACTTCTTTCAGAAATCGTCGCATCTTACTGATATGAAACGATCTGCCAATCGTGGCAATCGAATGGCAAGGAACAGGTACGTAGGAAACTGGAGTTGTTAGACTGGGGGCATTTCCAGCCTAACCGGAGGTTCAGCCAGCATGACCAGCATGAAGAGCCGAGCGCTTTGCGGCCTGCTCGCCAGCCTGCTGGCCGGGGCGGCGCTGGCCGGCCAGCCGCCGGTGCGCAGCATCGAGCGCATCTACGTCAGCCCCGGCGCCAGTGGCAGCATCGACAGCTCGTCGAGTGTGCAGCGCTATGACGGCTACGGTGGCGTGCAGGTTCCGCGCGGCTACGAACAAGGCTCCAGCCGGGTGATCATCGACAACAGCGGCGGTGGTACCAACAGTGGCATCCGCCAGAGCATCGAATACCCCAACGGCGTGCAATTCGACGTCACCCCGGGGACGACGCGCTCGAACGGGCAGCGGCAGTCGTATCCCTGAATGGGCGCCGTTCGCCGACGCTCGGGCTCAATCGTAGGGCGAATAACCGTTCGCGGTTATCCGCCGTTGGCCGAGGCACCGGTGCCCGATGGCGGCGGCGGATAACGCCGTAGGCGTTATGCGCCCTACGGATGGCTCCGTGAGCGCGGGAAGCTCGACGTCAACCTTGTAGGAGCGGGCCCTGCCCGCGATCGCGCGCAGGGCGCGCTCCTACAAGGGGCGCGGCGCTAACCGTAGGAGCGGACTCCGTCCGCGATGAGCCGCCTCAGGACTCCTTGCGCACCAGGCGCGACTTGCGCAGCCCGCCCTTGCAGTAGAAGGGGCCGGTATCGCCGCGCAGGTGGTAGAGGGTGGCGAGGAAGGCGGAGCTGGTGCGGCCGACCGCGAGGCTGCGGAGTTTCTGGTAGGCCCACAGCCAGTCCTGGGGGAGCGTCTTGCTCATGGACTCGTCCTTGATTCAGCGTGGTGGTGCGTAACTGCCCCAAGGACATTAGTGGCCGAACTCCTTCAGCGCAAGCCCGGCCGCTCTGCGGCAAGCCTTTGCGGCCTTTTGCCATCCCCGCGGCGGGGCAAGGTTCAGGCCCCCGCCGCCTCGCTGCGCGCCTCCTCCACGTATTCCTTCAGCCAGCGCAGCACCTCCACCGCATCCCAGCGCGTGGGGTCGAACATGGCGTAGGCCTGGCCCTGGTAGCCCACCACGTCCAGCGGGCGGTGGTAGCCGGCGCGCTGCAGCAGTGCCTCGATCTCGGCGAAGCAGGTGTTGAAGTGGGTGCGGGAGAAGGGCGTCTTGCCCTCGGTGACCAGGCCCTCGAGGTGCAGTTCGGCGACCGCTTCGCTGACTTCCTCCACGCCCATGTGGTTCACGGTGTATTTCATCTGGCGGATGTCCACCATCGCTTTCGCTCCTGTTCGGGTCCTTGCCTGCCACCTGTTGCCAGGGTGCCTTTCGTCGATGACGGAAGGATAATCGAAAAATACTGTATGCATGAACAGTATTTTGTGGCTACCATGGTTTCCGCTGGCTCACTGAATCCATGGCCGCCGCGAAACCGGGCCCCGCCCCGCGGCGACGACGAAGAAGAGGAACGCGTGATGAAGCAAGTCAAAGCCCTGCTGGTGCTCACCCTCCTGGCCCTGCTCGCCGGTTGCGCCCAGCCGCAGGCCGAGGGGCCCAAGGCCAATGGCGCCTACCTGGTGATCGACGGCCGCGAGGCCTGGGCGGTGCTGGTGGCCGACGGCAAGCGGGTGGAGGAACACGGCATCGTGCGCGACGCCATCCGCGTGCCGCGCTCGCGCTCGGCGGTGGTGGCCAGCTATGTGATAGACACGCCCAACTGCGGCCGCCTGCAGACGCTGACCGAGGTGCACGACGACGGCACCGGCGCCACCCGCCTGCTGAGCGTGGGTGAGGAGGGCGGCGACCTGTCCGCCTGTCGCATCCGCGACGACCTCAGCCGTGCCTGGACGGCACTGGATTATTCAGGTTGACTCAAGGTTCTTCACGAAATTTTCACGCTTCGGGGGCGATGGTAGGCACATCGCTAAAGGACTAGCGCCCCAGTAAAGAACCCGCCACCGGCGGGTTTTTTATTGCCTGCGATTCCCCTGCGGCGCAAGGCCGGCTCGCGGCGGCGCGGCGGGCGGGCTAAGGTTGCCTGGCGGGTCCGTTTCATGGACTCCTTCGATCGAGGTGCAGCATGCTCGCCAGCCAGATGACCAGGGCCCTGTGGCAGGCCCTGGAAGAGAACGCGGCCCTGCCCGCGCCCCTGTCCTTCCAGGCCGAGGGCGGGCTGCCCTCGACCTTCGCCGTCACCGACCTCGCCAGTGCCTCCATCGCCGCTGCCGGCCTGGCCACCGCGGCCTTGCTGAAGCGCGCCGGCCAGGCGCCGGGGGCGCTGCAGGTGGACCGCCGCCTGGCGTCCTTCTGGTTCGCCTGGACGCTGCGGCCCCAGGGCTGGGCGCTGCCGCCCATGTGGGGCGACATCGCCGGCGACTACGCCACCCGCGACGGCTGGATCCGCCTGCACACCAACGCCTCGCACCACCGCGCCGCGGTCGTGCGCGTGCTGGGGCCGGTGGCCAGCCGCGAAGAGGCGGCGGCCCGCGTCGCCACCTGGAGCAAGGCCGAGCTGGAGCACGCGGTGGTGGCCACCGGCGGTTGCGCCGCGGAGATGCGCTCCATCGACGAATGGAAGGCGCACCCCCAGGGCCAGGCCCTGGCGGAGCAGGACCTGGTCTGGAGCCAGGAGCAGGCCATCGCCCCCGCGCCGGCCTGGGCGCTGGCGGCGGACCGGCCGCTGGCCGGGGTGCGGGTGCTGGACCTCACCCGGGTGCTCGCCGGGCCGGTGGCCAGCCGCTTCCTCGCCGGCCTGGGCGCCGAGGTGCTGCGCATCGACCCGCCGGGCTGGGACGAGCCGGGGGTGATCCCCGAGGTCTGCCTGGGCAAGCGCTGCGCGCGCCTGGACCTGAAGGACCTGCCCGGGCGCGAGCGCTTCGAGGAACTGCTGCGCCACACCGACGTGCTGATCCACGGCTACCGCGGCGACGCCCTGGAGAACCTCGGCTTCGACGCCGAAGTGCGCCAGGACCTGGCGCCGGGGCTGGTCGACGTGAGCCTGAACGCCTACGGCTGGAGCGGCCCCTGGCGCAATCGACGGGGCTTCGACAGCCTGGTGCAGATGAGCACCGGCATCGCCGAGGCCGGCATGCGCTGGCGCCAGGCCGACAAGCCGGTGCCGCTGCCGGTGCAGGCCCTGGACCACGCCACCGGCTACCTGATGGCCGCCGCCGCGCTCTGTGGCCTGGGCCGGCGCCTGGGCAGCGGGCGCGGCAGCACCTGGCGCCTGTCGCTGGCGCGCACCGCGCAGTTCCTGGTGGAGCAGGGGATGCGGGCCGACGCCTTGCCGGCCCTGGCCGAAGAGGCACCGGCCGATCTCGGCCCGGCCATCGAGACCACCGCCTGGGGCCCGGCGCAGCGCCTGCGCCCGCCACTGCTGCTGGAAGGCACGCCGTTGCAGTGGGCCTTGCCGGCGGCGGCACTGGGCTCGTCGAAACCGTACTGGAGCTTCGAGACGGCCGCCTGAGTACGCTCAGCGCTGCTGCGGCGCCAGCAGGCCGCCGCGGGCCTGGCGCCAGGCGCGGAAGCCGGCGGCCAGGCGCGAGAACCACAGGTAGATCACCGGCGTGGTGTACAGCGTCAGCACCTGCGACACCAGCAGGCCGCCGACGATGGCGATGCCCAGCGGCTGGCGCAGCTCGGCGCCGGAGCCGGTGCCCAGGGCCAGCGGCAGGGCGCCGAACAGCGCCGCCAGGGTGGTCATGAGGATCGGCCGGAAGCGCAGGGTGCTGCCCTCGATGGTCGCCTGCTCCGGCGTCATGCCGCCGCGTTCGGCCACCAGGGCGAAGTCGATCATCATGATGGCGTTCTTCTTGACGATGCCGATCAGCAGGATGATGCCGATCATCCCCATCAGCGACAGGTCCTGGCCGCACAGCAGCAGGGCCAGCAGCGCGCCGAGGCCGGCCGAGGGCAGGGTGGAGAGGATCGACAGCGGCAGCAGCGGGCTCTCGTAGAGCACGCCGAGGACGATGTACACCGTCACCACCGCCGCCAGGATCAGCCACGGCTGGCTGCGCAGCGAATCCTGGAAGGCCTGGGCGGTGCCCTGGAAGGTGCCGCTGACGCTGTCCGGCAGGCCGGCCTGGCGGGTGGCCTGGTTGATGGCGCTCACCGCATCGCCCAGCGCATAGCCCGGCGCCAGGTTGAACGACAGGGTGACCGCCGGGAACAGCCCCTGGTGGTTGATGGTGATGGGCGCCAGGTCCGGCTCCAGGCGGCCGAGCACGCTCAGCGGCACCAGGTCGCCGGTCAGGCTGGAGCGCGCATAGAGGTGCCTGAGGCTTTCCTCTGAAACCTGCCAGCGCGGGTCCAGTTCGAGGATCACGTGGTACTGGTCCAGCGCGGTGAACAGGGTCGCCACCTGGCGCTGGCCGAAGGCGTCGTAGAGCACGTCGTCGATGGCCTGCACGTTCACGCCCAGGCGCGCGGCGCTGTCGCGGTCGATGTGCAGGGTGGCGCGCGGCGCCGCCTGCTGCTGGTCGGTGGCCACGTCGCGCAGCTGCGGCAGCTGCTTCAGGCGCGCCAGCAGCACGCCGGCCCAGTGGTCCAGCTCGTGGCTGTCCGGGTCCTGCAGGGTGTACTGGAACTGCGTCTTGCTCGGCCGGCCGCCGATCTGCACGTCCTGGCGCACCTGCATGTACAGGGCGATGCCCGGCACCGCGGCCAGCTCGCGCTTGAGCCGCGCCACCACCTGGTCGGCCTTGGCCGCGCGCTGCTCGTAGGGCTTGAGGTTGATCATCACCCGGCCCTGGCTGAGGGTGGGGTTGGGGCCGATCCAGTAGTAGACGTTGGCCACGTCCGGGTCGCGCCGGACCACCTCGCTGAGCGCGGCCATGCGTTCGCGCATGGCGGCGAAGGAAACGTCCGCGTTGGCCTCGGCCACGCCCATGATCACCCCGGTGTCCTGCTGCGGGAAGAAGCCCTTGGGCACCTCGACGTAGAGCACGGCGGTGACCAGCAGGGTGAGCAGGGCCACGGCCAGGGTCAGGCGCTCGTGCCGCAGCACCCGCCGCAGGCTGCGCCGGTAGCCGTCGAGCAGGGCCTCGAAGGTGCGCTCGCTCCACTGCAGGAAGCGGTTCCGCACGCCGTGCAGGTCGTGGCGGATGAACCAGGCGCAGAGCATCGGCGTGACCGTCAGCGAGACCACCCCGGACATCACCACCGCCACGCTCACGGTCACCGCGAATTCGCGCAGCAGGCGGCCGATCACCCCGCCCATGAACAGGATGGGGATGAACACCGCCACCAGCGAAACGGTCATGGAAACGATGGTGAAGGCCACCTCGGCGGTGCCCTCGATGGCCGCCTGCAGCGGCGGCTTGTGCATCTCCAGGTGGCGGATGATGTTCTCCATGACCACGATGGCGTCGTCCACCACGAAGCCCACGGCGATGCTCAGGGCCATGATCGACAGGTTGTCCAGGCTGTAGCCCAGCACGTACATCACCGCGAAGGTGGCCACCAGCGACAGCGGGATGGTCAGCGCCGGGATCACCGTGGCGCTGACGTTGCGCAGGAACACGAAGACCACCGCCACCACCAGGGCGATGGACAGCAGCAGGTTGAACTGCACCTCGTCGATGGAGGCGTCGATGGTCTGGGTGCGGTCGCCCACCAGGTGCACCTGCACGTCGCGCGGCAGCTGCAGCAGCAGCGAGGGCAGGCGGTCCTTGATCGCCTGGGTCACCGCCAGCACGTTGTAGCCGGGCTGCTTGTGGATGTCGACGATCACCGTCGGCCGGCCCTGCAGGCCGGCGGCCTGGCGCACGTCCTCGGCGCCGTCGATCACCGTGCCCAGGTCGCTGATGCGGATCGGCACGCCGTTGCGGTAGGCGATCACCAGCGAACCGTACTGCGCGGCGCGGGTGAGCTGGTCGGTGGTGTCCAGGGTGATGGCCCGCTCGGCGCCGTCGAGGTTGCCCTTGGGCGCGTCCACCGTGGCGCTGCCCAGCACGCCGCGCACGTCGTCCAGGGTCAGGCCGCGGGCGGCCAGGGCGTCGGGGTCGATGCGCACGCGCACCGCCGGGCGCTGCTCGCCGTGGAAGTCCACCAGGCCGACGCCGGGGATCTGCGACAGCTGCTGGCCGAGGTAGTCGTCGGCGTAGTGGTCCAGCTCCGGCAGGGTGCGGGTCGGCGAGGTCAGGGCCAGGGACAGGAAGGTGAACTCCGCCGGGTTGACCTTGTGGAAGGTCGGCGGCGCCGGCAGGTTCTTCGGCAGGTTGCCGCCGGCGGCGTTGATCGCCGTCTGCACGTCCTGGGCGGCGCCGTCGATGTTGCGCTCCAGGCCGAACTGCAGGGTGATCTGCGTCAGCCCCAGCGAGCTGGAGGAGGTCATCTGGGTGACCCCGGGGACGCTGGCGAAGGCCCGCTCCAGCGGCGTGGCCACCGACGAGGCCATGGTCTCGGCGCTGGCCCCGGGCAGCTTGGCCTGGACCTGGATGGTCGGCATGTCCACCTGCGGCAGCGGCGCCACCGGCAGCAGGAAGTAGGCGGCGCCGCCGAGCAGCAGCACGCCCAGGGCCAGCAGGGTGGTGGCCACCCGGCGGCGGATGAAGGGCTCGGAGAGCGTCATGGCCGCTGCCCCGCGCTGGCGGTCTGGCGGGCGTCGGCCAGGGCCGCGACCTTCAGCCCCGGGGCCAGGCGGTACTGGCCGCCGGTGACCACGGTCTCGCCGGGCGCCAGGCCCTGGTGGATCCACTGCAGGCCGTCGACCACGGCGCCGGCCTTCACCTCGCGCACCCGGGCCTGCTGGTCGCGCCCGACCACGTACACGAAGCTGCCCTGCGGCCCCTGCTGCACGGCGCTGGCCGGCACCACGGTGGCGGCCTTCTCGGTGCGCAGCAGCAGGCGCACGCTGAGCAGTTCGCCGGGCCAGAGCTTGCCGTCGGCGTTGTCGAAGTCGGCCTTGAACAGGATCTGCCCGTTGCCGGTGGAGACCTGGCTGTCGATGAAGCTCAGCCGGCCGGTGGCGATGTGCTGGCGGCCGTCGCGGCTCAGCGCCTCGACCTGCAGCGCCTGCCCGGCGCTGGCCTGCAGCACGTCGGCCAGGTCCTCCTGGGGCAGGCTGAAGGCCAGGGAGATGGGCGCCATCTGGGTGAGGGTCAGCAGGCCGGTGTTGTCGCCGGCGTGGACGATGCTGCCGGCGTCCACCAGGCGCTGCCCGGTGCGCCCGGCGAAGGGCGCGGCGATGCGGGTGTAGCCGAGCTGCAGCTGGGCGCTGTCCAGCGCCGCCTGGTCGGCCTGGATCGTGGCCTGCAGGGTGGCCACCTGGCCGCGCAGAGTGTCCACGTCCTGGCTCGGCCCGGCATGGGCGGCAGCCAGCTTGCCGGCGCGCTCGAGGTTGACCTTGGCCACCGCCAGCTGCGCCTCGTCGCGCGCCTTGTTGGCCTTGGCCTGCAGCACCTGGGCGGCATAGGGGCGCGGGTCGATCTCGGCGAGCAACTGCCCGGCCTTGACCATCTGGCCCTCCTGGAAGTGCAGTTGCTGCAGCTCGCCATCCACCCGCACCTTGATGTCCACCGCGTTCAGCGCCTGCACCGTGCCGATGGTCTGCAGCCAGATCGGCAGGTCGCGCTGGTCGGCCACGCCCAGGCTGACCGGCACCGGCGCCTCGGCTGGCCTGGCCGTCTTGGCGGCCTCGAAATGGCGCCAGGCGAAGGCGGCCAGCGCCACGGCCAGGAAGAGGAATGCCAGGCGCCAGTAGCGGCGCCGGGAGGATGCGGGGGACGGGCTCACGGTCGGGTCGCCTGTGCGGGAGGTGGGTTGCTGGCCAGCTGGGCCTGCGGTGCCTGGAAGCCGCCGCCGAGGGCGCGGTTCAGCCCTACGGAGGCCTGCAGGCGTTGCAGGCGCACCTGCAACAGGCTGTCTTCGGCCTGGTACAGGGTGCGTTGCACGGTCAGCAGGGTGAGGAAGTCGGTGCTGCCCAGGCGGTAGCGCACCTGGGCCAGGTCGGCGGCCTTGCGCGCCGAGTCCACGGCGGCCTGGTCGAGGCGTTGGGTCTGCGCCAGGCGGGCGTTGGCGCTGAGCTGCGTCTCCACGTCCTGCAGGGCCTGGAGCACGTTCTGCCGGTAGTCGGCGACCAGCTCGCGGGCGTGGGCGCGGTCGGCCTGCAGCTGGCCCTCCAGCAGGCCGCCGTCGAACAGCGGCTGGCCGAGGCTGGCGGCCAGTTGCCAGAGCCCGCCGCCGGTGCGCACGTCGCTGCCGGCGAGGGCGCCCAGGGAAATGTTCGGCAGGAAGGCCGCCCGCGCCGCGCCGACGTCGAAGTTGGCCGCCAGCAGCCGCGCCTCGGCGGCCTGGATGTCCGGGCGCTGGCCCAGCAGGCTGGCCGGCAGCCCGGCGCGCGCCTCGGGCAGCTGGATGCCGTCCAGGCCGCGGTGCTGCAGGGCGAAGCCTTCGGGTGCGGCGCCCACCAGTACCGCCAGCTGGTAGAGCGCGGCATCGCGCTGCCGGGCCAGGACGCTGACGTTGGCCTGGAAGTTCTGCAGGGCGTTGCGCTGCTGTTCCACCTCGAGGTCCGAGGAAGAGCCCAGGCGCGACTGCGTCTGCACCAGTTGCAGGATGTTCCCGGCGTCGCTGGCGATGCGCCGGGCCACGGCCAGGCGCTCGTCCAGCGAGAGCACCTGGAAGTAGGCGTCGGCGATGTCCGCCTGCAGGCCGATGCGCACCGTCTCCAGGTCGTAGGCCGTGGCCTGGGCCTGCGCGGTCGCGGAATCGGCCAGGGCGCGGTTGCGGCCCCAGAAGTCCAGCTCGTAGCTGGCCTGGGCGTAGAGGTCGTGGGCGTTCTTGCTGCTGTCATGGTCGTGGACGTAGCTGCCGCCCAGGCTCAGGTCCGGGTAGAGCGCGGCCTCGGCGACCCGGGCATTGGCCCGGGCCTGGTCGACCCGCGCGATGGCCGCCTGCAGGCTCAGGCTGTCGCTGCCGGCGCGCTGTATCAGCTGGTCCAGCTCGGTGCTGGCGTAGTCCTTCCACCACTGTTGCGGCACCTGGGCACCGGGGGCGGCGGCGTTGTCCCAGTGGCTGGCGACGGGGACGCCGGGCCGCTGGTACGGCGGCACCAGCGAACAGGCCCCGAGCAGGGCCAGGGAGAGGGCGGCGGCCAGCCGGGGCAGGGCGCCGGCGGTGGATGGGGGCATGGGCTACGTCCTTCTGCGTCCCGCGCGCTGCGGGCTGCTGTGGAGGACGAGCCTAGCGCCGGGCAGCTACCGGGCGGTTCTTCCCAAGCTGAATAAAAATTTAGGTGGGGTAGGGGGATTGGCTTGCCCCAGCCTTGGAACCCCGTAGGAGCGGGCCCTGCCCGCGATTTCGCGCGCAGGGCGCGCTCCTACAGGGGCTCGGCGCGTGAGGCAACCCGTAGGCGCGGATCTCATCCGCGAAACGCGCCGGGACGCCCGGCTATCGCGGACAAGGTCCGCTCCTACGGTTCCAGGAAGCACGGTCGTAGGAGCGGACTCCGTCCGCGATTGGATTCTCCGGCCACGCCGGGCGCCCCGGATAACCGCGAACGGTCATGCGGCCTACGGATTGGTGAATCCGGCGCGCGGTTACCCCTATTCCGGCGGCGTCTCGCTGAGCATGTAGCCGGCGCCCGGCACGGTGTGGATCAGCGGGTGCTCGAAGCCCTGGTCGACCTTTTGCCGCAGGCGGTGGATGTGCTTGTCGATGACGTTGTCGCGCGGGTCGAAGTCGTAGTCCCAGGCGCTTTCCAGCAGCATGCCGCGGGTCACCACCTGGCCGGCGTGGCGCATGAGTTTTTCCAGGATCAGGAATTCGCGCTGCTGCAGCACCATGCTGCGGCCCTGGCGCTGGGCCACGCGGCCCTCGCAGTCCAGCAGCAGGTCGCCGACCTGCAGGCGCGCGCCGAGCAGTTGGCGGCCGGGGCGGCGCAGCAGCGCGGCCAGGCGCGCGTGCACCTCGACGAAGGCGTAGGGCTTGGCCAGGTAGTCGTCGCAGCCGGCCTGCAGGCCCTCCACGCGGTGGTGGGTGGAGGCCAGGGCGCTGAGCATCAGCACCGGCGTGTCGGAGCCCGCGGCGCGCAGCCGGCGCACCAGTTCCAGGCCGTCCAGGCCGGGCAGGCGGCGGTCCAGCACCAGGGCGTCGTAGAGGTTTTCCAGGGCCAGGTCCAGGCCGTGGACGCCATCGCCCGCGGCGTCGACTATGTGCCCGCTCTCGCGCAGGCCGCGCACCAGGTAGCCGGCGGCCTGCGGTTCGTCTTCGATGACCAGGATTCTCAAGGGCGCACCTAAACTTTTGTTCATCTTGGCGCGAGGCTGGCGTTCGCCCGCACCTGGCGAAATATACTGCCGGACACTTCCCGCCGCCGCCACGGATCGCTGCCCATGACCCAGGTTCTCGTCGTCGAAGACGACCCCGCCACCGCCGCCGAGATCGGCGCCGCGCTGCACGACCACGGCTACCAGGTCAGCCTGGTCGGCAACGGCCGCGACGGCCTGGTGCGGGCCCTGAGCGAGAGCTTCGCGGTGATCGTCCTGGACCGCATGCTGCCCGGCGGCATGGACGGCCTGGCCATGCTCACCGCGCTGCGCTCGGCCGGGGTGGAGACGCCGGTGCTGATCCTCAGCGCCTTGTCCGACCTCGACGAGCGCGTGCGCGGCCTGCGCGCCGGCGGCGACGACTACCTGACCAAGCCCTTCGAGTTCATCGAGCTGACCGCCCGCCTGGACGCCCTGACCCGCCGGGCCGCGCGTGGCGGCGAGGCGCGCGACAGCCGGCTGCGCATCGGCAACCTGGACATCGACCTGCTGCGCCGCTCGGTACGCCGCGGCGAGCGGCAGATCGACCTGGTGCCGCGCGAGTACCAGCTGCTGGAATACCTGGCGCGCCACGCCGGGCAGATCGTCACCCGCACCATGCTCTTCGAGGCGGTTTGGAACTACCGCTACGACGAGCGCACCAATGTCATCGAGGTGCACATCGGCCGCCTGCGGCGCAAGGTCGACGTGGACGGCGAGCCGCCGATGATCCACACCGTGCGGGGGGCGGGCTATGTTCTCCGGGCGCCTGAGTGAGATTCCGCGCACCACCAGCTTCCGCGTGGCGCTGCTGTTCCTGCTGCTGTTCGGCGTGGCCTCGCTGGCGCTGTTCGGCTACGTGTACTGGCGCACCGCCGGCTACCTGCGCGCCGAGGTGCAGGCCAACCTGACGCGGCAGGTCCACAACCGCGCCGGCCTGGAGCTGCCCGAGCTGCTGCGCGAGGTGCAGGAGCACGCCGCCAAGGACCCCGAGCAGCACTTCCCCCAGGCGCTGTTCGACGCCAGCGGCCGGCGCCTGGCCGGCACCCTCGCCGAGCAGCCGCCGACCCAGGTGCTGGACAGGCCCATCGAGTTCAGCCGGCGCAGCCTCTCCGGCGGCGAGCGGCGCGTGCGCGGCATCGTCCACCGCATGCCCTCGGGCGAGGTGCTGGTGATCGGCCAGGACATCCAGGACCTGCTGGAATTCGACGAGCTGCTGGTCAGCGCCATGGCTTCCGGCGGGGTGCTGATCCTCATCCTCGGCCTGGCCGGCGCGATCATCGCCGGGCGCACCTCGCAGCAGCGCCTGGACGCGGTGACCGGGGCCATCGAGCGCATCGTCAAGGGCGACCTCAGCGAGCGCCTGCCGGTGCGCGGCAGCTCCGACGACGTCGACCGCCTGGCGGTGGTAGTGAACCGCATGCTCGACGAGATCGAGCGGCTGATGCACGAGGTGAAGGGCGTCTGCGACGACGTCGCCCACGACCTGCGCACGCCGCTCACCCGCCTGCTGGCGGGGCTTGAGCGCGCCCAGCGGCGCGACTGCAGCCAGCAGGAGTACGCCGCCGCCATCGACCAGGCCATCGAGGACGCCCACGGCCTGCTGCTGACCTTCCGCGCGCTGCTGCGCATCTCCGAGATCGAGGACAGCGCGCGGCGCACCGGCTTCGTCGCGGTGGACCTGACCCAGGTGGCGGCCGACGTGGTCGAGCTGTTCGAGCCCCTGGCCGAGGAGCGCGGCCTGCACCTGAGCTACAGCGGCCCGGCGCAGCCGGCCTGGCTACAGGGCGACGCGCACCTGCTGTTCGATGCCCTGAGCAACCTGGTGGACAACGCCCTGAAGTTCACCCCGGCCGAGGGGAGCGTCGAGGTGCGGGTGGAAGCGGGCGAGGAGTGGGTGGAGGTGCAGGTGCGCGACGACGGGCCGGGGATTCCGGAGCACGAGCGCGAGGCGGTGCTGCGGCGCTTCTACCGCTCCGAGCGCAGCCGCCACACGCCGGGCAACGGCCTGGGGCTGAGCCTGGTGGCGGCAGTGGCGCGGCTGCACGACCTGGCGATGAGCGTGGGGGATGGGGCGCCGGGGTGTTGGGTGAGTTTGCGGGGGCGGGTGGTTTCGGGGGCGGTGCGGGGGTAGCCTGGGTGTGGGGTTTGAGCGCGCTTGCCCTCACCCCAGCCCTCTCCCAGAGGGAGAGGGGGCCGTTCGGCATGTACGGGTAGTCAGGTGTCAGCCTAGAGGCAGGAGTGCGCTGATGCTTCGATTGGCAGAGGACAGTCCCCTCTCCCTTCAGGGAGAGGGTTAGGGAGAGGGGCTCTTGCTTCAAGCCTCAGCCTTGACCACCTGAAACGCCTCCCCCGTCGCAAAGAAAGCCCCGCCGGCCTGGTAATGAATGGTCCGCGACTCCTCGTCGGGGAAATGCCAGCGCCCCTTCGAGAACACCCGCTCGTCCGCATAGGCCGCCACCACCTCGGCGATGAACAGGTCGTATTTCTCCTGGTTGTGCGGCTCGGCGATCACCTTGCATTCCAGGTAGGCCAGGCAGCCCTCGACGACGGGCGCCTGCACCTGGCGGGCGCGGCCGTGGGCGATGTCGTAGCGGGCGAACTTGTCCAGCTCGCCGCCGTTGCTGGAGCCCACCGCCAGGGTCAGTTCGGCCTGGCGCCGCGACGGCAGCTGGATGACGAAGGTGCCGGCGCCTTCCACCAGGTGCCGCGACCAGGTGTTGCGGTCCAGCACCAGCAGCAGCTTGGGCGGGTCGAAGTCCAGTGGCATCACCCAGGCCGCCGCCATTACGTTGGCCACGCCCGCGTGCTCGCTGGTGACCAGGGTGGAGGGGCCGTGGTTGAGCAGCAGGTAGGCCTTGGCCAGGGGGACGTCTTGCAGGTGGTTCATGGGTGGTTCCTCGAAGGTCAGAGCAGCAGGCCGTCGACCGGCTCCAGCGGAGCCGGCAACTCGGCATCGCCGAGGATCTCCATGACGGCGATCTCCAGGTGGCGGCTCATGGCGTCCAGCGGCAGGTCGTTGGGCTGGGTGTCGAACGGGTCGGCGATCTGGTCGCCCAGGGCGTCCAGGCCGAAGAAGGTGTAGGCCAGCACGCACACCGCCAGCGGGGTGAACCAGCCGATGCTGTCGACCAGGCAGAACGGCAGCAGGAAGCAGTACACGTGGACGATGCGGTGCAGCATGAGGATGTAGGGGTAGGGGATGGGCGTGCCCTTGATCCGCTCGCAGCCGCCGAGCACGTAGGACAGGCGGCTGACCTGCTGGTCGACGTTGGCCTGCAGCATGTCGCTGGCGCCGGCGCGCCGGCCGGCCTCGGCGAAGTCGCGGCCCAGGCGGGCGAGCAGGGCGTTGGCCGGGCCGGGCGCGCGGGCCAGGGCGTCGGCCAGTTCGCTGCCGAGCAGGCGGCGGGCGTCCTCGCTTTGCGGGCGCTCGCGCAACTGGTCGCGCAGCACGTAGGCGAAGGCGGCCAGGTGCCGGGCCAGCAGGCGGCGCCCGGCATCGTCCAGGCCGGGCAGCAGCGACAGGCTCTGCCGCGCCAGGTTGCGCGAGACGACCAGCAGCTCGCCCCAGAGCGTGCGCGCCTCCCAGAAGCGCTGGTAGGCCACGTTGTTGCGGAAGCCCAGGAAGATCGCCAGGGTCAGGCCCCAGAGGGTGAAGGGCGTGGAGGTGAGCACCACCTTGTAGTGGTAGAGGGTGCCGTGGGTGGCCACCACCAGCGAGCTGAGCAGCACCGTGTAGAGCACCTTGCGCCAGATGGCCGGGATGATCGAACCCTTGAGGGAGAACAGCAGCACCCAGAGCGTCGGGGTTTGCGGGCGGAGGATCATGCGGGGGCTTCCAGGCGGGTACGCGGGGGTGCGCGCATCATAGCCGAGATGCCCGCCTGGTGGCGCGGGGCAGGCGGAGGGCGCGGCGCCCTCCGCCGGGGGCTCAGGCGCCGGCCTGCTCCTGCCGGGCCTTGCGCTCCGCCAGCTCGTACAGCTGCCGCGCTTCCTCCAGCAGCGGCGCGAGGCTGGCGGACAGGCGCGCCACCCCGGCAGGCATGGGCATTTCGTCGGCGCTGTCCTCCAGCAGGCGCAGCAGCACGCTGAGGGATTCCAGGCGGCGCTCGGCGGTGCCCATCAGGTGCTCCACCGGGGCCTGGAGGTTGACGTAGAGAACGTCCTCGTGGGGTTGGGAGAGGGTGGTGAGGGGGATCATGTCAGGCATCGTCTGCCTCCGGGTGAGAGGCAGCAGGGCGATGCACGCGGTTGGCCGGAAGTGGCATGTCCATTGCTCCTCGAGTGGGTGAGGAACCGCCCTCCGGAAAGGGAGGCGGGCCGCTCGGGGGTAGCAAACCGGAGCCAGAGAGCCGGCCAGGCCGAAGCCTGCCCCGAGCGGCCCGCCATGAGTGCCCTTGAGGGGCTGGCGGGAAAAGCACCGTGCATGGGAAGGCAAGGGGCTACCGCGCTCTGACTCTACAGGTTGCTACACCCGTGTCACGGCAGTGACCGTGACGGGCAGAGCCTACCGGCGGGGTTTGTAGGGGCTCAATGGAAAGGTGGGGTATGAAATTTCGCAGAGTGGGGGAGGGGGAGCTTTTGTAGGAGCGAGCTTGCTCGCGAACGGTGCTTGCCGGCTGGGGCGTGTGCCTGTGCTGAAGAGCGCCCTCTCCCTAACCCTCTCCCTGAAGGGAGAGGGGACCGTTCGGAGTGTTCGGGTATTTCGGAGTTAGCCGACTATTACGGCGTCCGGTTGAAGCCATGCTTTCAGCCAGTACGGACAAGCCCCCTCTCCCTTCAGGGCGGGGCGCGCAGCCGAGGGCTGGGGAGAGGGTACGGAGTCAACCCAAAGCACCACCACCGCCGGTTGACTCCATTCGCGAGCAAGCTCGCTCCTACGAGAGCGGTTGGCGGTTGGCCTCACCCCTCCTGATACAGCTTCACGATCGCCGAGAAGTCCAGCTGGCCATTGCCCTGGTTGCTGAAGGCCTGGAACAGCTGCTGCGCCAGCGCGCCGAGCAGCACCGGCTGGCGCACCTGGCGCGCGGCCTCGCTGGCCAGGCCCAGGTCCTTGAGCATCAGGTCGGTGCCGAAGCCGCCGCTGTAGCCGCGGGCCGCCGGCGCGCCGGTGAGGGGGTTGTTCACTTCCGAGCTCCAGCAGCGGCCGCTGGAGGTGTTGATGATGCCGGCCAGCACCTCCGCGTCCATGCCCAGCTTCACGCCCAGGGACATGGCTTCGGCCACGCCTATCATGCTGATGCCCAGCAGCAGGTTGTTCGCCACCTTGGCCACCTGGCCGTTGCCGGCGCCGCCGCAGTGCACGATGTTCTTGCCCATGGCCGCCAATACCGGCCTGGCGTGCTCGAAGTCGGCTGCCTCGCCGCCGACCATGAAGGTCAGGGTGCCGGCCGCGGCGCCGGCGGTGCCGCCGGAGACCGGCGCGTCGAGCATCGGGTTGCCGTGGGCCTGGGCCGCCGCCGAGACCTCGCGGGCGCTGTGCGGGTCGATGGTGGAGGAGTCGATCAGCAGCACGCCCGGCTGCACGTTCGCCAGCAGGCCGTCGGCGCCGAGGTAGACCTGCTTCACGTGGGCCGCCGCCGGCAGCATGGTGATGATCGCCTCCACGTCGGCGCCGGCCAGTTCCGCCGGCGAGGCCACGGCCTTGGCGCCCTGGGCCACGGCGGCCTGCACGGCGGCGGCGGAGAGGTCGAAGACGCTCAGGTCGAAGCCGGCCTTGAGCAGGTTGGCGGCCATGGGGCCGCCCATGTTGCCGAGTCCGATGAAACCGATGCGCATGGGGTTTCCCCTTGTTGTCGTTGTCGGGAACAGGGCCCGCGCCGCGCGTGGCCTGCGGCCCCGGAGCTTGCTGCTGCGGGGCCTGGCCGGCGGGGCGCGCGGGCGGGTTTGCGGGGGTTACTTGAGGTGGATGGTGGTGTTCACCGCGCCGCCCACTTCGTTCTCGTCGAACCAGCGTTCGGTGACCGTCTTGGTCTGGGTGTAGAACTGCACCACTTGCTTGCCGTAGGGGCCCAGGTCGCCCAGCTTGGAGCCGCGCGAGCCGGTGAAGGAGAACAGCGGCACCGGCACCGGGATGGGCACGTTGACGCCCACCTGGCCGACGTCGATCTCTTCCTTGAAGTGCCGCGCGGCGGCGCCGGAGCGGGTGAAGATGGCGGTGCCGTTGCCGTTGGGGTTGGCGTTGATCAGCTCGATGGCCTCGTCGAGGGTCTTCACCGAGACCACGCAGAGCACCGGGCCGAAGATTTCCTCGCGGTAGATGCTCATCTGCGCGGTGACGCCGGAGAAGAGGGTCGGGGCGACGAAGTTGCCTTTCTCGTAGCCGGCCACCTGCGGGTTGCGGCCGTCCAGCTCCAGCTTGGCGCCTTCCTGGATGCCGCGCTCGATCAGGCCGCTGACGCGGTCCAGGGCGGCGCAGGAGACCAGCGGGCCGACGTCGGTGTTGGCCTCGGTGCCGCCGCTGACCTTGAGGGTCCTGGCCTTGGCCACCAGGTCCGGGATCCACTCGTTGGCCTCGCCCACCAGGATCGCCACGGACACCGCCATGCAGCGCTGCCCGGCGGCGCCGAAAGCCGCGCCGGCGATGGCGTTGAGGGTCTGCTCCTTGTTGGCGTCGGGCAGGATCACGGCGTGGTTCTTGGCGCCCATCATGCACTGCACGCGCTTGCCGGCCAGCGAGGCGCGGTTGTAGACGTGGGTGCCAACGCGGGTGGAACCGACGAAGGACACGGCCTTGATGTCCGGGTGGTCGCAGATGGCGTTGACCACGTCGGGGCCGCCGTGGATCACGTTCAGCACGCCCGGCGGGATGCCGGCTTCATGGGCCAGCTCGACCAGGCGCATGGTCACCATCGGGTCCTGCTCGGAGGGCTTGAGGACGAAGGTGTTGCCGGTGGCGATGGCCATCGGGAACATCCACAGCGGGATCATCGCCGGGAAGTTGAACGGGGTGATGCCGGCGCACACGCCCAGCGGTTGCAGCAGGGTGAAGGTGTCGACGCCGCCGGCCACGTTGTTGGCCAGCTCGCCCAACTGCAGGTTGCCGATGGCCGCGGCGTGCTCGACCACCTCCAGGCCGCGGAACACGTCGCCTTCGGCGTCGGGCAGGGTCTTGCCCTGTTCGGCGGTGAGGATGGCCGCCAGTTCCTTCATGTTCTCGCGGATCAGTTGCTGGTACTTGAGGAAGATGCGTGCGCGGGCGCCGATCGGGGTTTTCTTCCAGGTCTTGAACGCGGCCTTGGCGCTGGCCACGGCGCGCTCGACTTCATCGCGGGTGGCGAAGGGCACGCGGGCCAGGACTTCCTGGGTGGCGGGGTTGATCACCTCGCGCCATTCGCTGCTGGTGGATTCGACGGGCTTGCCGTCGATGAAGAGTTTGACCGTGGGAACGGCAGCATTGGTGGTACTCATCGGAACTCCCAGCCTGCGGCGGTTTGTTGTTATGGGCCTTGGGGCGTACCTCAAGGAGGTTGGGTTGATCCTAGCAGTGCATTTTTGATGAATTCAATGCGGTGATGTGCAAGCATGCTCTGCGTTTTTGCACACCTGGAGCCGGCGATGGACTGGGACAACCTGCGTTTCTTCCTCGAACTCTCCCGCGCCGGCAAGCTCACCGTGGCCGCGCGGCGCCTGGGCGTCGACCACACCACGGTGGCTCGGCGCCTGCAGGCGCTGGAAAAGAGCATCGGCGCGCAGCTGCTGGTGCGCGAGCCCTCCGGCTACCGCCTGACCGAGGCCGGGCACGGGCTGTTGCCGCAGGCCGAGGCCATGGAAAGCGCCTGCAAGGTGATCGAGAAGCGCCTGGCCGGGGCGGAGGACAACCTCTCGGGCAAGGTGCGCATCGGCGCCACCGAGGGCTATGGCTCGACGCTACTGACCTCGCAGCTGGTGGAACTTAACCGCCGCCACCCGCACCTGGGCGTGGACCTGCTGGCGGTGCCGCGGGCGCTGCAGCTGTCGCGCCACGAGGCGGACATCGTCATCACCCTGGAGCGCCCCGGCCGCGGGCCCTACCTGATCACCCGGCTGACCGACTACGTGCTGCGCCTGTATGCGGCCAGGGACTACCTGGCCGAGCGCGGCCCCATCCGCAGCCGCGACGACCTGCGCAAGCACGCACTGGTGGGCTACGTCGACGACCTGCTGTACAGCAAGGAATTGCAGTACCTGGACGAGATCGGCCGGCCGTTGCACATGGCCCTGCGCTGCACCAGCATCCTGGCCCAGCAGCGCGCGGTGGCCGAGGGCGCCGGCCTGGCCATCCTGCCGGCCTTCGCCGCGGCGGAGGACCCGACGCTGCAGCCGGTGCTGCCGGGCGAGATCGAGTTCGTGCGGACCTTCTGGATGCTGATGCCCACGGAGCTCAAGGACATCGCGCGGATGCGCACCACCTGGGACTTCCTCCGCGAGAAGGCCGAGGCGGGCCAGGCGGTGCTGATGGGGCGGGGAGCGTAGGGCGAATAACGCTCCGCGTTATCCGCCGTTTGGCCTTGGTCGAACCCCGATCGGGGCGAGCCCGGGCATTCTGGGGTGGGAGCGCCTGGCTCAGCCATGGCGTTGGCGGTGAAAAAGGTGAAACGGCGTATAACCGCGAACGGTTATACGCCCTACGCCCCTGGGGACCCGGCGCGTGGAGTCAGGCCAGGCCGACGTACAGGTTCTGCACGTCGTCGTTGCCGTCCAGGGCGTCGAGGAAGGCTTCGACTTCCTCCAGTTCCGCGCCGGACAGGCTCACCGGGTTCTTCGCCTTGTAGCCGAGCCTGGCCGAGACGACGTTGAAGCCGTGCTCGGGCAGGGCGCGGCAGACGGCGTCCAGGTCGGTGGCGTCGGTGAGGAACAGGGTGTCGCCGTCTTCCTCGCCGGGCTCGAAGTCCTGGGCGCCGGCCTCGATGGCGGCCAGTTCCGGGTCGGCATCGCTGCTGGCCGGGGTCGCTTCGACCAGGCCCAGGTAGTCGAAGTCCCAGGCCACCGAGCCGGAGGCGCCGAGCTGGCCCTTGCGGAACAGCACGCGGATTTCCGCCACGGTGCGGTTCACGTTGTCGGTCAGGCATTCGACGATGACCGGCACGCGGTGCGGGGCGAAGCCTTCGTAGACCACGCGCTCGAAGCTGGCGCCGCCGTCGAGCAGGCCGGCGCCTTTCTTGATGGCGCGCTCCAGGGTGTCGCGCGGCATCGAGGCCTTCTTGGCCTGCTCGACCACCAGGCGCAGTTTCGGGTTCATGTCCGGATCGGCGCCATTGCGCGCGGCGATCATGATTTCCTTCGACAGTTTGCCGAAGACGCGGCCCTTGGCGTTGGCGGCGGCTTCCTTATGTTTGGCTTTCCACTGGGCGCCCATGGTGTTCTCTTGGCTGGTTCGTGATGGGCGGCAAGTCTAAGCGCTGGCGCGGCGCCTGGCGATATCCGCCGGATCGACGCGAATGAGTCACCTTGTAGGAGCGCGCCCTGCGCGCGATTCGCGGGCAGGCCCTAGGAAGAGCCGTCCTGGCGGGCGAGGAAGTCGTACAGCCGCGCGTCCAGCGAATGGGCGACGTTGAAGCGCAGCCAGGGCACGTGGCGGCCGTCGGGCATGAACAACTGGCCGGGGAACAGCAGGATCTTCGCTTCCTTGGCCCGTTCGGCCAGCAGGGTGGCGTCGGCCACCGCGCGGTGGCGGGCCCAGAGGAACAGCCCGGCGCGCGGTTCGTGGAACAGTTCCAGGCCGGCCGCCTCCAGGCGCCGGGCCACGCTGTCGTGGGCCTCGCCGAGCTGCTCGCGGAGCTGGCGCACGTGCTTGCGCTGGCGGCCCTGGAGGAGGATGTCCAGGGCCAGGGTCTCGGTGAGTTCCGAGCTGGTCAGGCCGGCGACCATCTTCAGCGGCACCAGCTCGTCGATCAGCTCCGGGTGGGCGGCGATGAAGCCCACCCGCAGCGCCGGGGCTATGACCTTGGACAGGCTGCCGATGTAGATCACCCGGGCCAGCTGGTCGAGGTTGGCCAGCAGCAGCTGGCCGGCGGGGTCGAGGTCGGCGTAGATGTCGTTCTCGACGATCAGGAAGTCGTACTTCTCGGCCAGTTGCAGCAGGCGGTGGCTGGCGGCCAGGGACAGGCTGGCGCCGGTGGGGCTCTGCAGCCGCGCCTGGGTGAAGTAGACCTTGGGCCGGTACTCGCGCACCAGCTGTTCCAGGCGCTCCAGGTCCAGGCCGTCGGCGCTGCGCGGCACGCCCAGCAGTTGCGCGCCCTGCAGGCGCAGGTTGAGGAACAGGTTGTGGTAGCCGGGCTCGTCCACCAGCACCGGGTCGCCGCGCTGCACCAGGTAGCGCACCGCCAGGTCCAGGGCCTGGCTGGCGCCGCTGGTCAGCAGGACCTGCTCGGGGCTGGCGGCCACCCCGGCGTCGGCCAGGCGGTCGGCGAGCTTGCCGCGCAGGCGCGGGTTGCCCTTGCTGTGGCCGTAGTTGCCGAATTGCCGCGGCTCTTCCCGGGCCAGGGTGCGCAGGCCGCGCAGCAGGCCCTCGGCGTCCAGCCAGTGCTCGGGCAGCAGGCCGACGCCGGGGCGCAGTTCCATGCCCAGGGGCTGGAACACCTTGTGCAGCAGCAGGTGGGCGTCGAAGTCGAACTCCGGCGCGGGCGCCTCGGCGGCGTCCTCGCTGGCCGGGCCGCGCACGTAGAAGCCGGCGTTGGGCACGGCGTTCAGGCAGCCGCGCGCCACCAGGCGGTCGTAGGCCTCGACCACGGTGAAGTGGCTCACCCCGTGGCTCTGGGCGAACCTGCGGATGGAGGGCAGCTTGGCGCCGGGGCGCAGGCGCTGCTCGTCGATGGCCTGGGCGATGCCTTCGACGATCTGGGTGACCAGGGGCGTTTCGCAAGTGGGGTCGAGCAACAGCATCGAAGCGTCCGGTAGGGGGGAACGGAAACTGTACAGGCCACGCGACCATAACAGCACTGCAGGCAGTCCATCGCCCCTGTGCATGGCGGCGCCACGGCGGGCGCCGCACACTCCTGGGCAGAACGCGGCGCCTACGCCGCGCGAGCCTGATAACAAGGATTTGCCATGCGCGACACAGCTTACAACATCGACCCCGCGAGTATTTCCGCCGAAGAGTGGCAGGCCCGCTGCGACCTCGCAGCGCTGTACCGGCTGGTTGCGCACTTCCGCTGGACCGACCACATCGACACGCACATCTCCGCCCGCGTGCCGGGCGAGCCGGGCCACTACCTGATCAACCGCTACGGCGTGATGTTCCACGAGATGCGCGCCTCGGACCTGGTCAAGGTCGACCACGCCGGCGACGTCATCGACCCGCGCTTCGGCCCGAACAGCGTCAACCGCGCCGGCTTCAACATCCACTCGGCGGTGCATGCCGCGCGCCCGGACGTGGCCTGCGTGATCCACACCCACACCGCCGCCGGCATCGCCGTGTCGGCCCAGGAGGACGGCCTGCTGCCGATCAGCCAGCACGCGCTGAAATTCCACAACCGCCTGGGCTACCACGAGTACGAAGGCATCGCCCTGGACCCGGACGAGCGCTCGCGGCTGGTCCGCGACCTGGGTTCGAACATGGCGATGATCCTGCGCAACCACGGCCTGCTGGCCGCCGGGCGGTGCATCGCCGAGGCCTTCAACCAGATCTACTTCCTCGAACGCGCCTGCCAGGCCCAGGTGCAGGCCCTGGCCGGCGGCCGCCAGCTGCGCTACCCGCCGGAAGCGGTGCGCGAGCGCGTTGCCGTGCAGGAAGAGGAAGCCCTGGCCGGCGGCCTGCACCTGCTGGCCTGGGAGTCGGCCCTGCGCCTGATCGCCGACGGCGAGGCCGACTACCGCAGCTGATCCCTTTGCATGCGTCCCGGCCCGCAGAGGCCGGGCGCCTGGCGTGCTTGAAATCTGCCAACAACAAAGCCAAGAGGTGGAAATGAAGAACCCGATAGCGGCGGCCCTGCTCATGGGCCTGGCGTCCGGCGCCATGGCGGCCGACCTGAGCGTGATCTCCTTCGGCGGCACCAGCAAGGACGTGCAGACCGAAGCCTTCTACAAACCCTTCGAGAAGGCCACCGGCAACAAGGTGATCGCCGGCGAGTACAACGGCGAGATGGGCAGGATCAAGGCCATGGTCGACACCCACAGCGTCAACTGGGACGTGGTCCAGGTCGAGGGCCCGGAACTGCTGCGCGGCTGCGACGAAGGCCTGTTCGAGCAACTGGACCCGGCGCGCCTGGGCAATGTCGCCGACTACGTGCCGGGCACCGTGTCCGACTGCGGCGCCGGCCTGCTGGTGTGGTCCATGGCCATGGCCTACGACGCCAAGCGCCTGAGCACCGCGCCGACCGGCTGGGCGGACTTCTGGGACACGCAGAAATTCCCCGGCAAGCGCGCGCTGCGCAAGGGCGCCAAGTACACCCTGGAGATCGCCCTGCTGGCCGACGGCGTGCCGAAGCAGGACATCTACAAGGTGCTTTCCACCCCCGAGGGCGTGAACCGCGCCTTCCGCAAGCTGGACCAGATCAAGCCGTCGATCCAGTGGTGGGAGTCCGGCGCCCAGCCCATGCAGTTCCTCGCCAGCGGCGACGTGGTGATGAGCACCGCCTACAACGGCCGTGTGTTCGCCGCCCAGGAGGAAGGCGCGCCGATGAAGGTGGTGTGGAACGACAGCCTGTACGCCATCGACTCCTGGGCCATCCCCAAGGGCAGCCCGAAGAAGCAGGAGGCGGAGGACTTCATCGCCTTCTCGCTGCGCCCGGAGCAGCAGAAGATCCACACCGTGAAGCTGGGCTACGGCTCGGTCAACAGGCAGACCACCGCGCTGCTCGACCCGGCCCTGGTGGAGCGCCTGAACACCGCGCCGGCCAACCTGGAGCAGGCGGTGCCGGTGGACTTCGCCTTCTGGGTGGACCACGGCGAGGAGCTGGAGCTGCGCTTCAACGCCTGGGCGGCCAAGGCCAACTAGGGCTCGGCGCGGCGCCAGACGCTGGCCAGCCAGGGCTGCTGCTCGCGCGGCAGCCCGGCGGGCCGGTAGTAGTGTTCCAACTGCTCGAAGCCCGCCGCTTCGAGCAACTGCTTCCAGTGTTCCCAATCGTGGTAGGCGCCGTAGCGCGGGCCGTTCCAGCCCTCGGCATTGTCCCCGCGCGGGTTCGAGGCGAACAGCACGCCGCCGGGCTTCAGCGCCGCGCGCAGCTCTCCCAGCACCCGCGGCAGCTCCTGGCGCGGCACGTGGAACAGGCTGGCATTGGCATAGATGCCATCGAAGCGCGCCGCCGGCAGGTCCAGCGCCAGGAAGTCCTGCAGCCACACCTCGCAACCACTGGCCTGGCGGGCCATCTCGACGAAGTTCGGGCAGCCGTCCAGGCCCACCGGGGCGTGGCCCAGGGCCTTGAAGGTGTTCAGGTCGCGGCCGGGGCCGCAGCCGAAGTCGAGCAGGGCGAAGGGAGGCTCGCTGTGGATGTGCCGCAGCAGCGCGGCGATGTTCTGGCTGACGTCGTGGTTGCGGGTACCTTCGCGGAAGGCCTCGGCGCTGTCCTGGTAGTGCTGCAGGGTGAGGCGGGAGATGTCGCGCAGGGTCTGGTCGTCTAGGGACATGGCGGGCGTCGGTGAGTCGCTGGGACGGTCATTCTACGCCGGGTTTTTGGGGTGATGGGGGCTGGGGGGACTTGTAGGAGCGAGCTTGCTCGCGAACGGAGTTTCCCGGCCATGCCGGTGCCAGGCATGAGAGCGCCCTCTCCCTAACCCTCTCCCTGAAGGGAGAGGGGACCGTTCGGCAGACGCTGATGTTCTGAAGTCAGCCGGACGTTGCGGCATCCGGTTGAAACCATCCTTGCAGCCGGCACGGACAAGCCCCCTCTCCCTTCAGGGCGGGGCGCGCAGCCGAGGGCTGGGGAGAGGGGACGGCGTACATCCCAAACACCGCTGCTATCGGCTGGCACCCTTCGCGAGCAAGCTCGCTCCTACGAAATAAAAAAGCGCGGCACACCCCCGAAGGGCTGGCCGCGCAACACGCTCAACAGGGAATCAGAACTGCTCGGCCTCCAGCGCGTAGAGGCTTTCGCTGCCGGCGCGCACGGCGCTGGCCAGGGACTGGGTACGCGGCAGCAGGCGGGCGAAATAGAAACGCGCCGTAGCCAGTTTGCCCTGGTGGAAGTCATCGGCCTGGCCACTGGCGGCGCGGGCCATGCGCGCCCACATGTAGGCGTAGGCGGTGTAGCCGAACAGGTGCAGGTAGTCCACCGCCGCGGCGCCCGGCTCGCGCGGGTCTTCTTTGGCGCGCTCCTGGAGCTGCCGGGTGAGGGCTTCCAACTGCTCCAGGGCTTCCAGCAGCGGGGCGCTGAACTCGTCGTCCGCCACGGCCTCGGCGAAGGCGCGGATTTCCCCGGCGAACAGCGCCAGCAGCTCGCCGCCGTTGGCCAGCACCTTGCGCCCGACCAGGTCCAGGGCCTGGATGCCGTTGGTGCCTTCGTAGATCTGCGCGATGCGCACGTCGCGCACCAGCTGTTCCTGGCCCCATTCGCGGATGTAGCCGTGGCCGCCGAACACCTGCTGGCCGTGCACGCAGCTTTCCAGCCCGGTGTCGGTGAAGAACGCCTTGGCCACCGGGGTGAGCAGCGCCACCAGGCCTTCGGCGCGAGCACGCTCGGCGTCGTCGGTGGCGTACTTGGCGATGTCCAGCTGCTGCCCCAGGTAGGTGGCGAAGGCGCGGCCGCCCTCGGTCAGGGCCTTCATGGTCAGCAGCATGCGCCGCACGTCCGGGTGGACGATGATCGCGTCGGCGGCCTTGTCCTTCTGCTGCGGGCCGGTCGGCGCGCGGCTCTGCAGGCGTTCGCGGGCGTAGCCGACGGCGGCCTGGTAGGACATCTCGGCGCAGCCGATGCCCTGGATGCCGATGGACAGGCGCTCGTAGTTCATCATGGTGAACATCGCCGCCAGGCCCTTGTTCGGCTCGCCCACCAGCCAGCCGGTGGCGCCGTCGAAGTTCATCACGCAGGTGGCCGAGGCCTTGATGCCCATCTTGTGCTCGATGGAGCCGCAGCTCACGGCGTTGCGCGCGCCGAGGGCGCCGTCGTCGCCCACCAGCACCTTGGGCACCAGGAACAGCGAGATGCCGCGCGAGCCGGCCGGCGCGTCGGGCAGCTTGGCCAGCACCAGGTGGATGATGTTTTCGGTCAGGTCCTGTTCGCCGCCGGTGATGAAGATCTTGGTGCCGCTGATGGCGTAGCTGCCGTCCGCCTGCGGCTCGGCTTTCGTGCGGATCAGCCCGAGGTCGGTGCCGGCGTGGGGCTCGGTCAGGCACATGGAGCCGGCCCAGCGGCCTTCGTACATGGCCGGCAGGTACTTCTGCTTCAGCGCCTCGCTGGCGTGGGCGTCCAGCGCCAGGCAGGCGCCGGCGGAGAGGGTGGAGTAGAGGGCGAAGCTGGCGTTGGCCGCGTAGACCATTTCCTCGAACTGCACCGAGAGCATCTTCGGCATGCCCATGCCGCCGTACCCGGGGTTGCCGGCCAGGCCCACCCAGCCGCCCTCGGCATAGGTGGCGTAGGCCTCGCGGAAGCCGGCCGGGGTGCTGACCGCGCCGTCCCGCCATTGTGCGCCCTGTTCGTCGCCGCTGCGGTTGAGCGGGGCGAGCAGGCCGCCGGTGAGCTTCGCCGCCTCTTCGAGGATGGCCTCGGCGGTGTCGGCGTCGACGCGCTCGGCCAGGGCCGGCAGGCGCTGCCACAGGGCCGGGGCGTCGAACACGTCGATGAGCAGGAAGCGCATGTCGCGCAGCGGAGCCTTGTAGTCGGGCATGAGGGTACCTCGGCGCCCCGGCCAGGCCGGGGCGCTATCGCAAGTGGGAAGGGGACGTCAGAGCTTGTGGGCCCAGTCGCGCAGGACGAATTTCTGCACCTTGCCGGTGGAGGTCTTCGGCAGTTCGGTGAAGACCACCGTCCTGGGCACCTTGAAGCCGGCCAGGTGTTCGCGGCAGAAGGCGATGACCTGCTCGGCGGTGGTGTCGGCATGGCCGGTCTTGAGGGTGACGAAGGCGCAGGGCGTCTCGCCCCAGCGCTCGTCCGGGCGCGCCACCACGGCCGCCTCCAGCACCGCCGGGTGGCGGAACAGCACGCCCTCGACCTCGATGGTGGAGATGTTCTCGCCGCCGGAGATGATGATGTCCTTCAGCCGGTCGCGGATCTCCACGTAGCCGTCGGGGTGCCACACGGCCAGGTCGCCGGTGTGGAACCAGCCGCCGGCGAAGGCTTCCTCGGTGGCGCTGGGGTTCTTCAGGTAGCCCTTCATCACGGTGTTGCCGCGCATGAAGATCTCGCCGACGCTCTGGCCGTCGCGCGGCACCGGCTCCAGGGTCTTGGGATCGGCGACCATCACCCCTTCCAGGGTCGGGTAGCGCACGCCCTGGCGCGACTTGATCTTCGCCCGCTCGTCCAGCGGCAGCGCGTCCCACTCCTCGTGCCAGGCGCACACGGTGACCGGGCCGTAGACCTCGGTGAGGCCGTAGACGTGGGTGACGTGGATGCCCATTTCCTCCACCGCGCCTATCACCTTGGCCGGCGGCGCGGCGCCGGCGACCATGGCGTGCACCGGGTGGTCGATGGCGGCCTTGGCCGAGTCGGGCATGTTGATCAGCGCGTTGAGCACGATGGGCGCGCCGCACAGGTGGCTGACGCGGTGCTCGCGGATGAGGGTGAGGATCTTCTGCGGGTCCACCCGGCGCAGGCACACGTGGGTGCCGGCCAGCGCGGTGACCGTCCAGGGGTAGCACCAGCCGTTGCAGTGGAACATCGGCAGGGTCCACAGGTACACCGGGTGCTGGCCCATGGACCAGGTCATCTGGTTGCCCAGCGAGTTCAGGTAGGCGCCGCGGTGGTGGTAGACCACGCCCTTGGGGTTGCCGGTGGTGCCGGAGGTGTAGTTCAGCGAGATGGCGTCCCACTCGTCCCGCGGCCAGGCCCAGGCGTACTCGGGGTCGCCCTCGGCCAGCAGGGCCTCGTAGTCCAGGCTGCCGACTGGCTCGCCCTCGCCGTATTCCGGGTCGTCGACGTCGATCACCAGCGGCGGGTGGTCGAGCATGCCCAGGGCGGCGCGGATCACATCGTGGAACTCACGGTCTGTGATCAGCACCTTGGCCTCGCCGTGCTGCAGCATGAAGGCGATGGCCTCGGCGTCCAGGCGCACGTTGAGGGTGTTGAGCACCGCGCCGATCATCGGGATGGCGAAGTGCGCCTCCAGCATCTGCGGGGTGTTTGGCAGCATCACCGCGACCGTGTCGCCGCGGCCGATGCCGCGCCAGGCCAGGGCCGAGGCCAGGCGCCGGCAGCGCTGGTAGGTTTCGCGCCAGGTGCGGCGCAGGCTGCCGTGGATCACGGCGGTGCGGTCGGGGTAAACGCTGGCGGTGCGTTCGATGAAACTCAGCGGGGTCAGCGCGGTATGGTTGACCGGGGCAGGCGCGAGACCCTGTTCGAAGATCGACATGTAGACACCCTGTGGCTGATTGTTAGCTCATTGTTCTTGGCCGCCTGCAGGCTTGTCGGGCGGCTGATGGGGCGATTTATAGCAATCCCGAGATTGTTATGGAAGTACAACCATATGCTTATGGTATAAATACTATATAAAGACAAAAGCACCCGGACCGCCTCCATGCCTGAACTCAATACCCTGGTGCGCCTGCTCCGCGAGCCCGCGCCCCTGGCCGCCCAGGCCGACGCGCTGCTCGCCCTGTGCCGCGCCCGCGCGCCCCTGGCGCGTGCGCTCTACCTGGCCTGGCGGCCGCGCTCGCGCAGCTACGAGGCGCTGGGCGACGAGCGCCTGCCACCCGGCGCCGGCGACCCGCTGCAGGCCAACGACGAGGCCCTGCACGCCGCCTTCGCCGGGCGCCGCGACATGCCCCTGGACGAACTGCTGGCGCTGCCCGGCTGGCTGGGTGGGCGCCTGCGCCGCGCCGGCTGGAGCCACGGCCTGGCGCTGAACCTGGCGCTGGGCGGCGAGCCCGGCCTGTTGCTGCTGGCGGCGCCGGAGGCGGCCGCGCCCTGGCTGGGCTGGATCGGCGAGCTGCTCGACGAAGTGCTCGCGCTGGCCGGGGGCGCTCGGCGCAGCGCGCCGCTGCTGGCCGCCGAGCCGCTGCCGGCGTTGCTGCTGGATGGCGACGGGCACCTGCTCGATGGCAACCCGGCCCTGCGCCGCCTGGCCGCCGAGCTGGGCCTGGATGACGTGCGCGAACTGCTGCCGAGCAACCATCGCGAACTGCTGCGCAGCTGCCTGGCCCAGGCCCGCGCGGTGCAGGACGCGCCCAGCGAGCAGGGCGGCCGGCACTTCCTCTGGAGCTTCATCCCCGACGCCGGCCAGGCCGAGGTGCTGGTGCGCGGCCGCGAGGCCAGCGCGCAGATCGCCGGCGAACGCGAGGCGGCGCGGGCGCGGCGGCTGTACCGGCAGATCATCGAGAACACCAGCGACCTGATCTCGCGGCGCACCCTGGATGGCGTCATCCTCGACGCCTCGCCCTCGTCCTGGCCGCTGCTGGGCTACTGGCCGGAAGAGATGCGCGGCCAGTCGGTGCTGCCGCTGCTGCACCCGGACGACCGCAAGCGCGTGGCCCGGCATACCCGCGACGCCCTGGAGCAGGACGGCTACGCCACCCTGACCTACCGCCTGCGCCACCGCGACGGCCACTACCTGTGGTTCGAGACCGCCAGCCGCGCCATCCGCGAGACCTACACCGGGGCGGTGGTGGAGGTGGTCAGCGTATCCCGCGACATCACCGCACGGGTGCGCGCCGAGGAGAACCGCCGGCGCCTGGCCGAGGTGGTGGAGGCCAACGCCGACCTGGTGCTGTTCGTCGACGCCGGCGGGCGCCCCAACTATGCCAACCCGGCGGCGCGCAAGGCGCTGGCGCTGGGCGAGGAAAGCCTGCCGGCGAGCCTCGACGGGCTGTTCGACGAGGCCCTGCTGCGGCGCCTGGCGGCAGAGGGCTGGAACACTGCCGACGGCCAGGGCGTATGGCGCGCCGAAGGCCAGCTGCGGCCGCTGGGCGGCGGCGCGCCGGTGCCGGTGTCGCTGGTGCTGCTGGGCCACCGCGCGGCCGGCGGCGAGCGCTACTACTCGCTGGTGGCCCGCGACATGACCGAGCGCGAACTGCGCGAAAACCAGCAGCGTCGCCACCAGGACGAACTGGCCCACAGCGCGCGCCTGGTCACCCTCGGCGAGCTGGCCTCGGGCATCGCCCACGAGATCAACCAGCCGCTGGCCGCGGTGGTCAACTACGCCGGCGCCAGCCAGCGCTACCTGGCGGCCCTGGGCAGCAACCCGGAGGCGGCGCAGCGCGTGGCCCAGGGCCTGGCGCGCATCACCGAGCACGCCAACCACGCCTCGGAAGTCATCCGCCGCCTGCGCGCCTTCCTGCGCAAGGGCCAGCGCCGCCTGCAGGCGCTGGACGTCAACGAACTGGTGCGTGAGTCCCTGGGCCTGTGCGCCTGGGAAGCGGGGCAGGGCGGGGTAGCCATCGCCCAGGCGCTGGCGGAGAATCTGCCGCCGGTCTACGCCGACCGGGTGTTGCTGCAGCAGGTGCTGCTGAACCTGCTGCGCAACGCCATCGAGGCCAACCGCGAGCGCCACGCCGGCGCGCCTTCGGCCATCGCCATCGGTTCGGCGCTGGAGGCGGACGGGCGTTTGTGCGTGTGGGTGGAGGACAACGGCCCGGGGGCCGACGAGCAGACACTGGAGCGCATGTTCACGCCCTTCTACAGCAGCAAGCCGGATGGCCTGGGCCTGGGGCTGTCGATGAGCCGCGGCATGGTCGAGGGCTTCGGCGGCACCCTGGACGCGCGTCCGGTGGCCGACGGCCTGCGCCTGGAGTGCCGGCTGCCGGCGGCCGGCGAAGGGGGGCGGGGATGAACGGGGAACGGAAGGAGCAGGGGATGGAAGTGCCGCAAGAGGCGGTGGTGTACGTGGTGGACGACGACCCGGGCATGCTCGAGTCCACCGTCTGGTTGTTCGACTCGGTGGGCCTGAAGGCGCTGCCCTTCACCAGCGGCCGCGATTTCCTCGACGCCTGCCCGGCGGACGCCCACGGCTGCGTGCTGCTGGACGTGCGCATGCCCGGCCTGGGCGGGCTTAGCGTGCAGGAGGAAATGCGCCGGCGCGGCCTGGAGCTGCCGGTGATCTTCGTCAGCGGCCACGCCGACGTGCCCATCGTCATCCGCGCCTTCAAGGCCGGCGCGCTGGACTTCATCGAGAAGCCCTACAACGAGCAGCTGCTGCTCGACAGCGTGCAGCAGGCCCTGCAGTCCCGCGCCCGCCAGCACGCCTCGCGCGCCGGCCTGGGCGAGCTGGACGAACGCCTCGCTGCGCTCACCCCGCGCGAGCGCGACGTGCTGCTGCCGCTGGTGCGCGGCTACACCAACCGCGAGGTCGCCGAGCAGCTGGACATCAGCGTGAAGACCGTGGACCTGTACCGTGCCCGGGTGATGAAGCGCATGCAGGCGCAGACCCTCGCCGACCTGGTGGGCATGGCCATCGCCGCCGGGCTGGTGGACCCGCTGCGGTTGCGGCCGGAGGAGGCCTAGAGCACCCTCACCCCAGCCCTCCCCAGATACAGAGGGGGCCGTTCGGCGTCAACCTGTAGGAGCGGGCCCTGCCCGCGATTCGCGCGCAGGGCGCGCTCCTACAGGGGAATGGCGCGAGCGGGGCAGCGTAGGAGCGGATTTATCCGCGATTGTGCTGCCCGGGATCGACATATCGCGGACGGAGTCCGCTCCTACGACCGTGCCTCCCTGGAGCCGTAGGGCGGATAACCGTTCGCGGTTATCCGCCGATACACCGGGGCCATAGCCAGCGCCAAGGTCAACCCTGGCGCCGCCGGAAGCCAAGGCCAAACGGCGGATAACGCCATAGGCGTTATGCGCCCTACGTGAAACGCCGCTGACCACCGAGGCATCCCCGGGGAGCTAACCCCCCGCCGCCGTTGTCTGAAGCAAGGCGGGTATGCTCGCCCGCCTGCCTGAACCCAGGAGCCCCGCTTGTCGAAGTCCCGCCCGTCGCGCCCGCTGCTTTCACTGGTCCTTGCCGCCGGCCTCAGCGCCAGCGCGGCCCTGTATGCCTGCCCGGCCGGGCAGTCGGAAGTCTGCCTGGGCGGCTGCATCTGCGTCGCCGACCCCGACGGGGTGTTCGGCGTGCTCCAGGAGGACGCGCGCAACGTCGCCGCGCCGGCCCTGGCGCAGTGGCTCACCCAGTCCCGCGACCGCATGCTGGCCGCCGGCGTGCAGCCGCTGCCCCTGGACCTGCGCGTGCAACTGCAGGCCTGGTACCCGGACGACCTGCTGCAGGCGGTGCGCTACCGCGTCGGCCAGGGCCAGGACGTCGACGCCGCCAGCGCCATGCTGCAGAACCAGGACGTGGTCGCCGTGACCCTGATCGACGTGGTGGTGTTCCGCAACGAGGACGACGCCCTGCACGACCTGGCCCTCTGGGCCCACGAACTCAAGCACGTGCAGCAGTACCGCGAACTGGGCGTGGACGGCTTCGCCCGCCAGTACGTGCGCAACTTCAACACCCTGGAAGACCCGGCCTACGCCATCCAGAACCAGGTTTCTCGGGAAGTGCGCAGCGCCCGAGCTCCGGCCGGCGACTAGCCGGGCTTTCCTCCGCTGCGGTCATGCTGCCCTAGGGCGGGCGCGGCGGCGCGTTTGATGCACATCAAGGGGCCGCTGGCGGCGAAGGCGCAGGCTTAGGGGCACAACCCCTGTCCCCCTCCGGAGGTCCCCATGAACGCCTACTCGCGCCTGCTGCTGATCTGCGATCCCCTGCTCCGTGACACCGCCGCCATGGCGCGCGCAAAGGCCCTGGCCCTGGCTGGCGGCGCCCACCTGCACCTGGTCACCCTGGATGCCCTGCCGGTGGGCCTGGGCGTGCTCGACAGCGTGCTGCAGACCCGCGCCCGCGAAGAGACGCGCCTGCGCCAGGAACGCTGGCTGGAGGCGCACGCCGCCGACCTGCGCGCCCAGGGCATCGAGGTCGTCGCCGAGGCGGTGTGGACGGAAGACCCGCTGAAGGAAGCGCTGCGCCTGGTGGAGCAGCACGGCATCGACCTGGTGGTGAAGGACAGCCAGTACGAACCGGCCCTGAGCCGCGCCATCATGACCCCGCTGGACTGGCAGCTGCTGCGCCAGTGCCCGGTGCCGCTGCACCTGGTCAGCACCGCCGACAACCCGTGCCCGCAGCGGGTGCTGGCCGCGCTGGACCTGTCCCAGGACGACGTGCTCGTCGACCAGTTGAACGACCATATCGTCGAGTCGGCGCAGGCCCTGGCCCGCCAGTGCGGCGCCGAGCTGCACCTGCTGCAGGCCTACGACCTGGCCAGCGGCTACCTGGCCTATGCCGCGGGCCCCGTGGCCTGGTCGCCGGAAGTCGCCGAGCAGATGAGCGGCCGCTCGCGCCAGCGCATGGACCGCATCGGCGAACGCTTCGGCGTCGGCCGGCCCTGCCAGCACCTGGTCAAGGGCCCGGCCACCCGCGTCATCAGCGATTTCGCCAACGAGAAGCGCATGGACGTGGTGGTCATGGGCACCCTCTACCGCCCGGGCCTGGCGAAGATCATCGGCAGCACCACCGAGCAGGCGCTGTACCGGGTGCATTCGGGCATTCTCGCGGTCCGGCCCTGAGGTCGGCGGCCATGAAGATGGTCGCGTTCCTCGCCCTGCTGCTGTCGATCTGGGCCATCGCCGTGGTGGCCTGGATGATGCTGCGCTACACCCCCGCCGGCGGCGACGCCCAGTACGTGTTCCTCTGGGACCGCTGGGAGAACCGCGTGTGCCTGGTGTCCATCGGCAACCCGTCGCGGGTCATCTGCGACCCGCGTTCGCTCTGGGTGGACGGGCAGCAGGGCGACGGGCCCTCGGCGCGGCGGCCGTGACGGCGGCCCGTGGGTAGGGCCGCCGCGTCCGCTCAGCAGTCGCCCTGCAGGGCGGCCCTTTCCTGGCGGCGGCTGCTGGCCAGGGAGATCGACCAGAGCACGAAGCCGCCGATGGCCAGCAGGCTGCCCACCCAGCCCGGCGAGGTCCAGCCGTAGCCGGCGGCCAGGGCCAGGCCGCCGAGGAACGGGCCCAGCGCGTTGGCGAAGTTGAAGGCCGAGTGGTTCAGCGCCGCGGCCAGGCCCTGGGCGTCCTCGGCCACGTCCATCAGGCGCGTCTGCAGCACCGTGCCCAGGGCGCCGCCGAAGCCGACGAAGAACACGCAGATGGCGATGCTCCAGATATTGCCCGCGGTGAACGGGAAGATCGCCAGCACCACCGCGCTCCACACCAGCAGGCCGCCGGCGGTGGGCATCAGCGCGCGGTCGGCGAGCGCCGGGATGAACATGTTGCCGAGGGTCATGCCGACGCCGAACACCGCCAGCACCAGCGGCACCACGGCGGGGGAGACGTGGGTGACCGCGCCGAGGATGTCGGCCAGGTAGGTGTACACCGCGAACAGGCCGCCGAAGCCGATGGCGCCGATGCCCAGGGTCAGCCACACCTGGCCGCGCTTCAGCGCGCCCAGCTCGCGCAGCGGGCTGGCGCCGGCCTCGGGCGGCGAGTAGGGCGCCAGCAGGCGCACGCAGAGCATGGTGGCCACGCCCAGCGCGGCAACCAGGGCGAAGCTCCAGCGCCAGCCCAGGGCCTGGCCCAGCCAGTTGGCCAGGGGCACGCCGACGATGGTGGCCACGGTCAGGCCGAGGAACATCCGCCCGACCGCCACCGTGCGCCGGTGCGGCGGCACCAGCGAGGCGGCCACCAGCGCGGCGATGCCGAAGTAGGCGCCATGGGGCAGGCCGCTGACGAAGCGGAACAGCAGCATCCAGTGGTAGGTCGGCGCCAGCGCGCTGAGGCCGTTGCCCAGGGCGAACAGCCCCATCAGCAGCACCAGCAGCGTCCGCCGCGGCAGGCGCGCGCCGAGCACCGCCAGCAGCGGCGCGCCCACCACCACGCCCAGGGCGTAGGCGCTGATCACATGGCCCGCGGTGGGCGCATCGATGCCCAGGGCCGGGGCGAACAGCGGCAGCAGGCTCATGGTGGCGAACTCGGTGGTGCCGATGGCGAAGCCGCCCACGGCGAGGGCGAATAGCACCAGGGCCGCACCGCGTCGCGGTTCGGTTGCAGAGGTAGTCATCAGGTGTCCTTGGTTCTTATGGAGTGCGCAGGCGCGTGGCTGTCACGGGGTGCACGGTCAAGGCAGTGACCGACAGCGAAAGGACGCACAGGATAGCAGAAGGTTCCGCCCGGTTGTGTGCATGGGACGTGGTCCCGTGTGCGCATAGAGCGCATAACGCCTACGGTCAGCGGTGTCTCGGGCCAACGGCGGATAACCGCGAACGGTTATCCGCCCTACGGGGGAATGGTGCGGGTGGGGCAGCAAGGAGCGAATCTTATCCGCGAAGTGCGCCGATACGTCCGGCTATCGCGGACAAGGTCCTACCCTACGGGCTGGCACGGCTTCTCGTAGGAGCGAGCTTGCTCGCGAACGGTGCTAGCTGGTTGCATGGGTGTTTCGGACCCACTCCGCCACCCTCTCCCCAGCCCTCTCCCGCAAGCGGGAGAGGGGGCCGTTCGGTGCGCTTGGATATTCCTGAGGCAGCCGGCGATACCGAGGGCTTCCGGTTGAAACCATCAGATTTCTCGGCACGGACTGGCTCCCTCTCTCTTCAGGGAGAGGGGGCTGTTCGGTGTGCTTGGGTATTCCTGAGGCCGCCGGCAACACCGAGGGTTTCCGGTTGAAGCCATCACATTTCTTGGCACGGACTGGCTCCCTCTCCCTTCAGGGAGAGGGGGCTGTTCGGTGCGCTTGGATATTCCTGAGGCAGCCGGCAATACCGAGGGTTTCCGGCTGAAGCCATTAGATTTCTTGGCACGGACTGGCTCCCTCTCCCTTCAGGGAGAGGGCTGGGGAGAGGGCGCTCTTCAGGGCGAGCACCGAACTCGCGGGTAGCTTGCTTGCGAACGGTGTCACCCGGTTGCATGGGGGGGCGGATTGACCCCGCTCCCTCTCCCGCAAGCGGGAGAGGGGGCCGTCCCGAGCGACGCCGGATTCCGAGTCATCCTGGGCGAGCGGGCACCTGTCTATCGATGTTGATTAATGATTATCATTTGCCATCTTTCGCCATGCCACCAGGAGCCGACCCATGGCCATCGAGCCTGCAGCACCCGCGCCGACCCAGGGCACGCCAGGGCTGGCGCGCACCCGCGATGGCCGCGAGCTGTTCTACCAGGCGCTGCCGGGGCCGGCGGACGGGCGGGCGCCCACCGTGGTGTTCGAGAGCGGCCTGGCCGCCAGCCGTTCCTTCTGGGGGCTGGTGCAGCCGCGGGTGGCGCAGCGGGCCCGCGCGGTGGTCTACGACCGCAGCGGCCTCGGCCGCAGCCCGGCGGACGCCCGGCCGCGCAGCATGCAGCGGATGGCCGACGACCTCAACGACCTGCTCGACCACCTGGGCCCCGGGCCCTTCGTGCTGGTGGCGCACAGCGGCGGCGGCCCCCTGGTGCGCGCCGCCACCGCTGCGAGGCCGCAGCGCATCGCCGGGCTGGTGCTGGCGGACGTGTCCGACGAAGCCTGCGAGCTGATCTTCACCCCGGCCTTCCGCCGCCTGGAGAAGTTCGCCCACCTGGCCAGTTGGCTGCTGGCCCGCTGCGGCCTGCTGGAGCGCTGCTACCGCAAGGCGATCGCCGTGCTGCCCGAGGACGTGCTCGCCGACCTGCGCCGGGAAGGCTTCACCATGGCCGTGATGCGCACCCGCGGCGCCGAGCCGGCCGGCCTGGTGGCGGCGCTGCAGGCCTATCGCAGCCAGCCGCCGGTGCTGCCGGACATCCCGCTGACGGTTATCTCCGGCGCCCTGGCGGACTTCGGCATGAGCGCACAGATACGCGCGGCGGCCAACGCCGCCCATGCCCACCGCGCCCGGCAGTCGCTCCAGGGCCGCCACGTGCTGGCCGAGCGCTCCGGCCATGGGCTGATCCTCAGCGAACCGGAACTGGTCGCCGACGAGATCGCGCGATTGCTCGACATGGCGGCCTGACCCCGGCGTCACGCCCCGGGTGCCTGCACGTCGTACGAGATGCGCCCGGCAGGCAGGAAGAACAGCGCGATCACCGCGCCGCCCCTGGCTTCGGGGAAGTGCCGGCTGCCCGGCGCGGGGGCCGTCCAGCCCGCATGGCACCAGCCGTTGGGGCCGGCCAGGGCTGCACCTTCGTCCAGCGGGATGACCATGTTGAATTCGCCGTAGGGGTGGGCATGGTAGTCGCCGCGGAAGCTGCCCTCCGGGTTGCCCTGGTCATTGTCGCGGCTGTCCATGTAGACCGCCGTGACGCTGAAGCCGAAGGTCGCCTCGGATGGTGGCGCGATCCGCGAGCGGCGATAGTGCCGCCCCTGGATCTCGACGTTGGCGGCCCAGCCTTCGACTTCCACGCCCAGCCGGATCAGCCGGGCCACGTCCTGGTAGAAGGCGCTGTCGGGGCCGTAGTTGCTATTCAGCCAGTCCTCGACCTGGCTGCCGGGGGTCATGTCCTTCACGGTTTCCAGGAAGGGGATGCAGCGGGCCAGCAGGGCCTGCTGGCTGGGGGAGGGCTGGTTTGCCATGGGAGTGCTCTCGTCCGGTTGCTGGAGGAGGGCGGCCGTTCGGGCCGCGCCATGGCCAGGACGATGCCAGGCCGCGCTCCGGCTTCGAAGCGATGGATGTGCAAGGTGATGTTGCATGCCGTGCATGGCGCCGGCCTGTCGGCGACGCTGCCGCGCTGGCTAGAATCCAGGTTTCGGCCATGACCTGGGGCGACCATGAACCTCGGACGCATCGACCTCAACCTGCTGCGCGTGTTCGACGCGGTGTTCGAAGAACGCAACCTGCTGCGCGCCGGCAAGCGCCTGCACCTCAGCCAGTCGGCCATCAGCCACGCCCTGGGCCGGCTGCGCGAGGCGCTGCAGGACGACCTCTTCGTGCGCACCGCCCGGGGCATGGAGCCCACCGCGCGGGCCACGGCGATGGCCGGGCCATTGCGCAGCGCACTGCTGCAGATCCAGGCCACCCTCGGCGCCGAGCCCTTCGAGCCGCAGCGGGCGCAACGCCGCTTCGTGGTGGCCGCCAACGACTACGTCACCCAACTGCTGCTGGGGCACCTGGGCCGGCGCCTGGCCGAACTCGGCCCGCAGGTGGACCTGACCATACGCCCCTCCACGCGCCTGGACCTGGCGAGCCAGATCGACATCGGCCACATCGACATCGCCGTCGGCGTCTTCGCCGACCTGCCGGTGCGCTTCCAGGCCCTGGAGCTGTGGCGCGAAGGCGAATCCCTGGTGCTGCGCAAGGGCCACCCGCTGGCGGACCGCGGCATCGACAGGCGGGCCCTGGCCGGTTACCCGCTGGTCACCGTGTCCCTGGGTGGCCAGGAGGAGGGCGCGGTCGGCGGCTTCATCATGGAGCGCGGCCTCGCCCGGCAGTCGGAGATGTTCGGCCGCCAGGCCCTGGAGGATGCCTACGCGGACGCCGGCACGGCGCCCCGCGTGCGCATCGCCGTTGCCCACTCGCTGGCCATTCCCGCGCTGCTGCGCGATACCGACATGGTCGCCCTGGTGCCATCCCAACTGGCCGCCGAGTTCGCTCGCGACGGTGCTTTCCTCGCCCGCGCCGTTCCCTACGAGGCGCCGATTTCCGTGGTGCGCGCGGTATGGCACCGGCGCAACCAGCAGGACCCGGCGCACGCGTGGTTGCGCCAGCAGATCGCCGAGGTGGCGGGGCAGTTGCCGCTCTAGGGCCGGCTGGTGTCGCCGGCCTCCCGTAGGCGCGAGCCTGCTCGCGAACGAACGCGGGAACCCAATAGACAGTTGCTCCTACGGTGGTGCAACCGTAGGTATAACCGTTCGCGGTTATCCGCCGCTGGCCGTGCTACCGGGGTGTCTGGCGTGGCCGGTGAATCCAATCGCGGACGGAGTCCGCTCCTACGACGGTGCTTCCTTGAACTGGAGCGGACTCCGTCCGCGATCATGGCGGATAACGCCGTAGGCGTTATGCGCCCTACGAAAAGCGCCGGCGGCATGTCCCTCAGCCCAACCCCTGCGCCCGCAGGTGCGCCCTCAACCCCTCGATGAACACCCGCACCTTGCGCGTATTGCGCCGGTGCGGCAGGAACAGCACGTGGATGGTGGCGCCGAAGGCGCTCTGGTCGCGCCAGCAGTCCGGTAGCTGTTCCACCAGTTCGCCGCGCTCCAGGTAGGGCCGCGCGCTCCATTGCGGGAGGAACTGCACGCCCTGGCCGGCCAGCAGGCAGGCCAGGAGGAAGTCGTAGTTGTCGCTGGCCAGGCGCGGCACCGGCTGCTTCAGGCGGATGCGTTCGCCGTCGCGGTTGACCCACCAGATTCCGGCGCTGGTGTCCATGGCCTGAGTTTTTTCCTCAGCGGAAACTATGGCCGCGGCCGACCTCATCCTCCACGGCGGCAAGGTCTACACCGCCGAACCCGGCCAGGGCCTGCAGCAGGCGGTGGCCATGCTGATACTCGCCAAGGTGGACGCGGCGAAAGTCGCTTCTTTCCAAATCGACAAAGGAGCCTTGCAGTGATCATCCATTCCTTCGTGAGCGAAACCCGCGAGCCGTTCGAGCGCGGGCGGCAGATTGGAGAGCGGTGGGCGGAACAGATTCGGCGCAGCGTGGCGCTGTACCTCGACTTCTTCCCCCGCGTGGGCGTGCCCGCCGGGCAGGCGCGCGGCATCGGCGAGGCCAGCCTGGCCGCGCTGGACGCCTGGTGCCCGGCCCTGGCCCGGGAGATCGAGGGCCTGGCCGCCGGCGTGGGGTTGCCGCTGTGGCAACTGGCGGCGCTGAATGCGCGCACCGAAATCCTCGCGGTGATGCCGGCGCAACCGCTGGAAGGCGAGTGCTCCACCGCGGTCTACGCGCCCCATGGCGCCGCCGCGCCGCTGAGCATCCAGACCTGGGACTGGCACGACAGCCTGGTGCCCCACGGCCTGCTGCTGCAGCTGGCCGCCGGCAGCGGCCTGACGGTCAAGCTGTTCACCGAGTTCGGCATGCTCGGCAAGATCGGCGTCAACAGCGCCGGCCTGGGCATGCACTTCAACATCCTCCACCACGCCGGCGACAACGCCGAGGCCGGGGTGCCGGTGCACGCCATCGCCCGCCGCGTGCTGGAAGAGGCCACCAGCGTGGCCGAGGCCATCGAACTGGTGGGTTCGGCCCGCGTCAGCGCCTCCACCGTGCTGACCTGCTTCAGCCGCGACGACGCCGAGCTGCGCGCCGCCAGCATCGAGATGAGCCCGGCGGCCACCGCCGTGGTGCCGCCGCGCGCCGATGGCTGGGTGCTGCACACCAACCACTTCGTCGACCCGCAGCAGGCCAGGGGCGAGCGCACTGCCGACGTCTCCACCACCTACGCGCGCTTCGACCACCTGGCGGCCATGGCCCCGGGCATGGCCCGCGAGGACCTGGCGGCCCGCGCCGAGGCCTTCTGCGGCGACGCCGGCGAGCAGGCGGTGGTGTGCTTCCACCCGGACCTGTCGCAGCCGGACACCGAGCGCTGGGAAACCCTGCTGACCATCGGCCTGGACAGCGTCGGCTGCAACCTGGAGTACGTCGCCGGCAACCCCAAGGCCCTGGCCCGCGACGGCTTCCTGCGCTTCTGACCTAGCGCCGCGCCACCCGCGAAAGACACCCGGCGGCGGCCCCCAGGCCGCCGCACGGGCCACTGCTGCCACAAGAACAAGAGCAGACACCATGATCGATCACACCCCCGCACAGCCCGGCTCGCGCTCGGCGTTCAAAACCTTCTGCGTCTCCGGCATGGGCATAGCGCTGGAGTTCTACGACTTCGTCATCTACGGCTATGCCGCGGCGCTGGTCTTCCCCAAGCTGTTCTTCCCCGGCATGGACCGCCTGACCGCTGTGCTGGTGGCCTTCGCCGCCTGGGCTACCGCTACGGCCGCCGCACGGTGATGATCTTCGGCGCGGCCATCATGGCCCTGGTGGCGGTCTGCTCGTTCACCCTGCGCGAGACGGCGTATCTGGAGATGGAGGAAGTGGACACCGGCGTGGCGCCGGTGGGGGAGGCGGTGCGTAGCTTGTCCTGAGGTGAAGGGCTTTTGTAGGAGCGAGCTTGCTCGCGAATGGTGTTCACTGGCGGCTGCGGTACCTGGGGTGACACCGTTCCCTCTCCCCAGCCCTCTCCCTGAAGGGAGAGGGGGCTTGTCCGTGCCGAGAGAATGAATGGTTCCAGCCGGATATCACCGTGCTTGCCGGCTGACACCATGACACCAAACCCTGCCCAACGGTCCCCTCTCCCTTCAGGGAGAGGGTTAGGGAGAGGGAGCGGAGTTAATCCAAAATGCCACAACCACCGGCAAACACCATTCGCAAACAAGCTCGCCCCTACCATAACCTGAAGAAGCCTGAAGCCTGAAGCCTGAAGCCTGAAGCCTGAAGCCTGAAGCCTGAAGCCTGAAGCCTGAAGCCTGAAGCCTGAAGCCTGAAGCCCCAAATTCAACCCGTCCCCCGCCGCCGCACCCCAGGCACCAACCCCAGCACCAACGCACACCCCGCCAGGATGATCAGCGCGCCCAGCCCCTGCACCAGCGACAGCGGCTCGTGCAGCCAGAGCGCCCCCACCAGCACCGCCACCACCGTCACCACGAACTCCACGCTGATGGCGCGGGTGGCGCCGATGCGTGATACCAGGCGGAAGTACACCACGTAGTTGAAGGCGCTCATCATGCAGCCGCACAGCAGCAGGTAGAACACGTCCAGCGCCGAGGGCACGCCCGGTGGCGGCACCCAGTAAAGCAGCGGCAGGGTCAGCAGCCCGCCCACCAGGAAGGCGCCGCAGGTCACCTCCCAGGAGCCCGCCGTGCGCAGGCGCAGCGCCGCGTAGTTGCTGCCGTAGGCCGCGCACAGCGCGCCGAAGATGGAGCCGGCGCAGCCCAGCACGAAGGCGCGCGTCACCGGCACCGCCGGGAAGCCCACCAGCAGGAACATGCCCAGCAGCCCAAGGGCCAGGCCGGTGAGCCCGGCCAGGGTGATGCGCTCCAGCCCCCACAGGCGGCCGATGACCATGGAGAACAGCGGGATGGCCGCCACGAAGATCGCCGCCATGGCGGTGCCGATCAGCGGGGTGGCGAAGGTCATGCCGATCAGCTGGCCGGCCACCGTGGTCGCGCCCACCACGCACAGCGGCCGCCACAGGCCGTGGAAGTCCAGCACCCGGCCGCTCAGCCGCGCCGCCGCCAGCAGGGTGAGGCTGGCGATCAGCGCGCGGAAGCTCACCGCGCCCACCCAGCCGAAGCCGGCTATCGCCTTGAGCAGCACCAGGAACGACAGGCCCCAGGCCAGCGCGAGATACAGGTAGGCGACGAGATCGCGAGGTTGCATGGGGCACCGGCAGCAAAGGGAAGGGGAGGCGCGCGAAAGCGCCCCGGCGGGGCGCGCCTATCTTGTCCGAACGGCCAGCTCGGCGGGAAGGGGGCTGTCGTTCCTGGCGGGTTGCATGCCGCAGCGGTGCCTGCCGGGCCTATTAGCAAAACTGATCGTGCATTCGCTGAAATCATCGGAATCGATATGGAACCCGCCCGCCCCGCGGTGCTAGAAAGGGCCCGCGTCACCCAGGTTTGGCGCGTTCGACCACCGACATGGAGACGCCACAATGCAACCCGTATTCCCCCGGATCGACCCCCGGGTCGCCACCCTGGCACCCGGCTTCCGCGCCCTGAGCCTGACGGTGGAGGCCGCGCCCATCCTGCACCCGGCGGTGGCCGGCCAGGCCGTGGAGCGCGCCTGCCGGGTGCTGCTCGATGGCGGCCCGGCCTGGGCCGAAGCCCATATCGCCGCCTGGGCCGAGGTATTCCGCGGCTTCGGCGCCAAGCCCCAGCGCACCCCCTGTTCGGTGGAGGCCCTGCGCAAGCGCGTGCTGCGCGACGGCAGCCTGCCAAGCATCGACCCCGTGGTCGACCTCTACAACGCCATCAGCATCCAGTACGCGTTGCCGGTGGGCGGCGAGAACCTGGCGGCCTACGTCGGCACGCCGCGGCTGACCCTCGCCGACGGCAGCGAGCCGTTCGACACCTTCAAGGAAGGCCAGCCGGCCAACGACCCGCCGCTGCCCGGCGAAGTCATCTGGCGCGACGACCTGGGCGCCACCTGCCGCCGCTGGAACTGGCGCCAGGGCGTGCGCACGCGCTTGAGCGCCGAGGCCCGGCAGATGTGGTTCATCCTCGAAAGCCTGCCGGCCATGCCGCTGGAGGCCCTGCACGAGGCCGGCGAGCGCCTGGTCGAGGGCCTGCGGCAGATGATGCCGGGGGTGCGGCTGGAGCGGCATCTCGTGGGCGCCGTCGAGCCGAAATGACCCGGCGATCGCCGACTTCATGAAGCCGAAGGCCGGGGCCCGCCACCTCCCGCAGGAGAAGTGCAGGCCCCGGCCTTTGGCCATGCGGGCAGGCACCGGCGTGATCAGCCGGCGCCATGCTCGAGCCGCAGCTGGGCCAGCTCGTACAGGTGCCGCGCCTCACCGGCCAGCGGCACCAGCGCGGAAGCCAGCCGCGAAGTCTCCTGCACCAGCACGTCGTCGCCATCGTGGCACTCCAGCACGTGCAACAGGTCTTCCAGCGCCGCCAGGCGGCGCACGGCGGCATCGTACAGATGCGCCGCGGGCGCACCGGTATTCACGAACAGAACATCGTCGAAGGACTGATGGTGCAGCGGCACCAGTTTCCGATCAGCCATGGCACACCTCCAGGGCGGGGGCGCAGGGCAGGGAGGACGGCAAGGCGAACACAGCAAGGCAAGAACGGCAGTGCATTTCCGTTGCTCCTTCTGGGAGGGGAGGAGCCGCCAACCCGGAAGGAGGGCGGCGGACCGTGCGGGGGTCGCAGTACCGGCACCGTTGATGCGCATATAACCGGCCAGGCCGAAGCCTGCCCCACACGATCCGCCATGGCTGCACTATGCAGCAGGCAAGAAAAAGCGCCTGTGCAAGCATGCTCTGGCGCTTTATGCACATACAACGGTACACGGGGCTGCGACACTCCGGCCACGGGATTGACCGTGACAGGGAGCGAATCTAGCGACGGCCTTTGTAGGTCCACAAGGGAGAATGTGGGTGGGAAATTTCAGGTGAATCCGCAACCCGCGTCACAGGCCGAAGAGGTAGCCCAGCACAGCGGCCGCCATGGCCAGCGCAGCCACCACCAGGGCGGGCCTGGAAGTGGCCAGCTTCAGGAAAAGCTGCCTGTTCTGCCGGCGTATCTCCAGCAACTCCCGCGCCGCCTCCGGATGTATGTCCCGGAGAAAGTGCCGGCTGCTGTAGATCAGAAACCTCGCCTGCCCGAGTTCACTCACATTGGGGCAGACGATGGAGAACATGGCCTCACCATCCGGGCCGACGCCGGTATTGAAGACATACGAGTCCAGCCCGTGCCTTCTCAGCGCCGAGTTCAGGTACTCGGCGAGGGCTTCTTCCTTGAAGTGGAGCAGGGTATGCATGGGCTTCAGCGCCGGGGTTCGGGTACAGCCTGTCTAGTCGCGGACGGCAAGGCAGGACGTCACCATATCGTCGAGCATGTCCACCAGTTCAGGATCCATGAAGCGGTAGTCATCGGGAATATCCAGAACGTGAAGCCGCTTGTGTTCGAGCAGCCGGGCGTATTCCGCCCGTAGACGATTCAGGTGCTTGCGCTCCATCACGAAGATCACATCGGCCCAGCGGATATCCGCCGGGCCGATGGGTTTGCGGGCGTTCGGGCTGGTGCCCGCCGAACGCGCTTCGAAGCCGGGCCGGCGGCGCCAGATAGCTTCCGCGGTGGGGCTACGCCATTGATTTCGGCTGCAGATGAAAAGGAGTCTGGTCACTCTTGATCCAGCAGTTGGCGGATGCTGCGGATGGGATAACCCAGGCCAAGTTGGCGGGCCCTGAGCAGCTTGTCGGCACGGGTGTACAACAGCTTCCAGTTCTTTTCCGGCCGGGGCCGCGGCGGGCGAAACGCCTTTTCGGGAGCATGCCTGCGGGCCTGCGAGCGTCTCCAGGCGCGTGTTCTTTCCATGGTCATATCCTCGTGAATACCGGGGTTCAGCAGCCGCGGCAATACGGGGTGGGCGTATGGTAGACGTGAACCGGGGCCGTAGTCACCCCTCCCAACGCCATGCATGGCAGGTAGAAGAGCCAGGGCGACATCTGCCCGCGGCGGCTCACGACCCAGAGCGAACGTTGAATCGGGCGAGCGGGTGATATTCATCGGAAACCGGACAAGACCCTGCGAAGTCTCAGCGCACCACCTCAAGTGCCTCGCGTATTTCCTGTACGGCCCGCGCTTCGACACTTCCCTCATCCGACCCCGTCGAGAAAACTGCGCAGCAGGCGGCTGTTTCTCCAACTGCGCATCGATAGACCGCCACCACGCTTCCGGGGCCACACCCGGTATGCCCGGCCAGGGTCAGGCCGCCCTCGATCGTCCCTCGCATCAGGCCCAGGGCATATCCTGGCGTGACCCACGGCCGGCCGGCCATTGGGCCACCCAATGTCCGTGTCGCCTGCATTTCCTGAAGCAGGTTGGCAGGGAGCAGTTCTCCGGCGAGCAGGCGATCCAGGAAAAGGGCGGCCTGCGAAACAGGGCCCGTCAGCAATCCGTGGTAGACCCAGCCGGGGTCGTAATTCAACGAATTGCCGAGGTACGCCCCGTTCAGGTCTGCGCGTTCCGTTGCGAAGCGAACCGCCGAGATGCCGAGCGGGGCCAGGGCTTGCTGCCGGAGCGTTTCTTCAAGCGGCAGGTCTGCGGCACGTTCGATGAGCCTGGCGACAAGCATGAAACCCACATTCGAGTAGCGCCAGCCAGCTCCAGGGCTGTAGCGGAGCCGGTGGCCATCCAGGCGCTGCATCATCTCGTCCGCGGGCCACGCCGGTTCATGATTGGCAACGGCGGCGTGGTACTCGGGAAGCTCGCCATAGTCAGCGAGGCCTGCTTCGTGGCGTAGAAGTTGACGCAATGTGTAGGCGGCTTCAGGAAGCGCAGCATCCAGAGCGAGTCGACCGTCGCGTACCAAGGTCAGGGCGGTCGCGGCTAACACCGTTTTGGTGAAACTCCACCATGGCACACGGGGTTCGACCTGTGGGGAGGCTGTTATTGATCGACCGTTGGAAAGGGTGGAGATCAGCATCGAATACTCAAGCGGTAATGGCGGGCCGGTGCGAAAGCATAGAGGCAGCAACATACCCCATTCCCGGCGATGCAGGCCCAGTTGGCTTTCTTCTTCTATCGGTACGGGTTCGCGACGTCCGCACTTTGACGAAAGAGAACCATGGTTTGCTTATCCAGGACGAACCGTCGATCGTGACGCTTAACCTGCCCAACCCGACGCTCAAGGCGCCAGCACGATGCCACTCCCAGGCGTGGCATCACCAGCGCTCCCCGCAGTGGCTGCACGCTCGAGCAGGTAGCGCGCCGGTGGCTTGCCCATCGCCTTGCGGAACATGGTCACGAAGCCGCTGGCACTTTCGTAGCCCAGGTCCAGTGCAACCGCCTGCACACTCTCCCCGTTGGTCAGGCGCCGCAGCGAAAGGATGATGTGCAACTGCCGGCGCCACCGGCCGAAACTCATGCCGACTTCCTGCATCAGCAGGCGGCTCATGCTGCGTTCGCTCATGCCGATGCATTTGGCCCATTCAGCCATCGACGTCTTGCTCGAAGGATCGGCAAGCAGCATTTGCGCGAGCTGGCGCAGGCGCTGGTTTTGCGGCATCGGCAAATGCAGGTGCTCGATGGGGGCATCTCGCAACTCGTCCAGCAACACGGCGATCAAGCGCGCCTCCGGGCCGTTCTCGGCGTACAGCTGCTCGAATCCCGTCGCTTTGAGCAGCAGCTCGCGCAGCAGGGGCGAGACCGAGAGGGTGCAGCACTGGGTAGGCAGGCCTTCGATCGCGTCCGGTTCGACGAACAGGCAATAGCACTCGGTTTCTCCCGAGCCCCGGGTCGAATGCGGCATGTCTCCGGGAATCCAGATTGCGCACTGTGGCGGAACGATCCACACGCCCCTGTCCACCTCGCAGTTGAGAATCCCGCGCACCGAATAGATCAACTGCGCCTTGCGATGGTGGTGAAGCGCATGCTCCCAGTCCTTGGCAACCTGCGATGCATTCAGCGCAGTGACCTGGCGCGCGATGCTATCGATGTCCCACGTGAGCGATGGGTCCTCAGCGGTAGTGGAGTCCATGACGCTTCCCCGAAGCTGTTGGCTGAAATGAGAAACAGTGTGGCTAGATTGTGCAATGACGCACTTCAGCCGGGCTAGTTATCTTGCAGGTGAATTGATGGCGCCCTGTGTCCAGGGCGCCACCCACCTCAACGCAGGGGACGGCTCGCATGGTTATCGATTCCACACACTTTCCGCTGGTCTGGATGAAGGTTGGCGCATCCGGGATTCACACCGACGACGAGGGATTCAAGGCTTTCGAAGCATTGCTGGCGCGTGCGGAACCCTTCGTCCTGCTGGATGAACGAGCGCAACAGGAGGAGCACGAACATTCCCACGAAGAAAGAAAACAGTTGTCCCTTTGGATGAAACGCCACAAGGCCGCCTTGCGGTCGTTCGTCAAGGCGCAGATTTTCATCGAGCCGGATCTCGCCAGGCAGAAGGCAGCCGAACTGTTTGCGGGCAAGTTCGAAGCGTTCTGGGGCTACCCATTGCTGGTCGTCGCTACCCGGGAGGAAGGCCTGGAGTTGGCGCGCAAGTTACTGGGCCGGTAAGCGGCAGGAGATGACGTCCATGTGCCTAGTTGCAATCAGCACCGTCGAGATCAGGCCAGCCAGCGGCTCGGCAGCGGTGCTGCGAACGAGATTGGAAGCGTTGCTGGCGAACTTGAACCGCACCTCTGGCTGTGCTGCCTACCGCCTGGCCTGCAAAAGCGGCCCTGGCGACACCTGGATCCTCACCGGGTACTGGGATTCGACCGAACGCATGACCGCGCACTTCGACCTGCCGTGCCTGGCCAGGCTGTTCGAACTGCTGGTGCAGAGGCTGATTGTGGGGCTCCGGTTCGGGACATTCTTCGTGCCATCCCCAATCGAACGCGCTGTCGGGGTGGCAGTGCCAGGGCACCTTGAGTCCCCCAGGCCCGGATGACGGGCGGGTTCTGGCGGAAAGCGGCGCATGGTTCGTTTATCCAGGGCGAACCATGGTCACCGGTAGCAATCGACCCAGAGCGGACTCACTCAGTTGCGTTTTATTGTACGCCCCGCCTTGAGCCAATATGTTTTGCCCCTGCATCTATCAGGAAGAATGCCGAAACAGGTAGCGATAGCCAAAATAGGATTGGGCTCCAGAACATGCCGAGGCCTAGCCAAGGCAATAGGTCAAAGCTGCCCGCTGAGCAAGGGGCGAGGCCTTTGATGCTCCCATGGCAATCAAAGTGGTGATAGGCGAACGTTCCTAGCTTCCAGATCGCAAGGAAAACTGCGGGAGGAGTAACTGCAGGAGCGTATCTAGACATCCATGACATGTTGATTCCTGCCTATGAGTAACTAGCCTACGCGGGCTCTGTGTCTACGCCGCGGGCGTCGCAAACACTTCCTGTTCATCAGTCACCACTCTCTCGAAGCGCCGCATCAGGGCGAAGGACGGGTTGGAGTGAGGCTACAAAGCCGTTTGGGCTGTGCCGGGATTGGGTAAACCCTGCAGTTGCTGTATGTCCGCTTCAGGCCGGAAACGGACATTCAAGTCAGGACAATCACCCCTCAGTGAAGCGTAGGGAAACGCTCTTCCACCAATGCCTGAGCCTGATACGCCAACTGGTCGAGCAGGCGGTCGCGTTTGTCCTCGGCGTCGCTCATGGCCTTCTTGCCGCGCTGCTGCAGCAGGTAGGCGTGGATCTGCCGCACTTCCCTGGATTGGTAGATCGGCGCCAGGTCCTGTACCGCCACCATGCCGTCCGAGCGGTGGTCGCGGGTGTTCAGCAGCACCTGCGGCCCCTGCGCCGCCAGTACCCGGAAGCCCATCGACTCGAAGACCGGCACCTTGCCCGCTACGCAGGCCAGCTCGGCGTGGGGCCGGTGCTCGACCATCCGCCGCAACATGGCCCGGGCAATGCCGCGGCGGCGGTGGCTGGCCTTGACGGCCAGGTAGGCCAGCGTGCAGGCCTCGGCATCATCCCGGCTCGGCAGGTACAGGGCAAAACCCAGCACCCGGGAGGGATCGTCGTCGTCCAGCGCCAGGATCAGCCGCGCGGGGCCCTCCGGGGTGCCGTTCATGGCCTGCAGGTACAGGTGCACCTCGTAGCCGATCACGTACTGGTACAACTGATAGAGCGGATTGCTGGGCGTCAGCGGCACCGGGCTGATGTCGCTGAAGTAGTCCACCACCATCTGCAGAACCTGGCTCTTCAGGGATTCGGGCGGCGGCGTGTCGAGGTTTGCAAGGGTGAACATCTGAAGCTGGCTCCGGGCATGCCCGATCGGGAAATCGGCGTTGGCGCCATTGTAACGCCCGCGGGCAGCCGGCGTTCTCGCCGTATCTGCGTGGGCGCTCAACGACGGGGAGGGCGGATCGATTGTTGGCTCTGGTTTTCGGCTCGAGGCAGTCGGTGGGGGCCGGCGGAAACCGGCCAGGCGCGGACACGCCTTTTCTTTGCGGCGTCTTCAGTGATCTACCTCAACACTGGCCCAACCAGGATCCTGCAAAGTGCTTTTTTCACTCTCCTGGAGAACCCTCATGTTTCCCGAGTTCCGCGAAAAGATTTCCCGCCTCAAGACCGAGGATCCGCATTTTGCAAAGCTCTTCCACAGCCACAACGATCTCGACCAGGAGATCAAGAACATGGAAGCTGGCATCACTCCCGCAACCCACGACACCATCGAGTCGCTGAAGAAGCAGAAGCTGCAGCTCAAGGACGAACTCTACGAAATTCTGCGCAAGAAAGATGGCTGCCAATGTGGACATGGCTGCGGCGGTTGATTAGCCCTGGGGCATAGATCTCGGCCTTCGATGCAACGGCAGAAATGCCGGCGCATGGGTAACGCCCGCGGGTATCCGGCGTTCTCGCCGTACCTGCGTGGGCGCTCAACGAAGGGGCGGGCGGATCGATTGTTGACGTTGGTTTCGACCCGCAGCGGACGTTCAGGCCTGGCGGCAGAGCCCTTCAAAGCGAAGCATCGCCTGCCGCGCATCGTCGAGAACTTCATCGAAGATGGCTTCCACCGGCTGTACGGCATCGGCAAATACCACTGACGGGCCATAGTCGAGCATGCCAAGGCTACTGTCGCCGGTCAGGTATGCCTGGGTGGTCAGCGCCCCCATGACGTGTGGGCGGTAGCGTTCGAAGTCGCTGGTGCCCGTCGCATCCAGGGCTGCAACTGCTTTTGCGCTTTCGTTGTTCAGCACCCTGTGATGCTGCCGCAGCCCGGTCTTTACAACGACGCTATCGGTACCATCGCTTTCAACCAGCAGATCCTTGTATCGGCGGTGGATCCACAGTTCCTCGGAGACCAGCATCCTCGAACCCATCAGGACGGCGTCCGCCCCCATCATGAGCGTGGCAGCCAACTGGCGGCCGGTTCCCATTCCTCCGCCAATCACCAGCGGGATGGATATCTCCTTTGAGGCATGGGGCGCCTGGACCATGCTGCTGATGCCATAAGTCCCCGGATGGCCTCCACAGTCATTGCCGACGACGATCACTGCATCCACGCCAAGCCGTTCAGCCGATCGCGCGTAACGGACCGCGGGAACCTTGTGCAGCACCTTGATACCCGCATCCCGCAGGGCTGGAAGAATACCTTCGGGACTTGCGCCAGAAGTCTCGACGCAGAGGACATCCTCTTCCGCGAGAATCTTCACTTGCTCCTGCAGACGCCCAGCCGCCTTGGCTTGCCCTGAAATGTAGAGGTTCACGCCGAACCGCTTTCCGAAAGTCAGCTGGCGGCACTTCCGCAGCTGCTCACGAAATTCTTCCGGATCAGGGAAGCCGGCGGCCACGATAAATCCCATTCCGCCGGCGTTGACTACAGCCGCGACATAGGTCGCGTCGGAGAGACCGGGCCCCATGCCTCCGCAAAGGATGGGATGGCGAATGCCGAGCATTTCAGTGATGCGGGTCTTGAACAATGGGCTTCGCATGGGAGCACTCCAGTTCATTCACGACACAGGGCGGGCAAGCCGAGCCGGGCAAAGGAAATCGACCCCGCAGGGTGGTGCCGCGCAGAGCCGGAAGGTTGCGAACTTATAACTGAACAACTGTTCAGTAGTAAAGTGCCCCGCGACGCCAATCGCCCCAGATCAAGGATGCGCAAGACACGCCTCGCACATCCTCCATGGCCTGGATCCAGCCCGTCAGGTACCCGTCTTGATCAAGGCTGCTGCTCCGGGGAAGGATCGGTTCGGGGTTTCGAGGTGTTGCGCATCACTTCCCGCAGTGCCTCCACCAGGGCCGACGCGGCAGGCGACAGGGCGGTGCCCGCCAGGCGTGAAATGCCAATCTGCTCCAGGACCAGGGGCTCGAGGGCGGGGAGGCGAACGAGGTCCTTGCTGTGCGCCGGGTCGAAGGCCACCGACTGCGGGAGAATGCCGAGCAGGTCGGTCTGCTTCAACAGCCAGAGTATGTTGAAGAAGGACGTCGTCTCTATGGTCGCGTGGGGTGGCTCGATATTTTCCTGGTAGAAGATGTTGTCGAATTGCTTTCGCAGGGTAGTTTCCAGGGGTGGGAGAATCCATGCTGCGCGAGCGAGTTCCCCGAGTTCGACATTCGATTGCCGGGCGAGCGGGTGGCTACGCCGCGCAACGATAATGGCGTTCTCGCTGAACAGTGCCTCCTGGGCAACGACGGCACTTGAACTGACATCGGAAAGCCTGCCAACCAGGAAGTCCAGTTCACCCGATATCAGCCGGGGAATGAGTTCGCCGCTGACCCCCTCGACGATCTTGAGGCGCACGCTCGGGCGGCTTGCCCAAAGCCGCGCGATGGCTGCCGGCACCAGGTAGCTCGACCCGGTCAACACGCTTCCTATCGCGACACGTCCTGCATGCCCTTTTCCCAGGGCCTCGATCGCCTGGGAAACATGGTCCAACTGCGCCAGGACCATCCGGCTGCGTTCCACGAACGCGCGGCCCAGGTCGGTGGGCGTAACGCCCCTGCGGTTGCGTACGTAGAGCTGGGAGCCCACCGCTTCCTCGAGGTCCTGCAGCAGCTTGCTCGCCGTTGGCTGGGAGAGGTTGAGCGAGCGCGCGGCGTGCAAGACGCTCCCGTATTCGAAGAGCGCGATCGCCAGGCGGAAGTGCCTGACCGTTGCCCATCTTTCCAGCCTTTCCAGTGTCATGTGGTATTCCTGAAGCCGATATCACGTTAACTATAATATGTATTTACGAATATCAAAATGCACTTTTAGAATGTGCCGGCCGCACTGGCGCTTGCCCGGGTGAATTAACCGCGTGGAAATCAAAGTACTGCAGGCAATGCATGTCTTCAGCACTTCAAGGCTGCATGCATGCGTGGTTGCGGCTGTCTTTTCTATTTCTGGAATACGGAGGTAATACTGCATGAGTATCAAGAATCTGGAAGCCGTAAAGAACTACTTCAAATATTGTGTCGATGGGAAAGACGTGGAGAGGGTCGCTGATTACTTTGCCGCTGATGTCGTTGTACATCGGCCTGATTGCGACGCTCCGATTCGTGGCCTGGAGAACTTCAAGCAAGCCTTGAGCGAAAATGTTCTCGACCGCTACGAGACGATAACGACCAGATTTTCCAAGGAGGTCGTCACGGAGGATGTCGTCGTTGTCGCCTTGACGCATAACGCTACCGGCTCCAACACATGGCATGGTTACGATGTTGAAGGCAAGGACGTGGCCTGGACGGCCCTGACGTACTTCCGCTTCGACGCACAGGGGAAGGTTGTCGAGGAAATCGTCGAGCGGAACGAACTGTTCATGGCGAAGCAGCTTGGCATCATCGACTACGCCTGAAGCCCGCGGACGATGGCGGATAACGCCGTAGGCGTCATGCGCCCTACGGGGCCGGGCGCCTTCCCCACCGGCAGGGTGAGCACTACCTACCTCGCCGATTGCGCGATGTAGCCGATGAACAACCGGAACAGGTCGGAGTTGCTGGAGATTTCCAGGCGCTGGTAGATGTTGTGCTTGTGGACCTTCACGGTGCCTTCGGAGATGCCCAGCAGGCGGGCGATGGAGGCGTTGCTGTGGCCCTGCAGGAGGAGCTTGGCGATGTAGCGCTGGGCGTCGGTCAGCTGGCCCTGGAGGATGTCGACGAAGGCGCTTTCCAGTTCGCTTTCGGGGTTGTCGGCGATGGCGTCGGCGCTCTTCGGGGCGTTGCGCCAGTGCAGTTCCCAGAGCGAGCCGATGACCGGCGAGAGGGTTTCGAGCCGCTGGATTTCCGCGGGGTCGAAAGGACCGTGGTCCTGGGCCTTCATCAGCGAGAAGACGATGGCCGTGCGCGGCTGCAGGTGGATGATGTAGCCGATTTCCTCGACCAGGGTGCCGTGGGTGGAGGACACGCAGGGGTGCAGGTCGCGGGAGATGGCGAAGCCGGAGGAGAAGAAGCTGTCCGGCGCCAGGTCGCTCATGCGCCACAGGCCGGCCGGGTGGCGGTTCATGCTGGCCACGTAGAAGGGGTCGAGCAGGTAGCCGCCGCGGGCGTAGGCTTCCAGCGTCTTCGCCGACACCTGGCCGTTGTAGCCGTCGTGCAGCAGCTGCGCGTTGCGGTCGAAGCGGAAGAGGTAGGCGCAGCTCATGTCGAAGCCGATGTCGCCGCTCAGCAGCGAGCAGAGGGCATGCCCCAGCTTTTCGGTGCCGACGGCGGCTATCGCGTCCGCCAGCTTGTTCGCGTCCTGGCTGTTCATGGAGGGCTGCGTCATGGCGCCGTGTTGCCTGTGGTGAGCCGGTATTGCCGCGCCGCCCGGGTTGCGGGCGGCGGGCGCCAGGGCCTGGCAGGGGCGCCGCGGGGCGCCCCTGCGCGGGTGCCTCAGGACAGCCCGGCCGAGGCGCGCAGGGCGTCCTGCGGTGCTTCCTGGCTGCCCAGCTGCTGCGCCTTGGGCACCGCCAGCCAGTAGGCCAGGAGCATGCCGACCAGGCCACCTGCGAGTTTTCCAACGATCAGCGGCAGGATCAAGCTCGGCTGGAAGTTCGCCGAGTAGGCCAGGTGGTCGCCGAAGGTGAAGGCCGCGCTGACCGCGAAGGCGATGACCAGGACCTTGTCCTTGGGCGGCATGTCGGCCACCAGGCGGAACATCGCGAGGATGTTCGCCGAGGCGGCGAGGATGCCCGCCGCGCCCACCGGCGACAGGCCCAGGCGCGAGGCCACGTGCTCGATGGGGCGGGAGAGGAAGCGCTTGATCAGGTAGACCATCGGGAAGGCGCCGCAGAGCATGATGCCCACGTAGCCGGCGATCTCCAGCGCGCGGAACTGGTCCTGCTTGTCGGCGATGATGGGGGCGAAGCCCCAGCTGCCGAAGTTGGCGCTGAAGAAGCCGGTGAAGTACTCGACGATGGACGCCACCAGGATCAGCGTGACCGCCGCGTACATGATGCTGCCCAGCCTGAGGAACAGCCGCACCATCAGCCCCGGCACGTAGCGCAGCGCGGCGGCCAGGGCGATGCAGAAGAGGATCTGCGGCAGCAGGTTGCGCAGCAGCATCGCCAGGTCGAAGTGCAGCTGCAGGGTGGCGGCGCCGCTGGTGGCGATGTCCGGGCGCACGCCCAGGCCGAGCAACTGCATGCCCATGGCGATGAACACGATGCTGATGGGGATGCTCAGCAGCCCGGCCATGATGCCCAGGGCCATGTACTTGTGGTCGGCCTTGGCGAGCATGGCCAGGCCCACCGGGATGACGAAGATGATGGTCGAGCCGGACTGGAAGCCGGTGATCAGCCCGAGTATCCAGCCTTCCGGGTCGTGGGCCAGGGCCTGCGCCAGCTGGTAGCCGCCCAGGTCCGAGGCGATGAAGATCGCCCCGGCGATGCCCGGGTCCGCGCCCAGCGCGGTGAACAGCGGGCCCACGTAGTGGCTGATGAAGCTGGAGATGAAGGGGATCGCGGCCATGATGCCGGCGACGGGGATGAAGATCGGGCCGATGCTGTGGATGCCGGCGTTGAATTCCTTGCCCAGTTCCGACTCGGCGTCGAGCAGGGAGGCGATGGCCCCGACCACGGCGCAAGCCATGATGATGTAGATGACGTACGTGCCGATGTTTTCCATTAGCTGCCTCTGTCTCTTGTAGGTTTATTGTCTATTGGCAGAGCTAAGTGTTCGCGAGCCGGGTGTCGTTGGAGTTGCGCGCGCCCGGGCTCGGGGCGGTCAGGCCGCGGTGTAGGCGTTGTCGACGAACAGGTGGGCGCCGTTGACGAAGCTGGCGTCGTCGCTGGCCAGGAACAGCGCCGCCGAGGCTACCTCGCGGGGGTCGCACAGGCGCCCCTGCATGGCCTGCAGCGCCTCGTCGGAGACCTCGGTGCCGAACTCGCGCAGCAGGTCCAGCTCGCGCCGCCCGTGGGCGGTGCCGATGAAGCCGGGGCAGATGGCGTTGCTGCGGATGTTGCGGTCGCGGAACTCCACCGAGATCGCCCGGGCGAACATGTGGCAGGCGCCCTTGGTGGTGCAGTACAGGACCTCCATGGGGGTGCCGACCACGCCGGAGATGGACGAGGTGCAGATGATGCTGCCGCCGCCGGCCTCGATCATCTTCGGCAGCACCGCGCGGGTCACCAGGAACATGCTCTTGACGTTGATGTTCATCAGCCGGTCCCAGTCGCTCTCCCGGGTGTCCAGGAAGGGGCCGACGTGGAGGGTGCCGGCGTGGTTCATCAGCACGGTGATGGCGCCGAAGCGTTCCTCCACCTGCGCCACTGCGCGCTCGACCTGCTCGGCGACGGAGACGTCGGCGGGCACGAACAGCGCCGTGCCGCCGGCCGCGTTGATCCGCTCGGCCACGGCCTTGCCGTCGCTGCGCGGCAGGTCGAGCAGGGCGACCTTGGCGCCCTCGCGGGCGAAGAGTTCGGAAGCGGCCAGGCCGCAGCCGCCCGCGCCACCGGTGATCAGCGCCACTTTGCCGTTCAGTCGTCCCATGGGTTTCTCCTGCTTGTCGTTGGTGTGGGATTGCCGTGGGGTTCCACGCTAGGGACAGGCCCTGGGGGGTGTCCATATGCCGGTGGATATACGCGTGGCTATGTATTTGTTTTAAAAGAGATAAAAGGTTTTTCCAGAGCGCGGGGCAGGGCGCGGGGAGGGTGGCGACGCTTCGCTGCGGCCGTCCATGTCGGGACTGGTCAAGGAAGTGGCGTGTTTGAACAACTGCACGGCTGCGAACGTGAACTAGCTTGGGTTCGTGCAATGCGGCCCCGGCGGCCGGTCTTGCACATGGATATAACAAGACCAAAGAGGCCTCAGGATGACAACGACAAGAACGCAAATCCGTAATGGCGAACTCGCGCAAGGCTTCAAGCCGAGGCACGTCACCATGCTCTCGATCGCCGGGGTGATTGGCGCAGGGCTGTTCGTCGGCTCGGGGCATGCGATCGCCGCTGCCGGGCCGGCGGCGATCCTGGCCTACGTGCTGGCAGGCACCCTGGTGGTGCTGGTGATGCGCATGCTGGGCGAGATGGCGGTGGCCAGCCCCGACACCGGCTCCTTCTCCACCTATGCCGACCAGGCCATCGGCCGCTGGGCCGGCTTCACCATCGGCTGGCTGTACTGGTGGTTCTGGGTGCTGGTGATCCCCATCGAGGCGATCGCCGCCGGCGTGGTGCTGAACAACTGGTTCCCGCAGGTCGAGGCCTGGTTCTTCGCCCTGGCGATGACCGTGCTGCTGACCACCACCAACCTGTTCAGCGTGGCCAAGTACGGCGAATTCGAGTTCTGGTTCGCCATGCTCAAGGTGATCGCCATCGTGCTGTTCATCGCCCTGGGCTGCGCGGCCCTGGCCGGCGGCCTGCCCGGCCGCGAGGTGAGCGGGCTGGCGCAGCTGATGGCGAGCAACGGCGGCTTCATGCCCAATGGCTGGACGGCGATCATCGGCGCGCTGCTGACCACCATGTTCAGCTTCCTCGGCACCGAGGCGGTGACCATCGCCGCCTCCGAGTCCAGCGACCCGGCGCGGAACATCGCCAAGGCCACCCGCTCGGTGATCTGGCGCATCTGCGTGTTCTACCTGTTGTCGATCTTCGTGATCATCTCGGTGGTGCCCTGGAACGACCCGCTGCTGCCGGTGCAGGGCTCCTACCAGCGCGCGCTGGAGGTGATGCACATCCCCTACGCGAAGTTCCTGGTGGACATGGTGGTGCTGGTGGCGGTGGCCAGTTGCCTGAACTCGTCGATCTACATTTCCTCGCGGATGATCTTCTCCCTGGCCAAGCGTTCCGATGCGCCGGCCTTCCTCCGCCGCACTTCGGCGGCCGGCGTGCCGCGGGCGGCGGTCATCGCCAGCACCTTCATCGGCATGCTGACCACGGCGGTGAACTTCTTCGCCCCGGCCCAGGTGTTCGCCTTCCTGCTGGCCAGCTCCGGCTCCATCGCCCTGCTGGTGTACCTGGTCATCGCCTTCTCCCAGTTGCGCATGCGCTCGCTGCTGCAAAAGCGCAACGCCGAGATCGCCTTCAGGATGTGGCTGTTCCCCTGGCTGACCTGGGCGGTCATCGGCTTCATCGTGTTCGCCCTGGGGGTGATGTTCGTGATGCCGGAACACCGCCTGGAGGTGACTTCCACGCTGGCGCTGGCGGTGGTCATCCTGCTGGTCGGCAACATCAACGCCCGCCGGCATGCCGCGGCAGCCGCGCGCTCCGGCGCGGTGGAGCAGGGCGCCTGATATCCGCGTGAGCGGCGACGGGAGGCCGGGGCCGGCCTCCCGTCCTCGCCGGCAAGGCAGCTACGGTTGGCCGTAGGAGCAACTGCCTTGCAGGCTGCGCCGCCTCTTTCCAACCCGTAGGGCACCGGCGTTCCGGCCAACGGCGGATAACCGCGAACGGTTATTCGCCCTACGGTCGAGCACGGACGTAGGAGCGGACTCTGTCCGCGATTGGCCCCACCGGCCACGCCGAACACCCCGGTAGCACGGCCGACGGCGGATAACCGCGAGCAGTCATGCGCCCTACGGATTTCCAGAGAAACGTCCGAGCCCCATCCGCAGGGCAAACGCCCCCGGCGCCGGGCGGCGCTGGGGGCTGTACTGCGGGTCGGTTCAAGGGGGTGTCGCGGGTATCACGAGGCGTCGATCCAGATGGTCTTGATCTCGGTGTACTGGTCGTGGGCCCAGACCGACTTGTCGCGCCCGCCGAAGCCGGACTCCTTGTAGCCGCCGAAGGGCGTCGAGGCGTCGCCCTCGCCGAAGCAGTTGACGGTGACGATGCCCGCGCGGATTTCCCGGGCCAGGCGCAGGGCGTTGCGCAGGCTGCCGGTGTAGGCCGAGGCGGCCAGGCCGTAGACGGTGTCGTTGGCCAGGTCGATGGCGCCGTCGATGTCGGTGAAGGGGGTGACCGACAGCACCGGGCCGAAGATTTCCTCGCGGAACAGCCGGCTCTGCGGGTCGACGTCGTCGACCACGGTGGGCTCGACGAAGATGTCGCCCTGGGTCTGGCCGCCGTAGACGAAGTCCAGGCGCTCGTTGCGGGCCTGCTCGATGTAGGAGCGCACCTTCTCGAAGTGGGCCTTGCTGACCAGGGCGCCGAGGCGGTTTTGCGGGTCCAGCGGGTCGCCCAGTTTCCACTCGCGCATGTGCACGCCGATGCGTTCGAGCAGGGCGTCCTTGATGTCGGCGTGGACGATCAGGCGCGAGGAGGCCGAGCAGTTCTCGCCCATGTTCCAGAAGGCGCCGTTGACCACGTGCTGGGCGACCTGGTCGAGGTCTTCCACGTCGTTCATCACCACCGCCGGGTTCTTGCCGCCGCACTCCAGCACCACGCGCTTGAGGTTGGATTCCGCGGCGTACTTGAGGAACAGGCGGCCGGTCTCGGTGGAGCCGGTGAAGCTGACCATGGCCACGTCCGGGTGGCGGCCGATGGGCTCGCCGGCGTCCTTGCCGCCGCCGGGCACCACGTTGAACACGCCGGCGGGGATGCCGGCCTGGTGCGCCAGCTCGGCGACGCGCAGGGCGGTAAGGGTGGTCTCCTTGGCCGGCTTGACCACGATGGAGCAGCCGGCGGCCAGCGACGGGCCGATCTTCCAGGCCAGCATCAGCAGCGGGAAGTTCCACGGCAGCACCAGGCCGACCACGCCGATGGGCTCGCGCACCACCATGGTCACGGCGCCGGAGCCCACCGGCGCGGTGCTGTCGTAGATCTTGTCGATCAGCTCGGCGTGCCAACGCAGGGTATGGATGGTCTCCGGCACGTCGATGTTCTGGCATTCGCGCACCGGCTTGCCGCTGTCCAGGCTCTCCATCACCGCCAGCTCGTGGGCGTGGTCTTCGAGCAGCTGGGCGAAGCGTTGCATCACCGCCTTGCGCTCGCCCGGCGAGCGCTTGCTCCAGCGGCCGTCCTCGAAGGCCAGGCGCGCGGCGGCCACGGCCAGGTTGACGTCCTCGGCATCGCAGGCGGCGATGTTGGCAAGCAACTCGCCGGTGGCCGGGTTGGTGGTGGCGAAGGTGCGGCCGGAGACGGCGTCACGGAAGTTGCCGTCGATGAAAGCCCGGGTGGGGAAACGCAGTTCGGCCGCGATGGCGGCGTATTCCGCCTTGCTCAGCAGTTCAGCCATTGTGGGTGCCCTCGGTGATGCGCGCGACTTCGCGCTTGAGTACGGCGACGATCTCTTTCAGCTCGGCCTTCTCGGCCTCGGTCATGCCCTTGAGCGGGGCGCGCACGCCGCCGCTGCGCAGGCCGGCCAGCTCGCAGCCGTACTTGATCGACTGGACGAACTTGCCGCTTTCCAGGAAGTCCATCAGCGGCATCATCGCCGCCATGATGCGGCGGCCCTTGGTGAAGTCGTTCTGCAGCACGCAGGCTTCGTACAGGGCGACATGCTCGCTGGGGATGAAGTTGGAGCCGGCGCAGACCCAGCTGCGCGCGCCCCAGGCGAAGAACTCCAGGGCCTGGTCGTCCCAGCCGCAGGACAGCGCGATCCGCGGGTGCTTGCAGGCCAGGCGGTGCAGTTGGGCGGTGGAGCCGGAGCTTTCCTTGATGGCGACGATGTTCTGGCAGCCGGCGACGGCGGCGAAAAACTCCTCGCCCATGTCCACGCTCATGCGCCCCGGGTAGTTGTACAGCATGATCGGCAGGCCGGCGGCGCCATCGACGGCCAGCACGTGGTCGGCGATTTCCTGCTGGGTGGGCAGGGCATAGGGCGGCGAGCCGACCAGGATGGCGTCGGCCTTGATCTCCCTGGCCGCCTTGGCGTAGGCCACCGAGTCCTCGGTGCGGATGGCGCCGGTGCCGACGATCAGCGGCAGGCGGCCGTTGATGACGTCCCTGGCCTTGGCGGCCAGGTCGAAGCGCTCCTGGGCGGTGTGGGCGTAGTACTCGCCGGTGGAGCCGCCGATGATGATGCCGTGGACCTTCGATGCGATCAGGTATTCCAGCACTTCGGCGAAGGCCTGGTGGTCGATCTGGCCGTCGGCCGCCAGGGGGGTGATTGCCGGGGTGTAGATGCCTTCGAATTTCATGCCGTGTTCTCCAGTGGGGTTGTGGTGGTCGGCCGCCGCGCCTGCCGGCGCGGCGGCCCGGTATCAGGTGAGCGAGGCCGCCTGCTGCAGGTTGAGCGAGCGGGTTTCCGGGGCCAGCGCCCAGGCGAACAGTAGGCCGACCAGGGTGACGATCGCGGCGGCGTACATGGTCTGGGCGATGCCCAGGCCGTCCAGGGACATGGGCACCAGGTAGGTGCCGACCGCGGCGCCGACCCGCGACAGCGAGGTGCCGACACCGACCGCGCAGGCGCGGATCTCGGTGGGGAACAGCTCGTTCGGGTAGACCAGCTGCAGCACCTGGGCGCCGCCGATGAACAGGGCGTAGGCGCCGAACAGCACGAGGATCACCACTTCGGACGAGGCGTGGAAGGCGCCCAGGCCGAGCAGCGCCAGGCCGGACCAGAGGAAGCTGTAGATGAGCATGCTGCGCCGGCCGACGACGTTGATCAGCCTGGTGGCGATGATGCAGCCCACCACGAACAGCAGGGTGATGGCCTCCGAGCCGAAGGCGGCCCAGTCACCCGCGAGGTTCAGCGCCAGCAGGACCTTGGGCGCGAAGGCGTAGACCGCGAACACCGGGATCACCGAGCAGGTCCAGAACATGCTGACGAACAGCATGCGCTTGCCATAGCCCGAGTGCAGCAGGTTCCACACCGAGAGCTTCTTCTGCTTGGGCTGCTCGGGCAGGTTCTTCAGCGAGAAGGCCGGCCCGTAGACCGCCTTGATGACCTGCTCGGCCTCGGCCGCGCGGCCCTTGCCCAGCAGCCAGCGCGGCGACTCCGGGGTGCCCAGGCGCACCAGGAACAGCGCCGCGCCTATCACCGAGGCGCTGGCCAGCACCAGGCGCCAGGCGTCGTCGCCGCCATGCTTGAGCAGGTAGTTGCCGACCATGTAGGCCAGCGCGGCGCCGGCGAACCAGAGGATGGTCAGGGTGGCCAGGCGGGGGCCGCGGTATTTCTTCGGCAGGAACTCCACCAGCAGGGAGGTGGCGACCGGGTATTCGATGCCCACGCCGACGCCGATGAGCAGGCGCAGCAGGAACAGCGCCAGGGCCGAGTCCACCCAGTACTGCGCCACCGAGCTGAGGATGAACAGGGTAGGGCCGACGAAGAAGATGCGCTTGCGCCCGAAGCGGTCGGTCAGCCAGCCGCCGACGAAGCCGCCGAAGAAGATCCCGATCAGCGCCGCGGCGGCGATCAGGCCCTGCCAGAGCGCGCTCAGGCCCAGGGCCGTGGTCATCTGCACCATGGACACGCCGATGATGCTGAGCACGTAGCCATCGACGAAGGAGCCGCCGCCGGAGCGGATCGTCAGTAGCTTGTGGAAGCCGTTGAGGGGAACGTCTTCGATGGATGGAGTCGTAATTGTCATTGTTTTCCTCGTTTCAGGTTTCCCGGAAGCCGCAGCGCGCGCCCGGCAGCCGAAGGCGCTTCGGCCGGCGGGTACGCATCGCTGCGGCTTCAGGTCTGCACGCCGGGAATCGTGTCGTGCGGCCAATCTCGGCCGGACGTTCCCTGGCAAATGACCGGCGGGGCTCAGCTTTCCTTGCCGGCGCGGTATTGCCCCCATTTCAGGTTCAGGTTGACGCCCGCGGAGAGGAACGGCTCCGGCGGGTTGGCATTGGGGCCCGGCGAGTTCAGCAGGAAGTCGATGAGCTCGCTGCGCTCGCCGGCCAGCCAGTCGGCCAGGAGCTTGCCGGTGACCGTGCCGCGGGTAACACCCAGGCCGTTGCAGCAAAGCGCGCCATAGACGTTGGCGGCCAGTTGCCCGAAGTAGCCCGAATGGTTCCGCGACAGGGCCAGCGCGCCGCCCCAGGTGTATTCGAAATCGACCTCGGGCAGCATCGGGAAGCGGTTGGCGAAGGAGGCCTGGTGGCGGTTGACGAAGCGCTCCAGGTACTTGGCGTTGCTGCGCCCGTCGGGGTTGAAGCTGAAACTGTTGCGGATCAGCAGGCGGTTGTCGGGCGTGCGGCGCACGGTGGTGCCGAACGGGTCCGCCGGGATGACGCCCCAGTAGGGCTTGCCGCCGAGGCTCGCCTGTTCCTCGGCGGTCAGCGGGCGGGTGATGCTGGCGTAGGTGAAGATCGGCAGCATCTTGCCGCGCAGGAAGCCGAAGCTCATGCCGAAGGCGTTGTTGGTGAGCACCAGGCGGTCGGCGACGAAGCTGCCATGGGCGTGCCGGAGCACGACCTTGTCGCCGTACTCCACCTCGGTGATGGGGGTGTTCTCGTAGAGGCTGACGTTCGCCGGCAGGCTGTCCGCCAGGCCCTTGACCAGGGCGGAGGGCTGGATGAGCACGGTGCCGGGGGTGAACAGGGCCTTGCGGTAGAAATGCGTGCCGATGTGCTCGGGCAGCGCGTCGGCCTCGATCATCTCGTAGGCCTGGCCGAGCCGGTCCAGGCCGCGGCGATAGGCTTCCAGCACGGCGATGCCGCGGTCCTCGATGGCCGCCTGATATTTGCCGCAGGCTTTCATCTGGCAATCGATGCCGTGCCGTTCCACCTGATCGCGCAGCAGGTCCTGGCCCATCAGGTTGAGCTTGAGGCTGGTCCTGGCGATGTCGATGTCGCCGATGTAGTCGTCGGCGCCGATGTCATGGGGCAGGTCGATGGCGAAGCCGGCATTGCGCCCGGAGGTGCCGAAGCCCACTTCCTGGGCCTCGACCAGGACGATTTCCTCATGGGGGAAGTGCAACGCCAGCTGGCGCGCCGCGGCCAGCCCGGTGAAGCCCGCTCCGACGATCACCCAAGGCGCCGAAGTCTGGCCGGTATGCGCGGGCCTGGGTTGTCTGGCCTTGCTCAGGTGGTACCAGCCACAGCTTTTGTCATCGGCAGGTAAATGGGTGATCTTCGTCATTTCAGGGGCCTGTTCTATTTATTTCAGCCAATAGCTATCCGTTGCGTGGAGTGACTCACTCACGCGAGAAAACCAGAGCCGGGGGATTACCCGAGTTTCACTGTTGCGGCGCGGCCTCGATGCCGGCGTCTGTGCGACGCTTCGAAGGACGCCTTGAAGATGTCCGCTGTGGCTTGCGGGTCGTGTCGTTGGTTGCTGTCGATCATCCGCGCATGCGGGGCGCGGGCAGGACCTCCTGCCCGTTGCCGGCGATCCCTGCCGTTCGTGGAATGACTATAGGGAGCGCGCCGATGGGGTGTCTAATTACATTTTCTGGGATCAATTCATACGCATACAGCGGGTTTCGGGCGCCGAAGAGGCGCTGGCGAGGGCCCCTGGCGCCTCTGTCGGCCCGGCATTTCCCAGCTGGAAATCACTGGGTTTTCTTTGCGGACACAGGCGTTTCCACTGCCGGGGCGGGGGTTCCTGCCTGCTATGACGCGAGCGGGGTCGGCGCGAGCCGAGGCCGCTCGGGGGCCGGCCATGACCGGGATCGAGGGTTTGCGCGTGCCTGTGGGCCGCGTGGGGGAGTGGTCGGAGGCAGACCGCCTGTATAACATTTGCCTACGGACGGTATACAGAACAGCCCTCGCCGCGCCGCCCTGCCAGGCCCACCGCGAGGCTGATGAACGCCGCAACTGCCCACAAGAACTCATAGAGGCTGCCCAACGGTGGAAAGACGACAATTCAGCGAAGCCATGCAAGGCAAGAATCTCCGCTTCATGGCCGAGAAGAAGGCGGAGCCGCAGCGCCAGCGGCGCGTGGGCTTCGTCCTGCTGGAACACTTTTCACTGCCGGCTTTCACCCAGGCGCTGGATACGCTGGTCACCGCCAACCTGATCCGTGAGGGCGCCTTCTCGACGCGCACCTTCAGCCTGGACGGCGAGCCGGTGACCAGCGACCTGGGCCTGGTCATCTGCCCCTCCGCGGCCCTGGAGAGCCGCCACCTGGACCTGGACCTGCTGGTGGTCTGCGGCGGCTTGCGCACGCCGCTGCGCGAGCTGCCTTCGCTCAACCGCCTGCTGCAGCTCGCCGATGACCGGGGCGTGGGGCTGGCCGGCCTGTGGAACGGCGCCTGGTTCCTCGGCAAGGCGGGGCTGCTGGACCGCCACAAATGCGCGGTGCACCCGGAAAACCGCGCGGCCCTCGCCGAGGTGGCGAGGAACAGCGTGGTGACCGCCGAGAGCTACATCGTCGACGGCAACCGCCTGACCGCGGGAAGCCCGACCGGCGCCTTCAACATGGTGCTGGAATGGATCAACCGCCTGTATGGCCGCGAGCTGGTCGACGGCGTGGTGGACATCCTGGCCTTCGAGGAATCCCGCTACCGGCGGACCCGCCCGGCATTGCACGAGAAGATGTCGCAACCGCTGCGCGACGTGCTCAACCTGATGAGCGCGAACATCGAGGAGCCGCTGAGCACCGACCAGTTGTCCCAGTGCGTCGGCCGCTCCAAGCGCCAGCTCGAACGCCTGTTCCAGGAGCAGATGGGGACCTCGCCGGTGCGTTACTACCTGGAGCTGCGCATCACCGAGAGCCGCCGCCTGCTGCAGCACTCGGACCTGTCCCTGGTCGAGGCGGCGCTGGCCTGCGGCTTCGTTTCGCCGAGCCACTTCAGCAAGTGCTACACCTCGTTCTTCGGCTACCCGCCGTCGAAGGAAATCCGCCACGGCTGCGTGCGCTCCGGCAGGGCGAAGTAGCGGGGCGGGCCGCCGGGCCCGGCCGCTCAGAACTGCGCCATGAGCCAGTCACGCAGGCGCAGGCAGGCGTCGTCGTTTTCCTTGTCCTCGTTGAAGGTCAGGTAGTGCTGGCTGTCGTGCAGCACCACTTCCTGCTCCACGGGGCGCACCAGCGAACCCTCGGCCACCAGGTGCCCCACCAGGTGGTTCCAGCCCAGCGCCACGCCCTGGTGGCTTAGGACCATCTGCACCAGCAGGTTGTAGTCGTTGGCGTTGAAGAAGTGCGGGCGCTTGCCCGTGCCGTTGTCCAGGTCGATGTTCTGGAAGGCCATCCATACGCTCCAGTCGACGTGCTCGGCCACCTGCGAGCGGCCGTAGGGGCTGAGGTTGAGCAGCACGCCTTCGCACAGGCCTTCCAGGCTGGCGATCTCCGGATGCTGGGCGAGGTAGGCCGGGCTGCACACCGGGTAGATCACGTCGTGGACCAGCGGGTAGCTGCGGTAGCCCTCGCGGATCCTCGCCATCTTGGTGATGAAGATGTCGGGCCGGGTTCCCGGCTCCATGGAGAGGAAGTTCTGAGTGGTGATCAGGTTCAGCTCCACGTCCGGGTTGGCCTCGAAGAAGCCCGGCAGGCGGTGGGCGAGCCAGAGCGCCGAGAAGGCCGGTGAGCAGCAGAGGGTGACGATCGACTTGGACGTGCTGTTGTGCCGGATGCGTTCGGCCGCCTGGGAGATGTTGACGAACGACAGCTGCACGGCGTCGAAGAAGATCGAGCCGGCCGGGGTCAGCTCCACCGCGCGGCCCACGCGCTTGAACAGGTCGGCGCCCAGGTAGGTTTCCAGCTCGCGGATCTGCCGGCTGATCGCAGCCTGGGTGACGCACAGCGCCTCGGCCGCCCGGGTGAAGTTCTGGTACTTGGCCGCGGCCACGAAGGACTTCACTGCGCGCAGCGACGGCATCTTGATCAGCGTCTGATCGGGTTCGGTGTGTTTGACCATAACTTCAGGTAATCAAGACCTTGGAAAAAATGTCGGTTCTTTCGCGTCGGCCCCGGTCCTAGACTGCCGCAAATGCTGTGATCGCGGCGGGCTGGCAGGCTCCGTGGATGGAGGTTAGCCGAAGCGACCGACGACAGAAAGCCTCCGCGCCGCAGGGCCCTTCTGCCAGCGCCGGACGCCGCCGCTGGCCGATCCACGCATGCACCGATACAAACCGCGTCTGTTCTGGAGTGCATACAACAATGGATAAGAAAGCCGCTGTGCTCGACCTGATTCGCCAACGCAAGGCCCGCCACGCGCTGCCCCGCGCGGTCTATAGCGATCCCGAGGTGTACCGCCAGGACCTGGAGCAGCTCTGGCACAAGGAGTGGATCTTCGCCGGCCACACCTTCGAGCTGGAGAAGCCGGGCCAGTACCTGACGCTGCAGATCGGCGACTATCCCATCGCCGTGGTGCGCGGCGGCGATGGCCAGGTCCGGGCGTTCCACAACGCCTGCCGGCACCGTGGCTCCAAGGTGTGCACGGAGAACAGCGGCAAGGTGGCCAAGCTGGTCTGCCCCTACCACAAATGGGTGTTCGACCTGGACGGCAAGCTGCTGTTCGCCGGCAACATGGGCCCGGAGTTCAACCCGGCCGACTACGGCCTGAAGCTGGCGCACTGCGAGGTGGTGAACACCTACATCTACGTGTGCGTCGCCGAAGCCGCGCCGGACTTTGCGCGCTTCCGCGATGCAGTCTCGCCCTTCATCGGGCCGCACAACCTGGAAGACTGCAAGGTCGCCTTCGAATCCAACCTGGTCGAGCGCGGCAACTGGAAGCTGGTGTTCGAGAACAACCGCGAGTGCTACCACTGCGACGGCACCCACCCGGAGCTGCTCAACTCCTTCGTCGAGAACCTTTCCGTGGCCGGCGTGGGCGGCGAGGAAGACCCCGAGCTGAGCGCCCACTGGGACCGCTGCGAGGCCGCCGGCCTGCCCAGCCGCCTGGTGATGGACGAAGCCGGGCAGTTCCGCATGACGCGCATCCCGCTCTCGGCCGGCGCCGTGAGCTACACCATGGACGGCAAGCCGGCGGTGGCGCGGCGCCTGGACAAGAGCGGCGAGCCGAACATCGGCGCGCTGCTGTACTTCAACTACCCCTCCACCTGGAACCATTTCCTCGGCGATCACGCCCTGAGCTTCCGCGTGCTGCCCCAGGGCCCCAACGAGACACTGGTGACCACCAAGTGGCTGGTGCCCAAGGATGCCCAGGAAGGCATCGACTACGACCTGGAACGCCTGACCCGCGTGTGGATCGCCACCAACGACCAGGACCGGCGCCTGGTCGAGGGCGCGCAGGCGGGGGTGAACTCGCCGGCGTACGAGCCCGGTCCGTACTCCTCGATTGCCGAGAACGGCGTCTGCCAGTTCGTGGACTGGTACTGCACCCAGATGGCCGGCCGCCTGGCTGACTGATCGGCCGTGCCGTCGGGGCGTCCGGCGTGGCCGGCGCCCTACGGACTTCCAGAGAAACCTTCTCGCGCACCGGAGCGCCCCTTCAGAAGGCCAAGCGAAACCGGCGCTCAGGAGGTCATGCGGCATGGATGTCGCGAGAGCCCCGGTGGGCTACAGGGACGTACCCCTCGGGGCGGGCCTCCGTGGCGGGGGAATTCGCGAGGGTAGCCCGGCTTCATCGGGCCGGCGCAAACACCGCAAACGCCCGTGGCGCAGGGCGCGGGCCCGGATCAATAACATCAAGTTATGGTTTTGAGCGAACAAATGTCGTTGGACGCTCGACAGGCAGAACCCTAATTTGAAGACACGCCGCCGTCGCCTTCGACGGCCGCTGTAAAGCCTTGCAGGAGCTTCTGCAGAACGGAAGGGCCGCCTCACCACAGCGGCCGTGATTCTTCCGACGGTACCGGTGCTACGAGGCCGTAAGGTCCCCCGCAGCAAGACCTTGGCCACAAGAATAAGCATAAGGTGAGGAACGTATGAGTCAGACCGACGATATCCTTTCGGTACGCAACATCTTCAAGGTCTTCGGGCCGCGCCCGAACGAGGCGATGGAGATGCTGCGCAAGGGCGCTGACAAGAACGAGATATTCCGCAAGTCCGGGCATGTCGTCGGGGTGTTCGATGCCAGCTTCTCGGTCAAGCGTGGCGAGATCTTCGTCATCATGGGCCTGTCCGGCTCCGGCAAGTCCACCATGGTGCGCCTGTTCAACCGGCTGATCGAGCCCACCTCCGGCAGCATCCACCTCAACGGCCGCGAGATCACCGGGCTGTCGGACAAGGCCCTGCTCGACGTGCGGCGCAAGGAAATGGGCATGGTGTTCCAGTCCTTCGCGCTGATGCCGCACATGAGCGTGCTGGAGAACACCGCCTTCGGCCTGGAGATCGCCGGGGTAGGGGAGCAGGAACGCCACAGCCGGGCCCGCGAGGCGCTGCGCCAGGTGGGCCTGGAGGGGCACGAGCACAGCTACCCGCACCAGCTCTCCGGCGGCATGCAGCAACGCGTCGGCCTGGCGCGGGCGCTGGCCAACGACCCCACCATCCTGCTCATGGACGAAGCCTTCTCGGCGCTCGACCCGCTGATCCGCAACGAGATGCAGGGCGAGCTGATGCGCCTGCAGGCCGAGCAGCAGCGCACCATCATCTTCATCTCCCACGACATCGAGGAAGCCATCCGCATCGGCCACCGCATCGCGATCATGGAAGGCGGCCGCGTAGTGCAGATCGGCACTCCCCAGGAGCTGCTAAACCAGCCCGCCAACGACTACGTCAGGACCTTCTTCAAGGGCTTCGACAGCTCGCGGGTGCTCAAGGCCGGCGACGTCGCCGAGCTCGACCAGGCGCTGCTCTGTCGCCTCAACGGCAAGGGGCCGCAACCCAGGGCCGGCGTGCCGTACAGCTACCTGGTCAACGAGCGGAACCAACTGATGGGCGTCATGGGCGCCGAAGGCGGCGCCGCAGGCGAGGGGCACTACACCCTGCACGAGCAGCGCCCGGTCTACACCGACACGCCGCTGCACGACGTGCTCGACATCGTCGCCGAGCTGCCCTACCCGGTGCCGGTTCTGGACCGCAGCGGCGCGCTGCACGGCACCATCTCCAAGAACCAGCTGTTGCAGACCCTCAGCCGGCACTGAGCGCAGCCTTGCGCAACAGCCGTCCTCGTCATTCCTAGAAGCAGGTAGCGAGCATGTCCGAGTCCAGTTTCCTCGATCCCTTCCAGAACGCGGTCATTCCGCTGGGCGATTGGGTCGAAACCAGCCTGAATTTCCTGGTCCGCAATTTCCGCGATGTCTTCCACGCCATTCGCTGGCCCATCGACCATGTGCTCAACGGTTTCGAGTACGTGCTGCAGAGCGTTCCGCCGACGATCGCCATCGTGCTGGCGGCGCTGTTCGGCTGGCAGCTCGCCGGGCCGCGCATGGGCGCGCTGTGCGCCGTCACCCTGACCTTGCTGGGGCTGATCGGCGTGTGGTCCGAGTCGATGACCACGCTTTCGCTGGTGCTGACTTCCGTACTCTTCTGCGCCGTGATCGGCATCCCGCTGGGCATCCTCTCCGCCCGCAGCGACCGTATCGAGCGCATCGTGCGCCCGCTGCTCGATGCCATGCAGACGCTGCCGGCGTTCGTCTACCTGGTGCCGGTGGTGATGCTGTTCGGCATCGGCAACGTGCCGGGCGTGCTGGTCACCATCGTGTTCGCCGTGCCGCCGCTGGTGCGCCTGACCAACCTGGGCATCCGCCAGGTGCCCGAAGACAAGATCGAGGCGGCCCGCGCCTTCGGCTGCACGCCGCGGCAGATGCTGATGCGCGTCCAGCTGCCGCTGGCCACCCCGACCATCATGGCCGGAGTGAACCAGACGCTGATGCTGTCGCTGTCGATGGTGGTGATCGCCTCGATGATCTCCGTCGGCGGGCTCGGCCAGATGGTCCTGCGCGGCATCGGCCGCCTGGACATGGGCCTGGCCACGGTCGGCGGCGTCGGCCTGGTGCTGCTGGCGATCTTCCTCGACCGCCTGACCCAGGCCATGGGCGAACGCACCCGTTCCGACCCGAGCCGCCGCTGGTACCACAGCGGCCCGGTGGGCCTGCTGCTGCGTCTGTTCGGCAGCCAGCCGGTGCCGCACAAGGCGGCCTGAACGAGCCGCCGCTGCTTTGCATTCATTCTGCCGACCCAACGAAAAGAACAAGAGGTATACAGCGATGCATTTCGAGACGTTCAAGAACAAGCTTGTGCACTGTGCCGCGGCCATCACCCTGGGCATGGTGTCGCTGTACGGGATGGCCGCCTCGGCGGACAAGCCGGGGGAGGGCGTGAAGGTCACGCCGATCTTCCCGCCGATCGCCGAGGAGCGCTTCCGCGGCGAGTTGGCCATGGCCGGGCTGCGCGAGCTGGGCTACGACGTGCAGGAGCCGAAGGAAACCGAATACGCGGCGATGATGGTGGCGCTGTCCTACGGCGACGCGGACTTCACCGTGCACTTCTGGGACAAGCTGCACGACGCCTTCTACCAGAAGGTCGACGGGCCGCACACGCTGGTCAAGGCCGGCGACGTGATCCCCGGTGTGCTGCAGGGCTACCTGATCGACAAGAAGACCGCCGAGCGGTACCACATCCGCTACATCACCGACCTGAAGAAACCGGAGATCGCCAAGCTGTTCGACACCGACGGCGACGGCAAGGCCAACCTGACCGGCTGCAACCCGGGCTGGGGCTGCGAACTGGTGATCTCCCACCACATGAAGGCCTATGACCTGGAGAAGAGCGTCAACGTCAACCAGGGCTCCTACTTCGCCCTGATGGCCGACACCATCGCCCGCTACAAGCAGGGCCAGCCGATCCTCTACTTCACCTGGGTGCCGCAGTGGATCGCCGGCGTGCTGGTGGAAGGCCGCGACGTGGTCTGGCTGGAGGTGCCCAAGACCGACCTGCCCGACGGCAACAACGACGTGAACACCACCTACCAGGGCAAGAACCTGGGCTTCGCCATCGACAAGGTGGAGGCGCTGCTGAACAAGGACTTCGCCGACAAGAACCCGGTCGCGCTCAAGTTCCTTTCGCAGCTGCAGATCAGCGCCGACGACGAAAGCCAGCAGAACCTGCGCATGCAGAAGGGTGAGAACAAGCCGGCCGACGTTCGCCGCCACGCCCAGGAATGGATCGCTGCCCACCGCCAGCAGTGGGACGGCTGGCTGCAGGCCTCGCGCGCGGTCGCCAGCCAGGCCAAGCAGTGACGCCAACGGGTGCCCGCCGCCGGGCACCCGTTCCTCCGATTCCCGATACCCGTCTGTGGAGCCCCACATGTCGCTCTATTCGTTCGTCCGTGAATTCCGCTTCGAGCAGGCGCCCGCGCACACCCGCGAACTCATGCAGACCTGCCTGCTGGACATCCTCGGCGTCGCCGCCGGCGCCCGCGACAACGCCACCAACCAGGCGCTGCGCCGTTATGCCTTGAACCACTACCCGGCGGGCGTGCTTTCCAGCCGCCTGCTGTTCGACGGCCGCGCGGTGCACCCGCTGGGCGCGGCCTGGGCCGGCGGCTTCTGCGTCGACAGCCTGGATGCCCACGAGGGCCACTTCACCTCCAAGGGCCACGCCGGCGCCACCGTGGTGCCGGCGCTGCTGGCCTTGGTGGACGCCTGTCGCCAGCAGGGACGCACCATCAGCGGCGCGGAGCTGCTCAGCGCCCTGACCATCGGCTACGAAACCGCCCTGCGCGCCGGCGCCGCGCTCATGGCCACGGCACCGCAATACCACGCCTCGGGCGCATTCTCCGGCATCGGCGTGGTGTGTGGCGGCGCGCGCCTGTTGGGCTTCGACGAACAGCAGTTCCGCCACGCCCTGGGCATTGCTGAATACTTCGGCCCGCGCTGCCCGATGATGCGCCTGGTGGACCACCCCTCCATGCTGCGGGACGCCCATGGCGCCGGCGCCTTCGCCGGCCTCAACGCGCTGCTGCTGGCCGAGGCCGGCGTCACCGGGGCCCCAGCCGAGACGGTCGAATTCGACGAGGTCGCCGACCACTGGTGCGACCTGGGCCAGCGCTGGGAGATCGACGCCCAGTACTTCAAGCCCTGGCCGGTGTGCCGCTGGGCCCAGCCGGCGCTGACCGCACTGACCGCACTGATTGCCGAGCACCCGCAGATCCGTGGCGAGAACATCGAGCGCATCAAGGTGCAGACCTTCCACGAATCCATGCGTTTGCAGGGGCACACGCCGGCCAACGCCGATGAGGCGCAGTACGCCCTGGCCTTCCCGCTGGCGGCCCTGGCCGTGCGCGGCCAGGTGGGGCCGCTGGAAGTGACCGGGGGCGCGGTGCACGCCTCGGACATCCTGGCCGTCAGCCAGCGCGTCGACATCGTCGAAAGCGACGAGCTTTCCGCGCGCTTCCCCAACGAGATTCTTTCGCGGGTCTCGGTGTCGCTCAAGGACGGCCAGGTCTTCACCAGTCCGGTGACCGCGGCCAAGGGCGACCCTGCCACCGCCATGAGCCGCGAAGAGTTCCGCGCCAAGTTCGACCTGCTGGCCGGCATCACCCTGGACGAGGCCCTCCGGCAGGAGATCGCCGGGGCGATAGCGGCGCTGCCCAGCAGCGCCGATTGCGAAGGCTTGTTCGGGCTGCTGTTCGAGGCGGCCGGGCAGGGCGCCTGAACCCCGCGGCCGGATGGCCATCGTCTGTAGCGATGGCCTTCACCGCGATGGTCGCCGCCTTGCCCAGCGCCAGGCGGCGCCCTGCTACGGGGCAGGGCTTCTCAGCGCCTGGGTCTGCGCCAGCAGCCACTCGCGCAGCATGCGGATGCCCGTCGAGCCGGCCAGGTCGCGGCGGCAGACGAAGTAGTGCTTCCTGTCGTCGGCGAAGCAGGTTTCCTGCAGGGGGCGCACCAGCCTGCCACTGTCCAGCTGCGGCTGGACCAGGTGGCGCCAGGCCAGGCCGACGCCGACCTCCTGGTGCACCGCGTCCATGAGCATGGAGAAGTGGCTGAAGTTCATGGTCTCCCGGCTTCTGGATGCGTCCAGGCCGAACTGCCGCAGCCAGAACGCCCAGTCGATGGGCGCCCACAGCCTGGCTTTCCAGTGGCTCGCGCTGAGGTTGAGCAGGGTGGCGTCCAGCAGGCCCGGCAACGTCGCGACCTGGGGATGCTGCTCGAGAAAGCCCGGGGTGCAGACCGGGAACACCTCCTCGGAAAACAGGTACTCGGCCACGTAGCGCGGGTGCTCTTCCAGCCCCAGGGTCACCGCCGCCGTGAAGTTCTCCTGGTAGTCGGGGTTGCCCTCGGTGCTGATCAGGTGCAGCTGCAGTTCGGGATATTGCGCGCGCAGCTGCTTCAACCGCGGCATCAGCCACAGCTGGGCGAAGGCCGTGGTGGTGATCAGGGCGAGATGATCCTGGCCGTTGCGCCGCAGCAGGTCGCTGGAGGCATTGGCGATGTGGTGCAGGGCCGATGACGCGGCCAGGTACAACGCATGCCCATCGTCGGTGAGTTCGACCCTGCGGTTGCCGCGCAGGAACAGCTTGAGCCCGTAGAACTCCTCCAGCACCTGGATCTGGCGGCTGACCGCCGCCTGGGTCACGTAGAGCTCTTGCGCCGCCATCTTGAAACTGCCGTGGCGGGCTGCGGCCTCGAAAGTCCGCAGCGCATTCAGTGGCGGCAGCGAATGCCGGAGGTTGCCCATGGAGGTTCACCCGCTCTGGAAGGACGCCTGGGCAGTTAAGCAAAACTCAAGTGTACAGGGCAGTACTTTATCGTTTTCTTCCCATGCATGGGTTTTCGGTTAATCAAAAGTCAATCGAATGCGCCGCAGAAGTCGTTTGTCGCCGGCCCCCGGCCTGTCGATCATCTGCCTCACACATCCCACTGAGGTACAAGGCAATGCGGTTCGAAAACAAGATTGTCGTGATTACCGGTGGTGCCGGCGGCGTGGGCCAGGCGCTGGTACGGCTGTTCGCCGCCGAAGGGGCTCGGCTGATGATCTCGGACATCAATACCGAGGGCTGCCAGGCCATGGTCGACGAGGCACGCGCCCTGGGCGCCGAGGCCGAATGCCTGGCCGGCAACCTGCGCGAGAAGGAATATTGCGAGGCGATCGTCGCCCGGGCGGTCGAGCGCTTCGGCGGCGTCGACATCCTGCTCAACAATGCCGGCATCATCCCCCGCGGCACGGTCGAGGAAACCACCGACGAGATGTGGTTCACGGCGATGGACGTCAACCTCAACGCCGTGTTCTTCCTCTGCCGCGCGGCCATACCGCACATGAAGCGGCGCGGCGGCGGCGCCATCGTCAATACTTCCTCGGTGTGGGGCATCTATCCGGGGCCCGGACATGTCGCCTACTGCACCAGCAAGGGCGCGGTGGCCGCGCTGACCAGGAACCTGGGCCGGGATGCCGCGCCCTTCGGCATCCGCGTCAACGCCGTGTGCCCGCACGAGATCAACACGCCGATGATCCGCAGCGGCTTCGAGCGCCGTGGCCTGGACCCGCAGAAGGCCATCGAGGAACTGAACAGGACCGTGCCCCTTGGCCGCATCGCGGAACCGGAGGACATCGCCGACGTGATCGCCTTCCTTGCCTCCGACCAGGCGCGCTACATCGCCGCGGAAACGCTCGAAGTCACCGGCGCCAAACCGGTTTCGGGCTGAGGAGGCCAGCATGCTGCTCAATGACAAGGTAGCCGTCGTGACCGGCGGCGGGCGCGGCATCGGCCGCGGGATCAGCGACAAGCTGCTGGAGGCCGGCGCTCGCGTGCTGGTCGCCCAGCGCCAGCCGCTGGATGAGGACCTGAGCGCCAACCCGCGGGTGGCATGGTGCCAGGCCGACCTGGGCGAGCGCGAGGCGCCCTATGCCATCGCCCGGGCCGTCGAGGCGCATTTCGGCGGGGCCGACGTGCTGGTCAACAACGCAGGTTTCATGTTCGAGAAGTCGTTGGACGACATGAACGAGGACGACTGGGACCGCATGCTGGCCGTCAACATGCGCGCCCCGGTATTCCTGGCCAAGGCGCTGCTGCCCCAGTTGCGCCGGCGTGGCGGTGGCAGCATCGTCAACATCGGCTCGATCGAGGGCCTCGGCGCCAACCCCTGGCACACGGCCTACTGCGGCTCCAAGGCGGGCGTGCACGGCTTTACCCGGGCAATGGCCGTGGACCTGGGGCGCGACGGCATCCGCTGCAATGCCATCGCCCCGGGCTGGATCAACTCGGAACTGAGCCAGGCGTACATCCAGGCCCAGCCGCAACCCGAACTGGCACACGCAGGCCTGCTGAAGCTGCACCCGGCAGGCCGCACCGGCGAGCCCGGGGACATCGGCGGCGTCGCCGTGTTCCTGGCCAGCGACGCTGCGGCTTTCATCACCGGCCAGGTGATAGTCGTGGACGGCGGCCGCACGGCCAAGCTGCCGTTGCCTTTCTGAGGCCTGGGCGGTGCCTGGAAGCCCAACCTTGGCGGTGGGCTTTTTTCATTGCGTCGTGCGATGTCGTTTCGACCGCGCGGGCCCCGGCGATCTGTGCTATTTCTCCCCGGCAGCCCCGCCCTCCGGGCCGCTACGGAGACCCCCAATGCCCGCCGAAGCCGCCGCGCCGTTCTCGATCCTCGTCCTGGTGTTCCCGCACTACAACCTCGCGGCCACCACGGCCTTCATCGACCCGTTCCGCGCGGCCAACTACCTGAGCGGGCACACCCATTTCCACTGGGAAGTCGTGTCGATGGCCGGCGGTCCGGTGGTGGCGAGCAATGCGATGAGCACCGGCACCCGGGCGCTGGCCCAGGTGCAGGGCGTGCCCGACCTGGTGATGCTGTCTTCCAGCTGGAACCCGGAGACGCTGCACAGCCCGGCGCTGAGCGCCGCGCTGCGCCTGTGGGCGAGGCAAGGGGTGGTGCTCGGCGCGCTGGACACTGGCGTCTACCTGCTGGCCGAGGCCGGGCTGCTCAACGGCAAGCGCGCCACCGGGCACTACGAGCACATCGATTCGCTGAAGGAGCTGTATCCGGAGGTGGAGATCTGCGAGGACATGCTGGTGATGGACGGCAAGCGCATCACCTGCTGCGGCGGCGCCGCGTCCACCGATTGCGCGCTGCACGTCATCCGCTCGCTGCACGGCGATACCCTGGCCAACGAGACGGCCCGCTACCTGTTCCACGAGCGCCTGCGCCCGCTGGGCACGCAGCAGAACCCCGAGGCGCCACAGCCGCTGGGCAACACAGTGCCGGACCTGGTGAAGCAGGCCATCCGCATCATGGAGCAGAACCTGGAGGAGGCGGTGCCGATCCCGGACATCTGCGAGCGCATCGGCATCTCCCAGCGCCAGCTCGACCGCCTGTTCAACCAGATCGTGCAGAAGAGCCCGGCGCTCTACTACCGCGACATCCGCCTGGATCGCGCCCGTTGCCTGGTGACCCAGACCGATATGTCGCTGATGGAGATCGCCGTGGCATCGGGCTTCGCCAACCAGTCGCACTTCAGCCGCATCTACCGCGAGCGCTTCGGCCTGACGCCGCGCCGCGACCGCCTGGACGGGCGCATCCCGTTCGAGTTCCGGGCCTGGCCGATGCACCAGGTCACGCCCTGACGACGTCCGCCAAAAAACCTTTTCTGATGCCCTGCATCCCGCCCCGCGCGGGCGGTGAAGGGCTGCGTGTGCGCCCGGCGGCGGTCGTAAACGGGATGCTCATGCCCAAAAGCGACCTTGGCGAAAAAAGAAAAAATCGCGGCCAATCCTGAATATTTTCACCCCGCCGCGACGACCACTATCGGCTCCGAGACAAGAACACAAACCCAGGAAATGCTTGTACGGGAAGGCCGCCGATATGTCTGAAGTCATCTCGAAAACCCAGCTCGAGAACATCGCCCGGGGTTACCACCCCGACCCTCTGGTCTCGCAATCCCTGCGTGCCGAGGCCTATGTCGACGCGCAGTGGTTCCGCCTCGACCAGCAACAGATCATCGCCCGCTCCTGGCAGTGGGTCTGCCACGAGGAGAAGGTCCGCGAACCGGGCACCTATACCACCACGGAAATCGCCGGCAACCCCATCGCCGTGGTGCGCGACCACGATGGCAACCTGCGGGCGTTCTACAACGTCTGCAAGCACCGGGCGCATCCGGTGCTGGCCGGCGAGGGCAAGGTCAGGCGCATCATCTGCCCCTACCACTCCTGGTGCTATGGCCTGGACGGCCAGCTCACCGGCGCGCCCCATGTCGGCGGCCTGAAGGACTTCGACAAGGGCGAGATCCACCTGAGCCCGGTGCAGGTCGAGGTGTTCTGCGGCTTCGTCTTCGTCAACCTCGACCCCGCCGCGCGGCCGCTGCGCGAGCAGGCCGGCGAGCTGCAGGCGGAAATCCTGCACTGGGCGCCGGACGTGGCGAACCTCACCTTCGGCCACCGGCTGACCTACAGGATCCAGTCGAACTGGAAGAACGTCGTCGACAACTTCCTCGAGTGCTACCACTGCCCGACGGCGCACAAGGACTTCTGCACCCTGGTGGACATGGACACCTACCGCGTGCAGACCCACGGCATCTACTCCAGCCACATGGCCGAGGCCGGCAACGGCCAGAACAGCGCCTACGACACCTCCCAGGCCAAGGTGCGCACCCATGCGGTCTGGTGGCTGTGGCCCAACACCTGCCTGATGCGCTACCCGGGGCGCAGCTCGATGATCGTGCTGCACATCATCCCGGCCGGCCCCGACCTGACCTACGAGACCTACGACTTCTTCCTCGAAACGCCCGAGGCGAACGAGATGGAGAAGGAAGCCATCCGCTACCTCGACGAAGTGCTGCAGGTGGAGGACATCGCCCTGGTGGAGAACGTCCAGCGCGGCATGCGCACGCCGGCCTTCGAGCAGGGGCGCATCGTCACCGACCCCAACGGCTCGGGCAAGTCCGAGCATGCGCTGCATCACTTCCATGGCCTGGTGCTGGATGCCTACCGCAAAGGGGTTGCGCCATGAGCGGGGCACTGGAAGGAAAGGTGGCCTTCGTCACCGGCGGCCTGGGCGGGATCGGCCGCGCCATCTGCGCGCGCTTCGTCAGGGAAGGCGCCATGGTGTTCGCGGCCGACCTGAAGGAGTCCGCTGCCGTGCCGGGCACGACCTTCGTCCCGCTCGACGTCAGCTCGGAGGAAAGCGTGCGCCAGGCCATGGCGGTGGTACAGGAACAGCTCGGCAAGCTCGACATCCTGGTCAACGCCGCCGGCATCGAGATCGAACAGACCATCGAGCAGACCAGCCTGGCCGACTGGAACCGCATCTTCGCGGTGAACGTCACCGGCACCTTCCTCGTCTCGAAATTCGCCCTGCCGCTGCTGCGCAGGAGCGGTGCGGCGAGCATCGTCAACTTCGGTTCCTACGACGGCTTCATCGCCGACCCGGGCCTGGCGGCGTACTGCGCCACCAAGGGCGCCGTGCACGCACTGACGCGTGCCATGGCCTGCGACCATGGCCCGGAAGGCATCCGCGTCAATGCCGTCTGCCCGGGCTACGTCGATACGCCGATGCTGCGCAGCTTCTTCCGCGACCACGGCGACATCCACAGCCTGGAAGCGGCCGTGCGCGACGTGCACCCGCTGCGCCGCTACGGCACCCCGGAAGACGTCGCCAACCTGGTGAACTGGCTCGCCAGCGACGAAGCCCGGTACGCCTCCGGGCAACTGTGGGTCCTCGATGGCGGCCTGACCGCCCAAGTCCAGCAAATGAAACTGTGAGAGCGATCATGCCCAAGTCCGTCATCATCACCTGCGCCACCACCGGCGGCGTGCACACCCCGACCATGTCGGAATACCTGCCGATCACCCCCGACGAGATCGCCCGCTCGTCCATCGAGGCGGCCGAGGCCGGGGCGTCGATCATCCACCTGCATGCCCGTCATCCCGAGACCGGCAAGCCCGACCCGCGCCCCGAACTGTTCCGCGACTTCATGGGGCGGATCAGGGACCGCAGCGACGCCGTGCTCAACGTCTCCACCGGCGGCGGCCTGGGCATGAGCCGCGAGGAGCGCCTGCGCGCCGCGGTCAGCCTGAGCCCGGAAATGGCCTCGCTGAACGTCGGCTCGATGAACTTCGGCATCTTCCCGATGAAGGCCAGGTACCCGAACTGGAAGCACGCGTGGGAGCCGGCGTTCCTCGACAGCACCCGCGACTTCATCTTCCGCAACACCTTCGCCGACATCGAATACATCGTGAAGGAACTGGGCGAGGGCCACGGCACGCGCTTCGAATTCGAGTGCTACGACCTGGGCCACCTCTACAACCTGGCCTGGGTCATCGACCAGGGCTGGATCAAGCCGCCGTTCTTCGTGCAGATGGTGTTCGGCGTGCTCGGTGGCGTCGGCGCCGACCTCGACAACCTGATGCACATGCACACCATCGCCCAGAAGCTGTTCGGCAAGGACTACGAGTGGTCGGTGCTGGCGGCCGGCAAGAACCAGATGCACTTCGCCACCCAGGCCGCGCTACTGGGCGGCAACCTGCGCGTCGGCCTGGAAGACAGCCTCTACATCGCGCCGGGCGAGAAGGCGAAGAGCAATGCCGAGCAGGTGCGCAAGATCCGCTCGATCGTCGAGAACCTCGGCCTGCAGGTCGCCACCCCGGCCGAGGCCCGCGCGCGCCTCGGGCTCAAGGGCGGCGACAAGGTCGAGTTCTGAGAGGGGAGAGGCCCATGCAAACCCGAATGCTGATCGACGGCGAACTGGTGGCGGGCGAGGGCGAGGCCCTGGCGGTGATCGACCCGGCCAGCGGCGAGCCCATCGCCCAGGTCAACGAGGCCAGCCCGGAACAGGTGGACGCCGCCGCGCGAGCGGCCGACGAGGCCTTCCAGACGTTCTCGAAGACCACGCCGGCCGAACGTTGCGCATTGTTGCTGGACATCGCCGATGTCATCGCGGCCCACGCGCCGGAGCTGGCTGCGCTGGAAAGCGCCAACGCCGGCAAGCCCTGGCCCTCGGCGCTGGACGACGAAATGCCGCTGACCCTCGACAGCTTCCGCTTCTTCGCCGGCGCGGCGCGCACGCTGTCGGGCGTGGCGGCCGGCGAATACGTGGCGGGGCACACCAGCCTGATCCGTCGCGACCCGCTGGGGCCGGTGGCCGCCATCGCGCCCTGGAACTACCCGCTGATGATGGCCGCGTGGAAGCTCGCCGCGCCCCTGGCGGCGGGCTGCACGGTGGTGCTCAAACCCTCGGAAACCACGCCGCTGTCGACCCTGCGCCTGGCCGAACTGCTGCAGGACGTGGTGCCCAGGGGCGTGGTGAACGTGATCAATGGAAAGGGAGCGAGTGTCGGTGATCGTCTTGTCAATGCTCCGGGCATGGAGGGTGTCAGCATCACCGGCTCCCCCGCCACGGGAGCGGCCGCCCTGCGCGCGGCCTCGCGGCAACTGCGCCAGGTGCATCTGGAGCTGGGTGGCAAGGCGCCGGTGATCGTCTACGCCGATGCCGACGTCGACAGGCTGGTGGCCACGTTGCGAGCCACGGCCTTCTTCAACGCCGGCCAGGATTGCGCGCAGCCCTGCCGGCTGCTGGTGGCCGACGCGATCTACGACCGCGTCGTCGCCGAACTGGCCGCCGCCGTGGGTTCGATCCGCACTGGTGCGCCGCGCGAGGCGGGCACACAGATGGGCCCGCTGATCAGCGAGGCGCATCGCCAGCGTGTGGCCGGCTTCGTCGAACGTGCGCGCGGGCGGGCGGAGGTGGTGGCCGGCGGCTTCGCCGAGGATCGCCCGGGTTTCTTCTACCGCCCCACGCTGGTGGCCAACGTCGACAACGATGCCGAAATCGCCACCTGCGAGGTCTTCGGACCGGTGGTCAGCGTCTCGCGCTTCGGCGCCGACGAGGACCCGGTGGCCATCGCCAACGCCGGCCGCTACGGCCTGGCCTCGTCGGTGTGGACGCGCGATGGCGCGCGGGCGATGGCCGTTACCAGCCGGCTGCGCTACGGCTTCACCTGGGTGAACACCCACGGCGTGGCGACGCCGGAAATGCCCTGGGCGGCCATGAAGGGCTCTGGGCACGGCTGCGACATGTCGGTGTTCGCCCTGGAGGCCTACACCGCGGTCCGCCACGTCATGTTCGCCCATGGGGAACTGCCATGAGCCAGGACATCGTGATAGTCACCGGCGGCGGGCGCGGCATCGGCCGCGCCATCGTCGACGAGTTCCTCGCCCAGGGCGCGCGGGTCGCCACCTGCGGCCGCGGCATGCGTCCGGCGGACCTGGACGAAGCCGTGCTGTGGGTGCAGGCGGATGTCTCGCGGACCGACGATGCCCGCCGCGTGCTGGAGCAAACCCTCGAGCACTTCGGTGTGCCGACCGTGCTGGTCAACAACGCCGGCGTACAGGTGGAAAAAACCCTCGACCAGACCTCCGACGAGGACTGGGAGCTGGTCATGGGCGTCAACGCCAAGGGCACCTTCAACCTCTGCCGCGCCGTGCTGCCGGTCATGGCGGAGCGGGGCGGCAGCATTGTCAACCTCGGCTCGATCTCCGGGCTGAACGCCGATCCGTCCATGGCCCTGTACAACGCCTCCAAGGCCTTCGTCCATGGCCTGACGCGCTCCATCGCCATCGACCATGGCCCACGGGTGCGCTGCAACGCCGTATGCCCGGGCTGGATCATGACCGCCATGGCCGAGGACGGTTTCGCCCAGGCCCGCGACCCCGGCAAAGCCAAGGCCGATGCGCTGGCGCGGCATGCCGCCGGGCGCTTCGGCCGGCCCGGGGACGTCGCCGGGCTGGTGGCCTGGCTCGCCTCCGAGCAGGCGGGGTTCGTCACCGGGCAGTGCTATGTCATCGACGGCGGCCTGACCGCCGCCTCCCCACTCCAACCGAGGTTCTTCTGATGAATGAATTCCAGAATGTGGCGGTACTGGGCGCCGGCGTCATCGGCGCCAGCTGGACGGCGTTGTTCCTGGCTTCCGGCCGCAACGTGGCGGTATTCGATCCCGCCGAGGGGATGGAAAGCGATGTCCGCGACTATGTGAAGAACGCCTGGCCGACCCTGGTGGAGCTGGGGCTGGTGAAGCACGGCGCACCGGGTGAACTGAGCTTTTACCGCAGCGCCGCCGAGGCGGTGAAGAACGCCGACTTCATCCAGGAAAGCGTGCCCGAGCGCATCCAGCTCAAGCATGCGCTCTACGGGAAGATCGAACCGCTGCTCAAGCCGGGGGCGATCGTCGCCTCGTCCGCCTCGGGCCTGCCGCTGAGCGAAATGCAGGCCGGCTGGAAGGACCCGTCGCGCTTCGTCCTCGGCCATCCGTTCAACCCGCCGCACCTGATCCCCCTGGTGGAGGTCATGGGCAACCAGCGCACCGCGCAGGCGGCCGTCGAGGGCGCGGAGCGATTCTACGAGCAGGTTGGCAAGGTGACCATCCGCCTGCACCGCGAAGTCCCCGGGCATGTGGCCAACCGGCTGCAGGCGGCGCTCTGGCGCGAGGCCATCCACCTGGTGAAGATCGGCGCGGCCAGCGTCGAGGACGTGGATACCGCGGTCTGGGCCGGCCCCGGCCTGCGCTGGGCGGCCATGGGCCCGACCCTCCTGTTCCACCTGGGCGGCGGCCCCGGTGGGCTGGAGGCCTTCTGCCAGAAGTACACCGAGAGCTTCCACCGCTGGTGGGAAGACCTGGGCGACCCGCGCCTGGATGCCGAAACCGCCGCGCTGCTGGTGCGGGGCGTGGCCGCCGAGTCCGCCAACGGCAGCCAGGCGGAGCTCTCGCAGGCACGCGACGAGCTGATCACCGCGATGCTCAAGGCCAGCGCGAACCTGCGGCGCAAGTGACGCCGGGTGGGGAAGCATGGCTCCCTGCCGGCCGCGGGCGGGCAGGGGCCCCAACTTCGGATGCAGTAGAGGTGAACATGTCGGTCGAACGTCTGACACTGCAGGTAACGGACATCGCCAGCGCCGCCAGGGACGTGCGCGTCGTCGAGCTGCGCGACCCCGCCGGCGGCGAATTGCCGGCCTACACGGCCGGTGCGCACATCGAGTTGCACCTGCCCGGCGGCCTGGTGCGCCAGTACTCGCTGTGCGGCGATGCGCGGGAGCGGGAGAGCTACCGCGTCGGCGTGGGGCTGGCGCCGGCCAGCCGTGGCGGTTCGCGCTACATCCACCAGTCGCTGCACGTCGGCGACCTGGTCCGGGTGACGCCGCCGCGCAACCACTTTCCGTTGTTCGAGGACGCCGGCGAGTTCGTCTTCTTCGCCGGCGGCATCGGCATCACGCCGATCCTGCCGATGATCCGCTGGTGCGAGGCCAACCGGCGCCCCTGGCGGCTGTTCTACCTGGTGCGCAGCCGCGAGCGGGCCGCCTTCCTCGACCAGCTGGCGGCCTACGGCGAGCGGGTGACCCTGCATGCGGACGAAGAGGCCGGCGGGCTGTTCGACATCGAAGGCACGGTCGCCCGGCTGCCCGGGCGCGCGCACCTCTACACCTGCGGGCCGACGCCCCTGATGCTGGCCGTCGAGGCGGCGGCCCGGGGCTTCCCCGCCGAACAGGTGCACTTCGAATGGTTCACCCCCAGGCAGGTGGAGAAGGCCGGGGCCGACACCGCTTTCACGGTGAAGCTGGCACGCAGCGGCAGGTGCCTGGAGGTGCCCGCCGACCAGAGCCTTCTGCAGGTGCTGGAAGCCAACGGTGTGCAGGTCGAGAGCGCCTGCCGCGAGGGCACCTGCGCATCCTGCGAGACGCGCGTGCTGGCCGGCATTCCCGATCACCGCGACAGCGTGCTGAGCGAGGCCGAGAGGCGTTGCAATGGCAGCATGATGGTCTGCGTGTCGCGGGCGCTGTCCGGCACGCTGGAACTGGATCTCTGAGCGCAGGGGAATGACCCAATGCTGACCTACCGGACGCCGGTCCTGCGTGACTGGATCGACTACAACGAGCATCTGCGCGATGCGTTCTACCTGCTGATCTTCAGCTACGCCACCGATGCGCTGATGGAGCGCATCGGCCTGGACGAGGCGGGGCGCGCCGACACCGGGCACACGCTGTTCACCCTGGAAGCGCACATCAACTACCTGGCGCAGGCGAAGCTGGGCGACGCGCTGGAAGTGCGCACCCGGTTCATCGACCGCGACCTCAAGCGCCTGCACATCGTCCACGACCTCCACCGGGAGGGAAGCGACGAACCGCTGGCCGTCAGCGAGCAGATGCTGATGAACGTCGACTTCCAGGCCGGCCGCGCCTGCGTCTTCGCCGACGCGGTGGACCGCCGGGTTTCCGAACTCTTCAGGCAGTACCAGGGGGCCCGTCACCCCGGCTACTGCGGGAGACGCATCGCCATCCGGCGCTGATGCAGGCCCCTGTTCCAGGGGCAGGACAACAAGCAAAACGACAACCACTGCCTTGAGGGTTCATCAGATGAAAGCTGCATCGTTCCTGTTCCTGGGCGCGCTGGCCGGTCTTCCCGTTCTGGCCCAGGCCACGGAGCCCGCACAGTGCCAGACCGTGCGGATGTCCGACCCCGGCTGGACGGACATCCAGTCCACCACGGCCATCGCCAACACCCTGCTCAAGGGGCTGGGCTACAAGACCAAGGTGACTTTGCTCGGCGTACCGCTGACCTACAAGGCGCTGGCCGAAGGCCGGAACATGGATGTCTTCCTCGGCACCTGGATCCCGACCATGGAGCCGGACCTGAAGCCCTACCGCGAAGCCGGCACCATCGACATCGTGCGGGCCAACCTGCAGCACGCCAAGTACACCCTCGCCGTGCCGGAAGACCTGTGGAACCGGGGCCTGAAGGACTTCGCCGACATCCCGAAATTCAAGGACGAGCTGAACGGCAGGATCTACGGCCTGGAACCGGGCGACGGCGGCAACAACGCCGTGCTCAAGGCCATCGAGCAGAATGCCTTCGGCCTCAAGGACGCCGGCTTCAGCGTGGTGGCTTCCAGTGAGTCGGGCATGCTGTCCCAGGTCGACCGGGCCATCCGCCGGAAGAACGCGATCCTCTTCCTGGGCTGGGAGCCACACCCGATGAACACCCGCTTCAGGATCCGCTTCCTCACCGGCGGCGACGCATTCTTCGGCCCCGACTTCGGCGACGCCACCGTCTACACCAGCACCCGCAAGGGCTACGTGGACGAATGCCCGAACGTGGGTCGCCTGCTGAAGAACCTCAGCTTCACGCTAGACATGGAGAACACCATCATGGGCTCCATCCTGGACGACAAGATGGAGCCCGAGGACGCCGCCCGGGCCTGGCTCAGGAAGAACCCGGACGCCCTGGAGCCCTGGCTGAAGGACGTCGCCACCGTCGATGGCAGGCCGGGGCTGGAGGCGGTCAAGGGCAGCTTGTAGGGGCCCGGCTCAGTCCAGCCAGCTGTGCCAGGCCAGGCGCACCGCGCCGTCGCGCAGCGGCAGCACGGTGAGGTTGTCCGTGCCGCGCAGTTCCGTCAGCACCCGTTCCCAGGCCTTGGCGTCGTCGCCGGGGACGCGCTGCAGGGTCAGGCCGGGGCGCTGGCGGGCGTCATGGGCGGCGATCTGGGCGTTAACGCGGGCAGCGAGTTGCTGGTAGGTGTCGGCGTGCATGGTGTCCCCCTGGTGTCTGGGAAGTGGCTGACGGGTACTGTGGAAAATACTGTATGTACATACAGTATTCCTGTAAAGCCTCTCCTGCGGCGAGGGGATGGCCGGCCTGGGGATGGGCGCAGCGCCCCCAGCCTGTGTTTGCACTGAACTCCGTCGCGCCGCAGCGGTTCTACCCAGCACAGGGCGTGGCTGCCAGCCGTGGGCCGCCGCGCTGCCCGCCACCAGGAGGAAAGAGGACGGCCGCATGAGCACGCCCGCCCCGCAGCACATTCGCCCGCCGGCGACCATCGGCGCGGACGCCGCAGCCCTGTACCGGACCGACCTGCCGGCGCGGCTGGACCGCCTGCCCTGGGGGCGCTTCCACAGTCGGCTGGTGGTGGCGCTGGGCATCACCTGGCTGCTGGACGGGCTGGAGGTGACCCTGGCCGGCGCGGTGGCCGGCGCGCTGAAGGCCAGCCCGGCCTTGCGCCTGGACAATGCCGGGGTCGGCCTGGCCGGCGGCATCTACATCGCCGGCGCGGTACTGGGGGCATTGCTGTTCGGTTGGCTGGCGGACCGCTTCGGTCGCCGCCGGTTGTTCTTCGCCACGCTGTTCGTCTATGTCGGCGCCACGGCGGCCACGGCCTTCGCCTGGAACCCGTGGAGCTTCATGCTGTTCCGCTTCCTCACCGGGGCGGGCATCGGCGGCGAGTATGCGGCCATCAACTCGACCATCCAGGAATTCACGCCAGCGCGCTTCCGCGGTTGGGTGGACCTGGCCATCAACGGCACCTTCTGGGTGGGCACGGCGCTGGGGGCGCTGGGCTCCGTGGTGCTGCTGGACCCGCGATGGCTCGGCGGCGACCTGGGCTGGCGGCTGTGCTTCGGCATCGGCGCGGCGCTGGGCCTGGTGATCCTGGCGATGCGCCTGTGGCTGCCGGAAAGCCCGCGCTGGCTGCTGATCCACAACCACCCCGGGGCGGCCCGGCGCATCGTCGAAGGCATAGAGGCGCGCCTGCGCGCGCAGGGGCATGTGCTGGCGCCGGTGGCGCCCGGCCAGGTGCTGTGCCTGCGCGGGCGCCACCACACGCCGTTGCGGGAGGTGGCCGACACACTGTTGCGCCTGCACCTGCGCCGCTCGCTGGTGGGGCTCACGCTATTGACCGCCCAGGCGTTTTTCTACAACGCCATCTTCTTCACCTACGCGCTGGTGCTGGGCGAGTTCTACGGCGTGCCGGGGGAGCGGGTCGGCTGGTACATTCTGCCGTTCGCCCTGGGCAATTTCTGCGGGCCGCTGCTGCTGGGCCGGCTGTTCGACGTGGTGGGGCGGCGGGTGATGATCAGCGCCACCTACCTGGTGTCCGGCGTGCTGTTGCTGGCCAGCGGCTACCTGTTCCTGCGCGGCTGGCTGGACGCGACGCAGCAGACCATCGCCTGGACGCTGATCTTCTTCTTCGCCTCGGCCGCGGCCAGTTCGGCCTACCTGACGGTGGCCGAGACCTTCCCGCTGGAGATCCGCGCCCTGGCCATCGCCGTGTTCTATGCCCTGGGCACCGGCCTGGGCGGCATTGTCGGGCCGCTGCTGTTCGGCCAACTGATCGAGACGGCCAGCCGGCAGAGCCTGTTCATCGGCTATGGCATAGGCGCCGGCCTGATGGCGTTCGCCGGGCTGGTGCAGGCGCTGTGGGGCGTGGCGGCCGAGCGCCGTGCCCTGGAGGCCGTGGCGCCGCCCTTGTCGCTGGCCGAGGCCGACACTCCAGGGAGGGCCAGGGACCTTCGCTAGCTGCGCCGATGCAGCCGATGTCCTGCATCTCCAGCGGGGTTGCATTCCGCCCGCCGCCGGCCTAAAAGCGAATCCCTTCAGCGTGCCGTCGCCTCGTCGGGCGGTGGTCGGCCACCGGAGCAGCAGAGGAATACACCCATGACAGCGGTCAGCACCCGCGAACACTGGATCGATACCCCGCACGGCCGGCTCTTCGCCCGGCGCTGGACGCCGGCCGGGGCCGCCGTGGCGGCGCCCGTCGTGCTGTTCCACGATTCCCTGGGTTGCGTGGCTCTGTGGCGGGAGTTCCCCGGGCAACTGGCCCGGGCCAGCGGGCGCGAGGTGATCGCCTATGACCGCCTGGGCTTCGGCCAGTCCGATGCCCACCCGGCGCTGCTGTCGCGGGGGTTCGTCGAGGACGAGGCGCAGCAGGGCTTCGCCGCGCTGCGCGAGCGACTGGGCCTGGAGCGTTTCGTCGCCTTCGGCCACAGCGTCGGTGGCGGCATGGCGGTGGGCTGCGCGGCGGCCTTCGGCCCGGCCTGCGAGGCGCTGGTGCTGGAGTCGGCCCAGGCCTTCGTCGAGGACCGCACCCTGGAAGGCATTCGAGCCGCCGAGCGCGACTTCGCCCGGCCGGGCCAGATGGCGCGCCTGGAGAAATACCACGGCGACAAGGCCCGGTGGGTGTTGCGGGCCTGGGTGGATACCTGGCTGTCGCCGGCCTTCGCCGACTGGAACCTGGATGCCCGGCTGGCGCACCTGCAATGCCCGCTGCTGTGCCTGCACGGCGAGCAGGACGAGTTCGGCTCGGCCCGCCACCCCGAGCGCTTCGTCGCCCAGGCCGCCGGGCCCGCCAGCATGAAGCTGCTGGCGGACTGCGGCCACGTTCCGCACCGGCAGAAGGCCGACGAGGTGTTGGCGCAGGTGTGCGCCTTCCTGGCTTGAGTAACCTGCCTACCGCCGCGCCAGAGCCTTCGCGAGCCCCCGCCGTTGCGTTACAGGCCGCGCCAGCCGTGGGCTGCAGCGAAATCAATGGGAATGATCGGGGCATGGGGCGGTCTACAGACACTGTGTAGCCGGCCGGCTGCCGCGAATCGTCGCGGCGCGCCAGGTGCCGGCGAGCGAGGTCGATATGCGCTGGACAGTCAGGGTAGCGTGCATCGTCGCCTTGCTGTTCGGCGCCCCGGCATTCGCCGGGCAGGCCGCTCAGAAGGCCGCGGTGGCGGAGAACAAGGCCGAGGTGCTCGAGGAGCAGGCGGCCGAGCAGGGGGCGACCGGGACGGCCGCCCAGGTCAGGCCCATCACCCGCAGCGAGGCCCGCGCCGTGGACCCGGCCGGGGAAGCGCCGCTGGACGACGCCATCACCTGCCTGGCCCGCTCCATCTACTGGGAGGCCAAGGGCGCCTCGCGCGGGGACATGGAAGCGGTGGCCAACGTGGTGATGAACCGGGTGGCCAGCAAGGACTTCCCGGACACCGTCTGCGCCGTGGTCAAGCAGGGCTCGGAGAGCAAGAGCTGCCAGTTCTCCTGGTGGTGCGACGGGCGTCCCGACCAGGTGGTGGAGGAAAAACGCTACGACCTGGCCCGCGACATCGCCCGCCAGGCGCTCAACCGCCAACTGCGCGACCGTACCCATGGCGCGCTGTACTTCCACGACCGCCATGTCAGGCCGTCCTGGGCGAGAACCTACCTGAGGACGGCGCGCACCGAGCACTTCCTGTTCTACAAGCCGCGCCTGGGCGGCGAGCCGATCGCCCGCAGCGGGGCAGGGCGGCGGCCGTGAACGGGAGCGGCGGTGTTGCCGGGGAGCGGAGTTTGTTTGCGATAGCCGGAGGTATCGGCGTGATTCGTGGATAGGATCCGCCTACGCCGCCATCCCCATGTAGGAGCGCGCCCTGCGCGCGAATCGCGGGCAGGGCCAGCTCCTACAGATCACTGCGAGGCACGGTATCTCCCGCATCCGTAGGCGCGGACTCCGTCCGCGATTGGCCCCTGCGCGCGAATCGTCGGGCATCGGCGTTCCGGATGACGGCGGTCACCCTACGCGCGAGCCTGGTCGGCGTGTCAGAGGCGTGATGTTCCCTGCGACCGGGCTTTCATTTCCTGCTGAAGGGGAACGTCGTAGGCGCTTGGCGTGGGGCATGGCGGCTGCTCAGAGCAAGGTCGTGCGTGGCCTGGCGAGCTCGAAGCGATACTCGGTGCGGAACTTGACGGGCGCGTCTTTCAGCGGGGCCGATACGCCGGACACATGGGCTCTCAGCGCGGCGCGCCTGACTGCCTCGGCGAGTTGATCGTCGGGGCTCTACACGATCTCGACGGCGGTGGGGCCCCCGGTAGCGCCGGAGAAAGCGATGTCGAAGACCACGACGCCTTCGACGCGCTGCGCCAGTGCCGCCCTGGGATAGATGGGGTATTCGAGATAGAGATCCAGCGCCTGGCCGTCGGGCAGTACGTAGCGGGTGACGCGGTAGGGGGCATCGCCGTGATGGACCGCCGGGGCGTTCGAGCAGCCAGCGGCGAGAAGTGCGCAAAGCGTGGCCAGGGCGAGCGTCTTTTTGCCGTTCATCGTCCGTTCGTCATCCTTGTTTCGGCGCCGTCCCGTATCAGGCAGAGCCGACGTCTGCGCGCCGGCCCTGCCCGTGCCCCGTCAGCCTTGCGCCAGCGGCGGGGTGCGCGGCGGGATCATGCGGCGCTTGCCGGTCGACTCGAAGGCCGCGGCGTAGCGCAGCAGGGCCGAGTCGTCGTAGGCGTGGCCGGCGAAGGTCAGGCCCACCGGCATGCCGATGTCCGCCATCACGCCCATGGGCACCGTCACCGTGGGCACGCCCAGGTGGCGGATGGCGAGGTTGCCGTTGGCCACCCACACGCCGTTGCTCCAGGCAATGTCGGCGGATGCCGGGTTGACGTCGGCGTCCGCCGGGCCCACGTCGGCCACGGTGGGGAAGAGCACGGCGTCGAGGCCGAGTTCATCCATCCAGTCCTCCAGGTCGAGCTTGCGCGTCTTCTCCAGGCCGCGCAGGCCGTCGGGCAGGCTGGCGATCTGGTCCCAGGGCCTGATGCCGCGCTGGGCCATGCGCACGTATTCGTCCATGCCGGCGGCGAGGTCGCCCTCGCGGTTGGGCAGGGTGCCGGGGTCGTGGGGGAAGATCAGCTCGCCCTGCACGTCGGCCAGGCGGTTCAGCCTGGGATCGCCGTTGGCCCGCAGGAAATCGTCGAAGGCCCAGCCGCTGAGTTCCCAGAGTTCGTCGTGGAGGAACTGCTCGGACACCAGGCCGCGGTTGAACACGGTAGGCGCGCCGGGGCGGTCGCCCTCACAGTTGGAGACCAGCGGGAAGTCCACCTCGACCACTTCGGCGCCGGCCGCCTCCAGGGCCTTGCGGGCTTGTTCCCAGAGGGCGATCACCGAGGGCCGGGTGTTGATTCTCTGCCCGGTGGGGCCGCCGATGCCGGGGTGCTCGCTGGTGCCCATGTCCGGGTCCTTGTTGATGAACATGCGCGGTACGCCGAAGCGCTTGCCGGCCAGGGCATCGGCCTTGGCGGCCAGCTCCAGGTAGGAGGCCGGGCGTACCGAGGCGACGTCGGGGATCGGCACCCAGGGCTGCAGGCGCCACAGGTCGCCGCGCTTGTCGGCATCCTCGGCTACCACCACGTCCAGCACTTCCAGCAGGTCGGCCATGGTCCGGGCGTAGGGCACCACCACGTCCATGGTCGGCGTCAGCGGCCAGTTGCCGCGCACCGAGATCACCCCGCGTGATGGGGTGTAGGCGCACAGGCCGTTGTTCGAGGCCGGGCCGCGGCCGCTGGACCAGGTTTCCTCGGCCAGGCCGAAGGCGGCGAAGCTGGCCGCGGTGGCCGTGCCGGCGCCGTTGGACGAGCCGGAGGCGAAGGGCGCAGTGAGGTAGGCGGCGTTGTAGGGGCTTTCGGCGCGGCCGTATACGCCGCGCTGCATGCCACCGTTGGCCATGGGCGGCATGTTGGTCTTGCCCAGGCAGATGGCGCCGGCGGCGCGCAGGCGCTCGATGGTGAAGGCGTCGCGATAGGCAACCAGGTCCTTGAAGGCGGGGCTGCCGGAGGCCGCGGTCAGGCCTTTCACCAGGTAGCTGTCCTTGGCGGTGTAGGGGATGCCATCCAGCGGGCCCAGTGTCTCGCCGCGGGCGCGGCGGGTGTCGGATGCTTCGGCCTCCGCAAGCGCATCGGGGTTGCGTACCACGACCGCGTTCAGGGCGGTGGGGGTGTCGGCGCCGTCGTAGGCGTCGATCCGCGCGAGATAGGCCTTGACCAGCTCGACCGCGGTGGTGCGGCCGGATTCGAGCGCGTCGCGCAGCTCGGCAATGGAAACCTCGGTTACCTCGATCATGCTGTCACCGCCGCTTGCAGGTGGGTGGTCGCGAAATCGGCTTTCATACTGTCCTCGTTCACTTCTTGTTCGCTGCCCCGGCGTCCGGGGCGGGCCGCCGGGCACGGGGCCGGAGGCAGTTGATCAGTGTATCAGTTCGCCCGGGAGGCGGCTGGGGCCGGCGGCGGTTGTCCGCTCGTGTTCCCGCGCCCACCTGCAGTACCCTGGCCGCCCGCTTTGTGAACGAGAACACCGCGATGCCCGAAGACGACCGCAACCCGTTGCTGATCGATGGCCCGGCCGGGAAGATCCAACTGCTGATCGACGCCCCCACAGGCCCGGTCCGCGGCGTGGCGATGATCAGTCACCCGCAACCGCTGCTCGGCGGCAGCCCGCGGCATCTGGTGCCGCTGACCCTGGCGCGGCGCCTGAGCAGGGCCGGCTGGCTGGCGGTGCGGCCGAGCTTCCGCGGGGTGGACGGCACCGAGGGCGAATACGCCAAGGGCATCGGCGAGGCGCAGGACAGCCAGGCGGTGGCCGCTTACCTGCGCGAACGCTACCCGGACCTGCCGCTGGCGCTGGTGGGCTTTTCCTTCGGCGCCTACGTGTTCGCCCGCGCCGCCCGCGACCTGGCGCAGCCACCCGCGGCCACGGTACTGATGGGGTTGCCGGTGGGCACGGTGCCTGGCGGCCGCCACTACGAGCCCATGGCGCTGCCGGCGGACTGCCTGCTGCTGCATGGCGAGGCCGACGAGATGGCGCCGCTGGCCAACCTGCTGGACTGGGCGCGCCCGGAACAGCGCGCGGTGAGCCTGTTCGCCGGCGCCAACCACTTCTTCAAGGGCTGCCTGGACCGTGCGGCGGACCAGGTGCTGGCCCACCTGCGCGGGGTGGAGCGGCCGCTGGGCTGAGGTCGGCAGTCGGCCGCCGTTCACCGGGGCGGTGACACCCATATGCCCCGAGACGGGCCGGAGCCAATGCGCCTTCGCATGGATATGCGGATATGAGGAGGGGGAACTTGTTGCCGTCGCGCTGTCTACAGAAGCGGTTCCCCCGCCTCGCCGGCATCGGGCGATGCTTCAGCGGTGGGGTGGGGGAATCAGCCCTGCGGCCCTGTTTCCCGCTGGCCCCGGCGCCTGTCGGTGGAGCTGCGGTAGACGCGCAGCAGTTCCAGTGCCAGGGCTGCCAGGCAGATGAACGCGATGATCTTGATATCCATATCCAATGTTCCTTGGAAAAGCCGATAGAGATGTGGCAGCCGCCCGGAGTCCCTCTTGGCGGTGCCGCCGGGCATGCTGCCGGGGCGCCGGCGATCAGGCAAGGGGCAGGCGACCATCTGTGCTGCAACGCCAGTGCTCTATATGGAGTGGGCGTCTGAACCGGTTCGGTCTCTGTCGAGAAACATCGTTTTGAAAGAGGGTATTGACAGCTGTTCCGGTGTCTATATAATTCGCCGCCCGTCAACTGGCAAAGCCCATGGGGTTTTGCTTAAGACGCTGAATTTAAAGAAAATATTTTTTAAATTAGGTATTGACGGAAAGAGAGGTTGCTGTAGAATGCGCGGCCTCGGTTGAGACGAAAGAATCAGCCAACTGCTCTTTAACAAGTTGAATCAAGCAATTCGTGTGGGTGCTTGTGAGCTAAGACTGGTGATCGCAAGATTATCAGCATCACAAGTAACAC
>NZ_FZPC01000006.1 GCF_900187975.1 Pseudomonas delhiensis | reverse complement strand
CTTGACCTCATCAGCATATGAGCCAAGACGGTCCTCGCCGTTGATGAGCACCCCAACGATACGGAGTACGGCCCAGGCGTCAGTCTCATTGCCTGACTGGCTCAGTCGCTCGGCGATCTTCACCAGGTCGACGGATGCCCACTTGAGGTCCGCCGTTATGGACTTGAGGTTGTGCTTGAGCAGTTGGGTGGGTTTGTTCATTCCCATTTTTTACGGGCTCCGCAAGATGGCATGGCCACTATCAGCGCTTCCCGGGCTGACCATCGGTCATCACGTACTTCTTAACCTTGTTGTCCTTGTCGAAGAGGACCGTCAGGTTCTGCTGCTCCATTCCTGTCCCGAAGGGGCCGACATAGACGTAGAACCAGATGGCCTGGAGATTCCCGTCGGAGTCGAAGGACTGAGAGAGCGGGTTTCCGAACCGCTCAAGCATCTGGTCGTAGGTCGTCTGCCCCTGAACGATCTGCCGGACATCTGTCTGTTCAATTGGGGTGCCGCGGCTTGCGCAGCCAGCGAGGGCAGTAATCAGCACTGCTACAGCGATTGCCCGCATGGAACCTCCTTGTCAGTTTGGTCGCATTCTGCCATCGCAAAACAATCAGCGTCATCACCCCTGGGAAACAAGTACCGCTCAGGCACTACGCCATATCATTTTCGCAAAAGTGAGTAGATTTGTGAGTAGAAATAAAACAGGAAAGTTTGAATACCAGCAATAACAGGGGCTGCAGGCGACCATTCGATTCCGTCCCTGGCACCAAGCTTCCGAAAGCCCCTGAGTTCGCCAGAACCGGGGGCTTTTTGCATTCCCCGCCCCATCAGCCGATCACCGCCGCCCCTGCACCGCTGGTCGCCCGCCCGGCGAATACTCCCCGGGTTACGTTGTCTACTGGCGCGTAGCAGAACGTTTTTTCAGAATGATGACATTCCGGATGATTTCCGCCCGATGGATGGGATACTTTCAGGCCCCTCGATGCCTGAAAAGGGAGTGCTCGTGCATCCTCTAAAGCGCTGGTGGCAACAACGCGGCAACCTCGCGACGCTTGCCATCCTGTTCCTGGCGATCCCGCTGGCCAGCCGCCATGCCCTTGGCTGGGGCAACCTCTACGGCTACCTGTCCGACCTGGCCATCGGCAGCCTGCTGGTCCTGCTGCTGCACCGCCTGCGCCTGTTCCTCGCGCTGCCGGTGATGCTGCTGTGGGCGCTGATGACGATCGGCAACGCCGAGCTGGTCAGCGCCGTGGGCCGCATGCCCGATCCCAGCGACCTGCACTTCCTCGCCGACCCGACCTTCGTCGGCAATTCCACCCAGGGCGGAGGCATCGCCCACCCGTGGCTGGCCGGCGCGCTGCTGGGCGCCATCGCGCTCTGCGCGCTGCTCTGGCGGCGCCGCGAACAGCGCCTGCCGCGCCTGGCCTATAGCCTGCCGGTGGCCCTGCTGGGCGCCCATTTCGGCCTGCAGTACGTGATCCCCAACGACGTCGACGTGTGGAAGCAGTTCAACCTGCCGCACCGCCTGCTGGCCGGCGGCGCCAGCCAGGGCCAGCTGGCGGTCGAGGACTGGCTGGCCGGCGACCAGGGCGACACCCCGCCGGACGTCACCGGGCTGACCCAGCTCGACCTCTCCGGCACCCCGCTGCTGGCCGGCCCGGGCACGGCGAAGAACGTGCTGATCATTACCATGGAAGGCATCCCCGGGGCCTACGTGGCGACCAACCGCGCCGCCCTGAGCAGCAGCTACGAAGAATCGATGATGCCCAAGCTCAGCGCCTGGGCCGAACGCTCGATGACCACCCCGGACTACGTGGTGCACAGCCACCAGACCATCCGCGGCCTGTACGCGCTGCTGTGCGGTGACTACAGCAAGCTGGACAACGGCACGCCCAAGGGCGTCGAGCTGCTGTCCAACCCCGGCCGCGCCGCCGAGTGCCTGCCGGCGCAGCTGCGCCAGCACGGCTTCAGCACCCACTTCCTGCAGGGCGCCGGGCTGCGCTTCATGGCCAAGGACAAGGTGATGCCGGCCATGGGCTTCGACAAGACCCTCGGCCGCGACTGGTTCAAGAAGAAGCCCTACCTGGAGTTCGCCTGGGGCATGGACGACAAGGCCTTCTTCGAGGGCGCGCTGGACTATGTGGGCCAACTGCGCAAGGACAAGAAGCCGTGGATGCTCACCCTGCTCACCGTCGGCACCCACCAGCCCTATTCGGCCACCCCCGAGTACCTGGCCAGGTACCCCACCCCGCGCCAGGCCGCAGTCGGTTACCTGGATGATGCCGTCGACGCCTTCCTCGCCGGCCTGGAGAAGCAGGGCGTGCTCAAGGACACCCTGGTGATCGTCACCTCCGACGAATCCCACGGCATCGACAACGTGCGCCTGGCCTCGTCCTGGGGCCTGAACCTAGTGCTGGCCCCCGAGCAGGCGGCCCTGCCACCGGTGAAGAGCGGCGTCTACGGCCACGTCGACATGGACGCCTCGGTCCTCGACTACTTCGGCTTCACCCCGCCGAAGGACGTTTCCGGGCGCTCGCTGTTCCGCGAGTACGGCAACGGCCGCGAGATGGTCTCCTTCACCAACGGCATGCTGCGCTTCCACGACGGCAAGCAGACCTTCACCGAATGCGACTTCCAGCAGGCCTGCCGGCGCTACAAGAGCGATGGCTTCATCGCCGACAGCGCCCAGTTCGTCGGGCGCTTCAGCGGCCGCGACGCCCGCCTGGCCGCCGCCCGCGCCGGCATCCTCGACCACTCGGTGACCGGCAGCCGGCCGGGCGGCGAATACCAGTTCGCCACCCAGGAGAAGATCCGCATCAAGCCGCAGGTCACCAACGAGTACACCGACAACCTGATCGGCGCCCAGTACCTGGAGTTCCCGGCCGACAGCCACACCACCGTGACCCTGAAGATCCGCGCGCTGCAGATGGACAAGGCCGGCGCCAAGGTGCAGCTGAAGACCCGCGAGTTCGAGCGCCCGGTGGACCTGGCGATCCCCGAGTTCCCGCGGCTGACCCGCGACAAGCCGCTGCAGGTGACCTTCGGCTTCGACAACGAGCGCGCGCGCAAGGCCTTCTCCTTCCACCTGCTGGCCGAAGGCAAGGGCATCATCGAGATCACCGATTTCCACGTGCAGACGCAGCCGCGCAAATCGGCCATCGACGCCAGCGAGCATCCCACCCGGATCGCCGGCGGCAACGGCCTGCCCGGCCCGCGCATCGGTGGCCGCCCGGCGCTGATGGCCGGCCAGCTCGACCAGCTCGACGAAGAAAGCCGCGACGACAGCGGCGGCGAGCAGCAGATCACCCAGTGACCTGCCCGGGCCCCGACCAACGTCGGGGCCCGCGGTCTTTTCCCCCGCCGGCGAAGCTGGCACTATCGCGCCCCTCGTTCCGCCACCCCCTCGCCAGGCCTCCGGCCCCCCGGTGTTCAGCCCAGGCGACAAGGCACTGCGGCAATGCGACAAGATGCCACTATCCAGGCCCGGCGCGGCCCCCGACCGCTTGGCGCCCCCCGGGTCGCGTGATAGCTTGCGTTCGCCAGGAAGGCCCTACCCCCTGCCGCGGCGCGCCGCGAAGCATCCGAACAACAATAGAGGAGCCCCCAATGGCCGAGGCCATACCCGCGCTGGAAATCCGTAACCTGCACAAGCGTTACGGCGACCTGGAAGTGCTCAAGGGCATTTCCCTGACCGCCCGCGAAGGCGACGTGATCTCCATTCTCGGCTCCTCGGGTTCCGGCAAGTCGACCTTCCTGCGCTGCATCAACCTGCTGGAAAACCCCCACCAGGGCCAGATCATCGTCGCCGGCGAAGAGCTCAAGCTGAAGAAGGCCAAGGACGGGGCGCTGGTCGCCGCCGACAACCGCCAGATCAACCGCCTGCGCAGCGAACTGGGCTTCGTCTTCCAGAACTTCAACCTCTGGCCGCACATGAGCATCCTCGACAACATCATCGAGGCGCCACGCCGCGTGCTGGGCAAGAGCCGCGCCGAAGCCATCGAGATCGCCGAGGCCCTGCTGGCCAAGGTCGGCATCGCCGACAAGCGCCACGCCTTCCCCGCGCAGCTCTCCGGCGGCCAGCAGCAGCGTGCGGCCATTGCCCGCACCCTGGCCATGCAGCCCAAGGTGATACTGTTCGACGAGCCCACCTCGGCCCTGGACCCGGAGATGGTCCAGGAAGTGCTCAACGTGATCCGCGCGCTGGCCGAGGAAGGCCGCACCATGCTGCTGGTCACCCACGAAATGAATTTCGCCCGCCAGGTTTCCAGCGAAGTGGTGTTCCTCCACCAGGGCCTGGTCGAGGAACAGGGCTCCCCCGAGCAGGTCTTCGGGAACCCGCAGTCCGCGCGCTGCAAGCAGTTCATGTCCAGCCACCGCTAACGGAGCAACTTTGCATGAAGAACTATAAGAAGATCCTTCTGGCCGCTGCCGCCACCCTGGCTTTCGGCGCCCACGCGGTCGCCGCCGAGAAGCTGCGCATCGGCACCGAAGGCGCCTACCCGCCCTTCAACGGCATCGACGCCAGCGGCCAGGTGGTCGGCTTCGACCTCGACGTCGGCAAGGCCCTGTGCGCCAAGATGAAGGTCGAGTGCGAGGTGGTCACCTCCGACTGGGACGGCATCATCCCGGCGCTGAACGCCAAGAAGTTCGACTTCATCGTCGCCTCCATGTCGATCACCGACGAGCGCAAGCAGGCGGTGGACTTCACCAACCCCTACTACACCAACAAGCTGCAGTTCGTGGCGCCCAGGTCGGTGGACTTCAAGACCGACAAGGGCTACCTGAAGGGCAAGGTGATCGGTGCCCAGCGCGCGACCATCGCCGGCACCTGGCTGGAGGACAACATGTCCGACACCGTCACCATCAAGCTCTACGACACCCAGGAAAACGCCTACCTGGACCTGTCCTCGGGCCGCCTGGACGGCGTGCTGGCCGACAAGTTCGTGCAGTACGACTGGCTCAAGAGCGACGCCGGCAAGGACTTCGAGTTCAAGGGCGAGCCGGTGTTCGACAACGACAAGATCGGCATCGCCGTGCGCAAGGGCGACCCGCTGCGTGACAGGCTGAACGCCGCCCTGAAGGAAATCGTCGACGACGGCACCTACAAGAAGATCAACGACAAGTACTTCCCCTTCAGCATCTACTGATGCCAGTCCGGCGCGCCCTGTAACCCAGGGCGCGCCCCTTCAGGCGTGATCCCCATGATTTTCGACCTGCACGGTTTCGGCCCGCAGCTGGCGGCCGGCACCCTGATGACGCTCAAGCTGTCCCTGGCCGCGGTCTGCCTCGGCCTGATCCTCGGGCTGCTCGGCGCCATCGCCAAGACCTCTAGGAATGCCTTGCTGCGCATGCTCGGCGGCGCCTACACCACCCTGGTGCGCGGCGTGCCGGAAACCCTCTGGGTGCTGATGATCTACTTCGGCACCGTGGCCGGGCTGAATGCCCTGGGCGACCTGTTCGGCAAGCCCGACCTGGCCCTGAGCCCCTTCGCCGCCGGCACCTGCGCCCTGGGCCTGTGCTTCGGCGCCTACGCCACCGAAGTCTTCCGCGGCGCCCTGCTGGCCGTGCCCAGGGGCCACCGCGAGGCCGGCCAGGCGCTGGGCCTGTCCGCCCCGCGGATCTTCTGGCGCATCGTCCTGCCGCAGGTGTGGCGCGTGGCCCTGCCGGGCCTGGGCAACCTGTACCTGATCCTGCTGAAAGACACCGCCCTGGTCTCGCTGATCACCCTCGACGAGATCATGCGCAAGGCCCAGGTCGCCTCCAACGCGACCAAGGAGCCCTTCACCTTCTACATGACCGCCGCGCTGATCTACCTGGGCCTGACCGTGTTCGTCATGGCCGCCCTGCACTTCCTGGAGCGCCGCGCCGGCCGCGGTTTCGTGAGGAACGAGCTATGACCGACATGGAGCTGATCCTCAAGTGGCTGCCGAAGATGCTCCAGGGCGCCGGGCTGACCCTCGAGCTGCTGGCCTTCGCCGTGGTCGCCGGCCTGGCCCTGGCCGTGCCGCTGGGCATCGCCCGCGCCTCGCGGCACTGGTACGTGCGCGCGCTGCCCTACGGCTACATCTTCTTCTTCCGCGGCACCCCGCTGCTGCTGCAGCTGTTCATCGTCTACTACGGCCTGGCGCAGTTCGAGTCGGTGCGCCAGGGGCCGCTGTGGCCGTACCTGCGCGATCCCTACTGGTGCGCGCTGCTGACCATGACCCTGCACACCGCGGCCTACATCGCCGAGATCCTCCGCGGCGCCATCCACGCCATCCCGGTGGGTGAAGTGGAGGCGGCGCGGGCCCTGGGCATGTCGCGCCGGCAGGCGCTGCTGCACATCATCCTGCCGCGCGCCGCGCGCATCGCCCTGCCGGCCTACAGCAACGAGGTGATCCTCATGCTCAAGGCCAGCGCCGTGGTCTACACCGTGACCCTGTTCGACATCATGGGCATGACCCGCACCATCATCGCCCGCACTTACGAGGCCATGCTGTTCTTCTGCCTCGCCGGGGTGTTCTACCTGGTCATCACCCTGGTCCTCACCCGCCTGTTCCGCCTCGCCGAGCGCTGGCTGCGGGTGGACTCCATGCAGGGGCGCTGACCGGCGCTTCCCGGATGTGGCGGGGCGGCTATAATCGCCGCCCCGCCACTCATCCCCCTGCACCGCCGTGGCCAACCGCCTCACCGACGATGTCCTGTTCCAGCGCTTCCAGGCCCTGGATGCCTTCCTGCTCGCCCACCAGGGGCTGTGGCGGCCCAAGCCCTTCACCCTGCTGGAACTGCCCTGGGAAGCCGAGCACCGGGAACTGGCCAGCTGGCTGCGCGGGCGCGACCTGGAACAGGCCGACGCCGCGCACAACCAGCCCGAACGCCTGCCCGCGCCGGCGCCTTTCCCGGAACTGGCGCACCGTGCCGCGCAGCTGAGCGACGTCGAGGACCTGCCGTCCCATGCCCTACCCAAGCTGCCGGCGCAGTTCCAGGTCGACGTGCCCGGGCGCAAGTGGCAGCAGATCGAGGCCTTCGCCAGCCGCCTGGACTTCGCCACGCCCTCCGTCCAGTGGCTGGACTGGTGCGCCGGCAAGGGCCACCTGGGGCGCCTGCTGGCCCATGGCGGGCAGCCGCTGCTGAGCCTGGAGCGCGACCTCGCGCTGGTCGCCGACGGCCAGCGCCTGAGCGACCGCCTGGGCCTGCGCGCCATGCACGTCGAGCAGGACGTGCTCGCCGAGGGCGCCGCCCGCTACCTGCAGCCTGGCCAGACCGCCGTGGCACTGCACGCCTGCGGCGACCTGCACGTCCAGTTGCTGCGCCTGGCGGCGAGCAGACGCTGCCGGCAACTGGCGGTGGCGCCCTGCTGCTACAACCGCATCGCCGGCGAGCACTACCAGCCGTTATCCACAGCCGCGGGCGCGTCCCGCCTGAAGCTGGACCAGGACGACCTGCGCCTGCCGCTCGCCGAGACGGTCACCGCCGGCGCCCGGGTGCGGCGCCAGCGCGACAACTCCATGGCCCGGCGCCTGGCCTTCGACCTGCTGCAGCGCGAACTGCGCGGCGCGGACAGCTACCTGCCGGTGCCTTCGGTGCCGGCGGACTGGCTGCACAAGCCGTTCGCCGACTACTGCCGCGACCTGGCCGCGCTCAAGGGCCTGCCCCGCCCCGCCGAACGCGACTGGAACGCGCTGGAGGCCCGGGGCTGGCAGCGCCTGGCGCAGGTGCGCAACCTGGAGCTGGTGCGCGGCCTGTTCCGCCGCCCGCTGGAGCTCTGGCTGCTGCTCGACCGCGCGCTGTTCCTCGTCGAACAGGGCTACCGGGTACGCCTGGGACGCTTCTGCGCCGCCCAGCTCACCCCGCGCAACCTGCTCATCCTCGCCGAGCACGTCTAGCACGAGCGTTCCAGAGAGAAGCCCACAGAAGCTGTGGATAACTCTGTTGAGAAGATCGGGAAAATCGCTCACGCGGCCCGCCGCTGGCCTACCGGCGCAGCTCTGTTCGAATTTTGAACAAATCAGATAATTTCCTTTAAAAACATATTCTTAGAAAGAAACTGAAAAGCGCTGAGGCTTTTTTAGCACTAGCCGCCAAGCCATGCCCCGGCATTGTGCATAAGCACTGCTGTCGGGGCCGCGCCGCACACCGGTCGGGCACGTCCTGTTTCGCGGAACGCTCGCATAGTGCTTTCAGGAACGGATTGTTGCCCATTTGCAACAATCCGCTATTTGTCATTAGCTGCCTAGGCAGTATTATTTCGAAACATATTACCTGCCTAGACAGTTATTAGCCTTGCCATGGATCACTACTGCGTCACGGACTTCCCGTTCAGGGGCTCGATCGGCCAGTTGCTGGGGCTGGCGGCCATCCTCAAGGACCGCCTGCTGGACAAGCACCTGATCGACCTGGACATCACCGCCGCGCAATTCAAGGTGCTGTTCTTCATCGGCCAGAACCGCGCCAACACCCCGGGCGAGCTGTGCCGCGAGCTGTCCATCGACAGCGGCTCGATGACGCGCATGCTCGACCGCCTGGCGAAGAAGGACCTGCTGCTGCGCCAGCCCTGCCCCAACGACCGCCGCAGCGTGCGCCTGCAGCTCAGCCCCGCCGGCGAGGCGGTGAACGCCCAGGCGCCGCAGATCGCCGTGCGGGCGATGAACGAACTGGTCGGCTGCCTCAACCCCGAGGAACTGCTGACCCTCACCCGGCTGCTGGACAAGATCCTCGCCAGCCATGGCGTCGCGCCCGGCGCGCCGCAGGAGAAGTAAGCCATGCGCGCATTCCGCTTACCCGCCGCTACCCTGCTGGCCAGCGCCGTGGCGCTGGCCGGTTGCGTCAGCTCCTCGGGCCTGGCGCCCAGCGGCAAGGCGCTCGACAGCGCCTCGCTGCAGGCCGGCCGCAGCCTCGACGGCACGCCGCTGTCCAGTGCCGCCTGGCCACGCCGGAACTGGTGGAGCAGCCTGGGCGACGCCCAGCTCGACAGCCTGATCGACGAGGCCCTGAAAGGCACGCCGGACCTGCAGATCGCCGACGCCCGCGCGCGCCAGGCCGCCGCCGCGGCCAACGCCGCCGATGCCGAACGCATGCCTACACTCAACGGCAAGGCCAGCTATGCGGGCATCCGCGCCCCCACCAGCGTGCTCCCCGCGCCAACGGGCGGGCACTATTCGGCGGTGAAGTACCTGTCGCTGGGCTTCAACTACGATTTCGACCTCTGGGGCGGCCAGCGCGCCGCCTGGGAAGCCGCCCTCGGCCAGGCCAACGCCGCCGAGGTGGACCGCCAGGCCGCGGCCATCACCCTCTCGGCCAACGTCGCCCGCGCCTATAGCGAGCTGGGCCACGCCTTCGCCGTGCGCGACCTGTCCCGCGACGAGCTGGAACGCTCGCAGCGCCTGTTCGAACTCAGCCGCAAGCGCATGGACGCCGGCCTGGACAGCAAAGTGCAGTTGCAGCAGACGCAAACCCAGGTGGCCAGCGCCCGCCAGCAGCTGGCCGCCGCCGAACAGCAGATCGCCAGCGCCCGCATCGCCCTGGCCGTGCTGCTCGGCCAGGGGCCGGACCGTGGCCTCGACCTGCAGCGCCCGCAGCCGCTCAAGCCCGATGCCCTGAACCTGCCGCCCAACCTGCCGGCGGAACTGCTCGGCCGCCGCCCGGACATAGTCGCCGCGCGCTGGCGCGTCGAGGCCACGGGCAAGGACATCCAGGCGGCGAAGACGCAGTTCTACCCGAACCTCAACCTGGGCGCGATGATCGGCCTGGCGAGCATGCACACCAGCGACCTGCTGGAGGCGCCGAGCCGCTTCTACCAGGTCGCCCCGGCCATCTCCCTGCCGCTGTTCGACGGCGGCCGCCTGCGCGCCAACCTGGCCGGCAAGGACGCGGACTACGACCTGGCCGTGGCGCAGTACAACAAGACCCTGGTCGGCGCCCTGGGCGAGGTCAGCGACGACCTCGGCCAGCTGCGCTCGCTGGAGCAGCAGCTGGTCGACCAGCGCGAGGCCCGCGACATCGCCAAGTCCAACTTCGAACTGGCCATGCGCCGCTACGGCGAAGGTGTCGGCAACTACCTCGACGCCCTCAGCGTGCAGCAACAGCTGCTGCTCGCCGAGCGCCAGCTGGCCAACCTGGAGGCCCAGCGCATCGACCTTTCCGTCCAGCTGGTGCAAGCCCTGGGCGGCGGCTTCCAGGCCGACTCCGTTCCCCCGTCTTCCGCGCCGCTCGCCCAGGCGGGCGCGGCCGCCGCGCATTAAGAGGCAACCGCCATGACCACCGATACCCAAGAAACCACCGGCGGCAACCCCCAGCGCAAGCGCTGGCTGCTGATCCTGCTGGTCGTCGTCATCCTCGCCGGCATCGCCGCGGCGCTCTGGGAATTCCTCTACGGGCGCTGGCACGAAGACACCGACGATGCCTACGTCAACGGCAACGTGGTGCAGATCACCCCGCAGATCACCGGCACCGTGGTCAGCATCGGCGCCGACGACGGCAACCTGGTGCGCAAGGGCCAGGTCCTGGTGAAGTTCGACCCCAGCGACGCCGACGTGGCCCTGCAGCAGGCCGAAGCCAACCTGGCGCGCACCGTGCGCCAGGTGCGCGGGCTGTTCAGCAACGTCGACGGCTACAAGGCCGACGTCGCCGCGAAGAAGGTCGCCCTGGCCAAGGCCGAGGCCGACTTCAAGCGCCGCCAGCACCTGGCCGACGACGGCGCCATCTCCCGAGAAGAACTGGCCCACGCCCGCGACGCCCTGGACACCGCGCGCAACTCGCTGACCAGCGCTGAGCAGCAACTGGACACCAACCGCGCCCTGGTGGACGACACCGTCGTCGCCTCCCACCCGGACGTCAAGGCCGCCGCCGCCAAGCTGCGCCAGGCCTACCTGGACGACGCCCGCGCGGTGATAGTCGCGCCGGTGACCGGCTACGTGGCCAAGCGCACCGTGCAGGTCGGCCAGCGCGTGCAACCGGGCGCTGCGCTGATGGCGGTGATCCCCCTGGACCAGGTGTGGATAGACGCCAACTTCAAGGAAACCCAGCTGCAGCACATGCGCATCGGCCAGCCGGTGGAAATCCGTTCCGACCTCTACGGCAGCTCGGTCAAGTACCAGGGCAGCGTGGAAAGCCTGGGCGTCGGCACCGGCAGCGCCTTCTCCCTGCTGCCGGCGCAGAACGCCACCGGCAATTGGATCAAGATCGTCCAGCGCGTGCCGGTGCGCATCCGCGTCGACGCCAGGCAGTTGGAAGAGCATCCGCTGCGCATCGGCCTGTCGATGGACGTCAACGTCGACCTGCACGACCAGAGCGGCCCCGCCCTGTCGCAGCAGCCGCCGAAGGAAGCGCTGTTCTCCACCGACGTCTACCAGCAGCAACTGGCCTCGGCGGACCAGCTCATCGAGCAGCTGATCCACGCCAACATGGCCGACGGCCGCAGCCGCAGCACCGCCGCGCGCTGAGCCCGGAAGCATCATGAGCGAGAACAGCAACGCCGCCTTCAGCCCGCCCAGCCTGGTGATGGCCACCATCGGCCTGTCCCTGGCGACTTTCATGCAGGTGCTGGACACCACCATCGCCAACGTCGCCCTGCCGACCATCTCCGGCAACCTCGGGGTAAGCGCCGAGCAGGGCACCTGGGTGATCACCTCCTTCGCGGTGAGCAACGCCATCGCCCTGCCGCTGACCGGCTGGCTAAGCCGCAAGGTCGGCGAGGTGCGGCTGTTCATCGCCGCCACCATTCTCTTCGTGATCGCCTCCTTCCTCTGCGGCGTGGCCCAGCAGATGGGCATGCTGGTGGGCTTCCGCGCCCTGCAGGGCTTCGTCGCCGGGCCGCTGTACCCGATCACCCAGACGCTGCTGATCTCCATCTACCCGCCGGCCAAGCGCGGCATGGCCCTGGCGCTGCTGGCGATGGTCACGGTGGTGGCACCGATCGCCGGGCCCATCCTCGGCGGCTGGATCACCGACAGCTACAGCTGGCCGTGGATCTTCTTCATCAACGTGCCCATCGGCCTGTTCGCCGCCTTCGTGGTCTACCAGCAACTGAAGAAGCGCCCGGTGGTGATCAAGCACGCGCCCATGGACTACATGGGGCTGATCCTGCTGGTCCTCGGCGTGGGCGCCCTGCAGGTCGTGCTCGACAAGGGCAACGACCTGGACTGGTTCGAATCGAACTTCATCGTCGGCGGCACCGTGGTGTCGGTCATTGCCCTGGCGGCCTTCATCATCTGGGAGCTGACCGACAAGCACCCGATCGTCAACCTGCGCCTGTTCGTGCACCGCAACTTCACCTTCGGCACCCTGGCGCTGGTGGGCGGCTACGCCGGCTTCTTCGGCATGAACCTGCTGCTGCCGCAGTGGCTGCAGACGCAGATGGGCTACACCGCCACCTGGGCGGGCCTGGCGGCGGCGCCGATCGGTATCCTGCCGGTGTTCCTCTCGCCGCTGGTCGGCCGCTACGCCAACAACTTCGACCTGCGCGTCCTCGCCGGCCTGGCGTTCCTGGTGATGTCCGTCACCAGCTTCATGCGCGCCAGCTTCAACACCGAGGTGGACTACGCCCACATCGCCCTGGTGCAGACACTCATGGGCCTGGGCGTGGCCTTCTTCTTCATGCCCATCCTGAGCATCCTGCTCTCCGACCTGCCGCCGGACCAGATCGCCGACGGCTCGGGCCTGGCCACCTTCCTGCGCACCCTGGGCGGCAGCTTCGCGGCCTCCCTCACCACTTGGATCTGGGACCGCCGCGCCACCCTGCACCACGCCCACCTGACGGAAAGCCTGAGCACCTACGACCCGGCCACCCGCGACACCCTGGACCTGCTCGGCGGCGCCAACCAGCACGGCGCGGCCATGCTCGACCGCATCGTCGAAGGCCAGGCCTACATGCTCTCCACGGTGGAATACTTCACCTTGCTGGGCTGGCTGTTCCTAGGCCTGCTGGCCATCATCTGGCTGGCCAGGCCCCCCTTCGGCGCCAAGCCGGGAGCCGCTGCCAGCGGCCACTGAGCAAGCGGACACAAGCTGGAAAATCAGAGGTTTACACCGCCCGGCGCGTGGCTATAATGGCGTCCCTCCTTGCCGGTATAGCTCAGCTGGTAGAGCAACTGACTTGTAATCAGTAGGTCCCGGGTTCGACTCCTGGTGCCGGCACCATACAGACGAAGGCCCGCAGAAATGCGGGCCTTTTCTTTATCTGGTCTATGCCAGCCCGTCTAGCGCAGGGCGGCAGAGGCGCCATGCTCGGACGAGTCGCCATCTTGCCCTTGGGCATGGGCAATCCGTACCCGCTCATCAGGGAAGATGCGATTCTCTTTTTCCAGCGTGTAGTAGGTCCTGATGTAGTCCGCGTACTTCAAGAACTGCTCCTTGTCGCCGAGGGGAACCCCCGGTTCCATGACAACACCGTCCCTCGTGGTCATGAAGATGTCGCCACCAATTGCTGCGACACCAAAGGGAACGATCCGCTTTGCATCAAAGATCGAACGCCCAATGAAGCTGTTAGCGACCTTCTGCACGCCCAGCAGGTGCAGCAGAGTAGGCGCAAAGTCGATTGAACTCCGCCCATCGGCATCAAACGTCTGAGGCAGTACATGAGCGGGATCGTAGATAGCCAGAGGAATTCGATCCACGAAATATGGTTGATAATTCTCCCCGCGCACCGCATCGACAAATGGAGGCTCAGGGTAGGTTGCGTGGTCTGCCGTAAATATCAGAATGGTGTCCTTTGCGTACTTCGAAGAGAAGAAATAGCTCAAGAACTGTCCGAGTTGCCGATCATAATTGTGCATACGATTCAGAACGGAGTTCTTGCCATCACCATACTTTTCATACCCTTCTGGAACATCCAGAAACGCATGGGTACCGATATCGTAAAGCCCGATAAAGAAAGGCTTGCCGCTTGCAGCCTGCGCCCTAGACTCCAGCATTACATTCAAGGAGCGGAAAAGATCCTTATCACTCAGGGAGCCTGCAGTCAGGGTTGCCTTGCCTTGCAGGAACTCGTTATTCAGGCTATCGAACGAGTAGACCTGATCAAACTCCAGAGAACGCAACATGGTATTCAGCTGGACTGAATCATGATGGGGCGAGAAGAAATAAGTATCGTACCCTCTCTCACGGAAGATCTGCGGCAGTGTCCTATAATGAATACGGGCTAGAGACTGCGAATTCTCCCCCTCGTCCCATCCAGAGCCAGACTGTGCCCCACCGGTACCTGGATAGCCAGAGGCCATTTGCCCCTGTAACCCTCGATAGGTCGCCGCAGTGTGATTATAATAATTATCGACTCGCATGGAGCGAGCCAATAGAGCATCAATATTTGGTGTTAAGCCAGGATGTCTCCCGCCATAGGCATTGATCAGACGCGCCGACATCCCCTCGGTGAAAATCACGATGACATTGCGCTTCTTCTTAACCTGAACAATTTTTTCAAAAGGAAGTGCGTTACTGTAGATATAATTTTTCTTGAATGGGAATTCGTTGCCTTTGACAAAATAAATATCTCCATCAAATTCCGAGGCAGCCGGACGAAACTCATCCATACGACGCTCAGCCAGGATATAGGTCGTCCGTAGCAGAGACAGGAGAGGCGCCTGGTTCTTCTGTAGAGAAATGACGCCACGCTCATGCGAGGAAGCCAAGAAGGCCACGAGATAGCCAACCAGGACAATGGCCCATCCCCCGACAAATAGCCTCGACATCTGTCTTACTTCGCGATAGCGCCTAGACGTATGGGAGAACAACAGAAAAGCCCAACCCAACACCACTGCACCTACCATTACCCTGAGCAACCAAGTAGTCGTCAAGCGACTTTCCGCACTATTCTCCATTGCAAGAACAGTGATGTAGCTATTGGATAGATATAATGAGTAAGACTGAGCTACATAAACTATGCCAATAACCAGAGGAAGAATCAGGTAGATTCCCCACCGCCACATGCTTGAGCGTGCGCGACGCATGGGTGAGATAATGACGCCCAACCCACCGAGAACCGCAAGCTCAACCAAGGGCAATAACCCTTTGATCATCTCCGGCGGCAGAGGGCCCTGCGCCCTTGCACAATATTTGGCAAATACCGTCAGAAATATCCCCGCCACGCCGAAGAAATAAGCGACGTACAAAAGCCTGGGATCAAATATGCGTCTCACCTGTAACCTCACTGCCCAAAAGACGTGACGTGACCGACCGAGCAGGTAGCCCTATCCATCTGTCAAAATTTTGTAATGCTAGCAGGATTAATCTGTAGGGTCTTGCCCGCAGGTCGGCCAAAATTCAGGCATCCATTGAGACAAGCATGTGGTTGCCTCCACGACAGTCCCAAAGTCCCATTTCGCCAGCCTCCGGGAACCTTCTCCAGATATTGCGGTCGCAGGCGGGAGCTTCCTGCCCGCCCAATGACTACTCCCGCTGGTTTACTAGCAAGCGACCATGCATATAATCGAGTTTTACTCAGCAAATCAGCCACCTAAGGCAATTCTGAGAATAATTATCAGTTACCCATTGATCGGGGCGACAAAGCCAAGGGCGGCATATTGAATCAGGCATCGGCATCGCTCCCTCACCGCGCAGGGAAGGCGGAGCAAGCTTCCGGTACGGTCGCAATTCTGCTTTCCACCTACAACGGCGAGCGTTATCTGGTGGAGCAGTTGGACTCATTGATCAGCCAGACCTATGGGGACTGGATCATTCATGCCTCTGATGATGGTTCCCGGGACGCGACCCTCTCCATCCTGCAGCGTTATCAACGGCAGTTGGGTGAAGGACGACTGGTGCTGCACCAGGGGCCGGCAAAAGGGTTCGCGGCCAACTTCCTTTCACTCGTCAGGGCAGCAGGCGTCCAGGCCTGCTATTACGCGTTCTGTGACCAAGACGACATCTGGGCACCCGAGAAACTCGAGCGCGGACTGGCTTGGATCTCCAGCCGGCCGACAGAAAAACCTCTACTGCACTGCTCACGCACCCGCCTGATCGACGAGGCGGGAAAACCGATCGGCCTCTCCCCGCTGTTCGAGGCTCCCCTGTCCTTCGAAAATGCATTGGTGCAAAGCATCGCCGGCGGCAACACCATGCTGTTCAACGAAGAAACCCGAAAGCTGCTCGCAACGACTCGGGAATCCAGCCACATCGTTTCCCATGACTGGTGGTCGTATATCCTGGTCACCGGCTGCGGGGGAGAGGTCTGCTATGATCCCGAGCCCACGCTGAATTACCGCCAGCATTCGCAGAACCTGATCGGTTCCAACATATCGATCCGCGGCCGACTGCAGCGCCTGCGCAGGCTCCTGAAAGGCACCTTCAAGACGTGGAACGAGGCGAATCTGGCAGCCCTGGCTCCCATGCGCAATCATCTGACACCGCACAGCCTGGAAGTCCTTGACCTGTTCGCCCGGGCTCGAACGGCCCCGCTCCTGCAACGACTCAGGCTGGTGCGCAAGGCTGGTATCTACCGCCAGACCTTTCAGGGCAATCTGGGGCTGTTCATTGCTACTCTTTTCCAGAGGTTTTGATCCATGACCATCCTAGTCACCGGCAGCGCCGGCTTCATCGGCGCCAACTTCGTTCTCGACTGGCTGGCAGGCAATGACGAAAAGGTCATCAGCCTCGACAAGCTGACCTACGCCGGCAACCGCCAGAACCTGGCCAGCCTGGACGGCGACGCGCGACATGTATTCGTGCACGGCGACATCGGCGATGGCGAACTGGTTTCCCGCCTGCTGGCCGAGCACCAGCCCCGCGCCATACTGAACTTCGCCGCCGAATCCCACGTGGACCGTTCCATCCACGGCCCGGAAGACTTCATCCAGACCAACATCGTCGGCACCTTCCGCCTGCTGGAAGCGGTCCGCGCCTACTGGAACGGCCTGGCCGCCGAGCCCAAGGCCGCTTTCCGCTTCCTCCACGTCTCCACCGACGAGGTCTACGGCTCGCTGGGTCCGAACGATCCGGCCTTCCGCGAAAGCAACAAGTACGAACCGAACAGCCCCTACTCGGCCTCCAAGGCCGCGTCCGACCACCTGGTCCGCGCCTATCACCACACCTACGGGCTGCCGGTGCTGACCACCAACTGCTCGAACAACTATGGCCCCTATCACTTCCCCGAGAAGCTGATCCCGCTGGTCATCCACAACGCCCTGGCCGGCAAGCCGCTGCCGATCTACGGCGACGGCCAGCAGGTCCGCGACTGGCTGTACGTGAAGGACCATTGCGCGGCCATCCGCCGCGTGCTGGAAGCCGGCCAGTTGGGCGAGACCTACAACGTCGGCGGCTGGAACGAGAAAGCCAATATCGACGTGGTCCATACCCTGTGCGACATCCTCGACCAGGAGCAGCCACGGACCGACGGACGGAGCTACCGCGAGCAGATCACCTTCGTCAAAGATCGCCCCGGTCACGATCGTCGCTACGCCATCGACGCCACCCGCCTCGAGCGCGAACTGGGCTGGAAGCCGGCGGAAACCTTCGAGACCGGCATCCGCAAGACCGTGCGCTGGTACCTGGACAACCAGGCCTGGGTGAACAACGTCACCAGCGGCGCATACCGTGAATGGGTAGGTAAGCAGTACGCATGAACAAGATCCTTCTACTCGGCGCCAACGGCCAGGTCGGCTGGGAACTCCAGCGCGCCCTGGCGCCCCTGGCGCAACTGGTGGTCTGCGACAGGCAGCGGGCCGACCTGAGTGATCTGGCGGGGCTGGCCAGGCTGGTCGCCGAAGAGCGCCCCGACGTGATCGTCAACGCCGGCGCCTACACCGCGGTGGACAAGGCCGAAAGCGATGTCGACGCCGCCCGCCGGATCAATGCCGAGGCGGTTGCGACCCTGGCCCAGGCCGCGCGGGAAATCGATGCCTGGCTGGTGCACTACTCCACGGACTACGTCTTCGACGGCAGTGGCGAAGCGCCCTTCGAGGAAGATGCCGCCACCGGCCCCCTGGGCGTCTATGGCCAGACCAAGCTGGAAGGCGAGCTCGCCATCCGCGAGAGCGGCTGCCGCCACCTGATCTTCCGCACCAGCTGGGTCTATGCCACGCGCGGGGCGAACTTCGCCAAGACCATGCTGCGCCTGGCCAAGGAGCGCGACGAACTGCGCGTCATCGCCGACCAGGTGGGCGCACCGACCAGCGCCGAGCTGATCGCCGACGTCACCGCCCTGGCGCTGCAACGCCTCGCCCATGACCCTGGCCTGCGCGAGCGGGCCAGCGGCACCTATCACCTGGTAGCCAGCGGCGAGACCAGTTGGCACCGCTACGCCCAGTTCGTCATCGGCGAAGCCATCCGCCTGGGCACCGGCCTGCGCGCCACGCCGGAGCGCATCGCCCCCATCGCCACCAGCGAATACCCGCTGCCGGCGAAACGCCCGGCCAACTCGCGCCTGGCCAACGACAAGCTGCAACGCACCTTCGGCCTGGTACTGCCCGCCTGGGAGTACCATGTCCAACGCATGATCCGGGAACTGGTAGACCAGGGAGCAGTATGAAACGCAAAGGCATCATCCTCGCCGGGGGTTCCGGCACCCGCCTGCATCCGGCGACCCTGGCCATCTCCAAGCAGTTGCTGCCGGTCTACGACAAGCCGATGATCTACTACCCGCTCAGCACCCTGATGCTGGCGGGCATCCGCGATATCCTGATCATCTCCACCCCGCAGGACACCCCGCGCTTCGAGCAACTGCTCGGCGACGGCAGCCAGTGGGGCCTGAACCTGCAATACGCCGTGCAGCCTTCGCCGGATGGCCTGGCCCAGGCATTCCTGATCGGCGAGGAGTTCATCGGCAACGACCTCTGCGCGCTGGTGCTGGGCGACAACATCTACCACGGCCACGACTTCCAGGAGTTGTTGCTCCACGCCATGCAGCGCGATGCTGGCGCCAGCGTGTTCGCCTATCACGTGCATGATCCGGAACGTTACGGCGTGGTCGAGTTCGATGCCGATGGCAAGGCCATCAGCCTCGAAGAGAAACCGGCCAAGCCGAAGTCCAGCTACGCGGTGACCGGCCTGTACTTCTACGACAACCAGGTGGTCGACATCGCCAAGAGCATCAAGCCCTCCGCCCGCGGCGAGCTGGAGATCACCGACGTCAACAAGGCCTACCTGGAAGCCGGCAAGCTCTCCGTGGAAATCATGGGCCGCGGCTACGCCTGGCTGGACACCGGCACCCACGACTCCCTGCTGGAGGCCAGCCACTTCATCGCCACCCTGGAAAACCGCCAGGGCCTGAAGGTCGCCTGCCCCGAAGAGATCGCCTTCCGCCAGAAGTGGATCAGCGCCGAGCAACTGGAAGCCCTCGCCGCCCCGCTGGCCAAGAATGGCTATGGCCAATACCTGAAACGCCTGCTGGTCGAGACCGTCTACTGATGAAAGCTACCCGTCTTGCAATCCCCGAAGTGGTCCTGATCGAGCCCAAGGTTTTCGGTGACGACCGTGGTTTCTTCTTTGAAAGCTACAATCACCGGCAATTTGAGGAGGCCATCGGCCGCCCGGTGAAGTTCGTCCAGGACAACCACTCGCGCTCCTCCAAGGGCGTACTGCGCGGTCTGCACTACCAGATCCAGAACCCCCAGGGGAAGCTGGTGCGCGTGGTCAATGGCGAAGTCTTCGACGTCGCCGTGGACATGCGCCGCTCCTCGCCGACATTCGGCAAATGGGTAGGCGCGCTGCTGAGCGCGGAAAACAAGCACCAGTTGTGGGTGCCGGAAGGCTTCGCCCACGGCTTCGTGGTGCTGTCGGAGTCGGCGGACTTCCTCTACAAGACCACCGATTATTGGCACCCGGAGCATGAACGGGCACTGATCTGGAACGATCCTAGCGTTGGTATCGACTGGCCAATTTCCGGTGAGCCAACCTTATCGACCAAGGACATTGCGGCAAAATCACTTCAAGATGCCGAAGCATTTGCACAGCATTGCACCACGATAACAACACCATGAAGAAGTTCGAAGTATCTCCGCTGAGTCTATTTGGCTCTCTTTATAATAACAGGCAACTGCTTCTGGACCTCTCTTGGCGCGAAATCACCAGTCGTTATAAAGGCTCGGTTTTCGGCATGTTGTGGTCCATGTTGACACCGATCCTTATGCTCGGGATTTATACTTTCATCTTCAGCGAGGTGTTCCAGTCCAGATGGCCTAACATTAATGAGGGCTCTCGCTCCTCCTTTGCGCTCATCCTGTTCTCCGGATTAATAGCCTTCAATTTCTTCAGCGAATGCGTGGGGCGCTCACCACATATCATCTGCTCCAACCCTAACTTCGTAAAAAAAGTAATATTCCCACTAGAAATTCTCCCATGCGTGACCATCATCTCCACACTTTTCCATGCAACGATCGGTTTGGGCATTCTTTTCATCTTTGAGCTGTTCGCGTTCGGGAAAATTCCTGCAACCGCTTTACTTCTGCCCATCGCCTTCGCCCCTCTGATTTTCCTGACAATGGGTCTGACCTGGCTTCTCGCCGCGTTGGGCGTCTACTTGCGCGACATAGGGCAAACTATCGGCATCGTACTAACGGGACTGTTGTTCATCTCACCGATATTCTTTCCGATGAGTTCTTTCCCCGAAAAATGGCGCGGTCTTGCAAGCCTCAATCCTTTGGCGATGCCCATTGAGCAGATTCGCAACGTACTGATTTTCTCTAAGGAAATAGATACGCACTACCTCATGTATTACGCGACAACCTCACTGATCATCGCATGGCTCGGCTATGCAGTTTTCCAGGCATCCAGAAAAGGATTTGCCGATGTCCTCTGAGATCGCCATTCGAGTCAAGAACATCGGCAAGGTTTTCCACACATATACCAAGCCGCATGATCGACTTGTTCAAGGTCTGCTTTCCTTGATTTCCCGTGTCGCCCCCTCAGCGAGGGTCAAGGCATATTTTCACCGCAAAGCAGAGGCTCGCCGCCGCGACTTTCATGCTCTGCAAAGTGTCAGCTTCGAAGTGAACAAGGGACAAACCGTCGGCATCATTGGCCGCAACGGATCCGGTAAAAGCACTTTACTACAAATTATCTGCGGTACTCTGACACCAACGGTGGGAGAGGCCTACTTCAGCGGTAAGGTTGCTGCATTGCTTGAACTCGGCTCCGGATTCAATCCGGAATTCACCGGACGCGATAACGTCTACCTGAGCGGCCAATTGTATGGACTCAGCAAGAAACAGATTGACGAACGCTATGACAAGATTATCGAGTTCGCTGATATCGGCGAGTTCGTAGATCAGCCGGTAAAAACCTACTCCAGCGGCATGATGGTCCGCTTGGCATTCTCCGTAATAGCCCATGTCGATGCGGAAATCCTCATCATCGATGAAGCACTAGCAGTAGGCGACGTGTTCTTCACGCAAAAGTGTATGCGTTTTCTTCGACAGTTCATGCAGACAGGGACGGTCCTCTTCGTCAGTCACGATACCGCCAGCGTCAAAAGTCTCTGCTCCCACGTTATCTGGCTGGACCATGGTCATGTGGTTCAATCCGGTGCCCCCAAAGACGTCTGCGACAGTTATCTGAGTGCCCTACTCGAATCACAACATGGGAAAACGGCCAAGCAGTCTCCAGCCGACCAGTCCCGTAGGCTGCCGGAGATCAGCGAGTGCTATGATCAACGACAGAAATTCCTGAATACCTCCAATCTTCGCAACGACTTACGTGTTTTCGACTTCAATCAGAACAGTAGCGGGTATGGTAAAGACCATGCCTCCATTATTGATGTCGAGTTCAGAAATTCGAATGGGCAGCGCCTTAGCTGGATAGTCGGAGGAGAAGAAGTCACCCTGCTGGTCAGAGGCGTAGGCTATCGAGATATTCCCAGCCCCATTGTCGGCTTCTACGTCAAGGACAGGCTCGGCCAGACTCTCTTTGGTGAAAATACCTACCTAAAATACAGAGATGCGCCAGTCTATCTATCTAGCGGCCAGGAGTTCGAGGCTAGCTTCCAGTACCAGATGCCGATCCTTCCCGCCGGCGACTATTCTGTGTGCGTGGCTCTTGCCGACGGAACACAATCCGAACACACACAACTTCACTGGATTCACGATGCAATCGTATTCCGTTCGGAGTCGTCCAGCGTCACCACCGGCTTGGTAGGCATTCCGATACGCGAAATTAAAATCGAGATAGTTTGAATTGTCGATTCAGGATAAATCATGAATTTCTTCTTAAGTAACAGCATTCTCGATCTCGACATGCCGAACTATGTCTCGGGGAACAGTGCCTGGATCGAACACGTCCCATTTGCGCTTTCCCTGATCAAAATAATGCGCCCACGGGTGATAGTCGAACTTGGCACCCACTATGGAGATTCCTATTTTGCCTTCTGCCAGTCCCTCAAGGACTGCTCCATCGACTGCAAAGCCTATGCAGTCGACACATGGATGGGCGATGAGCACGCTGGGCATTACGGCGATGACGTATATCGGCAAGTGCTAGGCGTCAACGAACGACACTACAATCATTTTTCTCGATTGATCAGGAGCACGTTCGACGAAGCTGCAGATGGATTTCCGGCGGGTACTATCGACCTACTCCACATCGATGGCCTGCACAGTTATGAAGCGGTCAGGCATGACTTCGAAACCTGGCAACATCTCTTGAGTGATAAGTCGGTGGTTCTCTTCCACGACACCAATGTTAGAGAACGAGGTTTTGGCGTTTGGAAGCTTTGGGAAGAGCTCAAAGACCAATACCCATCGTTCGAGTTCGAGCACGGCCATGGCCTCGGCGTGCTCGCTGTCGGAGCGAATGTTGATCAGTCAGTTTTAGAGATGTTCGAATGGATGCGTACCCGTCCGCTCGACGTGAAGAAATTCTATTCATTCCTAGGTGGGCGGCTCTCTCAGACCACAAGCCTCCAGACACATAGCCAGAATCTGGCACAGATTTGCGAGGATCGCCTACAGCATATTCGCAACTTGCAGACCAGCGAAACCACTCTCATCCAACGCATCGAAGAACTGGACACCAAACTGAAGCATAACGAATGGTTACTGCAGGAGGCAGTAGCACGCACTCAGGAACTGGAAGCCGAAAACCAGATAAGCCAGCAAAGGATTCGAGAGCAAGATGAACGCTTATCGGAGATTCTCAATTCTACTCTCTGGAAAGCGACGCATCTGCTGAGAAAGTATGGGCGCTGAATCTCTGCGCGCCGGCTACAGGCCATGCTCATGCGCACTCTCAGAACATGAATCCTTCCGATGAGATGGCTGCACCGACCTACGTGTCAACCAGGAAACCTGCCTCGCCAGACGCATTGAATAGAGCGGTTCAGGCTCAACATCATCAAGCCCAGCTAAAATCATGACTAAGACAGACATCACACCCACCCCTTGCGATCAGGCTGATGAAATCATGGATCGTAAGCTCCTGGTACAGGAGAATCTGCGGCTCAGCGATGAAAACGCCAAACTGAAACTGAAACTGGATTATCTGGAAAAGCAGGCACAGGCTCATGAGCAGCAGTTGAGCAGTTTCCTGAAGCTGCAGCACGACCATTACTCCGTGCTGAGCTCCACGACTTGGAGGATGACCGCCTCCGCTCGCCAGACCATTATTCTGCTGAAGAAGATTCGGCAGCGCCTGCGCGCTATTAGACACTCGGGAGCACTATTCCTTTCCCACGTCGAGCGCGCCGGACTTTATCCAACTCTGACGAAATCCTACCAGGCCTTGACTAGCCGAGGTCTGAGCCTGCTCTGGAACCACGCCCCCCCCCCTACCGTGCGCCGGAACTTTTCCTTGCCGGCACCCAACATATCGGCCAACGATCTGTTTCCTGGCGAGATCCTGCTGATCAGCGAAGTGAGCATTCCGCAATGCCTCAAATACCGGGTCGTACAGAAGCAGCGGATGATCGAAAGCCTCGGCTATAACTGCCGTTATCTGGATTGGCGCGACCATCACGCCTGCCTGAGCGCCTTGCAGACCTGCTCAGTCGTTATTTTTTACCGAGTTCCGGCATTTCCTGATGTACTGCTCCTGATCGAAGAGGCTCGCCGCCTCAAGGTCATTTCCTACTGGGAAGTCGACGACCTGATCTTCGACCCGGAGAAATACCGCAAGAACAGTAATCTGAACGCATTGAGCGCCGATACCATCCGCAGTCTAATGGATGGTGTAGAGCTATACCGTCAAGCAATGCTGGCATGTGATCGTGCAATTGCATCGACCTCAGGATTGGCTGCAGCCATGCGTGATGCTGGCGTCAACGATGTCACCGTTATCGAGAATGCTCTGGACAGCGAGACGCTCAGCGCCGCCGATTCCATTAACGCCATGCAGGCTAGGCAACACGATGGAGATACACTACGCATAGTCTATGGTTCTGGCACCAAGACCCACGATGCAGACTTTCTCGAAGCGGCAGCAGCCATCTACTCGGTCATGGAGCGACGCCCGAATGTCATTTTGCGCATCATTGGCGACCTGACGCTTCCTACCTACTTCGACTCATTAGCAGAAAGGGTCGAGCGCTTGCCCTTCTCCGATTACACCGGCTACCTGGAAAGTCTCGCGCAGTGCGACATCAGCATCGCGCCGCTGGAAAACTCCACCTTCAACGACGCAAAGAGCAACATCAAGTTCCTCGAGGCCTCCTCAGTACTTCTACCCAGCGTCTGCTCACCTCGCAGCGCATTCCGGCAGGCAATCGTTCATGGTGAGAATGGCTTCTTGGCCAACGACAGGCAGAGCTGGGAGCACTACCTGCAGGAGTTGATCGACAACGCCGCGCTGAGACGGGAGGTTTCACAGAACGCGCATCAGACCATTCTCGACAGCTACTCGCCAGAGAAGATCGCAGCCAGCCAGGTTTGCCAGGTGCTTCCGCGAAAGCCAACTACACCCACTAAGCGAGTGCTTTCGGCGAACATCTTCTTCGCACCACGCAGCTTCGGTGGCGCGACAGTGGTGGCCGAACAGATGAGCCGATTGATCGCCAGTAACTCCGACCTGGAACAATTCGTCTTCACGTCTCTGCCACCGGAAGCTGTCGCCCCTTACAACCTTGCCCGTTACGAAGCTCATGGCGTTACCGTGCTGGGCATGGGTCTGCCTGATGCCCTTGCCGCCAGCAGTGATTTCGAAAACAAGGCAACAGTACCGGTATTTGATGCGGTTCTCAAAAGTGTGGCCCCAGACTTAGTTCACCTTCATTCAATCCAAGGGCTCGGAGCTCTACTGGCCGATAGTTGTCGGCGAGCCGGCATCCCCTTCCTCGTCACTCTGCACGATGCTTGGTGGATTTGCGGTCGACAGTTCATGATCAATAATCGCGGCCAATACTGTGGCCAGACCACAATCAAGACCGAAGTCTGCGCCAAGTGCGTAGATAACCCCAGCCTGAACAGTTATCGCCAACAGATGCTCGCATCGACATTGAAGAATGCCACCGCACTGCTGGTGCCAAGTCGATTTACCAAGAACCTCTATGTCGCCAATGGCTTCGAAGCAGAAAAGATTCATATAAATAAGAATGGTGTGCTTGCCCCAGCCCAGCACTACCGCAAACACCCCAGTAAGACGATTCGTTTCGGCTACGTGGGTGGCAACACTCCGATCAAAGGTATCCACCTAATCAGCCAAGCCTTCTCCGCGATAGATCGCACTGACTATGAGCTTGTGGTTGTCGACAACTTGCTCAATCTCGGTTCGCACTCATTTGATGAGCACAGCATCAAGATTCCAGGACAAGTCAAGATCATTCCTGGATACAACCAGAACAGTATCGATGAATTTTTCTCGAATATCGATGTTCTGTTGTTCCCGACTCAATGGAAAGAAACTTTCGGCCTAACCATTCGCGAAGCGCTAGTGCGGGATGTCTGGGTCATTAGCACGGACGCCGGCGGGACCGTCGAAGACATTGTTGATGGCACGAACGGCACAATCATCCCACTGACCGCCGATGAACGATATCTCAAGGACGCGATCATCTCCATCTTGAATAACCAAGAGCGTTTCCTGAATCACATCAATCCTTTCAAAAACGATATCACGCTATTTGGCGCCCAAGCGTTGGAGTTGCAGAGTTTCTATGAGCAAATCATCGATGAGAGCGCCGATGACTAACAAGCCTACAGTGATGCATACCTTGCTACAGAGCTATAAATCCCCTCTCAGTATTACCGAGAAAATTGGTGATGAAACTCACTCCATCCATCTTCTCAACAACAAGCCCCAAACAGATTGCATAACCTCATCCAGGCGGATTACGCATTTTTACCATTAGATCAACCGAGGTGTGAACGTCTATATCTCTGCGTTGAAAGGCAGGAACAATGTCATTGATTAATACCTATGACGGTGTGAACCTCATCTTGTCAGCAATGAAGCAACTGTTCGGCAGCGTCACTTACATAGCCACTCAGCACTAAGGCGAAACAGGTGTCCTGCATCCATGGGGATGGGATGCAGGCGAAACCGCCGGGGCGATAGTGAAACATGCCCTCATCGAGCCAATATTCTTCCCCTGATAGAATTCCAATCGTTCACCACAGGCCAATCGAGTAAATCACTCATGACCTCGCTACCTCCGGCCAATCGCGCCAGGTCCGTAGCCATCTTCGCTCTACCGCTACTGATTCTGCTCTGGCCTCTCTACCACCTCGCCGAACGCTACTACAGCGAACAACTCGCCGAGCAGAACCAGCAGACCCTCGACCTCTACGTCGGCAACCTGCTCGGCACGCTGCGCCGCTACGAGGATCTGCCACCGATCCTCAGCGAGCTGCCAGCGCTGCGAGCCACTCTGCGGCAAACCGAAGACCTGGAAACCCGGGATGCTGCCAACGCCCGCCTTGCGGATATCTGCCAGCGCACCGGCGCCGACGTCATCTACCTGATGCGCCCCGACGGCCTTACCCAGGCCGCCTCCAACTGGGACCAGCCGGACAGCTTCGTCGGCCGCAATTTCTCCTTCCGCCCCTACTACAAGGAGGCGATCCAGGGCAAGCCGGCGCGCTTCTTCGGCCTGGGCACCACCTCCAACCGGCGTGGCTACTACTTCGCCAGTGACGTTCGCGAAGGCGATAGATTGCTGGGCGTGCTGGTGGTCAAGCTGGATCTGGAGCACATGGAACAGCTCTGGGGCAACACGCCGGAGCAGTTGCTGGTCACCGACAGCGATGGCGTGGTCATCCTTTCCTCCAACAGCACCTGGCGCTTCCACGCCAGCCGTCCGCTGTCGCCGGCCAAGCGGCGTGAGATCGCCGAGAACATCCCCTATCCGGTGCTCGACCCCAAGCCTCTGCAAATCGACGAGAAGCGCTGGATCAGCCTCAGCCGCGAGCTGCCGGAAACCGGCTGGACAGTGAGCATCTACACGCCGAAGACGCAGATCGACCGCCCGGTACGCAGCGTGCTGCTGATAGGCGGCGCGACTCTCATGACCCTACTGCTGCTGCTCGCCCTGCTGAGCATCAGCCGCCGCCATTACCTGGAACGCATCGCCCTGGAGGCCCAGGCCAAGCGCCAGCTGGAAATGCGCGTGCTGGAGCGTACCCAGGAGCTGGAAGGCGCCAATGCCCGACTGCAGCAGGAGGTGCATGACCGCGAGCAGGCCCAGCGCGAGCTGATGCATGCCCAGGACGAAGTGGTCCAGGCCGGCAAGCTGACGGCCCTGGGCACCATGTCGGCGAGCATCAGCCACGAGCTCAACCAGCCGCTCGCCGCCATCCGCAGCTACGCCGACAACGCCAAAGTGCTGCTGGACCACCAACGCCTCGACGACGCCCGCGGCAACCTGGAGCAGATCAGCTCGCTGACCGAGCGCATGGCCTCGATCATCGCCCACCTCAAGGCCTACGCCCGAGGCGCCCGTCGCGCGCCGGAAAACGTCGCCCTGCAGCCCGCGATCAACGACGCCCTGGCGCTGGTGGCCAGCCGGCGCCAGGCGATGAACGTCGAGCTGCAACGCGACCTGCCCGATGCGCCAATCTGGGTGCAGGCAGGGGAAACGCGCCTGCGGCAGATCCTCGCCAACCTGCTCTCCAACGCGCTCGACGCCCTCAGCGAGAAGGCCCCGCCACGGCGCCTCTGGCTCACGGCCGAGCAGAAGCCGGACGGCATCGTCCTGTACCTGCGCGACAACGGCCCGGGCTTCTCCGAACAGGCCCTGGCCCACGCCCGCGAACCCTTCTTCACCACCAAGACCAGCGCCAAGGGGCTCGGCCTCGGCCTGGCCATCTGCGACACTCTGCTGCGCGCCCTCGGCGGCCGCCTGGAACTGGGCAATCACCCCGAGGGCGGCGCTCTCGTACAATTGCACCTGTTGCCGGGCATCCCCGGCGTGATGCCGACGCCCCAGGAGGAAACCCGCGCATGAGCAGCGCCGCATTCGCAGCCGATACCCAGGTCCTGCTGATCGACGATGACCCGCACCTGCGCCAGGCGCTGGGCCAGACCCTCGATCTCGCCGGCTTCCATGCCACCAGCCTGGGCGATGCCAGGAATCTGGACGCCAGCCTTGCGCGCGACTGGCCGGGCGTGGTGGTGAGCGATATCCGCATGCCTGGCGTCGACGGCCTGCAGTTGCTGGAACAGTTGCACGCTCACGACCCGGAGCTGCCGGTGATCCTGATCACCGGCCACGGCGACGTGCCCCTGGCGGTCAAGGCCATGCGCGCCGGTGCCTACGATTTTCTCGAGAAGCCCTTCCCCAGCGACGCCCTGCTCGACAGCGTGCGCCGCGCCCTGGAGGTGCGCCGCCTGGTGCTGGAGAACCGCAGCCTGCGCATGGCCCTGGCCGAGCGCAAGGAACTGAAGGGGCGCCTGGTCGGCCAGTCGGCTGGCATGCAGCGCCTGCAGGAACAGGTGGCGGCCCTCGCCGGACTGCAGGCCGACGTGCTGATCCTCGGCGAGACCGGCTCCGGCAAGGAGGTGGTCGCCCGCGCCCTGCACGACCTTTCCGGCCGGCGCAACGGCCCCTTCGTCGCCATCAACGCCGGCGCCCTGGCCGAGTCGGTGGTGGAAAGCGAGCTGTTCGGCCATGAGCAGGGCGCGTTCACCGGTGCGCAGAAACGCCGCATCGGCAAGTTCGAGTTCGCCAACGGCGGCACCCTGTTCCTCGACGAAATAGAGAGCATGAGTCTGGACGTACAGGTCAAGCTGCTACGCCTTTTGCAGGAACGTGTGGTCGAACGCCTGGGTTCGAACCAACTGATCCCCCTGGACATCCGCATCATCGCCGCGACCAAGGAGGACCTGCGCCTGGCCGCCGACGACGGCCGCTTCCGCGCCGACCTCTATTACCGCCTGAACGTCGCCAGCCTGCGCATTCCGCCCCTGCGCGAGCGCGGGGAGGACATCCTGCTACTGTTCCAGCATTTCGCCGAGGGTGCCGCGCAGCGCCACGGCATCCCGCCGCGCAGCCTAGCGCCGGCACAACGCGCGCAGCTACTCGGCCACAGCTGGCCGGGCAATGTGCGCGAACTGCAGAACGTCGCCGAACGCTTCGCCCTGGGGCTGGACCTCGGCCTCGACGAACAGGCCGCGCATACGCCGGCTGCGATTTCCGGCGACTCCCTGAACGAGCAGGTGGAAGCCTTCGAACGCGCCCTGATCGCCGCCGAGATGGCCAACCAGCACGCCTCGCTGCGTAGCCTGGCCGAGGCGCTGGGTATCCCGCGCAAGACCTTGCACGACAAGTTGCGCAAGCATGGGTTGCTGTTTACCGGCAGCGGCGGAAATCCCGCCGAAGACCCCGACGCATAGGCGGAATCTTGCCGATACCGCCTCGCCCCATACGCTGAAGCCCAGGCAATACGGCCACTCCAGCGCCCCTCGTCGATGGCACGGAGCTTGCGATACACCGCCCCGGTGCCTTGCGCATCCCTCTCGCTCCGACCCCGCGTCGTGGCGCCCGGCGGGCCACAAGCCCGGCGGTGTCTCTCCGGCCATCCGGCCATGGCGCCCTTCTTCCCTGGAAGGCGCCGCCCGTGCAGCGACCCTGTGCGGGCAACGCTCGACAAGCAAGAAAGCCAGGCCCGACCACCATGTCGGGCTTTTTTCTGCCTGGCATCCGGCCCGCAATAACTTCTGACAGATTTTCCTGATGAGGGCTCCCGTGTGGGAACCCATTCACGCCGTCAATAAAAAGCCGGACGGTCACCGAAACGCCATCCGCATTTCACATGAATCCCCTCTAAATCAGGCGATCTCGGCAAACCTCTCCTATCGTTCAGGGTCAAGCGGACCGACACCGCTGCGCAGTTGGAAACATTTGTTAGCAGGCTATTGATTTAGGTCAGGGGGGCTCCCTGACAGTCGGCGCCTAATGACTACACTCTCCAACTCCTATAGGGAGATTCCGAAAATGTCGCAAGATAGCAGCCAAAAACTACGACTTGGGGCACTAACCGCTCTGGTCGTCGGATCCATGGTCGGCGGGGGTATCTTCTCTCTCCCGCAAAACATGGCCGCCAGTGCAGACGTCGGCGCCATTCTCATCGGTTGGGCCATCACCGCGGTCGGCATGCTGACCCTGGCCTTCGTCTTCCAGACCCTCGCCAACCGCAAGCCCAACCTCGACGGCGGCGTGTACGCCTACGCCAAGGCCGGGTTCGGCGACTACATGGGCTTCTCCTCGGCCTGGGGCTACTGGATCAGCGCGTGGCTGGGCAACGTCGGCTACTTCATGCTGCTGTTCAGCACCCTCGGCTACTTCTTCCCGGTCTTCGGCAAGGGCGACACGCTGGCAGCGATCATCGCGGCGTCGGTGCTGCTATGGGCCTTGCACTTCCTGGTGCTGCGCGGGATCAAGGAAGCGGCGTTCATCAACACCATCACCACCATCGCCAAGATAGTGCCGCTGTTCCTGTTCATCCTGATCTGCCTGTTCGCCTTCAAGCTGGACATCTTCACCACCGACATCTGGGGCCAGAGCAATCCTGACCTGGGCAGCGTGATGAACCAGGTGCGCAACATGATGCTGGTCACCGTCTGGGTGTTCATCGGCATCGAGGGCGCGAGCATCTTCTCCTCCCGCGCGGAAAAACGTTCCGACGTCGGCAAGGCCACGGTCATCGGCTTCATCACCGTACTGTTGCTGCTGGTGCTGGTGAACGTGCTGTCCATGGGCGTGATGACCCAGCCGGAACTGGCCAAGCTGCAGAACCCGTCGATGGCGCTGGTGCTGGAGCACGTGGTCGGCCACTGGGGCGCGGTGCTGATCAGCGTCGGCCTGCTGATCTCCCTGCTCGGTGCCCTGCTGTCCTGGGTGCTGCTGTGCGCCGAGATCATGTTCGCCGCGGCCAAGGACCACACCATGCCGGAGTTCCTGCGCAAGGAGAACGCCAACCAGGTGCCGGCCAACGCCCTGTGGCTGACCAACATCTGCGTGCAGGTCTTCCTGGTCATCGTGTTCTTCACCTCGGGCGACACGAGCGGCATGGACCCGTACACCAAGATGCTGCTGCTGGCCACCTCGATGATCCTCATCCCGTACTTCTGGTCGGCGGCCTACGGCCTGCTGCTGGCGGTGCGCGGCGAGACCTACGAGAACGACGCGGGCGAACGCAACAAGGACCTCATCATCGCCGGCATCTCCGTCATCTATGCCATCTGGCTGATCTACGCCGGTGGCCTGAAATACCTGCTGCTGTCGGCGCTGCTGTACGCACCAGGCGTCATCCTCTTCGCGAAAGCGAAACGTGAAGTCGGCCAACCGATCTTCACCAACGTCGAGAAGCTCATCTTCGCAGGTGTCGTGATCGGTGCCCTGATCGCGGCGTATGGCCTCTACGACGGCTTCCTCACTCTGTGACATCACTGGAGACACTCATGAGCACGGAAAAAACCAAACTTGGCGTCCACTCCGAAGCTGGCAAATTGCGCAAAGTGATGGTCTGCTCGCCCGGTCTTGCCCACCAACGCCTGACCCCTAGCAACTGCGACGAGTTGCTGTTCGACGACGTGATCTGGGTTAACCAGGCCAAGCGCGACCACTTCGATTTCGTCACCAAGATGCGCGAGCGCGGCGTCGACGTCCTGGAAATGCACAACCTGCTGACCGAGACCGTCCAGAACCCCGAAGCGCTGAAATGGATCCTCGACCGCAAGATCACCGCCGACAGCGTCGGCCTGGGCCTGACCCACGAACTGCGCGCCTGGCTGGAAGGCCTCGAGCCGCGACGACTGGCCGAATTCCTCATCGGTGGCGTGACCGCCGACGACATCCCGGAAACCGAAGGCTCCAAGCCGCTGAAGATGTTCCGCGACTACCTGGGCCATTCCAGCTTCCTGCTGCCGCCGCTGCCCAACACCCAGTTCACCCGCGACACCACCTGCTGGATCTACGGCGGCGTCACCCTGAACCCGATGTACTGGCCGGCGCGTCGCCAGGAAACCCTGCTGACCACCGCGATCTACAAGTTCCACCCGGAATTCACCAACGCCGAATTCGAAATCTGGTACGGCGACCCGGACAAGGACCACGGTTCCTCCACCCTCGAAGGCGGCGACGTCATGCCCATCGGCAATGGCGTGGTGCTGATCGGCATGGGCGAGCGGACTTCCCGCCAGGCCATCGGCCAGGTCGCCCAGTCGCTGTTCGCCAAGGGCGCCGCGGAGAAAGTCATAGTCGCCGGCCTGCCGAAATCCCGCGCGGCCATGCACCTGGACACCGTGTTCAGCTTCTGCGACCGCGACCTGGTCACCGTCTTCCCGGAAGTGGTCAAGGAAATCGTCGCCTTCACCCTGCGCCCGGACGAGAAGAGCCCCTACGGCATCAACGTGCAGCGCGAGGAGAAGGACTTCATCAGCGTGGTCGCCGAGGCCCTGGGCCTGAAGAAACTGCGCATCGTCGAGACCGGCGGCAACACCTTCGCCGCCGAGCGCGAGCAGTGGGACGACGGTAACAACGTGGTCTGCGTCGAGCCCGGCGTGGTCATCGGCTACGACCGCAACACCTACACCAACACCCTGCTGCGCAAGGCCGGCGTGGAAGTCATCACCATCAGCGCCGGCGAGCTCGGCCGCGGCCGTGGCGGCGGCCACTGCATGACCTGCCCGATCATCCGCGACCCGATCGACTACTGATCGCCAAGGCCCACCCTGCTCAACGCGGCGGCCCCAGCCAGGGCCGCCCGCCCCGCCAGCCACAAGCTGTACTGACGAGGGCCGAGATTCCATCCCACAAGGAGAAAGAACATGGCTTTCAACATGCACAACCGCAACCTGCTCAGCCTGATGCACCACAGCACCCGCGAGTTGCGCTACCTGCTCGACCTGTCCCGCGACCTGAAACGCGCCAAGTACACCGGCACCGAGCAGCAACACCTCAAGGGCAACAACATCGCCCTGATCTTCGAGAAGACCTCCACCCGCACCCGCTGCGCCTTCGAGGTCGCCGCCTATGACCAGGGCGCCAACGTCACCTACATCGACCCCAATTCCTCGCAGATCGGCCACAAGGAGAGCATGAAGGACACCGCCCGCGTGCTCGGCCGCATGTACGACGCCATCGAATACCGTGGCTTCAAGCAGGAAATCGTCGAGGAACTGGCGCAGTACGCCGGCGTGCCGGTGTTCAACGGCCTGACCGACGAATACCACCCGACGCAGATGCTGGCCGACGTGCTGACCATGCGCGAGCACAGCGACAAGCCGCTGCACGACATCGCCTACGCCTACCTGGGCGACGCCCGCAACAACATGGGCAACTCCCTGCTGCTGATCGGCGCCAAGCTCGGCATGGACGTACGCATCGCCGCGCCCAAGGCCCTGTGGCCGACCGACGAGCACGTCGCCGCCTGCAAGAAATTCGCCGAGGAAAGCGGCGCCCGCATCCTCCTCACCGAGGACCCGAAGGAAGCAGTCAAGGGCGTGGACTTCGTCCACACCGACGTCTGGGTGTCCATGGGCGAGCCGGTGGAAGCCTGGGGCGAGCGCATCAAGGAACTGCTGCCCTACCAGGTCAACCTCGACATCATGAAGGCCGCCGGCAACCCGCGGGTGAAATTCATGCACTGCCTGCCGGCGTTCCACAACAGCGAAACCAAGGTCGGCAAGCAGATCGCCGAGAAATACCCGAACCTGGCCAACGGCATCGAAGTCACCGAAGACGTCTTCGAGTCCCCCTACAACATCGCCTTCGAGCAAGCGGAAAACCGCATGCACACCATCAAGGCGATCCTCGTTTCGACCCTCGCCGACATGTGATCGACGAATGCGCATCCCGGGCCACGCCTGCTGGCCCGGGGGCGTTTTCACTCTCAGGAGGAAATGACTATGCGTATCGTCGTCGCATTGGGCGGTAACGCCCTGCTGCGTCGTGGCGAACCCATGACTGCGGACAACCAGCGCGAAAACGTACGGATCGCCGCCGAACAGATCGCCAAAGTGGCACCTGGCAACGAGCTGGTGATCGCCCACGGCAACGGCCCGCAAGTGGGCCTGCTGGCCCTGCAGGGCGCCGCCTACGACAAGGTCACGCCGTACCCGCTGGACGTCCTCGGCGCCGAGACCGAGGGCATGATCGGCTACATGATCGAACAGGAAATGGGCAACCTGCTGCCCTTCGAAGTGCCCTTCGCCACCATCCTCACCCAGGTCGAGGTGGACGCCAAGGACCCGGCCTTCCAGAAGCCGACCAAGCCGATCGGCCCGGTCTACGCCAGGGAAGAAGCCGAAGCCCTGGCCAGGGAAAAAGGCTGGAGCATCGCCCCGGACGGCGACAAGTTCCGCCGCGTGGTGGCAAGCCCCCGGCCCAAGCGCATCTTCGAGATCCGCCCGGTGAAATGGCTGCTGGAGAAAGGCACCATCGTCATCTGCGCCGGCGGCGGCGGCATCCCGACCATGTACGACGAGTCCGGCAAGAAGCTCTCCGGCGTCGAGGCGGTGATCGACAAGGACCTGTGCTCCTCGCTGCTGGCCCAGGAACTGGACGCCGACATCCTGATCATCGCCACCGACGTGGACGCGGCCTACATCGACTGGGGCAAGCCGACGCAGAAGGCCATTGCCCAGGCCCACCCGGACGAGCTGGAACGCCTCGGCTTCGCCGCCGGCTCCATGGGCCCGAAGGTCCAGGCCGCCGCCGAGTTCGCCCGCGCCACCGGCAAGGACGCGGTGATCGGCTCGCTGGAAAACATCGTGGCCATCACCCAGGGCAAGTCCGGCACCCGCGTCAGCACCAGGAAGCCCGGCATCGAGTACCGCTGAGCCCGCACTGCAACCCCGCCCGGGAGCCGTCCTGGCTCCCGGCGTCTTCGCGCAGCCGCGCGAGCGCCCCCATCCATGCAAGTTCGTCGCCTTTCGCCGTCAATCCCTGGCCAAAAGCGTGACTCGGCAGTCATCATCCTCGTCAGCATAAGCATTCCAATCACAGAGCCGCCGCCGGGCTTGTGCCCCCGATCCGTGATGCCGCCTTTCAGCGCCTCGCGTGCAACCTGGTCGCGCCATCCGGTCCTGTACAGGACGGGCCTATATGAAGGAGTTTGCGAGAGATGTCTCGACTACCGGTCATCGTTGGTTTTGGTGGGTATAACGCCGCGGGTCGCAGTTCCTTCCACCACGCGTTCCGCCGCACCGTCCTGGAGTCCCTGGACGCGGCCGCCCGCCAGGAAACCCTCGCCGGCCTGGCGGTGATGATGAAGCTGGTCAGGTTCGAGGACGGCCACTACCTGGACGCCGCCGACGGCGCGCGCCTGGACCTGGCCGCCATCGAGCGGCGGCATGCCGCGCAGATCCTCGGCTCCACCCTGATCCGCCGCATCGAGAAGCAGTACTTCGACGTCGATGCCGCGCACTGGCACAAGAACCTCACCCTGGAAGCCAGCGATGCCCAGCCGCTGAGCTTCACCACCACCCGCAAGCAGTTGCCCGAGCCACTGCCGGCCAACTGGTCGGTGGAAGAGCTGGCCGACAACCAGGTGCGCGTGACCCTCCACGACAGCGTCGAGGTCAAGGTCGACAGCTACCGCGAGATGCCGGTGAAGTCCGCCGGCCAGTTGCCCACCGGCTTCGAGCCGGGCGAGCTGTACGCCTCGCGCTTCCACCCGCGCGGCCTGCAGATGGCCGTGGTGGGCGCCACCGACGCCATCCGCTCCACCGGCATCGACTGGCAGCGCATCGTCGACCGCGTGCAGCCCGACGAAATCGCCGTGTTCTCCAGCAGTATCATGAGCCAGCTCGACGACAACGGCTTCGGTGGCCTGCTGCAGTCGCGCCTGAAGGGCCACCGCGTCAGCGCCAAGCAGCTGCCGCTGGGCTTCAACAGCATGCCCACCGACTTCATCAACGCCTACGTGCTGGGCAGCGTCGGCCTCACCGGCAGCGTCACCGGCGCCTGCGCCACCTTCCTCTACAACCTGCAGAAGGGCATCGAGGCGATCACCTCCGGCCAGGCGCGGGTGGTGGTGGTGGGCAACAGCGAGGCGCCGATAACCTCGGAAATCGTCGAGGGCTACGCGGCCATGAGCGCCCTGGCCACCGAAGAAGGCCTGCGCAACATCGAAGGCCGCCCTGACGTGGACTTCCGCCGCGCCAGCCGCCCGTTCGGCGAGAACTGCGGCTTCACCCTGGCCGAATCCAGCCAGTACGTGGTGCTGATGGACGATGCCCTGGCCCTGGAGCTGGGCGCCGACATCCACGGCGCGGCGACCGACGTCTTCATCAACGCCGACGGCTTCAAGAAATCCATTTCCGCCCCCGGTCCGGGCAACTACCTGACCATGGCCAAGGCCGTGGCCGCCGCCATGCAGATCGTCGGCGAGGAAGGCGTGCGCCGCCACAGCTTCGTCCACGCCCACGGCTCCAGCACCCCGGCCAACCGCGTCACCGAGTCGGAAATCCTCGACCGCGTGGCCAAGGCCTTCGGCATCGCCGACTGGCCGGTGGCGGCGGTCAAGGCCTTCGTCGGCCACTCCCTGGCCACCGCCAGCGCCGACCAGCTGGTCTCCGCCCTGGGTACCTTCAGGTACGGCCTGCTGCCGGGCATCAAGACCGTCGAGACCTTCGCCGACGACGTCCACAAGGACCGCATCGCGCTGTCCACCAGGGACCGCAAGCGCGACGACCTCGACGTCTGCTTCATCAACTCCAAGGGCTTCGGCGGCAACAACGCCACCGGCGTGCTGCTCTCCCCGCGCCTGGCCGAGAAGATGCTGCGCAAGCGCCACGGCGCCGCCGCCTTCGACGCCTACCAGGCACGCCGCGAGCAAACCCGCGCCGCCGCCCGGCGCTACGAGGAGCAGGCGCTCAAGGGCCAGTTCGACATCATCTACAACTTCGGCAACGACATGATCGACGACCGCGACATCCGCATCAGCGCCGAGGAACTGACGGTACCGGGCTTCGCCCAGCCGCTGGTGTACCGGAAGGACGAGCGCTTCGGCGACATGCTCGACTGAGGGCCGCGCCATCCCGTACCTTGGCGCGCTTCGGCCGGTTCTCGTGCACTTGTAGGAGCGCGCCCTGCGCGCGAATCGCGGGCAGGGCCCGCTCCTACGTTTCCAGGAAACACAGCTTTTCGTAGGAGCGAGCTTGCTCGCGAACACAGTCCGCCGCGGGGCTCATTCGCGAGCAAGCTCGCTCCTACGAAGAACACCTCGGCGCAACCGGCAAGACAGTTGCTCCTACGCTGTTCTCTGGGTTCCCGCGTTCGCGGGGGTATGAGGATGGCGCCTGGCTTCGACGCCGCTCAGGACAGCCCCCTCTCCCGCTTGCGGGAGAGGGTTGGGGAGAGGGCGCTCTTGAAGGGCACCTGTGTTCCCCCGCCAACGGCGTATAACCGCGAACGGTTATACGCCCTACGGTTGCGGGGAAGCACGATCGCAGGAGCGGACGCCGTCCGCGGTCCCTAGTAGCTCCCCTGCCCCACACCCAGCTCGAGGATGCTCGACTTCAGGTTCTCGAAGTCGTACTCGGTCAGCCCCACGTAATCCAGTACCAGGGCGCTGATGCTCTGCCACTCGTGGTCTTCCGGCTGGTTGCCCAGCACCCGGTGCGAGCCGCAGATGTGCTCGGCCATCTTGAGGATCGCCAGGAGGTTCTTCAGCTGGGTGTTGCGGCTGCTTTCCTCGCTGAATACCGAGAGCGCGTTGTGGTGGTTGGCGATGGCCTCGCAGACGTGCTCCGGCAGGCGCCAGGAACGCGCGGTGAAGTAGCCGACCACGGCGTGGTTGGTGTTCAGCACGCGGTTCTCGGTATCCACCACGCGGCGTTCGTCGCTGGCGCTGGCGTAGGCCTCCTCCAGCACCGCCATGTAGTGCGGGAAGCGCTTGAGCATCAGCGGGATGCCGCAGTTGTGGAACAGCCCCAGGGCATAGGCCTCGTCCACCGGCTCGTAGCCGATGCGCTTGGCCAGGGTCAGGCAGCTCATGGCCACGTCCTGGGCGGTGTCCCAGAAGCGGTTGAGGGTGACGATGGTGTCGTCGCTCATCTCGCCCTTGATCGACTGGGCGTTGATCAGGTTGATCACCGAGCGGCTGCCGAGCAGGTTGACCGCGCGCTGGATCGAGGTGATGCGGTTGGCCAGGCCGAAGAACGGCGAGTTGACCAGCTTGAGCAAGGCGCCGGACAACCCCGGGTCCTGGCTGATGAGCTTGGCGATGGCCTTCAGGTCAGGGTTGGGCATGACCTGTTCCATCTGCAGGTCGACCATGATCTGCGGTTGCGGCGGCACGCTGATGCCCTGCAGGGTCTGGCGGATCTGTTCGGCGGAGAGTTCTTGGACCATGGGGACGGTCTGGAAAAGTTGACGGGGCGCACAGTTTACCCAGACGGAGCACTTCTGGAACTGCCGATCTAGACAGAACCGTATCGGCAGCCTCGGCGCGAACTTTATGCTCGGCCGCCACGCCTGCGCGGCATCGGCAACCCCGGCGGGCAACGGTTATAATCTCGCTCTTTTTCCCGGAGCACCGCCATGACCCTGCCCAGCTTGCGTCTGAAAGCCAATGCCGAGCGCCGCCTGCGCGCCGGCCACCTGTGGGTCTACAGCAACGAGGTGGACGTCCAGGCCACCCCGCTGAACGCCTTCGCCGCCGGCGACCAGGCGATCCTCGAGATGGCCAACGGCAAGCCGCTGGGCGTGGTGGCGCTGAGCCCGAACAACCTGATCTGCGCACGCCTGGTTTCCCGCGATACCAAGCACGTCCTCGACAAATCGCTGCTGGTTCACCGCCTCAACGTCGCCCTCAGCCTGCGCGATCGTCTCTTCGACAAGCCCTTCTACCGCCTGGTCTACGGTGACTCCGACCTGCTGCCCGGCCTGGTGGTGGACCGCTTCAGCGACGTGCTGGTGGTGCAGCTCGCCTCCGCCGCCATGGAGAAGCACCGTGACGACGTGCTCGCCGCCCTGCTGCAGGTGCTCAAGCCCAGCGCCGTGCTGTGGAAGAACGACTCCAGCGCGCGCGACGCCGAAGGCCTGGAGCGCTACGTGGAAAACGCCTACGGCGAAGTGCCCGAGTGGGTCGCCCTGGAAGAGAACGGCGTGAAGTTCGAAGCACCGGTGCTGGCCGGGCAGAAGACCGGCTGGTTCTACGACCACCGCATGAACCGCGCGCGCCTGGCGCCCTATGTGAAAGGCAGGCGCGTGCTCGATCTGTTCAGCTACATCGGCGGCTGGGGCATCCAGGCCGCGGCCTTCGGCGCCAGCGACGTGATGTGCGTGGATGCCTCCGGCTTCGCCCTCGACGGCGTGGAGCGCAACGCCACCCTCAACGGCCTGGCCGAGAAGGTCGCCTGCGTGGAAGGCGACGTGTTCGACGCCCTGCGCGAGCTGAAGGCCGCCGACGAGCGCTTCGACGTGGTCATCGCCGACCCGCCGGCCTTCATCAAGCGCAAGAAGGACCTGAAGAACGGCGAAGCCGCCTACCGCCGCCTCAACGAACAGGCCATGCGCCTGCTGAACAAGGACGGCATCCTGGTCAGCGCCTCCTGCTCCATGCACCTGCCCGAGGACGACCTGCAGAACATCCTGCTCGGCAGCGCCCGCCACCTGGACCGCAACCTCCAGCTGCTGGAGCGCGGCGGCCAGGGCCCGGACCACCCGGTGCACCCGGCCATCGCCGAGACCCGCTACATCAAGAGCCTGACCGTGCGGCTGCTGCCGAACGGCTGAAGCAAGCTGCAAGCTGCAAGCTGCAAGCTGCAAGCTGCAAGCTGCAAGCTGCAAGCTGCAAGCTGCAAGCTAGGATTGGCGCCCTGGCGCCGTCCACGCAAGCCAGCCCGACCGCCAGCCTTCCCCTGGCGGTCGGGGCGGGCGTAGAATCGCGGGATTCCTGCCATTTATCCCCCGGCGGACCTGTGAGCCCCCGGCCGAGCAGGCGGTGACCCCGCCACGCCCCGCGCCACCAACGCCCATGCAACCTCATCTGCCGTTTGCATCCGGTGCGCCCGACGCTCACGATACGACTTAAAAGAGCCCGTCCGAGGTCTCGCCGGCCCGCGCCACCCGCTGCGTGCCGTCGCCATGACGACCCGGAAGGCTCCCATCGAGACCTGATTAGCCGCAGGAACCCGTCATGCCCGATTACCGCTCGAAAACCTCCACCCACGGCCGCAACATGGCCGGCGCCCGCGCCCTCTGGCGCGCCACCGGGATGAAGGACGAAGACTTCAAGAAGCCGATCATCGCCATCGCCAACTCCTTCACCCAGTTCGTGCCCGGCCACGTGCACCTGAAGGACCTGGGCCAGCTGGTCGCCCGCGAGATCGAGAAGGCCGGCGGCGTGGCCAAGGAATTCAACACCATCGCCGTGGACGACGGCATCGCCATGGGCCACGACGGCATGCTCTATTCGCTGCCCAGCCGCGAGATCATCGCCGACTCGGTGGAATACATGGTCAACGCCCACTGCGCCGACGCCATCGTCTGCATCTCCAACTGCGACAAGATCACCCCCGGCATGCTGATGGCCGCCCTGCGCCTGAACATCCCGGTGGTGTTCGTCTCCGGCGGGCCGATGGAAGCCGGCAAGACCAAGCTGGCCAGCCACGGCCTGGACCTGGTGGACGCCATGGTGGTCGCGGCGGACGACTCCTGCTCCGACGAGAAGGTCGCCGAGTACGAGCGCAGCGCCTGCCCCACCTGCGGTTCCTGCTCCGGCATGTTCACCGCCAACTCGATGAACTGCCTGACCGAGGCCCTGGGCCTGTCGTTGCCGGGCAACGGCTCGACCCTGGCCACCCACGCCGACCGCGAGCAGTTGTTCCTGCGCGCCGGGCGCCTGGCCGTCGAGCTGTGCCAGCGCTACTACGGCGAGGGCGACGATTCCGTGCTGCCGCGCAACGTCGCCAGCTTCAAGGCCTTCGAGAACGCCATGACCCTGGACATCGCCATGGGCGGCTCGACCAACACCATCCTGCACCTGCTGGCCGCTGCGCAAGAGGCGGAGATCGCCTTCGACCTGCGCGACATCGATCGCCTGTCGCGCAAGGTGCCGCAGCTGTGCAAGGTGGCGCCGAACATCCAGAAGTACCACATGGAAGACGTGCATCGCGCCGGCGGCATCTTCTCCATCCTCGGCGAACTGGCCCGCGGCGGCCTGCTGCACACCGACGTGCCGACCGTGCACAGCCCGAGCATGGCCGATGCCATCGCCCAGTGGGACATCACCCAGACCCGCGACGAAGCCGTGCACACCTTCTTCAAGGCAGGCCCGGCCGGCATCCCCACCCAGACCGCGTTCAGCCAGAACACCCGCTGGCCGAGCCTGGACGACGACCGCGCCGAAGGCTGCATCCGCAGCGTCGAGCACGCCTACTCCACCGAGGGCGGCCTGGCCGTGCTCTACGGCAACATCGCCCTGGACGGCTGCGTGGTGAAGACCGCCGGCGTGGACGAATCCATCCACGTGTTCGAAGGCAGCGCGAAGATCTTCGAGAGCCAGGACGCGGCGGTGAAGGGCATCCTCGCCGACGAAGTGAAGCCGGGCGACATCGTGATCATCCGCTACGAAGGCCCGAAAGGCGGCCCGGGTATGCAGGAAATGCTCTACCCCACCAGCTACCTGAAGTCCAAGGGCCTGGGCAAGCAGTGCGCGCTGCTCACCGACGGCCGCTTCTCCGGCGGCACCTCGGGCCTGTCCATCGGCCACGCCTCCCCGGAAGCCGCTGCCGGCGGCGCCATCGGCCTGGTGCAGGACGGCGACAAGGTACTGATCGACATCCCCAACCGCAGCATCAACCTGCTGGTCAGCGACGAGGAACTCGCCGCCCGCCGCATCGAGCAGGACAGGAAGGGCTGGAAGCCGGCGCAGCCGCGTGCCCGTCGCGTCAGTACGGCGCTGAAGGCTTATGCGTTGCTGGCTACCAGTGCTGACAAAGGGGCTGTCCGAAATAAAGCTCTACTGGAGGGCTAAGCAGTTAGCTGTAGAGAAAAACTCCCGACGTCAACAAAGCCCGGCATGATTACCGGGCTTTGTTTTATTAGGAGTAAAACCACGTGAATGCTCACACCGCATCCAAACAGCAACAATTCTCAGAAACTTAGCACATATAAATCCTCGCCAGCCAATAGCTCAAGCCAACTTAAAGCCTGCAATTAGCAGGAACAAAACTATTATTGGCAACGTCATTTACAGCACAGCCCCAAACTATGGGTAAATTTGGATTCAAAGTGCCAGCCGGAACACCTGCAGTAATGGCACCCGTTCCAGGCGTAAGTGTCAAGGTCAAGGGGCTTTGCGGGACAGGGACAACCCCAGTATAGGTAATGGTTATGGCACCATCTCCAGCAGTCGCGGCGCCAGCGCTTACAGCCGCAATCGCTATGCTTGCAACATCACGCGTAGCGGCGAACTGAAACCCAGTATTCACAGTGTTAGCTGCGGCGGCAGTTGGTGCACCGGTGCCAGCATACGCATTGACCGCCAAACCGGCATTGGCTGCATATGTTTCGCTCAGAGCAACTTTCGCTGCCGTGGCCAAATTCAACCCCTCGGTAACACGTGCTCGTATGGTGTAGTTCTGGTACTGCGGAATCGCAATGGCGGCCAAGATACCGATGATAGCCACAACGATCATTAGCTCAATAAGGGTGAAACCTTTCTGTGTAGTATATCGCCTTTTCATTTCAGTCTCCATGATCATGAATTTAGTCCGCCCAAAGAACCATGGGCGAAGTTAATTAAATGACTCATGAATGGGACCGATATGTAGTCCACTTCCGCAAGGAAAAGCTGAAATTTCTGCTGACTTCGATATATCTGGACAATACCCAAACAAGTGACCAATAACGGCAGATAATGCCCTTAAAACTGAAACTGCCTGACAGTTAGTGTCACCTCTCAAAGAAAAATCCCTGCCCCATGGCACTGTCCGATCCCGCTCCCACCCCGTAAAATCCCGCTCTTTTTCCCGGACTGCCGCCATGAGCTCCCTCGAGAACCCCGTCACCGCCGACAAGGCCCAGCGCGACCTGGTCTACGGCCTGGAAGACCGCCCCGCCCTGCCCGTCACGCTGCTCGCCGCGCTGCAGCACCTGCTGGCGATCATCGTGCCCATCGTCACCCCCGGCCTGCTGATCTGCCAGGCGCTGGGCGTTTCCGCGCGGGACACCAACCTGATCGTGTCCATGTCGCTGGTCATCTCCGGCATCGCCACCTTCGTCCAGTGCAAGCGCTTCGGGCCCTTCGGCGCCGGCCTGCTGATCGTCCAGGGCACCAGCTTCAACTTCGTCGGGCCGCTGATCGCCGGCGGCGCGCTGATGGTCAAGCAGGGCACGCCGGTGGAACAGGTGATGGCGGCCATCTTCGGCGTGGTCATGGCCGGCTCCTTCGTGGAGATGGGCGTGTCGCGCATCCTGCCGTTCGTGAAGCGCCTGATCACCCCGCTGGTGACCGGCATCGTGGTGCTGATGATCGGCCTCACCCTGATCAAGGTCGGCCTGATCAGCATGGGCGGCGGCTTCTCGGCGATGGCCAACGGCACCTTCGCCAACGGCGAGAACCTGCTGCTGTCGGGCGTGGTGCTGGCGATCATCGTGGTGCTCAACCGCATCCCGGTGGTGTGGATGCGCAGCGGCGCCATCGTCATCGCCCTGGCCGTGGGCTACGTGCTGGCCGGCTACCTGGGCCGCCTGGACTTCACCGGCATGCACCAGGCCGCGCGGTTCCAGGTGCCGGTTCCGCTGCACTTCGGCCTGAGCTTCTCCTGGAGCCTGTTCATCCCCATGCTGGTGATCTACCTGGTCACCTCGCTGGAGGCCATCGGCGACGTCACCGCCACCAGCAAGGTGTCGAAGCAGCCGGTGGAAGGCCCGCTGTGGATGCAGCGGATCAAGGGCGGGGTGCTGGTCAACGGCGCCAACTCGCTGCTGGCCGGCCTCTTCAACACCTTCCCCAGTTCGGTCTTCGCGCAGAACAACGGGGTGATCCAGCTGACCGGCGTGGCCAGCCGCCACATCGGCCTGTGGATCGCCGCGATGCTCATCCTCCTGGGCCTGTTCCCCAGCGTCGCCGGGGTCATCCAGGCGGTGCCCGAGCCGGTGCTCGGCGGCGCGGCCATGGTGATGTTCGGCGCGGTGGCCGCCTCGGGCATCAACATCCTCGCCAGCGTCCAGCTGGACCGCCGCGCGCTGCTGATCATCGCGGTCAGCCTGGCCCTGGGCCTGGGCGTGTCGCAGGTGCCGGAGTTCCTCGCGCACATGCCGGCGGCGCTGCGCAACGTGCTGGAATCCGGCGTCGCCACCGGCGGCATCTGCGCCCTGCTGCTGAACTGGTTCCTGCCGGAAACGCCGGCGGCCCAGGCCCGGCACTGAGCCCGCCACGACGCCACCTGCCGGTGGCGTCGTCGTTTATGCTGGGGGCATGAGCACTCCCCTGCGCGTCGGCGTGATCGCCGACACCCACAACCTGCTGCGCCCCGAGGCCCTGGATGCCCTGCGGGGTTGCGGGCGCATCCTGCACCTGGGCGACATCGGCAAGCCGGGCATTCTCGATGCGCTACGCCAACTGGCGCCGCTGGACATGGTGCGCGGCAACAACGACACCGAAGCCTGGGCCGAGGCGATCCCCGAGACCCTGGTCCTGGCGTTGGGCGGACTGCGCCTGTATCTGATCCACGACCTCAAGCAACTGGCCGTCGATCCGCGCGCGGAAGGCTTCGACGTGGTGCTAGCCGGGCATTCGCACAAGCCGCTGCAGGAGGTGCGCGACGGCGTGCTCTACCTCAACCCCGGCAGCGCCGGGCCGAGGCGCTTCAAGCTGCCGATCACGCTGGCGATCCTGAGCATCGCGGACGGACAGGCTTCGGTGGAAATGATCACGCTAGGCTGAACGTAGGGCGAATAACCGCTAGCGGTTATTCGCCCTACGGTTCCAATAACTGTCGAGCCAGGGCGTCGACCTGTTCCTGGCGTTCGCTCTTGTCCACCCGCTTGCGGCCATTCAAGGTCGACCACTCCGGGTGCGCCCGCGCCTTGCGCAGCGCCTCGGGCAGCTTGCCTTCGCGCCACTGCTTGTCTTCCGGCGAGTCGACGCGTATCGCCTCCATGGCCGCGTGGCCGCGCGCCTGCAACGCTGCCAGCAGTTGCCGCTGGCGCAGGGCGAGCAGGCGCAGCACGCTGTCGTCCACCGAGAGTTCGCGCTGGCCCTTGAGCTTGCCGAGCAGGCGCTGGCCGTAGTGGCCGACGGTCTGCCAGGCGCCGCCGGCCAGGGCGCCGAGGGCGGTGGCGGCGCCCAGGGTCAGGCCGCCCACCAGCAGGTCGATGCCGGCGCCGGCCGCGGCGCCGGCAGCCACGCCGCCGCCCAGGCGCACGCCGAGCTGGCGCAGGGTCTCGGGGTTGAACAGGTCATCGCCCCAACGCCCGTCCAGCAGCGGCAGGTCGGCGGCGCGGGCATCGTCCTTGCGGAAGGCATGGAGGCGCAGCAGGGCCTGCACGCAGGCTTCCTCGCGCTTGCGCACGCGGTCGCGCAGGGCCTCGGTGGCCTTGCGGATGGCCTCGGCGTCGCCGGGCACCAGGTCGCGGCAGGCGGCGACGTCCACCAGCAGTTCGGCGATCAGCTTGGCGCCGGCCTCGCGCCGCGCCACGGCCTGGACCTCGTGGTCCTGGATCAGCCGCTCCAACTGCGGGCGGGACTTCTCCAGCAGCAGCGCCAGGCTTTCGTAGAGTCGCCGTTCGCCGTCCAGCGGCGGCGCCACGCTGTCGAAGCGCACCAGGGCGTGCAGGCCCAGGCGCGACAGGGCCTCGCGCCACTGCGCCTCGCGGTGGCTGGCGCTGGCGACGAAGTTCAGCACCGGCAGCAGCGGCCGCGCGCAGCCGGCGAGCACCGCCAGTTCGTCGCGGTACTTGGCCAGCACCGGCTCGCGGGCGTCGATCACGTAGAGCCCGGCATCGGAGGCCTGCAACTGGCGCAGCACCTTGGCTTCCTGCTCGAAGCGCCCGCGCGCCTCGCTGCCGTCGAGGAAGCGGCGCAGCTTCTCCGGGCCGTCCAGGCGCTCGCCGGGGCGCTCCAGGGCGTCGAGGTAGTCGCGCAGGGCGATGGCGTCCTCCAGGCCCGGCGTGTCGTACAGCTCCAGCAGCGCCTGGCCGTCCACCGACAGGCGCGCCCCCTCGACGTGGCGGGTGGTGCTGGGGCGGTGCGAGACCTCGCCGAAGCCGACGTCACGGGTCAGGGTGCGCAGCAGCGAGGTCTTGCCGACGTTGGTGTGGCCGACCACGGCCAGCCTGAGGGGCTCAGTCATGTCCGCTCTCCAGCCAGGCCAGGGGCGATGCGCCGCTGTGCGGCAGGTTCAGCCTGTCGATGGCGGCATGCCAGTCGGCCAGGCGGTCGCTGTCCAGGCCGATGCCCGCCGGCGGCTGCAGCAGCCAGACGCGGGTGGCGCCGGCGCAGCGCGACAGCTCGGCGATCAGCGCCAGGGTGCCGCGGTCCGGCGAGCGCCGCGGGTCGCAGGCGATGGCCAGGCGCGCCGGCGGGTAGCGGGTCAGCTGTTCCAGCAGGCGGCGGCGTTGCGCGCCATCGTCCAGCACGCCGGCATCGGCCACGCCGGCCGGCAGCTTCGGCGGCCAGCTCTGGCTGTCGTCCAGTTCGATGGCCACCAGCAAGGCGCCCTCTGCGCTGGCCGCAGGGTTCTGCGCCTGCGGCTCGACCAGGCTGGCCGGCGCGGCATCGTTCACGCCCAGGCGCTCGCTGCCGGGCTGCAGGCGCTCGCGCAGCAGGCTGTAGCCCGGCAGCGAGAGGTCCAGGCGCAACGCCGCGCGGCCGCTGCGCCAGCGCCACAGGCAGAAGGCCCAGAGCAGCAGGCGCGGCAGCAGCCCATAGACCAGCAGGATGCCCACCAGCCAGCCGGCCCAGGCGTGGCGCGCGGCCTCGCTGGCCACCAGGGCGTCGCCGCTGGCGCGCACCAGGTCGCTGTCCGGCAGCGGGAAACCCAGCAGCGAAGGCAATGCGCCCAGCCCCTGGGTAAGGAAGACGAAGGTGTCGCCGCCGAGGATGGTGGTTTCCCAGACGAAGCCGTAGCGCCGCGTCGACAGCAACGCCAGCAGCACCACCAGGGCCGCGCCCAGGGCCAGCAGCCACAGGCCGTGGACCAGCATGCCCAGCGCCCAGCGCGTCAGGCGCTGGCGGCCGAGCAGCACCAGCAGCGACGGCGCCAGCTGCGCGGCGCGGGCGTCGCGCGCCAGCTTGCCGCTCAGCCACAGCCACAGGCGGCCCAGGGCGCCGGCCGCCTCGCCGCCGCCGAGGGCGAAGCCGCAGGCCCAGCCCAGCAGCATCAGCAGGTCCAGGCCGAGCAGGCTGGCCAGGGCCCAGAACACGTTGACCGGGCGCTGGCCGTCACCCAGGGCGGCCAGCGCCAGGCCGGCGCCGCTGAGCAGGGCGAGGACGATCAGCAGATAGAAGGCCAGTTGCGCGCCCTGTTTCCACAGGCGCAGGGCGCTGTCCAACTGGTCGCGCCCGGCCAGCCACAGGGCGCGGTGCTCGATGCGCCGGGGCAGTTCGCCGCCGGCGGCGATGGCGCGGCGGTTGGCTTCGGCATCCTCCAGCGGGCCGGCCTGCTCCTCGCGCAGGCGCACGGCTTCGCACAGCCACAGTCGGTCGAAGGCGGAAGGTGGGGCGGTATCGCTCACGGGGTCTCCGGCGCTGGTTCCTGGGCGCAAGCATAACCGCTGCGCCGCGCCGCGTCCGCCCGCCAGCTCTCCGGGGTAACGGTAACACCGGCGGCCACCGACCGAACCAAGGAAGGGCTTACCCGGCGCGCGCACGGGTATAGGGTGCCAAAGCCAACCAGAACAACAACAACGAGGCCCGCCATGCCGCGCGTCCTGCCCTGCGCCCTGCTCCTGCTGGCCGCCGCCCGCGCGGCGGCCGTGGAAACGCCCCCGCCCCGGCCCTCCGACTGGGGCCCGGACACCCCGCTGATGCAGGCGGTGCCGCCGCGCCAGCTGGACGACAAGGTCGGCCAGCGCGACTCCGACAGCGACGAGTCGAAGCTGTGGATAAGCCACACCGACTTCCGCCTGCACGACGACATCGGCTTCTTCATCCGCCGCATGCTGATCCGCATGAGCTCGGTGGGGCCCAAGGGCACGCCGCTCATGCTCGACGACCCCAGGGCCATGGTGGCGCGCATCCAGGCCGGCGACATCTTCGTCGCCGACGCCACCCTCGCCACCCTGCTCAACGCCGAGCTGCGCAGCGCCGACGCGCCGGTGCGCAACCTGGTGCTGAGCACCCGCAAGGACGGCCAGGAGGTGCGCGGCGAGCTGCTGCGCAAGGGGCGCTGGCGGCCGCTGCGGATGCTCACCGGGATCGAGCAGGCCGGCCCGCTGAAGGTGGCCCTGGTGCCGCAACGCATCTTCGTCGACGGCGTGGACGTCACCCCTTCGCTCAGCGCCGCCTCCATCGAGATGTCCGAGGTGCTGCGGCTGCACACCGCGCACATGCAGCTGCTCGGCAACCGCATCCTGGTCGACCTCGACGGCCTGTTCCCGCCACCGCGCCTGGACTTCGCCGTGCGCAGCCTGAAGCTGGCCGACGGCGGCATGGACCTGCTGCTGGGCGAGGACCTGGCCGGCCTGCAATGGCCGCGGTTGCAGGCGCCGGAGAGCTACATGTTCATCAAGGGCGGCGACATCAAGATGGCCCGCACCATCCTGGTCAAGGCCTACGCCCTATTCACCAGCCTCAGCCCCGGGCAGCCGCTGCTGTTCAACCTCTACGACTACCGCCGCCAGCTGCAGTACGGCGAGATCCGCCTGCGCCAGGACGGCATGGTGCACATCGCGGTGTCGCCGGTGAAGGCGCCGGCGCCGCAGGAGAAAGCCCTATGAAGCGCCTGCTGCCCCTGGTCCTCGCCCTGCCCCTGCTGGCCGCCGTTCCGGCCTGGGCGCAAACCGCCATCGACCGCCAGCAGCAGGAACTGCAGCTGCTGCGCCAGGGCTGGTTCCAGCAGACGCCGCCGGAGGCCGGCCACGCCGCCAGCCGCCCGGGCGGGATTCGCGATTCCGGCCAGGACGGCGTCGGCCTGCTGCTGCATGACGTGGACATGTACTTCGAAGGCGGCATCGGCTTCCACAGCCCGCAGCTCAAGGGCTGGCTGCTGCCGCTGCAGGCCGGCGCGCCGGTGGACTTCGACCGCCCGCAGGACATGCGCATCCAGGTCACCGAGGGCGAGGTGATCCTCGACCCGCAGCAACTGGCCAACCTGTTCAACCAGCGCATCCTGGCTTATCCACAGAGCATGCTGCGCGACTTCGCCATGAGCGTGGACGGCGAGCGCCTGCTGGTCAGCGGCCAGGTGCAGCCCCTGGGCATCGGCCCCTGGCTGCCGCTGCGGCTGTCCGGCAGCGTGCGCCTGGAGGGCGACGAGATCCTCTACCAGCCGGACCAGGTCAAGGTCCTCGGCGTGCCGGCCTACGGCGCCATGAGCCTGGTCGGCCTGCACCTGGATTCGCTGGTCGAGCTGGAGCGCCCCGGCGCCCTGCTGCGCGACAACGCCATGCGCCTGAACTACCACCAGGTGTTCCCGCTGGCGGGCATCGACGGCAAGGTCGACGCCGCCTGGCTCGATGCGCAGGGCCTGCACCTGCGCTTCGCCCGCCCGGCCGGCAGCCCGCCGCCGCGCTTCGAGCCGCCCACCCTGGCCGGCCCCTCGTACATCTGGCTGCAGTCGGGCGACCTGAAGATCTTCGAGATCCTCATCACCTACGCGCAGGTGCTGCTCAAGGCCGAGCAGCCGGACCAGAGGCTGGTGTTCAACCTCAGGGACTACCGCAAGGTGCTGGCCACCGGCATCACCCAGGTCAACGAGGACGGCACCTTCTTCATGCGCGTGCCGCCCTATGCGAACGACGCGCCGGCCCAGCGGCTGGTATCCTCTGCCACCGACGGATCACCCTGAGCACATGACCGGAGCCACGATGTCCCAAGCCCCTTCCCGCCTGCCGCTGGCGATGATCGCCGCCCTCGCCGAGAACCGCGTGATCGGCATCGACAACCGCCTGCCCTGGCACCTGCCGGCCGACCTCAAGCACTTCAAGGCGCTGACCCTCGGCAAGCCGATCATCATGGGCCGCAAGACCTGGGACTCCCTCGGCCGCCCGCTGCCCGGCCGGCTCAACCTGGTGGTCAGCCGCCAGGCCGGCCTGCAGCTGGAAGGCGCGGAAGTCTTCACCTCGCTGGACGCCGCCCTGGCGCGCGCCGACGCCTGGGCCCGGGAGGAGGAAGCCGAGGAGCTGATGCTGATCGGCGGCGCCCAGTTGTACGCCGAAGCCCTGCCCGTAGCCGAGCGCCTGTACCTGACCCGCGTGGCCCTGAGCCCGGCGGGCGACGCGCACTTCCCCGAGCTGGACGAAAGCCGCTGGCGCCTGGCGTCCAGCATCGAGCATGAAGCCGCGGCGGAAACGCCGGCCTATGCCTTCGAGGTCTGGGATCGCGCTTGAGGGGTGTCTGCCGGTGAGCAGTGGGTCCGGGGTTGACTCCGGCCCTCTCCCCAACCCTCTCCCTGAAGGGAGAGGGAGCCGTTCGGAGTGGCTTGTAGGCCAGACACCATCCTTCCACCCCGTCATTCCCGCGAACGCGGGAACCCAGAGACGTTGGGTTCGCGAGCAAGAACCAGGCGTCCCCCTCGCTCCTACGAAAAGCCGCCGTCCCGTCAGTGGGTCGCCGGCTTCGCCGCCGCGCGGCGGTAGGCCCAGACCATCAGCGCGATGCCGCCGAGGATCATCGGCACGCACAGCAGCTGGCCCATGGTCAGCCAGTCCCAGGCCAGGTAGCCCGGGCCGCCGTTGCCGCCGGCGCCCTGGTCGGCATCCGGCAGGCGGAAGAACTCGACGAAGAAGCGGAAGCAGCCGTAGCAGAGGATGAACAGGCCCGATACCGAGGCGGTCGGCCGCGGCTTGCGCGAGAAAATCCAGAGGATGGCGAACAGCACTATGCCTTCCAGGGCGAACTCGTACAGCTGCGAGGGGTGGCGCGGCAGCTGCGCGGGGTCGCTGTAGGGCGGGAAGATCATCGCCCAGGGCACGTCGGTGGGCTTGCCCCACAGCTCGGCGTTGATGAAGTTGCCGATGCGCCCGGCGCCCAGGCCGATCGGCACCAGCGGGGCGATGAAGTCCATCAGCTGGAAGAAGCTCTTGCCGTTGCGCCTGCCGAACCACCAGGTGGCCAGCATCACCCCCAGCAGGCCGCCGTGGAAGGACATGCCGCCCTCCCAGACCTTGAACAGGTTCAGCGGGTTGGCCAGGTAGAAGTCCAGCTTGTAGAACAGCACGTAGCCCAGGCGCCCGCCCAGCACCACGCCGCAGGCGACCCAGAACACCAGGTCGGAGAGCTTCTCCTTGCTCCAGGTCGCATCGAAACGGTTCAGCCGGCGCGAGGCCAGCAGCCAGGCGCCGCCGATGCCGATCAGGTACATAAGCCCGTACCAGTGGATCTTCAGGGGGCCCAGCGACACCGCTACGGGGTCGATCTGTGGATAGGGCAGCATCGCTTACTCCTAGGGTTTGATCAGGAAACTCATGCCGATGCAGAACATCAGCAGAGCGAACAGGCGCTTGAGCACCTTGGCCGGCAGGCGGTGCGCCAGGCGCGCGCCGATGCGGGCGAAGAACATGCTGGTGACGGCGATGCCCACCAGCGCCGGCAGGTAGACGAAGCCGAAGCTCCACTGCGGCAGTTCGGGCCGGTGCCAGCCGACCGCGATGAACGAAACCGCCCCGGCGATGGCGATGGGCAGGCCGCAGGCGGAAGAGGTAGCCACCGCCTGCTGCATGGAGACGCCGCGCCAGGACAGGAAAGGCACGGTCAGCGAGCCGCCGCCGATGCCGAAGATCGCCGAGGCCCAGCCGATGAAGCCGCCCGCCGCGCCCAGCCCGCCCTTGCCCGGCAGGCTGCCGCCGGCCTTGGGTTGCAGGCCCAGGGTCATCTGGATGGAAATGAGCACGGCGAAGACGCCGATGATCTTCTGCAGCACCGGGCCCTTGATGGCCGAGGCGGTCAGGGCGCCCAGGGCGCTGCCGACGACGATGCCCACGGTCATCCACAGGACCACCGGCCAGAGCACCGCGCCGCGGCGGTGGTGCTCGAGGATGGAGTTGACCGAGGTGAAGACGATGGTCGCCAGGGAGGTGCCCACCGCCATCTGCGTCAGCACCTCGACGGGGAAGCCATGGGCGGTGAAGCTGAACACCAGCACCGGGACGATGATCAGGCCGCCGCCGACGCCGAACAGCCCGGCCAGCACCCCCGCGCAGGCACCCAGCACCAGGTAGAGAAGGAACTCCATGGAGACCTCGGGTGGCAAAAGCGGCATGGTACCGAAAATGCGCCGGCGACGGCAGCCGCCCGCGGTGCAACGGGCCTTTCGGTACCGATATGAAGAAAATTTCATCCTGCGCCGCGCGCGGGCAACGGCGGCTATTGAGTTGCCACCGCCAGTTACCTACCCTGCCTGGACCACCACCGCAGGGCCCTGCCCCATGTGCCTGATCGTCCTTGCCTGGCGCCCCGGACACGCCATGCCGCTGATAGTCGCGGCCAACCGCGACGAGTTCTATGCCCGCCCCACCCTGCCGCTGGCGGCCTGGGAGGATGCGCCGGAGGTCTATGCCGGGCGCGACCTGGAGGCCGGCGGCACGTGGATGGGCCTGGGGCCTGGCGGGCGTTTCGCCGCCCTGACCAACGTGCGTGATCCGGGCCAGCCGCTGGGGCCGCGCTCCCGCGGCGAACTGGTGGCCGGCTTCCTGCGCGGCCGCCAGGCGCCGCTGGCCTACCTCGCCGAGGTGCAGCGCCGCGCCAGCGAATATTCCGGGTTCAACCTGCTGGTCGGCGACGCCCGCCAGCTCTGCTACTTCAACCCCCGCGACGGCGCGCCACGGGAACTGCCGGCCGGGCTGCACGGCCTGTCCAATGCCACGCTGGATACGCCCTGGCCCAAGCTGCTGCGCGCCCGCGCCGCCCTTGAGGAACACCTCGACGAAGCCGAGCCCGATACCCTGCTGGGGCTGCTCGGCGACCGCGAGCGCCCCGCCGACGAACGGCTGCCGGAAACCGGCGTCGGCCTGGCCACCGAGCGCCTGCTGTCCAGCGTGTTCATCGCCAGCGCCAACTATGGCACCCGTGCCAGCAGCGTGCTGCGGGTGCATGCCGACGGGCGCCGGGAGTTCATCGAACGCAGCTTCGGTCCGGAAGGGGCCCACCTGGGCGAGGTGCGCCTGGTGCTCGACGCCTAGGGCCCGCTACGGGGGAAAGCTCGCGCCTACGAAAGGCACCCGTAGGGCGAATAACCCCGAAGGGGTTATCCGCCGTTCCGAATGCCAATCCCGCGCAGGGGCCAACGGCGGATAACCGCGAACGGTTATGCGCCCTACGGGATCAGCCGTGAGGCACACGCTTCCAGCAGGCACGGACGATCCCCTCTCCCGCTTGCGGGGGAGGGTTAGGGAGGGGGTTGCGGGTTCGTCCTACAGTTGCCGGGCGGCACGGTATTCCCTCCCGTAGGAGCGGAACTTTTCCGCGATAGCCGGAGGTTCCGGCGCGATTCGCGGATGAGATCCGCTCCTACGCCGCCCCACCCACGCCATCTCCATGTAGGAGCGCGCCCTGCGCGCGATTCGCGGGCAGGGCCCGCTACACCATGCGCTGCGGCCTAGCACACCTCGATGGCATCGCGCAGGCGCTTGGCCCGGTAGAGCGCGTCGTCCAGGCGACGCAGCAGGCCCTCCAGGGATTCGGCGCGGCGCATGCCGGCCAGGGCGAAGCTGGCGGTGAGGGGTTGCTCCAGCTCGCCGCAGGCCTCGCGGATGTGCAGGCGCAAGCGCTCGGCCAGGCGGGTGGCGGAGGCCACCGGGGTGTTGGGCAGCAGCACGATGAATTCCTCGCCGCCCCAGCGGGCGAAGCAGTCTTCCTCGCGCAGGGTCTGGCGCACCGCCTGGGTCACCGCCACCAGTACGCGGTCGCCGACCGGGTGGCCGAAGAGGTCGTTGATGCGCTTGAAGTGGTCGAGGTCGAACATCAGCAGGCTGACCTGCTGGTCGTGGCGCTGGAAGCGCTGCCACTCCTGCTGCAGGCTGCTTTCGAAGCGGCGCCGGTTGAAGATCTGCGTCAGCGGGTCGGTCTCGCTCAGGCGCACCGCCACCGCGGCCTGCTCGGCCAGGGCCAGGTTGGCCTGGCGCAGGGCCTCGGTGCGCTGTTCGACCAGTTGTTCGAGGTTGCGGTTGAGTTCGCGCAGCTCCTCGTTGCGCCGCTTCAGCTCCAGCTCGATCAGCTTGCGCTCGTGGATGTTGTGGTGGGCGCCGATCATCCGCGTGGCACGGCCCTGCTCGTCGAATTCGACGAAGCGGCCATGGTCCCTTATCCACAGGTACTCGCCGTTGGCGCAGAGGCAGCGGTACTCCTCGGCGTAGGCCGCCTGCCGCCCGTCCAGGTAGGCCTGGAAGCTGCGCATGACGCGGGGGAAGTCGTCCGGGTGGATCACCGAGTGCCAGGTGGCGACGTTCTCCGGCAGGCCGTCGATGGGGTAGCCGAGCATGCGGTACCAGCCGGGGCTGCGCTTGACGTCGTCGCTGCGGATGTCCCAGTCCCAGATGCCGTCGCTGACGATCTCCAGGGCATAGCGGAGGGTCTTCTCGATGGCTTCGCGGTCGTCCGCGCACGCTTGTTGCTCATCCATAAGCCTTCTCCCGGCGCTGCCGGCGTGTACGGGGCCCCGGGGACGACTCGGCTCCGGGGAGGGCGGCGCCCCAGGCTCAGCCCTGGATGGTCGCCGCCGGGTTGATCACCCGGCCGAGGCCGAGGTTGCGCAAAGCCAGGTGCAGGGAGCTGTGGATCACCTGCGGGTTGTCGAAGGTCATCAGTTGGCCGAGCAGCTCGCGGGCCTTGCCCAGGGTGATCTGGCGCAACAGCCACTTCACCTTGGGCAGGTTGGTGGCGTTCATCGACAGCGAGTCGAAGCCCATGGCCATGAGCAGCACCGCGGCCGCCGGGTCGCCGGCCATCTCGCCGCAGATGCTCACCGGCTTGCCTTCGGCGTGGGCGTCGTCGACCACCTTCTTCAGCGCCTGCAGCACCGCCGGGTGCAGGTAGTCGTAGAGGTCGGCCACGCGGGGGTTGTTGCGGTCCACCGCCAGCAGGTACTGGGTCAGGTCGTTGGAGCCGACCGAGAGGAAGTCCACCTGGCGCGCCAGCTCGCGGGTCTGGTACACCGCCGCGGGGATCTCCACCATCATGCCGATGGGCGGCATGGGGATGTCCACGCCTTCGTCGCGGATCTCGCCCCAGGCGCGGTGGATCAGGTGCAGCGCCTCTTCCAGCTCGTGGGTGCCGGAGATCATCGGCAGCAGGATGCGCAGGTTGTTCAGGCCCTCGCTGGCCTTGAGCATGGCGCGCGTCTGCACCAGGAAGATTTCCGGGTGGTCTAGGGTGACGCGGATGCCGCGCCAGCCGAGGAAGGGGTTGTCTTCCTTGATCGGGAAGTAGGACAGCGCCTTGTCGCCGCCGATGTCCAGGGTGCGCATGGTCACCGGCAGCGGGTGGAAGGCCGAGAGCTGCTCGCGGTAGATCGCCAGCTGCTCCTTTTCGCTGGGGAAGCGGTCGTTGATCATGAACGGCACTTCCGTGCGGTACAGGCCCACGCCCTCGGCGCCGCGCTCCTGGGCGCGGGCCACGTCGGCCAGCAGGCCGGTGTTGACCCACAGCGGCATGCGGTGGCCGTCGAGGGTCTCGCAGGGCAGCTCGCGCAGCGCGGCCAGGCCCTTGCTCAGCTCCTTCTCCTCGGCGACCACTTCGCCGTACTGCTTGACCAGCTGCGGCGACGGGTTGGTGTAGATCTCGCCGTGGTAGCCGTCGACGATCAGGTCGATGCCGTCGACCTTGGAATACGGCAGGTCGACCGCGCCCATCACCGTGGGGATGCCCATGGCGCGGGCAAGGATCGCCACGTGGGAGTTGCCCGAGCCGAGCACCGAGATCAGGCCCACCAGCTTGCCCTCGGGCACCTCGCCGAGCATCGCCGGGGACAGTTCCTCGCTGACGATGATGGTCTGGTCCGGGTAGGTCAGGTTCTGCTTACGCTCTTCCTGCAGGTAGGCGAGGATGCGCCGGCCGATGTCCTTGACGTCGGAGGCGCGCTCGCGCAGGTAGGCGTCGTCCATCAGCTCGAAGCGCGCCACGTGCTCCATCACCACCTGGCGCAGGGCGCCCTGGGCCCACTGGCCGGAGCGGATGATGCGCTTGACCTCCTGGCCGATGGAGGCGTCGTCGAGCATCATCAGGTAGACGTCGAACAGCGCGCGTTCTTCCTTGCGCAGCTGGGTGGCGAGCTTGCTGGAGAGGTTGCGCATGTCCTCGCGGACCGACTCCAGGGCCTGTTTGAAGCGCTCGACCTCGGCCTCGACGTCGTCGATGGGCTTGTCCGGGACCACTTCCAGGTCGGCCGGCGGCAGCACCACCACGGCCTTGCCCACGGCCACGCCGGGGGCGCCGGGCACGCCGACGAACTTGGCCTCCTGGATGCCCTTGCCGAGCTTGCCCAGGCCACGGATCGAACCGGTGGCCTCGGCGTGGGCGATGACCCCGGCGAGCTGCGCGCTCATGGTCACCAGGAAGGCTTCCTCGCCCTCGTCGAACTGGCGCTTCTCCTTCTGCTGCACCACCAGCACGCCCATCACCCGGCGGTGGTGGATGATCGGGGCGCCGAGGAAGGAAGCGTAGCGTTCCTCGCCGGTCTCGGCGAAGTAGCGGTAGCGCGGGTGCTCGGAGGCGTTCTCCAGGTTCAGCGGCTCCTCGCGGGTGCCCACCAGGCCCACCAGGCCTTCGTTGGGGGCCATGCTGACCTTGCCGATGGAGCGCTTGTTCAGGCCCTCGGTGGCCATCAGGACGAAACGGTTGGTGTCGGCGTCGAGCAGATAGACCGAGCACACCTGGGTGCCCATGGCTTCCTTGACCCGCAGCACGATGATGCCCAGCGCCGCCCTCAGGTCCTTGGCGGCGTTCACTTCCTGGACGATCTTGCGCAGCGTGTTGAGCATGCTCAGGGCCTTATCTCCTATTCAGTCCCGCGCCAGCAGGCGCGGCGCCAGTTCCTTCAGGGCCCGCCGGTAGACCTCGCGCTTGAAGGTCACCACCTGCCCCAGGGGATACCAGTAACTCACCCAGCGCCAGCCATCGAACTCCGGCTTGCCGGTCACATCCATGCGTACCCGGTTCTCGTCGCCGGTCAGGCGCAGCAGGAACCACTTCTGTTTCTGGCCGATGCACAGCGGTTGGCTGTTGGTGCGCACCAGCCGTTGCGGCAGACGATAGCGCAACCAGCCGCGGGTGCAGGCGAGAATGCGCACATCCTGCTCTTCCAGGCCGATCTCTTCGTTCAACTCGCGGAACAGCGCCTCTTCAGGAGTTTCCCGGGCGTTGATGCCGCCTTGCGGGAACTGCCAGGCCTCCTGGTTGATGCGCCGCGCCCACAGAACCTGACCGGCCTCGTTGGAGAGGATGATGCCGACATTGGGGCGAAAACCATCGGGATCGATCACGGCGGTACATCCTCGAAAACGCGTGTGCCCGCATTGTTCCACAAAGCCTGTGACAGCGGCAACGCGAGGCTTGGCGCGCATGGGCAGGGCGGGCAAAAGCCGTTACTCTAGGCGACTTTTCCGCTTTCGCAATCAATGGTGAACCATGGCGCGTCTGGCCCTCTTCGACCTCGACAACACCCTGCTGGCCGGTGACAGCGACCACAGCTGGGGCGAATGGCTGTGCCAGCGCGGCCTGGTCGACGCCGGCGAATACCAGGCGCGCAACGATGCCTTCTATGCCGACTACCAGGCCGGCACCCTGGACGTGTTCGCCTACCAGGCCTTCACCCAGGCGATCCTCGGCCGCAACAGCCTGGAGCAGCTGGCCACCTGGCATCGCCAGTTCATGGAAGAGGTCATCGAGCCGATCATCCTGCCCCGCGGCGAAGCCCTGCTGGCCGAGCACCGCGCCGCCGGCGACCGCCTGGTGATCATCACCGCCACCAACCGCTTCGTCACCGGCCCCATCGCCGAGCGCCTGGGCGTGGAAACGCTGATCGCCACCGAGTGCGAGATGCGCGACGGCCTCTACACCGGCCGCACCTTCGACGTGCCCTGCTTCCAGGGCGGCAAGGTGACGCGCCTGCAGCGCTGGCTGCAGGAAACCGGCATGGGCCTGGAAGACAGCTACTTCTATAGCGACTCGCGCAACGACCTGCCGCTGCTGGAAGTGGTGGCCCACCCGGTGGCGGTCGACCCGGACGAGGTCCTGCGCGCCACCGCCCAGGCGCGCGGCTGGCCGGTGCTCAGCCTGCGCGACTGAGCCGCCTCAGAAGCCCTTGTTGACCATCAGGTGGAAGATCGCCAGGAAGGCCAGGAACGCCGGCCAGCCCAGGGCGAACCACCAGCGCATGTAGAGGAAGGCCCGCGGCGGCAGCGCCGTGCCATCGCGGTGCGCCGCCTCGGCCATGTCGCGCACGCGGATCTGCAGCCACACCACCGGCAGCCAGCAGGCGCCGGCGAAGACGTACAGCGCCAGGCTCCACGACAGCCAGCCCGAGTCCAGCGGCCAACCGGCCAGGTGCGCCATGGCGGCGCCGCTGAGCGGCTGGAACACCGCCGTGGTGGCGATGAACAGCCAGTCGGCGGTGACCAGGTGGCGGAAGGTCGCCCGGATCACCTCCAGGTGGCCGCTGCGCCAGGCCCGCCAGGCGTAGTAGGCCGAGCCCAGGCCGGTGCCGAACAGCAAGGTGGAAGACAGGATGTGCAGGGTCTTGAGCAGCAGGTAGGGGCTCATCGGCGCTCCGTCGCCGTCGATCTCACAGCGGCTTGGCCAGCATCAGCGCGAGTATCGCCAGCCAGCCGAGCAGGGCCAGGGCGAAGAACACCGCGCCGAAGCGCAGCTCGCGCACCGCCGCCTCGGCCAGCGGCTCGCCGCTGTCGCGGGCGCTCACCGCCAGGCGGCGGATGCGCCACAGGCGGCCGGTGAACAGCAGCCAGAAGATCGCCACCAGGATCAGCAGGCAGGCGCTGGCCAGCAGCCAGGTCTGCCCCAGCGGGAAGCCGGCGCGGTGGACCATCTGCCAGCCGGTGAGCGGCAGGCTGGCCACGCAGCCGGCGACCAGTACCCAGGCGGCCAGGCCGATGCGCCGCAGCGCCTTGGCCAGCACGCCGGCATCCCCGCCGCGCCAGCTGCGCCAGCCGTACCAGGCGAGGCCGGCGATGGCCAGCAGCGGCACGGCCACGGCGACGCCGTGGAGGATCTTGAGGGTCTGGTAGGTTTCCATGCGGGCGGTCCCTGTCGCGATTCGGGCTGTTCCCTCAGCCTAGCAGCGCTGCCGGCCGGCGGGTTGAGCTGGGACAGCGCGTGCCGCCCCGGCGTTCCCCACCCGGCCGCCCGGCCTCAGCCGAGGAACAGCTTGTAGGCCGGGTTGTCGGTCTCGTCCCAGTACGGGTAGCCGATTTCCTCCAGCGCCTGCGCCACCTTGTGGCGCTCCTCCTCCGGCACCTGCAGGCCGGCGACCACGCGGCCGTCGGCGGCGCCGTGGTTGCGGTAGTGGAACATGGTGATGTTCCAGCGCCCGCCGAGCTTGTTGAGGAAGTTGAACAGCGCGCCGGGGCGCTCGGGGAACTCGAAGCGGAACACCTGCTCGTCGCTGACCCGCGGCGAGTGGCCGCCGACCATGTGGCGGATGTGCAGCTTGGCCAGCTCGTTGTCGGTCAGGTCCAGCACCGGGAAGCCCTGCTCGCGCAGCTGCTCGACCAGCACGGCGCGCGGGTCGCTGTCCGGGTGGGTCTGCACGCCGACGAAGATGTGCGCCTCGCTGTCGGTGTTGTAGCGGTAGTTGAACTCGGTGATCTGGCGCTTGCCGATGGCCTCGCAGAAGGCCTTGAAGCTGCCCGGGCGCTCGGGGATGGTCACGGCGATGATGGCTTCGCGCTTCTCGCCCAGCTCGGCGCGCTCGGCGACGTGGCGCAGGCGGTCGAAGTTGATGTTGGCGCCGGAGTCGATGGCCACCAGGGTCTGCCCGCGCGCGTCGTCGCGCTCGACGTACTTCTTGATCCCGGCCACCGCCAGGGCGCCGGCCGGCTCGGTGATGGAGCGGGTGTCGTCGTAGATGTCCTTGATCGCCGCGCAGATTTCGTCGGTGCTGACGGTGATGACTTCGTCCACGTAGCGCTTGCAGATGTCGAAGGTGTGCTGGCCGATCTGCGCCACCGCCACGCCGTCGGCGAACAGCCCGACCTGGCCCAGCACCACGCGCTCGCCGGCGGCCATGGCGGCCTGCAGGCAGTTGGAGTCGTCCGGCTCGACGCCGATGACCTTCACCTCCGGGCGCAGGTACTTCACGTAGGCGGCGATGCCGGCGATCAGCCCGCCGCCGCCCACCGGCACGAAGATGGCGTCCAGGCGCCCCGGGTGCTGGCGGAGGATCTCCATGGCCACGGTGCCTTGGCCTGCGATCACGTCCGGGTCGTCGTAGGGGTGGATGTAGACGTAGCCCTTCTCTTCCACCAGCTTCAGCGAATACGCCAGCGCCTCGGGGAAGGCGTCGCCGTGCAGCACCGCCTTGCCGCCGCGGGCGCGCACGCCCTGGACCTTCAGCTCCGGCGTGGTGCGCGGCATGACGATGGTCGCCTTCACCCCCAGCTCCTTCGCCGCCAGGGCCACGCCCTGGGCGTGGTTGCCGGCCGAGGCGGTGACCACGCCGCGCGCCAGTTCCCCGGGGCTCAGCTGCGCCAGCTTGTTGTAGGCGCCGCGGATCTTGAAGGAGAACACCGGCTGCAGGTCCTCGCGCTTGAGCAGCACCTGGTTGTCCAGGCGCTCGGAGAGGCGGCGGGCCGGTTGCAGGGGCGTTTCCCCGGCGACGTCGTAGACGCGCGAGGTGAGGATCTTCTTGACGTACTGTTCGAGCATCGGGGCGGGCTTCGCAGGGACGGGGCACAAAGCCGGCAGTCTACTCCAGTCGGCGGCCGGCGGGAGCGGCGAATCCACATTCGCCCGGCGGCCCCGCTATAATTCGCGCCCCAAGCCCCTTTGCCGGAACCCCCAGATGAACCAGGACCAGCTCAAGCAGGCCGTGGCCCAGGCCGCCGTCGACCACATCCTCCCGCACCTCGACAGCAAGAGCATCGTCGGCGTCGGCACCGGCTCCACCGCCAACTTCTTCATCGACCTGCTGGCCCGCCACAAGGCCGAGTTCGACGGCGCCGTGGCCAGCTCCGAGGCCACCGCCCAGCGCCTGAAGGGCCACGGCATCCCGGTCTACGACCTGAACAGCGTCAGCGAGCTGGAGTTCTACGTCGACGGCGCCGACGAGAGCAACGAGCGCCTGGAGCTGATCAAGGGCGGCGGCGCCGCGCTGACCCGCGAGAAGATCGTCGCGGCCGTGGCCAAGCGGTTCATCTGCATCGCCGACCAGAGCAAGCTGGTGCCGCTGCTCGGCGCCTTCCCGCTGCCGGTGGAAGTCATCCCCATGGCCCGCAGCCACGTGGCCCGCGAGCTGGTCAAGCTGGGCGGCGACCCGGTCTACCGCGACGGCGTGCTGACCGACAACGGCAACATCATCCTCGACGTGCACAACCTGCGCATCGACAGCCCGGTGGCCCTGGAAGAGAAGATCAACAACATCGTCGGCGTGGTCACCGTGGGCCTGTTCGCCGCGCGCCCGGCCGACCTGCTGCTGCTCGGCACCGCCGAGGGCGTGAAGACGCTCAAGGCCTGAGCCCCAGGCGGCCGCCGTGCCGGCGGCCACCCCCGGCCCTCTCAAGGGCCCCTGAAACTTTCCGCCGGCCGGCTGCCGAACGTCTACCCTGGGTCTGGGTAGACGGCTCAGCACAGGAGGCAGCCATGTCCGCGAAATACCATCTGAAGAAGGCCAGCGACGGCCAGTTCCACTTCACCCTGCACGCCAGCAACGGCGAGGTCGTGCTCAGCAGCGAGCTGTACAAGGCCAAGACCTCGGCCACCGAGGGCATCGAGTCGGTGCGCAAGAACTCGCAGCGCGAGGGCGCCTTCGAGGTGAAGGAGGCGAGCAACGGCAAGCACTACTTCGTGCTCAAGGCCACCAACGGCCAGGTGGTCGGGCAAAGCCAGATGTACGCCAGCCGCGCCAACGCCGAGAACGGCGTCGCCGCGGTGAAGCGCTACGCGCCGGACGCCGGTATCAGCGACGATACCTGAGGCGGCTCAGCCGCCGAGCCGCTCGATCCCCCAGGGCCTGGAGCTGACCTGCAGGCGCGGCGGCGTGCCCCGCGCCTGCGGGGCCTCGCGCTCCAGCTGCGCCAGGCAGGCCCGGGGGTCGTCCAGCGGCAATTCCCCGAGGGCCTCCAGCGGCAGTTCCCACCAGCGGCTGGCCAGCAGGCGCTCGACCAGCTCCGGCGGGAAGCGGTAGCGGATCACCCGCGCCGGGCTTCCCGCGACCACCGCGTAGGGCGGCACGTCCTTGTTGACCAGGGACTGCGCGCCTATCACCGCCCCCGTCCCCACCGTCAGGCCGTCGAGGATCAGCACGTCGCGGCCGATCCACACGTCATGGCCGATGGACGAGGGGCGCCGGGGCTCGTCGCGGAGGATCGGGCGGCTGATCAGCCTGGGGTTGGACGGGAAGTTGTGGGTGGTCAGCCAGTCCATCGGGTGCGAATGGCGGCCCTGGCCGATCACCACGCCGGTGGCGATCGAGCAGTAGCGGCCGATGTGCGAGACGTCGAGGAATTCGCAGCCGCTGACCACGTCGGTGTGCGCGCCGATTTCCAGGGAGGGCGAGTAGATCTTCGCCTTGCCGATCTTCACCCCCGGCTCCAGGACCAGCCGCGCGCCGTCGCGCAATGACTTGATCCCGCCGGCCAGGCGGCAGCCGTGCTCGCTCAGCGCCTTGTGCAGGCGGCGGTTGATCAGGGCTTCGCGGATGATGTTCAAGGTCGCTCCAGGGCCGAGTCCGCAGGTGGGGGCGACAATGTAAGCCTTTTGTTACTCGGACTCCACGCCCGGCGCCTTGCGGAACACGTAGAACAGGTTGGGCTCGCTGACCAGGTACAGCGTGCCCGCCTCGTCCATGGCCAGGCCCTCGGCCTGCGGCACGCTGCGCTTGAGCCCCTGCATGCCGCGCAGCAGCGACAGGCTGCTGATGGGCTCGCCGTTGACGTCCAGCTCCAGCACCAGGCGCGACTCGTCCGACAGCGCCAGCAGGTGGCCGCTGCCCTCGTCGTACTGCAGGCTGGAAAGGTCGCGGACGAACAGCCGGCGGTCGCGCTTGAGGTCGTCCAGCACGTGCACGGCGAAGGGCTTGCCGGCCTGGGTGTGGGGGAAACCGCGAATCTCGTAGATGCGCACCGGGTCGCGCTCCTTGGCGACGAACAGGCGCTGGCCGACCGAGTCGTAGGCCAGCCCCTCGAAGCCCTTGTTGCCCATCGGCCCCAGGCCCAGGGACAGCTGCTGCGCCTGGGCGGCGTCCAGCTCGCGGGTGTCGTTCTCCAGGCGCACCTTGAACAGCCGCTGGCGGCGCTCGTCGCTGAGCACGTAGAGGCCGGGGCCGATGTACTCGATGGCCTCGGTGTCGCCGAAATCGTGCAGGGTGATCTTGCGCAGCACGCGGCCGTCCAGGGACAGCTCGACGATCTGCGCCGGCTGGTTGGTGACGGTGAACAGGCTGCGCCGCTCGGGGTCGTAGGTCAGCGCCGAGACGTCGTCGTCCAGGCCCTCGATGGGCTGCGCCTCGATCTCCACGCGGTAGTCGGGCAGCCAGATCGACTGCTCGCGCCAGCTTTCCGCATGGTGCCATTCGCGCACGGCGAACCAGGCGCGTTCGTAGACGCGGAACTGCTGGCCGAGCCAGGCCAGGGCGAGCAGCAGGAGCAGCAGCAGCGCCGCCAGGCAGCGGCGCGGGGTGAGGGAACGGAGCATCGCAGGTCCATGTCGATGGGAGCGCGCAGTAATAGCACAGGGCCGCTGAAGCCAGGCTTAATCGCCGTGCAGGAAATTTCTCCAAGGCTAGAGTCAGGCTAGCGTAATCCCGTGTCCTCGCCGCCCCCGCAAGGAGTTCCGATGAGCGCCGTCCCGCTTCCCGAGCAGCGAACCCTGACCACCCTGCACACGGTGGTGCTGGCCACCGAGGTGCTGAGCCAGGCCGGCATCCCCCGCGGACGGCTGCTGGAAGGCAGCGGCATCGCCGAGGCCGACCTGCTGACGCCGGAGAAATTCATCAGCCACGCCCAGGAACTGCGGGTGTTCGCCAATGCCCTGAACTGCCACCAGGACCCGGCCCTGGGCCTGTACCTCGGCCTGCGCATGCACGTTTCGGCCTACGGCATGCTCGGCTACAGCATGCTGGCCAGCCGCACCCTGCGCGACGCCCTGCAGCTGGCCCTGGCCCACCCGGACCTGCTCGGCACCTACTTCCGCCTGGCCCTGCAGGACCACGGCGACGAGGTCTGGCTGAGCGCCGAGGGCTACCGCTACGCGCCGGAGCTGACGGTGTTCAACACCGAGTTGTGCCTGACCTCGCTGCTCACCGTGGTACGCGACCTGCTCGGCGAATCGGTGCGTCCGCGGCGCCTGCTGCTGGCCTACCGCCCGCCGCTGCACGCCAGCACCTACACCGAGCGCCTGGGCTGCCCGGTGGAGTTCGGCGCCGCCACCAGCGCCCTGTGCCTGGGCCCGGCGCTGCTCGACCGCGCCCTGCCGCTGGCCGACCCGGTCAGCTGCCACAACGGCCTGCAGCAATGCCAGCGCCTGAGCGCGGCCATGAGCGGGCGCGACGACATCCTCGAACTGATCCGCCGCCACCTCGCCAACCACCTGCAGGAAGCCCGCGGCCTGGACGAGGTGGCGCGCCACCTGCACCGCTCCAGCCGCACCCTGCGCCGCCACCTGCAGCAGCACAACACCAGCTACCAGCAGGTGCTGGACGAGGTGCGCTACGACAAGGCCCGGCAGTTGCTCAAGGACACCGACCTGCCGATCTACCTGATCGCCGAGCGGCTCGGCTACAGCGAGACCGCCAGCTTCCGCCACGCCTTCCAGCGCTGGAGCGGGGCGAGCCCGAGCCTGTATCGCGGCTAGGGCCAATCGCGTCCCCACCAGACGGCACAGCTCGCTCTACGAAGAGCAGGACGTAGGGCGAGTAACCGTTCGCGGTTATCCGCCGTTGGCCGATGCACCGAAGCCCGACGACAACGGCGGATAACGCCGTAGGCGTTATGCGCCCTACAGGGGAACGACAGGTTGCCATGGCCGGTGAATATGGCCCTTCAACTTGGCCTGATTTATCCCTTATTGGCCTGTTCTATCGTTCTGCCGCCGCAAAAAGGCGGGCCATTATCAAGCCGCAGCTAGGTGAAGCGGTCGGCAGAACCGCACAACCGCAAACAATAACAACTGCTTGACTGCATGGTATTGAAGCATGACCAGCGCGATTGCCATCGAGCGAATCGGCATGGAATTCGGTACCCCCGGCCAAGGCCTCAAGGCCCTGGACGACGTGTCCCTGGACATCCGCGCCAACGAGTTCTTCACCCTCCTCGGCCCCTCGGGCTGTGGCAAGACCACCCTCCTGCGGCTCATCGCCGGCTTCGAACAACCCACCTCCGGCAGCATCCGCCTCTACGGCGAGCCCATGCAGGGCCTCCCGCCCTTCCGCCGCCCGGTCAACACCGTGTTCCAGAGCTATGCCCTGTTCCCGCACATGACGGTGGCGCAGAACATCGCCTTCGGCCTGGAAATGCAGGGCAAGCCCAAGGCCGAGACCGAGGCCACGGTGAAGGCCATGCTGGAGCTGGTGCGCCTGCCCGACGTCGGCTCGCGGCGCGCCGACCAGCTTTCCGGCGGCCAGCAGCAGCGCATCGCCCTGGCCCGGGCACTGGCCAGCCGGCCCAAGGTGCTGCTGCTGGACGAATCGCTCTCGGCGCTGGACCTGAAGCTGCGCAAGGAAATGCAGATCGAGCTCAAGCGCCTGCAGCACGAGACCGGCATCACCTTCATCTTCGTCACCCACGACCAGGAAGAAGCCCTGACCATGTCCGACCGCATCGCGGTGATGAACAAGGGCCAGGTCCTGCAGATCGGCACCCCCACCGAGATCTACGACGCCCCGGCCAACCGCTGGGTGGCCGACTTCATCGGCGAGACCAACTTCCTCGAGGCCGAGGCCAGTGGCGACGGCGTGGTGCTCGCCGACGGCCAGCGCCTGGCCGCCGCCACCACCCTGCCGGGCAAGGTGACCCTGGCCATCCGCCCGGAACGCACCGAGCTGGCCCAGGACGGCGAGCTGGAAGGCGTGGTGGAGAACGTGGTCTACGTCGGCACCGATACCGTCTACCACCTGAAGGTCGCGGGCCAGCCGGGCTTCCGCGTGCGCCAGCAGAACCGCCAGGGCGCGGTCGGCGCCCATCAGCCCGGCGCGCAGGTGCGCGTGCGGGTGCCCGGCAACGCCATCCGGGTGCTGGCCGAATGAGTACGCTGCGCCTGCAGGCCGAGCGCAAGAGCCTGCGCGCCCGGCTGGCGCTGACCACCCCGGCCATGCTGGTGCTGCTGGTGTTCCTGGTGCTGCCGCTGGGCATCATGTTCGCCGTGTCCATCCAGGCCCCCGGCGACTACGGCGGCGTGAAATGGGGCCAGCACACCCTGGAGGCGTACATCAACTTCCTCTGGGAGCGCGACCTGGACGACGCCCTGGTGTTCAACACCGACTACCTGGGCATCTTCCAGCGCTCCTTCTGGCTGTCCATCCTGACCACCGCAGGCTGCCTGCTGATCGGCTTCCCCACCGCGCTGTACCTGGCGCTGCAGGACGAGCGCCGGCGCAACATGCTGCTGTTCCTGGTCACGGTGCCGTTCTGGACCAACCTGCTGGTGCGCGTCTACGCCTGGATACTGCTGCTGCGCAACGGCGGGCTGATCGACGAGGGCCTGCACAAGCTGGGCTTCAGCGACGCCGCCATCGGCCTGCTCTACACCGACAACGCGGTGATCATCGGCCTGCTCTACACCTACCTGCCGTTCATGGTGCTGCCCATCTACACCAGCCTGGAGAAGATGGACTGGCGCCTGGTGGAAGCCGCCTTCGACCTCGGCGCCAACCGCTGGAAGGCGCTCAGGCGCATCATCATCCCGCTGGCGATGCCTGGCGTTGTGGCCGGCTGCATCCTGGTGTTCATCCCCTCGCTGGGCAACTACATCATTCCCGAGCTGCTCGGCGGCGGTAAGTCGCTGATGATCGGCAACCTGATCCAGCTGCAGTTCGGCACGGCGCACAACTGGCCGTTCGGCGCGGCGCTGTCCTTCGCCCTGCTCGCCTTCGTCCTCGCCGCCATGCTGGTCTACAGCATGCGCTTCAGGCAGGGCGCCGCCGGAGGTCACCCATGAACTCGCTGAACCCGCTGTGGCGCTTCGCCGGCGTGCGCCCGGCCGCCTGGCTGTTCTTCGCCTTCCTCTACGTGCCGATCCTGGTGCTGGTGGTGCTCAGCTTCAACAGCGGCCAGTCGGCGACCCTGTGGGAAAGCTTCAGCTTCAAGTGGTACGCGGTGGTGGCCAACGACCCGGAGATCGTCCGCGCGGCGAAGAACTCGCTGATAGTCGCAAGCCTGGCCACGGTGTTCGCCACCCTGCTCGCCACCCTGGCGGCGCTGGGCATGCGCGGCCGCGCCTTCCGCGGCCAGAGCCTGATGAACGGGGTGCTCGGCCTGCCGCTGCTGGTGCCGGAGATAGTGGTCGCGGTGGCCACGCTGATGTTCTTCGCCTTCATCGGCCTGAAGCTGTCGCTGTTCACCATCCTCATCGCCCACGTGGTGTTCTGCATCCCCTTCGCCTACCTGCCGATCCGCGCCCGCCTGGAGGGCATGGACCCGCGCCTGGCGGAGGCCGCGGCGGACCTCTACGCCTCGCCCTGGAAGGCCTTCTGGAAGGTGACCTGCCCGCTGCTGATGCCCGGCATCCTCTCCGGGGCGATGCTGGCGTTCATCATCTCGATGGACGACTTCGTCATCACCTACTTCGTCGCCGGCGCCGGGGCCACCACCCTGCCGGTGTACATCTTCAGTTCCATAAGAATGGGCATATCGCCGAAGATCAATGCGATCTCCTCGATCATCCTGCTGATTTCCATCGCGTTCGTTGCGTTGTCGTACTACGTCGGCCAGCGCCGGCGTTGACTGCCTCCCGATAAAAACCATTCGCACAGGAGCTTCACCGATGACCATCCGCCGCCTTCCCCTGGCCCTCAAGGCCGCCGCCCTGGCGGGCCTGACCCTGGCCAGCCAGGCTCACGCCGACGGCACCCTGCACTTCGCCAACTGGTCGGACTACTTCCCGCCGGAGCTGCTGAAGAAGTTCGAGAAGGACACCGGCATCCACGCCACCCTCGACTCCTACGACAGCAACGAGACCCTGCTGGCCAAGCTCAAGGCCGGCGGCGGCGCCTACGACGTGGTGGTGCCCTCGGACAGCTTCATCGAGATCTTCGTCAAGGAAGGCCTGCTGCAGAAACTGGACAAGTCGCAGCTGCCGAACCTGGCCAACCTCAAGGACAAGTTCAAGACCCTCTCCTACGACCCCGGCCACGACTACACCGTGCCCTACCTGTGGGGCAGCACCGGCTACAGCTACGACAGCGCCAAGGCCCCGGGCGGCAAGTTCGACGAGAGCTGGAAGCCGTTCTTCGAGCCGCCGGAGGCGTTCAAGGGCAAGGTGGTGGCGCTCAACTCCATCGAGGAGCTGTGGGCCCCGGCGACCTACTACCTCGGCGTGGACGAGTGCACCGAGGACCCGAAACAGGCCGAGAAGGTCCTCGACCTGCTGCTGAAGCAGAAGCCGCTGCTGGCGATGTACAACAGCGACGGCACCATCGAGCGCATGGCCGCCGGCGAGGTGTACATGCACCAGCAGTGGAACGGCGCCTTCCACCGCGCCCACGCCCAGCGCGCCAGCCTGGTCTACGTCTATCCGAAGGAAGGCGTGCGCCTGTTCATCGACAACCTGGCCATCCCCAAGGACGCCACCAACATCAAGGAAGCCCACGTCTTCCTCAACTGGATGATGCAGCCGGAGAACATCGCCGCCGCCTCCAACTTCGCCAAGTACAACAACGCCATCACCGGCTCCGAGAAGTTCATGGACAAGGAGCTGTTCGACGACCCGGCGATCAACACCCCGGAAGACAAGATCGACCGCCTGAAGCCGTTCCAGCTGTGCTCGCCGAAGTCCCTGGCGCTGCGCGCCAAGGTCTGGACCAAGCTGAAGAAATGACCGGTGGGTCCCGCGGCGGGACGGGCGCCCGCCGCAGGGCTGACAGTCAGTTTGGCCACTTCGATCCCTTTTTGACCCTTTACAGGGTTCTGCGGGGCGGCGCGGCGGCCTAAAGTCCGGGTACTCGCCCAGGGAATGGCCGCCAGGGCCGCGACCGCCGCCGCAGCATGCGGCGGCATCCAGGGAGCGCCGCCAGCGAGCATCCACAAGAACAATGCCCCGAGAACGCTCATGAACAGCCCTTGCTCCACCCCGGTTCGCGGCCGTCACCGCGCCCACCCCTTCCTCGCCCGTTCCGTCCGCCGGCAGCGCTGCGGCTGACCGCCCCGCTCCGTCCGCGCGGCCGCCAGCGGCGCCCCGCGCCAGCGCAACAACGACAAGAATTCGCGAGGAAACATCGATGGCCATCGAACAAGGCGCCCGCATGAGCGCCAGCACCGGCAACGCCCCCCAAGCCCAGGCGGACGCCCGCCTCAAACGCATCCTGGGGCTGCCCGCCCTGGTCTTCTTCGGCCTGGTCTACATGGTCCCGCTGACCATGTTCACCACCTACGGCGTGGTCACCGAGATGACCGGCGGGCGCACCGCCAGCGCCTACCTGATCACCCTGCTGGCGATGCTGTTCACCGCCGCCTCCTACAGCTTCATGGTGCGTAAGTACCCGATCGCCGGCTCCGCCTACTCCTACACCAGCCTGAGCTTCGGCCCGGCGGTGGGCTTCCTGTCCGGCTGGTCGCTGCTGCTCGACTACCTGTTCCTGCCGATGATCAACTACCTGCTCATCGGCCTGTTCATGAACATCGCCTTCCCGGAAATCCCCGCGTGGGTCTTCGTGGTCGCCTCCATCGCCCTGGTCACCGTGCTCAACGTGGTGGGCATCAGCCAGGTGGCCGGCATGAGCAACGCCATCGTCGGCGCCCAGCTGGTGTTCATCGTGGTGTTCGTCGGCATGTCGCTGAAGAGCCTGGCCGGCGCCCCGGCCCTGGACCTGGCCGCGCCCTTCGTCGGCGACGGCAGCAAGCCCGGCTTCGCCCCGCTGATGGCCGGCGCCGCGGTGCTGTGCCTGTCGTTCCTGGGCTTCGACGCGGTCTCCACCATGGCCGAGGAAACCCGTGACGCGCGCCGCGACATCCCGCGGGCGATCATCATCACCACGGTGCTGGCCGGCCTGATGTTCACCCTGCTGGCGATCATCAGCCAGCTGGTGTTCCCCGGCAGCGTGTTCCAGAACGCCGACTCGGCGGCCAACGAGGTGATGCTCAAGGCCGGCGGCCAGTTCCTCGGCAACTTCTTCACCGCCGCCTACATCGCCGGCTGCATCGGCTCGGCGCTGGCGTCCCAGGCCTCGGTGTCGCGCATCCTCTTCACCATGGGCCGCGACGGCATCCTCCCGCGCAGCCTGTTCGGCACCCTGCACGCGCGCTTCCAGACGCCGGTGGTGGCGATCCTGGTGGTCTCGGCCATCTCCCTGCTGGCCCTGGTGCTGGACCTGACCACCCTGGCCTCGATGATCAGCTTCGGCGCCCTGGTGGCCTTCTCGGTGGTCAACCTGGCGGTGATCCGCACCTACCTGGGCGTCGAAGGCCGCCGCGCGCCGGCCGACCTGCTGCGCTACGGCCTGGTGCCCTTCGTCGGCCTGTGCCTGACCCTCTGGCTGTGGACCAGCCTGTCGCAGCTGACGCTGATCGTCGGCCTGAGCTGGTTCGCCGTCGGCTTCGTCTACCTGGCGCTGCACACCGGCGGCTTCCGCCGCAAGGCGCCGAGCGTGAACTTCGAGGAAAACGCCTGACACCCCACGGACCCAACCGGGCGCCGCCGGGCGCCCACTGGAGCGCAAGATGCTGACGATCTACACCGACGACCATCGCTTGCACCACGGCCAACATGAGCTGATCGGCGGCCAGTTCACGCCCTGCTTCGAGAAGCCCAGCCGCGCCGACATGGTCCTGGACCGCGTCAAGGCCGTGGGCCTGGGCGAAATCCAGGCCCCGCGCGACTTCGGCCTGGAGCCGATCCGGCGCATCCACACCGAGGGCTTCGTCAACTTCCTCCAGCACGCCTGGCGCGACTGGCTGGCCACCGGCCGCAGCCACGACATGCTGCCCATCGCCTGGCCGACCCGGCGCCTGCGGCAGAAGGAGCCCGACAGCATCGACGGGCGCCTGGGCTACTACAGCTTCGACGCCGGCGCGCCCATCACCGCCGGCACCTGGCAGGCCATCACCAGCTCGGCGAACGTGGCCCTGACCGGCCAGGCCGAACTGGCCAAGGGCGCCCGCTCGGTGTTCAGCCTGTGCCGCCCGCCGGGCCACCACGCCTCGGCCGACTACATGGGCGGCTACTGCTTCCTGAACAACGCCGCCATCGCCGCCCAGGCCATCCTCGACCAGGGCGCGGCGCGGGTGGCCGTCCTCGACGTGGACTACCACCACGGCAACGGCACCCAGGACATCTTCTACGACCGCGCCGACGTGCTCTTCACCTCGATCCACGGCGACCCGCGCTTCGAGTACCCCTACTTCCTCGGCTACGCCGACGAGAAGGGCCTGGGCGTGGGCGAAGGCTTCAACTTCAACTACCCGCTGGCCTCGGGCAGCGACTGGTCGGTCTGGAGCCTGGCGCTGCAGGCGGCGATCCGCCAGATAGCCGCCTACGGGCCGGAAGTGCTGATCGTCTCCCTGGGCGTGGACACCTTCAAGGAAGACCCCATCTCGCAGTTCAAGCTGGACAGCCCGGACTACCTGCGCATGGGGGAGGCCATCGGGAGGCTGGGCCTGCCGACGCTGTTCGTCATGGAGGGGGGGTATGCGGTGGAGGAGATCGGGATCAATGCGGTGAATGTGCTGCAGGGGTTCGAGAGCGTTGGTTGATCGCCATTCCGGGGGCTCGCCGGTGACGCCGGCATGTTGGGTGGACGCCGTACCCTCTCCCCAGCCCTCTCCCTGAAGGGAGAGGGAGCTTGTCCGTGCCAGCGGAAAGCATGGCGTTCGCTGGATATTTCATGATCGCCGGCTGACTCAGGAATACCCATGCGCGCCGAACGGTCCCCTCTCCCTTCAGGGAGAGGGTTAGGGAGAGGGCGCTCTACAGCCCAACCCCCAAAGTCCCGAGCAAGCACCGTTCGCGAGCAAGCTCGCTCCTACGAAAAGCCGAATACGAAAAGGCCGCGCCAGGATCACTCCCGGCGCGGCCTTTTCATATGCATCTCGTTACTGCAGAACGTCCACGCGATCTACATCGATCTCCACGCCCTTGCGGTCATGGTCGACCTCGCCGGTCAGGCGCACCTTGGTCTTGTCGGAGACATCCACGCCCTGCGGCCAGTCCTCGTGGTCGATCTCCACCTGCATGCTGCCGGTGGCGTCCTTGAACTCGTAGTGCTCGCCGTGCAGGCGCTTGGTGATCACACCCTCCAGCACGGCCGGAGCGTCGTCGGCGGCGGCCTGGGCGGCTTTCACGGTGTTCACCGGGCCGGTTGCCGCGGGCTTGGCGGCGTCGCTGCCCGGGCCGGTGTAGCCGGCGGCGAAGGTGGCACCGGAGAACAGGGCGATGGCGGCGATCAGGGGAAGACGGATGGATTTCATGAAGTAGCCTCCTGGCTGTTTTCGTTGAAATCAGATTAGCCAAACAGCCTGAAACCAGCCTGAATCCGCCCTTAATCCAGGCTTAACCGCCCTTGCCGTCGTCCTTGAGCTTGCGGAACACGTAGAACAGCTCCGGCTCGCTGACCATGTAGATGGTGCCCTGCTCGTCGATGGCCACGCCCTCGGCGCGGGGGATCTTGTCGTGCAGGCCGTTGAGCCCGCCCAGCAGGCTGATGAAGCTGACCGGCTCGCCTTTCTCGTCCAGCTCCAGCAGCAGGTGCGACTCCGCCGACAGCACCAGGGTGTGTCCGGTGCGCGGGTCGACGCTGAGCGCCGAGACGTTGCGCATGTACAGCTGTTCGCTGGGCAGCGGCCGCATGCTGCCGGTCAGCCCCGGGCTGCCGTCGCTGGCCCAGCTGAAGAGGGTCATGGGGTCGCGCTCGCGGCCCAGCAGCAGGCGTTTCTGCGCCGGGTCCCAGGCGATGCCCTCGAAGCCCTTGTTGCTCTTCTCCCCGAGGTTGCCCAGGTCGAAGCTGGCCAGCTTGGCGGTGCTCAGCTCGTGGGTCTGCGGGTCCAGGTGGAAGATGGTCAGGGAGTTTTGCCGCTCGTCGGTCACCGCGACGTTGCCGTTGGGCAGCACCGCCACCCCTTCGGGGTTCTCCAGGCCCAGCAGCGGGATCACCCGCAGCACCTCGCCGTCCAGCGACAGCTCGCCGAGCAGCGGCTTCTTGCCGGTCACGGTGAACAACGTGCGGGTCACCGGGTTGTAGGCCAGGTCGGAGGTCTCCTGCCCCTCCAGGCCGCCCTTGAGCGGCTTGCCCTGGATCACCGCGCGGTAGCCGGGCAGCCAGACGCTGCCGGCGCGCTCCTGCGCACTGGTGTTCTCTTCCTGCCACCACAGGCGGGCGCGGTCGTCCCAGTGGAACAGCTTGGCCAGCACCACCAGCACCACGGCGGCGAAGAGCAATGCCAGCAGCAGCCAGCGCAGAAGACGGGAGGATCGGACCTGGGTCATCGAGGGTTCTTGTTGTCTGGGTTTGGCAACGCCCCGCAGAAAGCAAAGGCCGCACGGAGGGCGGCCTTTGGCGGGGTACGGATCAGAGGACGCGGCTTTCGAACCGGCTGGCGCCGGGAAGTTCCAGCACCAGCGCGCTGCCGCGCTTGAGCGGGCCCACGCCCACCGGCGTGCCGGTGGAGACCACGTCGCCCGGCTGCAGCGAGAAGTGCCCGCAGATGTGCTGGATCAGCGGCACGATCGGGTTGAGCATGTCGCGGCTGTTGCCGTCCTGGCGCACTTCGCCGTCGATGCTCAGGCGGATGCCGATGTCGGTCGGGTCGGGGAAGCGGTCGGCGCTGACGAAGGGCGCCAGCACGAAGGCGCCGTCGAAGGACTTGGCCAGCTCCCAGGGCAGGCCCTTTTCCTTGAGCTTGGCCTGCACGTCGCGCAGGGTCAGGTCCAGGGCCGGGGCGTAGCCGGAGATGGCGTCCAGCACCTCTTCCGCGCTGGGCTGGCGCGACAGCGGCTTGCCGATCAGCACGGCGATCTCCGCCTCGTAGTGCACGTCGCCACGGCCCTCGGGGATGACGAAGCCGCCTTCCACCGGCACGGTGCAGGAACCGGGCTTGATGAACAGCAGCGGCTCGGTGGGCACCGGGTTGTTCAGCTCCCTGGCGTGCTCGGCGTAGTTGCGCCCGACGCAGACCACCTTGCCCAGCGGGAAGTGGATGCGGGTGCCGTCGACGTACTGATGCTGGTAACTCATGACCGACTCCTGGACGGATGAATGGGATCGCCCCGCGGCGCTCGTGACGCTGCGCGGTGCCCGCCTCCCGCGGGCGCTGCCGGCCGTTCCGTCGGCCCCGAACATGAGAAGGGCCGGTGAACCGGCCCTTCTGGGATGACTGGCTTACTCGGCGAAGATCTTGCCGGGATTCATGATCCCGTTGGGGTCGAACACCGCCTTGACCGCCTTCATGTAGCCGATCTCGGCCTCGGAGCGAGAGTAACCCAGGTAGTCGCGCTTGGTCATGCCCACGCCGTGCTCGGCGGAAATGGAGCCAGCGTACTTCTGCACGGTCTCGAACACCCACTTGTTGACGGTGGCGCACTTGGCGAAGAACTCGTCCTTGGACAGGTTCTCGGGCTTGAGGATATTCAGGTGCAGGTTGCCGTCGCCGATATGGCCGAACCAGACCACTTCGAAGTCCGGGTAGTTGGCCTCGACGATGGCGTCGATGTCCTTGAGGAAGGCCGGGACCTTGCTGACGGTGACGGAGATGTCGTTCTTGTACGGCGTCCAGTGCGAGATGGTCTCGGAGATGTACTCGCGCAGCTTCCACAGGTTCTGCAGCTGCTGCTCGCTCTGGCTCATCACGCCGTCCAGCACCCAGCCCTGCTCCACGCAGTGCTCGAAGGTGGCCAGGGCCTCGTTGGCCACTTCCTCGGTGCTGGCCTCGAACTCCAGCAGCGCGTAGAACGGGCAGTCGGTCTCGAAGGCCGCCGGCACGTCGCCGCGGGCCAGGACCTTGGCCAGGGCCTTGTCGGAGAAGAATTCGAAGGCGGTCAGGTCGAGCTTGCCCTGGAAGGCGTGCAGCACCGGCATGATCGAGTCGAAGTCGGGGGTGCCCAGGACCATGGCGGTGAGGTTCTTCGGCGTGCGCTCCAGGCGCATGGTGGCCTCGACCACGAAGCCCAGGGTGCCTTCGGCGCCGATGAACAGCTGGCGCAGGTCGTAGCCGGTGGCGTTCTTGATCAGGTCCTTGTTCAGCTCCAGCAGGTCGCCCTTGCCGGTGACGACCTTCATGCCGGCCACCCAGTTGCGCGTCATGCCGTAGCGAATGACCTTGATCCCGCCGGCATTGGTGCCGATGTTGCCGCCGATCTGGCTGGAACCGGAGGAGGCGAAGTCCACCGGGTAGTACAGGCCCTGCTCCTCGGCGAACAGCTGCAGCTGCTTGGTCACCACGCCCGGCTGGCACACCACGGTGCGGTCGAAGGCGTTGAAGTCGAGGATCTTGTTCATGTAGTCGAACGACACCACCACCTCGCCGTTGGCGGCGACGGCGGCGGCGGACAGCCCGGTGCGGCCGCCCGAGGGCACCAGGCCGACCTTGTGCTCGTTGGCCCAGCGCACCACGGCCTGCACCTGCTCGATGCTCTTGGGGAAGGCGATGGCCAGCGGCGCCGGGGCGAAATGCTTGGTCCAGTCCTTGCCATAGGCATCCAGGGAATCGGCATCGGTCAGCAGCTTGCCGGGCTCCAGCAGGGGCTTGAGCGATTCGATCAGGGCTTCGCGGGTCATCGGAGGAACTCTCAAATGGTTCATGGTCGTCCTGAGAACAGCTCAGGTCGCAACCGGACAAGGAAAAGGGAGAACATGCTAGCATACGCACCCCACGCAGTTCGCCACCTGGCGCCGAGCTGCGGCACCGGCCGGTTCGGCCAGAGCTGTTCATTTTCTAGCCATTATCCCGGGACTACAGGTTCAAGCAGATGAGCAAGACTTCTCTCGACAAGAGCAAGATCAAATTCCTTCTCCTGGAAGGCGTGCACCAGAATGCCGTTGATACCCTCAAGGCCGCCGGCTACACCAACATCGAGTACCTCAAGACCGCGCTGTCCGGCGACGAGCTGAAGGAAAAGATCGCCGACGCCCACTTCATCGGCATCCGCTCCCGCACCCAGCTCACCGAGGAAGTCTTCGACTGCGCCAAGAAGCTGATCGCCGTCGGCTGCTTCTGCATCGGCACCAACCAGGTCAACCTGAACGCCGCCCGCGAGCGCGGCATCGCGGTGTTCAACGCGCCCTACTCCAACACCCGCTCGGTGGCCGAGCTGGTGCTGGCCGAGGCCATCCTGCTGCTGCGCGGCATCCCCGAGAAGAACGCTTCCTGCCACCGCGGCGGCTGGATCAAGTCGGCGGCCAACTCCTTCGAGATCCGCGGCAAGAAGCTGGGCATCGTCGGCTACGGCTCCATCGGCACCCAGCTCTCGGTGCTGGCCGAGGCCCTGGGCATGCAGGTGTTCTTCTACGACGTGGTGACCAAGCTGCCGCTGGGCAACGCGCAGCAGATCGGCTCGCTGCACGAGCTGCTGGGCCTGTGCGACATCGTCTCGCTGCACGTCCCGGAGCTGCCGTCCACCCAGTGGATGATCGGCGAGAAGGAAATCCGCGCCATGAAGAAGGGCGGCATCCTGATCAACGCCGCCCGCGGCACCGTGGTCGAGCTGGACCACCTGGCCAACGCCATCAAGGACGAGCACCTGATCGGCGCCGCCATCGACGTGTTCCCGGTCGAGCCCAAGTCCAACGACGAGGAGTTCGCCAGCCCCCTGCGCGGCCTGGACCGCGTGATCCTCACCCCGCACATCGGCGGCTCCACCGCCGAGGCCCAGGCCAACATCGGCCTGGAAGTGGCCGAGAAGCTGGTCAAGTACAGCGACAACGGCACCTCGGTGTCCTCGGTCAACTTCCCCGAGGTGGCCCTGCCGTCGCACCCCGGCAAGCACCGCCTGCTGCACATCCACGCCAACATCCCGGGCGTGATGAGCGAGATCAACAAGGTGTTCGCCGACAACGGCATCAACATCTCCGGCCAGTACCTGCAGACCAACGAGAAGGTCGGCTACGTGGTGATCGACGTCGACGCCGAGTACTCGGACCTGGCGCTGGAGAAGCTGCAGCACGTCAACGGCACCATCCGCAGCCGCGTCCTGTTCTAAGGCGCGCCGGCAATGAAAAAGGGAGGCCTCGGCCTCCCTTTTTCATTTTCTTAGCAGGAGCGACTGTCTTGCCCACCGCGGCGGGGCGCTTTTCGTAGGATGGGTTGAGCCTGCGAAACCCATCCTACGCCGCCCCTTCCAACCCGTAGGGCGCATAACGCCTACGGCGTTATCCGCCAATGGTCCCGGGCACCGCTGTTCCGGCCGGCGGCGGATAACCGCGAACGGTTATTCGCCCTACGGTCGAGCACGGACGTAGGACTCCGTCCGCGATGGGTTATCCGCCGCTCAGGAGCATCGCGGATAAATCCGCTCCTACGACGCTAACCCGACCATCACTTCACGTTGACGGTGATCTGCTTCGATTCCACGTTCGGCTCGAAGGGCACGTGGTTCTTGTCGCCCAGCAGCAGCTGCAGGGTGTGCTTGCCCGGCGGCAGGGTGATCTTCGCCTCCGTCTGGCCCTTGCCGAAGTGGCGGATGTTGTCGGTCATCGGCAGCGGCATGTCCATGGCCGGCTGCTCCTTGAGGTCGACCAGCAGGTGGTGGTGCCCGGTGCTCGGCGCGTCGACGCCGGCCGGCGCCACGCCCATGCCTTCCAGGCCGAACTTGACGGTGAAGGTCTGGCCGACGGTGGCGCCGTCCTGCGGTTCGATGAAATACACCTTGGCCCCCTCGGGCGCCGGGGTACGCGGCATGCCGGCCGCCAGCGCGGCGGTGGAGGCGGCGAGCAGCAGGCCGGCGAGGCCGAGGCAAGGCAACGTGAGCTTCATGGAGTTCTCCTTGTGAGCGGGATGGGGAGGCCCGGCACGCTAAAGCGAGCCTCCAGCGGGACTCTTCAGCATAGGCCGCCACGCCGACGGCTCAAGGGCAAGAGTGCTACAAGGGCTGTCGGGTGGCTCTACGCCGCGCCTTTCAGGCTACCACAGCGCGCTCAGCCGCCGGCTTCCAGGCCGGCCAGGCAGACCGCCGCCGCGTCCAGCTCCTCTTCGCTGAACACCAGCACGCCCATGCGCTTGAGCGCCGCCGCGGTGACGCCCTCGCCAGGCACGCGCAGGCCGGAGAAGCTGCCGTCGTAGTTCTCGCGGTTGCCGCAGGAGGGGCTGCGCGCCTTGAGGATGGCCAGGCGGATGCCGTGGCGGTCGACCAGGGCCATCGCCTGTTCGGCGCCGCGGACGAAGGCGCCGGTGACGTCCGCACCATCCACCGTCACCACCGGCGCCCGGCCTTCCAGCACCAGGGCGCCGCGGCCGCCGGGGATCTCCGCCGGCGCCCGCGGCGTGGGCAGGCCGCCGGCCACTTCCGGGCACAGCGCGACCACCCGGCCCTGCGCCTGCCAGCGTTCCAGCAGGTCGAAGGGGCCGTGGCTGCCACCGTCGTAGCGCACCCGGTGGCCCAGCAGGCAGCGGCTGACGAGAATCTTCTGCATGGGCGAAGCGCTCCCTTTTCGATCGCAACAGACTAGCCCGCACATCCGCCCCGGTCACCTGGCAACCGATGGCGGGCCGCCGACGGCGGCCGGGCCCATCCTTCGGCTGGAACTGCCGCGCCGGCATGGCGGGCCGGCCGCATCGCGCGCAGACTGCCTCGCCATGTCGCCCACCGCGAGGGAACCGCCACCATGGTCAAGTTTCTCGACAGCCTGCCGCACCTGCTCGGCGGCCTGCTGCTGTGCGCCGCCGGCGCCAGCCAGGCCGCGCTCGAACCGCTGGACAACGAAAACCTCGGCCGCATCAGCGGCCAGGAAGGCCTGAGCATCCGCGCCGACGTCATGGCGAGCATCGGCAAGGCCGCCTGGGTCGACGACGGCGGCAGCGTCTCGCTGCGCAACCTGAAGATCGACAACGGCTGCACCAGCGCCGCCGTCTGCCCGGACGGCCGCGGCGGCGCGCTGCCCCTGGGCGCCGCGCAACTAGGCCTGAGCCTGCCGATCTTCGGCGTCGAGCTGCCGACCCTGCAGGTCGACGTGGTCCAGGGCAGCAACGGCCAGCAGCAGCTGGCGCTGACCCTGCCGGACCTGACCACCATCAACAAGCAGCTCAATGCCGGCGGCCTGCCGGCGCAGACCATCCGCGTACGCGTCGCCGGCGACCTCTACGTCGGGGAAAGCCGCCTGGGCAGCCTGGAAGTCCGCGACATCCAGGACATCAGCGGCACCCTCCGCGTCTGGGGCCACTGAGCCCTAGAGCGGGGCATCGCCGCGGCGGCGGAACCAGCCGGTCAGAGACAGGCGCTCGCGGTGGGCCGGCAGCACCTCGTGGGGGAACTCGCCGGAGAGGAACAGCACCAGGCTGCCGCCCAGCGGCGGCACGTCGTCGTGGCTGCCGTCGGCGAAGTACAGGCGCAGCTCGCCGGCATGCTCGGGCAGCCAGCCGTCGTTGAGGTAGAGCACCGCCGACACGCTGCGGCGGTCATCGTCGCGGAAGCGGTCCAGGTGTTTCTGGTAGAAGGCGCCCGGCGGGTACAGGGCGAAGTGGCACTCGAAGTCCTCCAGGCCCAGGAACAGCGCGCGGTTGAGCGCCACGCGCAACTCGTCCATCAGCCCCAGGTAACGATCGCAGGCCACGGCCTGGCCCGGCTCCAGCCACTGGATGCGGTCGCCGCGGATGCCCTCGCGCACCGCCTGGCCGGCACCGCGCCCCACCGAGGCCGAGGCCAGCTCGCCGGCGGCGGCGCGCTTGCGGCACTCCGTGGCCAGGGCGGCGACCAGGTCCGCGGGCAGGAAGTCGCGCTGCAGCGACCAGCCCCGTTCGGCCAGGTCGCCGACGGCGTTTTGCAGGGGGAAGGAATCGGAATGCGGGTTCATGCGCTATTGTAACGCCGGCGACAAGCGCCTCGACAAGCGGGGCCGGGCTTGCCGACAATAGCCGCGGCGGATGGCCACTGTCGCCAGGAGGACCCGATTTGCGTGCACTGTTTGCCCTAGCCCTGCTGATGCTGGGCCTACCCGTCCTGGCCGACGACTACCAGCGCCTGTACCAGGCCGCCGGCTGGCCGGAACAACGCGCGCACTTCAACGATGCCCTGCACGCCGCGCAGAAGCGCTACCAGGCCAACCTGCCGCCGGCGCTGTACCAGGCCCTGGTGAACAACAGCAACCAGCGCTTCGCCCCGGCGCAGATCGATGCCCGGGCGCTGGCCGGGCTGCGCCAGAACCTGGCGGACAGCGGGCCGGCGCTGGCCTTCTTCGAATCGCCCCTGGGGCACAAGATCGCCGCCGCGGAAACCCTCGCCACCCGCAGCGACCAGCTCGCCCAGTACGCCAACGGCCTGCCGCGCCAGCAGGCCACGCCGCAGCGCCAGCAGCTCGCCCAGCGCCTGAGCCGGGCCCTGCCGGCCAGCGAGGCGGGCGCCGAGGTCAGCATGGCGCTGGCCAGCGTGGCCGCCGACAGCCTCAGCCAGATGCTCCCCGGCCTGCTCGGCCAGGGCCAGGGGCTGCTCGAAGGGCAGCGGCAGAACGTCGTGCAGCAGATCGGCGCCGACCTCGACAACACCCTGCTGTACGTCTACCGCAGCCTCTCCGACGCCGAGCTGCAGCAGTTCGCCGACTTCGCCGAGTCGCCGGCCGGCCAGGCCTACTACCAGGCCGCCCTGGCCGCGGTGAAGGCCGGGCTGGCCGCCCCCGCCAACTAGCTCAGGCGCTCGCCGAGGAAGTCGAAGTAGCGCCGGCGCAGCGCCTCGCTCTCGTTGGCCAGGTGGTGCCGCGCGCCGGTGAGCAGCAGGCACTCGATGCGCTCGAACTTCTCCTCCAGCACCCTCAGGTTGTAGCGCCAGTCCACCGTTTCGTCGGCGTCGCCCTGCACCACCAGCAGGTTGCGCGGGCTGGGCGGCGCGCCCTCGATGTGCGGGATCCAGCGCGCCAGCGCGCCCACCCAGGCGGTGGGCAGGATGCGCGGCTGCAGCGGGTCGCGATCGCGGAGGAAGGCGAGGAAGCCGGCGTCGTTGGAGTTGTCGGTGAACTTGCGCGGGATGGAATCGACGAAGGGCCGCAGCAGCTGGTAGCTGAGCTTCGACCAGCCCCAGGCCCGCGGCCGCACCAGCGGCGCCAGCAGCAGGGTGTGGCCCAGCTCCGGGCGCGGCGCGCCGGTGAGCAGGTAGTCCAGCAGGATGGCGCCGCCGGTGCTCTGCCCGAAGAGGTGCCAGGGTTGCGGCAGGTCCAGCTGCGCCGCCGCGTCCAGCAGGCCGGCGAGCACCGCCTGGTATTCGGCGAAGTCGTTGATGCTGGCTGCCGGGCCGTTGGACAGGCCGTGCCCCGGCAGGTCGCAGGCGATCACCGCCAGGCCCAGGCCCAGCGCCCAGTCGACGACATGGCCGTAGAGCCCCATGTGGTCGTAGTAGCCGTGCAGCAACAGCAGGCTGCCGCGGGCCAGGGCCGGGCGCCAGGTCTGCACGGCGATGCGGTAGCCGGCGCACTCGAGGTAGCCCAGGCGGCTGTCCAGGCCCGGGTAGCGGGCCGCCAGGTCGAGCCCGTAGAAGGACTGGTAGGCGGCGACCTGGCCATCGCGCCCGGCTGCGGTCAGGGGTCGCAGGCGCTGGCGCAGCAGATCGGGCTGGAAGGCTTCTGGCATCGGGGTTTTCCGCGTTTACGGTGGCACTGGGGCGAGTGCCCGGCAGCAACCGGGCCGTTCTGCCGCGGGCGGCGGCATGGCACTCTTGGGGGCTATCTTACCGGGATTCGCCATGCCTGCCCGCCGCAAGCTCATCCTCGCCAGCCTGGCCGCGCTGCTCGCCGGCGCCACCCTGCTGGGCGCCTACCACTGGTTCCAGCAGCGCTACATCCGCCCCTTCGACACCCAGCCGACGCTGTTCAGCGGCGCCGGCCTGCAGTTGCCGGCGGGGCTGGCCGGCCCCGGCGCCATCCGCCTGGTGCACTTCTGGGACCCGGCCTGCCCGTGCAACGTCGGCAACCAGCAGCACCTGGCCGAGCTGCTGGCGCGCTTCGCGCCGCTCGGCGTGCAGTTCTTCGCCGTGCAGAAGCCCGCCAGCCAGGGCCGCCTGCCCGCCACCCTCCAGGCCCTGCGGCCGCTGGCCATGCCGCCCGGCGCCGAGGCGCTGCCGGCAAGCCCGGCGGTGGCCATCTGGGACCGCCAGGGCCGCCTGGCCTATTTCGGCCCCTACAGCGAAGGCGCGGTGTGCAGCTCGGCCAACAGCTTCATCGAACCGGTGCTGCAGGCCCTCGTCGACGGCCGCCCGGTGCAGGCCACCCAGACTCTTGCGCAAGGCTGCTATTGCCCCTGGCGGGCGGACAGCCGGGCGCCAGCATCTACACTTGCCGGAGCCGGCCCATGAAGGGCCGGCGCGCGACCACAAGGAGCCTCCCATGCCGCTACGCCCCGCCCTCGCCCTGTGCGCCCTGCTCGCCCTGCCGACACTGGCCGTCGCCGACGACCCGGCGCCCAACCCCGACCAGGTGATGTCCGAGCACAAGGCCGAGATCGACAACCGCCTGGCCGACATCGACTACAAGCGCAAACGCATCGTCGAAGCCAACATGAACCTCACTGACAAGGAAGGCGAGGCGTTCTGGCCGATCTACAACACCTACCGCAGCGAAGCCGAGAAGCTGAGCAAGCAGCACCTGGCGCTGATCCTCGACTACGCCAGGTCCTACAACACCGGCAAGGTCGCCGATGCCGACGCCAGCAAGCTGATCAAGCGCGCCGAGAAGCTCCAGCAGATGCGCCTGGACCTGCGCAACCGCTACATCACGCGCATGGCCAAGGCCGTCTCGCCGACGCGCGCCATGCGTTTCCTGCAGATCGAGACACAGCTCGACGCCATGGCCCTGCTGGACGTGTCCCGCGAGATCCCGCTGGCCGAATGAGCCCGGCGCGGGCACGCCTCAGCGTGCCTGCGCCATCTCCCACAAGCGCCGCCGGTAGGCCTCCGGCGGCACCCCGAACCAGCGCCGGAAGGCGCGGTAGAACGGCGACAGCTCGGCGAAGCCGCAGGTCCGCGCAACCTCGCGGATGGCCACGCCCTCGGCCAGCAGTTCGGTGGCGCGCTGGCGGCGCACTTCCTCGTGCAGCTCGCGGAAGCCGCTGCCCTGCCCGGCCAGGCTGCGCTGCAGGGCCCCGGCCGGCAGCCCCAGCAGCTCGGCGCAGGCCTCCAGGGTACAGGGCTCGCGGCCCAGGCGGTGGGCCAGCAGGTAGCGCAGGCGGTTGAGCAGGTCGTTCTCCTGCAGGCGTTGCAGTTCCTCCTCGGCATGCCGGGTGAGCACGCCGTGCAAGGCAGCGTTGGCCGTGCGCGACGGGCGCCGCAGCAGGGCGCGGGGGAACAGCAGGGCGTCGTGTTCGCAGGCGAAGCGCGGCGTCAGCCCGAACAGCCGGCGGTGCTCGGCCAGGCGCCGGGGCGCGGCGTGGCGGAACTCGATGGCGGAACAGGCGAACTCGTCGTCGGTGACCGCCTTCAGCAGTTTGATGAACAGCAGCAGCAGGCATTCCATCTGCTGGCGCAGCGGCGGGCAGTCGCGGTAGTGGATGTCGAGCACCAGCCGCACCTGCTCGCCCTCCTCGCGCAACTGCGCGGCCAGGCCGCCGGAAAGGATGTGCTGGAAGCGCAGGAAGCTGTGCAGCGCCTGCTCCAGGTCGCGGCTGGCGAGCAGCAGGTAGCCGACCACGTCGAGCAGGCGCGGCTTCATCGCCTCGCCCAGGTGCAGGCCGATGTCCGCGTCGCCGCTCAGCTCCGGCAGCGCCGCCCAGAACAGCGGCACCTCGTCGTGCAGCAGGCGGCCGTCGGCGCTCACCGGCGCCAGGCGCACCCGGCGCAGCGCCTGGCGGTAGATGCGCGCCGGCTCCAGCCCCAGGCTGGCGAGGGCCTCGTAGAGCAGGCGGCGCAGGGTGGCCGAGTGGGTGAGTGGTGCGCGCGCAGCGGGCATGCGGCCTCCTTTTGACCGAAGACTTGCAGCTTGCGGGCGTTTGGTCAATGCAAGCGCCCGGCGCGAATGCGCAGAATCCGCGCAGAACAACAGGGAGAGCCTTGCATGAAACGTACGTTGACCGTTCTTGCCGTGCTGGTGGCGGCGGCCGCCGCCGGGGGCGCCTGGTACCTGCATGGCAAGCAGCCGACCCGCGACGGCCTGGCCGGGCTGCCGGGGCTGCAGGCCGAGGTCGAGGTGCGCTACGACGAGCGTGGCGTGCCGCACATCCGTGCGCAGAACGAAAGCGACCTGTACCGCGCGCTGGGCTACGTGCACGCCCAGGACCGGCTGTTCCAGATGGAGATGCTGCGCCGCCTGGCCAACGGCGAACTGGCCGAGGTGCTGGGGCCCAGGCTGGTGGACACCGACCGCCTGTTCCGCACCCTGCGCCTGCGCAGCCATGCCGCCGAGTACGCCGCCCGCCAGGACCGCCAGTCGCCGGCCTGGAAGGCCCTGGAGGCCTACCTGGACGGCATCAACCAGTACCAGGCCAGCCACCCGAAGCCGCTGGAGTTCGACGTGCTGGGCATTCCCAAGCGGCCGTTCACGGTGGAGGACACCCTCGCCGTGTCCGGCTACCTGGCCTACAGCTTCGCCGTGGCCCTGCGCACCGAGCCGGTGCTCACCTACATCCGCGACGACCTGGGCGCCGACTACCTGAAGGCCTTCGACCTGGCCTGGCACCCGGAGGGCGTGCTGCAGCGGCCCACCGCGCTGGCCGCCGGCGACTGGAAGGACCTCGGCGCCCTGGCGCAGATCAGCCAGCAGGCCCTGGAGGCCGCCGGCCTGCCGCAGTACGAGGGCAGCAACGCCTGGGTGGTCTCCGGCAGCCGCACGCGCAGCGGCAGGCCGCTGCTGGCGGGCGACCCGCACATCCGCTTCGCCGCGCCCTCGGTGTGGTACGAGGCGCAGCTCAGCGCCCCGGGCTTCGAACTCTACGGCCACCACCAGGCCCTGGTGCCCTTCGCCATGCTCGGCCACAACAAGGACTTCGGCTGGAGCCTGACCATGTTCCAGAACGACGACATGGACCTGGTGGCCGAGAAGACCAACCCGGCCAACCCCGAGCAGGTCTGGTACCACGGCCAGTGGGTGGACCTGCAGCGCGAGGAGCAGAGCATCGCGGTCAAGGGCCAGGCGCCGGTCAGGCTGGTGCTGCGCAGCTCGCCCCACGGGCCGATCGTCAACGACGCCCTGGGCGCCGCCTCCGGCAAGACGCCCATCGCCATGTGGTGGGGCTTCCTGCAGACCGAGAACCCGCTGCTGGACGCCTTCTACCACCTCGACCGCGCCGACACCCTGGACAAGGCCCGCGCCGCCGCCGCGCAGATCCACGCGCCGGGGCTCAACGTGGTCTGGGCCAACGCCCGCGGCGACATCGCCTGGTGGGCCTCGGCGCAGCTGCCGCGGCGCCCGGCCGGCGTCGATCCGAACTTCATCCTCGACGGCAGCACCGCCGTGGCGGACAAGGACGGCTTCTACCCCTTCGTCGAGAACCCCCACGAGGAGAACCCGGCGCGCGGCTACATCGTCTCGGCCAACTTCCAGCCGGTGCCCGCCAACGGCCGGCCGATCCCCGGCTACTACAACCTGGCCGACCGCGGCCAGCGCCTGGACCACCGCCTGGCCGACACCTCGGTGAAGTGGGACCTGCAGAACAGCCAGGCGCTGCAGCTGGACACCGGCACCGACTACGGCCCGCGCACCCTGGCCCCGCTGCTGCCGAGCCTGCGCCAGGTGGCGGCCGGCGACCAGGAGAAGGCGCTGGTGGAGCAACTGGCGGCCTGGAAGGGCGACTACCCGCTGGACTCGGTGGCCGCCACCCTGTTCAGCCAGTTCCTCTACCAGTTGGCCTACGCCGCCATGCACGACGAGATGGGCGACGCCTTCTTCAACACCCTGCTGAGCACCCGGGCGATCGACAGCGCCCTGCCGCGGCTGGCCGCCGACGACGCCTCGCCCTGGTGGGACGACCGCGGCACGGCGCAGAAGGAAAGCCGCGCGGACATCGTCAGGGCCGCCTGGCAGGCGAGCCTTGCGCACCTGCGCGACACCTTCGGCCAGGACCCGGCCAAGTGGAAATGGGGCGAGGCGCACACCCTCACCCACGTGCACCCGCTGGGCATGCAGAAGCCGCTGGACCGCCTGTTCAACATCGGCCCCTTCGCCGCCCCCGGCAGCCACGAGGTGCCGAACAACCTCTCGGCGCCCATCGGCCCGGCGCCCTGGGCCGTCACCTACGGGCCCTCGACGCGGCGCCTGGTGGACTTCGCCGACCCGACCCACGCCCTGGGCATCAACCCGGTGGGCCAGAGCGGCGTGCCGTTCGATGCGCACTACAAGGACCAGGCCGAGGACTACGTCGAAGGCCGCTACCACGCCGAGCATTTCCAGCCCGACGAGGTCGCCGCCAACAGCCATGGCCTGCTCAGGCTGGTGCCTCAAGGCCGCTAGCTGGCGCCGGAAACGACGAACCCCGCGCAATGCGGGGTTCGTCGTTTCCGTGAGAAGGGACTGCGGGAGGCGCCGAAGCTCCCTGGCGCGTTATTCCCCCTAGGGATAACTGTCGGGGTGTTGTATTTGCGCGCCACCTCCCGCCTGGGTGCTGTGGTAAGCACTGGCAAGTTGCCCGGGATCACGGAGGCCGACCAAGCTGCGGGGAATAGCCGGCAACCGCCAACGGACACACTGAATAGTAGTTGGCAAATGCGCGGAAGTTGCAGCGATTGACTGTCAGATTCTTCTGAAAAAACAGATTCTTCTTGCCCTTCGGCATATGTCCGCATCCCCAAAAAACATGGGCCACCCGAAGGTGGCCCATGGCTTTCGCAGGCACCGGCTGCAGCCGGCCGACAAGACGACGTCAGGCGGTGGCCGGCGAACCTTTCTGCCAGTCGGTGGCCGTGGCTTCCATGGCCTCCTGGATGGCACGCTTGCGGCGCTCCTCGGCCTGGCGGGTGAAGTACCAGGCGAAGAAGGTGAACAGCGAGACGGTCAGCAGGATCAGGCTGGCCACCGCGTTGATCTCCGGCTTCACACCCAGGCGCACGGCGGAGAACACTTCCATCGGCAGGGTGGTGGAGCCGGGGCCGGACACGAAGCTGGCCAGCACCAGGTCGTCCAGCGACAGGGCGAAGGACATCATGCCGCCGGCCGCCAGCGAAGGCGCGATCATCGGGATGGTGATCAGCAGGAACACTTTCCAGGGCTTGGCGCCCAGGTCCATGGCCGCTTCCTCGATGGACAGGTCCAGTTCACGCAGGCGCGCCGACACCACCACCGCCACGTAGGACGAGCAGAAGCTGGTATGGGCGATCCAGATGGTGACGATGCCGCGCTCCTGCGGCCAGCCGATCAGCTGGGCCATGGCCACGAACAGCAGCAGCAGCGACAGGCCGGTGATCACCTCGGGCATGACCAGCGGCGCGGTGACCATGCCGCCGAACAGCGTGCGCCCGCGGAAACGCGGGATGCGCGTCAGCACGAAGGCCGCCAGGGTGCCCAGGGCCACCGAGGAAATCGCCGTGTACACGGCGATTTCCAGGGAGCGGAACACCGAGCTGATCAGTTGGGTGTTGTCCAGCAGGCCGACGTACCACTTCACCGACCAGCCGCCCCACACCGTCACCAGCTTGGAGCCGTTGAAGGAGTAGATGACCAGGATGACCATCGGCACGTAGATGAACAGCAGGCCCAACACCAGCATGATGTTGGAGAACGACCAGCGCTTGTTCATACCTTGCCCTCCAGTTCCTTCGCTTGGTTCTTGTTGAACAGGATGATGGGCACGATGAGGATCGCCAGCATGACCACCGCCAGGGCGGATGCCACCGGCCAGTCACGGTTGTTGAAGAACTCCTGCCACAGCACCTTGCCGATCATCAGCGTCTCGGGGCCGCCGAGCAGTTCCGGGATGACGAACTCGCCCACCGCCGGGATGAACACCAGCATGCAGCCGGCGATGATGCCGTTCTTCGACAGCGGCACGGTGATCTTCCAGAAGCTGGTGAAGTTGCGCGCCCCCAGGTCGGACGCGGCTTCCAGCAGGCTCATGTCGTGCTTCACCAGGTTGGCGTACAGCGGCATCACCATGAACGGCAGGTACGAGTAGACGATACCGATGTACACCGCCAGGTTGGTGTTGAGGATGGTCAGCGGTTCGTTGATCACCCCCAGCCACATCAGGAAGCCGTTGAGCAGCCCGTTGTTGGACAGGATGCCCATCCAGGCGTACACGCGGATCAGGATCGCCGTCCAGGTCGGCATCATGATCAGCAGCAGCAGGACGGTCTGCATTTCCTTGCTGGCGCGGGCGATGGCGTAGGCCATCGGGTAGCCGATCAGCAGGCACAGGAAGGTGCTGATCGCCGCCATCTTCAGCGAGCCCAGGTAGGCGTCGATGTAGAGCGGGTCGTCCGTCAGCATCAGGTAGTTGCCGAGGTTCAGCACCAGTTGCAGGGTCTGGTCGGCGTACTGGAACACTTCGGTGTACGGCGGAATGGCCACGTCCGCTGCCGCCAGGCTGATTTTCAGCACGATGGCGAAGGGCAGCAGGAAGAACAGGAACAGCCAGATGAACGGCACACCGATCACGGCGTGCCGGCCACGCGGCAGGCGCTTCATGAGCGATTTGCTGATGTTCATGATTGCAGCACCACACCGCTGTCGTCGTACCAGCTGATGTACACCGGCTGGTCCCAGGTCGGGCGTGCCACGTGGCGTTCGGCGTTGGCCATGAAGGCCTGGACGATCATCCCCGAGGCCAGCTTGATGTAGTACACCGAGTGGCCGCCCAGGTAGGCGATGTCGTAGACGGTGCCCTGGGCCCAGTTGAAGCCCTCGTGCTCGAGGTTCTCCGGCTTCTGCGCGCTGACCATGACCTTCTCCGGACGCAGCGCGTAGGTGATGCGCTTGTCTTCGGCACGGGTGCTGATGCCATGGCCGATGTAGATCGGGTTCTCCAGCTGCGGGCAGGCGATCACCGCGTGGTCCTGCACGTCCTCGACCAGTTGGCCGTCGAACATGTTGACGTTGCCGATGAACTCGCAGATCAGGCGGCTGGCCGGGGTCTCGTAGATGTCCATCGGGCTGCCGATCTGCTCGATGCAGCCCAGGTGCATGATGGCGATGCGCTGGGCCATGGTCATGGCCTCTTCCTGGTCGTGGGTCACCATCACGCAGGTCACGCCGACGCGTTCGATGATCTCCACCAGCTCCAGCTGCATCTGCGAACGCAGCTTCTTGTCCAGGGCGCCCATGGGCTCGTCGAGCAGCAGCAGCTTCGGCCGCTTGGCCAGCGAACGGGCCAGGGCCACGCGCTGGCGCTGGCCGCCGGACAGCTGGTGCGGCTTGCGCTTGGCGTACTGGGTCATCTGCACCAGCTTGAGCATCTCCTCGACGATCTTGTCGATCTCGGCCTTGGGCAGGCCGTCCTGCTTCAGGCCGAAGGCGATGTTCTGCGCCACCGACATGTGCGGGAAGAGCGCATAGGACTGGAACATCATGTTGATCGGCCGCTCGTAGGGCGGCAGGTCGGTGATGTCCTGGCCGTCCAGGAAGATGCGACCTTCGGTCGGCCGCTCGAAGCCGGCCAGCATGCGCAACAGGGTGGATTTACCGGAACCGGAACCGCCGAGCAATGCGAAGATCTCGCCCTTCTTGATGGTCAGGGAAACACTGTCCACCGCAAGGGTTTCGTCGAACTGCTTGGTGACCCGGTCGATTTTTACCAACACCTCTTTGGGCTGCTGGTCGCCCGCGAGGGCTTTCTTGTAGGCACCGGAGGCTATAGCCATTACCACAACTCCCAACTTTTAGACGCCCGGCCCCCGCGGCCGGGCGTACTCGGATTGCTTACTTGCCGGACTTGATCTTGGTCCAGGAACGGGTCTCCAGGCGCTGCACCTTGGGCGGCAGAGGGACGGAGACATAGGTGCGGTCCAGCACCTCCTTCGGTGGATAGACCGAAGGGTTGTTGCGCAGCTCCTGGTCCATCACGGAGTCGGCCTTGCTGTTGGGGTTGGCGTACCCCACGTACTCGCTGACCTTGGCGATCACCTCAGGCTGCAGCAGGTAATTGATGAAGGCATGCGCCTGCTTCACGTTGGGCGCATCGGCCGGAATGGCCAGCATGTCGAACCACAGGTTGCCGCCTTCCTTGGGAATGGAGTAGGCGATCTTGACGCCCTTGCCAGCCTCTTCGGCACGGCTGGCGGCCTGGAATACGTCGCCGGAGAAGCCGGCGGCAACGCAGATGTTGCCGTTGGCCAGGTCGGAAATGTACTTCGACGAGTGGAAATAGGTGACGTAGGGACGTACGGCCAGCAGCTTGGCCTCGGCCTTCTCGTAGTCCTTGACGTTGGTGCTGTTGGGGTCCAGCCCCAGGTAGTTCAGGACCGCCGGAAACATTTCATCCGGCGAGTCGAGGAAGGCGACCCCGCACTTGGTCAGCTTCTTCATGTTCTCGGGCTCGAAGAGCATGGCCCAGGAGTCGATCTTGTCGGTGCCCAACACCGCCTTGATCTTCTCGACGTTGTAGCCGATGCCGTTGGTGCCCCACAGGTAGGGAACCGCATGGAGGTTGCCCGGATCGGCCTTCTCCAGGCGTTTCATCAACGCCGGGTCGAGGTTCTGCCAGTTCGGCAGTTGGCTGCGATCCAGCTTCTGGAAGACACCGGCCTTGATCTGCTTGGAGAGGAAATTGTTCGAAGGCACCACCACGTCATAGCCAGTGTGCCCGGCGAGCAGCTTGCCCTCGAGAGTCTCATTGGAGTCGAAGACGTCGTAGACCGGCTTGATGCCGGTAGCCTTCTGGAAATCGGCCAATGTGGTCTCGCCGATGTAGTCGCTCCAGTTGTAGATGTGGACGGTTGGCTCGGCCTGCGCCACGGAAGCGCCAAGGCCCAGCATGCCGACTGCCGCTATCAGGGTTTTGCGGAAGGGAATGCGCACACGTCTGTCCTCTCGTTGTTATGAAGCTTCTTTGTCTGGTTGGCTTTTTTACAGCTTGTTCAGGGCCTTCCGTGGCGCGCACGAGCGCTAAATGCAGCCCGGTCGGAAACGAGAGCGCTGCAACCAACGGTCATCCCACTGCAGATGATCCGTGTGTTGCGGAAGGCGGCGGCGCCGCCGCTTTCCGCAAGGGCCCGGCCGTTCGAGACGAGCAGCCGGGCCATGCCGTCACTTGCCGGACTTGATGGTGGTCCAGCTGCGCGTCATCAGGCGCTGGGTCTTCGCCGGCAGGTCCGGGAAGGCGTACAGCTTCTTCATGACTTCGTCGCTCGGGTAGATGCCCGGGTCGTTACGGATTTCCTCGTTCACCAGCGGGGTGGCCGCGGCGTTGGCGTTGGGGTAGGAAACGGTGTCGGAGATCTCGGCGATCACCTTCGGCTCGAGCAGGAAGTTGATCCACTTCAGCGCGCCTTCGGGGTTCTCGGAGTCCTTCGGAATGGCCACGGTGTCGAAGAAGGCGCCGGCGCCTTCCTTCGGAATGTGGTAGGCCACCTTCACGTTGTTCTTGGCTTCCACCGCGCGGGACTTGGCCTGGTAGATGTCACCCGAGTAGCCGATGGCCACGCAGATGTTGCCGTTGGCCAGGTCCGAAATGTACTTGGAGGAGTGGAAGTAGGTGATGTACGGGCGGATCTTCAGGAACAGGTCCTCGGCGGCCTTGATTTCCTTCGGGTCCTGGCTGTCCGGCTTGTAGCCCAGGTAGTGCAGGGCCGCCGGCAGCATCTCGGTGGGCGAGTCGAGGAAGCTCACGCCGCACTGCTTGAGCTTCTGGATGTTCTCGGGCTTGAACACCAGGTCCCAGGAGTCCACCGGGGCGTTGTCGCCCAGCGCGGCCTTGACCTTGTCCGGGTTGTAGCCGATGCCGATGGTGCCCCACATGTAGGGGATGGCGAACTTGTTGCCCGGGTCGCTGACCTCGAGGGTCTTCATGATGTCCGGGTTGAGGTTCTTCCAGTTCGGCAGCTTGGAACGGTCCAGCGGCTGGTAGACGCCGGCCTTGATCTGCTTGGCCAGGAAGGAGTTCGACGGCACCACCACGTCGTAGCCCGACTTGCCGGCCAGCAGCTTGGCCTCCAGCACTTCGTTGCTGTCGTAGACGTCGTAGACCACCTTGATGCCGGTGGCCTTGGTGAACTCGTCGACCGTGTTCGGGGCGATGTAGTCGGACCAGTTGTAAACGTGCAGTACCTTGTCATCGGCCTGTGCCATGCCGGCCACAGCGCCCGCCAGAGTCATGGCGAGCAGGGTCTTGCCGAAGGTCTTGAACATGCGGGTAGCTCCAATTGTTTTTGATGTTCCGGGTGGCGTCGGCGGCTTTCCGCCTTCACCACCCGGTGAGCCTGGCCAACGCACAGGCGCAGTCTGTCAAAGGTCCGGTCGAAGACTCAAGACAGCGCTACGGCGGCGGTTTGATCGAGGCACTTGCGCGCCAGGGTGATCAACTCGTCGATCTCCGGCTTGGAGATGACCAGCGGCGGCGAAATAATCATAGTGTCTCCCACCGCGCGCATGATCAGGCCGTTGCGGAAGCAGTGCTCGCGGCACAGCATGCCGACGCCGTTCTCGAAGCGCTCGCGGGTCTTCTTGTTCTTCACCAGCTCCAGCGCGGCCACCATGCCGACGCCGCGGGCCTCGCCCACCAGCGGGTGGTCGGCCAGCTCCTGCCAGCGCTTCTGCAAGTAGGGTGCCGTTTCCGCCTTCACGGTCTCGACGATCTTCTCCTCGCGCAGGATGCGGATGTTCTCCAGGGCCACCGCCGCGGCCACGGGGTGACCAGAGTAGGTGAAGCCGTGGTAGAACTCGCCACCCTCATTCAGGGTATCGACGATCTCGTCGCGGACGATTACGCCGCCCATGGGGATGTAGCCGCTGGTCAGGCCCTTGGCGATCGGCATCAGGTCCGGGGCATTGCCGTAGTACTGGCTGCCGAACCACTCGCCGGTACGGCCGAAGCCGCAGATGACTTCGTCGGCGATGAACAGGATCTCGTACTTGGCGAGGATCTCGCGGATCTTCGGCCAGTAGGTTTCCGGCGGCACGATCACGCCACCGGCGCCCTGGATCGGCTCGGCGATGAAGGCGGCGACGTTCTCCTCGCCGACTTCGAGAATCTTCTTCTCCAACTGCTCGGCGGCCCAGACGCCGAACTCTTCCGCCGACATGTCGCCGCCCTCGCCGTACCAGTAGGGCTGGGCGATGTGCACGATGCCCGGGATCGGCAGGTCGCCCTGGCCGTGCAGGGCCTTCATGCCGCCGAGGCTGACGCCGGCGACGGTGGAGCCGTGGTAGCCGTTCCAGCGGCCGATGACCACCTTCTTCTGCGGCTTGCCCTTGATCGACCAGTAGTGGCGGACCATGCGCAGCACGGTGTCGTTGGACTCCGAGCCGGAGCCGGTGAAGAACACGTGGTTCATGCCTTCGGGGGCGATGTCGGCGATGGCCTTGGCCAGCTCCAGCACGGGCGGGTGCGCGGTCTGGAAGAACAGGTTGTAGTAGGGCAGCTCGAGCATCTGCTTGTAGGCGACCTCGGCGAGCTCCTTGCGACCATAGCCGACGTTCATGCACCACAGGCCGGCCATGCCATCGAGGATCTTGTTGCCCTCGCTGTCCCACAGGTACACGCCCTCGGCCTTGGTGATGATGCGCGCACCCTTCTCGTTCAGCTGCTTGTAGTCGGTGAACGGAGCCAGGTGGTGTTCGCGGCTGAGCGCCTGCCAGTGTTGGGTCTGGGCGCTGGTCTGTTTCGTCATTTTGGTAAAACCTCTCTGTAATGAACACGGGGCCCGGCCGGCAGGGCCGGACCCCACGCCGATCAGACGGACAGCAGGAGGAACTCCCGCTCCCAGGAACTGATCACCCGCTTGAAGTTCTCGTGTTCGGCACGTTTCACCGCGACGTAGCCGCGGATGAACTTGCTGCCCAGGTACTGTTCAAGGGTCTTGCTGCCTTCCATGGTTTCCAGTGCCGCCTCGATGGTCAGCGGCAGTCGCAGGTTACGGCGTTCGTAGCCGCGGCCCTTGACCTGGGCACTGGGTTTGATGCCTTCGACCATGCCGATGTAGCCGCACAGCAGGCTGGCGGCCAGGGCCAGGTACGGGTTGGCGTCGGCGCCGGCCAGGCGGTTTTCCACGCGGCGGTTCTCCGGGTTGGAATCCGGCACGCGCAGGCCCACGGTGCGGTTCTCCTCGCCCCACTCGACGTTCACCGGCGCCGAGGTGTCGGGCAGGAAGCGGCGGAACGAGTTGACGTTCGGGGCGAACAGCGGCAGGGCCTCGGGGATGAAGCGCTGCAGGCCGCCGACGTGGTGCAGGAACAGCTCGCTCATGGTGCCGTCGGCATTGGAGAAGATGTTCTTGCCGGTCTTGATGTCGATGATGCTCTGGTGCAGGTGCATGGCGCTGCCCGGCTCGCCGGTCATCGGCTTGGCCATGAAGGTCGCGGCCACGTTGTGCTTGAGCGCGGCCTCGCGCATGGTGCGCTTGAACACCAGGATCTGGTCCGCCAGGTCCAGGGCATCGCCGTGACGGAAGTTGATCTCCATCTGCGCGGTGCCTTCCTCGTGGATCAGGGTATCCAGGTCCAGGCCCTGCGCCTCGCACCAGTCGTACATGTCCTCGAACAGCGGGTCGAATTCGTTCGCCGCGTCGATGGAGAAGGACTGGCGGCCGGTCTCCTGGCGCCCGGAACGGCCCACGGGGGCCTGCAGCGGGTAGTCGGGGTCGTCGCTGCGCTTGGTCAGGTAGAACTCCATCTCCGGCGCCACGATCGGCTTCCAGCCCTTGTCGGCGTAGAGCTTGAGCACGCGCTTGAGAATGTTGCGCGGCGACAGCTCGATGGGGTTGCCGAGCTTGTCGTAGGTATCGTGGATGACCATCGCGGTGGGCTCGATGGCCCAGGGGACGAGGAACACGGCATTCTCGTCCGGGCGGCAGACCATGTCGATATCGGCCGGGTCCAGCAGGTCGTAGTAGATGTCGTCCTCGACGTAATCACCGGTCACGGTCTGCAGGAGCACGGACTCCGGCAGGCGCATGCCCTTCTCGTTGAGGAACTTGTTGGTCGGCGCGATCTTGCCCCGGGCAATCCCGGTCAGGTCGGCGATCATGCATTCCACTTCGGTGATCTTGCGTTCCTTCAGCCAGCCGGTCAGCTGGTCTAGCTTGGTAGTCATAAAGACCTCAGGGTGTGAGAGCCCGGCCCCAACCGCCGGACTCAACGTTGCCCCGCCCTCTTGCTGCAGGCTTTGCCGAATGCCTGGAAGATGGCGAGATAGTTGGGATTGGATCGGACCTGCCACTCCGGGTGCCACTGCACGCCGAGGGCGAAGGCCCTGGCACCCTCCACGGAGAAGGCTTCGACCAACCCGTCAGGCGCCAGTGCTTCTACGCGAAGGCCCGGCGCCAGACGTGCAACGCCTTGGCCATGAATGGAATTGACCTGGATCTGCGCCGGCAAGCCGATGCCGGCGAGAATGCCGCCCGGCTGCACGTCGACGACGTGGCGCGGGGCGTATTGCACCTCGACCGGCTCGTCGTCCGGCTCGCGGTGGTCCATGAGTCCTGAAGTTTCGTGCACCTTCTGGTGCAGCGTGCCGCCGAGTGCCACGTTGATCTCCTGGAAACCGCGGCAGATGCCGAGTACCGGCACGCCAGCGGCGATCGCAGCGCGAATGAGCGGCAGTGTAGTAGCGTCTCGGGCGATGTCATGCAAAGTGCCTGCATCGCTCGCGGGCCCACTATAATGATGAGGCTCGATGTTCGACGGTGATCCGGTGAACAGCAGCCCATCGAGGCTGGAGAGCAAGGTGTCCTGGTCGAGAGCCTCGCCCAGGGCGGGAATGATCAGCGGTAGACCATTGGCCCCGGCCACCACGGCGCGGACGTATTTGTCGCCGACGGTATGGCTGGTTTTATGACCGACTTGCCTGACGCAGGCGGTCACGCCTATTGACGGCAGGCGAGACATGGGACACCCGTGCTTGTAAGTGTTATGGGTTGCGACCGAGCTTAGCGCTGTTCATTTTTTTACACAATAGCCCTGTAAAAAATCGCACACGCCTCGCTGAACATCCCATGACAACACGCTTTCACGGCCCCTGAGACAAGCCGAAATGCCCCAGAAATGGCCACCTTGCACCATAAGCGGGCAGGAAGTGGCGCTATTGACATCAACAGGCCTTTCGGATTGACTCACAGCCTAGCCCCCGCATGATTGATATTTTTAACAATAAAGGTGTTGCACCATGTCGGTACCCCCGAGTGCCGTTCCGCTCTCAGAAGCGACCGAGTTCCTGAAGGAACACCCCGAGGTCCAGTTCGTCGACCTCCTTATTGCAGATATGAATGGCGTGGTTCGCGGCAAGCGCATCGAGCGCACCAACCTGCCGAAAGTCTACGAGAAAGGCATCAATCTCCCCGCCTCGCTGTTTGCCCTCGACATCACTGGCTCCACCGTTGAAAGCACCGGCCTTGGCCTGGACATTGGCGACGCCGACCGTGTCTGCTATCCCATCCCCGACACCATAGCCATGGAACCCTGGCAGAAGCGCCCGACCGCGCAACTGCTGATGACCATGCATGAAATGGAAGGCGCGCCCTTCTTCGCCGACCCGCGTGAAGTCCTGCGCCAGGTCATCCAGAAATTCACCGACATCGGTCTGAGCATAGTCGCGGCCTTCGAACTGGAGTTCTACCTGATCGACCAGGAGAACGTGAACGGCCGCCCGCAGCCGCCGCGTTCGCCCATCTCCGGCAAGCGCCCGCAATCGGTGCAGGTCTACTCCATCGACGACCTCGACGAGTACGCCGACTGCCTGCAGGACATCATCGACGGCGCCCGCGCCCAGGGCATCCCGGCCGACGCCATCGTCAAGGAAAGCGCCCCGGCGCAGTTCGAGGTCAACCTCCACCACGTCAACGACGCGCTCAAGGCCTGCGACTATGCGGTGCTGCTCAAGCGCCTGATCAAGAACGTGGCATACGACCACGAGATGGATTCGACCTTCATGGCCAAGCCCTACCCGGGCCAGGCCGGCAACGGCCTGCACGTCCACGTGTCGCTGCTGGACAAGGACGGCAGGAACATCTTCGCCAGCGAGGATCCCGAGCAGAACGCCGCGTTGCGTCACGCGATCGGCGGTGTGCTCGAGACCCTGCCGGCCTCCATGGCCTTCCTCTGCCCGAACGTCAACTCCTACCGCCGCTTCGGCTCGGCCTTCTTCGTGCCGAACGCGCCGAGCTGGGGCCTGGACAACCGCACCGTGGCCCTGCGCGTGCCCACCGGCGCGCCGGAAGCGGTACGCCTGGAACACCGGGTGGCCGGCGCGGACGCCAACCCCTACCTGCTGCTGGCCGCGGTTCTCGCCGGCGTCCACCACGGCCTGACCAACAAGGTCGAGCCGGGCGCGCCCATCGAGGGCAACGCCTACGAGCAGCTGGAGCAGAGCCTGCCGAACAACCTGCGCGATGCCCTGCGCGAGCTGGACGACAGCGACGTGATGAACAAGTACATCAGCCCCGAGTACATCGACATCTTCGTCGCGTGCAAGGAACACGAGCTGCAGGAGTTCGAGTATTCGATCTCCGACCTCGAGTACAACTGGTACCTGCACACCGTATAAGAAGCACCCCGGACAACGCCGGCCCCGCGCCGGCGTTCGTCCGACCGCCTTGCCCGCCGGGCGGCCGCAGTGCACGACTGCGCCATGCCTTCCCGGCCGGGCGGGTTTACCTCGCCTCACCCTGCTCTGCCGCTCCACGCCGCAACCAAGCCCCGGAATGGCCGCCGGCCGTCCATGCTGTGCCTTGACATACAGGGAGAATGCCAATGCCACGCCTGCTCGCCCCGCTGTTGCTGCTGCTCTGCCCGCTGCTCGCCCAGGCCCAGGACGTCATCCGCGTCTACAACTGGAACGACTACATCGCCCCGGAAGCGCTCAAGGATTTCGAGAAGGCCACCGGCGTGAGTGTCGAGTACCACACCTACAGCACTGCCGAAGAACTGGACAAGGCACTGCGCGCCGGCGAGAAGATCGACGTCGCCGTCCCCTCCCACAACGACCTGCCGCAGCTGATCAAGGACAAGCTGATCCAGCCGCTGGACTTCACCCGCCTGCCCAACCGCAGCCACCTCGACCCGCAACTGATGAGCAAGCTGGCCGCCGTCGACCCCGACAACCGCCATGCCGTGCCCTACCTGTGGGGCGCCGTGGGCCTGGCGGTGAACCAGCCGCAGGCCGAGAAGGCCCTGGGCGGGCCGGTGCCGGACAGCTGGGGCCTGCTGTTCGACCCGCAGTACAGCGCGCGCCTGAAGGGCTGCGGCATGAGCCTGCTGGACGCGCCCGACGAGACCTTCTCGGTGCTGATGAACTACCAGGGGCGCAACTTCGCCCGCAGCGCGCCGACGCAGATCCGCCGCGCCGGCCAGGTGCTCGAGGCGCTGCGCCCGAACCTGCGCTACATCGACAGCGAGCGCTACATCCAGGACCTCAACGACGGCAAGCTGTGCGTGGCCATGGCCTGGGTCGGCGACGCCCTGCACGCGGCCCGCGCCGGGCAGCCGGTGCACTTCGTGGTGCCGCAGGAAGGCTCGGTGCTGTTCATCGACAACCTGGTGGTGCCCAGCAGCGCCCAGCACCCGGACCTGGCCCTGCGCTTCATCGACTTCATGCTGCAGCCGAAGGTCGCCGCCCAGGTCACCGCCGCCACCCTCTACCCGAACGCCAACGTCGACGCCGCGGCCTTCCTCGACGCCGAGCTGCGCCAGCAGCCGGGCCTGTACCCGGACCAGGAGACCAAGCGCCGCCTGTTCGCCCTGGAAACCGCCCCGCAGAAGACCGCCCCGGTGTTCAAGGAAACCTGGGACAAGCTGCTGGCCGAGCACTGACGGCCAGCGGCGCGCCGCCACGCCCCTGCGGCGCCAAGCCTGCGAACTTGCTCCGGGCGCCTGAGCTGAAGTCCAATAGCCGCTCATGCCCGGAGAACCCCATGCCCGCCCCCACCAGCTCCCGCAAGCCCCGCGCCAGCAGCCAGGCGCGCATCGCCAGCATCCTCGACGCCGCCCGCGCCCTGCTCGCCGAAGACGGCACCGCCGGCCTGTCGATCTACGCCGTGGCGGAGCGGGCGGACATACCGCCGTCCTCGGTCTACCACTTCTTCCCCAGCGTGCCGGCGCTGCTGCAGGCGCTGACCGGCGAAGTCCACGCCGCCTTCCGCGCCTGCCTGGCGGCGCCGGTGGACCACGAGGCCCTGCGCGACTGGCGCGACCTCTCGCGGCTGGTGGAAGAGCGCATGCTCGCCGTCTACGCCGCCGACGCCGCGGCGCGCCAGCTGATCCTCGCCAGCCACGGCCTGGCCGAGGTGACCCTCGCCGACCGCCAGCACGACATGGAACTGGGCCGCTCCATGCAGGCGCTGTTCGACCGCCACTTCCACCTGCCCGAACTGCCGGCGGACATCGAAGTGTTCAGCCTGGCCATGGAACTGGGCGACCGCGTCTACGCCCTTTCGATGCAACGCCACGGCCGCATCGAACCGCGCCTGGCCGAGGAAGGCATGCGGGTGTTCGATGCCTATCTGTCGCTGTATCTGCCGCCGTTTTTGCCTAAACGGCAGCTGTAGGAAAACGACAGCTGTAAGCGGCAAGCTTCAAGCTGCAAGCAGGAGCAGGAGCTGCTTTCGCTTGCGGCTTGGGGCTTATCGCTTGTAGCTTTAAGTCCGATATTTATCCGTCTTTCCGTCGGATTCGGTGCCGAGCCAGAAAAATATCGCTTCAAAAGCCGATTTTTATCGGATATAAATCGCCCCAGATCCGCGAAAGGCGCCGACCTCACGCCTTCTTGCGGCACCCGGCGGCCGCCGCCCAACCCGGAAGGCCGATAAGTATCCGAATAAAAAGGTGTTCCATGACCCGTACCGTCACCGTCGCCGCCACCCAGATGGCGTGCTCCTGGGATGTCCAGGCCAATATCGCCAACGCCGAGAAGCTGGTGCGCCAGGCGGCCGCCCAGGGCGCGCAGATCATCCTGATCCAGGAACTGTTCGAGACCCCCTACTTCTGCCAGAAGCCCAACGCCGACTACACCCAGCTGGCCACCCCGGTGGAAGAGAACCCGGCCATCGCGCACTTCCGGAAGGTCGCCGCCGAACTGAAGGTCGTGCTGCCGATCAGCTTCTTCGAGCGCGCCGGCCGCGCGCGCTTCAACAGCATCGCCATCATCGACGCCGACGGCAGCAACCTGGGCGTGTACCGCAAGAGCCACATCCCGGATGGCCCCGGCTACCACGAGAAGTACTACTTCAACCCGGGCGACACCGGCTTCAAGGTCTGGGACACCGCCTACGCGCGCATCGGCGTCGGCATCTGCTGGGACCAGTGGTTCCCCGAATGCGCCCGCAGCATGGCGCTGATGGGCGCCGAAGTGCTGTTCTACCCGACCGCCATCGGCAGCGAGCCGCATGACGCCAGCATCACCTCGCGCGACCACTGGCAGCGCGTGCAGCAGGGCCACGCCGGCGCCAACCTGATGCCGCTGGTGGCGTCCAACCGCATCGGCAAGGAAGAGCAGGACGGCTACGACATCACCTTCTACGGCTCCTCCTTCATCGCCGATCAGTTCGGCAAGAAGGTCCAGGAGCTGGGCGAGACCGAGGAAGGCATCCTGGTGCACAGCTTCGACCTGGACGCCCTGGAGAAAATCCGCACCGCCTGGGGTGTGTTCCGCGACCGCCGTCCGAACCTATACTGGCCGATCGCGACCCTCGACGGAGAGAACCTCTCCGAATGACCCCGCGCGGCGGGAGGCGATCCCTCCCGCCGCTTCGTCCGTAGCTGCCCGCACCTGGTGATCCCATGACCACTCTGACCAGTACCCCCCGCGCCGACGGCTTCCGCATGCCGGCGGAATGGGAACCCCACACCCAGACCTGGATGGTCTGGCCCGAGCGCCCGGACAACTGGCGCCTGGGCGGCAAGCCGGCGCAGGCCGCCTTCAGCGCCGTGGCCGAGGCCATCGCGCGCTTCGAGCCGGTCACCGTCTGCGTTTCCGCCGCCCAGTTCGAGAACGCCCGCGCGCGCCTGAGCGACGCCATCCGGGTGATCGAGATCAGCAACGACGACGCCTGGGTGCGCGACACCGGCCCGACCTTCGTGGTGGACGACCAGGGCGCCGTGCGCGGCGTGGACTGGACCTTCAACGCCTGGGGCGGCCTCGACGGCGGCCTGTACTTCCCCTGGCTGCGCGACGACCAGGTGGCAGCGAAGATCCTCCAGGTCGAACGTTGCGAGCGCTACCGCACCGAAGGCTTCGTGCTCGAGGGCGGCTCCATCCACGTGGATGGCGAAGGCACCGTCATCACCACCGAGGAATGCCTGCTCAACCGCAACCGCAACCCGCACCTGTCCCGCGAGGAGATCGAGCAGGTCCTGCGCGAACACCTGGCGGTGGACAGCGTGATCTGGCTGCCGGACGGCCTGTACAACGACGAGACCAACGGCCACGTCGATAACTTCTGCTGCTACGTGCGCCCGGGCGAAGTGCTGCTGGCCTGGACCGACGACGTCAACGACCCCAACTACCCGCGCTGCCAGGCCGCCATGCGCGTGCTGGAGCAGGCCCGCGACGCCAGGGGCCGCCAGTTGGTGGTGCACAAGATGCCGATCCCCGGCCCGCTGCACGCCACCGAGGAAGAATGCGCCGGCGTCGACCTGGTGGCCGGCAGCCAGGAGCGCGACCCGTCGATCCGCCTGGCCGGCTCCTACGTCAACTTCCTGATCGTCAACGGCGGCATCGTCGCGCCCAGCTTCGACGATCCGAAGGACGCCGAGGCCAGGGCCATCCTCCAGCGCGTGTTCCCCGACCGCGAAGTGGTGATGGTGCCGGGCCGGGAAATCCTCCTGGGCGGCGGCAACATCCACTGCATCACCCAGCAGCAACCGGCGCCGCAGAAACGCTGAGCCGGCAGCCGCCAACGAAAAGGCCGTCGCCCCGCAAGGGACGACGGCCTTTTTCATCACGGTACCCATCGCAAGATCCGCAGGCGAGCATGGCTTCTCGCAGGAGCGGACTCCGTCCGCGATGGACCGACCCCACACACGGTGCTTCCCTGTAGGAGCGCGCCCTGCGCGCGAATCGCGGGCAGGGCCCGCTCCTACAATTCGCCTCGCCGTGAGGCATGGCATCCCCCCCGTAGGAGCGGACCTTGTCCGCGATAGCCGCAACCTCCGGCGCGCTCCTACGGAAAGCCCTGGTTCTAGAACAGCGGCAGGGTGTAGCTGACGATCAGGCGGTTCTCGTCCTGGTCGCGCTGGGCCGGGGTAGCGCCCTGGGCCGGCAGGCCGCTGCGCAGCGAGGCGTTCTTCCAGGTGAAGCCCAGGCCCTTGAAGGTACCGTCCGGGATCACGTAGGCCAGGCTGATGTCGCGCTCCCACTCGCTCTGGTCGCCGCGGGCGGTGTCGATGTTGTCGCCGCGCAGGTACAGGGCCTGGAAGGTCAGGCCCGGCAGGCCTGCCTGGGCGAAGTCGTAGCCGTAGCGGGCCTGCCAGGTACGCTCACCGGCACGCAGGAACTTGCCGATCTGCACGTCGGTGATCAGGTAGGCGGTGGCGCCGTCGCCGTTGTTGATGAACGGGAAGTCGCTGTCGCCGCTGAGCTGCTGGTAGCCGACACCGAAGCTGTGGCCGCTGACGATGTAGGTGAACAGGCCGCTGTAGGCCTTGTTGTCCACTTCGCCCTTGGTCACGCCGTTGCCGTAGTAGCCGGAGGTGTAGTAGCGCGAGTCATGGCTGTTCTTGCCGTCGTCGCTGCTGTTGAAGTAGCGCAGGTCGCTCTTCAGGACGCCCGGGCCGATCGCCCAGTTGTGCTGCAGGCCGAGGAAATGCTGTTTGTAGAAGTCCTGCAGGTTGCCGTAGTAGTACTGCAGGGTCAGGTCCTTGGTCAGCTTGTAGTCGACGCCGCCATAGTAGAACTTGTTGACGAACTCGCCGGTGCGCGCATTGTTGGCGCCGGCGATGGACAGCCCCTCGTTGTTGCTCGAACTGCGCCCCTTGCTGTGCTCCAGCTGGCCGCCGATCAGCGTCAGGTCCTTGAACTCGTTGGAGGTGATCTGGCCGCCCTCGAAGGTCTGCGGCAGCAGGCGGCCGTCGTTGTAGGTCACCACCGGCAGCTTGGGCAGCAGGGTGCCGTAGCGCAGTTCGGTGGAGGAAACCTTCACCTTGGCGGTCGCCCCCAGGTGCGAGAAGTCGTCCACCGCGCGGCCATCGCCATCGGTGGGGAACACGGTGCCGGAGAAGCTGGAACTGGTCGGGTTGTAGTGGGTGCCCTTGCCGCTGTCCAGGCGCACGCCCAGCAGGCCCAGCGCATCGACGCCGAAGCCGACGGTGCCCTCGGTGAAGCCGGAGGTGTAGTTCAGCAGGAAGCCCTGGCCCCACTCCTCCTGCTTGCTCGGCTCGGCCGTGCCATTGCGGTTGTCGCTGTTGATGTAGAAGTTGCGCAGGGTCAGGCTGGCCTTGCTGTCCTCGATGAAGCCGCCGGCGCTGGCCAGCGGAACATGGGCGCCAAGGGCAGCGGCCGCCACGGCGAGCGCCAGGGTGGATTGCGTGATGTTACGACTCTTCATTGGTAATCCCCATTTATTGATCTTGTGTGAAGTCGGCAAGTCGCCAGCGCCGCGCGGCGCAAATCCCTCCGCCGCTCGCGCGGCCGGGTGCGGCCCGGGCCTGCAGGCGAATGGCGGTCGGTCGGTCGGACGCCCCTAGGCGGGGTCTCTACGTGGGCAAGCAGGCAGGAAGGAACTTGCGGAAAGGCATGGCAGCGTCATGGTGAATGCTCGTGTCTTGTTCTTGTGGGCGAAACCTGAGGCTTCACCCCGACATGGCAATCCCCGGGCCAACCGGCCTGGCATGTCCCGACACGTGGACTGGCGCGGGTTGGCGTCCCGTAGCCGGCTCCTTCGCTGCGCGCTGGTCAGCGGAAATCCGCCACCTTCCCCGGCCTGGCTGGCGGTTTGTCGCCATGCTCGCCGGACTTCATTGCCTGGACCCTGCGGCCACGCTGGGGGCAACGATAAGCAATCGGGAATAAATCCAAAAAGAATTAATTATTAAAATGTAATTTCATTTTGGAATAAATAATGCGCCATCGCGCCCTGCCAATCCATTTCCCGATAGGGGTACGGGACGGGGGCGGAAGAGGTAGCGGCGCGGAAAAGCGCCGCCTCAGGCCTGCTCGATACGGTCCTTGCCGTTGCGCTTGGCCTGGTACAGCGCGGCGTCGGCCCGGCCGTAGAGCGCCGAGAGGTTCTCGTCGTGGGGCAGCAGCAGGGTCAGGCCCTGGCTGACGCTGATACCGAAGGTCTGCTCGTCTTCCTTGAAGCGCAGGCGCTGCACCTCGCGCTGCAGGCGCTCGCCGATCTGCCGGGCGGTCACCTGGTCGCAGCCGGGCAGCAGCACGGCGAACTCCTCGCCGCCGATGCGGCCGAACAGGTCGCCGCGGCGCAGCGCGCCGGAGGCGCACTGGGCCACGCGCTGCAGCACGCGGTCGCCGACCTGGTGGCCGTAGCGGTCGTTGACCTTCTTGAAGTCGTCCACGTCCAGCAGCAGGAAGGCCAGGGCCGTGCCGGCCTGCTTGCATTCGCTGAAGGCCTGCTCGGCGTTGTCGAAGAAGTAGCGGCGGTTGCTGCTCTGGGTCAGCACGTCGGTGGTCGCCAGGCGCTGCAGCTCGCTTTCCAGGTGTTTCTTGTCGGTGATGTCCTCGGCGATGCCGACCACCATCAGCGGCAGGCCGGCCTCGCTGTGCTGGCTGATGAAGCACTTGTCGCTGAGCCAGCGTACCTCGCCGTCGGCACGCAGGATGCGGTACTCGCGCTGCTCCACGGCGCCACGCTCGAGCACCTGCAGCAGGCTGCTGGCGGCGTAGTCGAGGTCGTCCGGGTAGATGGCGTTGAGCCATTCGTTGTAGTCGGCCAGCAGCAGCGCCGCCGAACGGCCGAAGATGCGCTCGTAGGCGGGGCTGACGTAGACCATGCGCTGGGCCTGCCAGTCGAAGGCCCAGAGCACCGCGTTGACGCTGGCCAGCAGGGCGCTGAAGAGCTGCTCGCGTTCTTTCAGGCGCTCCACTTCGGCGCGGCTGTGCAGCAATGCCAGCAGCGCTTCGTCGAGATCCTGCGGCGCCCTGTACCTGTCGTCCATGTGTCAGCTTCCTACAACTAATCGAGTGGTCTATGACCGCAAAATTAGCCAAGTGCTCGACAAAAAAAGAAAAAGCCCGCCGAACGGCGGGCTTTTTGTGATAGACCTCTCAGATATCGGCCGGGCTCAGACAGCCGGGCGCAGCGAGTAGGTCTTCAGCTGTTCGGCGAAGTCGCGCAGCGACTGGATGCCGCTGGCCTCGGCCTCCTGCACCCACTGCTTGATGGCGGCCAGCATGTCGTGGCCGTTGGCGCTGGTCTTCACCCAGATCTGCTGCAGCGCCAGGCGCTTCTCGTAGATCACCTGCAGGGCCTGGCTGTGCGCCAGCAGGCGCTCGATGCGCGCGTGGTGGCGCTCTTCCAGCAGGCTGGTCTCGCGGGAGAGCAGGCGCTTGCCGCGGCGGAACAGGTGGCGCACCGAGGCATCGGCCTTGGCCAGCTCCTGCTTGACCAGCGGGCCGATCACCAGCTTGCGGTACTGGGCCATGATCTGGAAGCGGTTGTTGAGGATGGCCATGGCGGTGTCCATGTCCAGGCTGCCCTTGCCTTCCACCCGGTGGGCGATCGGCGCCACCCGCGCCACCCTGGCCAGGCGCAGGAAGCAGAACAGCTTGATCCAGGCCCAGCCCAGGTCGAACTCCCACTTCTTCACCGACAGCTTGGCCGAGTTGGGGTAGGTGTGGTGGTTGTTGTGCAGCTCCTCGCCGCCGATGACGATGCCCCAGGGCACCAGGTTGGTGGCGGCGTCGCGGCACTCGAAGTTGCGGTAGCCCACGGCGTGGCCCAGGCCGTTGATGACGCCGGCGGCCCAGAACGGGATCCAGGCCATCTGCACGGCCCACACGGTCAGGCCGAGGGCGCCGAACAGGGCGACGTCGATCAGCACCATCAGGGCGATGCCGCCCAGCGGGAAGCGGCCGTAGAGGTTGCGCTCCAGCCAGTCGTCCGGGCAGTTCTTGCCGTAGATGCGCAGGGTGTCCGGGTTCTTCGCTTCCTCGCGGTAGAGTTCGGCGCCCTTGCGCAGCACGGTGCCCAGGCCCTTGTACACCGGGCTGTGCGGGTCTTCGGCGGTCTCGCACTTGGCGTGGTGCTTGCGGTGGATGGCGGTCCACTCGCGGGTGTTCATCCCGGTGGTCATCCACAGCCAGAAACGGAAGAAGTGTTGCAGCGCCGGATGCAGTTCGAGGGCGCGGTGGGCGGAATAGCGATGCAGGTAGACAGTCACGCTGACGATGGTGACGTGGGTGAGCGCCAGCGTGACCACGATCAGTTGCCACAGCGGCAGATCAAGGAAACCGTTGTACCACATGAATGATAATGAACCTCGGCAATGGTCGATGAGCCTGGAACCAGGCCAGCTCGCATTATCACCAAGCGCGGCGGGAAAACCATCCGGTCTTTTTGATATGAACAGGGGCCATTGGCCATCCTCTATACTGCGCAGCCAATAACTCGTCCCCCTCGTCGCAATGAACCCACGCCCGAGTGCCCTCCGCATCTGCCTGCTGTACCTGCTGTTCGCCTGCCTGTGGGGGCTGACGAGCGACCGGCTGCTGCGCCTGGCGGTCGGCGAAGGCAACCTGCTGCCCTGGCTGGTGGCGAAAAAGTATCTTTTCTTTGCCATCAGCGCCGGCGTGCTCTTCCTGCTGATGGCCCGGCAGCTGAAGTGGATGCGGCGCGCCCTGGCCGCCCGCGAGCGGAGCGAACGGCGCTTCGAGCGGGCCCTGGACGCCCTGGACGACGGCCTCTGGGAGTGGGATATCGAGCAGCACCGGGTGTTCTACTCGCCCGGCTACGCGCGGATGACCGGCCTGAGCGCGGAAGAACTGGGCGACAGCTTCGGCACCTGGGAGCAGCGGCTGCACCCGGACGACCGCGACAGCGTGCTGGCCCAGCACCGCGACCTCCTGCAGCGGCGCAGCGAGCGCCTGGAATGCACCTACCGCCTGCGCCACGCCGACGGCAGCTACCGCTGGGTGCATGCCCGCGCGCGCCTGAGCGGCGGCCACGGCGGCGAGCCGCTGCGCATGACCGGCGTCAGCCGCGACGTCACCGAGCAGCGCAAGGCCAACGACCACCTGCGCCAGGCCGCGGCGGTGTTCGAGGCGACCCAGGAAGGCCTGCTGGTGACCGACGACAAGGGCGTGATCCTCCACGTCAACCCGTCGTTCCAGCGCATCACCGGCTACAGCGCCGACGAAGTGGTGGGGCGCAACCCCTCGATGCTCAAGTCCGGGCGCCAGGACGACGCCTTCTACCAGCGCATGTGGCAGGCCCTGAACACCGAGGGCCTGTGGTGCGGGGAAATCTGGAACCGGCGCAAGAGCGGCGAGGTATACCCGCAGTGGCAGCACATCTGCGCCGTGCATGACGAGCAGGGGCGCCTGACGCACTACGTCGCGGTGTTCTCCGACCTCAGCAGCATCAAGCGCTCGCAGCACGAGCTGGACTTCCTCGCCCACCACGACCCGCTCACCGGGCTGCCCAACCGCCTGCTGCTGCGCGAGCGCCTCGAACAGGCCCTGGCCCGCGCCGAGCGCGAACAGGGCGGCGGCGCCCTGCTGCTGCTCGACCTGGACCACTTCAAGCACGTCAACGACAGCCTCGGCCACAGCGCCGGCGACCAGTTGGTCAAGACGGTGGCCGAGCGCCTGCGCGGCTGCCTCGACGAGCACGCCTCCCTGGCGCGCCTGGGCGGCGACGAGTTCGCCGTGGTCCTGGAAAGCCAGCAGCCGCACCATGCCAGCAGCCTCGCCCAGCACCTGCTGGAAGCCATGCACGCGCCCTTCGAGGTGCAGGGGCAGCCGGTCTACATCTCCGCCAGCCTGGGCGTCAGCCTGTTCCCCGAGGACGCCCGCGACGTCGACCACCTGCTGCGCCACGCCGACGCCGCGCTGTTCCAGGCCAAGGCCAGCGGGCGCAACCTGTACGCCTTCTACACCCCGGAACTGACCGCCCGCGCCCGCTCCCACGTGCAGGTGGAGGCGGCCCTGCGCCAGGCGCTGGAGCACGACGAGCTGCGCGTGTACTACCAGCCGGTGCACGACCTGGCCAGCGGCCGGGTGGTCGGGGTGGAGTCGCTGGTGCGCTGGCAGCACCCGCAACGCGGCCTGGTGCCGCCCTGCGAATTCATCCCGGTGGCCGAGGAATGCGGGCTGATCGCCGCCATCGACACCTGGGTGCTGGACCAGGCCTGCCGGCAGATGCGCCAGTGGCTGGACGAGGGCGTGGCGCTGGAGTTCGTCGCGGTGAACCTGTCCAGCCGCCTGTTCGGCCGCGACGGCCTGGAGCAGCGGGTGGCCCGCGCCCTGCAGGAAAGCGGCCTGCAGCCGCGGCACCTGGAGCTGGAAGTGACCGAGAGCGCCATCATGCAGAACATCGACCAGTCGGTGGCCCTGCTGCAGCGCCTGCGCGGGCTCGGCGTGCAGCTGGCGATCGACGACTTCGGCACCGGCTATTCCTCGCTGATGCGCCTCAAGCGCATGCCGGTGCAGAAGCTGAAGATCGACCAGGGCTTCGTCGCCGGCCTGCCCGACGACGCCGAGGACGCCGCCATCGCCCGCGCCATCATCGCCCTGGCCCGGAGCATGGGCCTGCACGTGGTGGCCGAGGGCATCGAGCGTCCGGACCAGGCGGCCTTCCTGCTCGACCACGCCTGCGACGCCGGCCAGGGCTACTGGTACGGCCGCCCGCAGCCCGCCGACGAGCTGCCCTGGGCACGGGCCGCGTCGCGCCAGCCAAGTTAAAACCTTGTGGAATATAAAAATTCTTAAATAGTATTTTTAAGAATATTCGACTCCTGCCTAAGATGCGCTCACACCGCACGCGCCGCCCACCCGGGACGGCCCGGCGAAGCCCACCAAGGAGCCCTGATCATGAGCGCAACCCTCCGTAGCCTGGAAGGCCAGGACGAAGCCAACATCCTGCGTGAAGTGCAGAGCGCCCTGCGCGGTCTGCGTTTCGGCGCCGTCGAGATCACCGTGCACAACGGCCAGGTGGTGCAGATCGAGCGCAAGGAGAAGTTCCGCCTGCAGCAGCCCGCCAGCCGCCAGAGCTGATTCCCGGGCCCTGCGGGGCCCGCCGCAACGCCCACGATAAGAACACGCCAACAAGCACAACACCGAAGATTCGTATCCAGGAGCTGCACATGTCCATCCGCCGTTTCGCCCTGGCCGCCCTGGCCAGCGCACTGGTTTCCACGTTGGTCGCCGGCCCCGCGGCCGCGGCCACCCAACTGCTGAACGTGTCCTACGACCCGACCCGCGAGCTGTACCAGGCCTACAACGCGGCCTTCATCAAGCACTGGAAGGCCCAGGGCGGCGACGACCTGACCGTGCAGCAATCCCACGGCGGTTCCGGCAAGCAGGCCCGCGCGGTCATCGACGGCCTGAAGGCCGACGTGGTGACCCTGGCCCTGGCCGGCGACATCGACGAACTGAACAAGCTCGGCAACCTGCTGCCGGCCGACTGGCAGGCGCGCCTGCCGGACAACAGCACCCCCTACACCTCGACCATCGTGTTCCTGGTGCGCAAGGGCAACCCCAAGGGCATCAAGGACTGGGGCGACCTGACCAAGCAGGGCGTCGAGGTCATCACCCCGAACCCGAAGACCTCCGGCGGCGCCCGCTGGAACTTCCTGGCCGCCTGGGCCTGGGCCAAGAAGCAGTACGGCAGTGACGACAAGGCCGAGGCCTACGTCAAGGACCTGTACAAGCACGTGCCCGTGCTGGACACCGGCGCCCGCGGCTCGACCATCACCTTCGTCAACAACAACATCGGCGACGTGCTGCTGGCCTGGGAGAACGAAGCCTTCCTGGCCAAGAAGGAACAGGGCGGCGAGAACTTCGAGATCGTCGTGCCCTCGCTGTCGATCCTGGCCGAGCCGCCGGTGGCGGTGGTCGACAAGACCGTCGACAAGAAGGGCACCCGCAAGGTCGCCGAGGAATACCTGAAGTACCTGTACAGCGAAGAAGGCCAGCGCATCGCCGCGCAGAACTTCTACCGTCCGCGCAACGCCAAGGTCGCCGCCGAGTTCGCCAAGCAGTTCCCGAAACTGGACCTGGTGACCGTCGACAAGGACTTCGGCGGCTGGAAGGTCGCGCAGCCCAAGTTCTTCAACGATGGCGGTATCTTCGACAAGATCTACCAGGCGCAGTGAACCGCGCAGCCACAAGCGGCGAGCCATAAGCTGCAAACAGCTCGCTTGCCGCCTGTGGCTTTCGGCTTGTAGCTAACCGAGAGGTTTCAATGTCACGACGCATCTCCCCGGTCATACCCGGCTTCGGGCTGACTCTGGGCTACACCCTGGTGTATCTCAGCCTGTTGGTGCTGATTCCGCTGGGGGCCCTGTTCCTCAAGACCACCGAGCTCACCTGGGAACAGTTCTGGACCATCATCACCGCCCCGCGCGTGCTCGCCGCGCTCAAGCTGAGCTTCGGCACCGCGCTCATCGCCGCCCTGATCAACGGCGTGATCGGCACCCTGCTGGCCTGGGTGCTGGTGCGCTACGAGTTCCCCGGGCGCAAGATCATCGACGCCATGATCGACCTGCCCTTCGCCCTGCCCACCGCCGTGGCCGGCATCGCCCTGACCGCGCTCTACGCCCCCAACGGCATGATCGGCCGCTTCGCCACCGAGCTGGGCTTCAAGATCGCCTACACCCCGCTGGGCATCACCCTGGCGCTGACCTTCGTGGTGCTGCCCTTCGTGGTGCGCACGGTGCAGCCGGTGCTGGCGGACATCCCCCGCGAGGTCGAGGAAGCCGCCGCCTGCCTGGGCGCCAAGCCGCTGCAGGTGTTCCGCCACGTGCTGCTGCCGGCGCTGCTGCCGGCCTGGCTGACCGGCTTCGCCCTGGCCTTCGCCCGCGGCGTCGGCGAGTACGGCTCGGTGATCTTCATCGCCGGCAACATGCCGATGAAGACCGAGATCCTGCCGCTGCTGATCATGGTCAAGCTGGACCAGTACGACTACACCGGCGCCACCGCCATCGGCGTGCTGATGCTGGTGGTGGCCTTCGTCCTGCTGCTGCTGATCAACCTGCTGCAACGCCGCATCGAGACCCCGTAAGGAGCGCGCCATGAGTTCCGCAACGCTTTCCACCGCACAAGCGGCGAACGCCGCCCGGCGTGGCGCCCCCTGGGGCCGCCGGGCGCTCATCGGCCTGGCCTGGCTGGCCTTCGCCCTGTTCCTGCTGATGCCGCTGTTCGTGGTCCTGAGCGAGGCGCTGAAGCAGGGCTTCGGCACCTTCTTCGAGGCCATCCTCGAGCCCGACGCCCTGGCCGCGCTGAAGCTGACGCTGATCGCCGTGGGCATCTCGGTGCCGCTGAACCTGGTGTTCGGCGTGGCCGCCGCCTGGTGCGTGACCAAGTTCGAGTTCCCCGGCAAGAGCATCCTGGTGACCCTGATCGACCTGCCGTTCTCGGTCTCGCCGGTGATCGCCGGCCTGATCTACGTGCTGCTGTTCGGCGCCCAGGGCTACTTCGGCCCCTGGCTAAGCGACCACGACATCCAGATCGTCTTCGCCGTGCCCGGCATCGTCCTGGCGACCCTCTTCGTCACCTTCCCCTTCGTCGCCCGCGAGCTGATCCCGCTGATGCAGGAACAGGGCACCCAGGAGGAAGAGGCCGCGCGCCTGCTCGGCGCCAACGGCTGGCAGATGTTCTGGCACGTCACCCTGCCGAACATCAAATGGGGCCTGATCTACGGCGTGGTGCTGTGCACCGCGCGGGCGATGGGCGAGTTCGGCGCGGTGTCGGTGGTCTCCGGGCACATCCGCGGCGTCACCAACACCCTGCCGCTGCACGTCGAGATCCTCTACAACGAATACAATCACGTCGCCGCTTTCAGCGTCGCCACCCTGCTGTTGCTGATGGCCCTGGTCATCCTGCTGCTCAAGCAGTGGAGCGAGTCGCGCCTGTCCCGATTGAAAGTCAAAGCTGACGAGGAATAAGCCATGAGTATCGAAATCCGTAACGTCAGCAAGAACTTCAACGCCTTCAAGGCGCTGAACGACATCAACCTGGACATCCACAGCGGCGAGCTGGTGGCCCTGCTCGGCCCCTCCGGCTGCGGCAAGACCACCCTGCTGCGGATCATCGCCGGCCTGGAGACCCCGGACGCCGGCAACATCGTGTTCCACGGCGAGGACGTCTCGCAGCACGACGTGCGCGATCGCAACGTCGGCTTCGTGTTCCAGCACTACGCGCTGTTCCGCCACATGACGGTGTTCGACAACGTCGCCTTCGGCCTGCGCATGAAGTCGAAGAAGGAACGCCCCAGCGAGGCGCGCATCGCCGAGAAGGTCCACGAGCTGCTGAACATGGTGCAGCTGGACTGGCTCGCCGACCGCTACCCGGAACAGCTCTCCGGCGGCCAGCGCCAGCGTATCGCCCTGGCCCGCGCCCTGGCGGTGGAGCCGAAGATCCTGCTGCTGGACGAGCCCTTCGGCGCCCTCGACGCCAAGGTGCGCAAGGAACTGCGCCGCTGGCTGGCGCGCCTGCACGAGGAAATCAACCTCACCTCCGTGTTCGTCACCCACGACCAGGAAGAGGCCATGGAAGTGGCCGACCGCATCGTGGTGATGAACAAGGGCGTGATCGAGCAGATCGGCTCGCCGGGCGAGGTCTACGAGAACCCGGCCAGCGACTTCGTCTACCACTTCCTCGGCGACTCCAACCGCCTGCACCTGGGCAACGACGAGCACGTGCTGTTCCGCCCCCACGAGGTCTCGCTGTCACGCCAGGCGGTGGAAGCCCACCGCGCCGCCGAAGTCCGCGACATCCGTCCGCTGGGCGCCATCACCCGGGTGACGCTGAAGGTGGACGGCCAGGACGAGCTGATCGAGGCCGAGGTGGTCAAGGACCACGACAGCCTGGTGGGCCTGGCCCGCGGCGAGACGCTGTACTTCAAGCCCAAGGCCTACCAGCAGGTGGCGAACATCTGAGCCGCTGCTTCTTCGGGGGGTTGCTTGATGCGGCCTCCAAGGCCCGGGGCTTTTCGTAGGAGCGAGCTTGCTCGCGAATGGCGTGTCCCTCTGGCTACGGTGCTTTGGGTTGACTCCGCCCCTCTCCCCAACCCTCTCCCTGAAGGGAGAGGGGGCCGTTCGGCGTGCTCTGCTATTTCAGCTCTCCCTGATGCTACGCATAAAGCCCGATACCTCCATGAGGCACGGCCTTCGCGCCGGCACGGACTAGCTCCCTCTCCCTTCAGGGAGAGGGCTGGGGAGAGGGAACGGGCTCAAATTCAGCACCCAAGCAACCGGCGAACACCATTCGCGAGCAAGCTCGCTCCTACGAAGAAACCCCATCCTCCAACCGCCGCAGCAGGAACGCTTTACTCGACTCGATGATCGCCCGCTGCGTCTCCTCACTGGCCGTCATCCGCGCCAGCACCAGCGCGCCCACGCACTGGCCGAGCATCGCCCAGGCATCCTCCGCACTCCCCAGCTCCTCCGCCCAGGCCTGCTGCAGCCCGAGCATCGCCGCCTCCACCGTGCCGCGCAACGGCTCGTCGGCGCGGGCGATCTCCGCGCCCAGGGCGGGAATGGCGCAGCCGCCATCGACGTTCTGCACGTGGGCCAGCGTCAGGTAGCGCTGCAGGCAGCGCTCCAGGCGCTCGCGGCCCTGGCCGTCGCCGGCCTTGCCCAGGCGTTCGGCGCTGCGCGTCAGCTCGCGTTCGACGATGGCGGCGAACAGCGCATCCTTGGACGGGAAGTGGTTGTAGAAGGCGCCGCCGCTCAGCCCCACCGCCTTCATCAGCGCGTCCACGCCGACGCTGGCGAAGCCCTCGCGCTTGGCGATGGCGCCGCTGCTCTCCAGCAGGCGCTGGCGGGTTTCTTCCTTGTGGCTGGCTGAGTAACGCATGGCGTGGGCTCCGGAAACGGCTTGACGGCTGACGGAAGCATAACATAACGTTCGTTTACCAAACGATCGTTTACCTATAGCGAAAAGAGGAAACGGACCATGAGCGCTGCCTCCCCCAACGACAAGAAAGTGGTGCTGGTCATCGGCGCCGGCGATGCCACCGGCGGCGCCATCGCCCGCCGCTTCGCCCGCGAGGGCTACGTCGCCTGCGTCACCCGGCGTTCGGCCGACAAGCTGCAGCCGCTGGTCGACGCCATCCGGGCCGAAGGCGGCGAGGCCCACGGCTTCGCCTCGGACGCGCGCAAGGAAGAGCAGGTGGCGGAACTGGTGGAGACCATCGAGCGCGACATCGGCCCCATCGAGGCCTTCGTCTTCAACATCGGCGCCAACGTGCCCTGCGGCATCCTCGACGAGACCGCGCGCAAGTACTTCAAGATCTGGGAAATGGCCTGCTTCGCCGGCTTCCTCACCGGCCAGGCGGTGGCCCGGCGCATGGTCGCGCGCAAGCGCGGCACCCTGCTGTTCACCGGCGCCACCGCCGGGCTGCGCGGCGCCGCCGGGTTCGCCGCCTTCGCCGGGGCCAAGCACGGCATCCGCGCGCTGGCCCAGAGCATGGCCCGGGAACTGGGGCCCATGGGCCTGCACGTGGCCCACGTGGTGGTGGACGGCGCCATCGACACCGACTTCATCCGCGACAACTTCCCGCAGAAGTACGCGCTGAAGGACCAGGACGGCATCCTCGCTCCCGAGCACATCGCCGACAACTACTGGTACCTGCACAGCCAGCCGCGCGACGCCTGGACCTTCGAACTGGATCTGCGCCCCTGGATCGAGCGCTGGTGAATCCCGACTACCACGACAAGAGAGATCGCCCCATGAGCAAGAGCGTCGAGTTCTACTTCGACTTCGGCAGCCCCACCTCCTACCTGGCCTACACCCAGCTGCCAGGCATCTGCGCCGCGGCCGGCGCCGAGCTGGTGTACCGCCCGGTGCTGCTGGGCGGCGTGTTCCAGGCCACCGGCAACGCCTCGCCCATCGCCGTCCCGGCCAAGGGCCGCTACACCCTGATCGACATGCAGCGCTTCGCCCGCCGCTACGGCGTGCCGCTGAAGATGAACCCGCACTTCCCGATCAACACCCTGCTGCTGATGCGCGCCGCCACCGGCGTGCAGCTGCGCCAGCCGGAACGCTTCGAGGCGCTGCTGGCCTGCGTGTTCAAGGGCATGTGGGTGGACGCCCTGAACCTGGGCGATGCGGCGGTGCTGGGCCCGCTGCTGGCCGAGGCCGGCTTCGACCCGCAGGCGCTGCTGGCCCTGGCCGCCGAGCAGGAGGTGAAGGACGCGCTCAAGGCCAACACCGAGGCGGCCATCAAGCGCGGCATGTTCGGCGCGCCGACGATGTTCGTCGGCGACGAGATGTTCTTCGGCCAGGACCGCCTGGACTTCGTCCGCGAGGCGCTGGCCTGAAGCGGCGGGCGGCCCCGCGGGGCCGCCCTTCGCCCGTCACAGGCCATGGGGCACGGCGGAGCGGCGCAGGCCGAAGAACTCCAGTTCGGCGAGCACCCCGACCGCCAGCGCCTGGCCGATGACGAAGGCGCAGCCCAGCACGCTCGGCTGCACCCAGCCGCTGAGCAGCAGGAACAGGCTTTCCAGCACCCACAGCAGGTTGGCGGCGATCACCGCCCAGACGCCGGTGCGCGACAGCAGTTCGCTGTTGGCCATCCAGGCCAGCACCAGGGCGAAGGGCAGCAGCACGATGCCGGCCACCATCAGCAGCGCGGCGGGCAGGCCGAACAGCCCGCTCAGCGGGTTGGCGGCCAGCGCCAGCAGCAGGCCGGTGGCGCCGCTGGCGAGGGCGTCGAGTTGCAGGGAACGGCGGAGCAGCGGGGACGGTTGCAGCAGAGTCATGGCGAATCCTCCTGGACGAAGCGCCGCCGGTCCGCGGCGCCTGGCTGCAGAATCCGCCGCGGCGGGCACAGCGTCGATTACCTGCCAGGTAATGGCCGTGCACCGGCGGCAGGTCTATCGTTCGTTGCCATGGACAGTCAAACCCTCCCCGTCGGCGCCCTGCTGCGCCAGTGGCGCCAGCGCCGCCGCCTCAGCCAGCTCGACCTGGCCTGCGACGCGGACATCTCCACGCGCCACCTGAGCTTCGTCGAGACCGGCCGCGCCCTGCCCAGCCGCGAGATGCTCCTGCACCTGGCCGAGCAGTTGGACATCCCGCTGCGCGAGCGCAACCGCCTGCTCGCCGCCGCCGGTTATGCGCCGGTGTATTCCGAGCGGGCGCTGGACGACCCGGCGCTGACCGTGGCGCGCCAGGCCATCGACCAGTTGCTCAAGGCCCACGAGCCGAACCCGGCGATGGTGGTGGACCGCCACTGGAACCTGCTGGCCTCCAACCACGCGGTGGGCGTCTTCCTCATCGGCGTGGCCCCCGACCTGCTCGCCGCGCCCTGCAACGTGCTGCGCATGAGCCTGCACCCGCGGGGCCTGGCGCCGAACATCCTCAACCTGGGGCCATGGAAGGCCCACGTGATGGCGCGCCTGCAGCGGGACATCGAAGCCAGCGGCGACCCGCAGCTGCAGGCCCTGCGCGACGAACTGGCGCTCTACCCGGCGCCGCCCCACGAGGAGCAGGCCAGCGGCGACATGGTGCTGATACCGGTGGAGCTGCGCACCGAACTGGGGGTGCTCAGCCTGATCGGCACCATCACGGTGTTCGGCACGCCGGTGGACGTGACCCTCTCGGAACTGGCGCTGGAGACCTTCTTCCCCGCCGATGCGCGCAGCGCGGACATCCTGCGCCGGCTCACCGGCGCGGGCTAGGGCCTCAGGCCGCGGCCTTGCGCTCGCGGATGCAGGTCGGCCCGGCGCGTTCCTCGACGGCGCGGCGCACCTCGTCGCGCAGGCCGAGCAGGAAGGCCGCCTCGGCGGCGACGAACAGCGGGCCGACGATCAGCCCCACCAGGTCGTCGACGAAGGCCGGCTTGCGTCCCTCGTACCAGTGGCCGACGAACTGGATCACCCAGCCCACCACGAACAGGCCGATGCCCCAGGCCAGCCAGCTGGCGGTGCTACCCGCGGCCAGCACCGCGCCGGCCCACAGCGACAGCGCCAGGAGCACGCCCATGAGCACGCCGAAGCGCAGGTCCAGGCGCAGGTAGAACACCAGGGAGGCCAGCGCCAGCAGGGTCGCCGGGGCCAGCAACAGGCCGCCGACCTCCAGGCCCGGGCGCGACAGCAGCACGGCGATGGACAGGACGATCATCGGGATGCCGATGAAGTGGCTGAGGATGTTGCGCCGGTCGCGGTGGTAGGCCGCGTACTGCGCCAGGTGATCGACGAGTGTTTTCATTGTTCTGTCGTTCTCGGGCAAGGTACTGGCATCATGGCTTGGACTGCAGTACCACTCTGTCAACTAGCCGACAAAGCCCATGCCCGACACCGCCGACTGCCTGCAACGCATCGCCTCCGGCCGCTGGTTCCAGCACCTGCCCGCCGAACTGCGCGAAGCCCTCGGCCAGGCCGCCATCGTCCGTCGCCTGCCCGCCGGGCAGCGCCTGTTCGCCCGCGGCGACGCCCCCTGCGGGCTGTACTGCGTGGTCGAAGGGCGGATGCGCGTCGGCGCGGTGGGCGCCAGCGGCAAGGAGGCGCTGCTGGCGCTGGTGGAAGCGCCCAACTGGTTCGGCGAGATCTGCCTGTTCGACGGCCAGCCGCGCACCCACGACGCCTACGCAGAAGGCCCCACCACCCTGCTGCAGGTGCCGCTGCCGGCGCTGCAGGCGCTGCTGGCCGAGAAGCCGCAGTACTGGCGCGACTTCGCCCTGCTGATGAGCCACAAGCTGCGCCTGGCCTTCACCGTGCTGGAGGAACAGGCCCTGCTCCCGGCCGCGCAACGCCTGGCGCGGCGCCTGCTGATGCTGGCCGCCAGCTACGGCGAGGCCCAGGCCAGCCAGCGCGAACTGCACCTGCCCCAGGAACAGCTGGCGGCCATGCTCGGGCTGTCGCGGCAGACCACCAACCACCTGCTCAAGGAGCTGGAGGCCCGCGGCGTGCTGCGCCTGAGCTATGCCGGCATCGAGATCCTCGACGCCCACGGCCTGCGCCTGGCCGCCGGCGATCCGGCATGACAGCCTGAAGATGATGGCAAATCACTCTTTCGGATGGTTGCACCGGCCCGCCTAGCCGCTAGCCTGTTGCAAGCCCCGGATCACGGGGCGGGGCGCCGGGGGAGCGCGCCCCGGTTCGGCGCCCCCGCGCAGGGCGCCGGCCGGCCAGGCACGGCCGGCGCAATCCGCGAACCCGCCACGCCCATCTCGGCGTGGCCAGGCGGCCAACAAGAACAACAGGGAAATTCCCGCCATGAACCGCAAGCATCTCCTGCAGTACCTGTTCCTGTGTCTGTTCGCTTTGTTCACCCTGCCCGCCCGGGCCAACCTGCCCAGCGACGAGCTGCAGCTGCAGAGCATGCAGGTCAACGCCTGCCGGGCCCTGGGCAGCCTGTTGCTGCTGCGCGGCGAAGGCTTCCAGGAGGTCCACGCCAACCAGCTGAAGGCCGACCTGGCCGCCCTGGATGCCGCGGTCAAGGGCTACGCCAAGGCCGACGACGGCCTACGCAAGGCCTACCAGGCGCTGCAGGGCCAGGTCCGCGCCGGCACCACCTACGGGCCCAGGGAAGAGGACCTGCCCTGGACCTACCTGGCGGACCTGAGCCGCGCCCTGCGCGACTTCCTCGGCCAGGTCGAGCGCTTCGTGCCGCCGGCCGGCGCCAACGAGCTGCCGCTGTGGCAACTGCCGGTGCGCGTCGAATACCTGACCGCGCAATACCTGGCGCGCGCCTACCTGGGCGTCCTGGAGATCGCCCGCGAGGCGCCGCAGACCTACATCGGCCAGGACGAGAAGACGCTGCTGCCGCTGATCGGCAACAGCCTTTCCCGCCTGCCGCCGGGCACGGCGAGCAGCAAGCTGCAGATGCGCTGGAACTACCTGAGCACGGCCCTGGGCGACATGAACAGCAAGAGCAACGCCCTGGTCAGCGCCTCCGGCCGGCCCTGGGCGCCGATCATCGTCGAGCGCCACGCCCGCGAGCTGACCGACCAGCTCATGCGGCTCAGCCAGGCGCAGTAGCGGCGGGCGCCTTCCCGGCGCCCCCTCAGGCCGCCGGTGCCGGCTCGACCTCGACCTCGGCCTCCCGCGGCGCCGACGGCACGGCATGCGGGCGCGCCAGCTCGTCGCGGTCCAGCTGGGCCGCGCGCCCCACCAGCAGCGGGTCGGGGGCGTGGGCGATGGCCAGGTCCTTGCCGGGGTAGTCCAGCGTGTGCAGGAAGTGGCGCAGGCAGTTCAGCCGCGCACGCTTCTTGTCGTCGGACTTGACCACCACCCAGGGCGCATCGGCGGTGTCGGTGTGGAAGAACATCGCCTCCTTGGCCTGGGTGTAGTCGTCCCAGCGGTCCAGCGACTGGATGTCGATCGGCGACAGCTTCCAGTGCTTGAGCGGGTCGTCGCGGCGCGACACGAAGCGCCGCAGCTGTTCCTCGCGGCTGACCGAGAACCAGTACTTGAACAGCTGGATGCCGTTGCGCACCAGCATGCGCTCCAGTTCCGGCGTCTGCTGCATGAACTCCAGGTACTGGCGCGGCGTGCAGAAGCCCATCACCCGCTCGACGCCGGCGCGGTTGTACCAGGAGCGGTCGAAGAAGACCATTTCCCCCGCGGTGGGCAGGTGCTGGATGTAGCGCTGGAAGTACCACTGGCCGCTTTCCGCGTCGCTGGGCTTCTCCAGGGCCACGACCCGCGCGCCACGCGGGTTCAGGTGCTCCATGAAGCGCTTGATGGTGCCGCCCTTGCCGGCGGCGTCGCGGCCCTCGAAGAGCACCACGATGCGCTGCCCGGTCTCCTTCACCCAGCTCTGCACCTTCAGCAGCTCCACCTGCAACTGCGCCTTGAGCGCCTCGTACTCCTTGCGCTGCAGGCGCTTGCGGTAGGGGTAGGCCGAGGGCAGGCCGGCGGAGCCGGAATCCTCGTTGCTGCCGCGCGGCGCCATGGCCACGGTGAGGGCGACGGGGCCATGGCTCTGGGCGCGGATCTCCTCGCCGCCGCGGGTCGGCGTCGGGGCCTCCAGGGCGGCGAGGACGGGCGGGGTCTTGGGGTCGGGCTGCGGCATGGTCTCCTCCTGTGAGACGGGCGGGTAATCCCTCCACTGTGCTGGCCGCCGGATACGGCGTTCTTGATCGACGTCAACGCCAGGCGCGCCCCGCCGGTGCTACAGCCAGCCGCGGTACTTGAACCAGAGGTAGGGGATGATCGCCGAGACCACCATGCCCACCAGCGCCATGGGGTAGCCGGCCGCCCAGGCCAGCTCCGGCATGTGCTGGAAGTTCATGCCGTACACGCTGGCCACCAGGGTCGGCGGCAGGAACAGCACCGCGGCGATGGAGAACACCTTGATGATGCTGTTCTGCTCGATGTTGATCAGGCCCAGGGTGGCGTCGAGCAGGAAGGTGATCTCCGCGGACATCTTCGACTGGTAGTCGCCCAGCGAACGCACGTCGCGCTCCACCGACTTCATGCCCAGGCGCGCCTCCTCGCTGATCCAGGCGTTGCCGTTGCCGCTCTGGCGGAAGTAGGCCAGCGGCCGGCTGACGCTGAGCAGGCTCTCGTTGAGCTTGGACAGCAGCGAGTTCATCCGCCCCAGGTGCTTGACGATCTGCTGCAGGTCAGTCTTGGGCACGCGGGAGCGGGGCAGCTCGCCGTGGTCGGTGAAGATGTCCCGCGACAGCGTGTCCAGCTGGCCCTGCACCGACTCCAGCACGTCGGCGATGCGGTCGACCACCGCATCCATCAGGCTGACGAACAGCAGGTCGCTGGTGCCCCTGCAGCCGCTGCGCTGCACCCGCGTCTCGAAGGTGCGGAACGACAGCACGTCGGCGTAGCGCACCGTCACCAGCCACTGCGGGGTGAGCACGCAGGTGACTTCCGCGGTGCTCGGCCGGTGCTCGCGGATGCCGCTGACCACCGAGGTGGTCATGTACAGCGCGCCCTTGTTCTCGTAGAAGCGCGAGGAGTCCTCGATCTCGGCCATTTCCTCGCGGGTCGGCACGTCCACTTCGATGAAGGATTCCAGCGCGCGCTCCTCCTCCTCCGTGGGGTGCAGCAGGTCGATCCACAGCGTGCCCGGCGGCATGGCCGCGCCGGCTTCGCCGGTGTGGCGCTGCAGACGGTCGCCGTCGAGGGTGTAATAGGTGATCATGTCGCATCCGCGTCCTTCTGCGGCCATCCAGGTCAGCGCAGGTTGGACAACTTCCCCCGGCTGCACAAGCCCGCACGGAGCCACCCGGCATGAGCGACATCGACGACAGCGAAGAATCCTTCGCCGCAGAGACCCTGATCCAGGCCATCGAGAACCAGATCGAGGGCGGCGAGCCGGCGGCGGCCCGCGCGGTGTTCAACAAGCTGGCCCTGGTCGGCTACGGGCGCGAGGAGGCCCTGGAGATGATGGCCATGGTGCTGGCCCACGAGATCCAGGCGATGCTCGCCGAGGACCGCGCCTTCGACGGAGCCTGGTACGAGCAGGCCCTGCGCGATCTGCCGCAGCTGCCCGGCGAGGAATGAGCTTGCCGAGCGCGGGGTGGCTGTGGCTAAACTGGGGCCACATCGCCACCGAGGAGTCGCCATGGCCTTCACCCAAGAGCTGGTAGCGGAACTGGAATTGCTTGCCCTGTTCGATCTCGAGAACACCCAGGCAGGCCTGAAGATCCACCATGACGCGGCCCCGACGGCCGTGGCGGCAGCCGGGCGGTTGCACGCCAAGGGCCTGATCGACCAGCCCGACGGCGGCTACCTGACCAGCCTGGGGCTGGACGCCGCCGAACACGCCCAGGTGCTGCTGGGCATCCTCAAGCCTGCCTGACCCCTGCGGCCGCCATCCATCGGCGGCCCTCCCCCAATCCCTCAAGGACAGCCCCGCCGCGGTCGATATACAGTGCAGAGCACAGGGTAATGGCATTCAGCCATGCCCGCCCGACAGCTGACCGCGGCAGGCCATGACCTTCACCCACGAGATTCGTCCGGACATCGACGACGGCATCGACCGCAAGGTCCTGGCGCGCCTGCGCAAGCGCTTCCTGGCGGTCAACCAGGGGCGCCTGGAGCGCGCCATGGCCGCGCTGTCGAGCCGTCAGCAGCTGGTGCTGCGCCTGCTGCCGCTGCTGCTGGACGTCAACCACCCGCTGCTGCCCGGCTACGTCTCCGGCGCCGCCCCGGCGGGGCTGTGCGGCTTCGTCCCCGACGAGGCGCTGCTGGCCGAGGCCCAGCGCCTGACCCGCTCGTTCAGCTACAAGCCGCGCCGCGGCGAGGCCGACCTGCCGATCCACGGGCTGTTCCTGATGGGCAGCCTGGGCACGGTGGCCCAGGAGGAGCGGAGCGACCTCGACCTGTGGGTCTGCCATGCCCCGGCGCTTGCGCCCGGCGCGGTGGCCGAACTGCAGCGCAAGTGCGAGCTGCTGGAGCGCTGGGCCGCCAGCCAGGGCGCCGAGGTACACTGCTTCCTCATCGACCCGCGCGGCTTCGTCAGCGGCGCGCGCAACGCCCGGCTGACCTCCGACGACTGCGGCACCAGCCAGCACTACCTGCTGCTCGACGAGTTCTACCGCACCGCCATCTGGCTCGGCGGCCGCACGCCGCTGTGGTGGCTGGTGCCGGTGTACGAGGAAGGCCGCTACCGCGACTACGTCGAGCAGTTGCTGAGCAAGCGCTTCATCCGCCACGAGGAGGTCCTCGACCTCGGCCACCTGGCGCACATCCCGCCCGGCGAGTTCGTCGGCTCGGGCATGTGGCAGCTGTTCAAGGGCATCTCCTCGCCCTACAAGGCAGTGCTCAAGCTGCTGCTCAGCGAGGTCTACGCCAGCGAGCACCCGCAGGTCGCCTGCCTGGCCCTGCGCTTCAAGGCCGAGGTGTACGCCGGGCGCCTGGCGCTGGACGACCTGGACCCGTACATCCTGCTCTACCGGCGCCTGGAGGAATACCTCCTCGCCCGCGGCGAGCAGGAGCGCCTGGAGCTGGTGCGCCGCTGCCTGTACCTGAAGGTCGGCAAGAAGCTCAGCCGCCGCCCGCAGCAGGGCCGCAAGAGCTGGCAGCGCCTGCTGATGGAGCGCCTGGCCGGCGCCTGGGGCTGGGACGAGCGGGTGCTCGGCCTGCTCGACGCGCGCAGCCAGTGGAAGGTGCGCCAGGTCACCCTGGAGCGCCGCGCCCTGGTCAACGAACTGACCTTCAGCTACCGCTTCCTGTCGCGCTTCGCCCGCCAGCAGCAGGCCGCCAGCGGCATCGACCCGCGCGACCTGGGCGTGCTCGGCCGACGGCTGTACGCCGCCTTCGAGCGCAAGGCCGGCAAGATCGAGCACATCAACCCGGGCATCGCCCCGGACCTGGGCGAAGACCTCCTCACCCTCGCCCGCCTGCCCGCCGGCAACCCCGCCGAGGGCGGCTCCTGGGCGCTGTTCCCGGGCAACCTGACCGGCGCCGAGCTGGCCGACTACGCGCCGCTCAAGCGCGCCCGCGAGCTGGTCGAGCTGCTGGCCTGGAGCCACCGCAACGGCGTGATCGACGGCAGCACCCGGCTGTCCCTGCAGCCCGGCGACAGCGACCTGAGCGAGCACGAGCTGGGCAACCTGCTGCTCGGCCTGCAGCAGGCCATGCCCATGCCCCTGGAGGAAGTCGCCGAAAGCGCCCTGCTGCGCCCCAGCGCCCCCGCCAGCGTGCTGATCCTGGTGAACGTCGGCCTCGACCCGCTGCGCCAGCACAGCCAGGCCAACCTGCACATGACCAGCGGGCGCACCGACGCGCTGGGCTACTCCGGCATGCGCGACAACCTGGTGCTGACCCTCGACCAGGTCACCCTGAACAGCTGGAACGAACTGCTGGTCAGCCGCTACGCCGGCCCCGGCGCGCTGCTCGACTGCCTGCGCGACTTCCTCAACGCCCTGCCCGCCGACGCCGCGCCGCCACGCCTGCTGGTGCGCTGCTTCTGCCGCAACCGCGCGGCGGCCATCGCCCAGCGCGTCGAGGCACTGTTCCAGGACGCCTACACCCAGCTGGCCAGCGGCACCGGCGGCCGCTACCTGCTGCAGATCCGCCAGCAGTACCACCTGCTGCGCCTGCAGCCGGGCCAGGTCAGCCACCAGAGCCTGGCCGACCTGCCGGCCCTGCTCGAACACCTGGGCGAGCGCCAGGGCGCCTACAGCCCGCTGCACCTGGACCGCCACGCCCTGGAAGGCGAGGACCTGGCGCTGGTGCTGCCGCTGGGCCGCCCCGGCTGCCTGCAGGTGGTCTACCGCCTGGACGAGGGCCAGGCCGCGCTCTACCTGCTGGATGAACGCAACTCCCTGTGGCACGGCCGCCAGGCCTGCGACGACGAGCAGACGCTGCTGGTGCCGCTGCAGCGCTTCCTCCAGGCCATGCTCTACCGGCGCAGCGCGCAGCTGCCGCTGGGCGAGGCGCAGCCGGTGCAGGAAATTCTTTATTACGAATTGCTACCGGCCGGCCGCGGGCGGGCTCGCCGGGTGGAGCGCCGCAGCGTACCGCCGAGCGCACAGGAGCGGCCCTACTACAACGTCCAGGCGATCGTCGAGCCGGGTACCGGGCAGCGGTCGCGCATCACCCTGTACTGCAACCACCGCGAATTTTCCGAGCTGGAGTACGGCGCCGGGCTGTTCCAGGCCGTGGCCCGGCACATCCTCGCCCAGCGCCGCGGGCAGGAGCGCTACCCCTGCTACATCACCGACCTCGACCTGTCGGCGGTGGCCGCGGAGCCGGCGCTGCAGAGCATCCATTACCTGCGCTACAAGCAGCGCCTGGAAAGCGCGCTGAACCAGGCCCTGGCCGACGCCTGAGGCGCGGCCCCGGGGCCTGCGTCCATCGCGGGGAGGCCTAGCGGTTGTAGTCGCCGGCGGCTTCTGGCTGGTAGGTGATGTCCAGCAGGCTCAGCTTGAGGGTCTTGCCGCCCGGGGCCGGCCAGTCGATGCTCTGGCCGACGGTCAGGCCCAGCAGCGCGGTGCCCACCGGCGCGAGGATGGATACCTTGCCTTCGCCGCCGGCGTCTTCCGGGTAGACCAGGGTCAGCAGGTATTCCTTGCCGCTGCCTTCCTCGCGGCAGCGCACGCTGGAGTTCATGGTCACCACGCCCGGCGGCACCTCGTCGTGGCCGACCACGTTGGCGCGGGACAGCTCGGCTTCCAGCGCTTCGGCGGCGGGACCGTACTCATCCAGGCTGTCGAGCAGGCGCTCCAGACGTTGCAGGTCGAGACGGGTAACGGTGATGGGCGGCGTGGTGGTCATGATGGCCGGCAGACTCCTTGGCAGTGGATCGAAAAAAGAAAAACCCCGCCCAAGGCGGGGTTTTCAGCGGACACTAACACAGTGCCGCGAATAAGCAATACCACCCGGTCAGGGGGCCGGCTACAGCGGTTTGCGGCGCGCCAGGGCGGCCTCGACGATCTGCCGGCGGCGCGCGCCGTCGGCCTGGTTCCATTCGAGAATCTCCGCCAGGCTGCGGCCGCAGCCCAGGCAGACGTCGCCCTCGTCCAGGCAGCAGCGCCGGCAGCAGGGCGAGGGCACCGGCGCCTCAGAGGCCGGGGAACTCGACATCCGTGCCCGCCTGCTCCAGGGTCGCTCGGTTGAGCAGCGCGCCCAGCGGCTCGCGGGCGCTGTCGCTCAGCCACAGGCTGCCGGACGCGTCGTAGTCGAAGTGGAAACCGCCGGAGCGCGCCGCCACCCACAGCTGGCGCAGCGCCGGCTGGCGGCTGAGGATCAGTTGGCTGCCGTTCTCGAAGCGCACGGTCAGCACGCCGCCGGAATTCTCCAGGTCCACGTCCAGGTCACTGTCATCGAAGGCGTCCTCCACCGTGGTCAGCACCTCGTCGACGAGGTCGTGGAAACGGGCTTCGCTCATGCTGCTCATGCATTGTCCTCAGGAATCTGCCAAAGGCTGCAGTGTACGCCGGTATTGCCCAAGACTCTGCCCCGTCCAGCGGCGGAAGGCCCGGGCCAGCGAGCCGGTCTCGCTGAAGCCGACCAGGCTGGCGACGTCGGCCAGCTCCAGCGCCGGGTCGCGCAGGTGGTGCAGCACCAACTGCTGGCGCGTCTCGTCCACCAGGCGGCTGAACGACAGGCCGCTGTCGCGCAGGCGGCGCTGCAGCGTGCGCGGGCTCAGGGCCAGCTCGCCGGCCAGGGCCTCGAGGTCGACCGCCTGCTCCGGCAGGCGCTCGGCCAGGCACTGGCGGGCCCGTTCGAGCACGCCGTCGCCACGGCGGATGCTCTCCAGCAGGCGCCCGGCGTAGGCATCGAGGGTGCGCTGGATCTGGCTGTCGGCCTGCTCCAGGGGCAGCGCCAGCAGGCGCCGGGGGAACACCAGGGCGTTGTCCGCCTGGCCGAACAGCACCGGGCAGCGGAAGATGCGCCGGTGCTCGGCGGTGTCGGCCGGCGCCGGGTGGCGGAAGCGCACCTCCAGCGGCGCCTGGTCGCGGCCGCTGATCCAGTGGCCGAAGCGCAGCCAGCAGGCCAGGGTCTCCTCCGCCAGTTGGCGCTGCTGGCGTGGCAGCAACGGCTCCCAGCGGTGCCGCACCAGCGGCTCGTGGCCGGCGCGCGGCGGCTCGTCGGCCAGCTCGACGCGGCCCAGGCTGCCCACCAGCTCGGCGTAGCGGGCCTGGCGATGCAGGGCGTCGCCGAGGGTCGCGCAGCTCATCAGCAGGTAGCCGAGCACGCCGAAGTGGCCGGGGCGCACCGCCTCGCCCAGGTGCAAGCCGAGGTCGGCGTCGCCGCTCAGCGCCAAGCCCAGCTCCAGCAGGTCGACATAGACGCTGGCGGCGATGCGCGCCTCGCGCTGGTCGAGGACTGCCGGGTCGAGCCGGGCGCCGGCCAGCAGCCGCTGCGGCGCCACGCCGCGACGTTCGAGGTGGTCCACCAGGCCCTGCACGTAGGCGATGGAGATGGAGCCGGCGAGTGGGACGGGGGCTTGCATGGATCCTCCGTTTTTTCCTTCAGATGCTAGGGGCTGGCGGGGGCTGATCGCAAACCGCGTTGCCGCGAAAAATGTCGTCGGGCTAGACGCGGGACGCCGGGAATGGCCGCCCCTTGCCAAGTCCCGCAACGACGCATGGCGACATTTTCCGCGCAACCCGAAGGGACGGGACTGTTCCGGCGCGCAGCCACCTATCCGTCGCATGACCGCGCGAGAGGGTCGAAGCAGGTGCCGTACTCGCGCTGGAACAGGCGCCGTCGCGGCTGCGAGCAGCCCCCGCCGGCCCCTTTGCAAGGCCCGCCGGGCGGGAGTCCGCTCGCATAGGCAAGGCGCCGGGGGGCCGGTATACTCCGGGGCAATTACGCTTTGATCACAAGGATTCCGCCATGAAGCGACTGCTTCTTCCCTTCGTCGCGCTCGCCGTGCTCAGCGCCGCGCTCGCCGGCTGCGGCCAGAAAGGCCCGCTGTACCTGCCGGACGACCAGCAAGCCCAAAGCAAGCACAGCAAGGACCGCTACGGTCTGTAAGGGAGCAGCACATGGAGGCATTCAACGTCCGTGACGGGCAACTGTTCGCGGAAGGCGTGGCGTTGTCGGCCATCGCCGAGCGCTTCGGCACGCCCACCTACGTCTACTCGCGCGCTCACATCGAGCAGCAGTTCCGTTCCTATACCGACGCCCTGCAGGGCTTGCCGCACCTGGTCTGCTTCGCGGTCAAGGCCAACTCCAACCTGGCCGTGCTGAACGTCCTGGCGCGCCTGGGCTCGGGCTTCGACATCGTCTCGCGCGGCGAGCTGGAACGCGTGCTGGCTGCCGGCGGCGACCCGGCCAAGGTGGTGTTCTCCGGCGTCGGCAAGACCCGCGAGGACATGCGCCGCGCCCTGCAAGTGGGCGTGCACTGCTTCAACGTCGAATCCACCATGGAACTGGAGCGCCTGCAGGAAGTGGCCGCGGAACTGGGCGTCAAGGCGCCGGTGTCGCTGCGGGTGAACCCGGACGTGGACGCCCAGACCCACCCCTACATCTCCACCGGGCTGAAAGAGAACAAGTTCGGCGTCGACATCGACGATGCCGAGGCCATCTACGCCCGCGCCGCCGAGCTGCCGAACCTGGACGTGAAGGGCGTGGACTGCCACATCGGCTCGCAGCTGACCCAGCTCGAACCCTTCCTCGACGCCCTCGACCGCCTGCTGGCGCTGGTCGACCGCCTGGCCGCGCGCGGCATCGCCATCCGCCACCTGGACCTGGGCGGTGGCCTGGGCGTGCGCTACCGCGACGAAACCCCGCCGCCGGCCAGCGACTACATCCGCGCCGTCCGCGAGCGCCTGGGCAGCCGCCAGTTGACCCTGGTGTTCGAGCCGGGCCGCTACATCGTGGCCAACGCCGGCCTGCTGCTGACCCGCGTGGAGTACCTCAAGCACACCGCGCACAAGGACTTCGCCATCATCGACGCGGCGATGAACGACCTGATCCGCCCGGCGCTGTACCAGGCCTGGATGGAAGTCAGCCCGGTCGTACCGCGCGCCGGCGAGAAACGCACCTACGACCTGGTCGGCCCCATCTGCGAGACCGGCGACTTCCTCGCCAAGGGCCGCGAGCTGGCCCTGGAGGAAGGCAACCTGCTGGCGGTGCGCTCGGCCGGCGCCTATGGTTTCGTCATGAGTTCCAACTACAACACCCGCGGCCGCGCCGCCGAGGTGCTGGTGGATGGCGAGCGGGCCTTCGAGGTGCGCCGCCGCGAGACCGTCCAGGAGCTTTACGCCGGCGAAAGCCTGCTGCCGGAGTGAGGCCGAGACCATGTTACTGCGCTTCACCAAGATGCACGGGCTGGGCAACGACTTCATGGTCCTCGACCTGGTCAGCCAGCACGCCCACGTGCTGCCCCGCCACGTCAAGACCTGGGGCGACCGCAACACCGGCGTCGGCTTCGACCAGCTGCTGATCGTCGAGCCGCCGGGCACCCCCGACGTCGACTTCCGCTACCGCATCTTCAACGCCGACGGCAGCGAAGTGGAACAGTGCGGCAACGGCGCGCGCTGCTTCGCCCGCTTCGTGCTGGACAAGCGCCTGACCATGAAGAAGACCATCCGCGTCGAGACCAAGGGCGGCATCATCGAGCTCAGCGTCGCCAACGACGGCCAGGTCACCGTGGACATGGGCGCGCCGCGCCTGGCGCCGGAACAGGTGCCCTTCGTCGCCGACGCCGAGGCCGCCAGCTACACCCTGGACGTCGACGGGCAGAGCGTCGAGCTGGCCGCCATCTCCATGGGCAACCCCCACGGCGTGCTGCGGGTGGACAACGTCGACACCGCCCCGGTGCGCACCCTGGGCCCGCAACTGGAGGTGCACCCGCGCTTCCCGGCCAAGGCCAACATCGGCTTCCTCCAGGTGCTCGACGCCAACCATGCGCGCCTGCGCGTGTGGGAACGCGGCGTCGGCGAGACCCTGGCCTGCGGCACCGGCGCCTGCGCCGCCGCGGTGGCCGGCATCCGCCAGGGCTGGCTGCGCTCGCCGGTGCAGATCGACCTGCCGGGCGGCCGCCTGAACATCGAGTGGGCAGGCCCCGGCCAGCCGGTTATGATGACCGGGCCCGCCGTGCGGGTGTACGAAGGCCAGGTCCGCCTGTAACCCGAGACGCCAAGCCGAGACGCCCATGACCGAGAACAGCCCGGAACACCGCCCGCCGCTGGATGCCGAACAGGTCGCCGAGTACCTGCGCCAGCATCCCGAATTCTTCGTCGAGCACGACGAGCTGATCCCGGAGATGCGCATCCCCCACGAGAGCGGCAACGCCGTCTCGCTGGTGGAGCGCCAGGTGCGCCTGCTGCGCGAGCGCAACATCGAGATGCGCCACCGCCTGGCGCAGCTGATGGACGTGGCCCGCGACAACGACCGGCTGTTCGACAAGACCCGCCGCCTGGTGCTCGACCTGCTCGACACCACCAGCCTGGAGGACGTGGTCAGCACCGTGGAAGACAGCCTGCGCCACGAATTCCAGGTGCCCTACGTCAGCTTCATCCTGTTCAGCGACAACAACCTGCCGGTGGGCCGTTCGGTGAGCAGCGCCGAGGCGCACCAGGCCATCGGCGGCCTGCTCTCCGGCGGCAAGACCGTGTGCGGCGTGCTGCGCCCCCACGAGCTGGCCTTCCTGTTCGGCGAAGCCGAGCGCGACGGCGTCGGCTCGGCGGCGGTGGTCTCGCTGAACTACCAGGGCCTGCACGGCGTGCTGGCCATCGGCAGCCCGGACCCGCAGCACTACAAGAGCTCCCTCGGCACCCTGTTCCTCGGCTACGTGGCCGAGGTCCTGGCCCGCGTCCTGCCGCGCTTCTCCACGCCGCTGCGGTCGGTACGCTAGAAAGGCGGCGGCAAGCCTCAAGTTTCAAGCCGCAAGCAGAGCGACGCGGTGGAAGCCGGGCTTTTCACTTGGAGCTTGAGCTTGAAGCTTGTAGCTGACATCGATGCCTTCCTCGAACACCTGCGCAGCGAGCGCCAGGTGTCCGCGCATACCCTCGCCGGCTACCAGCGCGACCTGCTCAAGGTGGTGGCGCTGTGCGAGAAGAACGGCATCGCCGACTGGGCCGACCTGCAGGTGCGCGAGCTGCGCGCGCAGGTCGCCCGCCTGCATGCCCAGGGCCTGGCCAGCCGCAGCCTGGCGCGGCTGCTCTCGGCGGTGCGCGGGCTCTACCAGTACCTGATCCGCGAGGGCCGCTGCCGGCACAACCCCGCCGACGGCCTGGCCGCGCCCAAGGCCGCGCGCAAGCTGCCGCGCACCCTCGATGCCGACCGCGCCGGGCAACTGCTCGACGGCGCCCTGGAGGACGACTTCATCGCCCGCCGCGACCAGGCCATGCTGGAGCTGTTCTACTCCTCCGGCCTGCGCCTGTCCGAGCTGGTCGGCCTGGACCTCGATGGCCTGGACCTGTCCGCCGGACTGGTGCGGGTGCTCGGCAAGGGCAACAAGGTCCGCGAGCTGCCGGTGGGGCGCGCCGCGCGCCGGGCCATCGAGGACTGGCTGCCGCTGCGCGAGCAGGCCCGCCCGGCCGACCGCGCGCTGTTCGTCGGCCACAGCGGCAAGCGCCTGACGCCGCGCGCCGTGCAGCTGCGCGTGCGCCAGGCCGGCGTGCGCGAGCTGGGCCAGCACCTGCACCCGCACATGCTGCGGCATTCCTTCGCCAGCCATATCCTGGAATCCTCCCAGGACCTGCGCGCGGTGCAGGAACTGCTCGGCCACGCCGACATCGCCACCACGCAGATCTACACCCACCTGGACTTCCAGCACCTGGCCAAGGTCTACGACCAGGCCCACCCCCGCGCCCGGCGCGGCAGGAAAGACAGCGATACAGGAGCCGAGGAATGAGTATCCAGCTGGTCACCTTCGACCTCGACGACACCCTCTGGGATGTCGCCCCGGTGATGAACAGCGCCGAGGCCACCCTGCGCGAATGGCTGGCGGCGAACGCCGCGCAGCTCGGCCCGGTGCCCATCGAGCACCTGTGGGCGATCCGCGCGCGGCTGATGCAGCAGGACCCGATGCTCAGGCACCGCCTGAGCGAGCTGCGCCGGCGCATCCTCCTGCACGCCCTGCTCGACGCCGGTTATCCACAGGCGGAAGCGGCGGACCTGGCCGAGGCCGGTTTCCAGGTCTTCCTCCACGCGCGCCACCAGGTCAGCCTGTTCCCCGAGGTGCACCCGACCCTGGAAGCCCTGGCCAACCGCTTCATCCTCGGCGTGCTCACCAACGGCAACGCCGACGTGCGCCGCCTGGGCCTGGCCGACTACTTCCAGTTCGCCCTGTGCGCCGAGGAACTGGGCATCGGCAAGCCCGACCCGAAACCCTTCCGGGAAGCGCTCAAGCGCGCCGGCGTGGCGCCGCAGCAGGCGGTGCACATCGGCGACCACCCCAGCGAGGACATCGCCGGCGCCCGCCGCGCCGGCCTGCAGGCCATCTGGTTCAACCCGGCGCGCAAGGCCTGGGACGGCGAGGAAGCCCCCAGCGCGATCATCCACAGCCTCGCGGAACTGCCCGGGGTGCTGGCGCGGCTGTAGGGCGCATAACCGCAAACGGTCATGCGCCCTACGGCTGGACGGGTAGCGGGGATGCGCTCCCGTAGGAGCGAGCTTGCTCGCGAACCTTTGTTCCACACCTCTCTACCAATCGTCATTCCCGCGAACGCGGGAACCCAAAAAAGATGTCTGGTCTGGGCACAAAGAAAAAGCCCGCCGCTCCCCTGGCGGGGAGGGCGGGCTTCTTCACGACGTCGCCCTCAGATGGGGCGGCTGCCGTATTTGCTGTCCGGTTTCTTCGGCGGATCGGCGACCACGTTGGGCTCGATCTCCTGGACCTTGCCACCACGGGAGAGGAACTCTTCCATGGCCTTGGCCAGGGCGTCGCGCTCTTTCTGCTTGGCCTCGACCGAGGGCAGTTCCTCTTCCTCTACGGCCGCCTTGGCTTTCTTGCCGCCAGAGGAAGCCGGGGCCTCGTCGGCATCGCCTTCGGCGTCGCCATCGTCAGCCGCGGCCAGCTCTTCGCCGTCGTCCTCGTCGCCACCTTCCAGCTCGTCTTGTTCCAGTTCTTCGTCGCTCATTATTCAACCTCGTGGTGCTGCAAAGCAGGTTAGTTATAGCCCAGCCGCGCGCTTTGACGAACGCTGCCGGAAAAAATTCACAGAGCCTCGCCCTGCAGGGTCGCCAGCACCTTGCGCGGCCCGCCGTGATCGCGGTGTTCGCCCAGGTAGATGCCCTGCCAGGTGCCCAGCGCCAGTCTCCCGGCGCTGACCGGCAGGGTCAGCTGGCAGCCCAGCAGGCTGGCCTTGAAGTGCGCGGGCAAGTCGTCCGGCCCTTCGTAATCGTGCTCGTAGCCACGCTCGCCCTGCGGCACCAGGCGATTGAAGAATCGCTCGAAGTCCCGCCGGACCGAGGGGTCGGCATTCTCGTTCAGCGTCAGCGACGCCGAGGTGTGTTGCAACAGCAGGTGCAGCAGGCCGACCCGGCAACGCGCCAGGTCCGGCAATGCCGCCAGTACCTCGTCGGTGACCAGGTGGAAACCGCGCGACCGCGGGCGCAGGGTGATCAGGGTCTGCTGCCACATGGCGGGGCCTCCTGTTGGCTACCGATCGGGGCGCATTCTAGCGAAGCGCAGGAAAAAACAAAGGGCGCCCGAGGGCGCCCTTCGTCGAACCCGAGCGAACCTACAGGTTGTAGCCGCGCTCGTTGTGCAGGGCCAGGTCCAGGCCCACGGTTTCTTCTTCCTCGGTGACGCGCAGGCCGATGACCAGGTCCAGCACCTTGAGGATCACGAAGCTGACGATCCCGGTGTAGACGATGGTGAAGGCCACGCCCTTGAACTGGATGAACAGTTGGGCGCCGATGTCGGTGACGGTGCCGAAGCCACCCAGGGCCGGCGCGGCGAACACGCCGGTCAGCAGGGCGCCGACGATGCCGCCGACGGCGTGCACGCCGAAGGCGTCCAGGGAATCGTCGTAGCCGATGGCGCGCTTGAGGCTGGTGGCGGCGAAGAAGCAGATCACGCCGGCGGCCAGGCCGAGGATGATCGCGCCCATCGGGCCGCAGGTGCCGGCGGCCGGGGTCACGGCCACAAGGCCCGCGACCACGCCCGAGGCGATGCCCAGGGCGCTGGGTTTGCCGTGGGTGATCCACTCGGCGAACATCCAGCCCAGGGCGGCGGCGGCGGTGGCGATCTGGGTCACCAGCATGGCCATGCCGGCGGTGCCGTTGGCGGCGGCGGCGGAACCGGCGTTGAAGCCGAACCAGCCCACCCACAGCAGGGCCGCGCCGACCAGGGTGTAGCCCAGGTTGTGCGGGGCCATGGCGGCGGTCGGGTAGCCCTTGCGCTTGCCCATCACCAGGCAGGCCACCAGGCCGGCGACACCGGCGTTGATGTGCACCACGGTGCCACCGGCGAAGTCCAGCACGCCCCAGTCCCACAGCAGGCCGCCGTCACCGCTCCAGACCATGTGCGCGATGGGGGCATAGACCAGGGTGAACCACAGGCCGGTGAAGATCAGCAGCGCGGAGAACTTCATGCGCTCGGCGAAGGCGCCGACGATCAGCGCCGGGGTGATGATCGCGAAGGTCATCTGGAACATCACGAAGACGCTTTCCGGGAACAGCGCCGCCGCGGAGGTCAGGCCGGTGCTGGTCAGGCCGCTGAGGAAGGCCTTGTCGAAGCCGCCGACGAAGGAGGCGAAGTTGATCACGCCCTTCTCCATGCCGACGGTGTCGAAGGCCAGGCTGTAGCCGTAGACGACCCACAGGATGCTGATCAGCGCGGTGATCGCGAAGCACTGCATCATGATCGACAGGACGTTCTTGGCGCGCACCATGCCGCCGTAGAACAGGGCCAGGCCGGGGATGGTCATCATCAGCACCAGGGCGCTGGAAATCAGCATCCAGGCGGTGTCACCACTGTTCAGGACGGGGGCCGCGGCCTCGTCGGCCATGGCCAGTGCGGGCATTGCGAGGGGCAATAGGGCGCCTAGCCCTGCGAACTTGCGCAGAGTCATTGTTGTTTCTCCTGGGGCGGGGGGTTCGGTTGGCTTAGATGGCGTCGGTACCGGTCTCGCCGGTACGGATGCGGATCGCCTGTTCCAGATTCACGACGAAAATCTTGCCGTCGCCGATCTTGCCGGTGTTGGCGGCCTTGGTGATGGCCTCGATGACGCGGTCCAACTGGTCATCGGCGATGGCCACGTCGATCTTCACCTTGGGCAGGAAGTCGACGACGTATTCCGCACCACGGTACAGCTCGGTGTGCCCCTTCTGCCGGCCGAAGCCCTTGACTTCGGTCACAGTGATGCCCTGCACGCCGATCTCGGACAGCGACTCGCGCACGTCGTCGAGCTTGAACGGCTTGATGATGGCTGTGACTAGCTTCATGAAACTCTCTCCCGTGTTTTGGTGGACTCGCCCCAGGAAAACGAACCCGGGGACAAGTCTAAGCGCAGTGTCTGGCTTTGTAACGCGCCGGCCGCCCTACCTCAGCACCCCGACCTCTTCCAGCCGCTTCCCGCGAAGCGCTCGTCAGCTCCGCCAGCCGCACCGGACCTGCATCGGTGCACGCTATGCCAGCGCCGAAGCAGGAACCTTGCCAGCTCGGCGAAAAGCCCGCCGATTCAGCCTCTTAGCGAAAAACAGCGGCGCCGGGGCGATGGCCGGGTGCCATGTCGCGCACCAGAACCGGGCAGTCATGCCGCCAGGTCTGCGCAAAAATCGTGCAGCGCCCGCCGATCCGTCCGGCAGACGCCAGGGAGCGGCGTGGTAGACTGCCGTCCCTGTCCACCGCGGAAACCACCACCATGCTGCCGCCCAAAGCCTTCCTCGACGCCCTCGGCCAACAGGCCAGCCGCCTCTTCGGCGGTGAATCGCCGCTGCCCCGCGCCGAGCTGGAGGCGCAGTTCAAGGTCCTGCTGCAGAGCGCCTTCGGCAAGCTCGACCTGGTCAGCCGCGACGAGTTCGACAGCCAGATGGTGGTGCTCGCCCGCACCCGCGCCCGCCTGGAGGCGCTGGAAGCCAAGGTCGCCGAACTGGAGGCCAGGCTCGCGCCGCCCGCCGAGGCCGAATGACCCGGCGCCTGGCTGCACGGCATCGACAGGGGGCCTGCTTACGAAAGCGCCCTTCCATTGCCCCTGACCAACGAGAAGTTTCCTACCGGACATTAGCGCCCTTACAGCGGCAGCGAGCATGACCCCGGCATCGGTGACCTCCTAAACTCGGGGTTCGATCCGGAAGAAGCGCCCTGCCATGTCCCTGGCCATCGTCCACAGCCGCGCCCAGGTGGGCGTGGAAGCCCCCGGCGTCACCGTCGAGGCGCACCTGGCCAATGGCCTGCCGTCGCTGACCCTGGTGGGCCTGCCGGAAACCGCGGTCAAGGAAAGCAAGGACCGCGTGCGCAGCGCCATCCTCAACGCCGGCTTCGAATTCCCCGCCCGGCGCATCACCCTCAACCTCGCCCCGGCCGACCTGCCCAAGGACGGCGGGCGCTTCGACCTGGCCATCGCCCTGGGCCTGCTCGCCGCCAACGGCCAGTTGGCCGGCGCCAACCTGGACGGCCTGGAATGCCTCGGTGAACTGGCCCTGTCCGGCGCCCTGCGCCCGGTCCAGGGCGTGCTGCCGGCCGCCCTGGCGGCGCGCGCGGCGGGCCGCGCCCTGGTGGTGCCGAAGGAAAACGCCGAGGAAGCCAGCCTGGCCAGCGGCCTGACCGTCTACGCCGTGGGCCACCTGCTGGAGCTGGCCGCGCACCTGACCGGCCAGGCGCCCCTGGCGCCCTACCAGGCCCGCGGCCTGCTGCGGGAAACCCCGCCCTATCCCGACCTCGCCGAGGTCCAGGGCCAGGCCGCGGCCAAGCGCGCCCTGCTGGTGGCCGCCGCCGGCTCGCACAACCTGCTGCTGAGCGGCCCGCCGGGCACCGGCAAGACGCTATTGGCCAGCCGCCTGCCAGGGCTTCTGCCGCCGCTGAGCGAAGACGAGGCGCTGCAGGTGGCGGCCATCCACTCCGTGTCCGGGCACGGGCCGCTGACGCACTGGCCGCAGCGCCCGTTCCGCCAGCCGCACCACAGCGCCTCGGCCGCCGCGCTGGTGGGCGGCGGCAGCCGGCCGCAACCGGGGGAGATCACCCTGGCCCACGAAGGCGTACTGTTCCTCGACGAGTTGCCGGAGTTCGACCGCAAGGTCCTGGAAGTGCTGCGCGAGCCCCTGGAAGGTGGGGAAATCGTGATCGCCCGGGCCAACGGCCGGGTGCGCTTCCCGGCGCGCTTCCAACTGGTGGCGGCGATGAACCCCTGCCCCTGCGGCTACCTCGGCGACCCCAGCGGCCGCTGCCGCTGCACCCCGGAGCAGATCCAGCGCTACCGCGCCAAGCTGTCCGGCCCGCTGCTGGACCGCATCGACCTGCACCTGACAGTGGGCCGCGAGACCACGCGCCTCGCCCCCCAGGAGGGCAGCCTGGGCAGCGCCGAGGTCGCCGCGCAGGTGGCCCGCGCCCGCGAGCGGCAGCTGGCGCGGCAGGGTTGCGCGAACGCCGTTCTCGACCTCAAGGCGATGCACCAGAATTGTGCACTGGACGGCCAGGACCAGGCCTGGCTGGAAACCGCCGGCGAACGCCTGGACCTGTCCCTGCGCGCCCTGCACCGCATCCTCAAGGTCGCCCGCACCCTGGCCGACCTGGAAAGCGCCGAACACATCGCCCGGGCGCACCTGGCCGAAGCCCTGCAATACCGCGCCGGGCACTGAAGCTCAGCAGCGCCAGAACGGCCGCAGCGCCTCGATGCGCGCCTGCTCGCGGGAAATGCCGATGTCGCGCAGCTGTTCGTCGCTGAGTTCGAGCAGTTGCCTGCGCGTGCGCACCCGCCGCCAGAACTGCCGCCAGCGACTTTCCGCCGGGCCGCGCGGGGCCAGCTTGCCGTCGTCGAGGCCGAGCAGTTCGCGCTGGTGCAGGGTCAAGCGCACATCTGTCATGCCGTTCATGTCGCCCCTCCTTCTCCGAGCCTGTGGATAGGGTGGCGAATGGGCTGGCTTCATTACAGATTCAAAGAAATGGAATTTTTTCCATACAGAAAGCGGAAAAAACCAACTGAATGGCGTATTTTTGCCCGATCTGTACTGGTCTTCGCCGCCATGGCGCGGCACGGGGCAACTGTCATGAAGCGCTACGCACAACTGGCCGGCACCCTGGGCGAACGCATCGAGCAGGGGCTTTACCGCCCCGGCGACCGCCTGCCCTCGGTGCGCGCGCTGAGCGAGGAGCACGGCGTCAGCATCAGCACCGTGCAGCAGGCCTACCGGGTGCTGGAGGATGCGGGGCTGGTCGAGCCGCGGCCCAAGTCCGGCTTCTTCGTCCCCGAACGACGCCCGCAGCCGGCCATGCCGGCGATGACCCGCCCGGCGCAGCGGCCGGTGGACGTCTCGCAGTGGGACCAGGTGCTGGAGCAGGTGCGCCGCGCCCCCGGCGGCGATTTCGTCCAGCTCGGCCGCGGCACCCCGGACATCGCCAGCCCTTCGCTCAAACCGCTGCAGCGCGCCATGGCCAATGCCGCGCGGCGCACCGACCTGCAGGCCCTGGGCTACGAAGGCATCCAGGGCTCGCTGGCCCTGCGCGAACAGATTTCCCGGCTGATGCTGGACTCCGGCTGCCAGGTGCCGCCCAGCGAAATCGTCGTCACCACCGGCTGCCAGGAGGCCCTGGCCATCACCCTGCGCGCCATCTGCCAGCCGGGCGACATCGTCGCCATCGACTCGCCGAGCTTCCACGGCGCCATGCAGGCGCTCAAGGCGTACGGCCTGAAGGCCCTGGAAATCCCCACCGACCCGACCAACGGGGTGAGCCTGGAAGCCCTGGCGCTGGCCATGGAGCAATGGCCGGTGAAGCTGATCCTGCTCACCCCCAACTGCAACAACCCGCTGGGCTACATCATGCCCGACGCGCGCAAGCGCGCCCTGCTCAGCCTGGCCCAGCGCTACGACGTGCCCATCCTCGAGGACGATATCTACGGCGAGCTGGCCTATGCCTACCCGCGGCCGCGCAGCATCAAGTCGTTCGACACAGACGACCGCGTGCTGCTGGCCAGCTCCTTCTCCAAGACGGTGGCGCCGGGCCTGCGCACCGGCTGGGTGGTGCCGGGGCGCTACCTGGACCGCATCCTCCACTTCAAGTACATCGCCAGCGGCACCTGCGCGCCGCAGCCGCAGATGGCCCTGGCCGAGTTCGTCGGCGGCGGCCACTACGAGCCGCACATCCGCCGCATGCGCGCCCAATACCAGCGCCACCGCGACCTGATGACCGACTGGATCGCCCGCTACTTCCCCGAGGGCACCCGCGCCACCCGGCCACAGGGCGGCTTCATGCTCTGGGCGGAACTGCACCCGCAGTTCGACAGCGTGCGGCTGAACCGCGAACTGCAGGCCGAACGCGTGCAGGTGGCGGCCGGCAGCATCTTCTCGGCCTCCGGCAAGTACCGCAATTGCCTGCGCCTGAACTACTCCAACCGCGACCTGCCACGCATCGAAGAAGCCGTGCGCAAGGTCGGCGCCTGCGCCACGCGGCTGGTGGAGGAACTGCACGCCGAGGCCGGGGAAGACACAGCCCTGGCATGAGGAGGCACGGACGTAGGAGCAACTGTCTTGCGACCCGCGCCGAGATGCTCTTCGTAGGATCGAGGGGGGCGCCTGGCTCTTGCTCGCGAATGGGCCCCGCAGTGGAGTGTGTTCGCGAGCAAGCTCGCTCCTACGAGAAGCCATGCTCGCCTGGAGCGTAGGACCTTGTCCGCGATAGCCGGAACCACCGGCGCGATTCGCGGATGAGATCCACGCCTACGCCACCCCACCCGCACCATTCCCCTGTAGGAGCGCGCCCTGCGCGCGATTTCGCGGGCAGGGCCACCGGGAAGCATGGCGTTCCATTGCAGGAGCGACTCCGTCCGCGATCCGCCCAGGCCTCAGGCGTAGATGTCCCCCCGGCTCCACGGCACCTCGTGGCTGCCGTCCGCGTGGGGCTTGCTGGCGAGGATCTGGTGCAGGTTGATCCAGCCCTTCTTGAAGCCGTAGGCGCAGCCGGCCAGGTACAGGCGCCAGATGCGCAGGGCCTGCTCGGGGACCAGCCTGGCCGCCTCGGCCAGCTTCGCTTCCAGGTTGGCGCTCCAGAAATCCAGGGTGCGCGCGTAGTGCAGGCGCAGGCCCTCGACGTCGACCACTTCCAGGCCCGCCTCGCTCATGCGCGCCACCGCCAGGGACAGGTGCGGCAGTTCGCCGTGGGGGAACACGTAGCGGTCGATGAAGTCGCCGGCGCCGCGGCCCACCGGGCGGCCATCGGTGTGCCTGGCGGTGATGCCATGGTTCATCACCAGGCCGCCGGGGCGCACCGCGTCGTACAGCTGCTGGAAGTAGATGCCCAGGTTGGCGTGGCCGACGTGCTCGAACATGCCCACGCTGACCACCTTGTCGAAGCGGCCGTCGCGCGGCAGGTCGCGGTAGTCCAGCAGCTCCAGCGTCACCTTGCCCTCCAGGCCCTCGGCCTTGACCCGTTCGCGGCCGAGCTTGAGCTGCTCCTCGCTGAGGGTGATGCCGTGCACCTGGGCGCCGAACTCCCGCGCCGCCAGGCGGGCCAGGCCGCCCCAGCCGCAGCCGACGTCGAGCAGGCGCTCGCCGGGCTTCAGGCGCAGCTTGCGGCACAGGTGGCGCAGCTTGGCCAACTGGGCCGTGGCCAGGTCCTCGGTGCCGGTCTCGTAGTAGGCGCAGGAATAGACCATCTGCGGGTCCAGCCACAGCCGGTAGAAGTCGTTGGAGAGGTCGTAGTGGTAGTGGATGGCCTCGGCGTCGGTGCGCTTGTCGTGGCTCTCGCGAATGAAGTCGGTGGGGCCGTCGTCGGCGCCCAGGGCCTCGCTCAGGGCATCGCCCATGGCGATCACGTCGCCGATCGGCCCCTCGATGTCCATGCGCTTCTCGACGTAGGCGCGGCCGAGGGCGTCCAGGCTGGGGTGGGTGATCTCGGTCAGCAGCGTGGGATCGCGGACGATCAGCGTCACCTGCGGGTCCGGGCCGAGGTCGAAGGCCTGGGCCTCGCCGATGCGGATGCGCAGCGGCAACTGCAGGGACAACAACTCAGAGGGCAGGTTGGCTTTCATGCATTCCTCCTGGTCACGAACAGAAAAACTATAGAACAGGACTCCCATAGCCTTCCCCTATGAGGATTCCCGCCCTTCGTCTATCGATGGATCCGGCGGCAGGTGCGAACGAAGCGCTGCAAAAGCGTAGCAGGAGATTTCTGACAGTCAGCTTGTCCATATCGAGATAGAGCCTTTCCCGGATTGCAAAAGTGCGACAGCGCGCCACAGGCACAATCCGTTAGACTGCTAAGCATCCAACCCGTCCCAACGAATTTTCCTTACGCCCAAGGGGGGTTCTTGAATACCTTCAGCCAGCCGCGTCCGCCGGTGCGCACCATCCTCATCGGGCTGATGCTGGCGATCTTCCTCGGCGCGCTCGACCAGACCATAGTCGCCGTCTCGCTGCCCGCCATCTCCGCCGGTTTCGCCAACTTCGACCTGCTGGCCTGGGTGATCTCCGGCTACATGGTCGCCATGACCATTTCCATGCCCATCTACGGCAAGCTCGGCGACCTCTACGGGCGCCGCCGGCTGATGCTCTTCGCCACCGCGCTGTTCACCTTCGCCTCGCTGCTCTGCGGCCTGGCGCAGAGCATGGAGCAGCTGGTGCTGGCGCGGGTGCTGCAGGGCGTGGGCGCCGGCGGGCTGATGTCGGTGAGCCAGGCGATCATCGGCGACATAGTCCCGCCGCGCGAGCGCGGCCGCTACCAAGGCTACTTCAGCAGCATGTACGCGGTGGCCAGCATCGCCGGCCCGGTGCTGGGCGGCCTGCTCACCGAGTACCTGTCCTGGCGCTGGGTGTTCCTGATCAACCTGCCGGTGGGCCTGGTGGCCTTCGCGGTGTCGCGGCGCACCCTGGTCGGCCTGCCGGTGCCGGGCCGGCGGCCGCGCATCGACTACCTGGGCACCGCGCTGATGATCGCGGGCCTGGGCAGCCTGCTGCTGGCCATCACCGACGTCGGCCAGGGCGCCGACTGGCGCGATGCCAGGCTGCTCGGCCTGTTCGCCGCGGCCCTGGCGCTGCTGGTGCTGTTCGTCCTGCAGGAGCGCCGCGCCGCCGAGCCGCTGGTGCCCATGCAGCTGTTCGCCATCCGCGCGGCGACGCTGAGCTGGATGGTCGGCTTCTTCGCCAGCTTCCAGATCATCTCGCTGTCGGTGCTGGTGCCGCTGCGCTTCCAGTCGGTGACCGGCGCCGGCGCCGACAGCGCCGCGCTGCACATGCTGCCGCTGGCCATGGGCGTGCCCATCGGCGCCTACTGCTGCGGCCGCCTGACTACCGTGCTGGGCCGCTACAAGCCGCAGATAGTCGCCGGCGCGCTGCTGCTGCCCTGCGCGGTGGCCGGCCTGGCCCTGACCACGCCGTCCAGCTTCTGGCTGTCGGGGCTGTTCATGCTGCTGTGCGGCACCGCCGCCGGCACCCAGTTCCCCACCAGCCTGGTGGCCGCGCAGAGCGCCGTGGAGCATCGCCACCTGGGGGTCGCCACCAGCAACACCACGCTGTTCCGCTCCCTGGGCGGCGCGGTGGGCGTCGCCCTGATGTCGGCGATCCTCCTGGCCATGCTGCAGCCGCTGGCGGCCGGTGAGGGCTTCGGCCACGGGCTGTCGGCCAACGAGCTGCTGGCCAGCCTCGCCGGCCCCGGCCACGAGGACCGCCGCCTGCTGCTGGACGAGGTGTTCCGCCGGCTGTTCCTGGTCAATGCCGGCGTCGGCGTGCTGGCGCTGCTGATCGCCCTGGCGCTGCCCAACAGCCGCCTGCGCGGCAAGGTGGAGGACTGAGCCTCCACCGGCCGGGGGCGGTCAGTCCTCGTCGTTGAGGTAGCTGACCTTGCGCAGGTCCGGCAGCAGCAGGCAGACCACCAGCGCCACGCCGCACATCACCGAGACGTAGATGTAGAAGTACGACTCCACGCCCAGGTTCTTCAGGCCCAGGGCCACGTATTCCGCCGAGCCGCCGAAGATGGCGTTGCCCACCGCGTAGGACAGGCCCACGCCCAGGGCGCGGATCTGCGGCGGGAACATCTCCGCCTTGATCAGCCCGCTGATGGAGGTGTACAGGCTGACGATGGCCATGGCCGCGATGATCAGCGCGAAGGCCAGGTAGGGGCTGGTGGTGGTCTTGAGCGCCGAGAGGATCGGCCAGGTGCAGAGCATGCCCAGCACGCCGAACCAGAGCATCGAGGTCTTGCGCCCGATGCGGTCGGAGAGGGCGCCGAACAGCGGCTGCATGCACATGTAGAGGAACAGCGCGAAGGTCATCACGCCGCTGGCCACCTTGGCGTCCATGCCCACGGTGTTGACCAGGTATTTCTGCATGTAGGTGGTGAAGGTGTAGAAGATCAGCGAGCCGCCGGCGGTGAAGCCGAGCACGGTGAAGAAGGCGCGCTTGTGGTGGGCGAACAGCTCGGTGAGGGTGCCGGACTCCTTGCGGTGCAGGTTCTCGTCCTTGGCCGTCTCGCTGAGCGAGCGGCGCAGGTAGAAGGCGATCACCGCGGTGATGGCGCCGACCACGAAGGGAATCCGCCAGCCCCAGGCGCGCAGCTCGTCGTTGCTCAGCAGCTGCTGCAGGATCACCACCACCAGCACCGCCAGCAACTGGCCGCCGATCAGGGTGACGTACTGGAAGGAGGCGAAGAAGCCGCGCTGGCCCTTGAGCGCCACCTCGCTCATGTAGGTGGCGCTGGTGCCGTACTCGCCGCCCACCGACAGGCCCTGGAACAGCCGCGCCAGCAGCAGGCCGGCCGGCGCCAGCACGCCGACGGTCTCGTAGGTGGGCATCGCCGCGATGGCCAGGGAGCCGCCGCACATCATCAGCACCGAGATCATCATCGCCGTCTTGCGCCCCTTCTTGTCGGCGATGCGGCCGAACATCCAGCCGCCGATCGGGCGCATCAGGAAGCCGGCGGCGAACACCCCGGCGCTGTTGAGCAGCTGCACCGTGGGGTTGTCCGAGGGGAAGAAGGCATGGGCGAAGTAGATGGCGGTGAAGGCGTAGACGTAGAAGTCGAACCACTCCACCAGGTTGCCGGAGGAGGCGCCGACGATGGCGAAGATGCGTCGGGTGCGTTCTTCGGCAGAGTAATGCGGTATGGGTGCGTTCATGCGGGTTCTCTCGTCGATGAAGCTGTTATTGGCGTTGTACGGCGGCCGTCCCTGTCCACCGGACGAGGTGTGGCGGGCCGCGGCCTGCCGACACAATCTGTTACAGGAGTATAGCCCCCTGCCGATAGCCAGCTAACGATGAATCCCGTCCATGGCCGGCGGCCCGGCCATTGAAAGGGCGAATATCGAACGCCCGTTCGGCATTTCCGATTGACCGGCACAAGGCCAGCTTCTATCGTTTCGCCACCCACGCGTGCCTGCCGGGACTACTTGTCAGGTACCCCTCGGTGGGCCGCAGGGTCCGACCTTGTCCACAAGACAAGGTCGATTACCTTCCCCTCGCAGGGCGGCTCCTGCCGCAAAGCCTCGGTGCCCCGTCCACACCCCCGGACGCGCAGGCACCGGGGGGATAATGGTCCCCCCGCCCCCACCTCCCCGTCGTCGCCCTTGTGCCCGTCCGCCGCCGCCCGGCTGACGGAATTGTCATGTCCGCCTCATCTCCGGGTCATTCCGCCGTCATCAGGATGGAGCCTGCCCGCGCGCGGCCCCGCCGCCGCGGGCGCACAACGACAACGCGGCGCGCCCCGCGCAGCCGCCTGCACACCATGGAGCGATCGATGACACAGCGGAACATTCCCCTGGCCCTTTCCCTGCTCGCCGCCGGGCTGGCCAGCCCCCTGGCCGGCGCCGAGGAAAGCGCCGAAGGCTTCCTCGAAGGCAGCCGCCTGGAAATCCTCAACCGCAACTTCTACTTCAACCGCGACGACCGCCACGGCCAGGCCAGCCCCAAGGGCAACGGCTATTCCGAGGCCTGGGCCCAGGGCCTGGTGGGGCGCTACCAGTCCGGCTACACCCAGGGCACGGTGGGTTTCGGCGTCGACGCCTTCGCCATGCTCGGCATCCAGCTGGACAGCGGCGACGGCCGCAACGGCGGGCACAGCTCCTTCGACGTGCTGCCGGTGGACGCCCGCGGCCGCACGCAGAACGAATACGCCAAGGCCGGCGGCGCCGCCAGGCTGCGCCTGTTCGACACCGAGCTGCGGGCCGGCGACGTGTTCCCGCAGACCCCGGTGGTGCACTACGGCGACTCGCGCCTGCTGCCCGAGACCTTCCGCGGCGTGACCCTGAACAACGCCAGCCTCGAGGGCCTGGACCTGCAGGCCGGGCGCCTGCATTCGATGAGCCAGCCCAACGAGCGCAAGATGAGCGAAGGCTTCTCGACCTTCTACGCCGGCCCCGTGGACGCCCCCTGGATCGCCTACCTGGGCGGCGACTACGCGCTCACCGACGAGGTCAGCCTGAGCCTCTACGGCAGCCGCCTGAAGGACGCCTGGAAGCAGTACTACGCCGCCACTTCGGCGACCTACCCGCTGGCCGACGGCCTCGACCTGATCGGCGGCTTCACCTACTACAAGTCGGTGGACGACGGCGGCCGCGAGCTGCTGGGCGAATTCAATACCAACATCTGGAGCGGCAAGCTCGGCGTACGCTTCGGCGCCCACACCCTGGCCCTGAGCCACCAGCGCAACAACGGCAACAACGACTTCGACTACCTGCGCCAGTCGGACTCGATCTACCTGGACAACTCCATCCAGTACACCGACTTCAACTCGCCGAAGGAGCGTTCCTGGATGCTCCGCTACGACCTCGACATGCAGGCCTACGGCGTGCCCGGCCTGAGCTTCATGACCCGCTACGCCCGCGGCAGCGACGCCGACTACAGCCACGCCAACGCGGTGTACATGCGCCGCGACGAAAACGGCGACCCGCTGACCGGCCAGAAGCGCTGGGAGCGCGACATCGAGGCGAAGTACGTGGTGCAGGACGGCAGCCTGAAGAACCTGTCCTTCCGCCTGCGCCAGGCGACGACGCGGGCCACGGCCTTCGAGTCGGACCTGGACGAGGTGCGGCTGATAGTGGAGTACCCGTTGCGGGTGCTTTGAGGTTCGGTTGCGGAGAAGGCCCCTGCGGGGGCTTTTTTCGTTTACGGGGGTTGGCCGTGCCAGCGGATGGGCCGGCGTTGCCGGTGGGTTCAATCGCGGACGGAGTCTCCTACGCCGTCCCACCCGCGCCATTCCCCTTGTAGGAGCGCGCCCTGCGCGCGAATCGCGGGCAGGGCCCGCTCCTACAAGGTGGAGGAGGCCGCATGGGTTTCGCCAAGGCTCAACCCATCCTACGAAGAGCACCTCGGCACATCCAGCGGAACCGGTGGTGAACGCCCCCTGAATTTCCCGCTGTCAGAATCGTCATGTTCTGCTCAGCGTCCTGTTAGTGGCGGCAGGGTCCAATGGTTCCGTCAGCCCCCACTCGTGTGAACTGACGGTCGTCTCGGCAGCGAAAGCTCCTTTGGTGAGAGACGGCCCCTGAGGCGCCCACCTGCGGGCGCCTTTTTTTCGGCCGGGCTCAGGCCGCCTCGTCGCGGCGGTGGGCCCAGCGGTACAGCGCCGGCAGCACCAGCAGGGTGAGCGCAGTGGAAGAGAGGATGCCGCCGATCACCACCGTGGCCAGCGGCCTTTGCACCTCGGCGCCGGTGCCGGTGGCCAGGGCCATGGGCACGAAGCCCAGGGAGGCCACCAGGGCCGTCATCAGCACCGGGCGCAGGCGCGTCAGGGCGCCCTCGCGGATGGCCGCGTCGAGGCCGCGGCCCTCCTCGCGCAGGTCGCGGATGAAGGCGAGCATCACCAGGCCGTTGAGCACCGCCACCCCGGACAGGGCGATGAAGCCCACCCCGGCGGAGATCGACAGCGGGATGTCGCGCAGCCACAGCGCCGCCACCCCGCCGGTGAGGGCGAAGGGGATGCCGGTGAACACCAGCAGGCCGTCGCGGACGTTGCCGAACATCATGAACAGCAGCACGAAGACCAGCAGCAGCGCCACCGGCACCACCACCCGCAGGCGCTCGGCCGCCGACTGCAACTGCTCGAACTGGCCGCCCCAGGCGGTCCAGTAGCCGGCCGGCACCTGCACTTCGCCGGCCAGGCGCCGTTCGGCCTCGGCGACGAAGGAGCCGATGTCGCGGCCACGCACGTTGGCGCTGACCACCACCAGGCGCTTGCCGTTCTCCCGGCTGACCTGGTTCGGCCCCTGCAGCAGTTGCAGTTGCGCCACCAGGCCGAGCGGGATGAAGGCGATGCGCCCGTCGGCACCGGCCGGCAACGGCAACAGCAGGCGCGACAGGCCATCGACGTCGCTGCGCTGCGCCTCGGGCAGGCGTACCAGCAGGTCGAAGCGGCGGTCGCCCTCGAACAGCGTGCCGGCCTGGCGCCCGCCCACGGCGATGGCCACGAAGTCCTGCACGTCGCCCACGGCCAGGCCGTAGCGCGCCGCCCGCTCGCGGTCGATGTCGAGGGTCAGCACCGGCAGGCCGCCGGTCTGCTCCACCTTCACCTCGGAGGCGCCGGGCACCTGGCGCAGGGCCTCGGCGATCTTCCCGGCGGTCTGCTCGAGCACCGCCATGTCGTCGCCGAAGACCTTCACCGCCACGTCGCTGCGCACCCCGGAGATCAGCTCGTTGAAGCGCAGCTGGATCGGCTGCGACAGCTCGTAGTTGCTCCCCGGCACCTCGGCGGCGGCGCGCTGGATTTCCGCCACCAGCTGCGCGCGCGGCTTGCGCGGGTCCGGCCAGTCCTGCTGCGGGCGCAGCATCAGGTAGCTGTCGGAGATGTTCGGCGGCATGGGGTCGGAGGCGATCTCGGCGGTGCCGGTGCGGGCGAACACCCGCTGCACCTCCGGCACCCGGGCGAGGATGTGGCGCTCCAGGCGCGCCTGCAGCTCCACCGACTGCGTCAGGCTGGTGCCCGGCACGCGCAGGGCCTGCAGGGCGAAGTCGCCCTCGCTGAGGCTGGGCACGAACTCGCTGCCCATGCGCGTGGCCAGCAGGCCGGCGCCCAGCACCAGCAGCGCGGCGCCGGCGAACACCCGCGCGCGGTGGCCCATCACCCAGCCCAGCACCGGCTCGTAGCCGCGGCGGGCGCCGCGCATCAGCCAGTTCTCCCGCTCCTGCACCCGGCCGCTGACGAAGATCGCGATGGCCGCCGGCACGAAGGTCACCGACAGCAGCATGGCGCCGAACAGCGCGATGACCACGGTGAAGGCCATGGGGTGGAACATTTTCCCCTCGACGCCGGTGAGGGCGAAGATCGGCAGGTACACCACCATGATGATCAACTGGCCGAAGACCAGCGCGCGGCGCGCCTGCCTCGACGCGGCGAACACCTCGTGCAGGCGCTCGCTGCGCGTCAGCAGGCGGCCGTGGTGCTGCTGGGCGTGGGCCAGGCGGCGGATGGCGTTCTCGACGATGACCACCGCGCCGTCGACGATGATGCCGAAGTCCAGCGCGCCCAGGCTCATCAGGTTGGCGCTGACGCGGTTGGCGAACATGCCGCTGAAGGTGAACAGCATGGCCAGGGGGATGACCATGGCGGTGATCAGCGCCGCGCGCAGGTTGCCGAGGAACAGGAAGAGCACGGCGATGACCAGCACCGCGCCCTCCAGCAGGTTCTTCTTCACCGTGGCGATGGCCTTGTCCACCAGTTGCGTGCGGTCGTACACCGGCACCGCGCGCACCCCCGCCGGCAGGCTGCGGTTGACCTGCTCCAGGCGCTCGGCCACGGCGGCGGCGACGCTGCGGCTGTTCTCGCCGATCAGCATGAACACCGTGCCCAGCACCACCTCGCGGCCGTTCTCGGTGGCCGCGCCGCTGCGCAGCTCGCGGCCGATCTGCACCTGGGCCACGTCGCGCACGCGGATCGGCGTGCCGTCCAGGTTGGCCACCAACACGTTGCCGATGTCCTCCAGCCCGGCCAGTTGCCCCGGCGCGCGCACCAGCAGTTGCTCGCCGTTGCGCTCGATGTAGCCGGCGCCGACGTTGCCGTTGTTGCGCTCCAGGGCCGCCAGCAGATCGGCCAGGGTCAGGCGGTGCGCGGCCAGGCGCTGCAGGTCCGGCGCCACCTGGTACTGCCGGGCCTGGCCGCCGATGGTGTTGATCTCGGCCACGCCGGGCACGTTGCGCAGCTGCGGCTTGACGATCCAGTCCTGGATCACCCGCAGGTCGGTGGGGGTGTAGGGCGTGCCGTCCTCCTTGCGCGCGTCCTCGGCGGCCTCGATGGTCCACAGGAAGATCTCGCCCAGGCCGGTGGAGATCGGCCCCAGCGCCGCCTCGGCGCCTTCGGGCAGTTGCTCGCGGGCCTGCTGCAGGCGCTCGTTGACCAGTTGCCGGGCGAAGTAGATGTCGGTGCCGTCGGCGAAGATCGCCGTCACCTGCGACAGCCCCGAGCGCGAGATCGAGCGCGTCTGCTGCAGGCCCGGCAGGCCGGCCATGGCGGTCTCGATGGGGTAGGTGATGCGCTGCTCGGTCTCCAGCGGCGAATAGCCGGGGGCGGCGGTGTTGACCTGCACCTGGACGTTGGTGATGTCGGGCACCGCGTCGATCGGCAGCTTCTGGTAGCTGGCCACGCCCAGGGCGGCCATGCCCAGCACGGCGAGCAGCACCAGGTAGCGCTGCTCGATGGCGAAACGGAGGATGCGTTCGAACATGGGGGACTCCGGCGGTCAGTGGGCGTGCTCGGCGCTGGCCTTGCCCAGCTCCGACTTGAGGACGAAGCTGCCGGCGGCGGCGACCTGCTCGCCGGCCGCCAGGCCCTGCAGCACCTCCACCCGGCCCTGGGCGCGGGCGCCCAGGCGCACCGGCTGGGCGACGAAGGCGCCGTCGCGGCGGACGAACACCACGTCCCGTTCCTCCAGGCGCTGCACGGCCGCCTCCGCCACGCTGACCGCCGCCGCCCGTGGCGCGGCGGCCAGCGTCACCTGCACCGGCAGGCCCGGCCGCCAGGCGCCGCCGGGGTTCGCCACCACCACCCGGGCGCTGGCCATGCGCGACTGCTCGCCCAGCAGGCTGCCGACCTGGGCGACGCGGCCCTCGGCGCGCATGCCCAGGTCCACCGCCTCGACCTGCGCCGCCTTGCCCAGCTGCACCCAGGCCAGGTCCCGCGGCGCCACGGCGAAGGTGGCCCAGACCCGCGACAGGTCGGAGAGGGTGAAGGCGGCGCTGCTGGCGTCGACCACCTCGCCCTGCACCAGGTGCTTCTCCACCACCACGCCGTCGAAGGGCGCGCGCAGCTCGTAGCGGTCGCCGCCGGCGCCGCCCAGGGCGCCGAGCCGCTGTCGCGCGTTGGCCAGGGCGATCTCGGCTTCCTGGCGGGCCTGGCGCGCCTGCAGGTAGTCCTGCTCGGCGGAGACCTTTTCCCGCCACAGCTGGCGCTCGCGCTCATCGGTCACCCGCGCCAGCTCGAAGCGTCGCTGCGCCGCCGCCAGTTCGCTGCGCAGGTCGGACAACTGCGGGCTGGCGATCACCGCCAGCAGCTCGCCGCGCTTCACCGCCTGGCCCAGCTCGGCCGCCACCTGCTGCACCACCCCGGCCACCCGCGGCACCAGGTGCGCGGTGCGGTCGGCGTCGAAGGCGATCTCGCCGGGCAGCGTCAGGCGCGCGGACAACGCCGCCGGCGCGGCAGGCTCCAGCGCCACGCCGGCCGCATGCAGCTGCTCGTCGCTCAGGCGCAGGCCGGCGTCTTCTTCCTCGCCATGCCCGCCGGCCCCGGCGTGGCGCTCGTCGTCGCCATGGTCCTTGGCGTCAACAGGCGCGGTGGTGGCGGCCTCGCCATGGTGTTCGCCGTCGGCGTGGGCGCCCGCCTCGCCCTGCCCTTCGGGCGCCTGGGCGGCACCGCCCGGCAACAGGGTGGCGGCGCCGCCCAGCGCCAGCAGGAACAGCATGGCGGCGGCGATCTTCGTTTCTCTCGACTTCATGGACTCTCCCGGATGGCCCCGCGCCTCAGGCGCCGATCAGGCTCGACAGCGCGCCCAGGGCGCGGAACAGGTCATGGATGCACCAGTGCCCGGCGGCGGAGCCAGGGGCCTGGTAGGGAAGGTGGCCGCCGGCGGCCAGCGCTACCGCCGCCAGCAGCACCGACGACAGCCGGGCGCACAGGGAGCCCCCGGCCATCAGCGCGGCGCCAGGTCGCCGAAGATGCGCTCGGTGCGCCCGCGGGCCTCGGCGAGGCGCGCCAGCGCCTGCAGGTACTGGTCACGCGCGGCGAGCAGGGTGCGCTGGGCGTCGAGCACTTCCAGGAAGCCGAACTTGCCCATCTCGAAACCGCGGGTGGCGCTGTCCAGGGCCTGGCGCGCAGCCGGCAGCAGGGTGTCGCGCAGGGTCCGCGCCTCGTACCGGGCGGTGCCCCACAGGTCCAGGGCCTGCTGCGTCTCGCGGCGCAGGCGCAGCTCGGTGGCGTTGCGCAGGTCGCGGGCCTGGTCGGCGCGGCGCGCCTCGGCCAGCAGGCGGCCCTGGTTGCGGTCGAACAACGGCAGCGGCAGGGACAGCCCGACCAGGTTCACCCGCTCGCGGGCCTCGTGGTCGTACTGGCTGCCCAGGCTGACGTCGAGGTTGGGCACGCGCTCGGCCCGCGCCAGTTGCACGGCGGCCTCGCGCTGGTCGACCTGCAGCAGCGCCAGGCGCAGCTCGGCAGCCTCGTCCAGGCGCCGCAGCAGCTGCGCGGCCCGGGGCGGCGCCGGCAGATCGGCGTTGCCCGTCACCTCGGCGAAGCCCGGCTCGGCCTGCCCCATGAGCCCGGCCAGCACGCGGTAGGCCTGGTCGCGGCCGATGCGTGCGCGCTGCAGGTCCAGCTCCACCTCGGCCAGTTGCACCTGTGCCCGCGTCGCCTCCAGCGGCGCCGATTTGCCGGCGCGCACCCGCGCCTCGGCGGCACGCAGGGCGCGCTGGCCCAGCGATACCGATTCCTCGCCCAGGCGCAGGCGCTCCTGGGCCTGCTGGGCAGCCTGGAAGGCCTCCAGCACCTCGGCGCGCAGCGCGTTGCGGCGCACTTCCAGCTCCATTTCGGCGATCGCCTCGCCACGCTCGGCCACGGCCAGCCGCGCGCCACGCTTGCCGCCCAGCTCCAGGGGCTGGGTCAGGGAGAGGGTGGTGGTGGAACGGTCGCGGCGGGTGTCTTCCGTCTCCCAGGACAGGCTCGGGTTCGGCAGCAACGCCGCCTGGCGCCGCTCGCCCTCGGCGATGCCCGGGCCACGGGCCACGGCGGCCAGTTCGGGGTTGGCGCCCAACGCGCTGCGCAGGGCCTCGTCGAAGCCCAGGGTACGGGCCTCGGCCGGCCCGCCCAGCAGGCCGAACAGCAGCAGGAACAGCGACAGGGGCGCCGGCCACGGACACAGGCCCGCAGCCGGCCGCCGGAACAGGGCACGACGGTAGGACACGGCACACCTCGGGAAACGACTTCGGATGGAAACCGCGGGCGGCTTCCACGTATGAATCGGCGGCAACTTTCGGAAAGTTGCGCCAAGTGTCGCCAAGGTAATGCCGGCCTTTTATCGGCAAGGTGACCTGCCAATTACAAATATGACAGACAAGGAAAAACCGCCTTATTCCTGTCTACCATTGCCCGTGCCGCTATTCGCGACCGGTTCCTGATTCCCGGCGCCGCTCGGACAAACCCATATGCATCAGCGGCTTATGCATCCAGTAAAGGCGCCTGGGCAATATCCGGAAACATCATTGGACGGGCCTGGATATTGACCCTTTAGCAACTACAGCCCTCAGCCTCGCCCACCGTTAATTACCGGAAAGTTCCGAGCGGATATATCCGTAAATCGCACAACGAATATGAACAGAATTGTCAGATTACTGAATGGAAGGTGACTGCCCATATGCGAATCCTAGTGGTGGAAGACGAGGCCAAGACCGCCGATTACCTGCACCAGGGCCTGAGCGAGAGCGGCTTCGTGGTCGACCGCGCCGGCAATGGCGTCGACGGCCTGCACCTGGCGCGCCAGGGCAGCTACGAACTGATCATCCTCGACGTGAACATGCCGCAGATGGACGGCTGGGAAGTGCTCCGCCAGCTGCGCCGCGAGAGCGACACGCGGGTCATGCTGCTCACCGCCCGCGGCCGCCTGGCCGAGCGCGTGCGCGGCCTGGAGCTGGGCGCCGACGACTACCTGGTGAAGCCCTTCGAGTTCCCCGAGCTGCTCGCCCGGGTGCGCACCCTGCTGCGCCGCAGCGAGCGGGTGAGCGCGCCGCCGGTGCTGCAGGTGGCCGCCCTGGAGCTGGACCCGGCGCGCCACCGCGCCTACCGCGAGGGCCGGCGCATCGACCTGACCACCAAGGAGTTCGCCCTGCTGCACCTGTTGATGAGCCGCAGCGGCGAGGTGCTGACGCGCACCCAGATCATCTCGCTGGTGTGGGACATGAACTTCGACTGCGACACCAACGTGGTGGAGGTCACCATCCGCCGCCTGCGGCTGAAGGTCGACGACCCCTTCGACAGCAAGCTGATCCACACCCTGCGCGGCGTCGGCTACGTGCTCGAGGCCCGCGAATGAAGCCGGCCAGCCTGTCCACCCGCCTGGGCCTGGGCATCGGCCTGCTGTGCGCCGGCCTGGTGGTGGTGCTCGCGCTGCTCGCCTACGGCGCCCTCGACCACGAGTTGCAGAGCCGCGCGCGCAACGAGCTGGCCGACAAGCTCGGCCAGGTGCGCCATGCCCTGGGCGCCGGCCTGGACGACCGCGACCTGGTCCGCGGCCCCCACGAGCTGCTGGACGTGGTGGCCGGCCACGACAACCTGTCGCTGACCCTGCTCGCCCCGCACCCGGGCCAGGCGCCGCTGCTGGACACCGGCCCGCCGCTGCGCCGCGCCAGCCTCGACCGCCTGCTGCCGGGCGCCGGCCTGGGCTACCACGCCTGGGCCGACGCCGGCGGCCAGCGCCTGCTCACCGCCAGCAGCGTGGTGCGCCTGGCCAACGGCGCCAGCGTGCGCGTGCTGCTGACCCTGGAACGCAGCAACGACGACGCCCTGCTCGGCGCCTTCCGCCGCTCGGTGCTGGCCGGCGTGCCCTTCCTGTTGCTGCTGGTGGGCCTGGGCGCCTGGTACGCGGTGCAGCGCGGGCTGTCGCCGCTACGGCGCTTCCGCCGGGTGGCGGCGAACATCTCCACCGAGGACCTCAGCCACCGCATCCCGGTGGAGAAGCTGCCTCTGGAGCTGGGCGAGGTGGCCCAGGCGCTGAACGTGATGCTGCACCGCCTGGACCAGGGCGTGCAGCAGCTCACGCAGTTCTCCGACGACCTCGCCCACGAGCTGCGCTCGCCGATCGGCAACCTGATGGGCAAGGCCCAGGTGACGCTCTCGCGGGAGCGCCCGGCGGAGGAGTACAAGGCCGTGCTGGCCTCGGGCATCGAGGAACTGGAACGGCTGTCGCGCATCGTCAGCGACATGCTGTTCCTGGCCCAGGTCAACCAGGCCCAGGTGCCCTTCGAGCGCCTGTCGCTGGGGGACGAGGCCGCCCGCGTGGCGGAGCTGTTCCTCTACGCCGCGGAGGACAAGCGGGTGGACATCGAGTTGAACGGCGACGCCTGGGTGATGGGCGAGCGCCTGATGGTCCAGCGGGCGATCTCCAACCTGCTGTCCAACGCCATCCGCCACACCCCGGAGGGCAGCCGGGTGCGCATCGACATCGAAAGCGGCCTGGAAGGCGCCACCCTCAGCGTCGCCAACCCCGGCCCGGGGATAGCGCCGCAGCACCTGCCGCGGCTGTTCGAGCGCTTCTACCGCGCCGACGGCGGCCGTTCGCGGGCCGAGGGCGGCACCGGCCTGGGCCTGGCCATCGTCCGCTCGATCATGAGCCTGCACCGCGGCAGCGTCGCGGTGGACAGCCGGCCGGAGGGGCCGACCTGCTTCCACCTGCGCTTCCCCGAGGCGGCCGCCTGATCACTTGCCGCGGTTGCAGCTGACGCGCTCGGCGCGGTACTCCAGGCGCTGCTCGGCGCCGCCCGAATCCAGGTAGCGCATGCGCACCGGCACCACGCCGCAGCCCTTGGCCGGCGAGACCTCCAGGACCTGGGCGATGTCCAGGCGCATGCCGTACTCGTAGCGCCGGTAGTCCGCGGCCGCCGTCTCGGCGGCGCCGCGCATGGCCACCTGGCGGGCCTGCTCCATGCGCGCGAAGGTGCGGTCGCCACCGCTCTCGGCCAGGGCCAGGGACGAAACGCCGAGCAGGCCGGCGAGCAGGAAGGGGCGGATCGGGTTCATGGCAGTCACCTCGTCGGTGGTGGTGGAAACTGCCTTCACCTTAAGCAGCGGGGCCTAACGGGAGCCTGAGGGGCGCATGACGATTCGGTAATCCGCCGGCGGCAACCGCATCCGGCCCGCGGTGTAGGGCGCATAACGCCTATGGCGTTATGCGCCATTACCGTCGGGCACCGGTGTTTCCGGCCAACGGCGGATAACCGCGAACGGGTTGCCCTGGCACCAGGCCATGTAGGAGCGCGCCCTGCGCGCGAATCGCGGGCAGGGCGCGCTCCTACAGGTAGCGCCAGCGGTGGGCGTACCAAGGCCCCTCGCGGGGCCTTTTCATGCATCCGGGCCCGCGGCCTATTCCACGGTCACCGACTTGGCCAGGTTGCGCGGCTGGTCGACGTCGGTGCCCTTGAGCACCGCCACGTGGTAGGACAGCAGCTGCAGCGGCACGGTGTAGAGGATGGGCGCCAGGCAGTCGTGGATCGGCGGCATGCTCACCACGTGGGTGCCCGGGCCGTTGCCGATGCCGCTGTCGGCCTCGGCGAAGACGATCAGCTCGCCGCCGCGGGCGCGGACTTCCTGCAGGTTGGACTTGAGCTTTTCCAGCAGCTCGTTGTTCGGCGCCACCGTGACCACCGGCATGTCGGCGTCCACCAGGGCCAGCGGGCCGTGCTTGAGCTCGCCGGCCGGGTAGGCTTCGGCGTGGATGTAGGAGATTTCCTTGAGCTTCAGCGCCCCCTCCATGGCCACCGGGTACTGGGCGCCGCGGCCGAGGAACAGGGTGTGGTGCTTCTCGGCGAACAGCTCGCCGACCTTCTCCACCACCTTGTCCATCGCCAGGGCTTCTTCCAGGCGCGTCGGCAGGCGGCGCAGGGCTTCCACCAGCTCGGCCTCGACGCCCTCGCCCAGGCGGCCCTGCACCCGGCCGATGGCCAGGGTCAGCAGCAGCAGGGCCACCAGTTGGGTGGTGAAGGCCTTGGTCGAGGCCACGCCGATCTCCGGGCCGGCCAGGGTCAGCAGGGTCATGTCCGACTCGCGCACCAGCGAGCTGGTGGCCACGTTGCAGATCGCCAGGCTGGAAAGGAAGCCCAGCTGCTTGGCATTGCGCAGCGCGGCCAGGGTGTCGGCGGTCTCGCCGGACTGGGAGATGGTGACGAACAGGGCGTCGGGCTGCACCGCCACCTTGCGGTAGCGGAACTCGCTGGCCACTTCCACCTGGCAGGGGATGCCGGTCAGCTCCTCCAGCCAGTAACGCGCCACCAGGCCGGCATGGTAGCTGGTGCCGCAGGCGACGATCTGCACGTTGCGCACCTTGGCGAACAGCTCGGCGGCGTTCGGCCCGAAGTTCTCCACCAGCACCTGGCCGGCGCCCAGGCGGCCTTCCAGGGTGCGCTGCACCACCTTGGGCTGCTCGTGGATTTCCTTGAGCATGAAGTGGCGGTATTCGCCCTTGTCGGCGGCCTCGGCGCCCTCGTGGTACTGCACCGCCTCGCGCTTCACCGGGCGGCCTTCGGCGTCCCACAGCTGCACGCTGTCGCGGCGCAGCTCGACGATGTCGCCTTCTTCCAGGTAGATGAAGCGGTCGGTGACCTGGCGCAGGGCCAACTGGTCGGAGGCCAGGAAGTTCTCGCCCAGGCCCAGGCCGACCACCAGCGGGCTGCCGCTGCGGGCGGCGACGATGCGGTCCGGCTGGTCCAGGCTGATCGCCGCCAGGCCGTAGGCGCCGTGCAATTCCTTGACCGTGGCCTTGAGCGCGCTGGCCAGGTCACCCAGCTCGCGCAGGCGCAGGTGCAGCAGGTGGACGATGACCTCGGTGTCGGTCTGCGAGCTGAACACGTAGCCCTCGCCCTTGAGGTACTCGCGCAGTTCCTCGTGGTTCTCGATGATGCCGTTGTGCACCACCGCCAGGCGGTCGTGGGAGAAGTGCGGGTGGGCGTTGGCCTCGCTGGGCGCGCCGTGGGTGGCCCAGCGGGTGTGGGCGATGCCCAGGTGGCCGGCCAGCGGCTGCTCGGCCAGGGCCTGCTCCAGGCTCGCCACCTTGCCGACGCGGCGGCGGCGCTGCAGTTCGCCGGCGGCGTCCACCAGGGCCAGGCCGGCGCTGTCGTAGCCGCGGTATTCGAGGCGCTTGAGGCCTTCGATCAGGATCGGGGTGACGTTGCGTTCGGCGATGGCGCCTACGATTCCACACATGGGGCGTTCTCCTGGGTTCGTTCAGCGCGCGCGTATGACTTTCACGCCGCGCGCCTCGATCTGGGCACAGGCCTCGTCGCTGAGGCGCTCGTCGGTGATCAGGGTCTGGACGCTGCTCCACGGCAGCTCCAGGTTGGGCATGCGCCGCCCGAGCTTGTCGGCCTCGGCCATGACGATCACCTCGCGGGCGACCTCGGCCATCACCCGGCTGAGCCCGAGCAGTTCGTTGAAGGTGGTGGTGCCGCGCTCGGGGTCGAGGCCGGCGGCGCCGATGAACAACTGGTCGAAGTCGTAGGAACGCAGCACCTGTTCCGCCACCTGGCCCTGGAACGACTCCGAGTGCGGGTCCCAGGTGCCGCCGGTCATCAGCAGCACCGGCTCGCGCTCCAGTTCGCGCAGGGCGTTGGCCACGTTCAGCGAGTTGGTCATCACCACCAGGCCGGGCTTGTGCCCGAGCTCGGGGATCAGCGCGGCGGTGGTGCTGCCGCTGTCGATGATGATCCGCGCGTGCTCGCGGATGCAGGCCGCCGCGGCGCGGGCGATGGCCTGCTTGTAGGGCGACAGCGGCGGGCTCGGCTCGGCCAGCAGTTCCTGCGGCATGGGCACCGCGCCGCCGTAGCGGCGCAGCAGCAGGCCGTTGCTCTCCAGGGCGGCCAGGTCCTTGCGGATGGTCACCTCGGAGGTGGCGAAACGCCGGGCGAGGTCGTCCACGCTGACCTCCCCCTGCTGGTTGAGCAGGGCGAGGATCTCGTGGCGGCGCTGGGGCGTGTTGCGTTTCGACATGAAGGTTTATGTTTCGATTCGAAAGTTACAGGTGCGAATCAAAACCCAAGAGCTTTCATTCGTCAAGCTTGGATGATGAGAGGTCGGGGCTTGGGGCGGCGCGGATCTCATCCGTGAAACGCACCGGGACGTCCGGCTATCGCGGACAAAGCCCGCTCCTCCAGGGATATGCCGTGCCTCGGCAAATTGTAGGAGCGGGCCCTGCCCGCGATTCGCGCGCAGGGCGCGCTCCTACAGGGGGCGGCCTAGCCCATCTCCAGGCGGTTGCGGCCGCCGCGCTTGGCGCGGTACAGGGCCTGGTCGGCGCGTTCGAAGGCCACTTCGTTGCGTTCGCCGGTGCGGAACTGGGTGAGGCCGGCGGAGCAGGTGATGACCAGCGGTTCGCCCTTGAAATGGAAGGGGATGCGCTCCACCGCCGTGCGCAGCGCCTCCAGCAGCTGGCGGCCGCCATCCAGGGGGGTGGAGGGCAGCAGCACGACGAATTCCTCGCCGCCGAAGCGGGCGATGAAGTCGGTCTTGCGCAGGCGCTTGGCCAGTTCGCCGGCGATGATCTTCAGCACCTTGTCGCCGGCCAGGTGGCCGTAGTCGTCGTTGATGCGCTTGAAGTGGTCGACGTCCAGCACCGCCAGCAGCAGCTCGCCACCGAAGCGCTGTACCCGCGCCACTTCCAGTTCCAGGCGCTCGCTCAGGGCGGCGCGGTTGGGCAGGCCGGTGAGGGGGTCGGTCAGGGCCTTCTGCCGCTGGTCCTCGATGCTGGCCTGGAAGGTGCGCGCCTCTTCCTCCATCGAGGAAACCCGCGCCACCAGCGCCTGCAGGCGCTCCCCGGCCTCGCGCTCGCGGGCCTCGCGTTCCTGGCGGTGCCGCTCGATACTGCCGAGCAGGCCTTCCAGGCGCCCTTCCACCGAGCGCTTGAGGCTGTCCAGGTCGGTGGCCTGCTGCACGCTGCTCTGCAGGCCGCTGACCTGGTCGCGCAGGTCGTCGTCCAGGCGCCGGGCGCTGTCGGACACGGCGTCCTGGCCCTGCTGCACGGCGCCGAGGCTGTCGAGGAAGGTGCTCAGGCGGTCGTTGAGCTGGTGCAGGTAGCCCTCGAAGGCTGCCTGGCCGCTATCGTTGAGGGCCAGCACCAGCACCGCCAGGTCGTCCAGCACCGGCACCAGTTCGTACCAGTTCAGGCTGCCGTTGATGCGTTCGCGCAGGGCCTGGGCCTGGGGGCGGTAGGCGGCCGGCAGTTGCAGCTGGTCGAGCAGGTTCAGCAGGCTGGCCTCGATGTGCGGCGCCACGGCGCTGTAGCCGGGCTCGGGCATCGGCGGCAGGGCGTAGTGCTGCTCGCCCTCGCCGTCCAGCAGCACCGGGCGCGGCGCGCTGGGGATGAGGTCGGCGGGCAGCGGCAGGCTGTCCAGCAATGCGGCGGCCGGCGCGGGCGACAGCAGCCCGGGGTCGGCCTGTACTGCCGCCGGGGCCGGCGCCGCGATGGCCACGGCGGCTTCGGCACTCTCTGGCGCCGCCGGCGTTTCGCTGGCCGGCGTGCCAGGGGTGGCGGTTGCCGGCTGGGCGGGGCCGTCCTCGTCCTCTTCGCGGCCGCCGAACAGGCGCTGCAGCAGGCCAGGGCGCGGCGCCTCGGCGTCGGCCAGCTGCTCCAGCACGCGCCGCTGCAGGCTGCCCAGCTCGCCGAGCAGCACCGGCAGCTCGCGGGACTGGCTGGCGCGCGCCTCCAGGTCGCGGGCGAACAGCTTCAGCGGCAGGCGCACGTCCCGCGGCAGGTCCAGGCCCAGCAGCTGCTGGGCGATCTGCTGCAGCGCCGTGACGTTCTGGCGAATGCGCTGCTGGCGGCGCTGCTCGGAGTCCAGCACGGTCTTTTCCAGGCGCGGGATGAGCCGCGCCAGGCCGGCGTCGATGTCGTTGCGGCGCAGCAGCTCGCGCAGTTCCTGCATGCATTGGTCGACCGCCTTGTCGCTGCCCTCGGCGGCCAGGCTGCTGCGCACCAGGCCACGGCGCAACAGGTCGACGCGCGTTTCCCAGCGGCGCTCCAGGCGCTCCTGCTGGTCGATGTTGGCGAGGTACTTTTCCTTCCAGCGCTGGTTGTCGTCGCGGCTCATCGAGCGTCCTTGAGAGAAAGCGCGGAGTCTTGCCGGCAGCCGACCGGCAGGCGGATCTCCACGGCCACCGGCAGGTGGTCGGAGATCGGCTCCGGCAGCACGCTGACCCGCTCCAGGGTCAGCCCGGGGCTGAGCAGGATATGGTCCAGACAGCGCTGCGGGCGCCAGCTGGGAAAGGTCGCCTCGACCTGCGGGGCGATCAGCCCGAGATCGCGCAGCGGCGAGGTCTCCAGCAGGTCGGTGGCGTGGGTGTTCATGTCGCCCATCAGCACCTGGTGGCGGTAGCCCTGCAGCAGCTCGCGGATGTAGGCGAGCTGGCGGGTGCGCGTACGCGGGCCCAGGGCCAGGTGCATCATGATCACGGCCAGGGCGTTGTCGCCTTCGCCGAAGCGCATGAGGATGGCCCCGCGGCCGGGCGGGCCGGGCAGCGGGTGGTCTTCCAGCAGGGTCGGGCGCAGGCGGCTGAGCAGGCCGTTGCTGTGCTGGGCGATGCGCCCGAGGTTGCGGTTGAGTTGCTGGTACCAGTAGGGGAAGGCGCCCAGCTGGGCCAGGTGCTCCACCTGGTTGACGTAGCCGGAGCGCAGGCTGCCGCCGTCGGCCTCCTGCAGGGCCACCAGGTCGTAGCCGGACAGCAGGTCGCCGATGCGCTGCAGGTTGCCGGCGCGCCCGGCGGCGGGCAGCAGGTGCTGCCAGCCGCGGGTCAGGTAGTGGCGGTAGCGCTCGGTGCTGATGCCCACCTGGATGTTGAAGCTGAGCAGGCGCAGGCGGCCGTCGGCGGGATAGCCGGATTCGGCGGCCTGCGAATTGACCTGCGCGGGGCGGGAAGCGACCACCCGCTGCTGGCGGAGCCTGCTCAGCATCGCGGCTTACCTCACTGGGCGGCCTTGGCGGCGTCGCGTTCCTTGGCGATCAGGAAGTCGGCCAGTTCCAGGGCCTTCTCCGGGCCGCCGGCCGAGCCGATGTCGAAGCGGTACTTGCCGTTGACCACCATGGTCGGTACGCCGCTGATCTGGTAGGCCATGGCCAGCTTCTTGTCCTTCTCGATCTGGCCCTTGATGGCGAACGAGTCGAAGGTGCTGAGGAACTTGTCCTTGTCCACGCCCAGCGGGGCGAGGAACTCGGCCATTTCTTCCGGGGTGGCCAGTTTCTTGCCTTCCTTGTGGATGGCCTCGAACACGGCGGTGTGCACCTTGTGCTCCACGCCCATGGCTTCCAGGGTCAGGAACAGTTGGCCGTGGACGTTCCAGATGCCGCCGAACATGGCCGGGATGCGGACGAAGTGCACGTCGGCCGGCAGCTTCTCGACCCACGGGTTGATGGTCGGCTCGAAGGCGTAGCAATGCGGGCAGCCGTACCAGAACAGCTCCACCACCTCGATCTTGCCGGGCTTGGACACCGGGACAGGGGTGCTCAGCTCGGTGTACTGCTTGCCGGATTCGAACTCGGCGGCTTGCGCGCTGAGACCGAACAGGCCGGCAAAGGCCAGTACGGCGGTGAAAATCAGGTTACGCATGGTTCACTCCTTGGCTGGATCGGTGGCGCCGCGGCGCGGCCGTGTTTGGACTTGAGAGGCCGGCGGCGGTTCCAGGCATTGTAGTGGCGCCGGATACGAAAAAGGGTGGCCGAAGCCACCCTTTTTTTTCAAGCCGTGCCGCGCGGCGCAGGCCTCAGTGCAGGCCTTCGATGTAGCTGGAGACGGCGGCGATGTCCTTGTTGGACAGCTTGGCGGCGATGCTGCGCATGATCATGCTGTCGCCGTCGTTGGTGCGGTCGCCTTCGCGGAAGTTGGTCAGCTGCTTGGCCACGTAGGCCGCGTGCTGGCCGCCCAGGTGCGGGAAGGCGGCCGGCTCGTTGCCCACGCCGTCGGGCGAGTGGCAACCGGTGCAGGCGGGCATGCCCTCGGCCAGCTTGCCGCCGCGGTACAGGGCCTCGCCGGCGGCGACCAGCTTGGGATCGGCGGCGCCGACGCTCATCTTCTGGCTGGAGAAGTAGGCGGCGATGTCGGCCAGGTCCTGGTCGCTGAGGTTGGTCAGCAGGCCGGTCATCTCCAGCACGGTACGCTTGCCGTCCTTGATGTCATGCATCTGTTTGAGCAGGTACTTGTCCCCCTGGCCCGCCAGCTTCGGGAAGTTCGGCGCCATGCTGTTGCCATCGGCACCATGGCAGGCGCCGCACACGGCGGCCTTCGCCTGACCGGCCTTGGCGTCGCCGACTTCGGCGTGGGCCATACCGGTCAGTCCCAGGGTCAAGAGCAGACTCACGATTATTTTGTTCATCAGCTAATCCATTACGGCTAAAGGTGAAAGTAGAGAGGCTGGGGTTACTGGGACATCCACTGGATGATCGCCTTGTAGTCCTCGGCACTGCAGTCGGTGCACAGGCCACGCGGGGGCATGGCGTTGAAACCGTTGGTGACGTGCTGCACCAGCGTATCCATGCCTTTGTCCAGGCGCGGTTTCCAGGCTGCGGCGTCGCCCTTCTTCGGGGCCATTGGCAACTGGCCAGCATGACAGGCACCGCAAGCCCGGTTGTATACCGCCTCCGGGTCCTGCGCGGCCTGCACGCCGGTAGCCAGCGCGGCGGCTACGGCTGCGAACAGCAGTTTCTTCATGATCGTCCTCATCGGGAGGGAACGTCCGCGTTCTTAATTGCGCGGCCGGTTGATTATCGCGTTCCCGTGGCGCCCGACCCTGGGGGATAAAGCGCACACAAAATCCGCGGCATTATATACTTCGCCTGCCTGTTCGAAAACGAGACCGGCCCCCGCGACACCGAGTCGCACCCCGCCGCGGAAGCCCCCCATGCCCCCCAAGACACCTGCCAAGAACCCCATCCTCAGCCTTTGCCAGCAAGCAACCTTCCTCATCAGCGCGGCCAAGGTCGAGCAGTGCCCGGAGGACGGCGGCCGCGAAGTCGCCTTCGCCGGCCGTTCCAACGCTGGTAAGTCTAGCGCGCTAAATGCACTCACCCATGCCAATCTGGCGCGAACCTCGAAAACCCCCGGGCGCACCCAGTTGCTGAACTTCTTCCGCCTGGACGACGAGCGCCGCCTGGTCGACCTGCCCGGCTATGGCTACGCCAAGGTGCCGATCCCGCTGAAGCTGCACTGGCAGCAGCACCTGGAGGCCTACCTGAGCAGCCGCGAGAGCCTGGCCGGGGTGGTGTTGCTGATGGACATCCGCCACCCGCTGACCGAGTTCGACCGCCTGATGCTCGACTGGGCCCAGGCCAGCCGGCTGCCGATCCACGTGCTGCTGACCAAGGCCGACAAGCTGGCCTTCGGCGCGGCGAAGAACGCGCTGCTCAAGGTGCGCCGCGAAATCCAGCAGGGCTGGGGCGACGTCGCCAGCGTGCAACTGTTCTCGGCGCCCAGGCGCGAGGGGGTGGAGGAGGCGCAACAGGTCCTGGCGGCCTGGCTGGGCCTGCAGCCGGAAGGGGGCGAGGAAGCGGCCGAACAGGCCTGAAGGCCCGCAGCAGAGGGTGCCGGCTGGCCGCCGGCACTTTTTCGCGGGCAAAAAAAACCCCGAGCTTCGTATGGGGAGGGGGAAGTTCGGGGTTTAAGTCCGGACCGCTAGGGCGGGGTCCAGGATTCTGCCAACACTAAACACTGCAAAGGAGCATCGAAGGGCTTCTCCAGCCATTCACGAGTTCTGACCCGGGCTGCGGTGGGAAAGTTCAGTGGCGGATGAAAAAAATTTCCCCCGGTCCTTTTCAGGGATTCCCGAGCGGTCCCGCAGGGCCCGCCGCACGGGCCCTGCGACCGTTCGTCAGTGGGCTTCGTCCCAGTTCGAACCGCTGCCGGTTTCGACGATGAGCGGTACCGCCAGCTGCGCCGCCGCCCCCATCAGTTCCCGCAGTTTCGCCGCCACTTCCTCGACCAGTCCCTCGCGCACCTCCAGCACCAGTTCGTCATGCACCTGGAGGATGACCCGGGCATCGACGCCGCTGGCCTGCAGCCAGTTGTCCACGTCGACCATGGCGCGCTTCATGATGTCCGCCGCGGTGCCCTGCATGGGCGCGTTGATCGCGGTGCGCTCGGCGGCCTTGCGCATGGCCTGGTTCTTCGAGCCGATTTCCGGCAGGTACAGGCGGCGGCCGAAGAGCGTCTCGACGTAGCCCTGCTCGGCGGCCTGGGCGCGGGTGCGCTCCATGTAGGCCAGCACCCCGGGGTAGCGGGCGAAGTAGCGGTCGATGTAGGCCTGGGCCTCCTTGCGCTCGACGCCGATCTGCTTGGCCAGGCCGAAGGCGCTCATGCCGTAGATCAGGCCGAAGTTGATGGCCTTGGCGCGGCGGCGCTGCTCCGGCGTGACCTCGTCCAGCGCCAGGCCGAAGACCTCGGCGGCGGTGGCGCGGTGCACGTCGCGGTCGTGGCGGAAGGCGTCCAGCAGGCCTTCGTCCTGGGCCAGGTGGGCCATGATGCGCAGCTCGATCTGCGAGTAGTCGGCCGACAGCAGCCGGCAGCCCGCGGGGGCGACGAAGGCCTGGCGGATGCGCCGGCCCTCGGCGGTGCGGATCGGGATGTTCTGCAGGTTCGGATCGGTGGAGGACAACCGCCCGGTGGCCGCCACCGCCTGGTGGTAGCTGGTGTGGATGCGCCCGGTGCGCGGGTTGATCTGTTCCGGCAGCTTGTCGGTGTAGGTGCTCTTGAGCTTGCTCAGGGAGCGGTACTGCATGATCACCTTGGGCAGTTCGTAGTCCTGCTCGGCCAGGTCGGCCAGCACGTTCTCGGCGGTGGACGGCTGGCCGGTGGCGGTCTTGGCCAGCACCGGCAGGCCGAGTTTCTCGTAGAGGATGGCGCCGAGCTGCTTGGGCGAGCCGAGGTTGAACTCCTCGCCGGCCAGCTCGAAGGACTTGCGCTCCAGTTCGACCATTTTCTCTCCCAGTTCGCGGCTCTGCAGCCCCAGGAGGTTGGCATCGACCAGCGCGCCGTTGCGCTCGATGCGCGCCAGCACCGGCACCAGCGGCATCTCGATCCCGGTCAACACCCTGGCCAGCGGCGGGATGGCCTGCAGCTTCTCCCACAGGGCCTGGTGCAGGCGCAGGGTCACGTCGGCGTCCTCGGCGGCGTAGGGGCCGGCCTGCTCCAGGGCGATCTGGTCGAAGGTCAGCTGCTTGGCGCCCTTGCCGGCGATGTCCTCGAAGCGGATGGTGCTGTGGCCCAGGTACTTCAGCGCCAGGCTGTCCATGTCGTGGCGGGTGGCGGTGGAGTTGAGCACGTAGGACTCGAGCATGGTGTCGAAGGCCACGCCCCGCACGGCGATCGGCGTGCTGGCGTTGGCCAGGACGTTGATGTCGTACTTGGCGTGCTGGCCGACCTTGGCCTTGCCCGGGTCTTCCAGCAGCGGCTTGAGGGCCTTGAGCACGGCGTCGCGGTCCAGCTGCTGGGGCACGCCCATGTAGCTGTGGGCCAGGGGCACGTAGGCCGCCTCGCCCGGCTCGACGGCGAAGGAAACGCCCACCAGCTGCGCCTGCTGGGCGTCGATGCTGGTGGTCTCGGTGTCGAAGGCGAACAGATCGGCGGCCTGCAGCTTCTGCAGCCAGGCATCGAAGGCGGCCTGCTCCAGCACCGTTTCATAGCGCGATTCCTGGGCCGGGGCATCCTCGGCGGGGCTCTCGCCGGCCTCCTTGGCCTCGCGCAGCAGGTCGTCCAGCCAGTTCTTGAACTCCAGCTGGCGGTACAGCTCGATCAGCGCCTCGCGGTCCGGCTCGCCCGGGTGCAGCGCATCCAGCTCGACGTCCAGGGCGACGTCGGTCTTGATGGTGGCCAGCTGGTAGGACAGGTAGGCCTGCTCGCGGTTTTCCTCGAGCTTGGCCGGCAGCCCCTTGGCGCCGCGGATCGGCAGCTCGGGCACCTTGTCCAGGCTGGCATAGAGCACGTCGAGGCCGCCGCCGACGCCGGTGAGCAGGCCCAGCGCGGTCTTCTCGCCGACCCCGGGCACGCCGGGGATGTTGTCGACCTTGTCGCCCATCAGCGCCAGGTAGTCGATGATCAGCTCAGGACCGACGCCGAATTTCTCTTTCACGCCATCCACGTCCAGCGTGCTACCGGTCATGGTGTTGACCAGCGTAATGTGCCCGTCGACCAATTGGGCCATGTCCTTGTCGCCGGTGGAGATCACCACCGGGCGCTGCGCCGCGGCGCTGCCGCGGGCCAGGGTGCCGATCACGTCGTCGGCCTCCACCCCCTCCACGCACAGCAGCGGCAGCCCGAGCGCTCGCACCGCCGCGTGCAGCGGCTCGATCTGCACCCGCAGCTCGTCCGGCATCGGCGGGCGGTGCGACTTGTACTCGGCGAACAGCTCGTCGCGGAAGGTCGGGCCCTTGGCATCGAAGACCACCGCGAAGGGGCTGTCGGGGTACTGCTTGCGCAGGCTCTTGAGCATGTTCAGCACCCCCTTCACCGCGCCCGTGGGCATGCCGGTGGAGGTGGTCAGCGGCGGCAGGGCATGGAAGGCGCGGTACAGGTAGGAAGAGCCGTCCACGAGGACGAGGGGTGCTTGACTCATGAGTGGAATCAACCTTTTCCGGAGGCCAGGGGCTAGAATGACCCCAGCCGAATCGACAAAGGAACAAGGTTATCATGCGCAGTCGCAAACGCTGGTTGCTCGCCGCCCTGCTGGCCGTATCCCCCCTGGCCGCCATGGCGGTGGACGAGGAAGCGCCGACGCCCGAACCGGATGTGACCATCCGCCAGGAGGGCGACAAGACCATCCAGGAATACCGGGTCAACGGCTTCCTCTACGCCATCAAGGTCACGCCCAAGCATGGCAAGCCGTACTTCCTGGTGCGCCAGGACGGCAGCGATGGCAATTTCATCCGTTCCGACCAGCCGGACAAGCTGATCCCGCAGTGGCAGATCTTCAGCTGGTAACCCATCAACCCCATGGCGCTCACGAGGCCTGAGCATGTCGGTATTCACCCCTCTTGAGCGTTCCACCCTGGAAGGCTTCCTCGCCCCCTACGGACTGGGGCGCCTCCAGGACTTCCGCGGCATCCCCGAGGGCTCGGAGAACAGCAACTTCTTCATCAGCCTGGAACGCGGCGAATTCGTCCTGACCCTGGTCGAGCGCGGCCCGGTGCAGGACCTGCCGTTCTTCGTCGAACTGCTGGACGTGCTCCACGAGGCCGACCTGCCGGTGCCCTACGCCCTGCGCACCGAGGCCGGCGAGGCCCTGCGCCAGCTGGAAGGCAAGCCGGCGCTGCTGCAGCCGCGCCTGCCCGGCCGCCACGAGCGCCAGCCCAACGCCCACCATTGCGGCGAGGTCGGCGCGCTGCTGGCGCGCCTGCACCTGGCCACCCGCGGGCGCATCATCGAACGCCCCAGCGACCGCGGCCTGAGCTGGATGCTGCACCAGGGCGAGCAGCTCGCCTCGCACCTGGCCCCGGCCCCGCGCGAACTGCTGGAGAACGCCCTGGAGGAAATCGCCCGCCTGCTCGCCGAACAGCCCGAGCTGCCGCGCGCCAACCTGCACGCCGACCTGTTCCGCGACAACGTGCTGTTCGACGGCCCGCACCTGGCCGGGGTGATCGACTTCTACAACGCCTGCTCGGGCTGGATGCTCTACGACCTGGCGATCACCCTGAACGACTGGTGCTCCCACGAAGACGGCGAACTCGACGGCCCCCGCGCCCGCGCCTTGCTGGCCGCCTACGCCAGCCGCCGGCCGTTCACCGCCCTGGAGGCGGAGCTATGGCCGGAGATGTTGCGCGTGGCCTGCGTACGCTTCTGGCTGTCGCGCCTGATCGCCGCCGAGGCCTTCGCCGGCCAGGACGTGCTGATCCACGATCCGGGCGAGTTCGAACGGCGCCTGGCGAAGCGGCAGCAGGTGGAGATTCATTTGCCGTTTGCGTTGTAGGGCGTATAGCCGTTCGCGGTCATACGCCGATACACCTCCCCGCGATTCGCGCCAGAACCTCCGGCTATCGCGGACAAAGTCCTACAGGTTGACACCGAACCTTCCGCCCACGCCGGACGGCTCCCTCTCCCGCTTGCGGGAGAGGGCTGGGGAGAGGGTGCGGAGTCGAGCCGGAATATGGCTGCTGCCGGTAGGCACCGTTCGCGAGCAAGCTCGCTCCTACGAAGAGCATTTCGGCGTGGCCTGCAAGACAGTTGCTCCTACGGGGGAACGCCGTGCCTCGGGACGATATGGGGTCGAAACATTTATCCACAGCGCCGCTCACGCCCGGCAGCACGGGGCTGCGATACTCGCGGCCCGCCTTCCGGAGACCGCCATGACCAGCCTGATCCTCGGCCCGCTCGCCATCCCCATGCCCCAGGCCCTGCTCTACCTGGGCTTCCTCGCCGCGCTGCTGGGCGGCTGGCTGGCCGGACGCAGGCGTGGCGGAAACCCCGAGGGCGCGCTCTTCGCCATGCTCCTGGCCGGCCTGCTGGTGGCGCGCCTGGCCTTCGTCGCGCGCTACGCCGGGCAATACGCGGCGGCGCCCTGGAGCGTGCTGGACATCCGCGACGGCGGCTTCCTGGCCTGGCCGGGCGCCCTCGCCGCGGCATTGCTCGGCACCTGGCTGGCCTGGCGCAACAACGGCCTGCGCCGGCCGCTGGCCATCGCCCTGGTGAGCGGCCTCTGCGTCTGGGGTAGCGGCAAGGCGGTGGTCTCCGCCCTGGACCGCGGCCAGCGACTGCCGGCCCTGGCGCTGAGCGACCTGCAAGGCCGGCCGGTGAATCTCGGCCAGTTGGACGGCCGCCCGCTGGTGGTCAACCTCTGGGCCACCTGGTGCCCGCCCTGCCGACGCGAGATGCCGGTGCTGGAAGCCGCCCAGCAGGCGCGCCCGGACGTGCGCTTCGTGCTGGTCAACCAGGGCGAACCGGCCGAAGCCATCACCAGCTTCCTCGCCAGCCAGAACCTGAAGCCCAGGGAAGTCCTGCTCGACAGCGGCAACCAGTTCGGCCAGGCCACCGGCGCCTACGGCATGCCGACCACCTTCTTCTACGCCGCCGACGGCCGCCTGCGCCACAGCCACATGGGCGAGCTGTCCGCCGCCAGCCTGGAGCATGGCCTGCAGCAGTTGGCCGAGCCCCGGCGCTGAGCCGGGGCCGGCCGAACCCACGCTACTGGATCTGCTCCGGCGTCACTATCACCCAGTTCTTGTCCGCGGTGACCGGCTGGCCCAGCCTGGCCTGGGCCTCGGCGTTCTTCTTGATCATGCCGTCGAGCTGGTCCATGTACTTGGCCTTGCGGTTTATCCACAGGTGGATGCCGTTCTCGGCGGTGCCGTTGAACAGCATGTAGCCGTCGCTGCTGGGGGTGTCGCCGCCGACCAGGATGGGGCGCTTCCACGGGTCGATGTAGGTGAGGATGGCGGCCTGCTTGCCGGCCATCCAGGTCGCCGGGGTCCACAGGTAGGGGGTGATCTCCAGGTCCAGGTTGGCCTTGGGATCGTACTTGCCTTCGCTGATCTGCTTGCGCGCGGTGGTCAGTGCGCCGGTCTTGCGGTCCTTGAGCAGGGTGGTGACGCCGATGACGTTCTCCGGCTTCACGTTGTAGCCGTACTTCGGATCGCTGGCGACCATGCGCACCAGTTCCTCGTGGGCGGCGGTCATCACGTAGACCTCGATGCCGTTCTCCATCAGCTTGTTGTACAGCTCCTGCTGGCCGGTGAAGACTCTGGGCGGCTGGATCTCGATGGTCTTGACCGCGTCGCCCTCGTAGTAGGTGCTGGGAACCGGCTTGCCGTAGGCCATCAGCTCGTCGACGTAGCCCTTGAGTTCCTTGAGGGTGAAGCCGGAGAACACCTGGGCGACCCAGGGGTAGCAGACCAGGTCGTCGACCTCGCAGAGGCGGTAGTAGTAGCTGTTCAGGCTTTCCTTGTGGCCGCCCACGTCCTTGAAGGGGATCAGCTTCAGCGAGGGGTCGAGCTTCTCGCGGGTCAGCACGCCCTTCATTTCCAGGAAGGGCAGCAGCGACTCTTCCAGGTCGTAGCGGTAGCTGGTGTTGTCCATGTCGAAGACGGCGTAGGCGCCCTTGTTGGCGTTGGCCGCGATCAGCGCGTCCAGTTGCTTGGCGGCCGGCGCCGGCCAGTGCGCCAGTTCGGTGGCGGCGAAGGCGGTGCTGGCCAGGCCGCCAAGCAGCAGCGCGGCGAGCAGGGTGCGCATGGGTTTCATCTGGTTTTCCCCCGAGGTGGTCTTGTGGGTGGAAAGACCCGGCGCGGGCCGTTCCCTGGACTAGTCCAGCCTTCACCCTAGCAAAGCCGTGTTGCAGTCCTGCGATGAACGCGACCTCGGGCGTTGCCTGCGCGCCAGGACTTGGCCAGGAGCGACAGGGCATGCCTGGAAGCGGCGGGGCGGCGCAACGGGCCGCCCCGCCGGTGGCTCAGAGAATCTCCTCGGGCGTGACCACCAGCCAGTTCCTGTCGGCGCTGGCCGGCTGGCCGAGGGCGGACTGGGCCTCGGCGTTGGCCTTGATCATGGCGTCGAGCTGGTCCATGTAGCTGGCCTTGCGGTTCACCCACAGGCGCAGGCCGTCGTCCGCGGTGCTGTGGAACAGCATGTGGCCGTCGTTGCTGGGCGAGTCGCCGCCCACCAGGATGGGCTTCTTCCACGGGTCGATGTAGGTCTGGATGGCCGCCGTCTTGCCGGCCATCCAGGTGCCCGGCGTCCACAGGTAGGGGGTGAACTCCAGGTCCAGGTTGGCCTGGGGATCGTACTTGCCTTCGGCGATCTGCCGGCGCGCGGTGGTCACCGCGCCGGTCTTGCGGTCCTTGAGCAGGGTGCTGACGCCGATGACGTTCTCCGGCTTCACGTTGTAGCCGTACTTCGGGTCGCTGGCGACCATGCGCACCAGTTCCTCGTGGGAGGCGGTGAGGATGTAGACCTCGATGCCGTGCTCCATCATCCGGTTGAACAGTTCCTGCTGGCCGCTGAACAACTGTGGCGGCTGCACCTCGACGCTGCGCAGGGTGTCGCCGTCGTAGTAGTCGCTCTTGACCGGCTTGCCGCTCGCCATCATGGCGTCGACGTGGCCCTTGAGCTCGCGCAGGGTCAGGCCGGAAAGCGCCTGGGCGGCCCAGGGGTAGCAGACGCGATGGTCGAACTCGCACAGGCGGGTGTAGTAGCTATTCAGGCTTTCCTTATGGTCCTTGCGGTCCTTGAAGGGAATCAGCGCCAGCGACGGGTCCAGTTTCTCCCGCGTCAGCACGCCGTGGTTCTCCAGGTACGGCAGCAGCGCCTCGGCCACGTCGTAGCGGTAGCTGGTGTTGTCCATGTCGAAGACGGCGTAGGCGCCCTTGTTGGCGTTGGCCGCGATCAGCGCGTCGAGCCGCTTCGCCGCGGGCGCCGGCCAGTGCTGGAGTTCGGTGGTGGCCACGGCATCGTTGGCCAGGCCGCCGAGCAACAGGATGCCGAACAGTAGTCCACAGGTTTTCATCGAATGTTCCCCCGGTTGCGAATGTCGGGGAAGGCGCGGCGATGCGGGTTTGGGCCCATCATTGGCGCCGGGCGTTTTCCCCTCCTGCGCGACCGTAGCAAGGGGGAAAAGGGGCAGACAGGCGGTCGGGCGTCGCATGCGCATTCCGGCCGCAGGGGCCTGGAAACGTCCTACGGCCTACTCCAGAATTTCCACCTGAGGCAGTCGCATTGCACTGACTTCGGCGAGAAGAAAGTCCCTCAGACGGCGCAGGCGCTCCTGCTGCCGGCGCGCCTTTGGCCACACCAGGTAGTAGCTCTCGCCGCTGGCCACAGCGCTGGGCCAGGGCAGGGCCAGGCGGCCGGCGGCGGCGTCCTCGGCGACCATCACCAGGTCGCCGATGGATAGGCCGTAGCCGCGGGTGGCCGCGACTATGCCCAGCTCCAGGGTGTCGAACACCTGGCCGCCCTTGAGCGACACCTGGTCGCACAGCCCCATGCGCTGCAGCCAGCGGCGCCAGTCGCGGCGATCCGGCGTGGGGTGCAGCAGTTCCGCGGCGGCCAGCCGCTCGACGTCCCAGGGGCCGTCGTCGAGCAGTTGCGGGGCGCCGACCGGGATCAGCCACTCGGGGAACAGCAGGCGGCTTTCCCATTCCGCGGGGAAATGCCCATCGCCGAGCAGCACCGCGCAGTCGAAGGGCTCGCGGGCGAAATCCACCGCGTCGACGTCCATCCAGGCGCTGGTCAGCTGCACCTCGATGTCGCTGTTGGCCATGCGGAAGATGCTCAGGCGCGGCAGCAGCCAGCGCATGGTCAGGGTCGAGGGGGCCTTCAGGCGCAGCACGTCCTCGTCGCTGTGCAGGCTGGCGCAGGCGCGCTCCAGGGCGTCGAAGCCATCGCGCAGGCCCGGCTGCAGCAGGCGCGCCGGCTCGGTCAGGCGCAGCTGGCGGCCCTGGCGCTGGAACAGCTGGCAGTCGAAGTGTTCCTCCAGGGTGCGCACGTGGCGGCTCACCGCGCTCTGGGTGATGGCCAGCTCCTCGGCGGCGCGGGTGAAGGAGGCGTGCCGGGCGGCCGCCTCGAAGGCGCGCAGGGCATAGAGCGGTGGCAGGCGGCGGGACATGGCGGGCCTTCATGCATGAGTCTGACTCATGTATTGCATCGCTTTTTTCCTTTTGTGGGAAGGCCCCACGCCCCACCAGAATGGGCCAATCGACGAACCCGGGACGCGCCGGACGCGGTCCAGCCCAAACCAGACTCATGCCATGCACACCCCCTACCACACCGAACTGCGGGCGATCCTGCGCCTGGCCGGGCCGCTGATCGCCGCCCAACTGGCCTATGTCGCCATGGTCTTCACCGACACCCTGATGATGGGCAAGCTCGGCCCCGAGGCCCTGGCCGCCGGTGGCCTGGGCGCCTCCACCTACGCTTTCGTCTCCACCGTGTGCAGCGGCGTGGTGGCGGCCACCGGCAACCTGGTGGCGATCCGGCATGGCGCGCGCGACAGCGCCGGCGCGGCCGCCGCCACCCGCGCCGGGCTGTGGGTCGGCCTGGGCCTGGCGCTGCTGGCCGGCAGCCTGCTGTGGAACCTGGAGGCGCCGCTGCTGGCGCTCGGCCAGGCGCCGGCGACGGTGCACGGCACCATGAGTTTTCTGCACAGCATTCTCTTCGCCCTGCCCGGCTACCTGGCCTTCATGGTGCTGCGCGGCTTCACCTGCGCCATCGAGCGGCCCGGCCCGGTGATGGCCATCAGCGTGCTCGGCGCGCTGGCCAACCTGGGCCTGAACTACGCCTTCCTCGAAGGCTGGTTCGGCCTGCCGCGCCTGGGCCTGGCCGGCATCGGCCTGGTCACCGCCATCGTGATGAACGCCCTGCCGCTGATCCTCGCGCTGTACCTGCGCTGGCACCCGGCCTACGCCGGCTACCCGCTGTTGCGCGGCCTGGGCCGGCCGCAGCGCGGGCAGGTCGCCGAGACCCTGCGCCTGGGCCTGCCGATCGGCGGCACCTACGCGGTGGAGTCGGGGATGTTCGCCGTGGCCACCCTGTGCATGGGCGCCATCGGCACCACGGCGCTGGCCGCGCACCAGATCGCCATCCAGTCGGTGTACCTGGCCTTCATGGTGCCGGTGGGGATTTCCTACGCGGTGACCTTCCGCATCGGCCAGCACTACGGCGCCGGCCGCCTGCCCGAGGCGCGCCGCGCCGGACGGGTGGGCATCGGCTTCGGCGCACTGTGCATGTTCGCCTTCGCCCTGCTGTTCTGGCTGGCGCCGCGCCAGGTCATCGGCCTGTTCCTGGACCTCGACCAGCCAGCCAACCAGGCGGTGGTGCAACTGGCCGCGGGCCTGCTGGCGATCGCCGCCTGGTTCGAGCTGTTCGACGGCCTGCAGAGCATCGCCATGGGCGCCATCCGCGGCCTCAAGGACGCCCGCACCACCTTCCTGGTGGGCCTGGCCGGCTACTGGCTGGCGGGCGTGCCGCTGGCCTGGCTGCTGGCCTTCCCCTTCGGCTGGGGCCCGCACGGCGTCTGGTGGGGGCTGGCGGCGGGGCTGGCATGCACCGCGCTGGGCCTGTGCCTGGCCTTCGAGGCGCGCACCGCGCGCCTGCTGCGCCCGGCCGTGGCGCCGGGCCTCAGTTACCGGCCGGGTCCCGCTGCCTGAGCGCGCGCCCGGCGCCGAACACCAGGAAGCGCGCCAGCTCCGCCAGCGGCAGCGGGCGGCTGATCCAGTAGCCCTGCACCTGGTCGCAGCCGAACTGGCGCAGCAGCTGCCGCTGTTCGGCGCTTTCCACGCCCTCGGCGACCACTTCCAGGTTGAGGTTGTGCGCCAGGTTGATCATGGCCCGCACCAGTTGGCGGTTCTCCGCGCGCTCGGACATGCCGCCGACGAAGCTCTTGTCGATCTTCAGCAGGGTGATCGGCAGGCTGTTGAGGTGGACGAAGGAGGAGAAACCGGTGCCGAAGTCGTCCAGGGAGAAGCGCACCCCCAGTTGCCCCAGCGTCTGCATGGTCTGCAGGACCTGCTCGCTGCGGCGCATCACGGCGGTTTCGGTGAGTTCGAATTCCAGCCAGCGCGCATCCACCCCGCGCTCGGCGATCAGCCGTTGCAGCGTGGGCAGCAACTGGCTGTCCTGGAACTGGCGGAACGACAGGTTGATGGCCATGTGCAGCGGCGGCAGGCCGCGCCCGAGCAGCCACTGCATGTCGCGCAGGGCGCGGGCGATCACCCAGTAGCCCAGCGGCACGATCAGCCCGCTCTCCTCGGCCAGGGGCACGAAGTCCCCCGGGGTGAGCAGCCCGCGGCTGGGGTGGCGCCAGCGCACCAGGGCCTCGAGGCCGACGATGGTGTCGCTCTCCAGGTCCAGGCGCGGCTGGTAGTGCAGCTCCAGTTCGTCGCGGCGCAGGGCCCGGCGCAGCTCGCTCTCCAGCTCGGCCAGGCTGCGCGCGCCGCGGTTGATGCGTTCGTCGAACAGGTGGAAGGTGCAGCCCTGGCCCATCTTGGCCTGCTGCATGGCGATGTGCGCGTGCCACATCAGGGCGTCGGCGCTGTCGCCGGACCGGGCATGGGCCAGGCCCAGGCTGCAGCCCAGCAGCAGGCTCTCGCCCTCCACCCAGTAGGGCTCGCCCAGCACCTCGACGATGCGCTCGGCCAGGCGTTCGGCGCGCCGCGGGTCGCGGCGGGTGTCCAGCAGCAGGGCGAACTCGTCGCTGCCCAGGCGGGCCAGGCGGTCGCCGTGCTCCAGCTGCGAGCGCAGGCGCGCCACCACCTGCAGGATCAGGCGGTCGCCGGCCTGGTGGCCGAGGGCGTCGTTGACGTGGCGGAAGTTGTCCAGGTCGAGGTGGCCGAGGGCCAGGCCGCGGCCCTGGAACTCGTCCAGCTGCGCGGCCAGCAGGGTCTGGAAGCCCTGGCGGTTGGCGATGCCGGTCAGCGGGTCCTGCTCGGCCAGGCGCTGCAGGGTGGCCTCCAGGCCGCTGCGCTCGCGGGCGTAGCGCAGGGAACGGCGCAGCACCTCGGCGCTCAGTTGCGGCGGCGTCAGCCAGTCGGCCACGCCGGCCGGCGCCTGCGCCGGCTCGCGCTCCAGCAGCAGGATGACCGGCAGCCGGCAGTTCTCCCGCGAGGGCAGCCGGCCCGGGGTGGCCAGCACCAGGCCGACCTCGTCCTCGTCGAACAGGCTGCGGGCGGACTCCCAGGAAGGTGCGGTGATCAGCGAATAGGCATTGCCCAGCGCGGCGAGATGCTCGCGCAGCAGCTGGGCCCACTGCGGCGTTTCGGCCAGCAGGAGCAGGCGCGTGGACTCGACCGACGCAGCCAAGCGACCCCCATGAAAAGAAAAGGAATACCCCGGGCGCCATCCCATGCCCCGGCCATCCGGATTGGCGTTCCAGCGCCCGTGCGTTGCCGTCTGTCGGTGCGGAACCAAGGAAACTCTTCAGAGTTTTCTTCAACTAATGCTGCCACAAGCCTAATACAAGTATGAATTTATCCAAAACGACGAAACGCGACGGCGTCACAGATCGCCGTTTTTCCGCAGCCCCGGGCGGGGCTGGTAGAATGGCCGCCCGCTTCGCCATCGATACCCTTCCCGACCCATGTCCCGACTCAACCCCCGGCAGCAAGAGGCCGTGAACTACGTCGGCGGCCCCCTGCTGGTGCTGGCCGGCGCCGGCTCCGGCAAGACCAGCGTGATCACCCGCAAGATCGCCTACCTGGTCCAGCAGTGCGGCATCCGCGCCCAGTACATCGTCGCCGTCACCTTCACCAACAAGGCCGCGCGCGAGATGAAGGAGCGCGTCAGCACCCTGCTGCGCCCCGGCGAGGGCAAGGGCCTGACCGTCTCCACCTTCCACAACCTGGGCCTGAACATCATCCGCAAGGAATACGCCGCCCTGGGCTACAAGCCCGGCTTCTCGATCTTCGACGAGAGCGACGTGAAGGCGCTGATGACGGACATCATGCAGAAGGAGTATTCCGGCGACGACGGCCTGGACGAGATCAAGGGCCTGATCGGTACCTGGAAGAACGACCTGATCCTGCCCGAGGAAGCCCTGGCCAAGGCGCGCAACCCCAAGGAACAGACCGCGGCCATGGTCTACCTGCACTACCAGCGCACCCTGCGCGCGTACAACGCGGTGGACTTCGACGACCTGATCCTGCAGCCGGTGAAGCTGTTCCAGGACAACCCCGACATCCTCGACAAGTGGCGCAACCGCGTGCGCTACATGCTGGTGGACGAATACCAGGACACCAACGCCAGCCAGTACCTGCTGGTGAAGCTGCTGGTGCAGCAGCGCGCGCACTTCACCGTGGTCGGCGACGACGACCAGTCGATCTACGCCTGGCGCGGCGCGCGCCCGGAAAACCTGATGCAGCTGAAGGAAGACTTCCCCTCGCTGAAGGTGGTGATGCTGGAGCAGAACTACCGCTCCACCAGCCGCATCCTCAAGTGCGCCAACGTGCTCATCGCCAACAACCCCCACGTGTTCGAGAAGCAGCTGTGGAGCGAGATGGGCGAAGGCGACCCGATCCGGGTGATCCGCTGCCGCAACGAGGAGGCCGAGGCCGAGCGGGTGGCCATGGAGATCCTCACCATCCACCTGAAGACCGAGCGGCCCTACAGCGAATTCGCCATCCTCTACCGGGGCAACTACCAGGCCAAGCTGATCGAGCTGAAGTTGCAGCACCACCAGATTCCCTATCGCCTGTCCGGCGGCACCAGCTTCTTCGCCCGCCAGGAAGTGAAGGACCTGATGTCCTACTTCCGCCTGCTGGTGAACCCGGACGACGACAACGCCTTCCTCCGGGTGATCAACGTGCCGCGCCGCGAGATCGGCTCGGCGACCCTGGAGAAGCTCGGCAACTACGCCACCGAGCGCGGCTGCTCGATGTTCGCCGCCACCGGCGAGCTGGGCCTGGGCGAGCACCTGGATGCCCGCTACGTCGAGCGCCTGCAGCGCTTCAAGCGCTTCATCGACAAGGTCCGCGAGCAGTGCGCCGGCTCCGACCCGATCGGCGCGCTGCGCAGCATGGTGATGGACATCGACTACGAGAACTGGCTGCGGCAGAACGCCTCCAGCGACAAGGTCGCCGACTTCCGCATGGGCAACGTCTGGTTCCTCATCGAGGCGCTGAAGAACACCCTGGAGCGCGACGAGGACGGCGACATGACCATCGAGCAGGCCATCGCCAAGCTGGTCCTGCGCGACATGCTCGAACGCCAGCAGGAGGAAGAGGAAGGCGCCGACGGCGTGCAGATGATGACCCTGCACGCGTCCAAGGGCCTGGAATTCCCCTACGTGTTCATCCTCGGCGTGGAGGAGGAGATCCTCCCCCACCGCTCCAGCATCGAGGCCGACAGCATCGAGGAAGAGCGGCGCCTGGCCTACGTCGGCATCACCCGGGCGAAGAAGAACCTGGCCATGACCTTCGCCGCCAAGCGCAAGCAGTACGGCGAGATCATCGACTGCTCGCCGAGCCGCTTCCTCGACGAGCTGCCGCCGGAGGACCTGGTCTGGGAAGGTCAGGAGGACGCGCCCCAGGAAGTGAAGGCGGCCAAGGGCAACGCCGCCCTGGCGGACATCCGCGCGCTGCTCAAGCGCTGAGCCCGGCAGGGCCTGCGTCTTCGTAGGAGCAACTATCGCGATGGCCGTCCGGCACGGACGGGAAATGCGCCGCCAACCTATAGGAGCGGGCCCTGCCAGCGATTCGCGCGCAGGGCGCGCTCCTACAAGGGAATGCCACGGCGACGGCCAGCGGAAGCTGTCCACCCGATCAGCTTCTTCTTTTGTCGGAAGGTCGCGCAGGCCGGTGCTTCCGAGGTAGAATTGCGCGCTTCACCCGCGACAGCAGCTTCGCCAGGAAGCACCAAAATTGAACACCCTCAAAGACAAAATCCGTAGCGAAGGCATCGTCCTGTCGGACCAGGTCCTCAAGGTAGACGCCTTCCTCAACCACCAGATCGACCCGCTGCTGATGAAGCAGATCGGCCACGAGTTCGCCGAGCGCTTCAAGGGCCAGGGCATCACCAAGATCGTCACCATCGAGGCCTCGGGCATCGCCCCGGCGGTCATGGCCGGCCTCGAACTGGGCATCCCGGTGATCTTCGCCCGCAAGTTCCAGTCGCTGACGCTGAAGAACGACCTGCTGATCTCCAAGGTGTTCTCCTTCACCAAGCAGACCGAGAGCACCATCGCCATCTCCGCGCGGCACCTGACCGCCGCCGACCACGTGCTGGTGATCGACGACTTCCTCGCCAACGGCCATGCCGCCAAGGCGCTGATCGACCTGATCCAGCAGGCCGGGGCGAGCATCTCCGGCCTGGGCATCGTCATCGAGAAGTCCTTCCAGGACGGCCGCAAGCTGCTGGAAAGCGAAGGCTACCGCGTCGAATCCCTGGCCCGGGTGAAGTCCCTGGCGGGCGGCGAGGTCGAGTTCCTCGACTGATCCGGACCGAGACGTGAAAAAGGCGGGCGCCCGGCCAGGGTTCCCGCCTTTTTTCGTGCCCTTCATGCTCTTCGTAGGAGCGAGCTTGCTCGCGAACCGCTTCGGCGCGCCAGGTCTGTTCGCGAGCAACAACTAGGCGCCCCCCCTCGCTCCTACACAAAGCCGTTCCGGGTGGCCTGCAGGCCGGCGAGGATCAGCCGCTGGTAGAGCTCTTCGCGCAAGCCGTCCGGCTGCTCCAGGCCCATGCGCGCCAGGTGCGCCGGGAAGGCCTCCGGCGCCGGCGCGTCCAGGGTGGCCTTGCCCAGTTCGAGTATCTCGCTGAGCCTGAGCTTGCTCTTCAGCCAGGTCAGCGCCCGCAGCAGGTCGCGTTCCTCCGGGGTGAAATCGCAGCCCAGCGGGTATTCCGGCAATGCCTCGCGGTGCTGCGCGCACACCGCCCGCAGGCGTTCGGGCAGGTTGTCGCGGTAGCGCCGGTCCAGCTCGAAGTCCGCCGGCAGCTTGCCCGCCGCCTTGGCCTCGGCGATCAGGCCGTCCTGGAAGCGCGAGTCGGCGATGGCCAGCAGCGCTTCGATCACCTCGGCGTCGTTCCGGCCGCGCAGGTCGGCGATGCCGTACTCGGTCACCACCATGTCGCGCAGGTGCCGCGGGATGGTGGTGTGGCCGTAGTTCCAGACGATGTTCGAGCTGACCTCGCCGCCGTTCTCGCGCCAGCTGCGCAGCAGCAGGATGGAGCGCCCGCCGTGCAGCTCGTGGGCCTGGGCGACGAAGTTGTACTGCCCGCCGACGCCGCTGACCACGCGGCCGTCCTCCAGTTGGTCGGCCACCCCGGCGCCGAGCAGGGTCACGGTGAAGGCGCTGTTGATGAAGCGCGCGTCGCGGCGCTGCTGGCGCTTGAGTTCCTCGTCGCGGTAGAGGTTGTTGACGAAGCCGATGCCGGTCATGCCGATGCCGGCCAGGCGTTCGGCCGGCAGCTCGCGCAGGCGCTGGTAGAAGGCCCGCGGGCCGAGGAAGAAGCCGCCATGCAGCCAGACGCCGCCGGGCACGGCCTCGCCGGCGTCCGCGCGCCGCTGCTGCGCCCGTGGATGGACCCGCCGCCCCAGCACCCCGGCCTCGGCCAGGTCCAGCAGGCCCGGCACGAACATCTCGCTGCAGCCGTAGAGGCCTTCGCTGAAGGGGCCCAGCCCGCCCTCGCGGTCGATCAGTTGCCCGTGGCGCTGCGGCACCGCCAGGGCCGCCAGCAGCTCGCGGTAGGCGACGTTGTCGCGCTGGCGCAGCAGCAGCGCCGAGGTCACGGCATCGCCCATGGCGCCGATGCCGACCTGCAGGGTGCCGCCGTCGCGCACCAGGGCGCTGGCGTGCAGGCCGATGCAGTGGTCCTGCCAGCCCACCGGCATGTAGGGCGTGGAGAACAGCGTGCTGGTGTCCGCCGGCTGTTCCACCAGCAGGTCGAAGACGTCCTCGTCGACCTCGGCGTCGCCCGGCATGTACGGCAGGTCGCGGTGCACCACGGCGATGCAGAGGATGCGCTCGCCGGCCGCGCGGCGGCGGCGCAGCATGGGCAGCAGGTCGAGGGTGATGTCCGGGTTGCACGACAGGCTAAGCCTGCCGGGGCGCGCCGGGTCGCGGGCGACCAGCTGGGCCACGGCGTTGATGCCCTTGGCGTCGAGGTCGCGGGCGACGTGGCTGTAGTTGCAGCTGATGTAGTTCTGCTGCGCCGGCGCGCTGTCCAGCAGGCTGCCCGGCTGCAGGTAGAACTCCTCGACGCGCACGTTCGGCGGCAGGCTGCCCTGGCGCAGGTCGCGCAGGTAGTCGAGCTCCGGGTAGTCGCCATACAGGCGCTCGACGAAGGGCTCGAGGAAGCGCCGCTGCAGCTCGCTACCGGCCCGGGGCCGGCCCAGCGACAGCGCGGTGTAGAGCGTCAGCTGGCGCGCCGGCTGCTCGCCCAGGCGCCGGTAGAGCTGGTTGACCAGGTGGTTGGGCTTGCCCAGGCCCAGGGGCAGGCCCAGGCGTATCGGGCCATCGAGCCCGGCCAGCAATCGGTCGACGGCTTCGTCGAGGGTGCAGCGGTGCGCCAAGGTGCGGTCCTCCGTGGGTTCCCTGTCCAGTTTGGACCGGAAACCGCCGGGGACGCTCCGGCGTCTTTTCATTCAAGCGATGCGCTGGTTCGGCGAAGGTGCTCAACCTACCTCCGCGCCCTCACCCCAGCCCTCTCCCGGAGGGAGAGGGGGCCGTTCGTGCCACCGGGGTGGCCGGCGTGGCCGGTGAATCCAATCGCGGGCAGTTGCTCCTGCGCCCGTGCTTCCCTGAACCGTAGGGGCAACTGTCTTCTGGGCTCCGTCGTTCGCGGGAATGACTGGATCGAAATTCGCGTCTTCCATCTCGCCCCATTGTAGGAGCGGGCCCTGCCCGCGAATCGCGCGCAGGGCGCGCTCCTACAGGTGGGACAGCGTTGGCGGGGTAGGAGCGGACGCTGTTCACGATGGCGCCGCGTCCCGCGTTCGCGGGAATGACGGGTTGGGGATCGGAGCGCAGTGCCATAACCGCAAACGAAGCCCCCCTATGAAAAATGCCGTTTCCCCAACCAGAGAAACGGCATTCTTTCCTAAGCGGACAGCATCAGCCCGTAAGCGGCTTTTCCTGTCGGGTCAGGCCGTGGATCAGAGGCCGGACATGTGCTTGATGGCGGCCTTCAGCTCGTCGTCCGAGCAGTCGGCGCAGGTGCCTTTCGGCGGCATGGCGTTGATGCCGGAGATAGCCTTGGCCAGCAGGCCATCGAGGCCGCCCTGCTCCTTGGCGCGCTTGCCCCACTCGGCCTTGTCGCCGACCTTGGGCGCACCCAGCAGGCCGGTGCCATGGCAGTTGGTGCAGGTCTTGCCGACGATCTCTTCGCCCGAACGCGGCGCACCGCCACCTCCGGAGGAAGCGACGGCGCCGACGCCCTCGCACTCCTTGCCCTGGACGCAGACCTTGCCCACCGGTTCCAGGCGCTTGGCGATGTCGTCATTGGTCGTGGCTTGGGCGCCAGCGGCCATCAGGGCCAGTACGGCGGCCTGGGCCACCAGGATTTTCTTTATCAGGTTCACCCTTTTACCCTCATCGTGGCTTGTACGCCCGGGCACGGTATCCATCGCAGTCTAGGTAGCGCGGGCGGGCGCAAGTATAACGGAAGACCGCGCGCCTGAAACAATTGCAAGGGCCGCGGAGGCCTTGCGTCATACGGTCGCAGGCGGCTCAGCCGCCTCTAAAAATTTGCCGGAGTCGTCGCGCTGATCAGCCTCGCCGGCGCCTCGAAGGGGTTGCGGAAGCGGTGCGGGCGGGTACTGTCGAAATAGTAGCTGTCGCCGCTTTCGAGGATGTACACCTCATCGCCGACGGTCAGCTCCAGGCGGCCTTCGACCAGCACGCCGGTCTCCTCGCCTTCGTGGGAGTACATGTCGTTGCCGGTATCGGCGCCTGGCGGGTAGGTCTCGTCGAGCAGCGTGATGGCGCGGCTGGGGTAGGCCTTGCCGATCAGCTTCATGACGATGTCGCCGTCGGACAGGTCGCTGAGTTCGTCCGCCTTGTAGACCACCTGGGTGTTGCTGTCCTGCTCGATGTCCAGCGAGAAGAATTCCACCAGGGACATGGGAATGCCGCCCAGCACCTTCTTCAGGGAGCTGATCGACGGGCTGACGCTGTTCTTCTCGATCATCGAGATGGTGCTGTTGGTGACGCCCGCGCGCTTGGCGAGTTCACGCTGGGACAGCCCTTTGAGTTTGCGGATGGCTTGCAGACGAGCGCCAACGTCCAAGGGTGGAGTCCTCCTTAATTTCTTGTTCTGCCAGGCTCTAACGGCCGGAACCCGCCTGCGCCTTGCGGCGAGCGGGTTCCGAAGTGCTCCGTATCATGGCAACACCGTTCAGTATTTACAACAGATCGGTCTCAGATACTGCGCAAACTTTACGCAGTTCGTCGCTCAGTCGCCGCTGTAGACACGCGGTACGCGCTTGAGGTTGCAGAACAATTGGTAGGGGATGCTGCCGCACAGGCTGGCGAGTGCGCTGGCCGGGACGTTCGGCCCCCACAGCTCGACGCGGCTGCCAAGGCCGGCGCCGGGCAGGTCGGTGAGGTCGACGGTGAGCATGTCCATGGACACCCGGCCGATGATGCGGCTGGCCTGGCCGTCGATGAACACCGGGGTGCCGTCCGGCGCGTGGCGCGGGTAGCCGTCGGCGTAGCCCATGGCGACCACGCCGACGCGCACCGGGCGCTCGGCGACGTAGCGCGCGCCATAGCCCACCGGCTCGCCGGCCGGCAGTTCGCGCACGCCGATGACCTGCGACTCGAGGGTCATCACCGGGCGCAGCTGGTCGGCCAGCGGCTGGGCCTGTTCGAAGGGGGTGGCGCCGTAGAGCATGATGCCCGGGCGCACCCAGTCGCTGGGCACGTCCGGCCAGCCGAGTATGCCGGGGGAATTGCGCAGGCTGACCTCGAACGGCTGGCCCAGGCCGGCGCGCACGGCCTCGAAGGCGGCGACCTGCTCCTCGGTGCGCACGCAGTCCAGCTCGTCGGCGCGGGCGAAGTGGCTCATCAGCACCACCTTGGCCACGTGCGGCAGGGCCTGCAGGCGCGCCAGGGCGGCGGCGTAGTCCTGCGGGAAGAAGCCGACGCGGTGCATGCCCGAGTCCATCTTCAGCCAGAGCGTCAGCGGCCTGGCCGGGCGCGCGCGCTCGATGGCCTCCAGTTGCCAGGCCGAGTGCACCACGCACCAGAAGTCATGGCGCTCGATCAGCTCCAGCTCGCTGGCCTCGAAGAAACCTTCCAGCAGCAGGATGGGCGCGCGGATGCCGGCTTCGCGCAGCTCCAGGGCCTCTTCGATGCAAGCCACGGCGAAGCCGTCGGCTTCCGCCTCCAGGGCCCTGGCGCAGCGCACCGCGCCGTGGCCGTAGGCATCGGCCTTGACCACCGCCAGCGCACGCGCGCCACTGACTTCGCGGGCCAGGCGGTAGTTGTGGCGCAGGGCCTGGAGGTCGATCAGGGCACGGGCTGGACGCATGGCGGGAACTCTCTGTTATTCGGGTACGGCGCAGCCGCGGGCGAACCCGCGCCCACGAAGGCCGTGAAGCAAAAAAAGGCCTGGCAATCCGACCAGGCCCCACGCAAAGGTTTACGGCAGCGCCGCGACCACCGACATCTCCACCAGGATCTCCGGCTCGCAGAGCCTGGCCTCCACGGTGGCGCGGGCCGGGGCGGTGCCTTGCGGCAGCCACTGGTCCCAGACGGCGTTCATGCCGGCGAAGTGCGCGTCTATGTCCTTCAGGTAGATGGTCACCGAGAGGATGCGCGTCTTGTCGGTGCCGGCCTCTTCGAGCAGGCGCTCGATGCTGGCCAGGACCTCGCGGGTCTGCCGTTCGATGCCGGCGCCCATGTCGTCGCCCACCTGGCCCGCCAGGTAGACGGTGCCGTTGTGGACGACGACCTGGCTCATGCGGCCATTAGTGTGCAGGCGCTGGATGGCCATTCTGAGCCTCCGAGGCGTTGCTGTAGCGGGAAATGTCCAGGCCGTCGGTGCTGATCTGCGGGCGCTTCTTCGCCATCAGGTCGGCCAGGTAGCGGCCCGAGCCGCAGGCCATGGTCCAGCCCAGGGTGCCGTGGCCGGTGTTCAGGTACAGGTTGCGGTAGCGGGTGCCGCCGACGATCGGGGTGCCGTCCGGGGTGGCCGGGCGCAGGCCGGTCCAGAAGGTCGCCTGGCTGACGTCGCCGCCCTCGGGGTAGAGGTCGGTGGTGATCATTTCCAGGGTTTCGCGGCGGCGCGGGTTCAGCGACAGGTCGAAACCGGCGATCTCGGCCATGCCGCCGACGCGGATGCGCTGGTCGAAGCGGGTGATGGCGACCTTGTAGGTCTCGTCGAGGATGGTCGAGGTCGGCGCCATGTCCGGGTTGGTGATCGGCACGGTCAGCGAGTAGCCCTTGAGCGGGTAGACCGGGGCATTGATGCCCAGCGGCTTGAGCATCTGCGGCGAGTAGCTGCCCAGGGCCAGCACGTAGTGGTCGGCGGTGACCAGCTGGCCATCGATCCAGACGCCGTTGATGCGGTCGCCGGCGAAGTCCAGGCGCTGGATGTTCTGGTTGAAGCGGAACTCCACGCCCAGGCCCTGGGCCAGCTCGGCCAGCCTGGTGGTGAACATCTGGCAGTCGCCGGTCTGGTCGTTGGGCAGGCGCAGGGCGCCGACCAGCTTGTCGGCCACCTTGGCCAGGGCCGGCTCGACGCGGGCGATGCCGGCGCGGTCGAGGACTTCATAGGGCACGCCGGAGCTTTCCAGCACGGCGATGTCCTTGGCGGCGGAGTCGAGCTGGGCCTGGGTGCGGAACAGCTGGGTGGTGCCCAGGGTGCGGCCTTCGTAGGCGATGCCGGTCTCGGCGCGCAGCTCGTCGAGGCAGTCGCGGCTGTACTCGGACAGGCGCACCATGCGCTCCTTGTTCACCGCGTAGCTGGCGGCGTTGCAGTTGCGCAGCATCTGCCACATCCAGGCGTACTGGCTGGGGTCGCCGGTGAGCTTGATGGCCAGCGGCGCATGCTTCTCCAGCAGCCACTTCATGGCCTTGAGCGGGATGCCCGGGGCGGCCCAGGGCGAGGCATAGCCGGGGGAAACCTGGCCGGCGTTGGCGAAGCTGGTTTCCAGGGCCGGGCCGGGTTGGCGGTCGACCACCACCACTTCGAAGCCGGAACGGGCCAGATAGTAAGCACTGGCGGTGCCGATCACACCGCTGCCAAGGACCAGAACGCGCATCGCTGCCTCCTACGTCGCGTGGGGCACGCGACGTTTCTTATTTTGAACGTCAGATGCGCGCAGTATAGGAATTCGACCGCAGAAATAATCACTATTTAACAGGCGTTAATTAAAGAAAATTCTTGGCACAAAGGCCTTCCTTGGAGGCGCATCCACCAGGCAACCCACAAGAACACCTGAAAAACCCATAGCCATGCAACTATGCCGGATTGCGGTTTTCAGCAACTAATTCGGCGGGCTTCGGCGAACACGGGAATTACTCCCGCCGGGGGCGGGGCCGGCAGGAATAAGCGCTGCCGCGACGGCGGGTCGCAGGCGCCGCCCGACAGGCGGCGGCGCCAGGGAAATCCCCTTACTTGCGCACCCACTTGCCGTTGAGCTGGATGTATTGCCCGGCCGGGGTGCGGTCCATGGCCTTCTTCCCGGCTAGGGCCTCCACGTCGCCGAGCTTGGCGCCGCTCTGGCCGGCCACCTTCTGGTACTCGGCGCGGCGCGCGGCGTTGATCTGGGCGGCGATGTCGGCCGCCTGGCCGCTGTTGCTGACCACCCCGAGGTAGCCGTCGGGCTGCTCGCCGACCAGGCCCTGGGCCTTGGCCCCGCCCAGGGCCGACATGGCCTGCTCCAGGCTCATGGCCAGGGCCGGCAGGCTGACGCAAAGGGCCAGCAGGGCGACGCCGAGTTTGCTGCGCAGTGTCATCTAGAAGCTCCTCAGAACAGACCGCTGTTCTCGTTGATGATGCCATCCAGGGCCTTGTCGACCTTGATGTAGATCTCGTGCTCGATCTTCACGTTGAGGTTGATGTTGATCGGCTCCTTGGGCGCCGCCAGCTGTACCGTCGGCGTACAGCCCTGGCTGAGCCCGAGCAGGGCCAGGACGGCGATGAGTGCGCTTGGGCGCATGCGGTTCTCCTTGCGATCAGGGCGCGGCAGGTGGCGGGTTGCGCAGGCGTTCCTGCACGCGCTTGCGGATGGTGTCGCTGACCCGGTCGCTCAGCTGCAGGCTGGTCAGCAGGTCCGGGATGTTCTCCTCCAGGTTGACGTTGAGGTTCACCGGCCGCCCCTGCTCCAGCGCCGGGTTGCGGCCGCTGATGGCCAGGGCCAGGAGCAGGCGGCCGCCCTCAGCATAATCCACGCGGCTGGCCAGGCGCTCGTAGCGGAAGTCGTCGAGCATGGTCGCCACCAGTTGCATGGCCGGGTTGCTCTGGCCGAGGGCACGGATTTTCTCCGAGCGGAACTGCAGGGTGCCCGGCAGCCGCGCGGCGACCTGGCCGCCCTGGATGCGCAGCCCGCCCGGGCCGAGCAGCAGCGGCAGCTCGCCGTCGAGGATGCCGTTGCCGGCCAGGCCCTCGGCGGGGTAGGCCTTGAGGATTTCCTCCAGCAGCACGCCCTGCAGGTGCAGGCTCTGCGCCGGGTTGTCGCGGGCCAGCTGCAGCACGCCGGCGTCCAGCCAGGCGCGGCCGCCGAACAGCTTCAGCTCGGCCTGGCGCCAGTCCAGGCGGCCGGCCAGCGGCTGGTCCAGGCTGGCGCTGTAGCCGCCCTGGAACTGCAGGGGCCCGAGCAGCACGCCGGGGTTGAGCTGCGCCACGCGCAGGCCGGGCAACTGCAGCGTCAGCTGCGAGCCGCGCAGCTGCAGCTTCGCCTCGCCGTCCAGGCCGTGGATTTCGCTGCGGTCGTAGACACCTTCCAGGCCGCGGCCATTCAGCGTCAGGTCCAGTTGCTGGGCGCCCTGCCCCGGCGGCAGGCGCCACTGCGCGCGGGCCTGCAGGCGGCCATCGTTCAGGCTGAGCAGCGCCGGCCAGTCGGCCAGGCTGGCCGCCAGCGGGTTGCCGCTGCGCAGGAAGAATTCCGGCAGCTGCGCCGTCAGCTCCAGGGCGCCATCGGCCTGGTGCCGCAGCTCGACGTCGGCGGCCAGGCCACCGCTGTTCTGCAGCCGGCCCTTGAGCTGCTGCTGCGCCAGGCCGGCGCCGAGCTGCCCCTGGTAGCTCCAGGCGAGCGGCCTGAGGTGCGCCTGGCGCAGCTCGCCGACCGCCAGTTGCACGGCGCCGTCGAAGCCGAGGCTGAAAGGCTGGCCGGCGGCATACCCCAGGGCCAGCGTGGCCTTGTCCGCCGTCGCGCCGAGCTTGCTGGCCTTCAGTCCCTGGGGGCCGGCCAGGCTGCCCAGGCCCAGCTTGGCGCCCTTGCCCAGGCGCAGGCTGGCGGAGGCCTGGCCTATCTCGCCGTCCAGCGGCAGGTCCAGCGCCGCCTTGCCCAGGCGCAGGCCGGGCAGCTGCAGGTCCGGCACCTGGGCCTGCAGGCGTGCCTGGCTCAACGCCAGCGACAGGGGTTCGCCCTCGACCAGCGCCAGCACGCCCTGCAGGCGCAGCTCGCTGGCGCCCTTGCCGCGCAGGTCCAGGCGTACCGCGCCGGGGGCGCTGTCGTCGGGCTGCAGGCCCAGGCGCAGGCTGGCCGGGCGCAGGCCGACCGGCAGCGCCTGCAGCCAGTCGCCATAGAGATCGGCCAGGTAGAGGTCGCCGTCCAGCACCCGCGGCCGCCATTGCCCCGGCTGGGTCGCCGCCGCCTGCAGCAGCAGGTCGCCCTGCAAGGCGCCCAGGCCCGGCAGCGGCCAGGGCTGCGGCAGTTGCATGGCCAGCTCCAGCTCGCCCTGGCTGTCGCGCAGTGCGGGCCAGTCCGGCCAGGGGCCGTCGCCGCCCAGGGTGCTGTCCCAGCTCAGGCGCAGGCGCCCGGCCTCGGGCAGGGAAAGCGGCAGAGTCGGCGTCGGCAGCCAGGGCGCCAGCCAGGCGCGCACGGCATCCAGCGGCGGCACCCCGGGGCTGGCCAGGTTGCCCCGCCAGCGGCGCTCGGTCGGCGCCCAGCTGGCGTCGAGGTCGGCCAGGCGTTCGCCATCCAGATCGGCCTTCAGCGCCAGCCGCCAGGCGTCCTGTTCCGGGCGCAGGGTGCCGTCGAGGACCAGGCGCTGGCCGCCCTGCTGCAGTTCGGCGGCCAGGGACGCGGCATTGCCGGGCAGCTGCTGCCAGTGCAGGCTGCCGACCAGGGTGCAGCGCTGCTGCCCAGCGCAGGGCAGTTCGAACTCGGCGCGCTGCAGGACGGCCCGCTGCGGCAGCAGGCCGAGCCACAGGCCCACCTGGTCGGGCGTCGGCCATTCCCTCGGCGCTTCCGTCGCCGCGGCGGAGGGCCAGGACCCCACGTGCAGCCGCTGCAGCTCCAGGCCACCCAGGCGCCAGCGCCCGTCGATACGCCGCGGCCAGCCCAGGCGCAGCTGGTCGGCCTGGATATCCAGGCGCGAAGCGGATTTTTCCCGCGTCACGGCCAGCTGTTTCAGTGTCAGGCCGTCCAATGAAATCCCCGGCCCCTGCCAGTCCAGGCGGGTGATGCCCTGCTCCGCGAGCAGCCGCTGCCAGGCCTGCCCCGCCCAGACGACGAGCAGCACCACGAGCAGCGCCAGCAACAGCAGGATTCGGGTACGGGTCGAGCGCATGCCAGGCTCCAGCGGCGGAATGGAAGGCCCGCGCATCCGGCGCGGACCTGGGAACAGGCTGGCGGCGTGCCCGCAGAAGATCAAGGGGCAGTGATATCCACTGGCTTAACGTCTATATTTGGCGACAATCACCAACCATAAGCACCGCCCCGAGCAGCCTCCATGAGAACCCAGCACCAAAGCCGCCGCGAACTGGACAAGATCGACCGCAATATCCTGCGTATCCTCCAGGAAGAAGGGCGCATTTCCTTCACCGAGCTGGGCGAGCGCGTCGGCCTCTCCACCACCCCCTGCACCGAGCGCGTGCGGCGCCTGGAGCGCGAAGGGATCATCATGGGCTACAACGCCCGGCTGAACCCGCAGTACCTCAAGGCCAGCCTGCTGGTGTTCGTCGAGATCAGCCTGGACTACAAGTCCGGCGACACCTTCGAGGACTTCCGCCGCGCGGTGCTCAAGCTGCCCCACGTGCTGGAGTGCCACCTGGTGTCCGGCCACTTCGACTACCTGGTGAAGGCGCGCATCTCGGAGATGGCCTCCTACCGCAAGCTGCTCGGCGACATCCTGCTGAAGCTGCCCCACGTGCGCGAGTCGAAGAGCTACATCGTCATGGAAGAGGTCAAGGAAAGCCTGACCCTGCCGATTCCCGACTGATCGCAACAGCCTGTCGAACTTTTGCGGCTTCCCCCCTTGGCGTGGCGGGAAGCCGGCGTTTATCCTGCGTAAAATTTTAACAACACAATAATCAGGATATCGCACATGAACGCCCGCGTTCGCCTCCCGGTGCACACCGACCAGCACGCCCCTTCCTACTACGCCGCGACCGTCAACCGTCGCATCGAGTGCCCTCCCCTGGCCGGCGAGGAAAAGGCTGACGTGTGCATCATCGGCGGCGGCTTCTCCGGGCTGAACACCGCCATCGAGCTGGCCGAGCGCGGCTTCTCGGTGGTCCTGCTGGAGGCCCACAAGCTTGGCTGGGGCGCCAGCGGGCGCAACGGCGGGCAGCTGATCCGCGGCGTCGGCCACGGCGTCGAGCAGTTCGAGCCGGTGATCGGCAGGGACGGCGTGCGCCAGCTCAAGCTGATGGGCCTGGAGGCGGTGCAGATCGTGCGCCAGCGCGTGGAGAAGTACGGCATCGACTGCGACCTGACCTGGGGCTACTGCGACCTGGCCAACAAGGCCTCGGACGTCGAGGGCTTCCGCGAGGACTACGAGGAGCTCAAGGGCCTGGGCTACACCCATGAACTGCGCCTGGTCCCGCAGGAGGAGATGCGCAGCATCGTCGGCGCCGACTGCTACGTCGGCGGCATGGTCGACATGGGCTCGGGCCACCTGCACCCGCTCAACCTCGCCCTGGGCGAGGCGGCCGCCGCGCAGTCCCTGGGCGTGCGCCTGTTCGAGGACTCACAGGTCACCCACATCGACTACGGCGCCGAGGTGCGCGTGCGCACCGCCAAGGGCAGCGTGCGCGCCAAGACCCTGGTGATCGGCTGCAACGCCTACCAGAACGGCCTGAACAACTACCTCGACGGCAAGGTGCTGCCGGCCGGCAGCTACGTCATCGCCACCGAGCCGCTGCCCGCCGACCTGGCCCGCGAGCTGCTGCCGCAGAACATGGCGGTGTGCGACCAGCGCGTGGCCCTGGACTACTACCGCCTCTCGGCCGACAACCGCCTGCTGTTCGGCGGCGCCTGCCACTATTCCGGGCGCGACCCGGCGGACATCGCCGCCTACATGCAGCCGAAGATGCTCAAGGTGTTCCCGCACCTGGCCGGGGTGCGCATCGACTACCAGTGGGGCGGCATGATCGGCATCGGCGCCAACCGCCTGCCGCAGATCGGCCGCCTGCCCGACCAGCCCAACGTGTACTTCGCCCAGGCCTATTCCGGCCACGGGGTGAACGCCACCCACCTGGCCGGCAAGCTGCTCGCCGAGGCGATCGCCGGGCAGCAGGGCAGCGGCTTCGAGCTGTTCGCCAAGGTCCCGCACATCACCTTCCCCGGCGGCAGGCTGCTGCGTTCGCCGCTACTGGCGCTGGGCATGGCCTGGTATCGCTTCAAGGAGGCGCTGAGCGGCTAGAATCTCCGCAGTCCCGCCAACCGGGACGCCAGGAGACTCCCGCTTGCTACAACGCTTCCTGTTGCTGGCGCTGCTGTTGCTCGGCGGCTGCGCCAGCGTTCCCCTGCCCACGCCCTCCCACGCCCTGTCGCCGAGCGGCACGGCCCTCGGCGACGCCGTGCAGCGGCGCGCGGCGGCGCACCCCGGCGCCTCCGGCTTCCGCCTGCTGGCCTCCAGCAGCGACGCCTTCCTCGCCCGCGCCGAGCTGATCCGCGCCGCCCAGCGCAGCCTGGACATCCAGTACTACATCGTCCACGACGGCCTCACCACCCGCGCGCTCATCCACGAGCTGCTCAAGGCCGCCGACCGCGGCGTGCGCGTGCGCGTGCTGATCGACGACACCAGCAGCGACGGCTGGGACTACGAGATCGGCACCCTGGCCGCCCACCCGAACATCCAGGTGCGCCTGTTCAACCCGCTGCACCTGGGCCGCAGCACCGGCATCACGCGCAACCTCGGGCGCCTGTTCAACCTCGCCGAGCAGCACCGGCGCATGCACAACAAGCTGTGGCTGGCCGACAACAGCGTGGCCATCGTCGGCGGGCGCAACCTGGGCGACGAGTACTTCGGCGCCAAGGCGGAAATGAACTTCAGCGACCTCGACCTGCTCGGCGTCGGCCCGGTGGCCGCGGAGCTGGGGCAGAGCTTCGACCAGTACTGGAACAGCGCCATCAGCCGGCCCATCGAGGACTACCTGTGGGGCAAGCCCGAGCGCGCCGACCTCGAACGCGCCCGGCGGCACCTGGACAGCTACCTGGAGAAGAGCCGGGTGCGCCACTCGGCCTACCTGCAGCGCCTGCACCTGCGCGGCGCCTCGACCAACCTCGACAGCTGGCTCGACGATCTGGTCTGGGCCCCCGGCCGGGCCATCTGGGACGACCCGCTGAAGGTCCTGGACCGCGGCCAGAGCCGCCCGCAGCAACAACTGAGCACCCAGCTCGAACCGCTGTTCCGCCAGGTGTCGAAGGAGCTGATCCTGGTCTCGGCCTACTTCGTGCCCACCGACAGCGGCGTCACCTACCTCACCGGCCGCGCCGACCGGGGCGTCAGCGTGCGCCTGCTGACCAACTCCCTGGAGGCCACCGACGTGCCGGCCGTGCACGCCGGCTACGCGCCCTACCGCATGGCCCTGCTGGAGCACGGGGTGAAGCTCCACGAGCTGCGCGCCCAGCCGGACCAGCGCCTGGCCGGCGCGCCCTGGACGGTGCGCGGCTCCAGCAGCGCCAGCCTGCACAGCAAGGCGATCGTCTTCGACCGGCGCCAGGTGTTCATCGGCTCCTTCAACTTCGACCCGCGCTCGATCATCTGGAACACCGAGGTCGGCGTCATCGTCGACAGCCCGGCACTGGCGGAGCAGACGCGCAAGCTGGCGCTGGCCGGGATGTCGCCCAGCGTCAGCTACCAGGTGCGCATCGACCGCAGCGGCAGCCGCCCGCGGCTGACCTGGGTCGACGAGATCGACGGCCACCCACGGGTGCTGCACCACGAGCCGGGCAGCCTGTGGCGCCGCTTCAACGCCTGGATCGCCGGGGCCATCGGGCTGGAGAGGATGCTGTAGGAGCGAGCTTGCTCGCGAACCTTGGTCCTGTGCTCCGACCTCCACTCCGTCATTTCCGCGAACGCGGAAACCCAAGGATGTCGGGCTTGAGTGTAACGCGCCGCTCCGAGTGCGTTGATGTTTCTTGTTTCGCCCCCTCGGGCGAGTCCCTTTTGTCAAACGCCACAAAAGGAACCAAAAAGGCTTGCCCCGACATACGGGCCCGATGAAGCCGGGCTACCCTCGCGAATTCCCCCGCCACGGAGGCCCGCCCCGAGGGTACGTCCCTGTAGCCCGCGCGGGGCTCTCGCGACATCCATGTCGCATGACCTCCTGAGCGCCGGTTTCGCTCGGCCTTCTGAAGGGGCGTTCCGGTGCGCTCGGTTGTTTCTCTGGAAGTCCAAAAGCAAGAGCGGCACGGCTCTTCGTAGGAGCGAGCTTGCTCGCGAACCGCCGTTATTGGACTCCCGCGTTCGCGGAAATGACGGGGGGTGGTTAGGCGTTTCAGGATGACTCAGGATTCTCCCTTCGCTCAGGACAGCCCCCTCTCCCTTCAGGGAGAGGGTTGGGGAGAGGGCGCTCTTGAACCCAGCACCGCAGCCACCGGCAAACGCTGTTCACGAGCAAGTACCAAGCGCCCCTCAAATGAGCTCTGGCCTCAGCGCCCACTCACCTCGGGCAGCTCATCGCCCTGCAGCTCCACCGGCGGCAGGCCCTTGCGCCACACCAGCACGACGAAGCCGAAGGCGCCCAGGGCCATCATCAGCGGCAGCGCATGGCCGCTCACCCACTGGCTGACCGCGCCGGTGGTCAGCGGCCCGATCAGGCAGCCGATGCCCCACAGCTGGGCGATGTGCGCGTTGGCGCGGACCAACGCGTCATCGCGGTAGCGCTCGCCGATGAGGATCAGCGACAGGGTGAACAGCCCGCCGGCGCTCGCGCCGAACAGCACCAGCACCGGCCAGATCGCCGGCCCGTGCAGCAGCAGCGGGATGCCCAGGCTGCTCAGCAGCAGGACGATGCCGCAGCCCTTGAACAGCGCCTGGCGCGACACGCGGTCGGCCAGCCAGCCGATGGGCAGCTGCAGCAGCGCATCGCCGACCACCACCACCGTGACCATGGTCAGCGCCACCGCCTGGGTGAAGCCCTGGCGCACGCCGTAGACCGGCAGCAGGGTGAGGATCATCGCCTCGAAGCCGGCGAACAGCACCACCGCCCAGGCGACGGCCGGCAGCTTGGCGCAGAAGGCGAACAGCCCGCGCCCCGAGGCGCTGTGCGGATCGACCCGGGGCGCGCCGCTGCGGCCTATCAACAGCGACGAGCCGAACACCAGCAGGCCGACGCCGAGCCAGAAGCCACGGTCGTCGGCGGTGCCGATGAAGGTCAGCAGCACCGGCCCGGACAGCTGGCTCAGCGCATAGCCGGTGCCGTACAGGGCCACCAGGCGGCCGCGCCACTTCTCCACGGCCAACTGGTTGATCCAGCTTTCGCCGAGGATGAACACCACGGTCAGTTGCACGCCGATCAGCAGGCGCAACAGCAGCCACACCGGGTAGCTCTGCAGCAGCGCCAGCAGGCCGACGGAAAAGGCCCCGCTGAGCAGGCACCAGCGCATCAGCCGCGGCGTGCCCAGGCGCGCGGCCAGGCGCCCGGAGATCAGCGCGCCGAGCAGCACGCCGGCGGCCGGTGTGGCGGCCATCACGCCGATGGCGAAACTGCCGTAGCCCCAGCCCTCCAGGCGCAGGGACACCAGCGGCATGGTCAGGCCCAGGGCCAGGCCGATGCTGATGACCGACAGGCAGACAGCGGAATAGGCACCCCAACGCATTGTCGTTCTCCCGTTCCATCCGGAGCGCACTCCGGGCCAGATGCCGAGCCCGGTGCGCAATGCAAAGCGGCCGGGCTCCCCATGGGGAAACCCGGCCGCGGGTATGGCTCTTTGTCAGAGCCGGCCCCGGCGAACGCACGGGGCCGACCTGCTTTCAGGCCAGGATCGTCTTACAGTTTGATCCAGGTGGCCTTCAGCTCGGTGTACTTGTCGAAGGCGTGCAGCGACTTGTCACGGCCGTTGCCCGACTGCTTGAAGCCGCCGAAGGGCGCGGTCATGTCGCCGCCGTCGTACTGGTTGATCCACACGCTGCCGGCGCGCAGGGCCTTGCCGATCAGGTGGGCCTTGGACAGGTTGCCGGTCCACACCGCGGCGGCCAGGCCGTACGGGGTGTCGTTGGCGATGCGCACGGCTTCCTCGGCGTCCTCGAACTCGATCACCGACAGCACCGGGCCGAAGATTTCCTCGCGGGCGATGCGCATGGCGTTGGTCACGCCGTCGAAGATGGTCGGCTCGACGTAGGTGCCGCCGGTCTCTTCCAGGGTGCGCTTGCCGCCGGCCACCAGCTTGGCGCCGTCGTCGTGGCCGGCCTGGATGTAGCTCAGCACGTTGTTCATCTGGGTGGTGTCGACCAGCGCGCCGACGTTGGTTTCCGGGTCCAGCGGGTTGCCCGGCTTCCAGGCCTTCAGCGCCTCGACCACCAGCGGCAGGAACTCGGCCTTGATGGATTTCTCCACCAGCAGGCGGGAACCGGCGGTGCAGACTTCGCCCTGGTTGAAGGCAATGGCGCTGGCGGCGGATTCGGCGGCGGCCGCAAGGTCGGGCGCGTCGGCGAAGACGATGTTCGGGCTCTTGCCGCCGGCTTCCAGCCACACGCGCTTCATGTTGGACTCGCCGGCATAGACCATCAGCTGCTTGGCGATCTTGGTCGAACCGGTGAACACCAGGGTGTCGACGTCCATGTGCAGGGCCAGGGCCTTGCCCACGGTGTGGCCGAAGCCCGGCAGGATGTTCAGCACGCCTTTCGGGATGCCGGCCTCGATGGCCAGCTGGGCGACGCGGATGGCGGTCAGCGGCGACTTCTCGGACGGCTTGAGGATCACCGAGTTGCCGGTGGCCAGGGCCGGGCCGAGCTTCCAGCAGGACATCAGCAGGGGGAAGTTCCACGGCACGATGGCGGCGACCACGCCCACGGCTTCGCGGGTGACCAGGCCCAGCTGGTCGTGCGGGGTGGAGGCGACTTCGTCGTAGACCTTGTCGATGGCCTCGGCGTTCCAGCGGATGCTGTTGGCGGCGCTGGCGACGTCGATGTTCAGCGCGTCGCTGATCGGCTTGCCCATGTCCAGGGTTTCCAGCAGGGCCAGCTCCTCGGCGTGCTGCATCATCAGCTCGGCGAAGCGGATCATGACCTTCTTGCGCTTGGCCGGGGCCTGGCGCGACCACACGCCGGACTCGAAGGCGGCACGGGCAACCTGCACGGCGCGCTCGGCGTCGGCGGCGTCGCAGCTGGCGACCTTGGCCAGGAAGCGGCCATCCACCGGGCTGATGCAATCGAAGGTGGCGCCATCGACGGCGTCGACGTACTGGCCATCGACGAAGGCGCGGCCTTCGATCTTCAGGTTCTGGGCGCGAGCTTCCCAGTCGGCGCGAGTGAGGGTACTCATGACAACTTGTCCTCTTATTGAATTACTTATGAAGTCCCGGCGCCCGGGGGAAGGGCGCGCTGTCAGAAATTCTGCAAGGCGGCGCGAGGGCCACGCTGTCCGCCACCCTAAACCGGGATGGGCGAATTTTCAATATTTTTGACATTTTAGGGCCAAAACGCCTTGTCACGTTCGTTTTATTAAACATAGACTCGGTCGATTCCGCCTCCGTCCGGGCCCACCCGCAGGGGCGAAGCACTCGCACAACCCACAATAAAACGAGAGTCAGCATGAACATCGAGCAGATCGTCGACTTCGCCCAGGCCGGCACCGCCGCCGAGCACTACCGCCCGGCGCCGGAGAAGGTCCTCAAGGGCGATCCCGAGCAAAGCGTGCGCAACCACTACGGCAGCCCCTGCGGCCAGTTCAACGTCGGCATCTGGGAAGGCGCGGTCGGCCACTGGACCGTCAGCTACACCGAGCACGAGTACTGCGAGATCCTCCAGGGCGTGTCGGTGATCCGCGACGCCGACGGCGGCGCCAAGACCGTGCGCACCGGCGACCGCTTCGTCATCCCGGCCGGCTTCAAGGGCACCTGGGAGGTGCTGGAGCCCTGCCGCAAGGTCTATGTGATCTTCGAACAGAAGGCCTGATAGCCGTTCGACGAAAAACGCCGCTTTCTCTAAAGCGGCGTTTTTGTTTTTGCCGGGGGCGTATGTATTGGGGGGAAGAGCACCCTCTCCCCAACCCTCGGCTATGCGCCCCGACCCGAAGGAAGAGGGGACTGTCCTGAGTGGTTTGTCGGTGCGCGCGGATATTTCATCGTAGGGCGCATAACGCCTATGGCGTTATCCGCCGAATCGCGGACAGAGTCCGCTCCTACGGTTACAGGGAAGCACAGGCGTAGGAGCGCGATTGGATTCACCGGCCGCGCCGGACACCCCGGTGGCACGAACGACCCCAACGCGCAGGCATGAAAAAACCCGCCAGGTGGCGGGTTTCTTCGCAAGGGCCGGATCAATTACTTGATCTTGGCTTCCTTGTAGATCACGTGCTTGCGAACGACCGGATCGAACTTCTTGATCTCGATCTTCTCAGGCTTGGTGCGCTTGTTCTTGTCGGTGGTGTAGAAGTGGCCGGTACCGGCGCTGGACACCAGACGGATCAGTTCACGCATGATTGCAGCTCCTTAGAATTTTTCGCCGCGGGCGCGCAGGTCGTTCAGGACGGCCTCGATGCCACGCTTGTCGATGATGCGCATGCCCTTGGCGGAAACGCGCAGGCGTACGAAGCGCTTCTCGGACTCGACCCAGAAACGGTGGTGCTGCAGGTTCGGCAGGAAACGGCGGCGGGTTTTGTTGTGTGCGTGGGAAATGTTGTTCCCGGTAACCGGACCCTTACCGGTCACTTGGCAAACTCTCGACATGGCTCAGCCCTCTGTAAACCACATGCCAAACCCGGCATGGGTTGGCTGCTTGAACTCGTTGATACTCGGTTTTCCACCCGGGTCTTACCTGGCCGTCCGCCGCTCGATTCCGAGTCGACGGGGCAGGGCCCCAGAAAAGAGCGCAGCTTTATATCAGAAAGGCACTTAGAGCCGCAAGGGTGCAGGCAGCTTGTCCACATGCCGGCGCCGCGCGGCCGCGGCCCGCCGCCGTTGCCGTTCGTCGCCTTTCACCGTTGTCGGCCGCCGCGGCTTGGTCTAGGGTAGCCGGTTCAAGGCCGACAACGGCCTTGCATGACTGCGCCCAGCCCACGGGACGGGCATTTTCCCACCATCTCCGGAGTCCGTCATGCGTCTGTTTCCCCTCGCCCTGCTGCTCGCCCCCGCCCTGGCCGGCGCCAGCACCCTCAGCGTCTGCACCGAGGCCAGCCCCGATGGTTTCGACGTCGTGCAGTTCAACGCCCTGACCACCACCAACGCCTCGGCCGACGTGCTGATGAACCGCCTGGTGGAGTTCGACGCGGCGCAGGGCAAGGTGGTGCCGAGCCTGGCCGAGAGCTGGACGGTCTCCGCCGACGGCCTGACCTACGACTTCAGGCTGCGCGCCGGGGTGAAGTTCCACCACACCGACTACTTCAGCCCCGGCCGCGAACTGGGCGCCGACGACGTGCTGTTCAGCTTCCAGCGCATGCTCGACCCCGCCAACCCCTGGCACAAGGTGGCGCAGAGCGGCTTCCCCCACGCCCAGTCGCTGCAGCTGCCGGCCCTGATAAAAGGCCTGGAGAAGGTCGACGAACACCAGGTGCGCTTCACCCTCAGCCACCCCGACGCCACCTTCCTGCCCATGCTCAGCATGGGCTTCGCCTCCATCTATTCCGCCGAGTACGCCGACCAGCTGATGAAGGCCGGCACCCCGGAGAAGCTCAACGCCCAGCCCATCGGCAGCGGCCCCTTCGTGTTCAAGCGCTTCCAGAAGGACGCGCAGATCCGCTACACCGCCAACCCGGACTACTTCGCCGGCAAGCCGGCGGTGGACAACCTGCTGTTCGCCATCACCCCCGACGCCAACGTGCGCCTGCAGCGCCTGAAGCGCGGCGAATGCCAGATCGCCCTGTCGCCCAAGCCGCTGGACGTCGAGGCCGCGGCCAAGGACCCGGCCCTGCGCGTCGAGCAGACGCCGGCGTTCATGACCGCCTTCGTCGCCCTGAACAGCCAGCACCCGCCGCTGGACAAGCCCGAGGTGCGCCAGGCGATCAACCTCGCCTTCGACCGCCAGACCTACCTGAAGTCGGTGTTCGAGGGCAGCGCCAGCGCCGCCGAGGGCGTCTACCCGCCGAACACCTGGAGCTACGCCAAGGACATCCCCGGCTACCCCTACGACCCGGCCCGGGCCCGGGCGCTGCTGGAGAAGGCCGGGCTCAAGGACGGCTTCAAGACCACCCTCTGGACGCGCCCCAGCGGCAGCCTGCTCAACCCCAACCCGAGCCTGGGCGCACAGCTGCTGCAGGCCGACCTGGCGAAGATCGGCGTCAAGGCCGAGGTGCGGGTGATCGAATGGGGCGAGCTGATCCGCCGCGCCAAGGCCGGCGAGCACGACCTGCTGTTCATGGGCTGGGCCGGCGACAACGGCGACCCGGACAACTTCCTCACCCCGCAATTCTCCTGCGCCAGCGTGAAGTCCGGGCTGAACTTCGCGCGCTTCTGCGACCCGAAGCTGGACAGCCTGATCAGCCAGGGCAAGGCGCTCAGCGAGCAGGACAAGCGCAGCGCGCTCTACCACGACGCCCAGCGGCTGATCCACGACCAGGCCCTGTGGCTGCCGCTGGCGCACCCCACGGCCTCGGTGCTGCTGCGCAAGGAGGTCAAGGGCTACGCCGTGAACCCCTTCGGCCGCCAGGACTTCTCCCGCGTGAGCCTCTAGAGGCTGCGCCCATTTCCGGCAGAGCCATTTTTACGCGGGGCAAGGCGCGAGGAGAGCGGTTTGGTCATTGCAAATGAACGACGAGTCACGCGGCAACGCACAAAAAAGGCCCGCCCCTTCGGGGTGCGCGGCAACGCGGCTCGCGACGAAACGGGAACGGTCCCTGAATGAATCTGGCCGACCGCTTGCTGCCGTCCTACCAGTTCAGCGAACGTCACCACCTGCGCATAGCCGCGCCACCCGGCGCGCTGCTGGATGCCGTCGCCACGCTGGGCGACGAGGAAGATCCATTGGTGCAGCGCTTTCTGCGGTTGCGCGAGGCGCCGGCACGCCTGGCGTTGCGCCTGGGCCTTGGTAACGCCCTGGCGCAGCGCCCGCGTTTCGGCCTGCACGAGTTCAGCCGGCTGGGACGGGACGGCGACGAAGCTCTGGCCCTGGGCCTGGTCGGACGCTTCTGGCGCGCAGACTTCGGCCTGCGCCCCTGCCCCGACGCCGAGGCCTTCCGCCACTTCGCCGAAGCCGGCTGCGCCCGCCTGCTGCTGTATTTCCACTGCGAAGCGGCAGGCGCCGGCGACACCTGGCTGCACACCGAGACCCGCGTGCATTGCCCTGACCTGCACAGCCGCCTGCTGTTCACGCCCTACTGGCTGGCCATCCGCCCGGTCAGCGGGCTGATCCGCCGGCGCCTGTTGCAAAGCGTGCGCCGGCGCCTGGCCTGAGCCTCACACCCAGCCCATCTCCGCCATCGACAGCGGCTCGCCGTCGCCGACGATGAAGTGGTCGAGCACGCGCACGTCCACCAGCGCCAGGGCGTCCTTCAGGCGCCGCGTCAGCACGCGGTCGGCCTGGCTCGGCTCGGCGATGCCCGACGGATGGTTGTGGGTGAGGATGAGCGCCGCGGCGTTGTGCGCCAGGGCGCGCTTGACCACCTGGCGCGGGTATACGCTGGCGCTGTCGATGGAGCCATGGAACAGCACCTCGAAGGCCAGGGCGCGGTGCCGGCCGTCGAGGAACAGGCAGGCGAACACCTCGTGGGCCTCGTGGCGCAGCCGCGCCTTGAGGAAGTCGCGCACCGCCTGCGGGCTCTCCAGGGCGGAGTCGCGGCGTAGCTGCTCGGCCAGGTGGCGGCGGGCCATTTCCAGCACCGCCTGCAGTTGCGCGTACTTCGCCCGGCCCAGGCCCAGGTGGCTGCTGAAGCTGGCCTGGTCGGCCTCCAGCAGCGCGCGCAGGCTGCCGAACTCCTTCAGCAGGCGCCGGGCCAGGTCCACCGCGCTGCAGCCCGCCACGCCCGTGCGCAGGAAGATCGCCAGCAGCTCCGCATCGCTGAGGCTGCCGGCGCCCTGTTCCAGGAGTTTTTCCCGCGGGCGCTCCGCGGCGGGCCAGTGACGAATGCTCATGCAGCCTCCCTGTCGAGCCGCCCGCTGTGCCGGGGCGGGCGCTGTGCTATCTTAGCCCGTCCCTTTCGCGCGACCGGAGGCCTGGGGAGGCGTCTCCGGCCCAGACGCGCGTCATCCAATTCCGAAGATAAGGCGGGCCTATGCAGCGGCTCTATCGAAAACGCATCGTTCTCGGCGTGGGCGGCGGTATTGCGGCCTACAAGAGTGCCGAACTGGTCCGCCGCCTGCGCGACCAGGGCGCGGAAGTCCGCGTGGTGATGACCCAGGGCGGCCGTGAATTCATCACCCCGCTGACGCTCCAGGCGCTGTCCGGCCACCCGGTGCACCTGGACCTGCTCGACCCCGCCGCCGAAGCGGCCATGGGCCACATCGAGCTGGCCCGCTGGGCCGACCTGGTGCTGATCGCCCCGGCCACCGCGGACGTCATGGCGCGCCTGGCCCAGGGCGTGGCCAACGACCTGCTTACCACCCTGGTGCTGGCCACCGACGCCCAGGTCGCCCTGGCCCCGGCGATGAACCAGGCCATGTGGCGCGACCCGGCCACCCAGGCCAACGCCGAGCTGCTGCGCGGCCGCGGCCTGCGCTTCTTCGGCCCGGCCGCCGGCAGCCAGGCCTGCGGCGACGTCGGCCCGGGGCGCATGCTCGAGGCCGAGGAGCTGGCCCAGCGCGCCGCCGACTGCTTCCAGTTCCTCTCGCTGACCGGCCGGCACGTGCTGATCACCGCCGGCCCGACCCAGGAAAACATCGACCCGGTGCGCTACATCACCAACCACAGCTCCGGGAAGATGGGCTTCGCCCTCGCCGAGGCCGCCGCCGAAGCCGGCGCGCGGGTGACCCTGGTGACCGGCCCGGTGCACCTGCCCACGCCCGACCGGGTGAGCCGAGTCGACGTGGTCAGCGCCCGCGACATGCTCGCCGCCTGCGAGGCCGCGATGCCGGCGGACCTGCTGATCGCCGCCGCCGCGGTGGCCGACTACCGCCCCGAGGTGGTGGCCGCGCAGAAACTGAAGAAGGACCCGACCAAGGGCGACGGCCTGCTGCTGCAGCTGGTGCGCAACCCGGACATCCTCGCCACCCTCGCCCAGCGCGCCGACCGGCCGTTCAGCGTGGGCTTCGCCGCGGAGACCGAGAACCTGCTGGAGTACGCCTCGCGCAAGCTCAAGGACAAGAACCTCGACCTGATCGTGGCCAACGACGTGGCCAATCCCTCGATCGGATTCAACAGCGAAGAGAACGCGATCACCGTGATCGACCGCGAATTGCACGAAACTGCCTTCGCCCAGACCAGCAAGGGCAAGATCGCCCGCCAGCTGATCGCCTTCATCGCCGACCGCCTGAACCAGCACTGAGAACCCGATGCATTCCCTGCAAGCCAAGATCCTCGACCCGCGCCTGGGCGCCGAATTCCCCCTGCCGCAGTACGCCACCCCCGGCTCCGCCGGCCTGGACCTGCGCGCCATGCTCAAGGAGGACACCGTCCTCGAACCGGGCCAGACGCTGCTGATCCCCACCGGCCTGTCCATCTACATCGCCGACCCCGGCCTGGCCGCGCTGGTGCTGCCGCGCTCGGGCCTGGGTCACAAGCACGGCGTGGTGCTGGGCAACCTGGTCGGGCTGATCGACTCGGACTACCAGGGCGAGCTGATGGTCTCCTGCTGGAACCGCGGCAACACCCCCTTCACCATCGCCATTGGCGAGCGCATCGCCCAGCTGGTGCTGGTGCCGGTGGTGCAGGCGCATTTCGAGCTGGTCGACAGCTTCGACGAGAGCCAGCGTGGCGCCGGTGGTTTCGGGCACTCCGGCAGCCACTGACACAATCCTCCAGGACGATTCGCCGAGGAGATGTTGCATGAAACTTTTCCAACGCACTGCCAAGGGAACGGCCGACCTGCCGGAAGTCGCCCCGCCGCCGAAGGTTTCGGCGGGCCCGACGTCCCGGCCGGAACTGAAGTCGCTGCTGCCGGCCCTGGGCGTTGCGACCCTCGGCGTGGCCGCCGCCGGCGCCCTGCTGTGGCTGAGCCTGTTCGGCAGCGCCGAGCAGATGCACCGCCAGCAGCTGGCCGGCGCCTGGGGCGAAAGCCAGTCCGGCGCCCTGCGCCAGGCCCTGCTCCAGCTCGCCGCCGACACCCGTAGCGCGGCGGCCAACCCCGCGCTGCTGCCGGCGCTGGCCGATGCCAACAGCACCCGCGCCCTGGAGGCCACCCTCGCCCACTGGCGCCAGGACGGCCTGGTGGACGTCCACCTCAACGCCAGCGGCCAGGCCAGCCAGGACAACCAGCGCCCCGGCCCGCTGAACTACGCCGCCCTGGACATGCTGCGCCGCGCCGAGAGCGGGCAGAACGTCGCCCCCGAGGCCTACCGCGTCGGCCAGCGCTGGCTGCTGTACAGCGCCACCGCGCTGCGCGGCCCGGACAACGCCATCCAGGGCAGCCTGATGCTGGTCTTCGACCTGCAGCGCCTGCTCAAGGCCCTGCCGGACATGCCCGCCGACACCGGCCAGCTGCAACTGGCCCAGCAGTTCGGCAGCTCGCCGGCGCAGGTCCTGCTGCAACGCGGCGAGGCCGGCGACGGGGCGCCGCTGAACCTGGCCAGCGGCAACCCGAACTGGAAACTCAGCTTCACCCCCGGCCCGGCCCTGACCGCGACCCTGTACTCCCCGGCGCTGCTGGGCTGCGCCGCGCTGCTGGCCCTGGCCGGCGCGCTGCTGGGCGTGTACCTCGCCCAGAGCGCCCTGCAACGGCGCCTGCGCCAGGACACCCAGGCCATCGGTCAGTACTTGCAGGAACTCGGTGGCCCGCGCACTGCCAAAGCACCTGAAGTCGGCCTGGCCGCACTGCAACCGCTGGCCCAGGCGCTGGCGCGGCAGCCCAGGCGCAAGGCCGAGCCCCCGGCCCCCGCCAGCCCCGCACCAGCGCCCGAGCCGCGCCCGGTGGCGGCGAAGATCGACAAGCCGGCCAGCGCCGAGACGCAGCTGGTCGACCCACTGTTCCAGAACACCGACATTCTGGACATCGACATTCTTGATGAAGACCAGGACCTCCTGGGATTGGAGCAACCCCCCGCCATGAGCACGCCCAAAGCACCGCAACTGCCCGCCAGCATCTTCCGCGCCTACGACATCCGCGGCGTGGTCGGCGACACCCTGACCGCCGAAACCGCCTACTGGGTGGGCCGCGCCATCGGTTCCGAGAGCCTGGCCCGTGGCGAGCCCTGCGTCAGCGTCGGCCGCGACGGCCGCCTGTCGGGCCCGGAGCTGGTCCAGCAACTGATCCAGGGCCTGCTCGACTGCGGCTGCCAGGTCACCGACATCGGCATGGTGCCGACCCCGGTGCTGTACTACGCGGCCAACGTCCTGGAAGGCAAGTCGGGCGTGATGCTCACCGGCAGCCACAACCCGCCGAACTACAACGGCTTCAAGATCGTCGTCGCCGGCGAGACGCTGGCCAACGAGCAGATCCAGGCCCTGCGCGAGCGCATCGAGAACAACGACCTCGCCTCCGGCGTGGGCAACGTGCAGCAGTTGGACATCCTGCCGCGCTACTTCCAGCAGATCCGCGACGACATCGCCCTGGCCAAGCCGCTGAAAGTGGTGGTGGACTGCGGCAACGGCGTCGCCGGCGTGATCGCCCCGCAACTGATCGAGGCCCTGGGCTGCACCGTCATCCCGCTGTACTGCGACGTCGACGGCACCTTCCCCAACCACCACCCGGACCCGGGCAAGCCGGAGAACCTGGAAGACCTGATCGCCAAGGTCAGGGAAACCGGCGCCGACCTCGGCCTGGCCTTCGACGGCGACGGCGACCGCGTGGGCGTGGTGACCAACGAAGGCACCATCATCTACCCCGACCGCCTGCTGATGCTGTTCGCCAAGGACGTGGTCTCGCGCAACCCCGGCGCCGACATCATCTTCGACGTCAAGTGCACCCGCCGCCTGATCTCGCTGATCAGCGGCTACGGCGGCCGCCCGGTGATGTGGAAGACCGGCCACTCGCTGATCAAGAAGAAGATGAAGGAGACCGGCGCCCTGCTCGCCGGCGAGATGAGCGGCCACATCTTCTTCAAGGAGCGCTGGTTCGGCTTCGACGACGGCATCTACAGCGCCGCCCGCCTGCTGGAGATCATCAGCCTCGACAAACGCGACAGCGAGCATGTGTTCTCGGCCTTCCCGCTGGACGTCTCAACACCGGAAATCAACATCACCGTCACCGACGAGAGCAAGTTCGCCCTGATCCAGGCGCTGCAGCGCGACGGCCAGTGGGGCGAGGCCAACCTCACCACCCTCGACGGCGTGCGTGTCGATTATCCCAAGGGCTGGGGCCTGGTGCGCGCCTCCAACACCACGCCGGTGCTGGTGCTGCGCTTCGAGGCGGACTCCGAAGCCGAACTGGAACGCATCAAGGACGTGTTCCGCACCCAGCTCAAGGCGGTCGACCCCGCCCTGACCATCCCCTTCTGACCTGACCATGCCGGAGCCCAGCACCATGTCCCAGAGCCGCGATGACGCAGCCCAGGTAGCCCGCGTCCTTGCCGAAGCCCTTCCCTACATCCGCCGCTTCGTCGGCAAGACGCTGGTCATCAAGTACGGCGGCAACGCCATGGAGACCGACGAGCTGAAGAACAGCTTCGCCCGCGACGTGGTGCTGATGAAGGCGGTCGGCATCAACCCGGTGGTGGTGCACGGCGGCGGCCCGCAGATCGGCGACCTGCTCAACCGGCTGTCGATCGAGAGCCACTTCATCGACGGCATGCGCGTCACCGACGCGCAGACCATGGACGTGGTGGAGATGGTCCTCGGCGGCCAGGTGAACAAGGACATCGTCAACCTGATCAACCGCCACGGCGGCAGCGCCATCGGCCTGACCGGCAAGGACGCCGAGCTGATCCGCGCGAAGAAGCTCACCGTCACCCGCCAGACCCCGGAGATGACCAAGCCGGAAATCATCGACATCGGCCACGTCGGCGAGGTCACCGGGGTCAACACCGAGCTGCTGAACATGCTGGTCAAGGGCGACTTCATCCCGGTGATCGCGCCCATCGGCGTCGGCGCCAACGGCGAGTCGTACAACATCAACGCCGACCTGGTGGCCGGCAAGGTGGCCGAGGCGCTGAAGGCCGAGAAGCTGATGCTGCTGACCAACATCGCCGGCCTGATGGACAAGCAGGGCCAGGTGCTGACCGGCCTGACCACCGAGCAGGTGGACAGCCTGATCGCCGACGGCACCATCTACGGCGGCATGCTGCCGAAGATCCGCTGCGCCCTGGAAGCGGTGCAGGGCGGCGTGACCAGCGCGCACATCATCGATGGCCGCGTGCCCAATGCCGTGCTGCTGGAGATCTTCACCGACAGCGGCGTCGGCACCCTGATCAGCAACCGCAAGCCGCGTCACTGAGCACTGCCCGCCACGGCGCCCGCCGTGGCGGTTCCCCTCTTCCTGCCGGAGGCCGCAATGCCTTCAGTCTTCCCCGAACGCCACGAATTCCGCTTCTTCCACGGCCTGCGCGTGCGCTGGTCGGAGGTCGACCCGCAAGGCATCGTCTTCAACGGCAACTACCTGACCTATGCCGACGTGGCGACCACCGAGTACTACCGCAACCTGGAGATCCGCTACCCGGCCGACCTGCTGCGCGGCGGCGGCGACCTGTTCGCGGTGAAGAGCAGCCTGGAGTACTTCGCCCCGGCGCGCTACGACGACTGGCTGGACATGGGCGTGCGCGTCGCGCGCCTGGGGCGCAGCAGCCTGACCTTCCAGGTGGCGATCTGGTGCGAGGAACAGCCGCTGACCCTCGGCGAGCTGATCTACGCCTACGCCAACGACCAGCGGCAGAGCCAGCCCCTGCCGGACTGGCTGCGCGAGCGCATCGCGGCTTTCGAGCGATTGCCCGCCAGCTGACGGGCTAGCGGGAGGCGCCGAGCAACTGCGCCAGGCGCGCGCGGTCGGCATCGAAGGTGGCCTTGGCCTGGGCGCGCAGCTGCTGGTAGTGGGCGATGTCGCGCAGCAGGCGCTGCTCCTCGTCCTTCAGGTTGCCCAGTTGCTCGACCAGTTGCTGCGGCACCTGGCGTCCGGCGCGCTCGGCGTCGGCGGCCTGGGCCTGCAGGTTGCCCTGCTGCGTCTTCACCGACTGCAGGTTGCCCCGGGCCACGCTGCTCAGGCCATCCAGCTCGGCCAGCTTGCGCTCGCGGGCGCGGTCGACGTCCTCGACGCTGGTGTACAGGCGCAGCAGCTGGGCATCCGAACTGGCCTGGGCGGCAGCGGCCTTGCGCTGCTGGATTTCCTCCGCGGTCGGCGCCGGCGGCACCACGCGGACCACCCGGCCCTGCTCGTTGAGCACCTCGTAGCCCTTGCCGATGTACTGCGACGGCACGCCCAGGCGGTCGATGACGGTCACGCCCTTGTCGTTGACGTAGCGGTACATCTCGACGGCGCCGCCGGACGCGGGATTGCCGGCGGCATTCGCCGCCAGCGCCGGCCCGGCCAGCCCGACGGCCAGCAACCCCATCAATGCACCACGGCGAAAAGCACCCTGCTTGGCCATGCCGGACACCCTGTTTGGTTAGATTCCGTACTGCGCGCGATAGGCCTCGACCGCCGGCAGGTGACGCTTGAGCTCGGCGTCGCCGGCCAGGTATTCCAGCACCTGCTCCAGCGACACGATGCTGATCACCGGCATGCCGAAGTCGCGCTCCACTTCCTGGATCGCCGACAGCTCGCCCTGGCCGCGCTCCTGGCGGTTCAGCGCGATCAGCGTGCCGACCGCCCTGGCGCCCTGGGCCTCGATGATCTGCATGACCTCGCGGATCGCGGTACCGGCGGTGATCACGTCGTCGACGATCAGCACCCGGCCGGCCAGCGGCGCGCCCACCAGGGTGCCGCCTTCGCCGTGGTCCTTGGCTTCCTTGCGGTTGAAACACCAGGGCAGGTCGCGGCCGTGCTGTTCGGCCAGGGCCACCGCTGTAGCGGCAGCCAGCGGGATTCCTTTATAGGCCGGGCCGAACAGGACGTCGAAATCGATGCCGCTGTCGACCACCGCGGCGGCGTAGAAGCGCCCCAGCCTGGCCAATGCCAGGCCACTGTTGAACAGGCCGGCATTGAAGAAATAGGGGCTGGTGCGCCCGGACTTGAGGGTGAATTCACCGAAGCGCAGTACACCGCGCTCGATGGCGAAACGAATGAAATCGCGTTGATATGCCTGCATGGGAGAGAACCGGCCGGTATGAATTTAGCTAAACCGTTTGAGCTCGGGTATCATACACACACGTGATTTTGGGGGCCATTTATGCGGATCATCAGTGTGAACGTGAATGGTATTCAGGCTGCAGCCGAGCGGGGATTGCTCAGCTGGCTGCAAGCCCAGAATGCCGACGTGATCTGCTTGCAGGATACCCGCGCCTCCGCTTTCGATCTGGATGACCCGTCTTACCAGCTGGACGGCTACTTCCTGTACGCCTGCGACGCCGAAGTGCCCAGCCAGGGTGGCGTCGCAATCTATAGTCGTCTGCAACCCAAGGCCGTCATAAGCGGGCTGGGTTTCGAGATGGCCGATCGTTACGGGCGCTACCTGCAAGCCGATTTCGATAAGGTGAGTATTGCCAGCATCCTGCTGCCGAGCGGGCAGGAGGGTGACGAGAACCTGAACCAGAAGTTCAAGTTCATGGAAGACTTCGCCGCCTACCTGAACAAGCAGCGCCGCAAGCGCCGCGAGTACATCTATTGTGGGTCGCTGTACCTGGCCCACAACAAGCTGGACGTGAAGAACTGGCGCGAATGCCAGCAGATGCCCGGCTTCCTCGCGCCCGAGCGCGGCTGGATGGACGAGGTGTTCGGCAACATGGGCTACGTCGATGCCCTGCGCGAAGTGAACCGCGAAGGCGACCAGTACAGCTGGTGGCCGGACAGCGAGCAGGCCGAGATGCTGAACCTGGGCTGGCGCTTCGACTACCAGATCCTCACCCCGGGTCTGCGCCGCTTCGTGCGCAGCGCCAAGCTGCCGCGGCAGCCGCGCTTCTCGCGCCATGCGCCGCTGATCATCGACTACGACTGGACGTTGAGCATCTGAGGCGGCAAGCCGCCAGTTGCAAGCCACAAGCCGTAAGCTGCAAGCGGATTCCCCTTGCAGCCTGGCGCTTGCCGCTCGTAGCTGTCTTTCCTATTTCAGCGGCCTCCAGGTGAACGGATAGCGGTAGTCGCGGCCCTCGTTGGCCTTGACCCCCGCTATCACCGTCAGCACCAGGGCGCCGGCGCAGACCAGCGCCAGCAGCAGGAAGCCGATCACCAGCAGGCAGAGGAAGAAGCTCACCAGCATCGCCAGGCTGACGGTGATCTGGAAGTTCAGCGCTTCCTTGCCCTGGCTGTCGACGAAGGGATCGGACTCGCGCTTGATCTGCCAGACGATCAGCGGGCCCAGCAGGTTGCCGAAGGGGAAGACCAGGCCGAGGAAGGCGGAGAAGTGGCAGAACATCGCCCACTGCCGTGCTTCCTGGCTCGGCCGTACCTGCAGTTCGTCGTTCATCCCCGCCCCTCCCGTGTCAGTCGGCCAGCGCAGCGCGCTGCAGCTCGAACAGCTCCTGCATGCCCTGCTGCGCCAGTTCCAGCATGGCGTTCAGCTCGGCCGGGCGGAACGGCTCGCCCTCGGCGGTGCCCTGCACCTCGATGAAGCCGCCGGCGTCGGTCATCACCACGTTCAGGTCGGTCTCGGCGGCGGAGTCCTCCAGGTAGTCCAGGTCCAGCACCGGCACGCCCTGGTAGATGCCCACGGACACCGCGGCGACCATCTGCTTGAGCGGGTTGCCCTTGAGCGAGCCGCGCTTCTTCAGCACCGCCAGGGCGTCGATCAGCGCCACGGTGGCGCCGGTGATGGACGCAGTGCGGGTACCGCCGTCGGCCTGGATCACGTCGCAGTCGATGTACAGGGTGTTCTCGCCCAGCTTGGTCAGGTCCAGCGCGGCGCGCAGCGAGCGGCCGATCAGGCGCTGGATCTCCAGGGTGCGGCCGCCCTGCTTGCCGCGGCTGGCCTCGCGCGCGTTGCGCTCGCCGGTGGAGCGCGGCAGCATCCCGTACTCGGCGGTCAGCCAGCCCTGCCCCTGGCCCTTGAGGAATCGCGGCACGCCGGCCTCGGCGCTGACGGTGCAGATCACCTTGGTGTCGCCGAACTCCACCAGCACCGACCCTTCGGCATGCTTGGTGTAGTGGCGGGTGATGCGGATCGGGCGCAACTGGTCGGCGGCGCGGCCACTGGGACGGTTCATCGAGACTTCCTATGCGAGATTCGAACGGATACTGGCGGCCATTATAGAGGCCCGCGCCCGCCGGCAACCACCGCCGGCGTGCGATGGCCCGCCGCGCTGGGGTACAATTGCCGGTTCACGATGACATTTCATCGCTTCAGGGCCTGTTACGATCTCGCGAGCTAGAGCAGGACAAGGCGAAAGCAGGCGAGGGAGCGCAGTTTAGTCCGCTAAATGAGCATCACTCGCCTGCTTTCAACGCAGTCATGCCGACGCGCAGCAGGTCGTAACCAGGCTCTCAGCCGAATCACTACGAGGTAGCCCCATGGTTCACAGCATGACCGCCTTCGCCCGCGTCGAACGGGCCGCGACCAATGGGACCCTCAGCTGGGAACTGCGCTCGGTGAACCACCGCTACCTGGAGCCGAACCTGCGCCTGCCGGAAAGCTTCCGCGACCTCGAGGGCCCGGTGCGCGAGGCGCTGCGCCAGGGCCTGTCGCGCGGCAAGGTGGAGTGCACCCTGCGCTTCAACGAAGACACCGCCGGCAAGCCGCTGCAGGTCGACCGCGGGCGCGCCGCACAACTGGTGGGCGCCGCCGAGGGCGTGGCCGCGCTGATCAAGCAGCCGGCGCCGATCGACCCGCTGGCCGTGCTGGCCTGGCCGGGCGTGCTGGTGGGCGACGCCGCCGACCCGCAGGCGCTCAACGCCGAGGCCATGGCCGCCTTCAACCAGGCCCTGGACGAACTCAGGGCCGGCCGCGCCCGCGAAGGCGCCGAGCTCGCGCGGATCATCGACGAGCGCCTGGGCGCCATGCAGGAAGAAGTGGCCAACCTGCGCGAACTGGTGCCGCAGATGCTCGGCAACCAGCGCCAGAAGATCCTCGACCGCTTCGCCGAACTGAAGCTGGAGGCCGACCCGCAGCGCCTGGAGCAGGAAATGGTCCTGCTGGCGCAGAAGAGCGACGTCGCCGAGGAGCTCGACCGCCTGAGCACCCACGTCGCCGAGGTGCGCCGCGTGCTCAAGGCCGGCGGCGCCGCCGGCCGCCGCCTGGACTTCCTCATGCAGGAGCTCAACCGCGAGGCCAACACCCTCGGCTCCAAGGCCTTCGACCCGCGCTCGACCCAGGCCGCGGTGAACCTCAAGGTGCTCATCGAACAGATGCGCGAGCAGGTCCAGAATATCGAGTGAGCCGCACGCTCGCTTTCCACCCATAGCCCCAGGATTCAGCCATGTCCGGCACCCTCTACATCGTTTCCGCTCCTTCCGGCGCCGGCAAGACCAGCCTGGTGAAGTCGCTGCTCGAGGCCATGCCCAGCGTGCGCGTCTCGGTCTCCCACACCACCCGCGGCATGCGCCCGGGCGAGGTGGACGGGGTGAACTACCATTTCGTCGGCCGCGACACCTTCACCGCCATGCTCGAGCGCGACGAGTTCCTCGAGCACGCGGAAGTCTTCGGCAACCTCTACGGCACCTCGCAGCGCTGGGTGGAAAAGACCCTCGAGGAAGGCCTCGACCTGATCCTCGAGATCGACTGGCAGGGCGCCCAGCAGGTGCGCCGGCTGATGCCCCACGCGCAGTCGATCTTCATCCTCCCGCCGAGCCAGCACGCCCTGCGCCAGCGCCTGACCAACCGCGGCCAGGACAGCGACGAGGTGATCGAGCGGCGCATGCGCGAGGCCGTCAACGAAATGAGCCACTACGTCGAGTACGATCACCTGGTGATCAACGACGATTTCGCCCATGCTCTGGAAGACCTCAAGTCGATCTTCCGTGCCCGCCAGCTGCGCCAGGACGCCCAGCAGAAGCGCCACGAACGGTTGCTCGGCGAGTTGCTGCGGCCGTCGGCATAACAAACGGCCCTTCCATAAAGATTGGCGATTTTTTAGACTATTCAGTCCGCCCGGAAACCCGGGCTCCATTTTCCGCAACGAGGAACACCATGGCCCGCGTCACCGTCGAAGACTGCCTGGACAACGTCGATAACCGTTTCGAGCTGGTCATGCTCGCCACCAAGCGCGCGCGCCAGCTGGCCACCGGCGGCAAGGAGCCGAAGGTAGCCTGGGAAAACGACAAGCCCACCGTGGTCGCCCTGCGCGAGATCGCTTCCGGCCTGGTCGATGCTGAAGTCGTTCAGCAGGAGGACGTGGTTGAAGAAGAACCGCTGTTCGCCGCCTTCGAGGACGAGGCCAACAACGAGGCCCTGTAATTCGATGACCGGCCGACGACCACAGGCGCCGTCCACTCGGCAGGGGGTGATGCCTTGCCGAGCATAGACGCCTTCGCCGACCGGCTCTCGAGCTACCTCGGCCCGGACCAGGTCAACCTGGTCCGCCGTGCGTACTACTACGCCGAGCAGGCCCATGACGGGCAGCGCCGCCGCAGCGGCGAGGCCTACGTCACCCATCCGCTCGCCGTCGCCAACATCCTCGCCGACATGCACATGGACCATCAGAGCCTGATGGCGGCCATGCTGCACGACGTGATCGAGGACACCGGCATCGCCAAGGAAGCGCTCACCGCGCAGTTCGGCGAGACCGTCTCGGAACTGGTGGACGGGGTCAGCAAGCTGACCCAGATGAACTTCGAGTCCAAGGCCGAGGCCCAGGCCGAGAACTTCCAGAAGATGGCCATGGCCATGGCCCGCGACATCCGCGTGATCCTGGTCAAGCTGGCCGACCGCCTGCACAACATGCGCACCCTGGAAGTGCTGTCCGGCGAGAAGCGCCGGCGCATCGCCAAGGAAACCCTGGAAATCTACGCGCCCATCGCCAACCGCCTGGGCATGCACAGCATGCGCGTGGAATTCGAGGACCTGGGCTTCAAGGCCATGCACCCGATGCGCTCCGAGCGCATCCGCCAGGCGGTCAAGAAGGCCCGCGGCAACCGCCGCGAGATCGTCGGCAAGATCCAGGAATCGCTGGTCAACTGCCTCGCCCGCGAAGGCATGGAAGGCCAGGTGCTGGGCCGCGAGAAGCACCTGTTCAGCATCTACAAGAAGATGCGCGGCAAGCGCAAGGCGTTCAACGAGATCATGGACGTCTACGCCTTCCGCATCATCGTCGACAAGGTCGACACCTGCTACCGCGTGCTCGGCGCCGTGCACAACCTGTACAAGCCGTTCCCCGGCCGCTTCAAGGACTACATCGCGATTCCCAAGGCCAACGGCTACCAGTCGCTGCACACCACCCTGTTCGGCATGCACGGCGTGCCCATCGAGATCCAGATCCGCACCCGCGAGATGGAAGAGATGGCCAACCACGGCATCGCCGCGCACTGGCTGTACAAGTCCAACGAGGACGAGGTGCAGAAAGGCACCCACGCCCGCGCCCGCCAGTGGGTCAAGGGCATCCTCGAACTGCAGCAGCGCGCCGGCAACTCGCTGGAATTCATCGAGAACGTGAAGATCGACCTGTTCCCGGACGAGGTCTACATCTTCACGCCCAAGGGCCGCATCATGGAGCTGCCCAAGGGCTCCACGGCCGTGGACTTCGCCTACGCGGTGCACACAGACGTGGGCAACAGCTGCATCGCCTGCCGCATCAACCGCCGCCTGGCGCCGCTGTCCGAACCGCTGCAGAGCGGCCAGACGGTGGAGATCGTCACCGCGCCGGGCACCCGGCCGAACCCGGCCTGGCTCAACTTCGTGGTCACCGGCAAGGCGCGCACGCACATCCGCCATGCGCTCAAGCAGCAGCGCCGCTCCGAGTCCATCAGCCTCGGCGAGCGCCTGCTGAACAAGACCCTCGCCGGCTTCGACAGCCACCTGGAGAAAATCCCCGCCGAACGCATCCAGGGCGTGCTCAACGAGTACCGCATGGAGGTCTTCGAGGACCTGCTCGAAGAGATCGGCCTGGGCAACCGCATGGCCTACGTGGTCGCCCGCCGCCTGCTCTCCAGCGAAGGCGACGCCGCCGCCACCAACGCCGAGGGGCCGCTGGCGATCCGCGGCACCGAGGGCCTGGTGCTGAGCTACGCCAAGTGCTGCACGCCGATCCCCGGCGACCCCATCGTCGGCCACCTGTCGGCCGGCAAGGGCATGGTGGTGCACCTGGAAAGCTGCAGGAACATCAGCGAAATCCGCAACAACCCGGAAAAATGCATCCAGCTCAGCTGGGCCAAGGATGTCACCGGCGAGTTCAACGTCGAGCTGCGCGTCGAACTGGAACACCAGCGCGGCCTGATCGCCCTGCTTGCGACCAGCGTCAACGCCGCCGACGGAAACATCGAGAAGATCAGCATGGACGAGCGCGACGGTCGCGTCAGCGTGGTCCAGTTGGTGGTCAGCGTGCACGACCGCGTGCACCTGGCCCGCGTCATCAAGAAGCTGCGCGCGCTCAAGGGGGTGGTCCGGATCACCCGCGTGCGCAGCTGATCCCACCCCTCGCAAGGAGTCGACATGACCAAGACCGTTATCCACACCGACAAGGCCCCCGCGGCCATCGGCACCTACTCCCAGGCGATCAAGGCCGGCAACACCGTCTACGTCTCCGGCCAGATCCCGCTGAACCCGCAGACCATGGAACTGGTCGAGGGCTTCGAGGAGCAGACCGTGCAGGTGTTCGAGAACCTCAAGGCGGTGATCGAGGCCTCCGGCGGCTACCTGCACGACGTGGCCAAGCTGAACATCTTCCTCACCGACCTGTCGCACTTCGCCAAGGTCAACGAGATCATGGGCCGCTACTTCACCCAGCCCTACCCGGCGCGCGCCGCCATCGGCGTGGCCGCCCTGCCCAAGGGCGCCCAGGTCGAGATGGACGCCATCGTCGTCCTGGAGTAATTCCCTCCTCCCGAACGGGGCCCTCGCGGCCCCGTTCGTTTTTCCCCGTACGTCCGCAAGGAGCACCCGCATGCGTCGCGCCCTCGTCCTGAGCGCCCTGCTTGGCCTGCTGACCGGCTGCGCCGGCACCCCCGATCCGTCCGGCACCTGGATCAACCAGGCCGCCATCGACGCCGCCAGCAAGAGCGGCAAGCTGCGCGAGGCGCTGCTGGCCTACGGCCCCAACCTGGAATGGCGGCTCGACACCAGGAACCAGCAAGCCACCTACAGCAACGGCTTCGAACAGGGCGAAGGCCAGTTGAGCCAGGACCCGGCGGACAAGAAGCGCTGGCAGGTGGCCTTCTACGGCAGCAAGCAGGAAGCGCTGGCGGTGGACGGCAAGCAACTGGTGCAGGTGGGCAGCGAGAACTGGCCGGAACAGCGCTTCGCCCGCCCCGAACAGCAGGGCCCGGCGCCCATCGGCGCCAGCTTCCAGCGCGCCCTGTACGGCAGCTTCCTCAAGGGCACCTGGGTGATCCAGGAGGGCCAAGGCCAAGGCGCCAAGGTGACCTTCCAGGCCGACGGCCGCGTCGAGGGCATGCCCGGCGCCGACCGCTACGCCCTGTGCCTGGCCGGCGACTGCGCCGCCATGAGCGGCGACAGCGACAGCATCTGGCTGCAGCAGGGCCGCCAGGGCCGCGAGTACCTGTTCCAGCGCGAGGACGACAAGCTGGAACTCTTCGAAGCGGTGAACCGCGCCCAGGCCGACGAGATGCCCGAATACGCCCCGGGCAAGCGCGTCTGGCTGCTGGAGCGCGACTGAACCCACGGCGCCGCCCCGCGCGGCGCCTTCAGCGCACGCCCAGCCACAGCAACCAGCCGCCCAGCGCCAGCAGCAGGGCGCCACAGGCGCGGTCCAGCGTGCGCACCCGGCGCTGCAGCCAGCCGCGCCAGCGCCGCCGGTCGAGCAGGCGCACCAACGCCAGGTCCCAGAGCAGCACCACCGCGCCCATCCACAGCACGCACGCCCCGAGCGCCCAGGCTGGCAGGTGGAAAGGCCCGAGCACGCCGAACAGCCCGGTATAGAAGATCGGCAGCTTGGGGTTCAGGCTGCTGGCCAGGAAGCCCTCGCGCAGGCCACGGAAGAAGCCTCCGGTGCCTTGCCCTGCGGATTCCCCCGGCATCTCCAGTTCGCGCCGGACCAGCACGGCCTGGGCGCCCAGCCAGACGAAGTAGGCCCCGCCCAGCAGCTGCACCGCCCGCAGGCCATGGTTCGCCAGGTCGGGCAACTGGCCGAGGACCAGCAGCACCAGCCCCATGCTCGCCAGGTTGGCCAGGGCGATGCCGCTGGCGCAGCCGTCGGCGTGGCGGCGGCCGCGCAGCAGGGCGGCGCGGATCAGCAGGAAGAAGTCCGGCCCCGGCGACAGCAGGGCGGCGAAGTGGGTGCTAGCGACCAGCGCGAAGGCGGCGAACATGGCGTTCTCCCGGAAGTGGCGGGAGGCCAGTCTGGCCAGGCGTCGCGGCGGCGGTCTTGTAGGAAACTCAGGTGCGCGTGGCGCTGCGGAAACGCCCCGGGGTGACCCCGGTGAAGCGGCGGAAGGTAGTGGAGAAATGCGCCTGGTCGCAGAAGCCCAGCTCCAGCGCCGCCTCGATGGGCGTGGCGCCCTCCACCAGCAGGCGCTTGGCCTCGCGCACCCGGCGCTGCAGCAGGTAGGTGTGCGGCGGCACGCCGTAGGCGCGGCGGAAGCTCTCGATCAGGTGGCGCGGATGGCGCTGCACCAGGGCGGCCAGCTGCTCCAGGCTCACCGCCTCGCGGTAGTGGCCTTCCAGGTAGTCGCGCAGCCGCGCGGTAACGCCGCCGTCGCGGCTCGCCGGTGCCGCCGGGCGCATGCCGCCGTGGCGCACGAAGACCAGCTCCAGCAATGCCAGCAGCTCGCTCTCCAGGCCCAGTGCGTCGTTGCGCTCGAATTCCCCGGCCACCCGCGCCAGGGAGGCGGCGACGCGGCCGTCGTCGCCCGGGTTCAGTTCCTGGAAGCCGCGCGGCAGCTGCTTGCGCCCCAGCAGCGGCAGCAGCCGCGATTCCTCGATGTAGAGCATGCGGTAGACCAGGCGCTCGCTCTCGGCATTGCCGGTGTGCGGCTCCTCCGGGTTCATCAGCGACAGGGTGCCGGCCGGCAGCACGTGGCGCGCGCCGCGGCACTGGTAGCCGCCGGCGCCCTGGAGGATGGCGCCGATGGCGAAGGCGTCGTGGCTGTGGCGGCCGAACGGCTGGCCGGAGAAGTCCGCGTGGAACAGCTCCACCCCGGGCAGCCAGGGGCGCGCCAGCAGCCGGTTGGCGTCCACTTCAGTCCTCGCGCCCGGCGAGGATGGCGGCGTAGCCCTCGCGGTAGCTCGGGTAGCGCGGCACCCAGCCCAGCGCCCTGGCGCGGGCATTGCTGCAGCGCTTGCTGCCGGTGCGGCGCACGCTCTGCTCGTCCGCCCACTGCGCGACGCCCATGAGCCCGCGCAGGTAGTCCACCACCTCGGCCAGCGGCGCGGGCGCATCGTCCACACCGATGTAGCAGTCTTCCAGGGGCTTGCCCGCGGCATCGGCGCGCAGCAGGCAGGCCAGCAGCCCGGCGGCGTCCTCGGCGTGGATGCGGTTGGCGTACAGCGGCGGCTCGACGGCCACCCGGTAGCCTTCGCGCACCTGCCTGAGCAGCCACTCGCGGCCGGGGCCATAGATGCCGGTCAGGCGCACCACGCTGGCGGGGATGTCGCTGTCCAGCGCCACGCGCTCGGCGTCGAGCATGACCCGCCCGGAATACTGCTGCGCCTCGGCCGGCGAGGTCTCGTCGATCCATTCGCCGCCCTGCTGGGCATAGACGCCGCTGCTGGAGACGAACAGCAGCCGTTTCGGCCGCTGCCCGCGCTGGCGCAGCCAGCCCAGGCAGTGGCGCAGGCCCTCGACGTAGGCGGCGCGGTAGCCGGCCTCGTCATGCTGGGTCGCGGCGGCGGCGTACACCAGGTAGTCCAGTTCGCCCTCGGGCCAGGCCGGCGGGCAGTCGACGCCGCCCAGGTCGCCCGGCACCGGCAGGATGCCCGCGGGCAGCGCGGCGGCGTTGCGGCGCAGCCCGTACACGCGCCAGCCATCGGCGGCCAACTGGCGGCCGAGGCGGCTGCCGACGTCGCCGCAACCGGCGATCAGAACATTCGCAGGCATCTTCGCCTCCTAAAGACAGGGCCCCGGAGTTTAGCGCGGTTGGTTCGCAACCGCGCAGCCGCTATGCTTGGCCCAACTCAACGGATTAGTCGCCATGACCCTCACCGAACTGCGCTACATCGTCACGCTCGCCCAGGAGCAGCATTTCGGCCGCGCCGCCGAGCGCTGCCACGTCAGCCAGCCGACCCTGTCGGTCGGCGTGAAGAAGCTCGAGGACGAACTCGGCGTGCTGATCTTCGAGCGCAGCAAGAGCGCGGTGCGCCTCACCCCGGTGGGCGAAGGCATCGTCGCCCAGGCGCAGAAGGTGCTGGAGCAGGCCCAGGGCATCCGCGAACTGGCCCAGGCCGGCAAGAACCAGCTGACCTCGCCGCTGAAGGTCGGCGCCATCTACACCATCGGCCCCTACCTGTTCCCGCACCTGATCCCGCAGCTGCACCGGGTGGCGCCGCAGATGCCGCTGTACATCGAGGAGAACTTCACCCACATCCTGCGCGACAAGCTGCGCACCGGCGAGCTGGACGCGATCATCATCGCCCTGCCGTTCCAGGAGGCCGACGTCCTCACCCTGCCACTGTTCGACGAGCCCTTCTACGTGCTGATGCCGGCCGACCACCCCTGGACCGCCCGGCAGACCATCGACGCCGAGATGCTCAACGACAAGAGCCTGCTGCTGCTCGGCGAGGGCCACTGCTTCCGCGACCAGGTGCTGGAAGCCTGCCCGACCACCCGCAAGGGCGAGGAGAACCGCCACACCACCGTGGAATCCAGCTCGCTGGAGACCATCCGCCACATGGTCGCCTCCGGCCTGGGCGTGTCGGTGCTGCCGTTCTCGGCGGTGGACAGCCACCACTACGCCCCCGGGGTGATCGAGATCCGCCCGTTCACCGCGCCGGCGCCGCTGCGCACCGTGGCCATCGCCTGGCGCGCCAGCTTCCCGCGGCCGCGCGCCATCGAGGTGCTGGCCGACTCCATCCGCCTGTGCTCGGTGGCCCGGCCGACCGCCAAGGGCGACGCCCAACCGGCATGACCGAGCTGGCCAACGTCCCGGTCACGGCGCTCAAGGGCGTCGGCGCCGCGCTGGAGGAAAAGCTGGCGCGGGTGGGCCTGGAGAACCTCCAGGACATCCTCTTCCACCTGCCGCTGCGCTACCAGGACCGCACCCGCGTCACCCCCATAGGCGCGCTGCGCCCGGGCCAGGACGCGGTGGTCGAGGGCGTGGTCTCCGGCGCCGACGTGGTCATGGGCAAGCGCCGCAGCCTGCTGGTGCGCCTGCAGGACGGCAGCGGCACCCTGAGCCTGCGCTTCTACCACTTCAGCCAGGCGCAGAAGGAGGGCCTCAAGCGCGGCACCCACCTGCGCTGCTACGGCGAGGCCCGCCCCGGCGCCTCGGGCCTGGAGATCTACCACCCCGAGTACCGCGCGCTGAACGACGCCACGCCGGCCCCGGTGGAACAGACCCTGACGCCCATCTACCCGACCACCGAGGGCCTCACCCAGCAGCGCCTGCGCACCCTCAGCCAGCAGGCCCTGGCGCGCCTGGGGCCGAACAGCCTGCCCGACTGGCTGCCCGAGGAGCTGGCCCGCGACTACCGCCTGGCGCCCCTCGACGAGGCCATCCGCTACCTGCACCGGCCGCCGCCGGACGCCAACCTGGAAGAACTGGCCGAGGGCCGCCACTGGGCCCAGCACCGCCTGGCCTTCGAGGAACTGCTGACGCACCAGCTGTCGCTGCAGCGCCTGCGCGAGAGCCTGCGCGCCCAGCACGCGCCCGAACTGCCGCCGGCGAAGAAACTGCCGCAGCGCTTCCTGGCCAACCTAGGCTTCGCCCCCACCGGCGCGCAGCAGCGCGTGGGCGCCGAGATCGCCTACGACCTGGCGCAGCCCGAACCCATGCTGCGCCTGGTGCAGGGCGATGTCGGCGCCGGCAAGACGGTGGTCGCCGCCCTGGCCGCGCTGCAGGCCCTGGAGGCCGGCTACCAGGTGGCGCTGATGGCGCCCACGGAAATCCTCGCCGAGCAGCACTACCTCAACTTCAGCAAGTGGATGCAGCCGCTGGGCATCGAGGTCGCCTGGCTGGCCGGCAAGCTCAAGGGCAAGGCGCGCGCCGCCGCGCTGGAGCAGATCGCCGCCGGCGTGCCCATGGTGGTCGGCACCCACGCGCTGTTCCAGGACGAGGTGAAGTTCAGGCGCCTGGCCCTGGTGATCATCGACGAGCAGCACCGCTTCGGCGTGCAGCAGCGCCTGGCCCTGCGCCAGAAGGGCGTCGACGGCCGGCTCTGCCCGCACCAGCTGATCATGACCGCCACGCCCATCCCGCGGACCCTGGCGATGAGCGCCTACGCCGACCTGGACACCTCGATCCTCGACGAGCTGCCGCCCGGGCGCACCCCGGTGAACACCGTGCTGGTCGCCGACAGCCGCCGCATCGAGGTGATCGAGCGCGTCCGCGCCGCCTGCCGCGAAGGCCGCCAGGCCTACTGGGTGTGCACGCTGATCGAGGAATCCGAGGAACTCACCTGCCAGGCCGCCGAGACCACCTACGAGGAGCTCGCCTCGGCCCTCGGCGAGCTGCGCGTGGGCCTGATCCACGGGCGCATGAAGCCGGCGGAGAAGGCCACGGTGATGGAAGCCTTCAAGGAAGGCCTGCTGCAGCTGCTGGTGGCGACCACGGTGATCGAGGTCGGCGTGGACGTGCCCAACGCCAGCCTGATGATCATCGAGAACCCCGAGCGCCTCGGCCTGGCCCAGCTGCACCAGCTGCGCGGGCGCGTCGGCCGGGGCAGCGCGGCGAGCCACTGCGTGCTGCTCTACCACCCGCCGCTGTCGCAGATCGGCCGCGAGCGCCTGGCGATCATGCGCGAGACCTGCGACGGCTTCGTCATCGCCGAGCGCGACCTGGAGCTGCGCGGCCCCGGCGAGATGCTCGGGACGCGGCAGACCGGTCTGCTACAGTTCAAGGTCGCGGACCTGATGCGCGACGCCGACCTGCTGCCGGCGGTGCGCGACGCCGCCCAGGCCCTGCTGGCGCGCTGGCCGCAGCACGTCGGCCCGCTGCTGGAGCGCTGGCTCCGACACGGCCAGCAATACGGCCAAGTGTGACCCGCTTCAATTTCACCGGTCGGATGACTGGCCAGTCACGAACAGCCGCTGGGTATACTCCCGGCAGCAGTTGCTAACCGGATCACAAAGCCCATGAGCGAAGCCGCACTCGCCGAAGCCCTCCCCGCCCCCTCGGTCATCCTCCAGTTGCTCGGCCGCCTCGGCGTGCCCTGCCGCGAGCTGCCCGACAGCGACCCACTGCCGAGCGCGCGCCGCGTGCAGGCGAGCCTGCTGGAAGACTCGGTGGGCACCCTGCTGGTGCTCTTCCCGCAGAACCAGTTGCTGGACCTCAACCGCCTCACCGAACTGACCGGGCGCAAGCTGCTGGCGATCAAGCCCGAGCGCCTGGAACGCATGCTCGGCAAGCACCAGCTCAGCCGCCTGCCGGCGCTGCCGCCGCTGACCAGCTCGCCCTGCCTGTACGACGAGCGCCTGCTGCAGGAGCCGCAGCTGCTGATCGAGTCCGGCAACCCCGGCACCCTGCTGGAGATCGCCACCGGCGACTTCCGCCAGCTGCTGGAGAAGGCCAGCGCGGCGCGCTTCGGCGTGCCCCTGGAGCAGATCCGGCCGAACCTCGACCGCCCCAACGACGACCGCGCCGAGATCACCCAGGCGGTGCAGGCCTTCACCGCGCGGCGCATCCAGCAGCGCCTGGAGGAGACCATCGAGATCCCGCCGCTGCCCAAGACCGCGCAGAAGATCATCAAGCTGCGGGTGGACCCCAACGCCACCGTGGACGACATCACCGGCGTGGTCGAGACCGACCCGGCGCTGGCCGCCCAGGTGGTCAGCTGGGCCGCCTCGCCCTACTACGCCGCGCCGGGCAGGATCCGCTCGGTGGAAGACGCCATCGTCCGCGTGCTGGGCTTCGACCTGGTGATCAACCTGGCCCTCGGCCTGGCCCTGGGCAAGACCCTGAGCCTGCCCAAGGACCAGCCGCAGCACTCCACGCCCTACTGGCAGCAGGCGATCTACACCGCCGCGGTGATCGAGGGCCTGACCCGCGCCGTGCCCCGCGCCGAACGCCCGGAAGCCGGCCTGACCTACCTCGGCGGGCTGCTGCACAGCATCGGCTACCTGGTCCTGGCGCACATCTTCCCGCCGCACTTCTCGCTGATCTGCCGCCACCTGGAGGTCAACCCCCACGTGCCCCACGACCTGGTGGAGCAGCACCTGCTGGGCATCACCCGCGAGCAGATCGGCGCCTGGCTGATGCGCGCCTGGGACATGCCGGAAGAGATCTACACCGCCCTGCGCTTCCAGCACGACCCGGACTACGCCGGCCCCAACGCCGCCTACGCCAACCTGGTGTGCCTGGCCACCCGCCTGCTGCGCCAGAACGGCATCGGCAGCGGCCCGCAGCAGGGCGTGCCGCAGGCCCTGCTCGACCGCCTGGACATCCCCCGGGAAAGGGCCGAGGACGCGGTGCGCAAGGTACTGGACGCCGAAGCCGTGCTGCGCGAGCTGGCCTCGCAGATGAACAGCCCGCACTGATCTGGCTGCGGAAATGAAAAAAGCCGCCTCCTTTCGGGGAAGCGGCTTTTTCGTGTCCGCCATTGGCCATTGCGGACAGACCTGTAGGAGCGGGCCCTGCCCGCGATTTCGCGCGCAGGGCGCGCTCCTACATGGGAGCGGTGTGGGTGGCGCAGCGTAGGATCTCATCCGCGATCCGCGCCGATATGTCCGGCTACAGGGGCATGGCCTCAGGCCGCTTCCTTCTCCACCGCCTTGGCCGCGGCCTTCTTCTTCGGCTTGAGGTACTTCACCAGGCCCTGGAACCAGATCACCAGCGCCGGGTTGCCCTGGATCTGGATGTCCTTGTTCTGGATGCCCTGCATGAAGGCCAGCTGCGGGTTCTTCGAGGTGAGGGTGGCGAAGCCGTAGGCGCTGTCGCGGAAGCCGATGGCGAAGGCCGGCTGCGGGTGCACGCCGCGGCGGGCGCTGACGCGTTGGTCGTGGACGAGGTAGTGGCGGGCGACCTTGCCGTCCAGGCTGTGCAGCTGGAACACCAGGTCCTTGCCTTCGAGCTGCTTGCGGAAGGCCGGGTTGTCGCGCGAGGACCTGGCCATCATACGGCCGAGGAACCACAACAGAAGACGGAATTTCATGCACAGACCTCGACGCGTTCGAGACAGATGGCTGCGCATTGTAGCGGGATCGAGAAAGGACTACATCCGTACTTTCGAAGGGAAATGTAACCGTTTGGTAGCCCGGAGCCGCATGGGCTCCGGGGCTGGGAACAGCCTTAGTTGACAGCGTCCTTCAGGGCCTTGCCCGGCTTGAAGGCGACGGTATTGCTGGCCTTGATCTTCACCGGCTGGCCGGTCTGCGGGTTCTTGCCGGTGCGGGCGCCACGGTGGCGCTGGATGAAGGTGCCGAAACCAACGAGGGTGACGCTGTCTTTGCGGTTCAGCGCGCCGGTGATCTCATCCAGCAGCGCGTTCAGCACCTTGTTGGCTTGTTCTTTGGTGAGGTCGGCCTTTTCGGCGATCGCGGCGGCGAGTTCTGGTTTACGCATAGATGCCTCTTTGACGGTTTGTTGTTTTTGTGTCCGTGCTGTCTTCCCAACAGCGCCTAAGGCACCGCGGCCCAGGCCCTACAGGCTCTAGGCTGCGGCAGACGGGGGGAGGATGGCACGCCGCAAGCGGGTACGCCAGTATCGTCAGACAATTTGCGGATACATTCCCATGACGGAAACGCCATAACCGAGGACTTTCAAGCCAGAAGTGCCGGCAACTCCTTGTTCAGCGAGAGTTTTTCACCGACTGCCGCGCCGGTCAGGGCGTAACCGAGCAAGCGACCGGCGGTATCCCGGCACAGCACCTTGAGGTCCGCGCCAGAGCCTTCCACGAGCCACTGGCCATCGCTGCCGCGCGGCGGCGGCGAGACCACCAGCGGGCACACCGGGGTCTTCACGGTGACCGGCATGGGGCCGTAGGCCACCGCCGTCGGCTTGCCCGCCAGGGTCTGGGCCAGGGCGCGGGCGCAGTTCATCAGCGGCATCACGTAGAGCAGGTTGAGGCCGTCGACCTCGGCGCAGTCGCCCAGGGCGTAGATGTTGGCGTGGGAGGTGCGCAGCTCGCGGTTCACCACCACGCCGCGGTTGACCTCCAGGCCCGCCTCGGCGGCCAGGTCGATGCGCGGGCGCAGGCCGACGGCCGAGACCACCAGGTCGCAGGGGATCACCTGGCCGTCCGACAGGTGCGCCTCCAGGGCTTCGCCGGCGCGCTCCAGGCGGTTGAGCACCGGGCCCAGGTGGAAGCGCACGCCCAGGCCTTCCAGGCCGGCCTGCACGGCCGCCGCGGCGGCGGGATGCAGCAGGCCGGGCATGACCTGCTCGCAGGGCGCGACCACGTCGATCCGGTAGCCGCCGGCGGACAGGTCGTTGGCGAACTCGCAGCCGATCAGGCCGGCGCCCAGCAGCAGCACGCGGCGCTTGCCGGCGGCCGCGGCGCGGAAGCGCGCGTAGTCCTCCAGGTCATTGATCGGGAAGATGGCGTCCAAGGCATCGCCCTGCACCGGCACGCGGATGGTCTCGGCGCCCCAGGCCAGCACCAGGTCGCGGTACTCGACCTGCTCCTCGCCGATCCAGATGCGCTTGTGCCCCGGGTCGATGCCGGTGACGCGGGTGTGGGTGAGGATACGCGCCTTCAGCTGCTCGGCCATGGCGCCCGGCTCGGCCATGGCCAGGCCGTCGGCGTCCTTGTTCTTGGAGAAACCGGTGGAGAGCATCGGCTTGGAGTAGGAGCGGCCGTCGTCGGCGGTGACCAGCAGCAGCGGGGTTTCCGCGTCCAGCTTGCGCCATTCGCGCGCCAGGTTGTAGCCGGCCAGGCCGGTGCCGATGATCACCAGCGGTGCGTTCTCGCTCATTGGATTCTCCACATCGAACGGGACCGAGCGGCCCTGGCCGGCTCGGTGGAATTCAGGGTTTCGCGGGGCCTGTCAGGCGATTTCGATCATCTCGAAGTCGATCTTGCCCACGCCGCAGTCGGGGCAGACCCAGTCGGCGGGAATGTCTTCCCAGCGGGTGCCGGGGGCGATGCCCTCCTCGGGCAGGCCAAGGGCCTCGTCGTAGATGAAGCCACAGACCACGCATTGCCACTTGCGCATCGTCGAACCTCCTGCGGGTTGCCAGGGCAACCTAGCGCACTTTTCCGCCCCCCGCCAAGGGCAGGGTCGCCGCCGCCCGGCGGCAGCGCGGCCAACCGCGCGAAGCGCTCAAGCACGGGGCCGGAGACGAAAACGGCGGCCACTGGCCGCCGCTCGCAGGGATGCCGGGACGGCTCAGCCGATCTCGATCATCTCGAAGTCCAGCTTGCCGACGCCGCAGTCCGGGCACAGCCAGTCCTCGGGCACGTCTTCCCAGCGGGTGCCCGCTGCGATGCCCTCTTCCGGCCAGCCTTGGGATTCGTCGTAGATGAGTCCGCAGACTACGCATTGCCACTTTTTCATTGTCTACCCCTCGGGCGGGTTACCACGGTTGCGGCCGCACGCTAACGCAATTCCCGGCGTGCGCCAAGACGCCGCCGGGCGGTTGGGCGCTCATTCAGGGCCAACCAAAGATGGGTGGTGCGTGGGTGGGGGGTTGGCTTTTCGTAGGAGCAACTGTCTTTTGGGCTCCGTCGTTCGCGGGAGTGACTGGATCGAAATTCGCGTCTCCCATCTCGCCCCATTGTAGGAGCGGGCCCTGCCCGCGAATCGCGCGCAGGGCGCGCTCCTACAGGTGGGACAGCGGTGGCGGGGTAGGGCTTGCTCGCGAACGAGGCTCACCCGAGGCTTCGGTGTTCTGCTGTGACTCCCCAGCCCTCTCCCTGAAGGGAGAGGGCTGGGGAGAGGGGCTCTTCAGGACGCGCACCGATCCCCGCCGGCAAAACTCCGTTCGCGAGCAAGCTCGCTCCTACACCTACAAGGGCAGCTTCAGTGCTGCGCCTTGTACCGCAAACGCCAGGCATGCAGCAGCGGCTCGGTGTAGCCGCTGGGCTGCTCGCGGCCCTTGAAGACCAGGTCGCTGGCCGCCTGGAAGGCCGCCGAACCCTGGTAGTCCGCGGCCATCGGGCGGTAGGCCGGGTCGCCGGCGTTCTGCGCGTCCACCACCCTGGCCATGCGCTCCAGGGTCTCGCGCACCTGGGCCTCGGGCACCACGCCGTGGTGCAGCCAGTTGGCGATGTGCTGGCTGGAGATGCGCAGGGTGGCACGGTCTTCCATCAGCCCCACGTCGTGGATGTCCGGCACCTTGGAGCAGCCCACGCCCTGCTCGACCCAGCGCACCACGTAGCCGAGGATGCCCTGGCAGTTGTTGTCCAGCTCCTCCTGGCGGGCCTCGGCGCTCCAGTCGGCGGACGCGGCCACCGGGACGCTCAGCAGGTCGTTCAGCAGCTCGTCGCGCACGCTGGCCAGGTCGACCTTCTGCAGCTCGCCCTGTACCGCCTGCACGTCCACCTGGTGGTAGTGCAGCGCGTGCAGGGTGGCGGCGGTGGGCGACGGTACCCAGGCGGTGGTGGCGCCGGATTTCGGGTGGCCGATCTTCTGTTCGAGCATGGCCGCCATCAGGTCCGGCATGGCCCACATGCCCTTGCCGATCTGCGCGCGGCCGCGCAGGCCGCAGGCCAGGCCGACCAGCACGTTGTTGCGCTCGTAGGCGGCGATCCATTTGGTGCCCTTCATGTCGCCCTTGCGCAGCATCGGGCCGGCTTCCATGGCGCTGTGCATCTCGTCGCCGGTGCGGTCGAGGAAGCCGGTGTTGATGAACACCACCCGCGCGCTGGCCGCGCCGATGCAGGCCTGGAGGTTGACGCTGGTGCGCCGCTCCTCGTCCATGATGCCCATCTTCAGGGTGTTTCGCGGCAGGCCGAGGACGTCCTCGACGCGGCCGAACAGTTCGTCGGCGAAGGCGACTTCGGCCGGGCCGTGCATCTTCGGCTTGACGATGTAGACGCTGCCGGTGCGCGAGTTGCCCTTGCGCTGCAGGTCGTGGATCGCCACCAGCCCGGTGAGCACCGCATCCATGATGCCCTCGGGGATTTCCGCGCCGCTTTCGTCGAGGATCGCCGGGGTGGTCATCAGGTGGCCGACGTTGCGGATGAACAGCAGCGAGCGGCCGTGCAGGGTAAGGCTGGAACCATCGGCGGCGGTGTACTGGCGGTCGGCGCTCATGCGCCGGACGAAGCTCTGCCCGCCTTTCTCCACCGCTTCGCTGAGGTCGCCCTTCATCAGGCCGAGCAGGTTGCGGTAGACCAGGGTCTTGTCCTCGGCGTCCACCGCGGCGACCGAGTCCTCGCAGTCGAGGATGGTGCTCAGCGCGGCCTCGACCAGCACGTCCTTCACGCCGGCGGCGTCGGTCTGGCCGATGGGGCTGGTGGAGTCGATCTGGATTTCGAAGTGCAGGCCGTTGTTCTTCAGCAGCACGGCCTTGGGCGCCAGCGGCTCGCCCTGGTAGCCGACGAATTTCTGCGGCTGGGCCAGACCGGCGACGCTGCCGTCCTCCAGGGTCACGCGCAGCTGGCCCTGCTCGATGCGGTAGGCGGTGGCGTCGGCGTGGCTGCCCTGGGCCAGCGGCGCGGCCTGGTCAAGGAAGGCGCGGGCGAAGGCGATGACCTTCTCGCCGCGACGCGGGTTGTAGCCCTTGCCCTTCTCGGCGCCGTCGTCCTCACTGATCGCGTCGGTGCCGTAGAGCGCGTCGTACAGCGAGCCCCAGCGGGCGTTGGCGGCGTTCAGCGCATAGCGCGCGTTCATCACCGGCACCACCAGCTGCGGGCCGGATTGCTGGGTGATCTCGGTATCGACGTTGGCGGTGCTGGCCTGCACGGACGCGGGCGTCGGCAGCAGGTAGCCGATGGACTCGAGGAAGGCGCGGTAGGCCGGCATGTCCTGGATCGGGCCGGGGTGGGCGCGGTGCCAGTTGTCCAGCTCGGCCTGCAGGCGGTCGCGCTCGGCGAGCAGCGCGCGGTTCTTCGGCGCCAGCTCGTGGACCAGGGCGTCGAAGCCCTGCCAGAACGCTTCGGCCTGCACGCCGGTGCCCGGCAGGGCCTCGTCCTCGATGAAGCGTTGCAGCACGTCGGCGACCTGCAGGCGCTGGCGGGTGATTCGTTGGGTCATCGCAAGGTTCTCCTGTGTTCGTCGAGTGCTCAGAGCGCAGCCACGCCGGCCTTGGCCACCTGGGCATCCTGCGCGGCCTGCACGCCGGACACGCCGACCGCGCCGACCACCTGGCCCTCGTGGATCACCGGCACGCCGCCTTCTAGGGTGCCCTGCAGCACCGGAGCGGAAAGGAAGGCGGTGCGGCCGTTGTTGATCATTTCCTCGTACAGGCGCGTTTCGCGGCGGCCGAGGGCGGCGCTGCGGGCTTTCTCGGTAGCGATGTAGGCACCGACCGGCGCGCACCCGTCGAGGCGTTCCAGGGCCAGCGGGTGGCCGCCGTCGTCGACCACGACGATGGCCACCGCCCATTGGTTGGCCTGGGCTTCGGCGCGGGCGGCGGCGAGGATGCGGGCGACTTCGCCCTGGGTCAGTACGGCTTTGCTTTGCATGGCGTCAGCTTCCGGTGGTGAGGGCGTGGTCGACCAGCTCGATCCAGTGCCGGACGGGGGTGCGTCCGGCGCCGTCGAGGTGGGTCTGGCAGCCGATGTTGGCGGTAGCGATCAGGTCGGGCCGACCGCTTTCCAGGGCATCCAGCTTGTTGTCGCGCAACTGGTGCGAGAGCTTCGGCTGGGTCAGTGAATAGGTGCCGGCCGAGCCGCAGCAGAGGTGGCTGTCGGGCACCGCGGTGAGGTTGAAACCCAGGCGCTTGAGCACCGCCTCGACGGCGCCGCCGAGCTTCTGGGCGTGCTGCAGGGTGCAGGGGCAGTGGAAGGCCAGGGTCTGGTCGCAGTGCAGGCCGAGGTTTTCCAGGGGTTCGGCGCGGATCACCTCGACCAGGTCCCTGGCCAGTTCGCTGACGCGCTTGGCCTTGGCGGCGTACTGCGGGTCGTCGCGCAGCAGGTAGGCGTATTCCTTGACGAAGGCGCCGCAGCCGCTGGCGGTCTGCACGATGGCCTCGGCGCCGTTCTCGATGGCCGGCCACCAGGCGTCGATGTTGCGCCGGGCGCGGTCCAGGCCGGTGTCCTGGGCGTTGAGGTGGTAGTCCACGGCGCCGCAGCAGCCGGCCTGGGCCGCCGTGGCGATGCTGATGCCGAGGCGGTCCAGCACCCGCGCGGTGGCCGCGTTGGTGTTCGGCGACAGCGCCGGCTGCACGCAGCCTTCGAGCATCAGCACACGGCGCTTGTGACGCTCCGCCGGGCGCACGCCGGCCGGGGCGATGGCCCGCGGCAGGTGGCTGCGCAGGGCCACGGGAAGGATCGGCCGCAGCGCCTCGCCGGTGTTCACCAGCGCCTTGAACAGCGCCGGGCGCGGCACGATGGCGCGCAGGCCGCCGCGCAGCAGGCGCTCGCCCAGCGGCCGTGGCACGCGTACTTCGATGGCGGCGCGGCCGATGTCCAGCAGCTTGTGGTACTCCACGCCCGAGGGGCAGGTGGTTTCGCAGTTGCGGCAGGTCAGGCAGCGGTCCAGGTGTTCCTGGGTTTTCTCGCTGACCTCGTCCTGTTCGAGGAACTGCTTGATCAGGTAGATGCGCCCGCGCGGGCCGTCCAGTTCGTCGCCCAGCTCCTGGTAGGTCGGGCAGGTGGCGTTGCAGAAGCCGCAGTGCACGCAGCTGCGCAGGATGCGTTCGGCTTCCTCGGCGTGGGCCAGGCGTTTGGCCGCTTCGCTCAGGTTGGTCTGCATAGGTCTATCCGCGTCAGAAGTCGGCGTACATGCGCCCGGGGTTGAAGATGCCCTGCGGGTCGAGCTGGCGCTTCAGCGAGCGGTGCAGCTTGAGCAGGGGCGCCGGCAGCGGGTGCAGCGGGTCGTCGACATGGCCTGGGGTGAAGCAGCTGGCATGGCCACCGACGGCGCTCACGGCCTCGCGGATTTGCGTGGCGGAAGCCTCGGACTTCAGCCAGCGCTGCGCGCCGCCCCAGTCCAGCAGTTGCTCGCCGGGCAGCGCCAGCGGCGCGCTGAGCGCCGGCAGCGACAGGCGCCAGAGCGGCCGCGGGTCGCGGAAGAAGTCCAGGCGCTGTTCGCGCAGGTCGTCCCACCAGGCGTCGTCCAGGGGCTCGCCGCCGATGCGGTCGCAGGCGGCGCGCACCGAGCCTTCGTTGCCTTCGAAGCGCAGGTACAGGTGCTTGCCGTCGTGGGCCGCGGCACTCAGCGGCAGCGGCTGCTGGCCCCATTCGCCGAGGCGCAGCAGGGCGCGCTCCAGGGGGATTTCCTGGCGCAGGCTGATGCGGCAGCGCGGCTTGGGCAGGACCTTGAACGAGGCCTCGGTGATCACCCCCAGGCAACCGAAGCTGCCGGCCAGCAGGCGCGACAGGTCGTAGCCGGCGACGTTCTTCATCACCTCGCCGCCGAAGCGCAGGTGGGTGCCCAGGCCGCTGATCAGCCGGGTGCCCAGGACGAAATCGCGCACCGCGCCGGCCCAGGGCCGGCGCGGGCCGGACAGCCCGGCGGCGAGCATGCCGCCGACCGTGGCGTTTTCGGTGAAACAGGGCGCTTCGCAGGCGAGCATCTGCCCGGCGCTGTCCAGCGCGGCGTTCAGCTCGCGCAGCGGGGTGCCGGCGCGGGCGGTGATCACCAGCTCGGTGGGGTCGTAGGAGACGATCCCGGTGTGCCCGGCGACGTCCAACGGGCGGGCCTCCACCTGGCGGCCGAGGAAGCGCTTGCTGGAGCCGCCGCGGATGGCCAGGGCGGTCTTTTCCGCCAGGGCCTGGCGCACCTGTTCGAGCAGCTCGGCGCTGCGGTCGTGGCCGGCCTGGGGGTCGAAGTGCTGTTGCTGCATCAGAAGCGCTCCAGTTCCGGGAACGGCAGTTGGCCGTGGTGGATGTGCATGGCGCCGAACTCGGCGCAGCGGTGCAGAGTCGGGATGTTCTTGCCGGGGTTGAGCAGGCCCTGGGGGTCGAACGCGGCCTTCACCGCGTGGAACAGGGTCAGCTCCTCGGCGTTGAACTGGGCGCACATCTGGTTGATCTTCTCGCGGCCCACGCCGTGCTCGCCGGTGATGCTGCCGCCCACCGCCACGCAGAGTTCGAGGATCTTCCCGCCCAGGGCCTCGGCGCGTTCCAGTTCGCCGGGGACGTTGGCATCGAAGAGGATCAGCGGGTGCATGTTGCCGTCGCCGGCGTGGAACACGTTGGCCACGCGCAGGCCGTGCTCCTCGGACAGTTCGGCGATGCCGTTGAGCACGCGCGGCAGCTCGCGGCGCGGGATGGTGCCGTCCATGCAGTAGTAGTCCGGGGAAATCCGGCCCACCGCCGGGAAGGCGTTCTTGCGCCCGGCCCAGAACCTGGCGCGCTCGTCCTCGTCGCGGGCCAGGCGCACGTCGGTGGCGCCGGCCTTGCGCAGCACCGCGTCGACCAGCTCGCAGTCCTCGTGGACGTCGGATTCCACGCCGTCCAGCTCGCACAGCAGGATGGCCGCGGCGTCCACCGGGTAGCCGGCGTGGATGAAGTCCTCGGCGGCGCGGATCGACAGGTTGTCCATCATCTCCAGGCCGCCGGGGATGATGCCTTCGGCGATGATGTCGCCCACCGCGCGGCCGGCCTTCTCGACGTCGTCGAAGCTGGCCATCAGCACCTTGGCCACCTGCGGCTTGGGCAGCAGCTTGACGGTCACCTCGACCACCACGCCGAGCATGCCCTCGGAGCCGGTGAACAGCGCCAGCAGGTCGAAGCCCGGGCTGTCGAGGGCGTCGGAGCCCAGGGTCAGGCGTTCGCCGTCGACGGTGATGATGTCCACCTTGAGCAGGTTGTGCACCGTCAGGCCGTACTTCAGGCAGTGCACGCCGCCGGCGTTCTCGGCGACGTTGCCGCCGATGGAGCAGGCGATCTGCGAGGACGGGTCCGGCGCGTAGTACAGGCCGTGGGGCGCGGCGGCCAGGGAGATGGCCAGGTTGCGCACGCCGGGCTGCACCCGGGCATAGCGGCCTTCGGGGTTGACCTCGAGGATGCGCTTGAAGCGCGCCATCACCAGCAGCACGCCCTGCTCCAGCGGCAGCGCGCCGCCGGACAGCCCGGTGCCGGCGCCGCGGGCGACCACCGGCACCTGCATGCGGTGGCACAGGCGCAGCAGGGTCTGCACCTGCTCGACGTGTTCGGGCAGCACCACCAGCATCGGCGTGCTGCGGTAGGCGGAGAGGCCGTCGCACTCATAGGGGCGCAGGTCCTCGGCCTCGTGGAGGATCTCCAGGTCCGGCAGCGCGGCGCGCATCTCGGCGAGCAGCGCGGCCTTGTCCACCTTCGGCAGTGCGCCGTCGAGGCGCTCATCGTAGAGGATGTTCATCGGGTCTCACACGGTGGTTTTTCTTATGGGTGGCGCCGCCCCGGCGAACCGAGGCGGCTGCTGGACTGACGGGTCTCAGGTCGGCGCAGACTGGACCGCCGGACGAGCCTGCGTCCAGTTGCCGCAGCACTGGTCCTACCAGTTTAGACACTCGACTTTCGGCCAGGAGGCCGTTCAGCGGCCTTATCAAAGCGCATCGGGTGGTCTAGAGTGGCGCCATGCATTCGAACTGGTAGGACCAGTTGGAGGACGAATGGAAAGCCAAAGCAGCGGCGCCCGCGCGCGGGTCGCCGACCAGGTGGCCGAGCGCATCGAGCGGCTGATCGTCGACGGCGTGCTCAAGGTCGGCCAGGCCCTGCCCTCGGAGCGGCGCCTGGTGGACAAGCTCGGCTGCTCGCGCTCGGCGCTGCGCGAGGGCCTGCGCATCCTGCGCGGGCGCGGCATCATCGATACCGAGCAGGGCCGCGGCTCCTTCGTCGCCGACCTCAGCCGGGCCAACGACGCCACGCCGCTGATGCACCTGTTCGCCTCGCAGCCACGGACCCTCTACGACCTGCTGGAGGTGCGCGCCCTGCTGGAGGGCGAGTCGGCGCGCCTGGCCGCGCTGCGCGCCACCGATGCCGACCTGATCCTGCTCAAGCGCCGCTACGAGGAGATGCTCCTGGCCCAGAGCGAGACGCCGCCGCCGGACCCGCGCGAACACGCCCGCCGCGACCACGCCTTCCACCGGGCGATCAGCGAGGCCTCGCACAACCCGGTGCTGGTGCACACCCTGCAGTCGCTCAGCGAGCTGATGCTCAGCACCGTGTTCGCCTCGGTGAACAACCTCTACCACCGGCCGCTGCAGAAGCGGCAGATCGACCGCCAGCACACGCGCCTGTACAACGCCATCGTCGAGCGCCTGCCGGACCAGGCCCAGCGCGCCGCCCGCGAACATATCCACGGCATCCGCGACAACCTGCGCGAGATCGAGCAGGAGGAGCAGCGCCTGGTCCGCGCCACCATGCGCCTGCAGGGCTGGGAATGAGGCGAGGGGGGCGATAGGTCGCAGGCTAACGATCATCGATCCGTGGTACCCTGCGGCGGTCCTACGTCAGCGTTGAATTCCCGTGTCCGACCTTTCCGTACCTCTGCCGAACTGGCTCAACGAAGACCAGTTGCCGGCGAACGTCGAACCCGCCGTGCACGACTGGCTGTTCGACCAGGGCTCCCTGACCCGCCGCCTCACCGCCCTCGCCGAAGGCGCCTTCAGCGTCGAGCCGCTGCTGGAAGGCTGGCAGGTGCTGCGCAACGACGAGTGCACCGCCCTGGGCGTGCCCAGCCACAGCCAGGGCTGGGTACGCGAGGTCTACCTGCGCGGCCACGGCCAGCCGTGGGTCTTCGCCCGCAGCGTGGCGGCCCGCTCGGCCCTGGAGGCCTCGGGCTTCGACCTGGCGCAGTTGGGCAGGCGCTCGCTCGGCGAGTTGCTGTTCAGCGACAGCGCCTTCCGCCGCGACGTCATCGAGGTGTGCCTGTACCCCGCGCCCTTCCTGCCCCTGGAAGTGCGCCGCGTGCTGCTCTGGGGCCGCCGCTCGTGCTTCCGCCGCGACCGCCTGGGCGTGCTGGTGGCCGAGGTGTTCCTGCCGCGCCTGTGGCGCGCTGCCGGAGTCGAGGCCGTATAATCCTCCGATCGTCCGTCGGAGCCCGCCATGTTCGCCGCCCTGATCAAACCCCTCGCCCGCCTGCACCCCCGCGCCTGGGACTTCATCCAGCTGACGCGCATGGACAAGCCCATCGGCATCTACCTGCTGCTGTGGCCGACGCTGTGGGCGCTGTGGATGGCCAGCGGCGGCCTGCCCAGCCTGAAGAACCTGGTGATCTTCGTCCTCGGCACCGTGCTGATGCGTGCCGCCGGCTGCGTGATCAACGACTTCGCCGACCGCGACTTCGACGGCCACGTGGCGCGCACCAAGGCGCGCCCGCTGGCCACCGGGAAGATCACCACGAGCGAGGCCTGGATCGCCTTCTTCAGCCTGCTGGCCTCCAGCTTCGTGCTGGTGCTGTGCACCAACGAGCAGACCATCTGGCTGTCCTTCGGCGGCGCCGCCATCGCCGCGCTCTACCCCTTCATGAAGCGCTACACCTACTACCCGCAGGTGGTGCTGGGCGCGGCCTTCTCCTGGGGCATCCCCATGGCCTTCACCGCCGCCAGCGGCACGCTGCCGGCCGCGGCCTGGCTGCTGTTCTTCGCCAACGTGCTGTGGACGGTGGCCTACGACACCTACTACGCCATGACCGACCGCGAGGACGACCTGAAGATCGGGGTGAAATCCACCGCCATCCTCTTCGGCGACGCCGACCGGGTGATCAACCTGACGCTGCAGGGCCTGATGCTCCTGCTGCTGGTGCTGGCCGCCGGCAAGCTGCACATGGGCCCGTGGTTCTACGCCGGCCTGGTGGTGGCCGCCGGCTGCTTCGCCTGGGAATTCCACTCCACCCGCGACCGCGATCCGCAGGCCTGCTTCAAGGCCTTCCTGCACAACCACTGGGCGGGCCTGGCGATCTTCGTCGGTACCGTGGTGGACTACGCACTGCGCTGAGCCGGGCGGGCAAGGCACGGCTCCCTGTAGGAGCGCGCCCTGCGCGCGAATCGCGGGCAGGGCCCGCTCCTACGATCGTGCTTCCCTGGCGCCCGTAGGAGCGGACTCCGTCCGCGATTTTTGTCATTGGAAACGGCGGATAACCGCGAACGCGGGAGCCCAGAGATGTCGGGTTTGGGTGTAGCGCGCCGCTCCGAGTGCTCGGATGTCTCTTGTTTCGCCCCCTCGGGCGAGTCACTTTTGTCAGTCGCCACAAAAGTAACCGAAAAGGCTTGCCCCGACATACGGGCCCGATGGAGCCGGGCTACCCTCACGAATTCCCCCACCACGGAGGCCCGCCCCGACAGCACGTCCCTGTGCTGATCGGGGCTCTCGCGACATCCATGTCGCATGACCTCCTGAGCGCCGGTTTCGCTCGGCCTTCTGAAGGGGCGTTCCGGTGTGCTCGGTGGTTTCTCTGGAAGTCCCAAACGCCAGAGCAAAAGCGCTTTTGCTTTTCGTAGGAGCGAGCTTGCTCGCGAACCCTGACTCCGTTCCCCCTCCCTAACCCTCCCCCGCAAGCGGGAGAGGGGACCGTTCGGCGTGAGGCGAAATCACGAAGCTCCCGGGTTCCCCGTAGGGCGCATAACGCCTACGGCGTTATCCGCCAAATCGCGGACAGAGTCCTCCTACGCAGCCCGAGTCATGCCATTCCCCTGTAGGAGCGCGCCCTGCGCGCGAAATCGCGGGCAGGGCCCGCTCCTACAAAGAGCACCCCGGCGCGGACTGTAAGACAGTTGCTCCTACAGGGGTATCCCCCGCCGCATCACGGCTTGGCGATGTGCCAGGCGTTCATCTTGCCGTCGCCCTTCGCCTCGCCGGCGGCCTTGTCCTGGACGAAGGTGTACAGCGGCTTGCCCTTGTAGGCCCACTGCTGGGTGCCGTCGTCGCGGGTGATCACGCTCCAGTCGCCGCTGGCCATGGCGCCGGTCTCGGCGGCCAGGGGCGGCCAGTTCTGCGCGCACTTGTCGTTGCACACCGACTTGCCGCCACTGTCCTTGTCGAAGGTGTACAGCGTCATGCCCTTGGCATCGACCAGCATGCCGTTCTTGGTGGTCGCCGGTTCCGCCGCCTGCGCCGCCACGGCCGGCAGCGCCAGGCACAGGGCCAGCGCCAGGTGTTTGCAATTCATCGTGAATCTCCTCTTCTGAGGTCGGACTCGCAAGACAGGCGCGGCCGGAAACGGCGGCAGGTCGGGCAGGCCGTCACAACGGCCCCGGGAACGCGCGTGGGGCCGCCCGGTGGGGGCGGTCACATCAGCATAGTAGAGCGCCCCGCCACCCGCCGGCATGTGCCTCGGCTAACATGCCCGCGTCACATCGCTGTAATAATTCCGTTATCTAATGCGGCGCAGTACAGAATTCCCGAGGCGAGACCATGGTTGGCAAGACAATCCTCATCGTTGACGACGAAGCGCCGATCCGCGAGATGATCGCCGTGGCCCTGGAGATGGCCGGCTACGAATGCCTGGAGGCGGAGAACGCGCAGCAGGCCCACGCCACCATCGTCGACCGCAAGCCGGACCTGATCCTGCTCGACTGGATGCTGCCGGGCACCTCCGGCATCGAGCTGGCGCGGCGCCTGAAGCGCGACGAGATGACCCAGGACATCCCGATCATCATGCTCACCGCCAAGGGCGAGGAGGACAACAAGATCCAGGGCCTGGAGGTCGGCGCCGACGACTACATCACCAAGCCCTTCTCGCCGCGCGAGCTGGTGGCCCGGCTGAAGGCCGTGCTGCGCCGCACCGGCGCCGGCGACAGCGAGACGCCGATCGAGGTCGGCGGCCTGATGCTCGATCCCATCAGCCACCGCGTCACCATCGACGGCAGGCCGGCCGAGATGGGCCCCACCGAATACCGCCTGCTGCAGTTCTTCATGACCCACCAGGAGCGCGCCTACACCCGCGGCCAGTTGCTCGACCAGGTGTGGGGCGGCAACGTCTACGTCGAGGAGCGCACCGTCGACGTGCACATCCGCCGCCTGCGCAAGGCCCTGGGCGAGGTCTACGAGAACCTGGTGCAGACGGTCCGCGGAACCGGCTATCGTTTCTCCACCAAGAGCTGACCGCGCGCCCCGCGCCTGATATTCACAAGGAAAGGACCTGGTGAACCAAGACTGGCGTGGCGCCCTGATCCGCCATCTGCTGCTGTTGATAGTCGCCGCCGCGCTGATAGGCGCGGTGAGCGGGCAATACGCCTGGGCCCTGGCAGGCTGCCTGGGCATCTACCTCGGCTGGACCCTCTGGCAGGTGCTGCGCCTGCACAAATGGCTGAAGAACCACCGCGAGGACGAACCGCCGCCCGACGGCTACGGCCTGTGGGGCGAGGTGTTCGACAGCATCTACCACCTGCAGCGGCGCAACCAGCGCGCCCGCGGGCGCCTGCAGGCGGTGATCGACCGCATGCAGGAGTCCACCGCGGCGCTGCGCGATGCGGTGGTCATGCTCGACGCCGACGGCAACCTGGAATGGTGGAACCTCGCCGCCGAACGCCTGCTCGGCCTGAAGAGCCCTCAGGACGGCGGCCAGGCGGTGACCAACCTGGTCCGCAACCCGCGCTTCAAGGAATACTTCGCCCGCGGCGACTACCAGGAGCCGCTGGACATGCCCTCGCCGGTGGACGACAAGCTGCTGCTGCAGTTCCAGATCACCCTCTACGGCAACGGCGAGCACCTGATGCTGGTCCGCGACGTCACCCGCGTGCAGCGCCTGGAGCAGATGCGCAAGGACTTCGTCGCCAACGTCTCCCACGAGCTGCGCACGCCGCTGACGGTGATCGCCGGCTACCTGGAGACGCTGCTGGACAACGCCGGCGACATCAACCCGCGCTGGGCCCGCGCCCTGCAGCAGATGCAGCAGCAGGCCGCGCGCATGCAGGCCCTGCTCAACGACCTGCTGCTGCTGGCCAAGCTGGAGGCCACCGACTACCCGGCGGACAACAAGCCGGTGGCGGTGGACCTGATGCTGCTGGCCATCCGCAACGACGCCCAGGCGCTGTCCGGCGCCCGCGGGCACCGCATCAGCCTGGAAACCGACCCGAAGGTGAGGCTCAAGGGCAGCGAGGCGGAGCTGCGCAGCGCCTTCTCCAACCTGGTGTTCAACGCGGTGAAGTACACCCCCGAGGGCGGCGAGATCCGCATCCGCTGGTGGGGCGACGAGCAGGGCGCGCACCTGGCGGTGCAGGACAGCGGCATCGGCATCGACCCCAAGCACCTGCCGCGCCTGACCGAGCGCTTCTACCGCGTGGACTCCAGCCGCAACGCCAGTACCGGCGGCACCGGCCTGGGCCTGGCCATCGTCAAGCACGTGCTGATCCGCCACCGCGCCACCCTGGACATCAGCAGCGTGCCGGGCAAGGGCAGCAGCTTCGTCTGCCACTTCCCCCGGCAGCAGGTCGCCTGAACCAACGTCGTCTTGCCACGGCCGCACGCTGCCGCCATGCTTACCCGCTCATTCATCAGCCAACAGAACCATGGACCCTTCCCCCAGTAGCGAATTGCTGACCTATTTCGCCGATTTCGGCCTCGTACTCTTCGCCCTTCTCCTCGTCCTGCTCAACGGCTTCTTCGTCGCCGCCGAGTTCGCCATGGTCAAGCTGCGCGCCACCCGCGTGGAGACCATCGCCAAGCAGCACGGCTGGCGCGGCAGCATCCTGCGCAAGGTGCACAACCAGCTCGACGCCTACCTCTCCGCCTGCCAGCTGGGCATCACCCTGGCCTCCCTGGGCCTGGGCTGGGTCGGCGAGCCGGCCTTCGCCGAGCTGCTGGAGCCGCTGCTGGCCGCGGTGGGCGTGCATTCCGAGGAAGTCATCCGCGGCGTGTCCTTCTTCAGCGCCTTCTTCATCATCTCCTACCTGCACATCGTGGTCGGCGAGCTGGCCCCCAAGAGCTGGGCGATCCGCAAGCCGGAGCTGCTGTCGCTGTGGACCGCGGTGCCGCTGTACCTGTTCTACTGGCTGATGTATCCGGCCATCTGGCTGCTCAACGCCAGCGCCAACACCATCCTCAAGATCGCCGGCCAGGGCGAGCCGGGCCCGCACCACGAGCACCACTACAGCCGCGAGGAGCTCAAGCTGATCCTGCACTCCAGCCGCGGCCAGGACCCCAGCGACCAGGGCATGCGCGTGCTGGCCTCGGCGGTGGAGCTGGGCGAGCTGGAAGTGGTGGACTGGGCCAACTCCCGCGAGGACCTGGTGTACCTGGAGCGCCATGCGCCGCTGGCCGACGTGCTGGCGACCATCCGCCGGCACAAGTACAGCCGCTACCCGGTGTTCGATACCGAGAAGGGCGAATTCACCGGCCTGCTGCACATCAAGGACCTGCTGCTGGAACTGGCGACCACCGACAGCCAGCCGGACTCCATCGACCTCGACGAGCTGGCCCACCCGCTGGAGCTGGTGACCAAGCACATGCCGCTGTCGCGCCTGCTGGAACAGTTCCGCCAGGGCGGCGCGCACTTCGCCCTGGTGGAGGAGGCCGATCACAAGGTGATCGGCTACCTGACCATGGAAGACGTGCTGGAAGTGCTGGTCGGCGACATCCAGGACGAGCACCGCAAGACCGAGCGCGGCATCCTCGCCTACCAGCCGGGCAAGCTGCTGGTGCGCGGCGACACCCCGCTGTTCAAGGTGGAGCGCCTGCTGGGCATCGACCTCGACCACATCGAGGCGGACACCCTCGCCGGCCTGGTCTACGAGACCCTCAAGCGCGTGCCGGAAGAGGAAGAAGTGCTGGAAGCCGACGGCCTGCGCATCATCGTGAAGAAGATGAAGGGACCGAAGATCGTCTTGGCCAAGGTGGTCAAGTTGGATTGAGGCGGCTGCAAGCTGCAAGCTGCAAGCTGCAAGCTGCAAGCTGCAAGCTGCAAGCTGCAAGCCAGGGCATGGTGCCATGGCGGTGTTTTCGTAGGGCGCATAACGCCTACGGCGTTATCCGCCAATCGCGGACAAAGTCCGCGATTGGACTCGCCGCCCATACCGGTCTGACCAGTTGAATCACCCTGCCGACTTCCCCCGAACAGAATTCCGCCCCCGCAAGACCATCGATCTAGAGCCTAAATCCTCTCTAATTCCCCCTTCCCCGGAACCATTCGTCGCACCATCCCCCACGCCGCACTTGCCGACGGCGGCCCATGGGCATACCCTGAACTGGTCTGACCGGTAATACCAGAACAATAACTGCGCGCCTCAACCACTTCTTGCGATGCGGACGGGCGCAGACAACGGAGACCCCCAATGCTCATCCACCGCTGTTCCCGCTCGATCTTCCTGCAAGTGGTGCTCGGCCTGGCCCTCGGCGTGCTGTTCGGTGTCGGCCTTCCGGACTTCTCGGCCCAGCTCAAGCCGCTGGGCGACGGCTTCATCAAGCTGATCAAGATGCTCATCGCGCTCATCGTGTTCTGCGTGGTGGTCAACGGCATCTCCGGCGCGGGCGACCTGAAGAAGGTCGGGCGCATTGGCCTGAAATCGGTGGTCTATTTCGAGATCCTCACCACCCTCGCCCTCCTCCTCGGCCTGCTGGTGGCCTACGGCAGCGGCCTGGGCAGCGGCGCCAACATCGACCTGAGCGGCCTCTCCGCCGGCGATGCCGCGACCTACACCGCGCACACCAAGGACATCCACGGGCCGGTGGACTTCATCATGGGCCTGATCCCCACCTCGGTGTTCAGCGCCTTCGCCAACAACGACATCCTCCAGGTACTGGTGTTCGCCGTGCTGTTCGGCAGCGCCCTGAACCTGGTGGGCGAACAGGCCAGCGGCGTGGCGCGGCTGATCAACGAGTTCAGCCACGTGGTCTTCCGCATCATGGGCATGATCGTGCGCCTGGCGCCGCTGGGCGTGTTCGGCGCGGTGGCCTTCACCACCAGCCGCTACGGCCTGGAGTCGCTGAGCCACCTGGGCGCCCTGGTGCTGGTGTTCTACCTCACCTGCATCCTCTTCGTGTGCCTGGTGCTGGGCACCGTGCTGCGCCTGAGCGGCGTGCGCCTGCGGCCGTTCCTGCGCTACTTCCGCGAGGAACTGCTGATCGTCCTCGGCACCGCCTCTTCCGATGCCGTGCTGCCGCAGGTGATGCGCAAGCTGGAGAACATGGGCATCCGCAGCTCCACCGTGGGCCTGGTGATCCCCACCGGCTACTCCTTCAACCTCGACGGCTTCTCCATCTACCTGACCCTGGCGGTGGTGTTCATCGCCCACGCCACCGGCACGCCGCTGGCCATCAGCGACCTGCTGACCATCCTGCTGGTGTCGCTGGTAACCTCCAAGGGCGCCCACGGCATCCCCGGCTCGGCCCTGGTGATCCTCGCCGCCACCCTCGCCGCGGTGCCGGCCATCCCCGCCGCCGGCCTGGTGCTGGTGCTCTCGGTGGACTGGTTCATGGGCATCGGCCGGGCGCTGACCAACCTGATCGGCAACTGCGTCGCCACCGTGGTCATCGCCCGCTGGGAAAACGACATCGACCTGCAACGCACCCGGGCGGTACTGACTGGCGAACCCGGCGCCACCCAGAATGTGACGCCCGCCTCGAGCAAGGGCGAACTGCGCGGCTGACCATAGCCGCCACGCGTACCGCATCCATGGGTGCGGCGCGCAATGGTGGGGCCGGATGGGCCCCTCCTACTTACTGCCTCAGGAGTCACCATGTTTTCCTCATCCAAGCTGGTCAATTCAGTGGTTCAGAAACTGCTAGACACCATCGAACAGGGGCGCTGGGCGGCCGGCCAGATGCTGCCGGGCCAGCGCGAACTGGCCGAGCAGCTGGAAATCAGCCGGCCGAGCCTGCGCGAAGCCATCACCGTGCTGGAGACCCTCGGCGTGGTCCGTTCGCTGCCCGGCAAGGGGGTGATGGTGCTGGAACGCGAGGAAGGCGCCCTGCGCGAGATCCGCGCCCCGGCCACCGCCACCCTGGAGGACGTGCTGCAACTGCGCTACGCCCTGGAGCCCTTCATCGCCGGGCTGGTGGCGCAGAGCATCGACAGCGATTCCCTCGGCCGCCTGCGCCTGCTGCTGCTGGACATGCGCGAAGCGGTGGAGGACGGCCGCACCGCCGCCCTGGTCGAGGCCTACAACGCCTTCCACCGCAAGCTGGTGGCGCTGACCTCCAACCCGATCTTCCTCAGCGTCTCGCAGCAGATCGGCGGCGCCCTGGAGCAGAGCGACCACCTCATCCAGCGCAACGCCGCCCACGCCGAGGAACTGCTGGCCGAACACGAGGCCATCGTCCGCGCCATCCGCCAGCACGACAGCGAAGGCGCCAGCCAGGCCATGCGCCAGCACATCCTCAACGAAGGCCTGCGCCTGAACCTGGTGCTGCGCGTGCCGGAAGCGGGGACCGGGCGATGAACGGCGAAACGGGCCCGCGCCGCCGGGGCCAGGCCCAGCGGATCTACGAGGACCTGCACGCGGCCATCCTCTCGCGGCGCCTGCGCCCCGCCGCGCCGCTCAGCCAGGAAACCCTCGGGCGGATCTTCCATGCCGGCCCCAGCAGCGTGCGTCGCGCCCTGCAGCGCCTGGCCCGGGAAGGCGCGGTGGAACTGGCGCCACGGCGCATCGCCAGCGTCGCCCGTCCCGACCCGCAGCACCTGCGGCAACTGCTGGAAACCCGCCTGCTGCTGGAAAGCGACATGCTCCGGCGCCTGGCCGGTAACCTGGACGGCGAGCGCCTGGCGGAACTGCGCGACCTGCTCGCCGCCCAGCGCCGGTGCCTGGCGGCAGGCGACGCGCTGGGCGCGCAGGACCTGGCCCAGCGCCTGCACCTGCGCCTGGCGCAGCTGTCCGCCAACCCCCTGCTGCCCGACCTGCTGGGCCCGCTGCTGGAACGCCTGGCGGTGAGCATCGCCCTCGGCCGCGGCCAGGCTCACACCCTGGACAGCTGCCGGCAACAGGGGGAAATGCTCGAAGCCCTCGGCGAAGGTGACGCGCAGCGCGCCTGCGCCTGCCTGGAGAGTTACCTGCGCGGCATGGGCGAGCGCCTGCGCTTCGCCCCGCCGCCGACCACCGACCTGCGCGCGGCCTTCGCCGGCAAGCTGGCTACTCCTTGACCACCGCGAAGTTCGGCAGGGTGCCCACCGGCTGGGCGAAGTCGTAGGGGATGGATTCCAGCGCCAGGCCGACGTTGCGCTGCACCACGAAGTGCAGGTGCGGGCCGCTGCTGTTGCCGGTGTTGCCCGAGCGCGCCAGGGGCGTGCCGACGCCGACGCGCTGGCCCTCGCTGACCAGCACCGAGCCGCGCATCAGGTGCAGGTAGACGCCCATGGTGCCGTCGTCGTGGAGGATGCGCACGAAGTTGCCGGAGGGGTTGTTGCCACGGCCGCTCTGGGCGTTCTCCACCTTCACCACGGTACCGCCGCGGGCGGCCACGATGGGCGTGCCCTCGGGCATGGCGATGTCCAGCGCGTAGCGGCTCTTGGGGGTGAAGTGGCTGTACTTGCCGTTGGCGCCCTGGCTCAGGCGGAAGGGCCCGCCGCGCCAGGGCAGCGGATAGTCGTAGGGCACCGGCTGCAGGCGCGGGTCGCCCAGGGCGTAGCGCAGCCTGGGCTTGTACTGCATCGGCCGCGACGCATCGCGCGGGCTCAGGGTGGCCAGGCGGATGGCGCTGCGCGGCGCCAGCACCCAGCGGATCGGCCGCTCCGGCGCGCCCACGGCGTTCTGCGCGGCGTTCACGCTCAGCTCCACCTCCACCGGCGCGTAGAGGTCATTGCGCACCTGCAGGGTCTCGAAGCCGTCGTGCCTGAGCGTCTGCAGCTTCACCTGCTGCTCCAGGTGCTCGACCATGCGGTCGCGGAAGACGAACACCTGCGCACCCGCCACGGCCTTGTCCGTGTAGGTGACCACGCCATTGGCGTCGACGTATTTGTAGATGGTCACGGCCGCAGCCGGCCCCGTGGCCATCCATAGGCCACAAAGGAAGAAAAGGCGCCCTAGCATGTCGACTCTGGTTATAGGTATTCGACGCCAGCAAGACTAGCAGCCGCGCCCGGCAGCGGCGAGCCGCCGGCCGTCGGGCTGTGAAGCAGGCCTCAGGCGCCGGGGACGTAGTGTTTCTGGGTGCTGCCGCGGGCGATCAGCCGCGACAGGTAGTCGAGCTTCTGCGGGTCCTGGTCGACGAAGCGCAGCAACAGCAGCAGCCACTCGCTGTCGGGCTTGGGCTCCAGCGCCGCCACCGAGTGCAGGTAGCCGTTCAGGCGCGCCACCTCGTTGTCTTCCTCCAGGTCCAGCACCGCGGTTTCCAGCACCTGCGGCAGCACCTGGCCGCGCTTCACCACCAGTTGCGCCTCCTTGAGGCTGAGCCCGCGGATCACGCAGGGCAGGCTGGCGTTGGGCAGGCGCAACTGGCCCTGGCCCTTGCCCCGCGCAGCGGCGGCCGGGGCGGCGGCAGGCGCCGGGCGTACCGGAGGCGGGGCTGCGGCCGGCGCGGCCGTGGTGCGCACCACCTCGGCCTTGCCGCCGGTGAGGGCGGCGAGGGAGTCGTTCGGCGGGCCGCCGGCCAGGCTCCGCTGCGGCGCCGAGGCCAGCAGCGTGTCGAGCTTGCCGCTGCGGCTCAGGGCCTTGCGCACCTTGCTCACCAACTGGTCGTTGGAGAAGGGCTTGCCGATGTAGTCCGACACCCCGGCCTGGATGGCCTGGACCACGTTCTCCTTGTCGCCGCGGCTGGTCACCATGATGAAGGGCACGTCCTTCAGCGGCGCCTGGGCGCGGCACCAGCCGAGCAGTTCGATGCCGGACATCTCCGGCATCTCCCAGTCGCAGAGGATCAGGTCGACCGCGTGGCGGGCGAGGTGCTGCTGGGCCTTGCGGCCGTTCACCGCCTCCTCGATGCGCAACCCCGGAAAATGGTCGCGCAACCCCTTCTTCACCAGGTCGCGGATGAAGGGTGCATCATCCACCACCAGAACACTGACCTTGCTCATCGTCGACTCCCTGGAACGCCAAGGCGAAGGATAGCCTCGGGCGCTGGCAGGATGCCATGCCGGCGTGACCGGTCGGACACGTCCGTCACTCAATCCAGCGTTCGCCCGGCGGTTTCCGGTGCCATGCGCAACCCGGCCAGGCACAGCAGGATGGCCCCGACCATGTACCAGGCCGGCGCGTTCGGGCTGCCGGTCAGGCCGATCAGCCCGGCGGCGAAGAATTGCGCGAAGCCGCCGAACAGCGCCACGCCCACGCAGTAGGTGACCGAAAGCCCGGTGGCGCGAATCGCCGCCGGGAACAGCTCGGGCAGGATCGCCAGGGAAGCCACCATGCAGTAGGTCAGCGGGATGTTGAGCAGCCCCACGATCAGCAGCAGCGTGGCGAGGCTCGGGGAGTGGTTGAGCAGCAGGAACGCCGGGTAGATCGCCAGCAGCAGGATCGGCAGCGGCCAGAAGATCGAGCGGCGCCGGCCGATGCGGTCGCTCAGGCGCCCGGCATGGGGCGCCAGCAGCAGCGACGGCAGGCAGCTCACCACCGCCGCCCAGGTGGCGACGCCCAGCGGCATGCCGAGTACGCCGATGGCGTGGTTGGCCAGGTAGAACTGGGTGATGTAGACCGGCACCGAGACGCCGGTCACCAGCAGCACGCCGGTGACCAGCTGGCGCGGGTGCCGGCACAGCAGCGCCAGGCCCTGGCTGGCCGGCGCCGGCTGGCGGTCGTCCTGCGCCTGGGCGGGCAGGGTTTCCTCCAGGCGGTGGCGGATGTATTCGCTGATCGGGATGGCCAGGATGCCCACCGCGAAGACCGCCCGCCAGCCCCAGGCGTCCATGGCCTCGGCGCTGAGCAGGTTGCTCAGCGCCAGCACCACCAGTGCGCCCATGAGCACGCCCAGGCTCTGGCTGAACACCTGCCAGCTGCAATAGAAAGCCCGCGAGCCGGCCCCGGCGTACTCCATGAGGATGGTGGTGGCGGTCCCCACCTGGCCGCCGACGGCGAAGCCCTGCAGTAGCCGCGCGAGTATGACCACCAGCGGCCCGAACAGCCCGGCCTGGGCGTAGGTCGGCGCCACTGTGAACAGCAGCGCGCCCAGGGCCATCAGCCACAGCGTCAGGCGCATCGCCGCCTTGCGCCCGACACGGTCGGCGTACAGGCCGATCACCAGGCCGCCCAGCGGGCGCATGACGAAGCCGGTGCCGAACACCGCGAAGGACAGCAGCAGGGACGTCAGCGGGTTTTCCCCGAAGGGGAAGAACAGCCGCGCCATCAGCGTGGCGAGCAGGCTGTAGACGAGGAAGTCGTAGAACTCCAGGGCGTTGCCCAGGCACACCGCGGCGATGGCGCGGGTGCGCCCGGCGCGGGAGGGTTCGGCACTCACGGCGAAGGAAGTCGTTCTTGTTGTCATGTCGGTATTCCCTGCTCGGCTGGAGGGTTCAGGCCAGGAAGCGCTGCGCCAGGCGCACCCAGAGGGTCGCGCCCAGCGGCAGGATGCGGTCGTTGAAGTCGTACCCGGGGTTGTGCACCGCGCAGCCGCCCTCGCCGTCGCCATTGCCGATCATCAGGTAGCAGCCGGGCACCTGCTCCAGCCAGAAGGCGAAGTCCTCGCTGGCATGGATCGGCCGCGGGTCGGGCACCAGGCCGTCCTCGCCGAGCCAGTCGAGGACCAGCTGGCGGACCAGCTCCGCGCATTCGGCATCGTTGACCAGCACCGGGTAGCCGTCCGCCTCGACCTCGATTTCGGCGCGGGCGCCGAAGCTGCCCGCCTGCTGCCGCGCCAGCTCGCCGATGCGCCGCAGCAGCAGTTCGCGCACCTGCGGGCTCAGGGCGCGCACGCTCAGGCGCAGCTCGGCGCTGTCGGGGATCACGTTGCTGGCGTCGCCGGCCAGGAAGGCGCCGACGGTGAGCACCGCCGCCTCGGACGGCGGCACGTTGCGCGACACCAGGCTCTGCAGGGCGGTGACCAGCGCCGCGCCGGCCAGGATCGGGTCCACCGTCTGCTGGGGCATGGCGCCGTGGCCGCCGCGGCCGTGGATGAGGATCGTCAGGCTGTCGGCCGAAGCCATGCACGGCCCCGGCATGACCATGAAGCGCCCCTCGGCCAGGCCGGGCAGGTTGTGCATGGCGAACAGGGCGTCGCAGGGGAAGCGCTGCAGCACGCCCTCGTCGAGCATGCGCTTGGCCCCGGAGCCGCCATGGCCTTCCTCGGCGGGCTGGAAGAACAGGTGCAGGGTGCCGCGCCAGCTGCGCTCGCGGGCCAGCTCGCAGGCCGCGGCCAGGAGCATGGCGGTGTGCCCGTCGTGGCCGCAGGCGTGCATCTTGCCGGGCACCTGGCTGCTCCAGGGCAACCCGCTCTGTTCCTGGATGGGCAGCGCGTCCAGCTCCGCGCGCAGGCCCAGCGCCGGGCCGGGGCCGTTGCGCAGGGTGCCGATCACCGCGGTGCCGGCCATCTCGGCCACCTCGTAGCCCCAGGCGCGCAGCCGCTCGATGACCCGCTCGCGGGTGGAGTACTCTTCGAAACCCAGTTCGGGTTCGGCATGGATGGCCCGGCGCAGTTCGACCATTTCCGGGACGATAGCGGCTATGCCCGGCGCGATGCAGGCTTCGTTCATCGGCTCGCTCCTGTTTTCTTGTGGGATTGGACTGGATCGATGCCTGGACCGGCCGGTGCGCTAGGCGTGAATTACCCTAGCGCTGGCGCCCGCTGTGCATAAGCCAAAAAAATGTTGTCGTGACGATCTCCGGTGTTCGGAGGGGGGACCCACCATGAAACTGCATCAGTTGCAGGCCCTGGTAGCGGTGGCGGACGGCGGCGGCATCCGCGCCGCGGCCCGTGGCCTGGGCCTCAGCCAGGCCGCGGTGACCCGCGCCCTGCGCGAGCTGGAGGAGGAGCAGGGGCTGCCGTTGCTGATGCGGCACGCCGGCGGCGCCCGCCTGACCACCGCCGGGCAGGTGCTGCTGCCCCGCGCCCGGCAGATCGCCACCCAGCTGGAAAGCGCCCGCCAGGAGCTGGCCAGCCTGCGCGGCGAGGGCGCGGCGTCGCTCTGCGTCGGCGTCACCCCCTGGTTCGGCCAGACCCTGCTGGGCGAGGCCCTGCAGGCCTTCCGCAAGGACATGCCGCATGTCCAGCTGGAACTGTACGAGGGCTTGCAGGCGCTGATCCTGCCGCTGCTGCGCACGGGCCGCATGCAGTTCGTCCTGGGCCCGGCGTGCATCCTCCAGGGCGCGGAATTCGTGCACCAGCCCCTGGCGTACTACCGCATGCAGGTGGTGGCCCGCAGCGACCACCCGCTGGCCGCGGCGCGCTCGCTGAAGCAACTGCTGGACCACGACTGGACGATGAACTTCACCGACGACCGCTACGCCGAGACCACCTACGAGCTCTTCGGCCAGCACGGCCTGCAGATCGCCCGCGAGCGCATCGTCTGCGCCCATTCCTCGGGCATGCTCAGCAGCCTGATCGTGGATGCCGGCCTGCTCGGCTACGCCCCGCAGCCGATGCTGCTCTGCGAACCGTTGCGCAGCGGCGCACGGGCCCTGGCGCTGGAGGAGCCATTGCCGGACGGGGACATCAGCATCATCCGCCTGCGCGACCAGGGGCTGGACGCGACCTCGCGGCACTTCATCCACTGCCTGCAGCAGGCGCTGAAGCACAACAGCCGCGCCCGCGATCCGCAGGGGCGGCGGTTGGCGGAGATGCTGACGTTGAATTTCTGAGGGGCCGGCGTCTCGACTGGACTGGGACTGGCCGGGAACAGGTGCTTCGAGGCCGCCCCCGAAGCGCGCATGGGATCAAGGTCAAACGGCGGATAACGCGGAGCGTTATTCGCCCTACGCCCAACCCACCCTCGACGTAGGGCGAATAACCGTTCGCGGTTATCCGCCGATGGTCCTGCTGGGTACGCCCCATCCTACGAAGAGCATTCGGCTCAGGCGGCAAAAGCGAATCCGTATGGGGCTTTTCGCGAAAATCGACTCAGCTATCGGACTTACCCTGCACTTCTTCCTTCATGCGCGTCAGGCCGATGTGGCGGACGTCGGTGCCGCGCACCAGGTAGATCACCAGTTCGGCGATGTTGCGCGCGTGGTCGCCGATGCGCTCCAGCGAGCGCAGGGCCCAGATGACGTTGAGCACGCGGGAGATGGCCCGCGGGTCTTCCATCATGTAGGTCACCAGCTCGCGCAGGGCGGTCTTGTACTCGCGGTCGACGGTCTTGTCGTACTGCGCCACCGACAACGCCAGGTCGGCGTCGAAGCGGGCGAAGGCGTCCAGCGCCTCCTGCACCATCTTGCGCACCTGGCCGCCGATGTGGCGCACCTCGACGTAGCCGCGCGGCGACTCGCCTTCCTCGCACAGCTGGATGGCGCGGCGGGCGATCTTCGAGGCCTCGTCGCCGATGCGCTCGAGGTCGATCACCGACTTGGAGATGCTGATGATCAGGCGCAGGTCGGAGGCCGCCGGCTGGCGGCGGGCGAGGATGCGCAGGCATTCCTCGTCGATGTTGCGCTCCATCTGGTTGATCTGGTCGTCGATTTCGCGCACCTGCTGGGCCAGGCCCGAGTCGGCGTCGATCAGCGCGGTGACCGCGTCGTTGACCTGTTTCTCCACCAGCCCGCCCATGGCGAGCAGGTGGCTGCGCACGTCCTCCAGCTCGGCGTTGAACTGCTGGGAGATGTGATGGCTGAGACTTTCTTTGTTGATCATGTGGTTTCGCTCCGCGAAAGCTGCAGGCTACGCGCCGAAGGTTGCAGATTTATTGCGACCGCCGCCTGGCCCTCAGCCGTAGCGCCCGGTGATGTAGTCCTCGGTCTGCTTCTTCGCCGGGTTGGTGAAGAGCGTGTCGGTGTCGCCGAACTCGATCAGCTTGCCCATGTACATGAACGCCGTGTAGTCGGAGACCCGCGCGGCCTGCTGCATGTTGTGGGTGACTATCACGATGGTGAACCTGGATTTCAGTTCGTAGATCAGTTCCTCGATCTTCAGCGTGGAGATCGGGTCGAGCGCCGAGCAGGGTTCGTCGAGCAGCAGCACTTCCGGCTCCACCGCGATGGTGCGGGCGATCACCAGGCGCTGCTGCTGGCCGCCGGACAGGCCCAGGGCCGACTCGTGCAGGCGGTCCTTCACTTCCTCCCACAGGGCTGCACCCTTGAGCGCCCATTCCACGGCCTCGTCGAGGGTGCGCTTCTTGTTCACGCCCTGGATGCGCAAGCCGTAGACCACGTTCTCGTAGATGGTCTTGGGGAAGGGGTTGGGCTTCTGGAACACCATGCCGACGCGGCGGCGCAGCTCGGCCACGTCCACGCCGCGGGCGAAGATGTCGTGGCCGTCGAGGCGGATCTCGCCTTCCACGCGGCAATCGTCGACCAGGTCGTTCATGCGGTTGAAGCAGCGCAGCAGGGTCGACTTGCCGCAGCCGGACGGGCCGATGAAGGCGGTCACCCGCTGCTTGGGAATCTGCATGGCGATGTCGAACAGCGCCTGCTTCTGGCCGTAGAACAGGTTCAGGCCGGGCACTTCCAGGGCCACGGTTTCCTTGTCCAGGCGCAGGCCCTCGCGGATCGGCCGGCCGAGGGCGGCGAGGTCGATGCCATGGCGATGGGGTTCTCGTTGCATCTCGTCTCTCCCGTTGGAGGCTCGGGCCGCCGCCTGCGCGGGCGGCGGCCGCGGATCAGTTTTCCAGCGCCTTGTACTTCTCGCGCAGGCGGTTGCGGATGGCGATGGCGGAGAAGTTCAGCAGGGCGATCACCAGCACCAGCAGCAGCGCGGTGGCGTACACCAGCGGCCGCGCGGCCTCGACGTTGGGGCTCTGGAAGCCGACGTCGTAGATGTGGAAGCCCAGGTGCATGATCTTCTGGTCCAGGTGCACGTAGGGGTAGTTGCCGTTCACCGGCAGCGACGGCGCCAGCTTGACCACGCCCACCAGCATCAGCGGCGCCACCTCGCCGGCGGCGCGGGCCACGGCGAGGATCAGGCCGGTCATCATGGCCGGGCTGGCCATGGGCAGGACGATCTTCCACAGCGTCTCGGCCTTGGTCGCGCCCAGGGCCAGGGAGCCTTCGCGGATCGCCCGCGGGATGCGCGACAGGCCTTCCTCGGTGGCCACGATCACCACCGGCACGGCGAGGATCGCCAGGGTCAGCGAGGCCCAGAACAACCCCGGGGTGCCGAAGGTCGGCGCCGGCAGGGCCTCGGGGAAGAACAGCCGGTCGATGGAGCCGCCCAGCACGTAGACGAAGAAGCCCAGGCCGAACACGCCGTAGACGATGGCCGGCACCCCGGCGAGGTTGTTCACGGCGATGCGGATCACCCGCGTCAGCAGGCCCTGGCGCGCGTACTCGCGCAGGTAGACCGCGGCGATGACGCCGAACGGGGTGACGATCACCGCCATCACCAGGGTCATCATCACGGTGCCGAAGATCGCCGGGAAGATGCCGCCCTCGGTGTTGGCCTCGCGCGGGTCCTCGCTGAGGAACTCCCAGAGCTTCTTGAAGTAGAACGCCAGCTTGGCGCCCAGGCCCATGGCGTTGGGCTGGTAGGCGTGGACCAGCTTGCCGAGGCTGATCTCCAGCTCGCGGCCGCCGGCGTCGCGCATCACCACGCTGTCGCGGTTGAACTGCTGGCGCAGCGCCGTCAGCTTCCCTTCGTATTCCTGGTAGCGCCCCTGCAGTTCGGCGCGCGCGGCGGCCAGGTCGGCCTGGGCGGCGGCGTCCAGCCCATCGTGCAACTGCAGGCGGCGCTCCTTCAGGCGCAGGCGCTCCAGTTCGTGGTTGACGCCGCCGATGTCCTTCTTCTCCAGCTGGTAGAGCTGGCCGTACAACCCTTCCACCCGCCGCAGGCGGGCCTGCAGCTCGGGCATGGCGTCGGCGCCCCGGGCCAGCACCTGGCCGTCCTGCTTCACGCTGACCAGGTAGCCGTAGAAGTTGCCCCACTCGCGGCGCTCCAGGACCACCAGCTCCCGCGGCCAGCGCCGCTCGGTGAGCCAGTCGCCGATCACCCAGGAGAAGTCGCTGCCGTAGAGGTCGCGGTTGCCCAGCTTGAGCAGTTCGCGGGTCATGAACTCCGGGCCTTCGGCGGGCACCGGCAGGCCGGCGCCGCGCAGGCGCTCGCGCGGCACTTCCTCGACCTGCACTTCTTCGCCGACCAGCACCCTGGCTTCCTGCCCCGGCACGCTGTAGCGGGCCTCCAGCACGTCGGCCGGCCAGAAGTGGCCGAGGCCGCGCACGGCGATGACGGCCAGCAGGCCGAGGGTCATGATCACCGCGATGGAAACCGCGCCGGCGTTCATCCACACCCAGGGAGAACCGCTGGCGAACCAGGCTTTCACCGAATCCTGTTTCTGTTTCACCGAAAAGAGCCTCTTCAGACGCCGGTCAGAGCGACGCGTATTTCTTCCGCAGCCGCTGACGGATCAGCTCGGCCAGGGTGTTCATCACGAAGGTGAAGGTCAGCAGCACCAGCGCCGAGAGGAACAGCACGCGGTAGTGGGTGCTGGCCACCGCCGATTCGGGCATTTCCACCGCCACGTTCGCCGCCAGGGTGCGCATGCCCTGGAAGATGTTCATGTCCATCACCGGGGTGTTGCCGGTGGCCATCAGCACGATCATGGTCTCGCCCACCGCGCGGCCCATGCCGATCATCAGCGCCGAGAAGATGCCCGGGCTGGCGGTCAGGATCACCACGCGGGTGAGCGTCTGCCAGGGCGTGGCGCCCAGGGCCAGGGAGCCGTCGGTGAGGCTGCGGGGCACGCTGAAGATGGCGTCTTCGGCGATGGAGAAGATGTTCGGGATCACCGCGAAGCCCATGGCCAGGCCGACGATCAGGGCGTTGCGCTGGTCGTAGGTGATGCCCAGCTCGTGGCTTATCCACAGGCGCATGTCGCCGCCGAAGAAGACGGTTTCCAGGTGCGGGCTGAGCCACAGGGCGAAGGCGCCGACGCCGAGCACCACGGGGATCAGGATGGCCGCTTCCCAGCCGTCCGGCAGCGCCAGGCGGATGTGTCCGGGCAGGCGGCTCCAGAGCAGGCCGGCAAGCAGGATGCCCAGCGGGGTGAGCAGCAGCAGGCTGAAGATGCCCGGCAGGTGGCCTTCGACGTAGGGTGCGAGGAACAGGCCGGCGAAGAAGCCGAGGATCACCGTCGGCAGCGCTTCCATCAGCTCGATCACCGGCTTGACCTTGCGGCGCATGGCCGGGGCCATGAAGTAGGCGGTGTAGACGGCCGCGGCGATGGCCAGCGGGGCGGCCAGGATCATCGCGTAGAAGGCCGCCTTGAGGGTGCCGAAGGTCAGCGGCGCGAGGCTCAGCTTGGGCTCGAAGTCGGTGGTGGCGGCGGTGGATTGCCAGACGTACTGGGGCTTGTCGTAGTTCTCGTACCAGACCTTGCCCCAGAGCGCGTTCCAGGAGACCTCCGGATGCGGGTTGCTCAGGTCGAAACCGTGCAGTTGGCCGCCCTGCTCCAGCAGCAGGCGGTTGGCCCGCGGCGACAGGGCCAGCACGCCGCTGGCCGGCGCCACCTGCTGTTCCAGCAGAGTGCGGTGCGCGGTGCTGTGGAACACGCCGAGCTCGCCGGCGCTGTCCAGGGCGACGAAGCCCTTGCGGCGCTGCTCGGGGACGATGGCGGTGATCGGCTTGCTGCCCAGCTGGAAGTCGCGCACGTGCGCCAGGCGCGGCTCGCCGTCGGTGTCGCGGGCCATGAACCACTGGCTGATGCCGCCGTCGGAGTTGCCGATCATCAGCGAGATGCCGCCCAGCAGCTGGGCGCTGGCGGTGACCTCGCGGTTGGCATGGTCGAGCAGCTTGTAGCGGCCGTTGAGCTGGCGGGTGCGCAGGTCGAAGACGTCGGCCTGGGCGCGGCCGTTGATGACGTACAGCCACTGCTTGCGCGGGTCGATGTAGATCGCCTTCACCGGGTCGGCGATCTGCGGCAGGTTCACGGCCTCCCGCTCGAGGGTGGTCTCGCCGGTGAGCATGTTCTCCCGGCGGGTCAGGCTCAGCAGCAGCATCTGGCTGCCGGTCGAGGCGGCCAGCAGCAGGCCGTCGTCGTCGGAGGCCAGGGCCACGTGCTCCAGCGCACGGCCCTGGGGGTCGAGGCTGATGGGCGCCTCGCCGTAGGGGTAGTCGACCTGCGGGGTGATGGTCTTGCGGTTGTCCGGGTAGGTGACCTGGTAGCCGTGCTGGAACACCAGGGCCTGGCCGTTGGACAGGCCGAGCGCCACCATCGGGTGCCCCGGCTGGTCCTCGGCGATGGACACCACCTGGCTGCCGGCCGGCAGCTTGAGCGCCTGGCGGCCGAGTTCGGCGCCGCTGTCCAGGTCGAAGAACAGCACCTGGCCGTCGGCGGCCACGCGCATGGCGACCCGGTTCTGCTCCTCGATGCTCAGCAGCAGGGGCGCCTGCACGTCCTTCAGCCAGGCCGGGGCCAGGGGGGCGCGGGCATCCAGCTCGGCGCCGCGGAACAGCGGCAGCACCACGTAGGCCAGGTAGAAGAAGATGAGGGTGATGGCCACCAGCACCGACAGCCCGCCGACCAGCACGTACCAGCGCGTCAGGCGGTCCTTGAGGGCGCGCATGCGGCGCTTGCGGCGCAGGGTCGGGGTATTGAAGTCGATCCGCTCGGGGGAAGAGTTGCTCATTGCTGAAGTGGCCAGGTCGTTCATGGGGCGACACGCTTGCGGCAGTCTATGACAGAAACATGACACTGAGATGACGAGACGAAGCCCGTCGGCAGTCGCCTGCCAACGGGCCGGATCACCTACCGCTCAGCCCAGGGACGGCTGGCGGGCCGGCGCTACCTAGAGTCCCAGTTCCTTGACCGCCTTCGCCGCGACCTTGGCCGGCAGCGGGATGTAGCCGTCCTTGACGACGACCTCCTGGCCGCTCCTGGACAGCACCATCTTCAGGAACTGCGCCTCCAGCGGGTCCAGCGGCTTGTTCGGCGCCTTGTTCACGTAGACGTAGAGGAAGCGGGCCAGCGGGTAGGTGCCGTTCAGCGCGTTCTGCTCGTTGTCCTCGACGTAGGGGTCGCCCTGCTTCTTGGCCAGGGCCACGGTCTTCACGCTGGCGGTCTTGTAGCCGATGCCGGAGTAGCCGATGCCGTTGAGCGACTGGCTGATGGATTGCACCACCGAGGCGGAGCCCGGCTGCTCGTTGACGTTGGGCTTGAAGTCGCCCTTGCACAGGGCCTCTTCCTTGAAATAGCCGTAGGTGCCGGACACCGAGTTGCGGCCGAACAGCTGTACCGGCTTGTTGGCCCAGTCGCCGCCCAGGCCCAGGTCGCTCCAGGTCTTCACGTCCTGCTTGGCGCCGCACAGGCGGGTGGCGGAGAAAATGGCGTCGACCTGCTGCATGGTCAGGCCCTTGATGGGGTTGTCCTTGTGCACGAAGACGGCCAGGGCATCGACGGCGACGGGCACGGCGGTGGGCTTGTAGCCGTACTTCTGCTCGAAGGCCTGCAGTTCGACGTCCTTCATCTTGCGGCTCATGGGACCGAGGTTGGCGGTGCCCTCGGTGAGCGCCGGCGGGGCGGTGGAGGAGCCAGCGGCCTGGATCTGCACGTTCACGCTCGGGTACAGGCGCTTGTACTCCTCGGCCCAGAGGGTCATGAGGTTGGCCAGGGTATCCGAGCCCACGCTGGACAGGTTGCCAGAGACGCCGCTGGTCTTCTGGTAGTCCGGCAGCGCCGGGTCGATCGCCGCGAAAGCGCTGGCAGCGCCCACGCCGGCGGCGGCGAAGGTCAGCGCCGCCATCAAACGCTTGAGTTTCATGCCTTGCTCCTTGGGGAAAGGCCGACTGGCTGGAATTCGGCGCCACGCGTTGGGGCGCGAGCAGACTCTATGAAAGCAATGTGACAGCCAGATGAAAACCGACGGGCTCGAAGAAGAAATGTGACGATACTTATTACGAAATATTTCAGGCGTAGGGACTGGTGTGGGCCGACGGCGGATAACGCCTGGGGCGTTATGCGCCCTACGATTGCGTATTCGAACCGATGTTCCAGGCTGACACCGAACGCCCCGGCAACGCCGAACGGCCCCCTCTCCCGCTTGCGGGAGAGGGCTGGGGAGAGGGAACGGTATCAACCCGAAACACAGCTGCCGCCGTAATAGCGCGCTGGGAAAACCGCCGACCTGCCGGCCGGATCGCGGATGAGATCCGCTCCTACGGGTACATGGCGCACAGGGTAACTGTAGGAGCGGGCCCTGCCCGCGATTCGCGCGCAGGGCGCGCTCCTACAGGGGAAGGGTTTTCCCCGCGTCAAAGCAAAACCCCCGACCAGCCAGGCTGATCGGGGGTTTTGGGATAGGTGCTTGACGATGACCTACTCTCACATGGGGAAACCCCACACTACCATCGGCGATGCGTCGTTTCACTGCTGAGTTCGGG